>OZ244833.1:2885000-4108078 GCA_965220535.1 Gammaproteobacteria bacterium | reverse complement strand
GAGTGCCGTCGAGCAGCGTCAGTTCTTCTCCGGCACGGGCTTTGCGTACCCGGATCTCCCCTTGGAGTCGATCGAGGTCGAAGGCGTGCAAGGGCTGCCCGAGTTCGAGCATCACATAGTTGGTGATATCGACCACCAGCGAGAGCGGGCGCACTCCGCACCGCCGCAAGCGCTCGCGCAGCCATAAGGGGCTCGAAGCGTCGGGATCGATATTGCGGACGATACGGCCGACATAACGCGGGCAGCGATCCGGATCGTCCAAGACGATCGGCAGGGTGTCGTCGATCGTCGCCGCGGCATTCGAAACCGCCGGGGGATGCAGCTGTGCGCCACAGGCAAAGGCGACTTCGCGCGCGATGCCCGCGATGCAAAGGCAGTCCCCGCGATTGGGGGTCAAACCGATTTCGATGACCGCATCGTCCAAGCCGAGCCATTCGACCAGATCCATCCCGACCGGGGCTTCGTCGCCGAGATCGAGAATGCCGTCGGCATCCTCCCCGACTCCCAACTCGACGGCGGAGCAGAGCATCCCTTGCGAGGCCTCGCCGCGGATACGGGTCGCGCGAATTTTTTTGCCCTCGGCCAAGCGCCCCCCGACGCGAACGAAAGCCGAGCGCATCCCGGGACGGACATTCGGCGCTCCGCATACCACCCGAGCGTTCTCGCCGCTCCCCTTCGAGACTTCGCAAAGGCTCAAACGGTCGGCATCCGGATGGGGATGAACGGAGACGATTTCGCCGACCACCACCCCTTCGAGGCGCCCGGCAACCGGAGCGATCGACTCGACCTCGAGCCCCACGGCCGTCAACCGCTCCCCCAAAGCCTCGGTGTCGATCGGAGGATCGACCCACTGCCTCATCCAACGCTCGCTGAATTTCACGCGTCAAAACACCCTTTCAGCCGAACTGCCGCAGAAAGCGCAGGTCGTTTTCGAAGAACATCCGTAGATCGTCGACCCCGTAGCGCAGCATCGCAAAGCGCTCGACCCCGAGGCCGAAAGCGAATCCGGTATAGCGTTCGCTGTCGATACCGCAGTTTTCCAATACCTTGGGGTGCACCATCCCCGAGCCTAGGACGAGCCCAATACCTCGAGCCAATCGCGAGCGCCGCGAATGTCGACCTCCGCCGAGAGTTCCGTGAAAAAGCCTCGGTGTCGATCGGGGGATCGACCCACTGCCTCATCCAACGCTCGCTGAATTTCACGCGTCAAAACACCCTTTCAGCCGAACTGCCGCAGAAAGCGCAGGTCGTTTTCGAAGAACATCCGCAGATCCTCGACCCCGTAGCGCAGCATCGCAAAGCGCTCGACCCCGAGGCCGAAAGCGAATCCGGTATAGCGCTCGCTGTCGATACCGCAGTTTTCCAATACCTTGGGGTGCACCATCCCCGAGCCTAGGACGAGCCCAATACCTCGAGCCAATCGCGAGCGCCGCGAATGTCGACCTCCGCCGAGAGTTCCGTGAAAAAGCCTCGGTGTCGATCGGAGGATCGACCCACTGCCTCATCCAACGCTCGCTGAATTTCACGCGTCAAAACACCCTTTCAGCCGAACTGCCGCAGAAAGCGCAGGTCGTTTTCGAAGAACATCCGCAGATCGTCGACCCCGTAGCGCAGCATCGCAAAGCGCTCGACCCCGAGGCCGAAAGCGAATCCGGTATAGCGCTCGCTGTCGATACCGCAGTTTTCCAATACCTTGGGGTGCACCATCCCCGAGCCCAATACCTCGAGCCAATCGCGAGCGCCGCGAATGTCGACCTCCGCCGAGGGTTCCGTGAAGGGGAAATAAGAGGGCCGGAAGCGGATATCGAGATCGTCGACCTCGAAAAACCCCCGCAGGAAGTCATGCAAGATGCCCTTCAAGTGGGCAAAACTCACATCCTCGCCCACCATCAATCCCTCGACCTGATGGAACATCGGGGTATGGGTCTGGTCGGAGTCGCTGCGATAGACCCGGCCGGGGGCGATGATGCGAAGCGGCGGGCTTCGATTCTCCATCACCCGGATTTGCACCGGGGATGTATGGGTGCGAAGCAAGCGCCCGTCGGGGAAATAAAAGGTGTCTTGCATCGCGCGGGCGGGATGATGCGCCGGAATATTGAGGGCTTCGAAGTTGTAATAATCGTCTTCGATCTCGGGGCCTTCGGCGACTTCGAAACCGATCGAACGAAAAAGAGAACAGATCCGATCGAGGGTGCGGGTTACCGGGTGCAAGCCCCCGGTGCGCTGGCCTCGGCCGGGCAAGGTGATATCGACTCCTTCCTCGGCCAACTTGGATTTCAAAGCGTCCGCCGATAGCACCGCCTTGCGCGCTTCGAGGGATTCGAGTATCGAGCGTTTGCCGGCGTTGATGCGCTGGCCCGCTTCCGGTCGCTCTTCAACGGGCAGGGATCCGAGCGACTTCAGTTGCGCGGTGATTTCTCCTTGCCGTCCGAGAAAACGCACGCGAACCGCATCGAGATCGCTCAGCGTGTCGGCGGCGGCGACCGCTTCTTGCGCACTTTGCAAGAGCGTATCCAAGGGAGGGTTTTTCATTTCGAACGACCTTCTCCCTGTCTTGCGGGATCGCTTGACGACCCTCTCCGCGATGTCGCTATCGGGAGAGGGCCGCTTCGACTATAAGGGGTGGAAAACCGTCGGCTTATGACGATGCCATGACGATGGCTTATGACAAGCGGGGATGGGTTTTCAAAGGCTCGCCCGGGCCTGCTCGGCCAAGCGAGAAAAGGCGAGCTCGTCTCTGACCGCAAGATCGGCAAGGATCTTGCGATCCACCTCGATACCGGCTTTGCCGAAGCCGTTCATCAACTGGCTATAGGAAAGACCGTTGCGGCGGGCGGCGGCGTTGATGCGGACGATCCATAAAGAGCGGAACTGCCGTTTGCGCTGACGCCGATCTCGATAGGCCATCTGCCCGGCGCGAATCACCGCCTGTTTCGCAACTCGAAAGGTACTTTTGCGCCGTCCGCGATAACCCTTGGCCTGAGCGAGTATTTTCTTATGGCGAGCGTGCGCGGTCACGCCTCGTTTGACGCGGGGCATATTGCCTTGTCTCCTTTCAAAGAATCCGAATCGAAATCCGAATTGCAATCGGTGGAAAAATCGAGATTCCCATCGAGGGGCCGAAAAAGCGGATGCGGCATGAGCCCTGGCGAGGGTGCCGAACCGGAACGGCTTTTTTCGGCGATGATTCTTGCGAAGGTCCTTATTGCGAAGGCTCTTTTAAATGAGGATCCGATAACGAGGATCCGACCCGCCTCGGCAAAGACTTCCGGCTTTCGATCCACCTCGACGATATGGAATTCGGATCTCGGATCGCTAAACGAGCATCAAGCGATCATCAAACGATCATCTTGAGCACCGCCGGGGCATCCGCCGGGGATACCGTCCCGGGAAAACGCAAATGCCTTTTCCGCTTGGTGCTTTTCTTGGTCAGGATATGGCGGCGATGAGACTGGATACGCTTCAATCGCCCCGTGCCCGTCAGCTTGAAGCGCTTGGACGCGGCCTGTTTGGTTTTCATCTTCGGCATGATGGACTCTTCCTTCGTCGATGTCCCTTAGATCGTTCGAATACCCGTTCGAATACTCGTTCAAATACCGCTGCGAGATCGTTTCCGACGCACCCGAAACTCCGAGAAGACTCTCTTCTCTTGCCTCTCTTGCGAATCCTGCAAAGGCCCTCTCTTGCGAAGGCGCTTCGCCGAGAGGAGACGCACGATCGCTTGCTTGATCGATCGCCCTGCGATCACTTGCTCGATCGATCGCTCCGCAATCACTTGCGCGGAGACAATACCATCGACATGCGCCGGCCTTCCATTTTCGGGTACTGCTCCACTTTCGCGAGATCGTCGAGATCGATTTCCACTCGTTTCAAGATTCGAGAGCCGATATCTTGATGACGAATTTCACGACCCCGGAACCACAAGGTCACCTTCACCTTGTCTCCGTTGGTCAAGAAACGCTTGAGGTTGCGGAGTTTGGTCTGGTAATCCGCTTCCTCCGTTCCCGGACGAAACTTGACTTCCTTGATTTGCGCCTGCGCCTGTTTTTTCTTGGCGGCTGCTCGCCGCTTGTTCTGCTGGAAGAGGAACTTTCCGAAGTTCATCAACCGGCAGACCGGCGGCTCGGCATGAGGCGCGATCTCGACAAGGTCAAGCCCTTCGTCTTCGGCGAATTTCAGGGCTTCGTCACGAGAAACGATCCCTCGTTGATCCCCCGCATCACCGATCAGCCGAATTGTTTCGGCTTCGATATCGGCGTTGACCCGATTCCGTTTTTCCGCTGCGATCTCGGACTTCTCCCAATTACCGATGAAGACACTCGAAGGCGAGAAGATGAAAGGGCTTTATAAAGCCCCCTTCTGCTCACCTTCGCTCGTGATCGATGCCAAGAACACCACCAAGAACCCCAAGGCACCTTGGCACGACGGCCGACAATGATACACCAGCGAAGCCTGCCTTCTGGAAAAAATCGGGGCGTAAAAGCGAAATGCCCCGATATCCTCTTGACAACAAGGCGGCGATCCGCGGCGAAGAGACTATCGGACGTCAATCGAAAAACTGGTAGGCGCGAGTGGGATTGAACCACCGACCCCCACGATGTCAACGTGGTGCTCTACCACTGAGCTACGCGCCTTCTTTCGAAACTTTGCGCGAATGATAACGGTTTTTCGCGTCATCGCAATATGAAATTGCCGAAATCCGACCGAAAACCTACCGAAAATCCACCGAAAATCGCTCGGATCGCAACGGGAGGTGTCGGTGAAACACCGATCGACCCAGAAAAACCGGGGCGAAAAGACCGCGCGGCAGGCAAAGAAAAAAGCGGTCTTTTTCGATCGATCCTCGCCTTCGACGGTGCGATGAGTTGCACTGAGGTGCACTGAAGGTGCAGCGAAACGAGGTGCAACGAAGCGCAACAAGACTCAATGACCGCCGGCGGCGGTGGCCAGCCCGCGATCCTTCAGTACCTGCAATTCATCCCGCATCCGCGCCGCCTCTTCGAATTCGAGGTTGGCCGCATGCTTGTACATCCGCTGCTCCATCTTGCGCAGCCGGGTCGCGAGGGCCGCGGGCGACAAGGAGGCATAGTCGGATATCGCTTCCGCCACTTTGTCGTAGCCGCGCTTCGTATGGGCGCCGCCGCGGACGGGAACCGATGCCACCTCCAAGATATCGCTGACTCCCTTGCTGATGCCGCGAGGAACGATGCCGTGCTCTTCGTTGAACTCCATCTGTCGCTTGCGGCGCCGGTTGGTCTCGTCGATGGCCCGTTGCATCGAGCCGGTAATCGAATCCGCATACAAAATGGCGCCGCCGTTGATATTGCGCGCCGCCCTTCCGATGGTCTGGATCAGGGATCGATCCGAACGTAAAAAACCCTCCTTGTCGGCGTCGAGCACCGCCACCAACGAGACCTCGGGCATATCGAGGCCCTCGCGCAGCAGATTGATGCCGACCAATACGTCGAATTCCCCGAGGCGCAGGTCGCGGATGATCTCGACGCGCTCGACGGTATCGATATCCGAATGCAAATAGCGCACGCGAACGCCGTGCTCCGAGAGGTAGTCGGTCAGGTCCTCGGCCATGCGTTTGGTCAAGGTAGTAACCAGCACCCGCTCCCCGGCTTCGCTGCGCAGGCGGATCTCGGAAAGAAGATCGTCGACCTGCGAGGAAGCGGGACGAATATCGACTCGCGGGTCGACCAAGCCCGTCGGCCGCACGACCTGCTCGACGATCTCCTGCGCATGATCTCGCTCGTAAGGGCCGGGGGTGGCGGAAACGAAGATCGTCTGCGGGGCGAGGCGTTCGAACTCCTCGAAGCGCAAAGGGCGATTATCGAGCGCCGAGGGCAGACGAAAACCGTATTCGACCAGGGTTTCCTTGCGCGAACGATCCCCGCGGTACATCGCCCCCAACTGAGGGACGGTGACATGGCTCTCGTCGATGAAGAGGAGCGATTCGGGGGGCAGGTAATCGAAAAGCGTCGGCGGCGGCTCGCCCGGCTCCCTTCCCGAAAGATAGCGCGAGTAGTTCTCGATCCCTTTGCAGTGGCCGATCTCGCTCATCATCTCGATATCGAAGCGCGTTCGTTGTTCCAGCCTTTGGGCCTCGACCAACTTGCTTTCCCGGCGCAGCGAGATCAAATGCTTGGCCAGTTCCTCCTCGATCTTCTCGACGGCATCGACCACCCGATCCCGCGAAGTGACGTAATGGCTCTTCGGGTAGATCGTCAGGCGCGGCACCCGCAGCAGCACCTCGCCGGTGAGGGGATCGAACTGACTGAGCTGCTCGATCTCGTCATCGAAGAGTTCGATGCGCACCGCGTCGCGCTCGGACTCCGCCGGATAGATATCGATCACCTCGCCCCGCACCCGATAGGTGCCACGATAAAGGTCGGTTTCGTTGCGGGTGTATTGCATCTCCGCCAAGCGCCGCAGGATGAATCGCTGATCGACCCGCTCCCCGCGCACCAGATGCATCACCATCGAGTGGTAGGAAACGGGATCGCCGAGACCGTAGATCGCCGAGACCGTGGCCACGATCACGCAATCCTTGTATTCGAGCAGCGCCTTGGTCGCGGACAAGCGCATCTGCTCGATATGATCGTTGATCGACGAATCCTTCTCGATATAGGTATCGGTCGAGGGAACGTAGGCTTCCGGCTGGTAATAGTCGTAATAGGAAACGAAATACTCGACCGAGTTGTGCGGGAAAAACTCCCGCATCTCGGCGTAGAGCTGCGCCGCCAGAGTCTTGTTCGGGGCCAGGATCATCGCCGGACGCTTGGATTCCTCGATGACCTTGGCCACCGTGAAGGTCTTGCCGGATCCGGTCACCCCCAGCAGGGTTTGATGGGAAAGCCCGTCGGATATCCCCTCGGAAAGCCGACTGATCGCGAGCGGCTGATCGCCGGCGGCGTTGAAATCGGAAACGACTTGCAGGAAACGCTCTTTCATGGCCGAGATTCGAATGGAGAGATTTGCGGGCGGGTTATCCGGATGAATCGAAGACCGGCGGATCGAAAGCGCTCTCTTGCTTGGTGATTGCCCTGACGGGGGCGTACGCCAAGGGCGATCGCGATGCTCACGCTTCTAGCATTGATACGAGCCCGATATTCTAGGTCGCCCATCCGTTCACGCTCGCGTTTTCGTTTTTGCGCATTGGTCCGGGCTCGGAAATCGGGCTCAGCCATCCTTGCTTTCTTCCAAGCCCGATTCGCGGCGTTCGTGCGATCTCGATAAGCGGAGTCGGTCGCTCGGCGATGTCGTCTCATCGTATTCAACTGATCGGCTCAACCCGAGTCCTTCCACTTGGATCGCATCAAATCGCGGCGAGGCTCCACTTGACACTTCGCGGCATTACGGGATTGCGATTGATAGCCACGTAAATAACCCTCAATAACGGGGCGCGGGATCATACGCCCTCGTGCGCTATCCTACCACCCATTCGCCAAAAAAGAAGCCCCGCGAGCGTGTGCCGGCGGGGCTTCGGATCGGCGAGAGAGGGGCGGTGGTTATGAGAGACGAGTCTCCTCCAAAGCGGACTCCCTCTTTTTCTCCTCCTCTTCCATCTCTTTCTTCGCGGTAGTGAGGCTATCGGGACGAATCTCTCGCCAAACAGCGAATGCGATGATCACTAGCGGCATCGACATGATGAGTAAAAATCCAAACATCGGACTCCCCTCCTTGTTGTTTCGCAATAAGCGAACTCAATCGATGCTACCACACGGACACTTTCGCGATCATATCTCTGTCGCGAAGGCGCATATCGATCGATTGGTGGAGCATGGCCAGCCCCCACGCGCAAGTCACGATTACTCCTCCTGGTAGGTACAAAAGCGCGTATCCGTCGGAATCGAATGGCTTCCCTTCGTAGAAGAAGAGCACGCCGACAATTGCAGCGAGTACGCAGTACCCCGTGATGATGTAGATGGCTAACCTGTCATTCGCCGCGTTATCTTTTTCCTGCTTGTACGCCAGCTCTTCCAGCGTCGGTCTCATGGTGATCTCCCCTTTGCGATCCCAATCCTCCGCTCATCTTGCCACGAAAAAAAGCGGATGAGCCGCGAGAGCCGACCGCTCGGTTCGGTTGTTACTTATTTATCCCTACTTTCAGCAACTCCACGTCGTTCGTGACGTTTCCAACTCTCATGATCCGTCCCTCCGTTCGTCGTTCATGATGGATTCGATGCGATCCACCGCTTCGCTTTGCTCGCGTTCGCGAGCCTCGTTGCGCTCCGAGCACATCGTCGGAATCCGCCTCCGCGGTGCCGGAGTGAAAACCCCCGAGCATCAAACGCATGGTCGGGCTGATCGAGTCGACCGCGGTCACGCACGTCGAAAACAAGCCCGGGGCACCAGCCAGCCGAGTCAGATTTCGTCTCGGGGCTGTCATATCTTCTTCGTCGGGCTCGCTCGGTCATTCCGAAAAATCGTCACTCGAATAAAAGCGGCCTTCGTAGATGAGCCAAATATCATGATATCGGGTACATCCTTCGTATTCCCCGGCGTTCGTAGTAGTTCATAACATCGGTGTCGGGGGGTATCGGTCGGGTCGTCGACGGTCAATTCATCGCATCGCTCGAAAAGATTCGAATAGAACTCGAAACGAAACAATGCGTCTTGTGTTCTTCTTCGGTATCACAAGCCAACCCGGCAACCGAACACGAAAGCCCGACGACGAAAGCGATGATCTTGCTCATCGACCGCGTTCCTTTTGTCGGTAAGCCATGAATTAAGCCATGAATCATGCACGCCGAGAGAATGCCGCCGGGAACCGGGATTGCCCTATTGATTCCGAAGAGCCGAACGCGTATCATTCGCGTCGTTCGCAGGTTCACCACCATTCCCCGGTAGCTCAGTCGGTAGAGCGGGTGACTGTTAATCACTAGGTCGGCGGTTCGAGCCCGTCCCGGGGAGCCAAATCCTTTTTCTCGCAGCGATCTTCCTTGGCGAATCGCGAAGCGGCCGGAGATTTCGGGCGCTTCGCCTCTCGTCGAGCGTGAGCCGGGCGTGGATTGTGTTCGCCAATCCCCGCAGGCTTGCGTCGAACGATTCCGGCGATTCCGGCAAATGGAATCGGCCTCGTTCGAATCCGATGCCGCATCGCCTCGCCGACTCCTCGGCCGATATCGGCTTCGACGAACCCTCGGCCTTCTCGCTCTTCGCGCCACGGGCACGAAGGCTTCATGGTCTCTCCAAGCGACTTCGCTTCGAACCCTTTCAAGCGCCCTGTTTTCGCTTTCCTCGGGCCTCGCTGCCTTGCAAAGGGCAAGCCGACATCTCCTGACATCCCTCGGCGTCAAGGACTTGCCATCGAAATCGCCTGCCCGATATCCTCGCCTCCCGATGCCGACGCCCGACCCCGGCAGAATCCGCGCCGATTCATCGATCCCATCGAATTCCCCGAAAAACGCTTGGCATTCAATACGAGATCGCTCGATCTTCGCTCCCTCGACACCGCTGCCGATAGTCGATCTTGCCTGTGAAATGCGCCGATTCGACCTCCGACCGAGGAGTTCGCCATCACCGAAATCCCCGCGGATAGTTGACGCTATGCGGTGGAAAGTGCAAAATTCAGCCCGTTCCGATCTTGGACGAGCACCAAGCGGTCATGATTGCCGCTCGATGCTCGCCGAATAGACCGGATACCCGTCCATAAAAATCCGATCGATCTTCAAACCCTCGATCACCCGCTTTTCGGGTATCTCGCACGGCGAGGGCGATGATCCTTCTTGCCAACAGGAGAAGATGGCCAATGAAAACTCTCAATGCGATATTCGCCGAGAGGTATTCGATGCTCCGAGGATTGATCGGGTTCTTGCCGATAAGCGCAAGTGCGCTTGTTTTTTTGTTTTATGCTGCGGCGGCGCAGTCGCAGGCGACAGCAGATCTCACCATCTCGCCAACCGACCTGACGGTTGGAGAAGGGACGAGCGGTACTTTTACGGTGAAGTTGGCAACCGATCCGAGCGCAGAGGTTAGGGTGACTTTGGAACAGCCATCTGCTAGCGACAATGATGACGTGTCTTTCACCCCTGACGAACTGACATTCACAGAGGGCGATGATGGCAATTGGGACACGACCCAGACGGTAACCGTCACCGCCGCGGCTGACGATGACGGGATCGGGGACAAGGCAACGATCAACCTGACCGCTGCGGGTGGGGATTACGCTAGCGTTAGAGGCAGCGTGATGGTCACCGTCAAAGACGACGACCACGGACTTTACGTCTCCGCATCTTCGCTGGATGTCCGGGAAAACGGCGAGAACTCCTTCACCGTCAGACTGAACCGGGTACCGACCGGTAATGTAACGGTCGACTTGGACGAAAGCCCATCCAACTCGGATATCAACATTACCCCCGCTAGCCTGTCTTTCACCCCTTCAAACTGGAATATCGAGCAGGTAGTAATCGTCTCAGCCGATGACGACACGGATACGGTCGATGACGAGGCGACGATCGATCTGAGTGTTTCCGGCGACGATCAGTACGATGCTAGCGTCAGCATCGATGTCAAGGATGACGATAAAACTGCCGCTTTCGTCATTTCGGTGACGTCTCTGGCGGTTATTGAAGAGGGTAGCGATACCTTCACGGTGAGGCTGGCAACCGAGCCGAGTGCCAGTGTGACGGTGACGTTGGCGCAACCGTCGAATACGGAAGTGACTGTCGACACCGATACCGACGAAAACAACGATCAGAACACACTGATCTTCACGACCTCCAACTGGGACGATCCTCAAACGGTAACCGTCACCGCCGCCGAAGACAGCGATAGCACCGATGATACGGCGACGATCGGCCTGACGGCTACGGGCGGGGGCTACGCTAGCGTCACCGGCAGTGTAGCGATAGCAGTGGCCGACACCGACGCCGCCGGCTTGGTCGCCCCAACAAGCCTGTCGATCGACGAAGATGGCAACGGCACCTTCGATGTGAGATTGACAACAGCACCGACCGCCAATGTGACAGTGACGTTGGCGCAAAGCGGAACATCCAACGACGACGTGTCATTCGATACCAACCCCGTTACATCCGGCGATCAGAGCACACTGACTTTTACGAGCGACAACTGGAGTACAGCACAAAGCGTAACCGTTTCCGCCGATGAAGATAATGATTTGGTCGAGGATACGGCGACGATTAGCCTAGCTGCTGAAGAAGCTGGCAGTGAAAACGGGTACGATGACGTCACCGGCAGCGTGGCGATAACGGTCAACGACAACGATACCGCCGGCTTGACGATCTCCAAAAAGCACCTGTCGCTAATCGAGGGCTCGGATTCGGACTCGGAAGACACCTTTACGGTACGACTGACAAACGAGCCGAGCG
The DNA here is from genome assembly GCA_965220535.1 of Gammaproteobacteria bacterium. GTDB lineage: Bacteria > Pseudomonadota > Gammaproteobacteria > HK1 > HK1 > HK1. The sequence goes on along the minus strand of OZ244833.1, from coordinate 4,096,742 downwards.
CGAGTGTGACCGTGAGTGTGCCTCAGCCCTCGAATACCGACGTGACAGTCGATGACACCTCTCTGACCTTCACGACCTCCGACTGGAACGATCCCCAAACGATAACCGTCACCGCCGCCAGTGACGCAGGTAGGCTCCCGGACACGGCAACGATCAATCTGACCGCTGCGAATGGCGGTTACGCCAGTGCCGCCGGCAGCGTGTCGGTATCGGTGGCCGACGACGATCTCACACTGATCACATCCCCTTCCTCTTCGGCGCGGGAGGTGGACGAAGGCGAAACCGCTAACCTGACCGTCAGACTCTCGCACCGGCCGACTGAAAATATCTATGTCAGCGCTGCCGTCGGCAGCAATTCCTCATCGGACGTAAGGATAAACGACAACGAAATCCTCGTCTTCACGCCCTCCAGCTGGAATACGAATCAGACGGTGGAAATATCGGCGAGAGATGATCCCGACGCGATCGATGAACGAGGGTCCATCGATATATCAGCCTCCGGTTTCGGCTATGTCATCCAAGACAGAACGGTGAATGTCGACATCACGGATGACGAAGACGCGGATCTGATCCTCTCGCCGACTAGTCTGAGCATCAACGAAGGCGAACCCGGTACTTTTACAATCGCACTGGCAGGGAGTACTGCACCAAGTGCACCTCTGACAATTGTCGTTATTCCTTCTTCAGCCGCTCTGATCTCGGTAGACGCCGATACAAATCGAGCGGGTACGCAAAATAATCTGACCTTCACACCCTCGAATTGGCAAACACCCCAAACCATCGAGGTCTCCGCTCTTAGCGACGAAGACGAGGATAACAATAGCGCGACCATCAGCTTCAGTTTCGACGGTGCCAACTACGAAGGCACCAGCGAAACGCAAATGACGGTCACGATAACGGATAGCGACACCCCGAATCTCATCCTCTCCACAAGGTCACTGGCCATCGACGAGGGAGAGAACAACAGCGAACTCTCCATCCGGCTGACAAGCCCGCCGACCGGGGGAAATGTGACGGTAACCTTGGATCAAGCGTCGAATGACACCAACAGCGATGTGACGATCGACACCAACCCCGACGAAAGCGGCAATCAAGAGACATTGATTTTCACCACCGACAACTGGCGGACGCCGCAAAGCGTGACCGTGGCGGCAGCAGAAGACGACGATGCCGCGAACGAGACGGCGATGATCCGCGTTATGGCGAGCGGCGGCGGCTACAACATCGTCTCCGGCGATAACGTAAGAGTCTCGGTCACGGTGAGCGACGACGAAACCCCGGGACTGACGGTATCGACATCGTATCTGGCGATCAACGAAGAAGAATCCGGGACATTCACCGTCCAATTGGCCACGGAGCCGAGCGAGACTGTCACCGTGACCTTGGCGCAACCGTCGAATACCGATGTGACGGTCGATACCAATACCAGCACCGCCAACAATCAAAATACCATCGAATTCACCACCGCCAACTGGGATGACCCTCAAACCGTTACGGTAACCGCAGCCGAGGACGCCGACGACGACGAGGACACCGCAACCATCGTCATCAGCGCTGCCGGCGGAGAATACGCCAATGCCGAACGAGTCAACGTAAGCGTCACAGCCGGGGATAACGATGACGAAATGGTGCTCACTTCCACGAAGAACTTGGCGGTCACTGAGGGCGCACAAGCCACCTTCACCCTTCGACTGACGAAAGAGCCAGGCGCCAACGACACCGTCACCGTGACCTTGGTGCAGCCTTCCAATGACGACGTCACCGTCGATACCGACACGGGCACCGCCGGTAACCAACGCGAACTGACCTTCGACGCCGACAACTGGGACGAGCCGCAAAGCGTGACGGTGAGCGCGGCAGACGACAGCGACGATCAAGACGAAACGGCAAGCATTGACATCACGGCCGAGGGTGGCGACTACGGTGACGCCGGCGGCCGCGTAGCGGTTGCGGTGACGGATGACGATAAAAAGGGCTTCACCCTGTCTTTGAGCGAAATCTCGATCAACGAAGGCCAAGGAACGACCTTGAGCGTTAGCCTGTCGTCGATTCCGAGCGGGAATGTGACCGTCACCTTGGCCCAGCCATTGAACACCGATATAACCCTCGATACCGACTCGGATGCGGATGGCAACCAGTCAACCCTGACTTTCTCGACCGATAACTGGAACACGGCACAGGTGGTGAACATCTCCACCATCGAGGACGACGATGCGATCGCCGATACCGCGATCATCGTCATCTCCGCAACAGGCGGCGGCTACAACGACGTCGAAAGAGTGGAGATACCGGTATCGGTAAGCGATGGCGATACCGCCGAGATGACGGTCTCCCCCTCGAGTCTGACGATCGACGAAGGCCAAGGAGACATCCTCACCGTCAGCCTGAGCGCACCGCCCGCCCCGCCGAGCGAGGACGTCACCATCACCCTGACCCGAAGCGGCAGCACTGACGTGATCTTCACCCCGGCGACCCTGACCTTCACGGCAGCGAACTGGAACACGGCGCAAACCGTCGGTATCAACGCCGCCCATGACGAGGACGAGGCCAACGACAGCGCGACGATCACCGTTGCGGCATCGGGTGGCGGCTACGACGACACCAGCACCACCGTCAATGTCACCGTACCGGACGACGATGCCCCGGGGATCGCCGTCAACCCGAAATCGCTGAGCATCGTCGAGGGTCAATCGGGCTTCTTTATCGTTCGACTGTCGAAGGCACCGAGCGCGGATGTGACGCTGACCCTCGCACAGCCCTCCAACACCAACGTGACCCTCGATACCGACCCGGGCACTGCGGGCAATCAGAACACGCTGTTGTTCACGTCTGCGAGCTGGAACACACCGCGAGGGGTCGCTGTCAGTGTCGCCGAGGATGATAATACCGAGACCGAGACCACGAATATCACGATCTCCGCCTCGGGAGCGACGGAATACGCAAGCGTCAGCACCCGAGTCCCCGTGGAGGCAGCCGAAGGCAGCAACCCGGGCAATCCCTTGACTTGGGATATCCAATCCACGGCTCCGGCGATTCCTCCCCCTTCCGCGCAGGATGCCTCGACCGTACGCGTTCGCTGCATCGAAAACCGCGAGGAATGCAGCGTCTTCTTCGACTGCTCGGCTCAAGACGGCTCGGTCTACCGCGGACCCACACCGCCTTTGACCCTATCCTCATGGCATACCGAAGCCCTGAGCATCAGGGACATGATGGGCCACGTCGGCGGTGATTGGAGCGGCAGAGGACGCCTGACGTGCAGCGTAAGGAGCCAACAGGATGTCAGCACCCAAGTTTGGACCCGCTCCGGCGATGGAGTGCTGGTGAACAACAGCGCGATCCTGCGCAGCACGGAGAGACGAAACACCCAAGGAAATAGGAGTTATCACGTGGATATCGAATCGATCCCCTCGCCGAACGACACGGCGAATCGAAGCAATATCCGCATCCGCTGCGAGTCCGATAATGACTGCACCAACGTCACTTTCGATTGCTACGAAGATGACGGAAGGCGACACCCCGGCGTGCTGGGAACGGTTCAGAGCAAACATACAAGGCACCTACAAGCCCCCGAACTCGCCGACGACATCGTAGAGCACCGTTGGAACGGAATGGGCTTCACCTGCGAAGTGGGCTCCGACGCCCCCTTCAGCGTGCAAATCCTGACCCGAACCGGAGGCGGCGGCGCCTTGGTCAACAACAGCGCCAGCAGCGGCACCGCACAATAACCCAAGGCACCTCACACACTCCCAGCAACAACACGGGGCGGCTCTCTTCAACAACGGAGAGCCGCCCCTTTCTTTTTGCACTTGCATATTCAGGCTTGGCGATGGGAAAACGAAGAGCGCCAAGTAATAAGGGCATCTTCAACACCCGCTTCACTACCTCGCCCCAAGGCTGGAAGTGGTTGATGAGCGAGCCTAGCAGCCTAGGCTGAATGACCATTTTTTTGAGCGATAGCAAGCGAGCGTATCGATACTCAATAAGGGTAAGGGATGCCGATCGTCATACAGCGCAGGAGGTCTGCAAAGTGTTCGAGTATTTGCGCAATCTCGATGTCGATACTCCACGTCATTGCCACGCAACCATAGCACCTAGGAGATGAACGATGAATAATAGGCGATTTTTACCACTTGTCTTTGCTTTTTCGGTCGCTTCGGCGTGCACGGATCACGAAGCTATGCTTGAGAAAAAGGCTTAGTGCTTCGATTGGATAGAGTCAATAGGAAGTCAGCGTTGCCATGAATCTGCTGATCCTAAGAGATGCTGGAAAATCTACCACCAGGCTCTTGATGCTCTTGGTTGCGGCGGGAATTTTGATGTCTGGCTGATTGAAACGCGCAACGGAGGTTTCGACCATGAATAGCAAGCGATTTTTGCCAATAACCCTTGACTTTTCGGTCGCTTTGACCCTATAAAGGAAAATAGCCATGACGACTAAAAACTCACTATCGTACTGGCTAGCCAGCGGATCCCTCCTGCAGGTCGCCATCGGGTGCAGGCTTTCGGTAATCTGCTACATGAATCTGCTGCCGTGGGCTACATTGACGAAATCCTAAAATCGGTAGCATCCGGCAACAATGTCAATGCGACAGATAAGGAGGGCTATACGCCCTTGCTCAATGTAATTCAAAGGACATTCAATGGCAGTCAAGGCTTTGGTCAAAGCCAGTGCCTAGGAGATCGAATAATGACGAATAAAAATTCGCTCACGAGAAAGAATGGGAAAGGAAACGTCGCCCTTACACGGGCGGTAATTGAAGGGCAAGTGGAGGCAATCAAGGTTTTGGTCGACCTTGGGGCTGATGTCAATGCGATTGATGAACATGGCTATACGCCCTTGCACCGGGCAGCATTCTATGGACACGTGAAAGCAATCAAGGCTTTGGTCTCCCTAGGGGCTAATGTCAATGCGAAAGATAAAGAGGGCAATACGCCCTTGCACTGTGCAGCATTTCGGGAGAACGGGTATGCAACCAAGACCTTGACTGCACTCGGATGTGATGTCAATGCGAAAAATAAAGAGGGCAATACACCCCTTGATGTATGGGGGGAATTGTTACATGAGTGAGCAATTCTCAGACTGGAAATATGAAGTACTCGTAGACCTGCTGAAATCGTGCGGGGTAGAGGCTGATAAAAAGATCCTGTGTCTACTGAATGAACACCCAGTAAAAGCATCGTTACCGATAGAGCAATTGATACTGAATTATATCAGGGGGAGCACATGGGGTGCGATGCACCGGCAAACCGGAAGTGCGTCATTTCGCAGAGGCTTATATCATCCTCGCCAGCAATGTACAAGTTGCGGGCGTGGTTAAGCTGTCGCGCATCATGTTCAAGTCCAACGGCGACCCCACCGGCGTCTGGCAATATGAGGCCGATTGCCCAGCGCGGTAGACTTGGGCATTGACGACACCCTGCACGCACATTTGACGGCCTCGATGCCTTTTTCCGGCGGTGAAAAAAATGGATACTCCTTCGAAAAAAAATCTTTGACCGGAGACCATAGCCAAACTTCTGACGGATAACAATCTCGTTTCAACTCTCTCAAGCCCTCTACCAGCAGAAAGCAAAACACAGGAAACCATCGATGAAAACCCGCTCGTTTTTTCTCGCTGCCATCTTTGTCACTGCCAGCCCCGCTTGGGGAGATGATTGGTATCTGATAACAAGAGCCAACACCGAGGGGAATCTGTATTACACGCTATCGAACTGCTATGAAGATTCGCGGCATTGCCTGCGGCTCACCTGTGAGTTGGAGCCTACGGTTTATGGAGTGGATTTTATACACGAGGATACTCCCGGTCGGGCGGGGAGGTACGCATTCGAGATAAGTCCCGGGGGGATATCAGCCGAACTGGATGGGGATGGGAGTTTTTATGGGGCGATGCCCTTCCCCAAAGATGATATCGAAAGCCTGTTTGCGGACCTACAAAATGGTGAGCATGCCCATATCATCGAGATCGGTCGGCTGGGACGACAGAAAATTCCCTTCGATGTGAAATGGATGATGCCTTTATTGCCCGGATTTCAGGCCTTATGCGCATTGCCCGCATCAATGGTGCCCGATGCGCCAATACCGACTCAAGCGGATGCACCCAATCCCTACGGCGACACTCCGCTGCACGAAGCCATACGCCAAGGAAATACAGCCGAGGCGATGGCGATCATGACCACTATCCCCATCGATCGCTTATGCGCTCAAAACGACTTGGGGCAAACGCCCTTGCAGCTTGCCGGCATGATGGGTAATCACCGGATAGAGATGCAATTGCTCTCGGCAGGTGTCCACTGCCGGTGAGCGGATCGATTGCCTGCCCCCCATCGAGGATGAAAACGACTTGGCAAAAGCGGAAAACGAGAACTATTGGAAAGAGGGCATGGCGACCACGGCCACTATCCCTATCGCACGCTTATGCGCTGAAAGCGATTCGGGAAAAACGCCCTTTCAGGCTTGCGGGTTTGGTGGATAACGAGCGTATACGGAGGCAACCTCGTACGGCAGGGGCAGACCATAGCCGGTAAACGGGTCGTTTGTTTGCCAAAGCGACCGAGAGCGGAGACGGCTTGGCAAAGAGAAAACGGGAATTCTTGAAAAAAAAAGCAGCGCATACCGAGAGACCGCAACCGGGGGCGAGCGATATCGATTGATATCCCTGCCCCGCTCCCGGCTCCTCGGCAAAAAACACCGGAGCGGCGGCGAAGAGATGCCCGGTGGATTCGAACCGCCAGCCGCCGAAGGCATCGCACACCGCCCTAAAAAACCATTGTCGGCACCCGCATACTAGGAGGTGCTTTAATGACCGATACCGTCGATCGAGGCACTCGCTCTCGCATCATGGCAAGCGTCAGCGGAAAGAATTCGAAAGCGGAACGAATCCTAAGGCGTTTTCTGCATGCCAAGGGGTTCCGGTATATCCTGCATGATCGCCGTCTCCCGGGGACGCCGGATATCGTTTTTCCGCGCTATCGGGCGATATGCTTCGTGCACGGCTGTTTCTGGCATCGTCATACGGATTGCAAGCACGCATCTACCCCCGCGACCCGAAAGGATTTTTGGGACGAGAAATTCCGTCGGAATGTGGAGCGCGACCAACGCAACCAGTACATTCTGCTGGAGATGGGTTGGAGGGTATCGGTGGTCTGGGAGTGCGCTCTCGGCAAGGGAAAAAAGGACGAGACTCCTGCCCGAAAAACCGCACAGGCTTTGGGGGATTGGTTGCAGGGCTCGGATCCTACCTTTGATTCCGGGCTTGGCTTAGATTCCGCCGAGAGTGCCGAGGGTACGGCGATGCCCGAGGAAAAGAGCGTCGGGCCGCCCGAGCCCGAGCCCGCTTCGAAGCACGCATCGAAGGGCTAAACGCCCTTCCCCGCCGCTTTGTCGGCCACATATCATAAAGATCAAAGGCGATACGAATGGAACTGGATGCGCGTATTCCGGATACCCCCTTGGCCGATATCGGGCGCGAGGCGCAATATATCGAGCGACTGGGCTTCGATGCGATCTGGTCGGTCGAGACCCGCCACGATCCCTTCTTTCCCCTTCTGCAAGCGGCCCTTGCAACCGAACGGCTGAAGATCGGGAGCAATATCGCCGTGGCATTCGCCCGCTCGCCCTTTTCGATGGCCATGAGCGCGTGGGACCTGCAAGCGACGAGCCACGGACGGCTGCTGCTCGGACTCGGCACTCAAGTGCGCGCTCATATCGAACGCCGATTCTCGAGCGTCTTCGATCACCCGGCGGCCCGAATCACGGACTATATCGATTGCCTGCGGGCCATCTGGCACAGTTTTCAAACCGGAGCCAAACCCGCGCACGAGGGTCCTTTTTATCGTTTCCGCCTGATCAGCGACTTTTTCAATCCCGGACCGATCGAGCATCCCGATATCCCGGTCTATCTGGCCGGAGTCAATCCTCGGATGGCGCGGGCCGCGGGCGAGGTGGCGCAAGGTTTCAATATGCATCCGATGCATTCCCCGGAATATTTGCGCGACATCCTTTGCCCGGCCTTCGCCGACGGGGCTCGAAGACGAGGACGCAATACCGAGGAGATAGAAGTGGTGGCGATGTGCTTCGTGGTCCAAGGCGAGAGCGAAACCGAACGTCAAGAGAGCGAGCGGGAGATTCGTCAGCAGATCGCCTTCTACGCCTCGACCCCGAGCTATCGGACCTTCCTCGAATATCACGGCGAAGGAGAAGCGGCGCAACGACTCGGCACCATGATGCGAGAAGGAAGGATCGACGAAATGGGAGATCAGATCAGCGACCGCCTTCTCAGCGCGGTCGCCATATCGAGCGCCCAAGGAGATCCGGGAATCACGCTTCGCCGCCGCTACGAGAACACGCCGGTCGAACGGGTCTCCATCTACGGAAGCGCCCCTTCAACAACCGATTCGGCAAGCGAAAAGGATTGGCACGCTCTCATGCGCTCGTTCAAAGGAGGGTCGGAAGGAGAGTCGGCAAAATCCGAATGATCGACCGACTGCTTCGCTTCCTTTCACGCTTTTACGGCGACGAACGCCGGGCGAAAAGACTTCGGCTCGACGCCGAGGAGGTCATCGAAATCGCCCGCACCCCCGCCCGCCCGGAGCGTATTCAGGCAATCGCCGAGCACATCGCCCGAGATCTCTCGCTCGCCCACGAACGAGGCGGCCCGGACCCCGCGCGCTACGGCCCGATCATCGAGCATTTCCGCATCCAACACCGACAGGCAAAGCAACAACGAGACGACCGAGCCCTGACCGCCCTGACCTTGGTCATCATCTACCTACGCGCCGAAATGCTCGGCGAAGCGGCCGCCCCGGCACGCGAATGCATCAACGCTTTTTTAAAGGAACAAAGCGATCCCGAAGCGGCGGCAGCGAAGGGCGGCGACGAAACCGCATAGAACTAAAACGATAGAACGGCAGAAGGAGGTGAGCGATGAGCAAGCCAAGCAACGACATGATCGGCACCACCATTGACCAAGAACGCTCGGGGCGTGAAGCAGATGCCCAATCTACCTAGGGCATCGTACGAGGGCAGGTAGTCGAGGGGGCGCACGATAAGCATCTGCAAGTACGCGAAATAGGAGATCGCATCGATGAGATCGTCTGCGATGGTGCTAGGCTAGGGCTCGATATGTCCACCTTGCATTATTGCCGAGCGACCCTCGCATTGATCGACCTGCAAATGCAGCAGGCGGTGAAGGATATCGATGCCATAGACCCCGGCAGCGTCGATGCTGTCAAAGCCATGGAGGCCTACGCAAGGCACCGGCAGGAGGTGGACGATACGACATGATGACCTGCTATTGCAGTGCCTCGCCGGCGCATTCTTCGCGCCGGTCTCGCTGTAGGAGTACAAGCCTACGATTTGCTGAACGATACTGTTGCGAGAGACGATGTCGACGAGATCGTGAAATCGGTTGCCGCCGGTGCCACCGACATCGATGTGATCGATCGCAAGGACAACACGCCCGGCGATCTCCGGGGGTTGTCAAAGGCGGGCGAGTAGCGAGCGATCATCGAAACAAGCGGCGGCCGGCGACCGAAGAAGAAAAGCCTTTGAAAGCACCCGGCTCGATAGGAAGAACGGGGTATCGAAACAACCTTTGCATCGGAGTTGCCCTTGCTTAGCCTTTAGGCCGAGTGCTTTTTCCGCCGTGCACGGAAGGCTCTTCGCACCATTGCCGACGTAAAAGATTCAACGGTTCGATGATTCTTCGAGGCAGGCCCAACAAATCGATGAGCACGGCTTCGTCGAGGGCTTTTCGGTTATCGTCTTCGTAGGCTTGGTTGGCGGGTTGGAAGGATTTGTCTTTGAAATCATCGAAAATCCTGTTCGCCATTTCTACCCCCCCCCCCCCCCGTTTCTGACAGTTTTCGTACATCCAAGACAGCCAAGGAAGGAAGGCGAGAAACCGTAATACTAGATCTGCCCTGCTGCTGACGAGTCCCTTTCCACCAAAAAGAGATCAAGCCGAGGATTGTGTTCATCCACAAAACAAGCGGGATCTCCCACCTCTTGTCTTCGCAGATAAAACTCGGCCAAGCACGCCCCCCTATTGTTTCTACCGGTGTCAAACAACTCCCCAAGGGTTGAGAATTGATCCGAAAGTCACGATTGAAATGTAAACAAGATGCCGTACCCCATATCTTCGCCGCTTTCTCTTTATATCCCGGCCGAATCCTTCCCTGTGAATCCGGAAGCACGATCAACTGCCTTTCTCTTTTTGCGTCATGCGACCATAGTGTCGGATAGGTCGGAGTCCTCTCGGGATCGAGCGAATCGATATCGAAGGGTCCTAAGACCTTTCCCGTATACTTGTTTTTGCCGGAAATTTCTCGGTCAACGGGTCCTCGTTGGCCCAAAGAGCCTAAGTCCACGATCGGAATGTCGAACTCATCCAACAACCGAGGCAAAGACAACGTTCCACGATATATCCCTGCTGCCGTTTTTGCAACACTGTCATTGGCGACCCCGGCAAAGCCTCCTTGTTTAAGGTCTCCTTTGATATATGAACCACCGGGTACCTTTCCTTCGTTCTTGTCGGATGGGATCCTTCCTATCGAGCGGGCCATCACGACCGATTCCAGCACGGACTGCGGACGACGCTCGATATTGACGAAGGTGGTATCGGTGCCCGGGGTATTTTCTTTTTTACGGGTTGCAACGAGCAAGATTTCAGCCATCTCCGTATCAGACGAAAAAGCTGTCGTTGTACTCCCGTGAGTGGAGATACCGACAACGATGACGTCTTTATAGTATTTAGCAAGAAAATCTCGAGCCTTTTTCCAACCCCCTCCCGATACAAAGACTGCAGGGAGAACGAAGGCAATGACGCCTCCGGGTTTGATCTTCGCGTGCGCTATATCGATGAAATTGGATGCAAGTCCCGCTCTCCCGTCCCCGACCATCCCTTTGCCGCCGATTTTGCGGAGTTTTTCCGACATCTTGCGCTGCTCTTCTACTTCCGTGTCGAGTCCGGCGAACGAGGGGATCGGAATATCGCCGTGCTTTCCTTCGTGGTTCGTCGGGCGGGTAAAGGGAGGGTTCATGATGACAAGATCGAAACTTCCGTGCGGGATGTCCAGGGTTTCAGCCCCGGCGCCTTGTTCGCTTCCGCGAACGCGATCTTGTCCGGTTCCGAACAGGTCTCGCGCGCCTTGGTCTTCTATCAAATCGAGCGCGCCGATCGCCACATCTCGTCCGGAATCCGCAGGAGGCTCTCCGTATTCGAAGGTAACGATGGATGTGCTGTCGAAAGGGATCTCCGGCTGCACGCTCGAAAGAACGGAAGCGGTGAGATGAGTCGCGGCCGGTAAAATATCGCCGCCGACGAGAACGTTCTCCATCATCTTTGTATGCAACGCCTTGTCATCGCCTCCTTGGCGTCGATGGGACGATGCGACCGAGGTATAAGCGGCGTTCAAAAGAGCCCCGGTTCCGCAAGCGAAATCCCCGATTCTCAATCGGCCGATCGCATCGGCGTTCGACCAATCCACCTCGATACGACCGACTGCGATTTCCGCAAGCAGGCGAGCCGATTCCGGTAGCGTGTAGAACGATGCCAAGAACTTTCGATCGGTGATCAGGCGTTGAAACAACCGTCCGTGTAGATCGTGCTGCGTGGTGGCGCCCAAATCGTCCAACTCTCCGGCAACGTCGGCAAGACGATTCAGAATCCTTTGCGCGGTGCCGTTAGGGATCGGTTTGAGCAGCGACGATGCGGTTTTGAATATCGGAATGTAGTTGATGTTTCGGTAAATATGAGACCACGTGCTCAATATTTTACTCTTCGATAAATTGTCATTGCTGTTTCTATGCTGGTCCAACGTCTCGACCCCGTGCACCCCCGCTATTTTCGTATGGAAAAAAAGAGCGTTGGCAATGATCGACATTGCCATCCCCCGGGTCTGCTCTCCGTCTTTTTGGTGCAACTCCGCTGATATGTCGGCGAGCACTTGCGGTGCCGTTCGCCCTTTGTCCTCCAAAATCCGCGCCGCCTGCTCGATCCCCCGGCTCAAGATACCCTCGCCTTCTCGTAGTTGGCTTTCGGACAAGGACACGAGCTCGATGGTGCTCGCCAAGTCGTCGATATCGACCAGCCACCAATCTTTATCCGGCCATCTCTCGGCATTCGCGGACCATACGCATAAGCGGAAAGACGCATTCTCGATCGCTTGCCGCATATCCCCCGCTTTTCTGATGTTTTCAGGGACGCGCAAAGCGACCGATTGTTCGATAGTCCTTCCGTCTTGTTCGAGGGTGTTTCCGATCCTGTTGAAAGCATCGTCTTCGACCGTAGGAGCGGGATCGAATTCCGTTTCGACAACCACGGGGATGCCGCTCGGGATATTCACAACGATATCGGGGCGCGCACTTGCGCTTTCGGCAAGAACTTGCGTTTCTTCGGCAACGATCCGTCCGGCCCAATTCGGGTTGCGGGCTTCGAGCGCTTCTTTCAATCGCTCATTGAAAACGATCTCTATTTTTCGGCCGGGCATTTTTCCTCTCCTATAACACAGGCATCGCAGGCGAGCCTAGGCGGGGTACTGGGTATCGTGGGCATGGGGATCACTCGTCGATGGTGGTTAAATGATACAGGTGAGTCGCTATGCAGGTCGGTATCGCTTGATACGATCTTCGTACTCGATAGTCCCCAAGGGCTTTAGGGGCTTTGATCTCTTCGCGACCATATCAGCGAGGCAGTCCCGGGCTGCCCGTTCAGTAGCCCCATCTCCTGCTTTGCGCATAGTCTATCCACTCGCGCAAATCGTTATTATCGATATAGTCATCGCTATCGGCTATATAGTCATGATCATGGCCATGGCTGTCCATTTCGGTGTTGGGTGGCCTGTGGCATTCCTCCTTATGAAATTCCTGTCCTGATGTGATCCTATGCAATGTCTTCAGCACGTTATCGATTTCCTTGTCTGTGAAGAGGGTAGCCTGGGTAGGGTCGCTGATGCGGCGCAGCTTGCCGGAGGCGAGTCTTTCGACATATAGCGTGCGCCCATCACCTGGGGCGTTGGTTGTGACGATGTACATAGTCCGATCTCCCGGCAAGGGCTGAATATGATCTCTCCTGCGAAGCGACAGACCTGCACCCCGACGAGAACCGGGCTTTTCGGGCGGATTCGATGCTCCCTCTTGCCGCCGGAAGCGATCGATCGAGGAAATCCTCGTCAGGCCCTAAGCGGCGGACAAAGGTTCGGGGTCGATCTTCGCCAGCACCTGGGTCGGGCTATCGCCGAGGCGGTAGTAGTCGGGAGGGTTTTGCATCGAGCGGTAGGCTTCGTCTCGCTCGATGCGCGATTCGTACCAGCGAAAGGCCTCGAAATTCGGCCCGAGGAGATGGGGGGCGGACATGACATCCCCGGGCGGGAGCGTGATGCGGATTCCGTATTTCTTCACGATTTGGACCTCTGCAAGGCTTTGGTTGATTTCAAAGGGGGCGGCGCGAAAAGGCGATACGAAAACACCGCCGCTGCCGAAAGAGCCGATGCTTTATATCCCTAGATCCCTTCGACCAAGATCGACGAGGTGGTGGCCGCCGCCTCGCGCATTTTCCGGATCGGGGCGTAGGCGTCGGAATCGTGCCACCTGCGGGCGATCTCGATATTCGGAAACTCGACGACGACGATACGCTTGGGCTGCCAATCGCCCTCTCTTCTTTCGGCCGCCCCGCCCCGGACGATATAACGACCCCCGAAGGCCTCGATGCACGCCGGGACCTGCTTGCGGTACTCTTCGAAAAGGGCCGGATCGTGCACTTCCACCTCGGCGATGAAATAAGCCTTCGGTCCCTTCGTACCATCGTTTGCGTTATCGTCGTTCACGGGATTGACTCTCCTTGGTGACAGAGTACATTTTGCACGCTTCTTGCACGCTTCGACGGATGAGGGGCTATCGATTCCCTTGACTCACCGAACACCTACCCCGACCGCGTTCGTTGTCTGAAAGGTCGCCCCGCCAGTGAATGGGTCAAGCCGATGATCGAGCACGCTCCCCCCGCCATCGCCCATATCAGGGAAGGTCGTCCGCAGGAAGTCGTTTTCGTCCTGATCCCCGAATATTCCCTGATCGCCTTCAGCTGTGCGCTCGAACCGCTGCGCATGGCCAACCGTTTGAGCCGCAAGCCTCTTTATCGCTGGCGCATCGTCAGCGACAGCGGGCAGGCGGTGGTCGGCAGCAACGGGCTGTCGGTCGAGGTGGACGGGGGTATCGATTCCGTCGTCCGCGCCGACCTCGTTTTGATCTGCGCCGGGGAGCGCGCTCAAGATCACTCGAGCCCCCGGCTGATCGCTTGGCTGCAAAGGCTCGCCCGGCAACAAATCGCGCTCGGGGGAATCTGCACCGGGGCGCTTTTCTTGGCCCGCGCCGGGCTCCTCGGCGGCTATCGATGCACCATCCATTGGGAAAACCTCGCGAGCCTGCGCGAGGAATACCCGCATGCGATCATTTCCTCCGAACTCTTCGAGATCGACCGCGACCGCTACACCTGCTCCGGCGGGGTGGCACCGCTCGATATGATGCTGAACCTTCTCGAGGCTCGCCACGGTCATCGCTTGGCGGCGATGATTTCGGAGGAGTTCATCTGCGAGCGAATCCGGCGCCGCAACGATCGCCAACGCACCCCGTTGAAGACGCACTTGGGAACCAGTCAGCCGAAGTTGGTCGAGGCGATTTCGCTGATGGAGGCGAATCTGATGGAGCCGATGAACCTCGACGAACTGGCAAGGCATGTCGGTTTTTCCCGGCGCCAGTTGGAGCGCCTCTTCCAGCGCCATATCCACTGCGTCCCGCGGCGTTATTACTTGGAACTGCGGCTCGATCGCGCGCGCCAACTCCTGCAGCAAACGGCCATGCCGATCACCCATGTCGCCTTGGCCTGCGGCTTCGTCTCCCCCGCCCATTTCAGCAAGTGCTACCGCAGCGTCTACGGCCTTTCCCCGAAGGACGAACGCCGCTTGCGCCTGCCCCCGACCAATATCGCTTGGCTGAGCGACGAGAGAAACGACGAGCGAACAGAAAATGCGCTCGGCGGCGATGCGAGGCCTACGGGGTCCGACTTCAACGATCGCCGGGCAGAACCTTTCCCGGATTCATGAGATTCTCGGGGTCGAGGGCGTCCTTGATGAGGTGCATGACATCCAAAGCCTCTTGCCCGTGCTCCTTGCCCATATATTCGATCTTGCCGTAGCCGACCCCGTGCTCGCCGGTGCATGTGCCGCCCATCCCTTGGGCGCGGGCGACCATGCGGTCGTTGAGAGATTGGGCGCGGGCGAGTTCTTCCGAATCATCGGGATCCAGCACGAAGGCGAGGTGGAAGTTGCCGTCCCCGACATGACCGACGATCGGGGCGATCAGACCGGAGGCGTCGATATCGGCTCGGGTTTCCAAGATGCACTCGGTGAGCCTCGATATCGGCACGCAGACATCCGTGGCCCAGCCCTTCGACCCCGGCCGCAGAGCCAGCGACGCATAGTAGGCGTCATGGCGCGCCTGCCACAGCCGCGCCCGCTCTTCGGGGAGATTGGCCCAGCGAAATTCCCCGCCCCCGTTTTCCGCGGCGAGTTCCTTGGTCGCTTCGACTTGCTCGCGCACCCCGGCCTCGGTGCCGTGGAATTCGAAAAAGAGGGTCGGGGATACCGGATAGTCATAGCCGGAATAGCGATTGACGGCGTCCATCTGCACTTCGTCGAGCAACTCGATGCGGGCCACGGGGATGCCGAACTGGATGGCTTGGATCACGGTATCGACCGCGCCAGCAAGGGTATCGAAGGGACAAACGGCGGAGGAGATCGCTTCCGGGGTTCCGTATAGACGCAAGCGGATGCCGGTGATGATCCCGAGCGTGCCCTCCGAACCCACGAAAAGCCGCGTGAGGTCGTATCCGGCGGCGGATTTTTTCGCCCGCCCCCCGGTTTGGATGACGCGCCCGTCGGCGAGGACCACGGTCAATCCCAAGACGTTCTCGCGCATGGTTCCGTAGCGCACCGCATTGGTACCCGAAGCGCGGGTCGCGGTCATCCCGCCGAGGGAGGCGTCGGCCCCGGGGTCGATGGGAAAAAACAGGCCGGTATCGCGCAAATGGGTATTGAGTCGCTTGCGGGTAACCCCCGGTTGCACCAGACAATCGAGATCGTCGGCGTTGACCTCGAGCACCTGATCCATCCGCGAAAGATCGATGCAAACACCGCCTTGAAGGGCTTGGACATGCCCTTCGAGAGAGGTGCCGGTGCCGAAGGGGATCACCTTCGAGCCGTATCGACGACACAAGATGACCACCTGCTGCACTTCCTCGGTACTTTCGGGGAAAACGACGATATCCGGCGGGGCGACGGCATGGTAGGACTCGTCCCGACCGTGCTGTTCACGCACGGAAAGAGCGGTCGAGCAGCGGCCCGGAAGGAGGGATTCGAGTTCGTCGGCGAGCGTGGTCGCCGCCTTTGGGGGAAGGTTCATCGGTGGCTCCTGGTCGGCCTCGATCCGGTCTCGATCCGGCCGCGATCCGGTGAGGGATTCTCGGTGGAGGTTCCCGAAGGGGCTTCTCGGAGGAACTTTCGGGGCCGATATCGACAAGGCAAGAAACGAGCGTCGGTATAGATTACCAAGACAGAGTATGCGCGAACGAGATTGTCGCTCGCGCGATGCGCGCGATGCCCTTGTTCAGCGAGCCCGCCGTTGCCGACGCCGCCGAGGGCGCTCCCTCGAACCTTCCTCGCTGGCCCCCTCTTGCGCCCTTTTTCGCACCGGCAGGGCGACGACCTTGGAGAGCTCCGGGTAATCCGCTGTTTTATGAGGAATCGCCATCGCCTCCACGAAATACTCTTGGAATTTCGGCTCCACGGCGGTCTCGACCTTCTCGATCAAACGCACCACTCGCTCGATCGCCTGGCGGGAGCCTCGATCCAGCAGCGCGACCCGGGCTCCGGTGCCGGCGGCATTACCCGCCGAGGTCACGTGATCGATCGAGCAATCCGGCACCAATCCGAGCACGATCGCGTATTTGACATCGATATGACTGCCGAAGGCACCGGCCAAGCGAATGCGGTCGATCCGCTCGACTCCGAGGCGATCCATCAGCAGCCGCACCCCGGCGTAAAGAGCGGCCTTGGCGAGCTGGATGGCGCGGATATCGTTTTGCGTGATCCTCACCTCGATATCGCCGCGGTGCAGGATATAGGCCCAAGTGCGTCCGTCGGCGACGATGCGGTCGCTTCGATTCGCCCCCTCGGATCGGATCACTCCGTCCTCGTCGACGATCTCCGCCAAATACATCTCGGCCACGACCTCGATGATACCGGAGCCGCAGATACCGGTAACGTCGACCCTTTGCGCTTCGCCTTTCTTCGCGTCGCCCCCGGCGGCATCCGCGCCGAAATCGACCTCGTCCGACCAGCCCTCGCAACCGATCACCTTGAACTTGGGCTCCAAGGTCTCGGGATCGATACGCACCCGCTCGATCGCTCCGGGGGCGGCGCGCTGACCGCAACTGATCTGCGCCCCCTCGAAGGCCGGGCCGGTGGGGCTCGAAGCCGCGACCAAGCGTTCGCGATCGCCGAGGACGATCTCGGCGTTGGTGCCCACATCCACCACGAGGTTGATCTCGTCTTGCAGATGAGGGGCCTCGGAGAGGATCACCCCGGCGGTATCGGCCCCGACATGCCCGGCGATACAAGGCAGCGCGTAGACCCGCGCCCCGGGATGCAGTTCGAGATCGAGATCCCGCGCGGGCGTGGACAGGGCTTCGTCGATGGTCAAGGCGAAGGGGGCTTGTCCCAACTCCACCGGATTCAGGCCGAGCATCAGGTGGTGCATGATCGGATTCCCGACCCAGGCGATATCCAGGATATCGAGCGCGTCGATCCCGGCTTCGGCCGCCGCCTCGTAGAGCAGTTCCCGGACCGCTCGGCGCACCACCTCGGTCATCTCCCGCTCGCCCCCGGGGTGCATCATCACGTAGGAAACCCGGCTCATCAGATCTTCGCCGAAGCGAATCTGGGGGTTCATCGAGCCCACCGATGCCACGACCTCGCCGCTGGCCAGGTCGCATAGATGAGCCGCGATGGTGGTCGATCCGATATCCACCGCGGCCCCGAAAAGCCGCTCCCGATAGCCGGGCCACACCGCGATGATCTCTTGACCCTCGTGTATCGCCACCGTGACCCGCCACTGCCCCTCTCGAAGCGCCGCGGGCAGAACCTCGAGCACGCCGATACCGCATTGCAGATCGTAAAGTTCCCAGTCGCCGGCCAGCGCTTCCTTGACCCGCCGCAGATCTCCGGCGGGTTCGTGCATATCGGGGGGCGCGACTTCCACATAATGCAGGCGCACCACCGGATCGATGCGGATATCGTGCACTTCGGCACGCTTGCGCACCACTTGCCGGTGGACTTGGCTCTCGGGAGGGACATCGATGACCAGGTCGCCTTGGATCTTGGCGGAGCAGCCGAGGCGGCGACCGGGGCTCAGCGGCGAGCGTTTTTCGTGATAGCGCTTTTCGACGGGGCCGAAAGCGGAGAGGTGTTCGGGGCGGGAAGAAAGACCGTGCTTCGTGAACTCGCCGACGCTTTGCACCACTTGGCAGCGACCGCAAATCCCCCGTCCCCCGCAGACCGAATCCAGATCCACCCCCAAGGCCCGCGCGGCCTCGAGCACCGGGGTGCCGATCGGAAAGCGCCCCCGACGCCCCGACGGGGTGAAGACGATCTGGGCGTCGGCGTCGGGATCGGGAAGGGGCGTATCAGGCACGGCGGGCTCGACGGTTCGATCGGCGCCGGCGCTCGCCCTCGCCTTCGCCCCCCGCCGCCGCGGACGGGTCGCGATAGCGGGTGATCCATTGCCGACAATCGGGGTCGTGTCCCATCATCACATCCGCCCCCATGCAGGCCTGCATCACGCCGTCATGCATCGGATTCGTGATCGCCGATGTCATGCCCGCGCCGATGGCCATCGTCAAAAAGGCGGAGTTAACGCCGTTGCGATTGGGCAATCCGAAACTGATATTGGACGCCCCGCAGGTGGTGTTGACTTTGAGTTCCTCGCGCAGCCTTTTGACGATATGCATGACCTGCCGCCCGGCCTGATTGATCGCGCCGATCGGCATCACCAGAGGATCGACCACCACATCGCTATGGGGGATGCCGTGATCCGCCGCCCGCTGGACGATCTTTTTGGCGACTTCGAAGCGCTCGTCGGGGTCTTCGGAAATGCCGGTTTCGTCGTTGGAGATCGCGACCACCGCCGCGCCGTATTTCTTGATCAGGGGGAGCACCATCTCGAGGCGCTCTTCCTCGCCGGTCACGGAGTTGACCAAGGCCTTGCCCTCGTAGACCGCAAGGCCCGCTTCGAGGGCCTCGACGATCGAGGAGTCGATCGAGAGCGGCACCGGGGTCAACGATTGCACCAGCTCCACCGCGCGCGCGAGCAACGCCGGTTCGTCGGCGAGCGGGATGCCGGCGTTGACGTCGAGCATGTGGGCTCCCGCCTGCACCTGCGCCAAGGCATCCGAACCGACGCGGGAGAAATCCCCGGAGGACATTTCGGCCGCGAGGATCTTGCGTCCGGTCGGATTGATGCGCTCGCCGATCACGACGAAGGGTCGTTCGAAGCCGATCACGACCTCTCGGCGCGCCGAACTGATGACGGTGTCGGTCAAATCCTATCTCCTTGAAAGGTCATCTTGACTTGAAAGATCGTCTTGAAAATCATCTCGAAAGTTCGTCTTGAAATGTCATCGCCTACGGGCGAAAAACGAATCGGTCCGCACCCGAAGGACGAAGCAGCGGCGAAGCGCCTCGGCCGGCGGCAAAGCACTTCGGCAAGCGCCGATGGACCATGAGTACCCGCCTCGCGCCGAGGACCCGAACCGCGCCGCGCTGTCGCCGAACGCTCGGCGAGCGAAATACCGGCGGGGATCCCGTACGCTTTCGAAACCGTCATCGGGCGCAGGTCGGGATATCGGCGGCGCGGACCGAACGACGGCGCACGAAAAAACCGCCCGGGCGCGGGCTCCCCGGCAAGGGCGACGGTCGAGTCGACCGGCTCTCCTCGCTACTCTTTGTCATCGTTTTTTCGCCCCGGGAATCGAAGCCTCGGCAAGCCGATCGAATCCCTTCGAAGAAAAGCCAATCGCACCGAAATCCAAGCCGACGAGCCGAGCCGCCAAAGGGCGACGACCATCGACGGCACCACCGCCGAACGAAGAAAAAAGAAAACCGAAACCGGCAAGGCTTCGTTCGAATCCCGGTCCCGTCCTTGTCGGGGATGAAAACCGAACCGACGCACCCGACGCGCAGGACGAATTGCTTTTGCGAGGGTGCCGGGTCACGCCTCGTTGGATTTCAGCGCCGGTCCGAAACTTTTTCGGCTTTGCCGCCACCCTCGTCCAGTGAAGGCGCGGGTAGCGGAACGCCTCGCAAACGATCGACATCGAGATCGCGAATCACCTCTCCGGCGATGCATCGATCAAGCGTTCGAACGAGAGCCGATGCGATGGCCGGCGGCGGCGGCGGTGCCGCCGCCGCCGCTAACCACCCAAATCTAACCACTCGAAACAGCGGACAAAACAAAAACGATCAAGACGATGATCAAGCATCCCGAGCACCCGCCGCACCCTTCGCCGTCTTGCGCATCCTTTCGAGGCTCTTTGCGCTTCGATAGCTCGGAAGCGACCCATGAATATCGCTTCGATTCATCGTGAAATCGTGCGCGGCGACCCCCGCTGCCATCGTTTTCGTTGCCTTGCAAAGCACCGACGAGCGCCTTGATGACACCCAAGACGAGAGCCAGCGCAATCAGTCCGACCAACAACCACGGCGCAACCACCAAAAGGACAAGAAAGACGACGACTCCGATACATCCCGAACATCCGGAGTCGCTGCTTGCCATGCCACGCTCCTTGCCCCCTTAGCCTCTCCCGAACCCTCGACGAAGGCTTTCAGGCATTCATCATCGCCCCGCGGATATTGTGTCGGCGCATCATGAAATCCTTCGCGGTTTCGACCGCCACCGCCGCATCCCGACAATAGGCATCGGCACCGACGGCGTTGGCGAATTCCTCGTTAAGGGGAGCGCCGCCGACGAGCACGGTATATTCGTCGCGCAGACCCTTCTCCTTCAACGTGTCGATCACCACTTTCATATAGGGCATCGTGGTGGTCAGCAGTGCCGACATCCCCAAGATATCCGGCTTGTGCTCTTCGAGGGCGGCGAGGAAGGCCTCGGCATCGGTATTGATACCGAGATCGATCACCTCGAAGCCCGCCCCCTCGAGCATCATCCCCACCAAGTTCTTGCCGATATCGTGGATGTCGCCCTTGACCGTTCCGATCACGACCTTGCCGATCGTCGCCGCCCCGGTTTCGGCCAGGAGCGGACGCAAAATCGCCATGCCCCCTTTCATCGCCCCGGCGGCAAGCAATACCTCGGGGACGAAAAGGATGCCGTCGCGAAAGTCGATGCCGACGATACGCATGCCCTCCACCAAGGCCTCGTCCAAAACCCTCTTCGCTTGCCATCCGCGCTCCAAGAGGATATTGGTGCCCTCCTCGATCTCCTCTTTGAGTCCGTCGTAGAGATCGTCGTGCATTTGTTTGACGAGTTCGTCGTCGGGCAAGGCGCTCAGATCGATCTCTTCTCCGCCCTCCTCGTCTTCCGATTCATCGGCGCGGTCGTCATCGGTGGTCGCTTCGAGTGATGATTGCACGGCGGTGGGCTCCTCTTGATGAGATGGCGTTGCCGCAAAGATGCTCGGGATGCTCGGATCGAAACCGCTTCGTCTCGACGTCAACGCCGATGCTCTTCGAGGCTCGCTCTTATTTTGCACGGCCTTTCGGATGGCGGGAAGACTATCAGCAGCCCGCCCGCAATATCACATCGGTTATTACATTTAAGCGACATATTTTTTTCTATTTGCGACACTATTCGACATCGTGAAACTCTCTTTTTTCGCTCGCCGGCATTTCATGAAATTCCATCGAGGCGCACGCCGACCGAGCCTTCGCCGAGGCATGGCGTATTTTTCGCCTTCGAGGCCTTCTTCGAGCGGCGGGGCGGAGGCAATCACGATGCGAACACGATAGGATCATGATGCGATCACGCAGATATCGACGCTTCGAATATCGCGCATCGAAACGCCACGAAAAGCCCCGATACCTTATCGATATCACAACCCCTTGCCGCGCTTTTCGGGCAAAATCCCCATCCCTTCGATCCCCCGAGATCCGATCTCGATCGAGCGCGAAGCGAAGGGCCGGCTTAGCCCCGCTTTTGCCGAGGCTTTTTTCAGCGCGCAAGGCATCGCCTTTTTCTCGGCGACGAACTCATCGCCGATCCCTTCTTGTCTTTGGACATCGAACTCCTTTTGGGGGTTCTCATCTCTCGTTGAATCCGAATCGTCGGATTGGAGGACATGGCATCGATGAGCAGCGCCCCGACAACGAATGCGAACGCATCTTCCGGTGAAGAAGAAAAGATCATCGACGGCAAGGCTTTCGCCGCGAACTTGCGCAACAAAGTCAAGACCGAAGTCGATACCTTTCGCGCCCATAGCGGAAACACGCCCGGCTTGGCGGTCGTCCTCGTCGGCGAAAACCCCGCCAGCGAGGTCTATGTTCGCAACAAGGCCCGTCAAACCCGCGAGGCGGGAATGGAATCCTTCGAGCACCGATTGCCCGACACCACTTCCGAGAAGGATTTGTTGGATCTCGTCGAGCGCCTCAATCGCGACCCCGCCGTGGACGGAATTCTGGTGCAGCTCCCCTTGCCGGATCAGATCCGCGCCGATGCGGTGATCGCCACCATCGACCCCGCCAAGGACGTGGACGGCTTCCATACCACCAACGCCGGATTGCTCGCGATCGGAGGCGATGGCTTGGTCCCGTGCACCCCCTTGGGCTGCGCGATGCTGCTCGAAGATCGCCTCGGAGATCTCTCCGGCAAACAGGCGCTGGTGCTCGGTCGCTCCAATATCGTCGGCAAGCCGATGGCCCAGTTGTTGCTGCAAAAGCACTGCACCGTCACCATCGCGCATTCCCGCACCCGCGACTTGGAACAGCAGTGCAAGCGAGCGGATATCCTCGTCGCCGCCACCGGCCGCCCCCGCATGGTGCCCGGTCAGTGGATTCGCCCGGGCGCGACGGTCATCGATGTCGGCATCAACCGAATCACGGACGAAAACGGCAAAAGCCGCCTGGTGGGCGATGTCGATTTCGAAAGCGCCCTCCCGATCGTCGCCGGCATCACCCCGGTCCCGGGAGGAGTCGGCCCGATGACCATCGCTTGCCTGCTTCACAACACTCTGTTGGCCGCCCGCCGTCGGCGGGGCGAGGGGATGAATACCTAAGCGATCGAGAAATCTCCGGCACACGCTTCGAAGTGTTGCCGCCGATCCGCCAAGGGGCGCTCCGAATGCTTCGGAGCCATCGGCAAAGGGGTGGCGACGACCGGGTTGACCATCCGCCATGACAAGAGGTCGCCGCCCATCGGCCGCGACTTCCTTTGGCGAGAGTGCTTGTCCGGGAATCATCTCCGTGCCGAACGCTTCATCCGCACCTTGAAGGAAAACTTGCTCCGGCTCGACACCTTCCAGCCCATCGAAGAGTCGCAGCAGGCACTGAAGGCGTGCAAGAATCGCTGACCGACACTGGCTGCTTGAACGCCACGGATACCCCAGTGTCTTAGGCGCGACACTTTCAAAAATAGCCTCCAAAAGGCGAGCATCGGAGAAGCGAATGAGCAAGCTGCCGGGGAAAGTCGTACAAGCAAAGGCTGTCGCCCGAAGCAAGGGCACCTCAACGGTGGGTACTGAATTGCGACGACTTCGGCTCCTATCCGGTCTCACTCAAGCGCAAATTGCCAAGCGAATGGAAGTCCCGCAAGCGGCCATCTCGGTGATCGAAAAGGGCGACGATATTGAGCTGAGCACAGCGCAGCGGTATGTCGAAGCACTCGGTGCATCACTACGTCTCGAGGCACATTTTCCCGTCGATACTCCGCTAGCCCCCAAGCTTCATGATATGTTCGAAGTCGAGCGTGGACGGGACGATCAGCTAGTCCTGCCGCTTCTCGAGGACGAGCCATTTAAAGCACGGCGCGATGTCGTGCTATCCATCAAACCGATATACTCTTCGAAGATACTAGACAGGCGTAAAACCGTCGAACTGCGTCGGCGCTTTCCGGTATCCGCACCAAGCGGTACGCTCGCATATATTTATTCCACATCCCCGGTCAAAGCGATGGTCGGAACAGCCTCGATCAAAGACGTGTTGAAGCTTCCCGTCGAACAGATTTGGAGGGAATTCGAGAATAAGGCCTTTATCAAGCGCGATCGGTTCGTAAAATACTTCGAGGGGCTCGATTATGGCTTTGCGCTCGTATTCGATAATGCACGAAAGTTTTCTCGCCCGCTGCCTTTGAGCGAACTCCGTGAAAGATTCGGCTTCGAACCCCCTCAATCCTTCCTCTACGCAAAACACGATTTGAGAAAGGCCCTTCGAGATGAATAAACAATCGTATCTCATTGATACGAATATCCTGATAGGCCTCGAAGATCACCGTAGAGTCGAAGCGACATACGCTAAATTCCACGCTTTGGCTTCGGAGCATAAGGTCGATATCTACGTACACGAGGCCGCCAGAGACGATATCGCCCGTGATAACGACACGGAACGCAGAGAAATCTCTCTTAGCAAAATCGATAAGTATCGTATTCTGAAGAAGCGCCGCGGTCTTACGGAGGCGGAGTTGCAAACCGACTTCGGCTCTCTAAATAAGCCCAACGATATCGTCGACGCCACCCTCCTCTACGCGCTCAAAAGCGGTGCAGTCGATGTTCTTGTGACACAGGACAAGGGCCTTCATGAACGTGCGCAGGCAAGGTCTTTGGATTTGGCACACCGAGTGCTATTCATCGCCGATGCGACCGAATTGCTTATCCAGATATACGAGCCGAAAGCAGTCCCGATCCACCGTATCGCCGAGGTCGAAGCACACGAAATCGATCATCGCGACCCTTTATTCGATAGCCTGCGTGATAGATATCCCGATTTCGACGGGTGGTGGCAGACGAGATGCGTCAACCTACATCGGGATTGTTGGGTCATTTACGTTAACGATCAAAGTGATCTTTTGGCCGGGCTGATCGTTCGAAAGGACGAGGGGTCTGATGATACCGATGCGGTGTCCGCTGCGGACAAAATCCTTAAGATATGCACATTCAAAGTCGCTCCCGAAAGTCGAGGATTCAAGCTAGGCGAGCTGCTCTTGAAGCAGGTACTTTGGTACGCCCAAAGAAATGATTACGATCTCGCTTACCTAACGATATACGAAGATCAGCCATCGCTTATTGGTCTGCTGGAATATTATGGCTTTAGCAATACGGGAATCAAACCGAACGGCGAACGCATCTACGAGCGACCGTTTTCCCAAGATATTTTAAACCCGACCGAAGACATATCACCCTTCGATCAAGCGCGCCGAAACTATCCTCGGTTCCTCTTTAGCGAGGAAACATGCGGGTTTTGTATCCCGATTAAAGAAGACTACCACGACATCCTTTATCCCGATCTCTGGAACCCTCGCCAACCTGATCTTTTCGGTGGAGCGTTGCGCCCATCACGGCCGGGAAATACCATCCGCAAAGTATATTTGTGTCGTGCGAAGTCACAGCTTGGCCCACCGGGCTCACTGCTGTTTTTTTATAAAAGTACCTCGAAAGAACCGCCATCGCAGGCGATCACGGCTTTGGGTATTCTCGAGAGTATGTCGCTCGCACATTCAACCAAAGAGTTGATGCGGATGACCAAGGGGAGATCGGTCTATAGCGAACAGAAACTCGACAAATGGAAAGCCTCGACTGAACGGCCGATCAAGGTGATCAACTATTTACTTGTAGCGTATGTTGAACCCCCGGTGTCATTGGCCGAGTTGAAAGCCATGGGTGTGGTAAAAGGTCATCCGCCTCAGTCGATCTACGAACTTCCACATGATATACTGACTGCTTTGGTTGCACGGGCCAATTTAGGCTTCGATATATGAGTGCAAAAATCGTTGCGCTAACAGGCATTTCAGGTGTCGGAAAGACCACGTTCTTGGAGCGATTGAAAGAACATCTGGTATTCCAACATCTGACGGGTGGCAGCCTGATTGCAGCCGCTCGGGACCATGAGGCGCCAAAAAGGGACGAATTAAGATATGCTGACCTTGATGAGAATCAGCGCCTGCTTATTCACGGCTTTGCACTTGCCCGCGACCTGGCCGCAGAGATCGTCATTTTGGATGGCCATGTCGTGATAGATACCGATACCGGGCTAACCAAACTGCCGACGAATGTCTTCCGACAGTTGGGCGTTGCTTCGATGGTTCATCTTGAGACCGACCCAGCCCGGATCGCGGCGAACCGTGCAGGAGATAACGCACGAGAACGCCCCATATACGATATCGATACCTTGGCCGCCCAACAGGAGGCATCGCGCGAGCATGCTAAAAAAATCGCCGCGGAGTTGGATATCGATTTACACCTCGTCAAACACGGGCATGTGGAATTACTCGCCTCTATCTTGCGCAAAGCGAGTCAATCTCCCCGGCCCTAGAGTTATTTGAGACACTCCTCAAGATCTGATCTTATGGGATAACAAAGTGACTTCACGATGAAAAAACAGCATGCCAGGCACGCAGGAACCAAAATAGCGGAGACGTCGCTTGGAAAGGATCAGTCTTCGACCATGAAGCGAGGAATGACGGCCTCGCTTAAGCGAAGAGGCTGCGCTGCCGGTGATTCACGGTGATGACTTCGAACTCATCGCCCGGAGTTTCTTAGGTGTCGGCAGCCGATAAAGTTCTCGTCGATGTCCTTGGTCGCATGAACCCGAAAGCGCTCGATCCCGAAGACTTCCCCCGTATCGATCGCTATCCCGATGCAGTGCGCTTCGTCGAATCGCTGATCCGACCGGTTCCCCGGGCTCGCGACTTGCGCGAGGGGCTGCTCCCGATCGGCAATCTGCTCGGTCGCTTGGGAAATCCCGAGCGATCGTTTCAGGCGATCCATATCACCGGTTCGAAAGGAAAGGGCTCCACCGCCTTGTTCACCGAAGCCCTGCTCGAGGCGGCGGGAGTTCGCAGCGGAGCCTTCACCTCGCCCCACCTCGAGCGGTGGCAAGAGCGGATCCGGCTTGCCGGGGCTCCGATCTCCGAAGAGGAATTCGCGCGTCTCTTGGAGCGGGTCCGATCGCCGATAAACGCCTTGCATCGAGAAAGCCGCTCGGGCAGCAAAGATATCGCCCCGGCTTTTTTCGATGCCTTAGTCGCGGCCGCCTTTTGCGCCTTCGCCGAGAGCGGAGTCGAAATAGCGGTGATCGAAGCGGGGATCGGAGCGCGACTCGATCCGACCTCCCGCTGCATCCCCTTGGCCACTTGCATCACCGGTATCGAACTCGAGCACGCCGATCGAATCGGCCCTTCCCTTCGCGATATCGCCGACGACAAAGCGGCGATCATCCGCCCCGGGATCCCTCATATCATCGGTAGGCTCGATCGCGACTTGCAAGCGATCGTCGAAGCCGAAGCCCGGCGCAACGATGTCCCATTGATTCGTTCGGGAGTCGATTTCTCGGTCGAGACTTGTGCGGACGACGAGCGCACGGACGATCGCCGACCCCTCGCCGACCCCGGCGACAACGCCTTCATCGTTCGCATCGCCGATCGCGCGATACCGCTTCGCCTGCGGCACCCGGGAAAAGCGATGCGGGAAAACGCTGCCATGGCCATCGCCTTGACCAAAGCGGCCGGGGCGTTGGATCGACTCGACGATCGAGCGATCGGCGACGCCTTGGGGAATACCCTGCTACCGGGAAGGATGGAAATCCTGCGCAGATCGCCCCTTTTCATCGTCGATGGCGCCCATACTCGCGTCTCGATCGAAAGGCTGCTCGAGACCATCGAGACGATCCGCCCGTCAAGGGATTCGTCAAGGGATTCGCCGAGAGATTCAAAACTGATCGCGGTCCTCTCTCTCAACCTCGCCAAAGAGGTTGAGAGCGTCCTCTCCGCCGTGGTCGAGCGTTCAGAAACGGTGATCGTCACCACGGCCGAGCCCTCCCGCTCCTACCCCGCGGAGGAACTGGCAAATATCCTTTCGCGGATGCATCCCGATAGCGAGATCGTCCCCGTCTTCGAACCCGAGGCAGCCATCTTGAAAGCCCTCGAAGCCGCCGGAAAGGAAAAAGCGATCTGCGTGGCGGGGTCGATGTATTTAGCCGGCGCCGCCCGCAAAGCGATGCGGGGAATATCATCTTCGCATCCACCAGACCTTTGATGAGATCCAACCGATGCCCGCGATCGAAAGCCCCGGTGCCCGCTTCAAAAAAGCCCTTGCAGATCGGCATCCCTTGCCGATCGTGGGCACGATCAACGCCTATTGCGCGATGCTCGCGAAAAAAGCCGGGCATCGGGCGATCTATCTATCGGGCAGCGCAGTGGCAAGCGCTTCTTGCGGACTGCCGGACCTCGGCCTGACCACCTTGCACGATGTGTTGACCGATGCCGAGCGGATCTGCAACGCCTCCGATCTGCCGCTTTTAGTGGATATCGATACCGGCTGGGGCAGCACTCTCAATATCGCCCGCGCGATTCGCTTGCTGGAAAAAGCCGGAGTCGCGGCGGTTCATATCGAAGATCAGATCGAAAGCAAACGCTGCGGTCCCCCGACCTAGAGTTATTTGAGACAATCATTAGTACCTGATCATAGGGGATAACGGAGGAACCTCACGATGAAAAAAGAGCATGCCAAGCACGCAGGAACCAAAGCCGCGACGCCGTCGCCTAGTGGGGGTCGGACTTCGACCGGGAAGCTACGAATGACGGCCAATCGTAAGCATGAGGCTGTGCTGCGATTGATGAAGGGTGAGGACATGGAACTCATCGCCCGGAGTTTCGAGGTGTCGGCAGCCGATGTCAGTCTCTGGCATGAGAGGTTTATAGCAGGGGGCATCAGTCACTTGAAGTCTCAGGCTCGCGACGCCCGAGATGTGGAGATCGGCCGGCTGCAAGCCAAGGTGGGCGAGCAGGCCATGACGATCGAGCTTCTTGACGAGAAGATCGAGAGGTTGGAAGCCGGCCGCCCTTTTGTGCGGCGGAGGTCAAAGCGATGAGCACCGCGCTTTCGATCTCCGTGAGAAAGGTCTACGGTGTCTCGCGGGTCTGCCGGGTTTGGAGGATGAGTCGCTCCGGCGTGTACCGCGGTCTGAAAGAGGGGTCGGACAAACAGGTTCCGCGCCGTCGACCCGGCCCGCATGGGCAGATGCCCGATGCGGAACTGGTCGAAGAGATCAGGAAGGTGATCAAGGCCAGTCCGTTCTATGGCGAGGGCTATCGCAAAGTGCGGGTGCGCTTGCAACACGAGGAGATTTACACCTCCAAAGCGCGGGTATCACGACTGATGCGCGAGAACGGTTTGCGCGCCAAGCGATGCCGAGGGCCACAGCGTGGTCCTCGGGCTCATGATGGAACCATCGTGCCTTCGAGGGTCGATGAGATGTGGGGCACGGACATGACGACGATCCTTCTCGGGAACGGTCAGCAGGTCTGCGTGTTCGTGGCGGTCGACCATTGTTCGGCGAGTTGCGTGGGTCTGCACGCGGCCACG
The DNA here is from genome assembly GCA_965220535.1 of Gammaproteobacteria bacterium. Classification (GTDB taxonomy): domain Bacteria; phylum Pseudomonadota; class Gammaproteobacteria; order HK1; family HK1; genus HK1. The sequence continues at coordinate 4,067,109 of OZ244833.1, read as the reverse complement.
CGAGGCACGCGCTTCGAAGCGCTGGAACCGGTTCGCCAAGGGGTACGGGAGCACTTCGGAGCCTTCGGCAAGGGGGTGGCGACGGGGTTGACCATCCGCCATGACAACGGCTCGCAGTACATCAGCCGCGACTTCCAAAACGAGATTGCTTGGCTGGGGATCACCTCGTCGCCGTCCTTTGTCCGCTCCCCCGAAGGCAATGGATGTGCCGAGCGCTTCATCCGCACCTTGAAGGAGAACCTGCTGTGGCCTGGCACCTTCTGGACCATTGAAGAGTTGCAGCAGGCATTGCAGAAGTTCAAGGATCTCTACAACCAAGCCTGGCTGATCGAACGCCACGGACAACACACTCCGAGCCAGTTCAGGCGAGGGGCGGTGGACGAGACCCCGGCGGTCGCATAAGCTTCAAAAGTGTCTCAATAACCCTAGGCCGCTACAGCGGCCACCGCCCGGGCAAGAGCATCGTCGAAGCACGGGAAATGGCGGATCGCATCAAGGCCGCCTGCGATGCCCGCTTCGATAACGATTTCACGATCATGGCCCGCACCGACGCTTTCGCCACCGAAGGCATGGAAGCGATCATCGAACGCGCCCGTCTCTATATCGAAGCCGGAGCCGATGCGATCTTCCCCGAAGCGATGCAAAGCCTCGATCACTACCGACAATTCGCCCAAGCGGTCGACACCCCGGTACTGGCCAATATCACCGAGTTCGGCAAAACACCCCTGTTCAGCTGCGAAGAACTCGGCGAAGCCGGAGTCGCAATGGTGCTTTACCCGCTAAGCGCCTTCCGCGCCATGAGCCAAGCGGCTTTGGATGTCTACCGAACCATCGCCATCGAGGGCGATCAAAAATCGCTGCTCGACCGAATGCAATCCCGATCCGATCTCTATGAAATATTGAACTACTTCGATAGCGAGCGCACTATCGATCGACAGATCGAAGGGCTCGACAGCAAGCGCTGAAAGAGAATCAGAGCGAGCCCGAAACCCCTATATCGGGCCTCCCGATACCGGATGCACCCAATGATGAGGCACCATCCGATTCGCGAAGATCGAGCCTCGCCCGGTAAGGAGTTCCTCATCGCCACTAGGCTTCGGGGACGACGATTCCCATCAAAGAGACCTCCTACCACCTACTATTTTGTCATGGAACCCTCCGTTATCCACTATGATCAGGTCCTAAGCGGTATCCCCAAAAGCCCTAGGGCGAGGAAAATTGACTGAAAAGGTTATCCCGCTTCAAGGCTGGTAGAATCTGGCACTGCAGGCAATCCGACATCCGATTGCCTCTGACGAGCCGGCAGAGCCAGATACTCGAATCGCTTGCTGGAACCAAAGCCGAAGTGCGCCTGACCAATCAACCAGACCAACGGTGTCGCTGCCAGAGAGCGTACGAGGCGGGTCAAAAGGAAATCCGAAGCCAAAACGAGCCGAGAGACGCATCGATCCAGCCAAGCCTCGTTCACTTGATGGCTAATAGCAGTGGCAACCACTTCGCCGTCCATGGCAGAGCCGCATTGACGCTCACTGGACTAGACAAAGCCCCATCAAACTGCTGGCAAACAAATACGGGTATCCTTGATACCGACTGCGAGCAGAATAGTAAATGCTAGACCACAGGAAACAGGATGAAGAAATTACATCCAGAAGACGGCAAAAGCGCTGACATCGTTTCAGAGAACATCAAACGATTGAAAGAACTCTTCCCCGATGCGTTCAATGAGGGCGGAGTCGATTTTGATGCTCTTCGCCAATTGCTCGGTGATGCCAAGGTGCTAGATGAAGGCGAGGAGAAATATGGACTTAATTGGCATGGCAAGAAAAAGGCCCGCCAGATCGCTCTTACATCATCCACAGGGACATTGCTACCTTGTCCTGAAGAGAGTGTCGATTGGGATACGACTCAAAATTTGTTTATTGAAGGCGACAATCTTGAAGTTTTGAAACTACTTCAAAAGAGCTACGCCAATAAGGTCAAAATGATCTTTATTGATCCTCCATATAATACAGGAGAGGAGTTCATCTATTCAGATAAATTTTCAGATAATCTTCAGACATACCTAAGATACACTGGGCAAGTAAACGATGAAGGATTGAAATTTTCTTCAAGGACAGAGGCTATCGGAAGAAAGCATACCAACTGGTTGTCAATGATATATCCACGATTGAAGTTAGCAAAAAATCTTCTTCAACCAGATGGCGTAATCTTTATCTGTATTGATGACAATGAGATCGGCAATTTGAGAAATGTTTGTGATGAAATATATGGAGAAGAAAATTTTATTGCATGTTTCGTTTGGGAGAAGAGAACAAATCGCGAGAATAGGAAAATCATATCCTCAAGACATGATTACATTATTTGCTACTGCAAAGATTTAACTCATAAGGAAAATGTCATCAAGAAGCTGCCGATGAGCGACGAGGCCCTTGATCGGTATAAGAATCCAGACAACGATCCGCGTGGCGATTGGAAGTCAGACCCTGCGACGGCCCAGGCCGGTCATGCTACACCAAATCAATTTTATGTACTAACGGCACCAAATGGAAAAAAACACCATCTCCAAAGTGGAAGATGTTGGCTTTATACAAAAGATGTCATGAATGAAGCGATCAAGAATGGACGTATCTGGTTTGGAAAGAATGGATACGGTGTCCCTCGAATTAAGACTTATCTAAATACTAAAGAAAGAGGACTTACTCCTGAAAGCATTTGGTTTGCCTCAGATGCATCAACCAACGAATCAGCCAAAACAAAATTAAAAGCGCTATTTGATGGGAAGGCTGTATTTGAAACACCGAAGCCCGTTGACCTTGTTGATGTAGCGATCAAGATTGGAGCTAATGAAGGCGTCGTGCTGGATTTCTTTGCAGGCTCTTGTGCCACAGCGGAGGCAGCGATGCGTTCAGGAAATCGATTTATCGCAATTCAACTCCCCGAAAAATGCGATCCGAATTCGGAGGCGTTCAATCTTGGATATCGGACTATTTCAGATATTGGAAAAGAGAGGCTGAAGCGTGTATCAAATGTTCTGAAGAATGACTTGATTGATCGTAACTTGGATACCGGTTTTAAGTTCTTCAAACTTTCTTTTTCCAATTTAAATCCTTGGAATCCGGATCGTTCCGATATGGAAAAAAGCTTACTATCACAGCGAAAAAAAATAGTTGATGGCCGCTCTGAACAAGATATTTTGTATGAACTTCTCCTGAAACGTGGTGTAGATCTTGCTGTTTCCATCGAACGTCGAGAAGTGATCGGAAAGACAATATATAATATTGGCTATGGCGTGCTGCTCGCCTGTCTTGATGAAACTATTACCAAGGATCAAGTCGAGGCAATTGGCCGAGGTATCGTTGAATGGTATCAAGAGATTGTGCCAAATTCAGGGATCTACGTCTTCTTTCGTGATAGCGCATTTAGCGATGATGTTTCGAAAACAAACATGGCAGCCATTCTTGAACAAAATGGTATAAGCCATGTACGTAGTTTGTAGGGAGTTCATCTAATGAAGCTGCATTTCGAAGACGATCTGGATTACCAGAATACCGCGATAGCCTCGGTTGTAAATCTATTCAAAGGGCAAGAAATTTCACGCTCTGAATTAACCGTGACATTCCAGCCAAAAGCCAGTCCGAATTTGTCTTTAGGTATGGAAGAAAGTCAGCTCGGTACTGGGAACAGGTTAGTGCTGGAAGATGAGGAAATTGAAGAGAACCTACGCAAGGTGCAGATCCAGAATGGCTTGCAACCCTCCGAGAAGCTAGATAGTGGTGACTTCACTGTTGAAATGGAAACCGGAACAGGCAAGACCTATGTGTATTTGCGTACGATCTTCGAGCTGAACAAGAACTATGGCTTTACCAAATTTATGATTGTCGTGCCGTCCATTGCAATCAAGGAAGGCACATACAAGACGCTGCAAATCACACAGGAGCACTTTGAGGGCTTATATCCGAAGGCCAAGGGCTACGAATATTTCCTTTACGACTCATCGAAACTAGGACAAGTTCGTAACTTTGCTACTAGTTCCAATATCCAGATCATGGTCACAACAGTCGGCGCGATCAACAAGAAAGATGTCAACAACCTGTACAAGGAGAACGAGAGTACAGGTGGTGAAAAACCAATTGATCTTGTTCGTGCCACGAGGCCGATTATTATCGTCGACGAGCCTCAAAGTGTTGACGGTGGCCTGAAAGGTAAAGGGAAAGAAGCGCTCACAGCGATGAATCCGCTATGTACCCTGCGTTATTCCGCGACTCATGTGAACAAGCATCACATGACCTTCCAGTTAGATGCAGTGGATGCCTACGAGCGGAGGCTGGTTAAGCGGATTGAGGTGGCCTCACTCCAGATCGACAGTGCGCACAACAAGCCTTATATCCTATTGGACTCAACGCATAACCGGAGAGGATCAGTCACTGCCAAGATTGAGGTAGATTTCCAGCGCGGCAAGAATATCCAGCGTGATTTCCGCATCGTAGAGGACGGAGACGATCTGGAACAGATCACTGGTCGATCCATCTACAAAAATATACAGATCGGTACTATTACTTGCGGGAAGGGCAAGGAATCCATTGAGGTAAAAGGCGATGGCTTCGATCAACTGCTTAGGCCAGGAGACGCGATTGGTGATGTTGACTCCGATCAGATCAAGCGTTTGATGATTCAGCGAACAATCAAAGAGCACTTCGATAAGGAGCTGATGTTCGCGAAAAACAAGAAGCCGATCAAAGTGCTTAGCCTGTTCTTTATTGATAGCGTCGAGCATTATCGCCAGTACGATAAAGATGGTAACACCATTATGGGAAAATACGCCCTGATATTCGAAGAAGAATACCGCAAGCAGGCCAAATTAGTAGAGTATCAAAGCCTGTTCAAAGAAATTGATCTGAAAGCCGATGCGAGCGATGTTCACAACGGCTATTTCTCCATTGACAAGAAGGGCCGGTCCGTAGAGACTGCCGAGAATAATCAGACGAATCGCGATAATGCAGAGCGAGCATACAATCTGATTATGAAGGAGAAAGAAAAATTGCTTAGCTTCGACACTAAGCTGAAGTTCATTTTCTCTCACTCCGCTCTGAAGGAGGGCTGGGATAATCCAAACGTATTCCAGATTTGCACGCTTCGAGACATGGGCAGCGAGCGGGAGCGCCGCCAGACACTCGGCCGTGGTCTTCGTCTCTGCGTCAATCAAAATGGTGAACGGGTCCATGGGAACGACATAAATACATTGACTGTGATAGCCACGGAGAGCTACGAGAGGTTCGCCGAAGGTCTGCAAAAAGAGATCGAACAGGATACAGGCATTCGCTTCGGCATTGTTGAACCGCATTTTTTCGCGACCATCCAGATCCTCAACAATGAAGGTAGATCTGTGCCCTTAGGTGTGGAGCAGTCAAAGAAAATCTGGCAATTCCTCAAAGATCAGCAATTAGTAGATACCAATGGTAAGGTGCAAGATAGTCTCCGTGCGATGCTGAAAGACAGAAATTTTACGCTGTCAGAAAGAATTAAGCAGATAATTGTCAAAAATCACGGAGAGGAACAAGCGGACATTATTGTCTTGAACATTCGAAATATGCTGCGCAAGTTGGCTGGCAGGCTGGATATCAAGAACGCTGATGAACGGAAGGTCATTCGAACGCGAGAAGCTATTCTTGAATCCAATGAATTTCGCCTTCTTTGGGATCGGATCAAGTACAAGACAACGTACCGCGTGGAATTCGACAATCCCAAACTCCTGAATGATTGTGCCAACGCGATAAGAAGCTGCCCTCCGATTACCAGAACTCGCGTTCAATTCCGAAAGGCCGATATCGCTATCGGCAAAGGTGGCGTAGAGGTTCAGGAAACATGCAAGTCAGGCTACACAGCGATCCACGAGGATGATATCGAGCTACCCGATATCATTACCGATTTACAGGATAAGACCCAACTCACCAGAAAGAGCATCGTCCAAATACTTAGAAAGAGCCGCAGGCTAAAAGACTTCTTGCTCAACCCCCAGCAGTTCATAGACTACTGCTCGGAGGCGATCAACCGCACCAAACGGCTGGCACTGGTGAATGGCATCAAATACACGAAAATCGGCGACTTTTATGCTCAGGAGCTTTTCGAGCAGGAAGAACTAAAAGGCTATCTGAAAAATACGCTGGAAGTAAAAAAATCCGTTTACACTCATGTTGTTTATGACTCGGAAGGCGTAGAGAAGTCATTCGCCGAGGACTTGGAAAAGAATGAAAAGGTGAAGGTCTACGCCAAGTTGCCCGCGTGGTTCAAAATCCCGACACCACTTGGCTCCTACAATCCCGATTGGGCGGTTGTTGTGGAAGACGATGGCGAGGAAAAGCTCTACTTCGTCGTTGAAACAAAGGACAGCACATGGCAGGTCGATCTACGTTATCTTGAAGCCGCGAAGATCAAGTGCGGAAAGCGGCACTTTGAAAAAATCGCAATCACCAATGAAAACCCCGCCCTCTACATCCAGTGCAAGGACGTTGACGATATGATGAAACATGCGGAGAAGGAGGGGTAGTCCGATAAGCAATATCAACATATTGAGATCTGTTAGAAATATTAGATCAGGCACTACGGGTCTATACGCCTTTGGTCGAAACGATCGTTAACGGAATGAATGCGATAGAAGATAAGCGGGGGATTGAAAGTGAGATGTAACTACATCTTCGCTCTGAATCTTTTTTCTAAATAGCGCAGACTTGTAGCGTCCTAGGGTTATCAAAACACTCGTTTAACTTATGCGTCCGTCGTGGATTGCCCCGCCGTGGTTCGCTTCCAAGCGATCTGCCGGGCGGTGCTCGTGCCCCCCTGCCTGCCGATATTCGCTATCGATTTCGAAGCATTGAAAAGTCTTTTTTGGTCCTCGATGATATTCGAGGCTCTTAGGTCAAAAGAGGATCGTTCTTTTCGATATGCATCATAAAGTGCCCGAGCCGGTCATCGCCTCTTCGGGCGGCGAGAGTCGTTCTAGCCGAAGAAAGTCGTGTCGGATGTATTGCGAACCCTTGCCATGGCGGCTCCGCCGCTTCGCCGACGGTCCTGAAGCATTCTTGCAGTCGGTCTTTCTTGAAATCAAAAGTTTCGTTTTCGACCGGCTCAGGTGGTTGCGTCCTGCCTCTTTTGAAAGGACGAGGTGAGTCGTCGACGATATTTCGGCTTCGAAAGAAGGGGTTTTTTCGATGAAGCTAAGGGCTCATCGAGGGCTTCTTTTCAAAGAGACCTCAAGAAGCGTTTCGCTGTCGATTTCCCTCAGGGTGCTTGAGGTGACCATCGTCTCGAGGCGAGCCCTTTTTCGGGGGCGAAGCTAAGGGTGATGAGAAAGGCGGGGGTTTGCCGCTGCCCTTCCTTTGCCTTTCCTTTATTGAACCCCTACTGCACTCCCGTTGCGCTGTTGTTGACCAAGGCTCCGCCGCCTCCTGTGCGGGTCAACACCTGTACTGTGAAGGGGGCGCTTGAACGAATCTCGCAAACGAGGCCCATCCCCTGCCAGCGATAGCCGATGCGATCGGCTATCTCCGTCGTTTGTAGATGGCGCACTTGTAGGCGCTCGATCGTGCCGATATCGCCGTCGTAGCGCATCCCCTCGTCGTCGTAGCAGGCGAGGCGGGTGGCGGTGCAATGGCTGCGCTCGGGGGCGATGCATCGGATGCGCAGGTTCGTCCTCTCCAAACTCTTGGGCTCGGGGATCGATTCGATATCCGCGCGGTGCCCATCGCCCTCGGGCATGCTGCGGATCAAGGCCGAGTTGTTGACCAGGACTCCGTCGCCGGAGCGCGTCCAGACTTGCGAGCCCAAGCTCCCCTCGCTGCGCAAGGCGCAACCCAAACGCCCCTTGCCCGCCCACGAGGCGCCGGTATGGCGCTCGATATCTTCCGCCGTCAGAGTCAGCGTGCCCCATGCAGGGATGGACTCGGGAAGAATGACTTCGAAGGTCGAACCGTCGTCTTGGGCGGTGCAGTCGAGCACCACAGCGCAGGGCGAATCCTGCTTGCAGCGCATCCGCAAAGTAGTGCTGTCCTGAGCGCCGACCGGCGGGATGGCCAAGGCTTGGGCTTTGACCGGCGGGCGCGCGATCGACGCCTCATCGTCGTCTTGCACCGATACCTTCGCCGTTCGTTGCACGCTGCGGTAGTTGCCGCCGACGGCCACCGCGGTGATGGTCGTTGTCTCGTCAGAGGAGTTCGAATCGTCGATGGCGCGCACGGTGACGCTGCGGGGAGTGTCCCAAAGACTGGCGGGGAAGATGAAAACCGGGGGCGAAATCGCAAGGCCCGAGCGATCGGCGGTCAAAGTCACCGTCACGATCGAAGAACCTACCGGTTCGACATCGAGCCGGACTTGCATGTCAAGCGAATCCCCGCCCTCGGTCAAATTCAACTCCGTCGGGGTGAGGGTGAACTCCCCCAGGGAATCGATGATACGCACGGGGACGCTTTGCGTCAGCGATTCGTAGTTGCCGCCGCCGGCGAAGGACAAGGTGATGGTATCGGAGCCGTCCTCGACATCGTCGTCCTCGAACGCCGAAACGATGACCTGCTGTGCAGCGCTCCAGTTCGATTCGGTGAAGGTCAGCGAGGCGGGCTCGAGAACGAGGTTCGGGTCGGATTTGGAAAGCAAGACGCTGACGCTCGCCACGCTGGGCCTGGCTGTCAGGGATATGCCCAAGGTGGCGCTGCCGCCTTCGAGCACCTCCAGCGTCTCCGACGGGGACGGGGACAAGGACAAGCCGCCCGGGAAATCGTCGTCCGCCACCGAGACCGATACGACGACATCGGAGGCGTCGATGCCGCCGGAAGCGGACAGGGTGATGGTGTGGCTCCCGTCGGCGGTGTCGGGGTCATGGGCGGCGCTGACGGTGACGGTTTGGGCGGCGCTCCAGTTCGAAACGGGGAGGACGAGCGAAGTCTTGTCGAGGACGAGGGCTTCGCCGGTCGTCAAAAGGGAGACTGTGACATCGGCGATCGGCGGATCCAAGAGTCGGACGGTGAGATTCGTCGATTCGCCTTCGTTCAAAGACAGCGTGGCGGGATCCGTCGATATCGTTCCCGAGGGGGCGTCGTCGTCGGCAACTCTGACGCTTTTTATGACAGCGTCGGCGACGATGCCGCCGGTGGCGGATAGAGTGATGGTATCGCTCTCGCTCGCGGCGTCGTCGTCTTGGGCCGCGGAGACGGTAACGCTTTGGGGCGTCTCCCAATCCGATGCGGTGAAGGTCAACGAGGTCGTGGAAAGGCCGATATCGTCATTGGTTTTCGAAAGGTTGACGCTAACGTCATTGACCGGCGCGATCGAAAGACTGACGGAGAAAGCCGCCGAATCCCCTTCGGCGATTTCCAGCGTTGTCGTGGGAGAAAGGATGATGCTTCCGGCGACTTCGTCGTCATCCACCGAAACCACTTTGGTCACATCGGAAGCGATGAAGCCGCCGGCGGCTTCGATCGTGATGATGTCGCTATCGTCTTCGGCGTCGTCGTCTTGGGCGGCGGTAAGGGTGACGGTCTGCGCGGTTCGATAATTCGATGCGGTGAAGGTCAGCGAGGCCGGAGAAAGAGTCACGTCCGCGTTCGTCTTCCCCAAGGAGACCTTCACATCGTTATTCGGCGCCGTCGAGAGACGGACGGTGAACTCCCGGTAGCCGCCCTCGTCGACGTTCAGCGTTTCCGTGGAATCCAAGACGATGCTTCCGACGACCTCGTCGTCGTTCACCGAGATCACCGAGGTCGCATCGGAGGCAATGATGCCGCCGTCGGCGGACAGGGTGATGGCATCGCTGTCGTCGGTGGCGTCTTCGTCTTCGGCGGCAGAAACGGAAATATCCTGCGGCGTCGCATAGTTCGAAGCATCGAAGGTCAACGAGGTCCGGTCAAGGGTGATATCCGCATTCGTCTTCCTAAGAGAAACCGTCACGTCCGCATTCGGCGCGGCGCTGAGGCTGACGGACAAGGTCCCCGAGCCGCCCTCGTCTATCGTCAGCGTTCCCGACGGGTCGAGAACGATGCTTCCCGAGGGTTTCTCGTCGTTATCGGTGACGGAGAGCGATTTCGTCGCCTCCGGGGCGTCGATTCCTCCCGATGCGACGAGGGTGATCGTGTCGGTGTCGTCCGTGGCGTCGTCATCCTCTTTCGCCGAAACCAAGACCGATCGCACGATTGCGTAGTCGTCGGATGTGAAGATCAGCGAAGTCGGGGAGAGGGTGATATCCGAGTTCGTCTTCGAAAGAGAAACCCTGACGTCGTCACTCGGTGCGGTGCTGAGACTGACCCTGAAAGTCCCCGAGCCGCCCTCGGTTATGTTCAGCGTATTCGTATCGGAGAGAACGATGGTTCCCGACGGGGCATCGTTATCGGTAACCGAGACCGATTTGGTCACATCGTCGGCATCGATGCCGCCCGTGGCGGACAGGGTGATGGTGTCGGAATCGTTCGTGTTATCGGCATCCTCGGCGGCGGAGACGGTGACCCTTTGTCCGGCCCTATAGTTCGACGCGTCGAAGGTCAGCGAGGTCGGGGAAAGGGTGATATCCGCGTTCGTCTTCTCAAGGGAAACCGTGACATTCGCGTTCGGGGCGGCGCTGAGGGTGACGTCGAAAGTCCCCGAGCCGCCCTCGGCTATGTTCAGCGTCCTCGTATCGGAGAGAACGATGGTTCCCGGAGGGGCATCGTTATCGCTGACGGAGACCGACTTCGTCACCGGCGAAGCGCTGATCCCTCCCGTGGCGGTCAGGATGATGGTGTCGGATTCGTTCGTGCTATCGGCATCCTCGGCGGCGGTGACGGTGATCGTTTGTCCGGTCCCATAGTTCGACGCGTCGAAGGTCAGCGAGGTCGGGAAAAGGGTGATATCCGCGTTCGTCTTCGTAAGTGAGACCGTTCCGCTCGCGCTCGGGGCGGCGCTGAGGCTGACGGAGAAGGTCCCCGAGCCGCCCTCGGTTATGTTCAGCGTATTCGTATCGGAGAGAACGATGGCTTCCGAAGGGGTATCGTTATCGGTGACGGAGACCGATTTCGTCACATCGTCGGCATCGATGCCGCCCGTGGCGGACAGGGTGATGGTGTCGGAATCGTTCGTGGCATCGGTATCCTCGGCGGCGGAGACGGTGATCGTTTGTCCGGTCCCATAGTTCGACGCATCGAAGGTCAGCGAGGTCGGGGAAAGGGTGATATCCGAGTTCGTCTTCGCAAGGGAAACCGTGACGTTCGCGTTCGGGGCGGCGCTGAGGCTGACGTCGAAAGTCCCCGAGCCGCCCTCGTCTATCGTCAGCGTCTGTGTATCTGAGAGAACGATGGTTCCCGAAGGGGCATCGTTATCGGTGATGGAGACCGATTTGGTCACCGGCGGAGCGTTTATCCCGCCCGAAGCGGACAGGGTGAGGGTGTCGGATTCGTTCACGATGTCGGTGTCTTCGCCGGCGGAGACGGTGACCGTTTGTGCGGTCGAGTAGTTCTCGGGGGTGAAGGTCAGCGAAGTCGGTAAGAGGGTGATATCCGAATTCGTCTTCGCAAGGGAAACCGTGACGTTCGAACCCGGGGCGGTACTGAGGCTGACATCGAAAGTCCCCGAACCGCCCTCGTCTATCGTCAGCGTTCCCGACGTGATTTGAATCGTTCCCAAGGGCTTGTCGTCGTCGGTAATGGCAATATCGACGCTCGCTCTCTTGCCCCGATAAGTATTATCTCGAGTCGTCGTATCAAGGCTGATAACGAAAGATTCGTCATTCACATCAGCGTCATGACCCGCGAAAACGGTCACCGTTTGGTATTGATTCCAGTAAGCCCTTCCGATGGTCGGGGACTGACTGTTATTGATGAAAGTAAATGTAGTTTGGTTGCCCGACGCATTCGGGTTGGTATCCAAGGTGGTATCCGAGTCAGGTACAGAAAATGAGATGAGGACATTATCCGATGGCGACGTCGTCAGTCGCACTCGGAAGGTGGCTTGTCCGCCTTCGGCGATGGTCAACGAGTCGGGGTCCACGAAGATACCCGAGTTACTGTCGTTATCGAAAACCAAGACCGATTTCGTCACCGCAGGAGCGTTTATCTCGCCCGAAGCGGACAGGGTGATGGTGTCGGAGTCGTGCGCGAGGTCGGCGTCTTCGGAGGCGGTGACGGTGACCGTTTGTTCGTTCGAGTAGTTCGTGGGGGTGAAGGTCAGCGCAGTCGGAGAGAGGGTGATATCCGAGTTCGTCTTCGCAAGGGAAACCGTGATGTTCGAATCCGGGGCGGCGCCGAGTCTGACGTTGAAAGTCCCCGAACCGCCTTCGCCTATCTCCAGCCTTTCTTTAGGGATGATTTGAATCAGTTCGTCGTCGTCGGTGATGGTGATACTGACGCCCGCTGATTTGCCCTTATATGCATCATCTCTGCTAATCGTCGTGGAAATGGTAACACCGAAAGATTCGTCATTGAAATCGGCGTCATGGCCCGCGCTAAGGGTCACCGTACGGTATTGATTCCAGTAAGACCTTCCGACGACCAAGGGCTGACTGTAATTGATGAAAGTAATCGTATTTTGGTTGCCCGACGCACCCGGGTCGGTATCCAAGGTGGTATCCGAGTTATGTGCAGCAAGTGAAACCAGGACACGATCCGATGGCGACGTCGCCAGTCGCACCTTGAAGGTGGCTTGTCCGCCTTCGGCGATGGTCAACGAGGTGGGGGTCACCACGAACCCCGGGATATCGTCGTCCTCGACGCTAACGTTGACTTGCGAGGTCTTGTCCTGATAATCCCCGCCCACACCTCTGATATTGATAAGGGATCTTTCGTCAGCGCTATCGCCGTCTTGGGGTTCGGAAACGGTCACCGTCTTGTATTCATCCCAAGGGTAATCCTCGCCGTCTCGATCGAATCTCAGCGTGGTCGGATCGATGGTGAGCGACGAGCCCGGGGCGCTCAGATTGACCGTCATATTCGCCGAGGGCCGTGTCGCCGGCCGCACTCGGAAAGTGGCTTGTCCGCCTTCGGCGATGGTCAACGAGGTGGGGTCCACGAAAAACCTCGGGATATCGTCGTCGGTGACGGCGACCGATTTCGTCACCGGCGAAGCGTATGTCTCGTCTTCATCGGTCAGGTATCCGCCTGAAGCGGTCAGGGTGATGGTATCGGAGTCGTGCGCGATGTCGGCGTCTTCGCCGGCGGAGACGGTGACCGATTGTGCGGTCGAGTAGTTCTCGGTGGTGAAGGTCAACGAAGTCGGAGAGAGGGTAATATCCGAGTTCGTCTTCGCAAGGGAAATCGTGACGTTCGAACTCGGGGAGGTATTGAGGCTGACGTTGAAGCTCTTCGAACCGCCTTCGCCTATCTCCAGCGTTCCCGACGGGATGACAATCACATCGTCGTCGGTGAGGGTGATATTGTTGATGTTCGCTGACTTGCCCTTATAACCATCATCTCGGCTAATCGTCGTGGAAAGGGTAACACCGAAAGATTCGTTATCCATATCATCGTCATGGCCTGCGGTAAGAGTCACCCTTTGGTATTGATTCCAGTAAACCCTTCCGATGGCCCGGGCCTGATTGTAATTGATAAAAGTAATCGTATTTTGGTTGCCCGACGCACCCGAGTCGGTATCCAAGGTGATATCCGAGTGATGTGCAGCAAATGAGACTAGGACACGATCCGATGGCGACGTCGTCAGTCGCACCTCGAAGGTGGCTTGTCCGCCTTCGATGATGGTCAACGAGTCTTCTTTCACGTCGAACCCCGGGGTATCGTCGTCCTCGACGGAGACGTTGACTTGCGAAGTTCTGTCCTGATAATCCCCGCCCGCACCTCTTATATTGATAACGGCTCTTTCGTCAGCGCTATCGTCGTCTTGGGGTTCGGAAACGGTCACCGTCTTGTATTGATTCCAAGCGTTTCCGTGATCCGAGCCCCATCGATAGAAGTCCAGCGTGGTCGGATTGATGGTAAGCGACGAGCCCGGGGCGCTCAGGTTGACCGTCATATTCGCCGAGGGCCGGGTCGCCGGTCGCACTCGGAAGGTGGCTTGTCCGCCTTCGGTGATGGTCAACGAGGTGGGGTCCACGAAGAACCTCGGGATATCGTCGTCGGTAACGGTGACCGATACCGTCGTCTCGAAAGTGGTTATCGGACCCCGAGCGATCAGGGTGATGGTGTCGGTATCGTTCGTGTTATCGTTGTCATGGCTGGCGGAGACGGTGACCGATTGCTCGGTCTTGGAGTTCGTGGGGGTGAAAGTCAACAAAGTCGGGGAGAGGGTGATATCCGAGTTCGTCTTGATAAGTTCAACCGTGACGTTCGCACTCGGGACGATGCCGAGGCTGACGTTGAAACTCCCCGAACTGCCCTCGTCTATCTCCAGCGTTCTTCTAGGAGTGACTTTAACAAAATCGTCGTCGATGATGGTGATATTGACATGCGATGTCTTGCCGTTATAACCACTATCTGAACTAGACGCACGAATGGTAATAGCGAAATTTTCATGATTCACGTCATCGTCATGGTCCGCGAGAACGGTCAACGTAGTCCATTCATTCCAGCGATGACCTCCGGACTGACCGGCAGCTCCGATCTGTATACCAGAAAATCTGGACGGCAACAACCTCGGGTAGGGAGTCAGCGGAAAGGGGCTAATCGAGTCTGGTACAGAAAATTTGACATTGACAATATGCGATGGCGGTGTCGTCAGTCGCAAATCGAAGGTGGCTCGTTCACCTTCGTCGATGGTCAACGAGCCGGGTCTGACCTCGAAGCCCTGCGCAAAGGCGGAAGGAATATAGAGAATCAATAACGCCCCGAAAACAAGAAAGATCGCAAGAACGACTCGACTCTTCTTGCGAATGGAAAGGGCTTCGTACTCTTTATGATGGACTGATGTTTTTGCAAAGACGAGCGGGGATTCGACTCCCGGGAATATAGAATGAATTCGCTCGACAAATGCCCGAAAGAATCTTTTAAAAGCCGGGAAAACGCTCGATTGGAAAAACGTGTCCATCTTTCGGCTCCTGATTTTCCGGGATGTAATGATCATGATTGCCAATCGTTTGCAGAACACCGAAGGAAAGAGCGAATTTTCATACTCGGAAGAGCCGTTTATTCCCCCGCATCTTTGAATTTTCTCTTCGACTTTTCAACCTTCCTCGTGCCAATCAGAGGCAATCTCGATAGCCTTTTCGGCCGGCCTTTCGAGATCATCCATCGGCCCTCGTCTCCAACGGGCTCGGCGAACGGTATCGGGGGCATTCGAGCAGTCAGTATGAGGTTGCAGCGATTCCCCTCGAAGAGGTTTTCCGCTACCGATCAAGGGTTACCAATACCACGAATCGATGGTAATTTCAATGACCCTTCCGCCTGCCCTTTTCATCCCGGGATCGGCTTTTTTCGAGTCGTTCTTCGTCGTCTGGCACATCCCCTTCGGGGTCATATTCTGCCCCGCATAACGCGCAGATATCAGTCATGGCTTGCCCTCCTTAGCCCCGGTATCGACCAAAGCCTTGATATTGCCTTCACTCGCCCCTCGCGTGCTTGCCAAGAGCAAGAGCGTATGGCCATCCTTATCCTTCGCATCGACATCAGCCCCGACTGCCACCAACTTCACGAACTCATCAATATCACTTTACGCAGCAGCATCATTTAGCAAATCGAAGGCTTGCACCCCCGATAGCGACCATCGCGAGGAATACGCCGGCGAGCCCTCGCCCTGGCAGGTTGCTATTTATCATCGTCCATCTCCTGCGCGTGCGCATCGTAGGCAGCCATGATGTGGGTAATATCGGTATCCTCCTTCGGGGTGGACGCAATGCCATCGCTTGCACGCTGCATCGCATCGACGCACAGGGCAAGGGTGGACTGCACTTGGGCGAGGGTATCGACATCGCACCCTAGGCGTGCACCCTCGCTGACGATTTCCAGCAGCTCATCGCTCGCCCGGCGCACCTCTACCATCTGCCCCCTTGCATCGTCTGCGAGGGCATCGCGCAGGCGCAACCATCGCACCCGTGCCTGTACTTCGGGGGTCAGGTCGCTCATCGTATGTCTCTTTCATCCCCTCGCCGACAGTGCGCGGACCGATACCGCTTTCGCCGCTTTCGCTTTGCCCCGAAGCGATAACGAGAGCAAAAAACCTGTTATTTGTCGACTATTTGGCTTGGATCAGGTTGATCCGCCCTTCTATCTTCGGGGCCACGGGGCTGTTGGCGCGGATGAATTCGATCAAGATCGAGGTGATCAGATCGCTGTCGTCGGCGTCGAAGATCGTTTCGCCGGCGGACAAGGGTTTGTAGCCATCGCCTCCGCGCAACATGAAGTCGTTCGTCGCCACGCTGTAAAAAGCGTTTTTATCAAGAAGCCTACCGCCGACCTTGACGTTCGACACGCGTTCCCCGGCGGGCTTGGAAGAGTCGACATCCATCACGAGTCCCGATACATGAGGGAAGCGACCGGCGCCGTCCTCGACCCGCGAAACGCCGTTTTCGAGAGCCGCCAGCAGATCCGCCCCCGACAATCGCACCCCGACCAGATAATTGCCGAAGGGCAATTCCTCGAAGATATCGCGCCGGGTCAGATCGGCCCCGGCGGGATACTCCCTACCGGCGCGGATCCCCCCGCCGTTGGCGATGGCGACATCGGTCTCGAAAAAAGCGCGCATGGCGTCGGTCAGCAGATTGCCGAAGGTGGCTTCCCGCCTTCTTATCGTGACGCGACGAGTGTCCATCGCCACGGCGGTGCTGCCGATGACCTTGTTCATTTCGGTCTCTATCCGGGCAAGATAGGTTTGCGACAAAGCCTCGGTTTCAGGATCGGCGGGATAGTCGGCGGTATCGACGATGCGGAAATTCGGCCACCAGCGCACTCTTCGCTCGCCATCCTTTTCTTCGATATCGATCGCTAGGTCGATCGCGACCATATATTCGGCATCGGATCGGGTCTCGGCAAAGACCGTTTCGCCGTCGAATTCGAGCCTGAGATCGTGATCGTCTCCGCTGAGCAGAATATCCATGGCCCCGTTGGCCTCGGCCATGAGTCGATCGTCTTCGGCGAAGGATGCATGAGCGACGGCGACGATGATATCGGCGCCTTGCGCCCTCAACTTCTCGGCGGTCTCGAGGGCGGCGGGCACCATCGGCAAAAACGAATAGTCGGGGCCGGGGGAGGAGAAAATGCGGGCGTCGGGTGATATCAGACCGTAGACCCCGATCTTGAGGCCGTCGAATTCATGGATTCGATAATCGTCGATCCCCGAACGACGCCGACCTTGCCCGTCGCGAATATTGGCGCCGATGATTTCGCTGTCGAGCCTTTCGAGGACGAGTTCTTCGAAGCGTTCGGGGCCGAAATCGAATTCATGATTGCCGGGGACGAAAATATCGGGGGGTGCGAGATTGAGCAACTCGATGACATGCGCTCCTTCGTCGATACCGCTCATCACCGAAGGAGAGAGTGTGTCGCCGGCGTGGATATAAAGCATCCGATCGTTGCGAGCGCGCTCTTGGCGCACGACGGCAGCGGCTTTGGCAAAACCGCCGCGATCGTTCTCGCTCTTCATGCGATAGATATCCGAAACCAGCAACAAGGTGATATCGACTTCTTTCGCCTGGATCAAGGGTGTATGCAAAACCAAAGCGGCAATGCAAGCGATGAATCCGATCTTGATTTTCATGCGATTCCTTGGCCTCCGTGATTCGGGGTTTTTGCGGGTCTGGTGGTTTTCGTGCTTGGCATCCATCCGAATGAATTGTCGGTGAATTCTCGCAAGCACCTTCTCTAATGTTTTTCTGTTCCGCGAAAGTCGTTCAGGCTCGATCCAGCTGCTTTTCGAACTCCCGGGCGCTATCTTCGAAGCTGCCCGAACATGGCGAGCGAAACCGCGCGCGACTTATCTTTCGATGGCTTCGATGATCGCCGATGCATCGGGCAAAAATATTGCAGCGAGCGCAAGCGGGATCGGGCGCAAACGACCGGTGGCGAACGCGGAACTATCGATCGAGCGGGCACCCGACAACTTCGAAGGGTCCATCGGAAGGAAGCCTCGGCAAATCCTCGCGCTTGTGCGCTCTTAGTGTTTTTCGGTCTCATCGACCCTTCCGCATTTCTTCCAAATCCGATTCCGAATAAAAGCGCCCTTCTTTTATTCGCCATTCGGGATAGTGCGCATCGCACTCGTTTGCGACCCCGGCTTCCTTGGCCGTTTCGTAGCACCGATTCTGCGGACCTTCACCGACCAGACGCTCGCACTGTCGATAAAGATCGGTATAGAGATCGAAGCACGACCGGCGCCCGTCCGTCCAAGCGACGCGCGCGGCCCCGATAGCGATGCCCCCGATGCCGGCGATCCAAGTTTTCATTTGACGGTCTTGACGGTCAATCCGCACCGGTCATAGAGATCGGTCAGCCCGTCGTACAGCCGGCGGGTATCGAACTCGAGCGTGTGATGTCGGTATCCATCACCGAACGCTCGGACGGCGAACGAATCATGTTGGGCCACCGTATCAGTAACCGAAAAGAACAGTCCGACGGACATGCGCACACCGATAAAGATGTAGATGAACCGTGCACCCTGTTATCGATCGCATCGAAACCCACCCCGCCGGGTTCTGGCCGCATGTTTCCGTATTTGACCTTAACTTGAACCTCGGAATCGATCGGCCCGATGAACGGAACAGACCTGAATCTGAATAAGACCCCCTTGCAAAGAATCATCATCGTTCCCTTGCCGTCTTATCGAATTCTTTGCCGACGAAACCAACTCGGCCCCTTCGAACTTGGCGCGGCGATCGCGCTCGGCCGCGGTCAGGATCTCCATTCACACCTGCTTTTCGCGCTAAGCGGTCAGGGCTTCGGACAACGACCGAGCCAAGATCACCTTGCGCGGAGCCGTCTCTCTTCGGGGTGGATGTGGACGATCGACGCGTCTTCGTCGATGACGAATCCGACTTGCAAGCGGGCTTCGATGCGCTCGCGGACGGTGCCGTGGTGCTGGACCGTCCAATCCGTCTTGCCTTGTTCTCTATAAACGAGATCGGTCATCGTCGAGTCCTTGCCCGCCGGGGTTCCGATGTGTATTCGTTTATCCGTTCGTCGATGTACTCGGATGCATGGGCGAGAGCGTCTTCGACGGTCACTATCGTCCGCGCCGTTTCGGCCACGATGGTGCCGGGATCAGGCATGCTCGAAAAATGAATGCCCTACCGACTTGTCCCGCGAAAATCTTGCGGACTCAATCCGCCGGTACCTCGAATTCCCGGGTGCCGTCTTCGAGCCATTCCCAAGCGTAGCGAGCGAAGCTGCGGGCGACATGGATCTCGAAGGTCGGCTCGTCGTCGATGCGGTGGATCAGGATATTGCAGCGAGCCAAACGGGATTGGGCGCAGTTGCCGGTGGGGAATTCGCGGGGATGCAGATCGAGCGGGCAGCCTTTGGCGATCACATCGTAGGCGGCGGGGCCGGAAACGCCGATGATCGTGCGGGAATGGGAAATATCGCAAAGAGCCGCCGGCAAATCCTCGAGTTTGGCGCGCAAGGCCTCTTCGATCTCCTCGATCGCCGGCTCCGGGGCGGTGATCAGCCATTCATCGGGGCCTAGCCATAGCAGATTTACATCGCCTTGTTTTTGCGATGTCAGGGGCTCGGCGATGGGCTCGATCTTCAACACGGCGTGCACCGCTTTTTTGAACTTCGCGTCGGCGGCATCGCCGCGCAAGGTCAAAAGGCCGCGCGGGGAGCGCTCGTCGAGGATGACCCGGGGCTTCGCATCGCCCTTCGCCTCGTCGGCTCGCTCGGCTCGATCTTGCGCCCGCTTTGCAAGTTCCAACGCGGCCAAAGCGCTTTGGTAGCGGACATTGTCAGCTGCGGGCACGGCTTCCCTCCGGATCGAGAAATTCGGGAGCGGTGATGCGCGCGGAAACGCTGCGCCGGGCCAAGGGCACGACCACGGACTCCCCGTGACGACTTCGCCCGGCGCGCACCAACGCCAAGGCAATCGAACGCCCGATATTCGCGCTGTGATAGGAAGAGCTGACATGGCCGGTCATCGCCATCGGCAGCGGGCCCTCGGCATCGACGATCTGCGCTCCCTCGGGAAGGACTTCGGCCGGATCGTCGGTCAGCAATCCCACCAGTTGCTTGCGATCGTCGCGCTCGGTATCCGAACGAGACAAGGAGCGTTTGCCGATGAAATCCTTCGACTTGCTGACCATCCCCTCCATGCCGATATCGATGGGGGTCACCGTCCCGTCCGTCTCCTGACCGACGATGATGAAGCCCTTCTCCGCCCGCAGGACGTGCATCGCTTCCGTCCCGTAAGGGGTGAGCCCGTATTCCCGACCGCTTTGCATCAGCGCCGTCCACAAGGCAAGACCGAATCCCGCGGGGCAGGAGATCTCGAAGGAGGATTCGCCGGTGAACGATACCCGCGCGATGCGGGCGGGGATCCCGGCCACCTGCGCCTCGCGCCAGTGCATGAAGGGAAAGGCTTCCGGATCGAGGTCGAGATCGGGGGAGAGTTCCGCCAGCAGGGCTCGGGCGAGCGGACCCGATATCGAGGCGGTGGCGAGTTGCTCGGTCAGCGAAGTGAAAAAGACCTCGAGTTCCGGCCACTCCGTTTGCCGCCATTCCTCGAGCCAAGCGAGAACGCGGGCGGCGTTGGAGGTCGTGGTATGCATCAGATAGCGCCGCTCGCCCAAGCGCAAGGTGACGCCGTCGTCGAAGACCATGCCGTCTTCGGTGCACATCAAGCCGTAGCGGCCACGCCCGATCGCGAGTTTTTTCCAATTGTTGGTGTAGATCCGCTCCAAGAATTCGGCGGCGTCGCGCCCTTGGATATCGATCTTCCCCAAGGTGGTGGCATCCAAGATCCCGACTCCGTTGCGCACCGCAAGACATTCCCGATCCACCGCCTCGCGCATCGACTCCCCGGCGTTCGGGTAGTAGCGCGGCCGCTTCCATTGCCCGACATCCTCGAAGACCGCCCCCTTCTCGATATGCCACTCGTGCATCGGGGTGGTTCGGATCGGATCGGAAAGGGTGCCGACCTCGCGCCCCGCCAGAGCGCCGAAGGTCGCGGGAACGAAGGGCGGGCGGAAGGTGGTGGTGCCGGTCGAGGCAATATCGCTGCCGAGCGACTGCGACAGAAGGGCCAAGGCGTTGACGTTGGAGGTCTTGCCTTGGTCGGTGCCCATGCCGGTGGTCGTATAGCGCTTGAGATGCTCCACCGAGCGATAGCCCTCGCGAGCGGCGAGTTCCACATCGGCCACGGTGACGTCGTTTTGCAGATCGACGAAATGCTTGGCGCGGGTGCCACGCCCGGAGCCCGTCGGCGTTGCCCATAACAGCCGGATCGGGGCTTGCTCGCTTTCCTCGATCTTGGGCAAGGCCTTGGCGCTGCCCCGCTTGCGAAAACCGCAGGCGGCAGCGGCGGCCTTGCCCGCTTCGCGACCCTCGGAGATCGTCTCTCCCAATTCCTGCGTGCCCTTGCAGGCGCCGACGCAAAACTGCGGTTGGCGCGATTCGGAGGGTAGGAAAATCCCCCGCTGATCGTCGAAGGCGAGCCTTCCGCCCGACTGGGAAAAAAGATGGACCGCGGGATTCCACCCGCCCGAGGAGCAAACGAGATCGCATTTGATCTTGCGATGGCGACCGGAGTAGCCCTCGGCGCGCTCGTCCAAGGCCGCCACCGAAACCCCGCTCACCCCCTTGCGGCCATGGACATCGGTGATCGCATGCCCGGCCAAAAGCTCGATGCCGTGGTGCCTTAGCGAGGTGCGCCGGGGATTCGAGGGATCGGAGCGCGCATCGACCAAGGTCACCCGCATCTTGGCGACATCGGCAAGGTCGATGGCGCTTTCCCAGCCGCTGTCGTTGTTGGTGAAGACCACCGCCGCGGCCTTGCCCGGACGCACGGCGTAGCGATTCGCGTAAGTTTGGGCCGCGCTCGCAAGCATCACCCCCGGCTTGTCGTTGTTGCGAAACACCAAGGGTCGCTCGTGCGCTCCGGTCGCCAACACCACCTGCTTCGCTCTGACCTTCCACAAACGCTGACGAACCCGATCGCCGCGCCTCGGGGGAGACAAGTGATCGCTGCAGCGCTCAACCAAGGTCAGGTAGTTGTGGTCGTAATAGCCGAGCGCGGTCGTTCGTTGCAAGTGCCGGGCATCGGGTGCGCTTTCGATCTCGGAGACGATCCGATCGACCCACTCGACGGCCGGGGCGTCGTCGATGATCGTGCGGGTGGCGGTCAGTCGGCCACCGGGTTCGGGGCGGTCGTCGGCGAGGATCACCCGCGCCCCGGCCTTGGCCGCCGTTTCCGCCGCCGCCAACCCGCCGGCTCCGCTTCCGATCACGAGCACATCGCAATGCGCGAAGCGCTTGTCGTAGATATCGGGATCAGGGCCGGTCGGGGCGCGACCGAGCCCGGCGGCACGGCGGATGAAACGCTCGTATTTCATCCACCATTTGCCGGGCCACATGAAGGTCTTGTAATAAAAACCGGCGGGCAGCAAAGGCGAGAGATAACTGTTGATCGCGCCGACATCGAAGCCGACATTCGGCCAGCAGTTCTGGCTGGCGGCGATCAACCCCTCGCGCAGTTCGACCTGCGTGGCGCGAGCGTTCGGCTCTCCCGATACCCCTTCGCCGAGTTGGAGCAAAGCGTTGGGTTCCTCGGCGCCTTCTGCGAACACCCCGCGCGGCCGGTGGTATTTGAAGCTCCGGCCGACCAGCCGCACCCCGTTGGCGAGCAGCGCCGAGGCCAGGGTATCCCCGGCGTAGCCGGTCAGCGCCGCGCCGTCGAAGGCAAAGCGCAAGGGGCGTTCACGATCGATACGACCGCCTTCCGGGAGCCGGAATTTCTGTGCGCTCATGCGCCTTTCCCCTTGCCGCCTTTTTTGCCCTCGGGATCTTCGCCGATGCGATAGATCCGCAGGATCTCATGCGTGAGGGTATCGCGCTCGATATTGAACCAGCGCCGGCAACCGGCCTCGTGATACCAGCGTTCGCGATGCGCCCCCTTGGGGTTGGTGCGCATGAACAGATAATCCGCCCATTCCTCGTCCGTCAGATCGGCCGGGGAAAGGGGGCGGACGATATGCGCTTCGCCCCCGCAGTGAAATTCGCTTTCATCTCTTAGTCCGCACCAAGGACAACGGATAAGCAACATCGCTTTTCTTTCCCTCTTGTCGGCGGGCTTTTCAGTGGGCCACCGCGGCCGCGCCGTGTTCGTCGACCAACGCACCGCTGACGAAGCGATCCAAAGTGAAAGCGGCGTTTTTCGGGTGGGGTTCGTCGCGCGCGATGGTGTGGGCGAAAACATGGCCGGAGCCGGGAGTGGCCTTGAAGCCTCCGGTTCCCCAGCCGCAGTTGAAATAGAGATGACGCACCGGCGTTTTGGAGATGATCGGGCTCGCATCGGGGCAGATATCGACGATCCCCGCCCAATGGCGCAGCATCTTCAGGCGGGAAAAGATCGGGAACAACTCGAGCAGGGCTCCCATCTGCTCTTCGATGACCCTGAAACTCCCTCGCTGCGCGTAGGAGTTGTAGCCGTCGATCCCGGCGCCGATCACGAGTTCGCCTTTGTCGGATTGGCTGACATAGACATGCACCGCATTGGACATCACCACGGTGTCGTGGATCGGCTTGATCGGCTCCGAGACCAGCGCCTGCAGGGCGTGGCTTTCCACCGGCAGCCTGAAACCGGCCATCTCCGCCAAGACACTGGCATGACCTGCGACCACCACCCCCACTTTCTTCGCTTCGATATAGCCGCGGGTGGTTTCGACCCCCTCGACCCCCTCGTCGCCCCGTCGGATGCCGGTGACTTCGCAGTTTTGGATGATATCCACCCCCAAGGCATCGGCGGCGCGCGCGAAACCCCAAGCCACGGCATCGTGTCGCGCCACCCCGCCGCGACGCTGCAAAGAGGCTCCGAGCACCGGATAGCGCACGTTCGGCGATGTGTTGATGATCGGCACCATCGCCTTGATTTGATCGGGGGTCAGGATTTCCGAATCGATGCCGTTGAGGCGGATGGCGTTGACCCGCCTCGACAGTTCGCGCAAGTCATGCTCGTTGTGGGCGAGGTTGAGCACCCCTCGCTGGCTCAGCATGATGTTGAAGTTGAGCGCGGAGGAGAGATTCTCGTAAAGGCGCAGCGAGTGCTCGTAGAGATGGGCGCTTTCGTCTTGCAGATAGTTCGAGCGGATGATGGTGGTATTGCGCCCGGTATTGCCGCCGCCTAGCCAGCCTTTTTCCAGCACCGCGACCCGCGTGATGCCGTGCTCCGCCGCCAGATAATATGCCGTGGCCAAGCCATGACCGCCGCCGCCGACGATCACGACATCGTAGGTCTGTTTGGGCTCGGCATCGCGCCAAGCCGCGGGCCAACGCCGATGCGAGCGCAGTGCATTGCCGAACAAGGAGAGGATCGAGTAACGCATCATTCGGTTTCAAAAACGATTGCCCAAGCGGTTTTCGGAAAATCCCCGTCGCCGGTGCCGATCCGAGACAGCCGATACCTTGCCGTCTTTCACGGATTCTACTTTCACGAATCCGAGCAGCGCCGAGGGAACGGGGGCCTTTGCGAGGCGGGAACGGCCATCTCGACGAGGCCGGAAGTTCCTGAATGATACCCTACACGCCCCGACGGACACGAAACGATCGGGCACCGAAAGCGAATGCGGCGCTTCGAGAATGCGCAGCCGCGATCGAGGCTCGGCGGTCGAGGCCGCGGGCGCTTCGAGGGCTCGACGGGAGGCGAAATCCCAAGGTTCGAAAAATAAGGGCTCGAAAAATAAGTGCTCGAAGCAACATCGCCAAGTCCATCGGTTCGCCGTCGGTCAATCCCGCTGCGACCGAGCCGACGCCGAAGGATGCCGAAGTCGGAGATACCCGTCGCGACTGCCGAGTCGCCGATATGGCCGGCAACTCGCGTGCCGTCTTCGTCATCGTCCGCGATAGCGAAGACGGCACACGCGTTTCTTCGAAGGCTTACGAAGGCTTACGACACCGAAGCCGACGCCGAGCGTGCGCTCGCCGACTTGCACCGCGGGTGCGAGCGCACGGGACATCTTCGGCTTCCTTATCGCATCGACCGCAAGCCGCGCAGCGTCGCGGCGTCGCTCGTCCACGAGTGGAACACCATCACCGAAACGTCGCCGCATTGATAGCGAGCGGGCTACGAGCAGGCAAGCAGGCGCGGGATCGCCCCCGCGCTTGCGGCATGCGACTGGCTATTTCGACGACGAGCCCGCCAACGCAAGATCGCCGAATTCGAAGCAGCACGGGGTAGGCCGCAAAACCGCCCGCCGAGCGAATGAAGCAGGCCGATATATTCGCCGCTATCGAATCCGAAGAGCCCGCGTTTGCGCAAGCGGCGCCGAACTGCCGAAAGTCGAGCGGCGAGCGGCGATCGCCCATCGACGTCTGGCTATCACGCGCCCCCCCCTCCCGAAGACTCGAAAGCCCGCAGCGTGAGCGGGCAGACGCCAACTACTCAATTAGCAGTTCTTAGCGGTGATTTAGCAGGTGGGCACAAAGACGCCCGCCCCGCCATTCAGCCGCCGAGCCCGGCGAGCGACAAAGAGTAGCCCCCATGAGCGATACCGAAACCGGCAAAGACGGGACGCCCCCGACGAGCGACTGGGCTTGACCGAAGCCCGGTGGCAAGAGCGGCGAGATCGCGCCGTCACGATCTTCAAGGACGCGTTTCAGGCCGACATGCAAAGCGATTTGCGAGTATTTGACGCTTGGATAATGAGGCCGTCGCCGTTCGGCCTAGCCCCGCCGTCGAAAACCGAGATCGGGCGCGACGTCTGGCTGATCGTGGGCGAAGCGATCGACGCGCTGATCGCCGCGCGGCAGGCTCTCGAATCGCTGGACTCGGCGGCGAAGAGCGAAGAGTCGCCCGCCGAGAGCGCGGGGGCGAAACAAGCGGGCGACGCTTGCTGCTAAATTGGCAGTTCTTAGCAGTGATTTAGCAGTTGGGCGCAAAGCCTATCTTCGCCGCCAGACAAGGAGCAGCGGACGTGACTTTCGAAAGCGATAACGCCGAAGACGAGCCGAGCGAGCGAGTCGAGCGAGCGTGCGAGCAGTGCGGCGGGGCGATCCCGCAGGGGCATCATAGGCTTGCTAAAACGTGCCCGGACGCGTGCTCCGAAGAGCGCAAGGGAGTGAACGAATGACAGACAAGACCGCCACGCGCCGCAAACTGCAACCGTTGCTTTGGCATGACCGCATCGCTCGCGGCGTCTGCCCGCGATGCGGTGCCGAGCCGCTGCCGGGGCACCGACTTTGCGCCCGCCATCTCGCCGCAAAGTCAGGCGGATCGGCGAAACGAGTCGGGTGGTCTCGCCGCGGCTAGGATGCGCCGAGGCCGGCATCGAGAGGGCGGGCTTTTCGCAAGGGTCGAGTTTCGCTTCGCGATTTCGCTTCACGATTTCGATCGTGAGCTTTTGATCGTGAAATGTCGATGCCCTTCGATGCCGCCGATGCCGTCGAGCCTTGCCATCGAGCCCGGCCATCGAGTCTTGCTATCGATCCCGGCCATCGAGCCCGGCGCGATCGTTCGCACCGACGATCCTTGGCTTCGGATACGCTTTTGCGGGTTTCGCTTCTTGCCGACATCGCCC
This sequence comes from Gammaproteobacteria bacterium, assembly GCA_965220535.1. GTDB lineage: Bacteria > Pseudomonadota > Gammaproteobacteria > HK1 > HK1 > HK1. Next base: position 4,040,498 of record OZ244833.1, on the reverse strand, counting down.
GTGAATTCCGGCCCCGAGCCCTCGCCCGTCGTCGACGGAGCGAGCGCTGCGGAATTTTCGTTGTCCACGTACATCCGATGTCCCGTCATCACCATTCGAACTCGAGGAATCACCTACCGTGCGTCGCCTTGAAAAAGCCTTGGAAGATCCGAACAACTTCGTCGTCACCGGCGAGCTGACTCCCCCCAAGGGAACCTCCTTGGATGCCCTGCTCGCCCGCGCCGAGGGACTGAAAGAACATGTCGATGCGATCAATATCACCGACTCCCATGCCGCCCGCATGGCGATGGCTCCGATGGCCGTATGCCATGCCCTGCTCGAGCGCGGCATCGACCCCATCATGCAGATGACGAGCCGGGATCGAAACCGCATCGCGATGCAAGCGGATCTCTTGGGGGCTTGGTCGTTGGGGGTGCGCAATATCGCCTTCATGGGCGGCGACCCGCCGAAAAACGGCGACCACCCCGAAGCGAAGGGGGTTTTCGACGTGTTCTCCTCGGCCATCATCAAGGCGGCGGCGGGGATGAGCGAGGGATGCGATATGGCGGGCAACCCCCTTAACGGGAACGCCGATTTCCGGATCGGGGCGGTGGTCAATCCCGGGGCTGCGGATCTGGACGGCGAGATCGAGCGCATGATCGAAAAATACGAGGCGGGGGCCTGCTTCTTCCAGACCCAAGCGGTTTACGATGCCCGGGCCTTCGAGGCCTTCATGCGGCGGGTGGAATCCCTCGACGTTGCGATCCTCGCCGGGATCATCCCCGTCAAATCCTTGAAAATGGCGGCCTATATGAACGAGAAGGTGCCGGGGGTCGAGATTCCGCAAGCGCTGATCCGGAAGATCGAACAGGCGAGCGACCGCGCCGCCGTCAGCTGCGAGATCACCGCCGAGATCATCGAGAATATCCGCCCTCTTTGTCGCGGGGTGCATCTGATGGCTTTGGGTTGGGAGGAGAAGATCCCCGGCATCCTGCAAGCCGCCGGGGTGCGCTAAGGAGTGCGCTAGGGGTGCGCTAGGGGTGCGCTAAAGACTCCCGTCGAGCGCCCCCGATCGCCCCTTTGCCTGCCCGGCAAGAGCCTCGACGGATACCGAAAAGCCGAACTCCTTCCGCGGCTTCGGCTTCGGCGCGCGGGGGAAATCCCTCGGGATCGACGCATCGACACCGTCGTGGCCCTCGCCGCCGTCTCGATCGACCGCCTCGATTCAACCCTCTTGAGATCCCTTCGAATTCCGTTTTTCGATTCGCCCGACGGAGCGTGAGCCATGACTCGCAGATTGCCCCCTCTCAACGCACTGCGAGCGTTCGAAGCCGCGGCCCGGCATTTGAGTTTCACCCGCGCCGCCGCCGAGCTCTACGTCACGCAAGCCGCGATCAGTCATCAGATCCGCAGCCTCGAGGGTTATTTCGGGCAAAAACTCTTCCGCCGCAACCGCCGAGGATTGCTGCTGACCGATGCCGGACAATCCTTGCAGCCGGCGGTCGGCAAAGCCCTCGATATCATCCACAGCGCGGTCAAGGAAGTCGGCCGCGAAGATCGCACGAAACCGCTGACAGTCTCGGCCCTTCCCTCCTTCGCCGCGAGTTGGCTCGTTCCCCGCTTGGGACGCTTCCGGGAGCTCTATCCCGATATCGACCTGCGCATCGATCCTCTGCCGGATATCATCGATTTTCGGCAAAGCGACGTGGACGTGGCGATCCGCTACGGGCGCGGACAATATCCGGGGCTGCGCACCGACCGCCTGCTCGAAGAGGATAAATTCCCCGTGTGCAGCCCGCAGCTGCTGCAACGGGTCGGACATAAGCTGACCGAACCTGCGGACCTCGTGCACTACAACCTGCTGCACGATGACGGACATCTCGACTGGCGCACGTGGCTGTTAGCGGCCGGAGTCGACAATATCGATCCGACCCGCGGCACCGTCTTCACCGATTCGAGCATGCTGATCCGGGCGGCGGTCGAGGCCCAAGGCGTGGCCCTCGCCCGCTCGGTCATCGCCGAGGGGGAGTTGGCCGCCGGTCGCTTGATCCGCCCTTTCGATCTCAACCTCTCCACCGAGCACGCCTACTATCTCGTCTGCCCCGAGGAGACCGCCAAGCGCCCCAATATCGTCGCTTTTCGCAACTGGATGCTCGACGAAGCGAGAGTCGGGCGAGGGGGCGACGGCGAGGATGGCGAGGACGATGAGGACAGAAAGAACGGGGAGTCGAAGCCGAGCGCGGAAGGCGAGCCGGAGCCGGCCATCGAGCCCGACAGGAGGGTTCCCGGCACCGCAATCCAACCTTCGGCTTAGCCTTGGAAACGACACCCCTTCGACGAGCCTTCGACGCATGATGCACTTTCGAACGATCGGACTCATCGCCAAGCACGACGATGCACGCACCGGCAAGATGCTGGGGCGCCTGATCGCGTTGCTGCGCAAACGCGGGGCGAGAGTCGTGCTCGATAAAAGCGCCGTTGCCTACCTTCCCGAGATCGGGGCTCTTGGTGCCGAAACGAAAGGTCGAAGAGCGCACGCCGGTCATCGAGCCTGACAGGACGAATCCCGGCACCGCAATCCAGCCTTCGGCTTAGCCTTGGAAACGACACCCCTTCGACGAGCCTTCGACGCATGATGCACTTTCGAACGATCGGACTCATCGCCAAACACGACGATGCGCGCACCGGCAAGATGCTGGGGCACCTGATCGCGTTGCTGCGCAAACGCGGGGCGAGAGTCGTGCTCGATAAAAGCGGTGTTGCCTACCTTCCCGAGATCGGGGCTCTTGGCAACGAGGTGGAGATCGAAGAGCGCGATACGCTGGGTCAGGTATGCGATCTGGTGGTGGTGGTGGCCGGAGACGGGACCTTCCTTTCGGCCGCGCGTTCGCTCGTCGATCGAAATACACCGCTGCTGGGAGTCAATCTCGGTCGGATCGGCTTTCTTGCCGATATCACCCCGGACGAGATATCGACCCGGCTCGACGAGATCCTCGACGGCAAGTTCGTCGAGGAATCCCGCTTTCTTCTCGAAGCGCAGATCCGGCGCGGCGACGACGGCGAAGGCGAAAAGGTCTTTTCCGACTACGCCCTCAACGAGGTGGTGATCCACAAAAGCGATCTGGCAAGATTGCTCGAACTCGATATCGCCGTCGACGGTCGCCCCGCCTACGCCCAGCGTTCCGACGGTTTGATCGTGGCGACCCCGACCGGCTCCACCGCCTACGCCCTTTCCGGCGGCGGACCGGTGCTACACCCCTCCCTCGACAGCGTGGTGCTGGTTCCGATCTGCCCCCACACGCTTTCGGGGCGCCCGCTCGTGGTGGGAGGCGACAGCACGATCTCCGTTCGACTGGGCCCGGCGCCGACGGGCGCGGCTCGTTTATCCTGCGACGGACAAAATGGCCGAGGGATCGAACCCGACGAGCGCATCGTGGTGCGCAAACATCGCCCCGAACTTCGCCTGATCCACCCCGAAGGCCACGATTTCTATGCCACCTTGCGCACCAAACTGCATTGGGGCAAAGGGCCTGTCTGACTCGAAATCGAGGCTCGATATCGAAACTCGGTATCGAAGCACCCACCCGACCCAATCATCCTGCGAACGCGAACGATGACGCCTTAAAATCCGACACCCTCCATCGTAATATCCTCGACTCGACGCCCATCTTCGACCGCCCGAACCGACCCGAATCCGACCCATGCTCCGCCACCTGACCATCCGCGATCTCGCCGTCGTCGATGCCGTCGACATCGACTGCAAACCCGGCATGACGGCGCTGACCGGCGAAACCGGAGCGGGAAAATCGATCCTCGTCGATGCCCTTGCCCTGCTGACGGGAGCCCGAGCCAACAGCGCCGCGGTGCGCGAAGGGGCGGCCCGCGCCGAAGTTTGCGGCGTCTTCGATATCGAAACCAATCCCCCGGCGCGCACCTGGCTCGCCGAGCATGCGCTCGAAGACGACTCCGGCGAATGCATCGTGCGCCGCTCGATCGACCCCGAGGCCGACCCATGCTCCGCCACCTGACCATCCGCGATCTCGCCGTCGTCGATGCCGTCGACATCGACTGCAAGCCCGGCATGACAGCGCTGACCGGCGAAACCGGGGCGGGAAAATCGATCCTCGTCGATGCCCTTGCCCTGCTGACAGGAGCCCGAGCCAACAGCGCCGCGGTGCGCGAAGGAGCGACGCGCGCCGAAGTTTGCGGCGTCTTCGATATCGAAACCAATCCCCCGGCGCGCACCTGGCTCGCCGAGCATGCGCTCGAAGACGACTCCGGCGAATGCATCGTGCGCCGCTCGATCGATCCCGAGGCCGAACCATGCTCCGCCACCTGACCATCCGCGATCTCGCCGTCGTCGATGCCGTCGACATCGACTGCAACCCCGGCATGACAGCGCTGACCGGCGAAACCGGAGCGGGAAAATCGATCCTCGTCGATGCCCTTGCCCTGCTGACGGGAGCCCGAGCCAACAGCGCCGCGGTGCGCGAAGGAGCGACGCGCGCCGAAGTTTGCGGCGTCTTCGACATCGAAACCAATCCCCCGGCACGCACTTGGCTCGCCGAGCATGCGCTCGAAGACGACTCCGGCGAATGCATCGTGCGCCGCTCGATCGATCCCGAGGCCGAACCATGCTCCGCCACCTGACCATCCGCGATCTCGCCGTCGTCGATGCCGTCGACATCGACTGCAACCCCGGCATGACAGCGCTGACCGGCGAAACCGGAGCGGGAAAATCGATCCTCGTCGATGCCCTTGCCCTGCTGACGGGAGCCCGAGCCAACAGCGCCGCGGTGCGCGAAGGGGCGGCGCGCGCCGAAGTCTGCGGCGTCTTCGATATCGAAACCAATCCCCCGGCGCGCACCTGGCTCGCCGAGCATGCGCTCGAAGACGACTCCGGCGAATGCATCGTGCGCCGCTCGATCGACTCCAAGGGCCGCTCCCGCATCTTCGTCAACGAACGCCCCCTGTCCGCCCAAGGCTTGCGGGCCTTAGGCGAGAACTTGGTCGATATCCACGGCCAGCACGCCCACCACCTTTTGCTGCAACGGGATCGTCAACGGATGATCGTCGATACTTTCGCCGGCCACGACGATCTGCTGCAAAAAGTCGCGCTGCACGCCGAACGCTGGCGCACGCTCGAACGTCACCTCGCCGAGATCGACGCCGGCGAAAACGATCCCTCCCGACTCGAATTCCTGCGCTTCCAGATCGACGAACTCGATGCTCATGGCCCGACCCCGGGCGAGGCCGAGAGCCTCGTCGCCGAACAACGCAGGCTTGCCAACGCCGAGGGGATCACCGAGGGCTGTCGCCGGATCCTCTCGCGGATCGAGGGCGGGACGGAGGGCTCGATCGATCTCGCGCTGGCCGATATCAGGCGCGAGTTGCAAAGCATCGTTCGCCACGAAGCGCGGGCGAAGGCCATCAGCGATTTGATCGAAAGCGTCGCCATCGGGCTGGCCGAAGCCGCCGCCACCGCCCGCGATCTGAGCGAAGAGCCCGATGTCGATCCCGAGCGCCTCGCTTGGACGGAGCGTCGGCTGGGATCGATACACGATCTGGCGCGCAAACATCGCGTCGAAGCCGAAGAACTGCCCGCGCTCGCCGAGAGCCTGCGCGAGCGCATCGCCCACCTCGATGCCGGGGAGGAAAGACGCAACGAGATCTGCCGCGAACTCGACGAGGTGGAAGAGAAATACCGCGCCGCGTGCGCCGAACTGAGCGCAAGTCGCCGCCGCGCCGGGGATACCCTCGCCCGACAGGTCAGCGAAGCGATGCAAACGCTGGGCATGAGCGGGGGCGATTTCAGCGTCGCGATCGATAAGAGCGAGGAAAAGAAACCCTCCCCCGAGGGCGCAGATCGGGTTGAATTCCTCGTCAGCGGCGGTGCCGGCCAATCGCTTCGGCCGCTGGCGAAGGTCGCATCGGGGGGCGAACTCTCCCGGGTTTCGCTCGCGATCCAAGTCTCTCACTTGGGCGGAACCCAAGTTCCGACCCTCGTCTTCGACGAAGTGGATGTGGGGATCGGCGGGCGCGTGGCGGAAATCGTCGGCCGGCAACTGCGCAAACTGGGAGAATCGCGTCAAGTGCTTTGCGTCACCCATCTTCCCCAGGTTGCCGCTCGCGCCCATTGTCAATCGGCGGTCGAAAAATCCCCGCGACCGGATGGCCCTCCCGGGGTGAGAATCATGGCCCTCGATCAGGCAAAACGGGTGGACGAAATCGCGAGAATGCTGGGCGGAGAGAAAATCACGCCCAATACCTTGGCTCACGCAAGAGAAATGCTCAATGGAACCTGAACGCTACGGATATCGATCGAAGGCTTTTTGCCGGACAGCCCGGCGCCTCGTCACACGACCTTTAAGCGACGCGCGAACCATCGAAAAACCGCCGGTTGCCCGGCGAGGACCGGCAACGAGAATGCTCGCGGTGGCGATGGCCATGGCGGGGATCCTGTCCATCGGCGGATGCGGCGACAACAGCATCGATTTCCCCGGCCTTTATCGGCAAGAGATCATCCAAGGAAATATCATCGATAGCCAGATGCTCGAGCAGGTCGAAATCGGCATGGAAAAACGCAAAGTGCGCTTCATTCTCGGCACCCCGCTCTTGCTCGATCCCTTCCACGAGGGCCGCTGGGACTATATCTATGTCCACCACTCCGGCTCCGGCGATGACGCGATTCGTCAACGCATCTCCTTATATTTCAAAGACGACAAACTCGAGCGGATCGACGGCGATATCGATCCGGCAGTCGCCGAGGAAATCAACGAACGGATCAAGCAATAGCGGATCGAGCATAAGCACCCGAGCCGACGAAGGGAGAGACCGAAGGAGCCGACCTCGCCCCTTATAAGATGCCAAGCGAGGTGGAGCCGATTCGATTCGCAGCCCCCGAAAAGAACGCTTCGAAAGCATCACCTGGCTTTTCGATCTCCCTTTCTTCGAGGCTTTCGCTCGGAGCCGCCGCGCACCCACCGGATCGATTCGTCAACGCACCTTCTCGCCTTTCAAAGACGACCGACTCGAGCGGATCGATGGAGGCATCGATCCCGGCACACACCGAGGAAATCGACCGACGGACAAAGCAGGATCGGAAGCGTAATGATCCGAGCCGACGATACGGGCGGATCAAAGATGCCTGTCTCCTCACCGCCTATCGGATGCCGAGCGAAACGGTGCCGATTCGATTCACAGTGCCCGAAAAAACGCGCCTCGCCGGCATCACCGGCCTTGTCGATCGCCCTTCTCCGATCCCTGAGAGGCCTTCGCCCGACGACGCCGCGCATCCTTCGGATCGATCTCAAGCGGCCGCAACACCTCGATCCGATCGCCGTCCTCCACCGGATCCGAGGCTTTCACCTCGCATCCGAACACCGCAAAGCCGACCCGAGCCTGCAACAGTTCGGGGAACAATCGATAGAGCCCGGATCGCTCCACGCATTCGCCGATCGAGGAGCCTTGCGGGGCGACGAAGGAGATTTGCACCTCCCGAAGGGGCTCGGCATAAGCGACCTCGATGCGCATCGCTCAGCGTCCGCCGTAGACGACATGCGCCCGCCGGCAAAAGTCATCGACGATGGTGCGCACAATCCTCTCGGAAAACGGCGAGAACATCTTACGGTGAAGGAAACCGGCGAACTCGAAATCCATCTCCAAGCCCACTTCGCAGGTCTCTTTCCCAAGATCGTCGATCCTCATTGCCTTGAAACGCCAATGCCCGTCAAAACGGGACAAAAAACCTTCCACATCGTCCACCAGTTCAAGCCTTATCGAATTCGGTTCCGCCGGCGTGTAGCGGAGGGTGAGCGATCGATGAATCAGACCGAGGTCGATTTCCAATGTCGCCACCACCTCGGGCGTGCGAGGGCGGACGGTCGCCGAACGACATCCAGTCAGGAATTGCGGATAGCTTTCGATATCGCAAACAAGGCCGAACATTTCCCGGGACGAGAAAGGAACGATAGAGGAGTGAGAGGACCGAGGCATCGGCGGGATCAAAAGCCCGATCGGTCCGACAAAAAACCGAACGCCGAAAATATGCGCGATAAAGCCCTGATCGCCTGCACTTGCTCGAAGCCTGTTGCCACGTGCAAGGGCGGCCTGCCATGTTCATTTCTCCGCATCGTCCACCTCCCGGGCGTACCGATACTTATTCACGATGGCGAGGGCATCGCCTAGGGCATCCTCGTCGCTGCCCTTGACGATCTCCTGCATCAGGTGCTCGGCATAAGCGACCTCGATGCGCATCGCTCATCGTCCGCCGTAGACGACATGCGCCCGCCGGCAAAAGGCATCGACCATCGTGCGCGCAATCTCCTCGAAAAGCGGCGACAACATCCGACCGAGAAGACGACCAGCGATCTCGAAATCCATCTCCAAACCCACTTCGCAGGCCCCTTTCCCGAGATCGTCGATCCTCATCTCCTTGAAACGCCAATGCCCGTCAAGACGGGAAAAAGGACCGTCCACCAGTTCAAGCCCGATCGAATTCGGTTCCGCCAGCGTGTTGCGAGTGGTGAACGATTGACGGATCGGACCGCGGGCGATCTCCAAGGTCGCCACCACCACCTCGGGCGTGCGAGAGCGAACCGTCGCCGAACGACACCAAGGCAGAAATTGCGGATAACTTTCGATATCGCAAACGAGGTCGAACATTTCCCGGGACGGAAAAGGAACGAAGGAGGAGCGAGAAACCCGAGGCATCGGCAGGATCAAAAACCCGATCGAACCGATAAAAAACCGAACGCCGAGAATGCGCACGACAAAGCCTTGCGATCCGCAACCGAAAAGACGCGCACCTTGATCCGCCGGCAATGATTTTTCATGGATTCGAGACTTGGACGAAACACTTTAAAGACCGCGCCGACGATGACCGCTCCCCGGCAAACCCTTCGACCCTTGATCGCTACGAACAACACCCACCCCGTCAAGCAAAGCGGTTTCATACCGATACGCGATCCGATGCCCGAGAGTATGAAAGGCGACTCGACCCTTCTTTCCTCGACCGAGATGGACAAGGAGGATAGTCAAGAAAAACGCCGACCAGCATCGACGACAAGACCGACGAGAATAACAAGCCCGAACGAACCCGTCTCGCCCCTCGCTTTTCGAAAGACACCCCCGACCCCCTGCTCCCTTCGCAGGTGGGCTTACCGGGCTTGCCGCGCATATTATCTTCCAAAACACTCTCGCCTAAAATATCATGGATTCAAGTCGGAACCCAAGACAGGTACCTCTTGGCGAGGGGCTTCTCATCGACGCAGCCATCACCATGGAGTCCCTCATCGAGGTATCCCCCATCAAGCGAATATCGTCGTTTCCGCCGGAAGAACTTTCAGCCTATCGGAGGGCGATAGAAAACCTTTCTCGGTACGCCTCAATAGCGACCCGCAAAAGAATGAAATGAGAGTATCCCTTTCGAATGCGAATCCCGATGTGAGTTTCACCCCGAACTCGATGACCTTCACCCCTTCGAACTAGAACCGACAACGCGAAGTGGTCGTCTTCGCCGAAGCGGACCCCGATACGAGCGACGATACCGATACAATCACCTCCGAGGGCAAAGCCATCCACTCGCTCGCCATCAGCGTTACGGACGACGACAAGGACGATGCCTACGCAGTAAAAAGCCAAGCCCTTGCCATCCCGTCCTCAGATTCAGGTGACAACGCCACCTTGCGCGTTCACTGCAAACAAAACACCCCTTGCTCCTCGGTCTTCGACTGCTCCGCCCAATCGGACGGCTCGGTCTTCGAAGGACGCTTGGGATGCTCCTTGAGAAGCCAAGAAAATATCAGCGCCCAACTATGGACCCTCTCGGGAAACGGCATACTCGTCAACAACAGCGCAATGGTCAGAAGCACTCCCGAAGGCAGAGCGTTCCGAGCGGATATCGAATCCATCCCCTCACCCGACTTGAGCGACGAATCGAATATCAGAATCCGATACAACTCCGATGCGAGGCACTGCTACAATATCTCCCTCGCCTGCTATTAGGACGACGGCACCAGATACGAAACCACCTTGGCCAGCATCGCCCGAGGCACCACCTGCCACCTCCAATCGGAAGAACTCAGCCAAAGACTCGGCGTCCGCTGGAACGCCCTCGGCCTTAGCTGCGAACTCAGATCGAGCGGGGCCTTCACCGCGCGTGTGCTGACTCGTACCGGGGGCAAGGGGGCTTTGGTCAATAACAGCACTACGGGGTGCGGTGAGTGGAGCACGAACCTCTTTGGATGAAATGCCCATCGATAGGCGATGCATCTCTCAACGAAAAAATAGAGAGTTTTCTCTCTTGGATATCGTCTTGATACGATCATCTCTTTTGCATATCATCACCCGCTCTAAAGATACAGCAGCATAAACCGCGTCATACTAACCATAGAGAGACTTGATCGATCACCCTGTAACACCGTAGATGGAAAGCATCTAACCATTTTGCCTCTGCAAATCCGGCAAAACAACACGTCGATCCCAGCGATTGTTGATTTGACTGTGTTCAATGACTTTCACTTTGAGTCATGGACTGAAATTGCCTCATTTTCTTCTTGGCTGCTATTGACTCTAGCTGACTAAACCTTCTTTGTACAACCTCTTTGAAGTTGCTCAGATCAAAATGAATGACGATTGGACTGTCGTTCACTATGTCATCAGTTTTTGGATTGCTTATAACTATCGTTAGATTTTCTCCAGACGAAAAATGATTTATGATTTCCTTAAAGCGACTCTTATCGATCCCAAACCAGATACTGTTTTCTCTTTTTCGATTGACTAAACCACCACACCATTCAATTTTTTCGGCTGGATAAGATAAAAATGTCACCATTGTATGTCCGTCACATCCCTTAAGTCTCCTAGAATGATACCAAGGCCAATTCCATGACCATGGCCAACTCCACGAACATGGCGAAAACCAATCCCACGACCAAGACCAAGGCCAGATCCATGAACATGGCCAATACCAAAATCTTCCTAGCCTAATATTAATTGCATATCTTCCACGCTCATCATCAAGATCATTATCAAGGCTTAATACTATCATATCTTTCAATCTTATAACATCGTGAGCCAAGAAAGAATAAGAAGGATAATACTTCCTGCTGATATGACCTCCGGGATTGTTGAATCTCCAAGAAATATCGTAAGAAACGTTCCACTTGAATGACTTTATGAAATAACGATTTTTCAGCCAACTCAAAAAGGTAATGACAAGACCAACGGATTCCTTCGCGATAAAATTCTCTTGGCTCATCTCGCCTCCTTCGTTTGGTTGTTGGTTTACGCTCATCCCGCCATTCTCCCTCAGTGCCAGTGTATTGGATCCGAGCCGATTGCATGGACCACATAGCAGGGCTCGATATCTCCCACCCTAGAGTTTTCTGAGACCCTTCCCAAGGCCTGATCATAAGGGATAGCGAAGAGATTCCACAACAAAGTAGAAGCAAGCCAAAGAGGGACCGACCTAAAGGCTAAATGCGATGACTGACGACATCAATACGATATGATGCCTTAGCGAGCGCAGTGACGGCGATGAGTACCATGGCTTTGCCGACATTCTCGGCGATTTCTCCCTTGCCCTGCCTTGATAGGACAATTCGCTGATTTGTCTTCGAGCCCTCCACCGCTCCTTCTCGAATCCGCATCCGACCAGCCACTACGACCGTGCCATCTCGCTTCCTCACCCGATTCAAAGGGCTTAGCATCCGAGCAGAGATATCGCCAAAGATGTGGCAAGATCGAAGAATTGCCCGAAAAAATCCAGAAATCACCCTTTCGACAGAGTTTACCACCCTAAAATACGCGAGCTAAGTCACAGCATCATGCCGACATCGGGCATGATATCACCCGCTTTGCGAGCCGCGGAAACCGGATCATGGCCAAAAAGAAAAGCCCCCCTTCGAACCTCATCGCACAAAACCGAAAGGCGCGCCACGACTACACCATCGAGGAGACCCTCGAGGCAGGTGTCGTGCTCGAAGGATGGGAGGTAAAAAGCCTGCGCGACGGAAGGCTACAGCTGCGGGATAGCCACGCCGTGGTCAGAAAGGGCGAGGTTTGGCTCTGCGGAGCCCATATCACCCCCTTGAAAACCGCTTCCACGCATATCAACCCCAACCCCACCCGCGACCGCAAACTGCTTCTGCACGGCAAAGAGATCTCGCGCCTGATCGGAGCGGTCGAGCGTCGCGGCTACACCCTCGTCGCCTTGGACATGCACTGGAAACACGGCCGAGCCAAAGCGCTGATCGCCCTCGCCAAAGGTAAGAAGCAGCACGACAAACGCGCCGCCGCCAAAGAGCGGGACTGGAATCGAGAGCGCTCCCGATTGCTGCGAAAGGGCTGAAAAGACCACCGAATCCAAAACGCCCTCACCTCCTTCCACCTTGAAAAATCCTTCGCTCACCCCTTCACCGCTCGGCCTACCCGCCTGCGAGGAGCACTGATTCACGATCTAGACGAGCCCGACAACCAAGAATTTCGCGGTTCGGACCGAGCCCGACGACACCTTGAAAACCTAGGTACAAGCCATCGAAAAAAAATCTCGCAAACCCCCAAAACTTCTGGTACACTTGCGCTATCACCAACCACAAGGGGGCGACCTGGATTCGACGCTGACAGTGAAACCCGAGGTGCATGCCGAGGATGCAGTTTCCTCGTAAATCCAGCTGCAAAACCAATAGTTGCCAACGACGACAACTACCTCCTGGCGGCCTAAACGCCCCAGCCTCTGACCGATTTCGTGCTTGTGCGAGCGGGTTCCAGGGGTCAAATCACACAAGATCGCAGTTTCCGATCGCCTCGCTCGGACCTGCTAAAACCCTAGAGGCTCGCCGATTCATAACCCTGCCCGTCTGGTAGTGGATCGGTCAAATCAATCGACGGGCTAAGCATGTAGATCCAAAGGCAGATCGTTTGCGGACGCGGGTTCAATCCCCGCCGCCTCCACCAAAGCCTGAGGCTTTCAAAGCCTTGCTGAAAACCCAAGAAAAAGTGCCCTTTGTGGCGCTTTTCTTGTACCTGAACCAAGGCAACCAACTTGGCGTTTGCACGGATCTGTTCTGTCACCCATCACGTCGCTACCCTGAAGCCCTTCCCTACCCAAATCTTTGAGTACTTGTCGTAGTGTCCTTTCGGTAACCCGATGACAAGCAGGTGGCGAGCTCGTGTCATGGCCACATAGGCCAACCGTCGATCCTCCGTGTTCTCACCGCTTTGCACCGCTTTCATCACCGAATTCCAGAATTTTGTACTGCCTATGACAAGCACAGCATCAATACTCTCACCTTTAACTTGGTGAATCGTATTGAACCGGACTTTCGGGAATTTATGGGCCGACTCAAAGAGCGGCAGAGACTTCTGGGCGGCGGAGAGCCCTTTGGCTTTGATGTGGTGACCGAGTTTTACATTACATTGCAAACCGATGTCCTCGATCAGCCTTTTCAACTGCATTCGCATAGAATCAATCCATTCATTGCCTAAATGAGTTACCGGTATTAGTCGATTTGAGCTCTTGACGAACTTCCGTATCTCCAATGCTACAGCCATGCTCTCATATGAGCTTGTGTCGGTATCAATGCGCTCCCACAAAGGGTCATCACCTGTGAGCTCGCGCACGACACATTCAACTGACTGAGATGCGCCACGGTAATCATGTAGGGAATCACGAAGGAATGCGGCCTTAGCCAAGCGCTTTGCCTTACCCTCAAGGTTGTTGTAGTTCACCTTGCCTCGCAGTGATTCTAGTTGTTTATGACCTCGACATATGACTGCGGAAGAGTTGATGCTCACTCCGGATCGATCTGAGAGACATTGGAGAGCAGCCACGCTGTCGGAGAATGTCTCCGATGTCTCTTTAACCACAAATGCTCGGTGCCAATCGTTCATTCCATCACCATTTCCCGTAAAGCTAGGATTCCCACCCACGTTACGGACAGCATCTGCTATCTGGTTGTTGCAACGAAACGATTGATTCAGAGGCTTCTCTGGAATTGACCACTGCTTCTTCAGATTAGACAACGATGTTACATCTGCCATACTAAACTCGAAAATGCACTGGTCCGGGTCGCCGACAAGTGTGATTTTTGCTCCCTCGCGACGTAGGAGACTCATAAGTATTAAAAGCCAAGCATTTATATCCTGTGCCTCATCAACGATGATCTCGGGAAAACGCTTGGCGAGTAGTTTTGCGATGTGCGGTTTCTTGCTCAAAAGACAGCAGGCCCAGTATATACGCTGGGAATGTGTATAGAAACCTAGCGACAGCAGATTGTAGACGGCGTTATTAGCACTAGTGCCCGGAAGATTCTCAGGCATGTGTAACGACTTGAAACCGGACTTGTTTCCATCTGGATAGGGGATGACTTCCCATGCCCAAACGGGGGGCTTCCTTCCGCCTTTGTTATCTCTCCATACCTTCAGTTTAGTATTGTTCCTATCGCCCGGGCGTGGCCCTGGAAATAGCTTTGGCCGTTTGTCTGCGCCGGTGAGTAGATGGCCAAACGGCACCATAATGTAACGCTCAACGAATGAATCGAACGTACCAACGTAGTTAGGATCGGAGAGAATATCTCTTCGCCCTATCTTGCTCGTGGCTTCCTTGAACTCACTAATAGCAGCGTTTGTGAACGACAAGAGAGACAGTCCTCCAACAGAGTACGGCCAGTTGATCGCTCTCCAGATAAATCGTCGAGATGACGTCCATGTCTTTCCGCTCCCTGGAGATGCACGCAAAAGGAATTCCAACTCATCAGCAAAGATGGCCTCCCTCTGCTGGTCTGTCGGGTTCTGCGAAATAATAGCCTCTCGAAGCAGATCAGTCGGATTCATCGTTAGCCTCATTACTAAGAACACCTAGATGATTGAGCGCATTGCGTATGTATTCAGGTACAGCATTGGCTCCGAGATCGCAACCCGCCAATATCCCGGCGAGTTCCTGCGCAAACCAACCTTTAGAGATTGATTTCTCAATGAAAAAATCCATAAATTTCTTGGCCTTACCCTCCTCCGTCGTAAATGCTGCAAGCTCGGTTTCGAGCTTTTCTCCTATCTTGGGATGGATATCTTTCAATGCAGTAACCATATGAGGAAGCAGATTTTTCGATCGAGCAAGCTCGTGCTCAAAGGTGGTTTCCGAATTCTCGACATTCAAATTAGAAATAGCGGCTGCCTGTTCAATCAATTTCGACGCGGCCGCTGATTTTTCTCCACCTATCTCCTGTGCGTCACCATCTATGAGAATCGCAACCGGTGTGCCAATCAGCCCCTCTCCCAACAACGGAATAAAAGCATTGAAGTTAATCCCATCCGCGTTAAGAACGGTCACAGCCGATTTCTTCAGATCGCCACCTGCGATTTTGGCCAATACCGGAACCAACAATGCTTCCGCCATACCTTCTACCATCAAGATGCGCCGAGCGAAGAACAGTTCCCCGCGCGTCGCATCAAGATACCGTTGAAGTTTCTTCTTTGTTTTATCGTCCATCTCAATGGAGCAAACCGAAACGACATTGACCTTACCATCAACTTCATGAACGGATACGATCGAGTCGATCGGAGCCTGACTCGCTAGGATAGGTGAGTGGCTACTGGCGATGACTTGTACTTCCCTCCCTTCATGATCGCAAGCGACATCGGCCAAGTGATTGAGAAGAAGTACCTGTAACTGTGGATGCAGATGCGCCTCGGGCTCCTCAACCAAGATTGAACGGAACGAAAATTGCTTGCTCTCCCGGAGTGTGCCCAAAGTCACTGCTGCGAAAATCAAGTTGTTGTAGCCGAGCCCATTGAGGGAAAACGGGAGACCTTCAATCTCTGGCTGCAGTCCTGCGATAATGCGACGGAATGTTGGATCGGTGAATATCAACTCAGTCTTTTGCGCCAGCTCACCGCCTGCGATGGCTTTCATCTGCATATTGATATCTTCTCTCGCATCCTCGATTGGCTTGAGAGATCGGATATTCTTATTCGCTGCCTTAGCGATTGTTTCAAAGTCTGCACGCTGATTTTCATCCGTCAAACAGTCAATCAGGCGAGATACTTGGGAATGCTGTCCGGGGCGCAGGCTGCGATCAGGGTCGCGCAGCGGCTGCAAGTAAATCGCCGCGATTCTGTCGTAGTGGTTCGAAGGTAGTGAGCCGCCTTCCGTCTCGCCGCCCCACATCTTTACATTGCACCGATTCGTCGTCTCTTTGAATTCAACGCGAGCATTAATCTGCATCTCGAATTTTCCATCGCCGATATCGACGAGGCACTCTTGAAAGTGGACCTCATCCTCATCCTGAAGATCTGCGAATCTGCAGGATATCTCGATAGGCGTATGGTTAGTTCCCGCTCGGAAATCGTCCTCAGTCAGTCGGAGGAAATCATGATCTCGACCTGAGAATAACATGAGCCGCAGTGCATCAATGATCGTGGTCTTACCTGAGTTATTCTCTCCAACCAATATCGCCAGTCCGCGTGGAAAACACACTTCGAGCTCTTCGATTTTTCGGAAGTTGCGGATCAGTAATTTACGAAGCCACATCTAAACGACCTCCGTGTAGCGTCCTAGGGTTATTGAGACACTCGTGAATCTCACGATGCTGTCGGTGCTTCACCAATCGCGTCGAAGCATTGCGACGGAGAGACGAATGCTCGGATAATGAGATTATAGATTGATTTTTCGAAAGATAACGAGTCTTGGTTGGCTACTCATTATATATTCCTTCAAATCGACCGATTCTTTTCTCGGATTTGTATCTCCTCTGCCTCCCTTTCTCGCGTACAAAGTCACCCTCCCCCTCCCGTCGCACCATCGTCCCCGTTTGTATTGATAGGGTCGGAGGAAGCAGCAATCAGTACCTTGATGCAGTCGATATGGTGAACAGGACGCCCTGGCTTGCTTATCGAGATAGAGATGGGTGCACTTTCCGGAGTCCCGTCGAGGCAGCGCACTGCGTCACGATGCTTTTCAAGCCACGCATTGACGGCGGCGATGTCTTCGGGATCGGTTTCAAGGGCTTCGAAAAACATTCGATGAGCCTCCGGGGCGGCAGAGGTATATAGGTGATGCCCCGCGATAGCTAGCAAGAGGCTACCGATAACAACCACGCCGGCAATGAGAAAAAGGGCGGGCTTGATGATGGATGGCTTTATCATGCTTTCCTCTCCTCACTCTTGTGCTTTCGATCCTTCGTCCATGGATGATACTCCCCTTCTGAACATCAACGGCTCGAACGAGATCGTTTCCTGAATCATGACGTGTAGGCTTTAGTCATCAATACGGTCTTCTCAACACCTCGAACAATGACTTGCATTGCACTTTGTAACCATCATCTTCGGCCTGCTTATATGCAGCCGCCAGTCCGGGGTCGAAACGCTCAGGATTATCGCAATCCCACAAAGGATGCGTAATAATCTCCAATCTCTTACCACGAGTTCCTGCTTGGAGGCCTTCGATCGTCGTATGCTGCCACCCCATCGCCTCAAAGTAGGGTTCGGCAACGGCTGCATCAAGTCCCTGCCAGTAGGAAACCGAAAAGTCGATCGGGGCTTCCTGATCCAAGGCGAGCCGAGCGATATCCAGCCCTAGTCTCCAATCAAGGATGGGATGATAAGGCAAGTTGCTGAAATCACGAAGGCAATCAGGGCATGAGGTTCTGCAGGCGTTGGCATCTGGTCCCCCTGCGTGTTTCTCACCTACAAGAAACCCATAGAACATCGGGCCTTGTGAAGATTGCCCCAACACGTATTGGAGCAGGCGTTCAGTCTCCTGAGGACGCCCCAAGAAAGACGCATATCCGGCACCGTTTTCCAAGCCATCGGAGATAAATACCTGACCGATGATTCCACCAGCCGCCACGTCCCGGAGCACGCGAACGCCCACTTTAATCTCTCGTTCGTGGACGTCGAGGTAATCTGCAGCTGCCCGCCGCAGGAGAAAGCCGAACGAAAACAACGCGGCGCGGACTCCAAGACCCTCGGTGCCTGCAGGTGATATTCGAACGCCTACCGGCCATTTCGTTATCCCCAGAACCATAACATCGGTCAGCTTGACCGAGGCCAAAGCTCGCTCGTCAACCTCAGTGGTATTATCAAACGAAGGCTCGACATCGATAGCGGCAAAAGCATCCTGTGTCGCCCACGTTTCTCCTTTTGCGATCTTTTTGAACCGAAATAGCCGACCACTGTTATCGTTGACGACGTACACAGTTTCTTGACCTGCCCAGACATTGAAATTCTTCCGTGGTCTCGCCTGAAGATGCTTAACTCCCATCTTGGGCCGAGACGCCCGCGGGGTCCACTCGAAGGTACCATCAAAGTCGCGACTGCTTCTGTACCAAGTTCGGAAACCGGCAGGTTGTGCGAGGTCGATGACTCGATACCCCGAGCTCTGCTCAGACGTTGCATCGCATACACAGCAGGATGTCGGTGGAGGTCGAGAATCGTTCACTGCTTGACAACTGGCACACACCCCGACTCTGATCGCTGGACCCAACGGCCTTGGCTCTTCAATGATTTTTTTGCCTTGAGGCCGATAGTCCACGACCCCGATGGCTGTATGAATGAGCCCGTCTTTGACTGTCTCCGCCCCCGGTCCGAACTGACTGATAGCAATATCGAGATCCCGATCGATAACGTCCTCGGGCGGCCAAGAGCGGGTATGGCGAGGCTGATCGTGATGTAAAAGCCTGATTCGCGTCGGGAATCCGAACATCGGGAGGAGTCCTGCATTCGCAAGTCGCTCACTCAAAGCAGGCTGTGTGTATTGTGCGTCAATCGAGACTTCCGTGATCTTAGAAACCAAGTCGTTCATGATGTAGTTTATTAGTGCTTCGCGCTTGGCCTGAAGTTCGACATCGGTATAGGTCAAAAGTGCATCGCACACACGTTCGACTTCTGCCTTGTTCTGCTGGATCCAGTCGAGGACAAGCTGCTCCGTAGTCACGGTGGGCGATGTGCCTGTCGGCGTCTGAGGCGGGGGTTGATTCCAAGCCTCCGCCGTTCCGAATTCTCCGTGAACGCTATCTTTACCGCCTCTACCGCTACCAAATAGATCCAATGAAGAAAATGCCTGCCGGAGTATCTCTTTCGCTAAAACTCGTTGGATGATGATTTCCCTGCGCATATCTACGTAGGGCTGAGGAGGTGGATCGGATGTGATCCGCTGAGGGCGCTGGAAATAGTAGTCATCATGACTGCGGTCACGACACAAGGTAAGTGCCATTGACATAGCAGATCCTCGACGTCCCGCCCGGCCAATCCGCTGCTGATAGTTGAAACGCATCGGGGGCATATTTGCCATCATGACAGCAAGGAGAGAGCCGATATCAACGCCCGCCTCCATCGTTGTCGTCACGCTCAGCAGGTCAACGGGATCGACAAGTGGGTTCTCCTTGGGAGCAGGCAAGCAGATATCCTGGAAGAGGCGCTGCCTCCTTCTTGCTTCCTCTTTGTTGGTCTGGCCCGTGAGCTCCTCGCAATTCAGGCGGAACTCGTCGTCCGCTTGGGTCGCCAAGTAGCCATAGTAGTCCGCCGACTGTTTATTCCATGTTGTAGTCTGCGTCGAACCCAAAGGAGAACGGCAGTCGGTGCATACACCGCCCGAAGGGTTGAGGTGGATTCGCCGACACTGGGTGCACTCGTGGAAAGACTTTCCCGCCGGAAGGATACAAAGTGAATTGACTTCAAGATAATAGTGCGCTGTATTCAGACAGCCAGCATTCGACAGATAATCGATGACGTTATCAGTGTACTCCCTAGGAGAAAGCCCGTGTTTTTCGGCAATCGCTTTCAAATATCCCGCCACGTAGCCGGGAATCGAGTTTTGCGAAGAAGATGGATGTGTAGAGAGTCGCTTGCGAGATCCCAATAGACGAATCGCCCCATCGGCACCCTCCTGAATAAGATTCGACGCTGCCGGGTTGGTAATACGATCCGTCGTCGGGAGCGCAAGCAGGAGAGACTCGACGCCCCGCCGTCCCGAAGAAAACAGGATATCCATCAGCTCGGTGGTAGAGCGCTTTCGGATTCGGCTCAGGTGGTCCCGCTGGGGTTCTAATAACTGACCCTGTTTAGCTGCTGGAGTCCCGTCCGGAGGCCAATCGTACAGATCTTGCCAACTATCACGGCGGTTCTGCGAGTCAGTCCAAAGGATATCCTTCCCATAGCCGGCAGGATTGATTCCTTTTGCGAGCAAGCGTGCGGACGCATCGGCCACTATCTGGGTAATGTAGAAAGGACCACTGGCTACACGCTGTAAAATGCGTTCGGCAGACTGTTGATTCGTAAGAGCCGGGTTGTCTCCCGAAGGTAATTCCGCAGTCGCTGGGTTGGCAGCCATCGAAATGATAATTGCATCTTGCCGGTGCGCTGCTTGAAACGCCGTCGCTGCACGTAATTGATCTCCCGACAAATCCTGCCCTTTGCACTGAGCCGAGAATTCCTGCGCTCCGACCCCTTGTTGCACAAGTGCCGCCATAAGCGCTTGGCGCAGAGCATCCCGGTAATGGGAGAAGCGCATCCCCGCAGAGAGCTTCGCTGCATCTTGGCGGCTGTCGGAAAAGACGACCAACTTGCGATCCGTGGAAAGCGGTGGTCTTGAGAGGTCACGTAGGAGCCCATCCGAAAGGACTTGGGCGATCTTCTGAAAACCCGTCCGCTGGGTCCGAATCGGAGAGCGGATTGCAGTCCGCTTAGCCCAATCTGCATCGCATCGCGGGCAACGGGCCGGATAAGTCTCACGAATAACGCTAGCGGGAAGAGGTTTCTGCCCGTTAACCGAAGGTATGTAGTAGAGATATCCATCCCGTACACCTTGACTTGAACTACCAAGACCCACCCGACCGTCAGCAGGGTCAAGGTAGGCGCGATGCCACTCTCGTTTGACTTTATCTTGTGTCCATTGCAAAGATGCCGGTTTCAAGGCGTCCGTTGCAGGCCAAAAGATCGCATAGCGTTCATAATCCCGATCGAACGAAGCAAAATCGGGAGAGGCTTCCAGATTAGGATAGTCTGGGCTCAAATACCATTCGTTGTGGTTTTTTGTATTACGGCGGTACCCACCGAAGAACACCTCCCCACAAGCTTCGCAGTTGAGTAGTTCAAGAACACGAGCACCACACTGGCAAGTCAACGTAGGCACATAATGAAGGACGCCCGTAGGACAAGAGGCTGACCGCTGCGGTGCCTTCCCGCAATCGGACTTCGTGCAAGCCCATAGACCTTGCAAGTTGCGGAACATCAGATGCACGCGCATTGGCATCGGAGCGACGCCCACACTATTCCGTGCGTGGGAAAATGCAGTCAGAAGGCCATCGATGGCTAAGTCGGCTTGGTCTTCCTCAGGAAAGAGTGAAGAAGCAAGCTTGTCAGGTATTTGCGGTACTGTTTGCTGATCCACCGTACAAGCAAGGCGCAATGCGTCTGGAGCTCCAACGTGCCGAAGGACAGCGCCAAGGATATCCGCCGCCGACGCTCCATCGGACAGAACAGGCGCACCAACGGCGGCATGAAGCGAAGCAGCCGCTTGTGGAAGATCCGTCATTTCGCCGCTGCCGATAGTCTGAGCGAATTGAGCGAACGAGCCACCGTGATCGGAAAGATTCGAGGAGATATCAGGGTCAGGGGAAACTACGTAGCGTGGTCCACCGATCACTCGGAAATTGTTTCGATCTCTACCAAAAAATTGTTCCAAGTACTGCAGCCCGGTGCTTCCGCTCTCCAGCGAAGCGCTTGACGATATGATGCGAATCTGCTCGGAATCCGAGCGCAACCCAAGCCGATCCAGCAACGCTCGTAGAAGATAAGCCACCTCGGTGCCGGGCGTGCCACGATAAGCGTGGAGCTCGTCGACGACGAGATGGAATATGTGCTCGGGCGACTGCTGTAACCACTCGCGTGTTTTGTCGAAAATAGGTGCCTCGATCGACCGCATCAGCATAATGTTGAGCATCGAGTAGTTCGTGATGAAAATATCCGGAGGTGCTTCTTGCATATCCCAGCGGGACCACATTTCCGCTCCGTCCATGCTCTGAAAAAAACGCTCTGCCTCGCTGCCCGCCACAGCCTGCGCGTCGTGGTAGATATCCCTTAGTTCATCACGAAGTCGATCTTTATTTGACCTGTTGCGCTCACCTGATATCGGCGTTCTACCGGTGTACCGGCCGAAGTACACCAAGTTTCCTTGACGATTCACTTGAAGCCACGACCGTGCGTCTAGGCTATCCAACGCCTCACGCAAGCGCGCGAGTTGATCCTCCACAAGTGCGTTGAGAGGGTAAAGAAGCAAAGCCCGAACAGCAGCCGGCCGTGTCTCATGTTCCCGCTGACTGACTCGTTCTGTCCAGCGACGTCGCTTCCCCGGCATCGTGAAATGGTTCCACCAGTCCCACTGCTCGGGTCTGCGATCCGGTGCAGCCCATGCCGCCGACTCCTTCAGTATCGACGCGACAACGGGGAGCAAGAAGCACTCGGTTTTTCCGGATCCTGTACCGGTCGTAACCACGGCATCCCGCCGGTTCACAACCACCTCTTCGAAGACGTCGCGCTGGTGTTGGTGGAGATTGAACTTGCGCGGGAAAAGACCCTGTTCCACGAAGGCGGCTACGTCCGCGATCTCACTGTCTTGCCAGCGCCCGTTGAGAAGGGTCCGAGCCGCCTGAGCGAATGACTCTTCCGACGACCGATAAATCGGAATCGGCTCGATCAACGGACTCCGGTAGATTCGTCCGTCGTGGTCAAGGAGGTCCTTGCGCTCCTTCGTCAAGTCCTCGTACCTGAGGTCAAGTGGGCTGCTGAGATACCGCAGGTACATATCGCGCAGGTTTTCAAAGAGGCGAATCGGGTTCATGGACTCTTTATCTCTTGGTGTAACACCCCTCCGGCGAGTCGCGCGATTTCATGCGGAACAACATATTCAAGCCGAGACTTATCGAGGCTCGGCAGCAATCCCGTGCATAAAATCAGCGCCCTTTCGACGAGAAGAGGAGGCCTGCATCTCACCGGGAACGACAGGATGGATCGAGATGAGTCGTACTGCAACAGATTGCGCACACGCTGCCGGCGAAGCACTGCGTACTTTCCGACTTGGACATCGACGCAGTAAGTCCTCCCCCGCCAGCGCAGGTAGTGAAAGCGTTGGTACTTCAGCCGGAAGCGAAACAATCCAGTCTGACACTCCGACACATCATCGAACTCGAGTTCTCTTTCTTTCTGGTGCTTATGCGCCGTCCAGCGCAAAGTGGATGGCATGAACCGCTCGATCGTCCATCCCGGTACCGGCGGTGCTTCGGCCGATTCGCGACTACGCGGATCATCGACGGGCGGGATTGCCGCCAAGATCGAAGCCGGTGCCTCCAGCTGGATATGCAGTCCACCGATCTTGGCCGCTGATTCTAGCCCCGCAAGATCGGAAGCCAGCAGGCGAATACGATCCGGCATCCCGGGTGCCGCCTGAGTCTCCCATGCGACGACACCTTGCCCTATCCGCTCGCGCAGATCCGGCGGGCGAGCACCGCAGAGGACTCCCGCCCATTGATCACCTTCTTTGTGGACCGCAATGGACGGGGGCACGACGCGCCAGTTTGTCTTGGTGAACTCCACATGTGCGAGTCGCTGGAGATTGAGACGCGCCGCTTGGTATACAGGAAGGTCGCCGACGATCGCATCATCTGCGTTCTCCTCCTTCCGCTCGCTTTCCGTGGGCTCTACATGAAGCCTTTCCACAGCTCCCCGGAACTGGCTCCATGAACCACTGCCGCGAGCGGATATCCACGTAAGCAAATGGTTGAGGCTCATCGGCGACTCCTGCTCTTCCAAAGCCGCCTTGCCACGCGCTTGTAGGAGTTCCACAGGCAACGTACCGGCTCCGTGTCGGGATCGATCTTCATTCCTTTCCGGCTTGCATCGAGGATAAGGTGGCACCAACTATCGACATCGACACCGGTGGCGACGGACCATTTTTTACCGGATTCTTTGGGTGCCTCCGCACTATCGCTTCCTGCAACGAACAGAATCCGGATTGTCTCCTTGTCGCAATGAAGCGGGTCGTGCGGCAACGCCCAGACAGGACGAAAAGACGGAGATGCGAGGCGAAAAGCGCCATGCTGATCCGACACCTTCACCGCCGTTACGATCTGGCCCGGATCAGACCCCAGCAAAACGGGATTCGTCTCCGATACGGGGATGGATGCTGATCCGTCGCCTGTCTCATTCTCAACCGCTTGAACGATCGGCCCGCAAACAGCGAGTTTCTGCGTCTCATCCGTGGCGACAGGGAAGGTATGCCCTTCCCACAGATCCCACGATGCGTCGAACGGCAATATGGAATACGACTTGCTTGTTCCAGAGCACCAAACCTTGTGTGGTCCGATGGAATCCCAACCCGACACGCGATAGACATTATCGGATTCGCGCGTGGCAACTTGGCCATCTATGAGAACTTCAGCGGTATGTTCAGGATCACCGTAAACGCGGATGGAAGGGGGATACCCATCAAGCCATTTGTTATAACCAAGCGAGATACCTCGCTCAAGGCTGATTTCGATTTCTGGAAGAGGTCTGAGTGCATCCAGAAGATCAGCATCTCCGGCTGGAGCAACAGGCGTGTCAGGAACCACACCTCGAAATACGAGCCATCCGGGCGGTGCTCCCAACGATTCGTCAAGTATGTCCGTAGGCTGCGCTCCGGTTTGCCGGATCGCATCTTCAACTTGGCTCCTCAACGATTCGCTGCAGAGGACTGCGTGATCGCGACCGAGGCCCAAACATGGCTGTGACACGTATCCGCTAATATCGTTATGTCTCGCCAGTACATAAAGTTCGCGTCCGCTCAACGACCAAGAATATGGGTTGTTCGAGCCCTCCTGCTGCGTCCAAACGATGCCATCAAGCAGCACGCGGGAGATATCCTTCGGGACGACTTCTTGGTACCACTCACCCGTCGCTCTTAGGGTCTCCTCGCCTGCAGGCGAGGCTACGGTCAAATCTTCTGGTTGTTCCGGAGATCTCTTGGGGATGAGGGAAACTTTGCAGAATCCGCCATGCTCAAGCCTAAGCCGGACTTCGATACGCGAAGAGCGTTCTCTTCGAGCAGACTCCTCGCCCTCGGGACTTGCGGATTTCGGTTTCGCACCGCGGGGCTGCGGAGTCGATCGTGCCAGCCCCTTGTACTTGCGCGGTTCTTTCTTCCTAGCCCGCTGCTTCTCTTGAGAAGATCGCGAGATAGTGACCGAATCTACGGGCGACTCATCGTGCTTCTCTTCACTGTCCCCTCCGGCATCCGCTACCTGTCCGGGGGGTTGTTCGTCCCGTGACTCATCGATATCCTCGACGATATCCTCTTCTTCCGGCGAAGCATCGGGAAGCTCTGTTGCTTGAGGTTTTCTAACGGCGTAGGAACCTTCGGCCTCTGCGAGCGCGTCTTGGGTGGACTGAGGAACCGATGACTCTCGATCGACCACGCTAGGGGCTTCGTTTTCATCGGGAGAAATCGAAGGCTGTTCTTCTATCACAGGACGGTTCTTGCCCTCCCCTTCGGGCGCGGTAACTTGCTCGCCCAAATCAGGAAAAACGTCGCTTGTTATAGCCTCCTTGCTATCGACCTCCTTACCATCGGCGGGAGGAGTCTCAGATACAGGTACTGCGGGCACAGACAACTGCTCGTCCTCCGCACCCTCGGGAAGGCGATCGTCAACGATTTCGGACTGCTTGACCGGGCCTTCGTCAACAGCCTCCATTGGTTTTACGCTAGGTGGAGGTGTAGCCGATCGAGCAGATAGAGGAGCCCCTGATTGATGGGTCTCGGCCTCAATCATGTCCGAGACGGCCGCGTCGCTCTCGACGACCGGTGCCCCCTCCTTCGTTATCCCAGCGATATCGGGAGTAGGCGCAGTTTCGAACTCGCCTTGCGAACGAGCGGCCTCGGGCTCATGACCATCGCCTATGACCTTTTCCTTGGACTCCTCCTTGGACTCCTCCTTGGACTCCTCCTTGGACTCCTCCGCAACAAAAGCAGTTTCTATATCGCCCTGAGAATCACCGCTCAATCCCCCATCCGGAACCCGCTCATCATCAGGTCGAAGTACCGGCTCCCTTCTCGGCTCCGACTCATCGACCGATACATTGTCCTTGTACTCGCTCGGACTAGGGGCACTTGGCTCAATCTCTTTGTCCAATGAGGGAGGTGCATTCGTAGTCTCGTCGCATAATCGGGGTTCGGACAGCGGCCGTGTTTCCTGCTCAGGCGAAGCCGTCACATCGTGGTCAGTGGTCGCAAAGTCCTGCCGGCGCGGTGGCGACTCAGTGAGCGAAGCTCGATTGCGCTTCCGGATGTAGTAGATCAGCGCTATCGCCCCGGCAGCGACAACGAGAAGAATCACGACCAAGACTTGGCTCTCTCCGCTCATACAAAAAGCCTTCCCTGTAAGAACATGGTGACGCCTGATTCGCTGCTGGTACCACGCCGAACCCCCGCTTCGATGCCGGCGGGCAAACGCCGAGAGCGGAAGAACCCGATTTCAGAAGTCATTCGGGCAGCGAACGCTTCCTGCCTCTCCATCGATCCCCCCTCGCATATCTGACGCCGAGTTCCCGAGCCAAGTACTTTCGACTTGGCGGCGTGACGGCGGCGAATCTCCTTGACCGGAGTCACAATCAACAGGCCTTTTGTCCCCATAATACGCATCCAGCGTGCCAAAATGCCAATGGCATTGTATGGTAGAAAGCACTCTATCACATACGATTTGATTCGTCAGGTCCACCACTGACCCCATGATTGCACTTACTGTCGCATAGACCCTACGGGCTCCGCCCTTTCCCCCGATAATGAGGTAGACAATAGGGTTAAACCCATCTGTCTCCGTTTCGATAATGGAAAAGCGCGTGATTGGCTTGAAACTATTTGACATTTCAATAAGTTAGGAATAGTTATGGCCAAACTCACAGAAGCTCGGCTTTCTCCTGTCAGTTGTTCGCAATTTAGTAGAATACGAGGAGATGGCCCGTTTTGGCATGATCCCGGTATCCGTTGCGCGGCTATGCGACGGGATCACACCCGACTTGCCCTTGCTTGCGACCCCCGGCTCGACGCTGCGGAACAGAAGAAGGCGGAAAGAACACGTGGCAAATAAGATCGGCCGCTCAGCGGCTTCTAATCATGCGAGCGCATCAGTGCCTAGTGCCGAGGCGGGCATAGCAGGAGGGATTTAAGACATCATGGCTCACAGCAACAGCCTCGTGTCGTTCCTGCGGCACTACGGCCCGATTCCAACTAGTGACAACATGTATGACGAATTGATCCAATCCGAGATCGAACGTCATGCGATTGAACCCCCACTCCAAATTGAACCTGCGCGCTTCGATAGCGTACGAGACAACTTCGAGTCATCGGAGCCTCGCAATGTCATTCTTACGGGTACCGCGGGCGACGGTAAGACCTATCACTGTCGCCGCATCTGGGAGCATTTCGGAGGCGATTCTGAAAAATGGAAGGCCGGAGAGAAAATCGTATCCCTTTCGCTTCCGGCATCGGGAAAGACGATTACCATCGTAAAGGACTTGAGCGAACTGACACAAGACGAGAAGGACGCAACGATTGCAGATCTCGCGATGGCGGTCGCAGGGAAGAATGAAGACAAGGTGTTTCTCGTTGCAGCGAATGACGGACAGCTTCTGGCAACATGGAGAGACTGGTCTGACACGCAAGGCGATGATGAGCACCGGGTTTTCAAGATAGTCGAAGATATGCTGATCGAAGAGCGGACAACGGACGAAGAGCTGGTTCTTGACCTTTACAATCTCAGCCGATTGGACGCGTCGAGCCATTTTCAGGTACTCATAGAGCAGATTGTCGAGCACCGGCAATGGACTCTATGCCAAGGCTGTGAACTTCTGAAAGACGATGGAACTTCAACCTGTCCCATTCGCATAAACCGCGAGCGATTACGCGGCGGAACCGATGGCTCGGTGTTCAGGAAGCGCCTCGGCGAGCTGATGAAATTGGCCCGCGCGAACCGGATGCATCTTCCAATCCGTGACCTCCTCCTGCTGGCTGTGAATATAATTTTGGGCGATCGGAAAAGACCGCAAATTCTTCTGACATGCCAGTCTGCCAAAAACCGTGCGAAGAAGGAGGAGTATTCCCTGACAAACCCCTACGCCAACGTTTTCGGCATGAACTTAACGGAGCGGCAACGACAGCAATACCAAGTCTTCACAACGCTGGAAGGATTTGGAATTGGACGCGAGACGGATAACAAGTTCGATAATTTGCTGATCTATGACGTATACAATGACTCGGATCATTACAAGGAATTTTTTCCCCATGATCCCTACTATGGCGCAGGTGCTTATAAAAAGTATCTGCAAGACTACCTTGAAGGGGAACGCGAGGACTTAGACGAGTTCATGCGCGCACTTGGCCGACAACGACAACGTCTGTTTTTCTCGCTCCCGCCCGGTGATATGCTCGATCCATGGCAACTGACTGTCTATCAAGCGTCGGGTCGCTTCTTGGAGTTCATTTCTGACCTTTCCGGTGGTGCTGACATCTCTCGAACGATGGAACTGCTCGTCATAGGTCTCAATCGAACTTTCTGCGGCATGATGATCGACGACGGGACGCAGCTCTATCTTGCTTCATCGGGCGGAGACGGACGGGGCAGAATCGCATCACTGCTGAATTACGAATTGTCGACAATGAGCCGCCGCGAGCCCTATCTCCATTTCACCATTGCCGCCGACGAAGCAACACCGTGTCTGCAAGTCATCGATCCTGTTGGCACGGGAAACAAAGTTGTAGATAGCCTGAATCTCCAGTTAACGCATTTCGAGTATCTCATGCGTGTTGCCAAAGGTAGTCTCCCCGCAAGCTTCTCACGCCAGTGCAATGAGGATTTTCTCGATTTCAAGCTTCGCCTGATCAGCCGACTCGACAAGTTGCTCGGTGAATCGACTCCGAGTGACGATGTGAATCTTCGAGTATTTACGGTCGATGAAAAAGGGCGAGTGCATCCCGACAATATTCGGATCAGGATGAGCCAGTGAATTCAAGACTCGAGGCACCTGCAAAGTACAGGAACGATGTCAATGTCTGGGTCGATGAGGCGATCTGGGGACATCGCCTATACAACGATCAGACACCGTGGCTGGTCCTTTTGGAATTCCTGGCAATTTTTCAGTCTCGAAAACCCAAAGGGGTGGCGCTCAAAGAAAGCAGACGAAATGGTGCGCACGAATCCTTTGCCTATCATATTCCGAGACTAATTCCGCTGCGGCAGATGATATTCAATAACCCGCATATCCAACATATAGAATCGACAATATCCTCGGATCAAGATTCATGGCTATCATGGCTAAAATCTTTCACCGCTGACGATGACTTCAGTTATTTGCAAGAACGATTCGGTTCTTTTGAACGATTTGCCCACGTGATCGAGTTTTTCCAAAAAACAGGAATCGAGTCCCACCGACAGCGGCGGTGGAGTTCACGGTTCCTGTTTCCGTATGGTCCCGATTGCCTCTATGCCGATCTTCCCACTAACATCAACAGCAGTCCTGACCGGCGCTTTTTCGCTCGTAGCGGGGAACTGCTGTACCTCATGTTGAATCGCAGTGGCAAAGGTACTCAGATCGCAAAGAATATCTCCGAGAGACTGCTACGGGGTGATGTAACTTGGAATCGCGTTGTCAGATTTCTTCTACCAGAGGGATCTCTAGTAGATTCGGATTCTGTCACCAGCGCGATTGGGTATCTTCCTTACGCTGAGCGCCCCGAATACGCAGCGCTTGCCGAGACTTGGATGAGTCTGTTTCAACTTGACCTGCCGGGTGAAGCGCTGTTTGACCCACTCATGCGACTCTCGGCGTTGCACATGCTTCTCTATATGCTGCGGAGAGGGAATGAAGAGATCGGCGACGAAAACGAGCCGAAATTCGTGCTGGAAATTGCGTCTCCGAAAAAGACGACGATGTTTGAACTCTCGGTTGAAAATTTCGGTGCCAACCGGACGCTGTCTACCCGAGCCGTTCGTGCGCATGTGGATTCGGCGAAGGCAGATGATAGGTGGCGGCAAGCATTGGAAGCACGCGCACCCGCCGATGCGGTACGTGAATATCTAACAGAGCGATTTGACTGGAATCCGGACGACGGGCTACCTTCCGGCGATCCGGATACCATCTTCGGCTCCTTGCGAGATTATGCTGAAAAAAGGCACCAGCAACATGTGGCTAAGGTCCATACGGAATGGACACGGCAGATTGGGCTCACAGTATCCCGACGAGGAGCCGGAACATGGTATTCACCTAACGACTCGCTCCTGAAAGCTCTGGTGATGTGTATTGTCGATGACGGCCGCGAGGAATACCATCGCTTCCTGAAAAAAGTCTACGAGCGCTTTCACCTCGTCATCGGCGCAAGCGAAGCGGAGCGCGCTTTCGGCTCTCTGCCGACCGATCAGAAGGCGTTCATGCAAAATACGCAACGCCTCGAGCAACGACTGCGTACTCTCGGCCTGCTTCGCCGCTTGTCGGATGACTGTGCCTATGTCGAAAACCCATTCAGGAGCCGCTCATGACGAGGAATGAGCTGATCGCAGCAGTCGCTCTCGATTTTATCAAGGCACTCGTTGAGCAAGAGCCTGAGGGATCCTTGCGTTACTGCATGCTTGGCATGGAGACCTCTCTGGTTCGTTCCATAGCAAGATCTGTGCTGGAAGATGCAGAGGCAAATGCAACGGTGGCAGTAAGAATTTCTTCCGTCTTCGATCCAAAAGCCGAGCTCCCCGGAGAAGCAAGAAGTAATCAGTCCATTACGCATTGGCGTCATTGTCAGCTTCCCGAAGGGAAAAGAGCGGTTCTCTTCGCAGCCTCGCAAGAAGAACTTCAGCGTAACGACAAAAGTGTCGAGAAGATCATAAAGATCGAAACAGATACGCTACGCACCCGTTACGATGCTTGGATCGACAATGCCGGACTCACTGATATACATCTCGATCAGACCAAACGCAGTCATCTGTCGGCGGCTCTGGAATCCGCAAACAACACTCATGTGGCACGTACAATCGAGATGTTCGCGGATTTTGTGCTCGCGATTTCGGACAGTGTCATCTTGAATGGCCTTCCCCTACAGAAGGCTATCGACAGCGCCTTGCCCAGCCTCAGATTGCCGAGTTATGCAGGCTACTTTGATCGAATTCCGGAGAAAAAGCGAAGCAACCAACCGGAGTGGAACAAGGTATTCCGGCGACTTCACCGGCAGATACGCCCCCTACTCGTACGCGAAACAGATCGTAGGGAACCCATTCCCCAAGAGTTGCTGAGAAACAACCTTGAAGACATCAAGGGCAACTTGACAGATCCTGAGTGCATGGCAATCGAACGCTTCATCGATGCCGACCTACGGCTCGATGGTTGGTCTGATAGTCAGAAGGCGTTGGTCGATATTGATTGGCGGAAAGTCTCTGATCTTTTCGATAGCGTCAAAAAAAGGGCTCCTCTCCCGCTCGGCGAACGGACGATCAAGTTCTTTGATGATGAATTCGACGATCAGCTTGACGACGATGAGCGAGAATTGCTCTCCGGCGCGTTCCCCAAAGAGCCGTCAGACGATATTCAGGATTTCTTTGAGTCACGCAGAGAGCACTTGGCGCGCGATAAAAAACTGTCGCGTTCTTGGGAGCGTTACATATTTAGTAATCCACAGACACACAACGACTTTCTCGTCGGGCTTTTGGTTACAATTGACGGATTGCGCCGACGCACCGCAGATGACGAAATCACCGAAAGGAGGGCTTTGGTAAGCATTCCCAATGCGCGAGAAAAAAGTTTCTGGCGCGGCAAAAATCCGCGGGTGGCGCGGTATCTTGCCTACCGTTATCGCGGACTGGATTTGCTCCTAGGAGAGAATATCGGACTGGACTTCGGGAAGCTGGAAGAGTTTTACTTCCCGCAAGTAGACGCCGATCTGGCAAAGGTTACATCCAGCTCGAAAGAAGCGAGATCGATCAAGTTCGAGGTCGTCCTCGATCCGGCCGGCGCAAATTCGAAGGTGATATTCTATTGGGAAATGCCGGTCAATGCTATCGGCACGTCATTACCCGATGATCTTCTCAGCGTTGCCAATCAAAATGGGGAGCGCGCACTTCTACCGACCGCAGATATTACAAGGCAGTCCGTCAGTTCCAAAGGCATCATCCAGCGGATTGCACTGGATGATGTGAATACGATTCGCGATGTAACCAATACAAACGACGGAAAACTCGTCGCCCCGAACAAAGAAAGCGGCGATCGAAGCGGGGCTTTCCTCTCCGCTCTTGAGGAGCTTTCCGAGATTATCGACCAAGAAGGCACTGCTGAGATACGCCAAAAGTTCAACGCGTTCTTAGATTCTTTCACAAAGGCAATGCGCGAATGGACCTCGAAGGATGGTGAAGGCATCGCCTCCGATTCGTTTATCGTACAGGCCAAGGCCTACGGTGAGCTCCTTGAGTGTCTCTTGGAGCATGCAAATAACGATCGGGCGCGTCAAGAGATCTGGCAGGAAATTCTACGTTTCGGTATCGCCAATATCGGCGCGGGTGCACCTGCCGCGATTATCACGCCATGGCACCCTTTGCGATTGGCGGAAATAGGCATCAAAGCCCGGCAGACCGTAAAGTTGATCAAGGATGTGCTCTGTGCCAACGAGGACAACATTTCGGGGGCCGATCTGTTGATCGGTCAGGTTCAACGTGAACTTATGTCGAATTTCTATCCTGAAGTATGCATCGGATTCGACGACGATAAGCCTATGCTACTTGCCGCTGCCGACACTGCATACGACTACACCTTGGCAGAATCACCTTTGCGCCTTACTCGCCCGGTTGGCGATGACGCTCAGGATATCGACCCCGGCATTGCAGCCAAGGCTTTCGGGGCGGTCGGGGAACAATATCTCAAACTCTTACCCCATGAACGAAGCAATTTCTCGATCGTTTTGTACAACGCGGAGTCGAAAGCGCTACCGAGTGCGCTTGCGTCTGAACTTTCAAGCAAAGTTCAGCAGGAGAACGAGCTTCAGTGCGATCTGCTTTTGACCCACTCGGAGCCATCCAGTATGAGACGCATTTACGAACAACAAAATGCGACGGCCGATGATGAATCCGGATCGATTATGGCAAGCGAAGCGGCACGAAATTTTCTCTCTCGTATGCGTGTCGGATTCCTTGATACGACGAATCTCCCGGGTGATGGAGGTGACCATGCGATGGATTTGGTCGCCTTGCAGGACGTTGTTGCGCGAAATGCCAAACTGGTTTGGAAGGAAGCACCGGGTAGTCATCACCCATCGCTCACCGAACACGTTCCTGCTAGGTGGTCTCGGCGGCGCCCGGTTGGAATCGCAGATACAACCACTGCTGTGTATCTCGCATCTCCTTCGCAGCCACGCGTTGGCCAGATCTATTTGAATACCGTTCAGAGGTTCATCGAAGGCGATAACTCGCGACCGGGAGACGTTGTGCCGGCCAGAGAGGTAAATTTCCGAGACGGAGAAATCGGAAATGTATTTACGCAAACGCATCGGATCGGCGAATGGGTAGTCAATTTTGACGAACTCGTAGATCGTCAACTTCTAACCAAATATGGCGTTCAGGTCATACGACACATTCACGACTGTCATATTGATCGAAATATCACAGTTTCTACGAATTCAAAACCGCACCTTCTCCATATGCTTCTCCGGCAGCGCCTTGATACTCTGGATCCGACGATTGCCAGCGGAGATAGCGCAGTTATCGACCGGTTAATTGACGAGGCTAACACGATATCAGGACAGGTCGTGATGCGTGCGGCACGCTATGGGCACTATGCCAATGAACTGTTGGGTATCGTGCTGTCGATGGAGGAACTCCGCTCATGCTTCAGAGGTGACAAACTGCCGCTTGGCTGGTATTTCCTTGATGATTTCGCTTCTTGGTTCGGGCAACGCGAGGAGCAAATTGCCGACATCATGGCAATCGCACCTCGAGTGGAGAACGGAAACCCCGTTCTTAAAGTAGCGATTTCCGAAGCCAAATTCGTCGGTTCGACGAACTATCGGGCACAAGCCAAGAAATCGGCGAAACAGTTGGAAGAAACTGTTGCTCGTATTGGCCGGGCACTCGATCCTAGCCAAAAGCGAATTGATCGTGATATCTGGCTGCACCGCTTGGGCGACTTTATGATCGAAGGGATCGATCCGTTTGATGCAACCCGGATGAACGACTGGGATCTTCATAGATGGTCGGACGAAGTGCGACAGGACAGGGTTCCAATCCACCTTGTCGGATTCTCTCACGTATTCGTTCATGATAATGACGGGTACGTGGAGGCTGGTGGTGCCTCACCGCTAAAGGGAATGCCCCATTGCTCACAAGAAATCTTCGACAAGGCACGCGTGACAGATGCGCTTCGTTCTTTTGCATCGATTCGCGGTGCGATGGAAGCACCACCCTCTTCCGATGGCCGTGATTGGACCGATGCACTCGTTTCTTCAGGTAAAAAGCGGCTGGACATCGCGGCGACTGAAGATAAGAACGCACAGGCTTCCGGGGCGGAAGCAAAATCCAACGATGGTGCATCACAGGAAGATTCACAACTGAATTCTATGACGAGAAAAGATACCGAGGAAAAGCGGAATCCAGGTGAAGCCGAGACATCTTCGGACAACGTCGAATCTGCCGGCGCCCAAGGTGACGAAAGGTCGCTGATAGCGAAAGAGCCTCGCGTCAAATGGCCCTTACCTGAGATTGCCTCTTGGATAAGTGCCGAACGGACTTCATGCGATGACGACGATGAGGTGAATGGTTGGCTTGAAATGACTGTGAGATCGTTGCAACGTGCTTTGCGCGGATACGATATGAGTGCTGAACTCGTTAGTGATCGCCCTACGCATAAAGTTAGTGCTCGCCTTACGCCCAACGCTGCCCTCATTCGTTTTCGTGGATCGGACGATCTCACCGTTCCCAAAGTCGAAAAACGTCGGCAGGAACTTCTCACATCTCATGCCATCGATGTTATCAATGTCTTGGCAGCACCGATGGAAGTCGTTGTCATGGTTGCCCGTCCGAGCAGGACGATCCTGCTCCTGCGCGATCTTTGGCGACAACGTGAACTTCCATCAGGCATTCCAGCATCGAATACAAGCCTATTGCTCGGGGCCTGTGAAGCCGACGGGGAGCTTCTCTATCTGAATGTCGGGGATGACTTCGGAGGGTTCCGCTCCCACGCACCGCATACATTGATTGCCGGTGAGACAGGAAGTGGTAAAGGCGTGCTCGTCCAGTGCCTGCTTCTGGATATCTGTGCGACGAACTCACCCTCGCATGCTCGAATTCAGATGATAGATCCGAAAGCCGGCATCGACTTCCCTTGGCTCCGTCAAATGCCCCATCTCGACGGCGACTTGATCACTGATCGTGATGCGGCTGTCGAGGCGCTAAAAGCGCTTGTTGCGGAAATGGAACGACGTAACCATTTGCTGGCCGCCGCCGGTACCACCGATCTGTCTCACTATAATCGGAAAGTCGAGCCCAGCGAACGCTTGCCTCGGATCTGGTTGTTTCATGATGAGTTGGCGGACTGGATGATGTTCAAGGAATACCGGGATGCTGTGGAGCTGAATGTCAATCGCCTCGGCGTCAAAGCACGCGCTGCCGGTATTAACCTGGTACTCGTAACGCAACGTCCCGACAGAGATGCTCTGCCGATGCAGCTGCGAGCGAATTTATCCAATCGTCTCGTTTTAAAGGTCGCGGATAAACGGAATTCGGAACTGGTATTAGACGAGGCCGGCGCGGAACGCTTACTCGGCCAAGGTCATCTCGCAGCCAAACTGTCCGGCGAGGGCAAAATCATATTTGCACAAGTACCCTTTATTGACGAAGACGAGAGATTCGAGGTTGCCGATCTTATTAAACGTGCCTGGCGATCACCGAAGCCGGAATAATATCCTGTTAAGGTAAGAGTCTATTTATGACACGCAAGACAAGCCTTGGCCTTGCCATACAAGTCATCAATATCCAACGGCTCAAGGTCCGGTCGTAGCGGGTTCGGCTGGACTTTCGAGCGCAGGCGGGTGAGCCGCCGGTCATGATCTTGCCTGATCTGTGCGACGCGATCCGGTTGTTCCAGTTCTTCCAGTGACTCGCCTTGGCTCCAAGTGAAGGGCGAGCCGTGTTCGATGGCGTCTTTCTCATACGCCTTGGCTTCGGCGAAGGCCTCGGGGTGTTCTTCCTTGAGGCGCACCCATTCGATCTTCTGCTGGAAGAAGCAGAAGGTGCAGCCGCTGCGCGTGCGCCAAGAATAGTATTTCGGCAGGCCGAGTCCTGCTCCGTCGAGAATCTCAAGCACACCGGCTTTGTCGATGCCTGCTGTCTTGAATGGCAGGCTGACAATGAGGCGGTCGTGCTTGGACGAATAGCCTTCGCGGTATTCCTCGTCGCTGCGGATCGCGACATAACTGTGGACGGTGATTCCATCTGCCAACAGCGGTCGAAGCCAGTGCTCGAACGGGCGTAGTTTGAGCTGCCGTGTACACCAGCGCGCCTGTGGCGATGGTAGAAAATCGTTGTATTGCTTGAGCCAGAAATCAAAATCGCGGTCGGGGTTCAAGCGCAAGATCGGTTTGCCGAGGAAGCCTTCGAGTCGCCCCAGATATTCGTACACTTCCGGCAATTCCTTGCCCGTATCGGTAAAGAAATATTCGATATCCCGATCGGGGTGATGTTGCCGCATGAATACGGCAAGCGCTGCGCTGTCGCGCCCGCCGGAAAGGCCAAGTACATGTTTGACGGTGTCGGTAGTCAAGAGGCGACTCTTCTTTTCCTGTTCTTGCGAGTGGGCGGGGGTTCTTTCATATAGCGGGTGCTGAGTTCCGCCAGCGCTGCCAGAATGATGCTGCGGTTGTCGGAATCGGCTTTGTCCAGTATAGCGACAACGCGCTTGATGATGTCATCGACGGCGGCGCGGTCGGTGTCGGCGATGTCGAATTCCTCGAGCAGCGGTGCCGGCCGACCATCGATGCCGATCACGACAGCCATCGCCTGTCGCTTGTCGGGGCGACCCTTGACCCGCGCGTATGTCTCCGCCCGCAGGAACTTCTGTGCCATGTCGGCGAGCTCGATGGTGGTCTGATCGAGGTCGGGATCGACCCAATCGCGGGGCGGCTTGTTGGCGGCAAGGCTGGCGATTCCTTCGAAACTCTCTTCCGAGCCATCGTACTGCGACAGACGGCCGACAAAGGCCTCGAGCCGGAAGTCCCCGGCGAGCTGTCTGATATTCTCGGCGCGGGCGCGCAATTCCGCCAGCGATTGCGGCGAGACATTCGGAACCAACAGCTCCGCAAGCATGAGATCGCGCAAGCGACGCAGCATGGACGGGTACGCCTGTATCAGTTCCTCGAGCCCCTCGCGGACGCTGCCGATAACGCGGCGCAAATCTTCTTCGTCGGCAAGCGAAATGTTTTCCCCGAGCGTTCCCGGAATATCGTCGAAGAGGAATTTGTTCGGATCGTGCGCACTTTTGAACAGGCTGCGGATGTTTGCGGCATTGGATGATAGCCGCATCGTCCGCTCGGTCCACTTCGGAAGCCTGTCGTAGATAGCGACGAGTCCGCGGCCGACATCGATCGGCTCCAAATGCACCAAGTCGTTCGTCTTGTCGAGATCGCGAACGACCTCCGCCATGCTCGACAACAATCGGCGCGCGACACCATCGAGGTCCATCCAGCGCAGCTGGATGAAGGACGGGTCCTTGACAAGGTAGTCCACATCCACGTCATCGAGCTTCGCCCGGAATATTCCGTTGCGGTAGATGGCGATCTTGTCGCGCTGCGATAGCACGAAGGCCACACAGAGAAGCGGCATCATCCCGTCTTTTACGCCGAAGGGTGGTTTGCGCCATTCGTCGAACAACTCGGAGAGCGGGACCGTGCGGCGGGCATGCTTTTTCATATAACCAAGCGCCTTTTGCCACAACGGTGCTAGGTGACATGGATCCTTTCCGCTCTTTGACGGTGATTCGAAGCGCCACACCTCCCCCCTTCCCCCTTTCGCATAAAGGCCAGTTGCCCCCAGCATGGAATCGAACAATCCGCCCTCGGCGGGAAAACCCTCGATACCGAGTCGCTGCTTGCCTTCGTTCAAAACCATACGCCGCAACAGATTATTCCGCGCCGCAACGGCGCTGACTGACGGCCTCTGTCGATTGAGCAATTCGTTGTGCAGGCGGGGCGACTGATTGAAACGGCGATCTGCCAGGTCAGAGGCAATCCCGTTCAGGTCAGCCTGTCTAAGTCGTTTCTTCTGATGAGCCTTGCGGAACCACAACGCATCGTCGAAGGCTTTGTGCAGCTCGGCCTCGAGCAGCGACTGCAACGCCGCAAGACGGGCGGAGACCTCCCGCCGGGCTACGGGATCGCCGGCGAGTTCGGGGTGATCGTTGCTGACGCTGTCGAGGGCGAGCAACTCGCGCGCAAGCGGTACGACGGCCCATGATTTTTTTGAGATCCCGACAACGATATCCCATGCGTCGCTAGAACGCGCCGCCTCGCAGCAAAGACCCTCGGCTTGGTCTTCGCTTTCCCCTGCGGTGGGGATGGCCAGCAGGAACTGTCCGATCGCGCCGTTCGTCGCTTCGAAGCCGGCAGCGAATTCAACGATATCTTTGAGCGGAACGATGTTGACGTCGAACCAACGCAGCGCACCTGTCTCGTGGTAGTGGCGCTTCCCCAAGATCGGCTGTAGTCCGGCGAGCGTCTTGAGTTCCTTGAAATCGATCTCTCCGATCTCGTCGAGCGCGGTGCGCACCGCTGCATCAATATCGAAGTCGCTGCCGGCGAATATGGCGCGAGCGCCCAAGAACTTCTTGAAGATGGTGAAAGACCATGCGTCCAGTTGCGACAATGCTTTTTTGAGTGTATTGACGGGAGTTTCAGGGAAGCAAATACGCAGCAAATCGGAACTCGCAACGAGGCCCGAGCGTTCCTTGAACAGATCGATAACCGCGATTGTTTTCAGCAAAGCGATGTGCAAGGCGTCGCCGCCGACGGCCTCGCAGCGCTCGATCGCTTCCGCCGCCAAGGCCCACCGGTGGCCGTCGGGGGAAGCGAGGATGGAGGGTTCGATATTTGCGCGCAGGTAATCCCAAAGCCGTTCCGGGCCGTACAACTCCTCGACTCCGGTATGGTTCAGGAAATCCTGAAAACCATAAGGTTCGGATGAATTGAGGAAGCCGAAGATGCTTCGTTGGTTCTGACCGAAGCGCCGCCGCGAAATCGGCCCCAACAGACATGCCACGACGGGGTGCAACGGCCAGCAGGCCTCTATCGTGGCGGCAAGTCGTTTGATATCGGCAGCGCGATCCCGGCGCATGACACCGGCCACGGTGGTCGCGGGCCGGCTTGGATTCTTCGGACGACGACCGCTCTCGATCGCGCGGGAAATCAGGTCGATCTGTTCCTCGCCGGCGGTGTTGACGATGAGGTCGATGAAGCGACCTTGGATCTTCGCCCATTCATCGCGCACTTCGTGGGAGAGGCGATGGGCGTATTCCTCGAAGGCTTGGTGCAACACGCCTACGAACAAGAAACGCCCGTTGCTGCGCGAAGCGGCTTCGGCGAGCTGTTGGAGGATGAAGATATCGGAACCGTCTTGCGCGGCGGCTTCCAAAAACTTGCCCATCTCGTCGATGAACAGGATGAGCCCGCCGTGTGTTTTCGGCTTCTGCGCGGCCGCATCCATCAGTGCGGCGATCAACTTGCTCTCGGTCCACCCCCCGCGCGGCTGTCGCGATACAAGCCCGGTTCGCTTCGCGGCTTCACCGATGACGGCGATGGGATCATCTCGTCGCGCAACGACCGGAAGAACACGCCATCCCTTTTTTCCTATGGGCAGTGCACTGTGGACAGTCTTCGTCAGCCTTTTACCGAAGACCTTGGCCGCTTCCTTACCGTTCAACAAGGCGCTCAAGGAAACGACAAGGCTCGATTTGCCTCCGCCATAGGGACCGGTCCAAGTGAACGCACCTTGCCCGGTCTCGGAGACATGGCGTGCCATCGTTTCGAGGATATCGGCAAAGGACTGCGGACAAACGAAACCTTCGAGGGCTGCGGCATCGCCGAGATCGGAGTCGATACGGACCGATCTCAGGAACCGGCGGGCAACGCGGACATGCTCGTTCAGGGTCATCAGGCGGCTTCTCTTCCAGGAGACTCACCGTAATCTTGCCGAACCCAAAGCAGTGCGGAATCCTCATCGACTTCGGCGGTACGAATGACCTGTTTGAGGCCTGCCGTCTCGGACCATCGGAACTTGCCGCCGGTCGCATCGTCGATCTTGGCAAGGCGGTCGACGACGTCGTTTTCGTCGAGCTGAAATACACGACCCGGCCCGCCCGGCGCATGCGCGATGGCCTCGAAGGATAGCGTCGCCGCGTTCGGCGCATCGCGGGACCAAAAATCGACCAGAGCATACGCGAAAACACCGTCGCCCAGAGTCGACTTCGGGCCGCGCACGAACCGAAATCCATCCTCCTTGCCGATGGCTTTGATCAAACCGAGTTCCGTCAGCGGCGATTCGAGCGCGTCGTCGTGCCCCGTCTTCCCGGATGGCGACCGCGCGACATAAGTGCGGATAAAACAGGCGACATCGTTCTTGATCGTCGCATTGGCAACCCTCGACCAGTTCCGATCTTTCACCAGACGGTCGAGTTTCTTGATCAACCCGTCCCGCTCGAAGGTAACTGCGGGATAGTGGTTGAAGGCCCAAAACCAAGTCGTCGTCTTGTCTCCGCGAGCCGC
Source organism: Gammaproteobacteria bacterium (assembly GCA_965220535.1). Classification (GTDB taxonomy): domain Bacteria; phylum Pseudomonadota; class Gammaproteobacteria; order HK1; family HK1; genus HK1. The sequence continues at coordinate 3,999,718 of OZ244833.1, read as the reverse complement.
CAACTGCCAATGTATCAGCCACAGCGTTGCCGGGTGCTCCATATAGGGGTCAAGCCCTTTCGGCCCGAACAGCCGACGGCCGAGTTCGGTGGTTCGAACTGAATTGGATACGGGCTCCTCGATGATAATGCGGGCGGCCTTTGCCCAATGACGCATCGATGCAACCATATTCTTGCCAACGCCGAATTGAGCAATGGCATCGTCACCCCAACAGGCGAGTCTGTTCTCCGATTGTTCCTCGGTCTCCACCACTCGGTCGAAGGCCTTTTTCAGCCACCCATAACGCAACGGGAAGGTTTCGTGGCCCGAAAACTGCGGGTTGTAATCCTCGTCGTATAGCAGTCCTCGTACCATGCCCTTCCCGGCTCCTGTATGATGCTTCCAAGTCAACGCGGGCGGTGGTCAACGAAGACCGGAGATGCCGCTAAAAGCACGCTGACATCTGACATGATCGGGACAGCACGCACAACATACTGATATTGCAATGAAAATCGGAGAAAAAATCTATTTCGACCACCAGGCGACAACACCGGTCGACCCGCTCGTTCTTGCCGAGATGACCCCGTATTTTAGCCTCCAATTCGGCAACCCGCACTCGGATCATTCTCTTGGGTGGATATCTGCACAGACCCTCGAGAAGGCGGCGGAACGCATCGCGCAGTCGATTCGCGTGGATGCGGACGAGATCGTCTTCACATCAGGTGCGACCGAGTCGAACAATATCGCTCTGCTAGGACTAGCGCGGCACGCGAGCAGCAGCGATCGCCGCCGCATCTTGCTAAGCGCAATCGAACACAAAAGTGTGCTCGCGGTCGGAGGCGTTCTCGAGCGACAGTACGGCTTCACGGTCCAATCGATACCCGTCGATCGCGAAGGGTTCATCGACCTTGGCACCCTGACCGATATGCTTGATGAGGATGTCCTCGCCATCTCGGTCGGCGTCGTGAACAGCGAAATCGGTACGATCCAAGATACCCAAGAGATCTCCCGACTTGTCGATCGATGCGGCGCCATCCTCCATTGCGACGCCGCACAAGCGCCGATTGCAATCTATGCCGACGGCGGTTTGCCACAAGGATCTATCCTCAGCCTATCCGCACACAAGATATATGGTCCGAAGGGAATCGGAGCCGTCTCCGTTCCGAGAGAAATTCAGGATAGGATCGAACCACTGATTTACGGTGGCGGCCAACAAAACGGTCTACGCTCGGGAACGATACCCGTGCCTCTCTGTGTCGGTATGGGTTTCGCAGCGGATCTGCTCACCACGGACGACGCTCAAGAAAAACGCAAGGATTTACGCCGCCGCAGAGATACTTTCATCGATGGATTGAAAAACTTGCCATGGCCGATTTCGCTGAACGGCCCAACCGGACCTGCCCGACACCCCGGAAATGCCAACATTCAATTCAAGGGTTTCGCGGCGCATGAAATACTGAGCACCTTACAACCAAAGCTCGCAGCCTCAACAGGCTCGGCCTGCACATCGGGCATCCCAGAACCATCGCACGTTCTAAGAGCCATCGGTCTGGACGGCGACGAAGCGGAATCATCGATCCGCTTCAGCCTTGGATTCGGCACAACCGACCAAGACGTTGAAGAAGCCCTCGGGTTAATCGAGGAGGCTTTGAAGCGGCTGTCGAAATCCGGACAAATACGCTCCGCCTAAGAGAACTCGCCCGCCACCGGCGGCGCCGATGAGCCGCCATCGATGGCCGAAGCATGGTATCGTGGTCACAAACCCCGATGTTCGGCACCCGCACCACCCTAAAGATACCGAGACGCTCGTGATGCTCAAGACCATCAAACAGGCCTGTCGCTTCAACCCCGTCATCCATGATTATCGGATGAGCCAGAGCATCGAGAATCTGGCGGATCTGATCAAGGATGAGGGGGACGGCCGTGAGTTTTTCTCTCGAAACTATGTGACCTACGGGATGGAGCAGTTGTTCCGAGAGGGCATGCTCCGTCTCTCCGGCAAGTCGGATCAAGCGGTTTTCGAGCTTACCCAAGCAATGGGAGGCGGAAAAACGCATACGATGGTTGCTTTGGGGCTGCTCGCTCGGCACTCTCACCTTCGTCCGAAGGTTCTGACTCCGGATCTCAACGCTCGCATCGACTTCGAGGGTGTACGAGTCGCGGCATTCAGCGGTAGAAACAATCCTGACAACTATATCTGGGGGGAAATCGCAGATCAGCTAGGGCAGACAGAAGCCATCAAGCCCAACTGGGTGAACGGACCCCAATCTGTTGACCAATCGAAATGGAAAGAGATCATCGGCGATCGGCCCACCTTGATACTTTTGGACGAGATTCCACCCTATCTCGACAATGCCAGCACGCAAATTATCGGTCAAGGCACGCTGGCGAATATGGTCGTCTACAGTCTCGGGAATTTGATGAGTGCCGCGCTTGAACTACCGAACTGCTGTATCGTCATCGCCAATCTCTCCGGCAGTTATAAGTCCCAAACCAGGGTGCTTGGCGACGCCATCTCGAATCTGCAGCAAGAAACCCGGCGACAGGCAATGACAATCACGCCGGTTCAACTTGCCGGCAACGAGATCTATGAAATTCTCAAGATGCGTCTTATCGATGAATTACCGGACGAAGCCGTTATCTCCGAAGTGGCCGAGGAATACGCTCAGCAAGTCAAGAAAGCCGAGGACAGCGGTTATATCATCGCTGCGAGTTTGGAACAAATCGCCGAACAGGTGCGAGAAACCTACCCTTTCCATCCCTCGTTCAAACACTTGGTTGCCCTGTTCAAGGAAAACGAAGGCTTTCGTCAAACGCGAGGTCTTATGCAGTTCACTGCCCGATTATTAAAGAGCGTCGCGCAACGCGAAACCGACGATATATTTCTTATCGGCACTCAACATCTCGACTTGAACGACAATCAGGTCAAAGACGAGATTGAGCGCATTGCACCCAAGTTGATTCCCGCTATCACTCGGGATATTGCGGACAACGGAAACGCTATCGCCGAAACCGTCGACAATGAATTCGATAGCGATGCAGCGACGCAAGTTCTAACGCTGCTCTTGGCCTCGTCCTTGTCCCGCTCTGTCGGAGCGGGGGGGGGGGGGGGGGGGGGTATTGGGCTCACTAAAAGCGAAATTATCGAATACCTGGCCGCTCCTAATCGAAAGTCTGACGAGTTCCTCGAAGCCATCGAGCGTTTGCGCGAACAGGCTTGGTATTTGCACCGTGAGGAAATGCGTTTCTTCGTCAAGGAGACGGAAAATCTTTCACGACAAATCGAGCGCAATGCGAGGGAAGCGCCTCAGCCGAAAATCGATGATGCACTTATCAATCGGCTCACCGGCATCCTCCAACCCAATCGCCGCAACGCGTATCAGGAGGTAAAGGTTCTACCCAAGTTCGACGAGTTGAAACTTAGCGGTCCTCGCTTGCTTATAGTTATCAAACCTGACGGAAAAACACCCTCCAGCGAACTACAGAATTTCTTCGACTACCAGCAAGAGAAAAACAACCTACTAGTCCTGACCGGACAAGATAGCCATCTTGCAGACGCTGTCGAGGACCGCTTGCGTGAGCTCTACGCCGTCGAGCAGATACACAAGCGTCTGAAACCCGGGGATACGCTCTATGAAGAGGCCCGTGATCGCTTGGAAGGATCGGAAGATCGCTTCGAAAAAGCGCTCTCTGCCGCATATAACAAAATCTACCTCCCGAGCAGAACAGATGATCTTGATAGTCGAGAGCTTCTCACCTCGGTCACCATCGACAATGGTCTGAGGTTAGGACAAGGAGATCAGTCGGCGGAAGCGCAGATAGAAACGCTGCTTGCCAGTCCACAGGCCAGCTACAAACTGGTCATCGATCTGCAAAAGGATTTCTCCTCGTACTTTGCGATGGCCGAAGAGTATCTATGGCCTTCCGGCAAGGACAATCGCCGAACGCCGTGGAGGGATGTCGTCGGCAGAGCCAAGAGCAATCCTGCATGGCCATGGATGCCCGGCAGCGGCGGCATGGATACCTTGAAGGCAGAGGCGCTCAAACAAGGTCGCTGGCGCTTAGGCAAGGACAGTTATATAGAAAAAGGGCCGTTCCCGAAGGAGAAATCCACGGCCAACATCACTCTTATCAGAACTCTTCCGGAAACAGGCGAAGCCATTCTCAATATCACTCCGCGCCACGCCGGAGAGAGTCCTGTCGTTTACTACTCCACGAAACCCGAGAAACTCGAGTCTTCCACTCGGGTGGATAACCTTGATAACTTCACGACCCCCGAGAGCACGCTGTACTTCTTGGTCAAGGATACGACCGGCCAGTACGAAAGCGGATCTCTGGTCCGTTGGGTTGCGGATTTGAAAATCCGCCACCGAATCGAGCCCGCTGCCGACAAACGCAAGATCACGCTTCAGTGCACCCCGAAAGCCGATCTTTTCTACACGCTGGATGGTTCGAATCCAAAGGACGGCACTCCCTATAAAGGCGCTTTCGAAGTCGGATCGCAAGCCGCCCGATTGTTGGTTTATGCACAAGCCGGGGAAGCGACGAAAAAAGACGATTTTCAGATCCCGGCGAGCGGTGACAAGACCGTGCAAATCGACGATGCCAAACCCGCGCGGCTTCAATCGCAGCAAATCTCGTTAGATACCACGGATCGAGTCTATGGCGTGATCAATCGCTTTCGCGACAAACCCGGTACGCGATTCAAAGGTGTCCGAATCGAAATCGGCGAAGGAGAAAACACCGTCACCGTACGGTTCCAAGAACGCGAAGTCACCGCCTCCATTATCGAAAGCATCGTGGATAACCTGCGCAAGGTGCTTCACGAAGACCAAGCCCCCGTTGCCCTGACGATTTCCGGCAACATCGAGTTCGATACCGGCTTCGATGCGAAGGAATTCGCGAAGATCGCCGGGGTCGAGCTGCGTCCCGGCAATATCGTCCAAGAGCGATAGCCGGATGTCGACACTCTCCCAACACAATAACGCCTCGAGCAAAGTCGATAAGCCCGGTAATAGAACCGCTTTTCGACCGACGCTCGGATTCGGCGTTCCGGCAACGAGCGATCCCCATCACTTCAAGGTGATCATCCCTCGCTCGAATACAAAGCGTGTACAGATAAGCGAGTACTTGGGGCTGCAAGCGACCGGCGACGAAACGGCGGTCATCGACCGATCTCTGCTCGATCGAACCCGATGGATGGCTATACGCGCAGAAGTTCAGCGAGCCTTCAATGTTCGACTTAAAACCCATGATTTGAAGACATCTGCTTGGAAGGTCGGCGAGAACCCGGTGGATCGACTTTTCGGAAAAGAAATTTGTGTATTGGCTTGGGCGGTGGAGTCCATGGAATCGGAAAAGATTCCGGTTGCCGTCCGCAACTGGCTAGCGCTGCGACCCGAAGAACGCTGGTGGTTGTTCGGTATGACAGCGGTCAGTACCGGCGGCGTCAATGACGGAGACAAAGGGTGGCGCTTGGCTTTGCGTCACGCATTGGGCGATATAGCACAGAACGAACAGATCACCCCCGGCCTGCGGTGGCATCGTATTGCCGACTCCGAACAAGGGCCGCTGGATCTGTTTGCGGGCAAATAGCAAATGACCAAAAAAGCAAGAGCAAGAACGACCCTCGCTTCATTGGCGTTGAAGGATACCCCTGCCCTGATCCAAGCGGTATTCCCGGCACAAAAAGTATCCATCGAAGCGCAGTCGGAACGAAACGCAGGCAACGCGCAGACTCTGACGGGCATCGGCTCGTACTGGAAGGGTCGCAAGCCGCTTGTCTTGGTTCGGGCTATCGTCTTGGGGTCGCTGCTACCCCAAACCGACGAAAACGAGAAAGACCTCGAGATCTTCGAAAAATTGATGGCGTTCGATGATCATGGGCTCGCTCGACGCGCTTTCATTAAAAACGATCTGAAACCGAATCATATCGCCGCTCATATCGCGCTTTCAAATCCATGGAATTATTTCACCTTCAAGGGACGCGACGATCTCCCTGAAGGCGATCGTCTTTTGAGCCTCGAGTGTCCGTTCGATGCGGACAAAGAGGGTATATCGCTACGATGGATCCGTCATGTCTCAACCGAGGCAAAGATTCATCTCATCGAGCAAGCGCTTGCGACCCTTCCAACCTACGAAGAGAAGGCCAAGCACTGCAAACGCCCCGAAGAGATCGATCATGACTGGCTCTATGCACCGATCTGGCCTGCGGTGAATGACCACTATGCCAAATGGGGGATCGACGCTCACTCCTTCCCCGAACTCATCGAGCAGATGGGTATCTTGCGCTTCGGACATCGACCGCGTGTAGGAGATACCTTCTGCGGCGGCGGTTCCATCCCCTTCGAGTCGGCGCGAATCGGCTGCGACATTTATGCCGCCGACCTCAATCCTATCGCCTGCATGCTGACTTGGGGAGCGATAAATATCATAGGAGCATCGAATAAAAACCGTGCCATATTCGAAGAGGCTCAGCAGGCGGTAATGGAAAGGGTCGACAAGGATCTGATCGATCTCGGTGTCGAGCATGATAACGATGGTAACCGCAGCAAGACATATCTGTATTGCCTTGAAACCAGATGCCCCGAAAGCGGGTGGATGGTGCCGATGCTGCCCAGTCGGATCATATCGCCGAAACTCGGCACGATCGCCGAACTGAAAGCGGATCACGCGAATCAGCGCTTCAAGATCGATGTGGTGAGCGGTTGTTCAAAAAAAGAAATGGAGGAAGCGGAAAAAGGCACGATTATCGACGGCGCTCTTGTCTATGAACTGGACGGCACGACTTATCGAACGCCGATGAAAACTCTGCGCGGAGACTATCGTGGACCGGATCGATCGACTTATAATAAATTGCGTCGCTGGGAGAAATTCGATTTCGTTCCGCACGAAAAAGACATCTTCCAAGAACGGCTTTATGCCATACAGTGGATCACGAAAGATTCTATCTACAAACCCCGGAAAATCACATATTTTCGTGGCGTGACCGATGCCGATTTGGAGCGAGAATACAAAGTCGAAAAGATCGTGAGCGATAACCTAGCGAACTGGCAGATCGAAGGGCTGACGCCTGATATGCAGATCGAATCCGGCACCACTACCGATGAGCCCATCCGTGCCCGGGGCTGGACATATTGGCATCATCTTTTCAACCCACGACAAATACTGATGCAAGCGCTGGTGTTGAAGGCTTGGCGGGAATCTCCCCGAGCCACGCTCGGCTGGATGAATATCGCGAAGATGGCTGACTTCAACTCTAAACTCAGTCGCTGGAAACCAAGCGACGGTGGGGGGTTGGGTGGCACTGTCGGCGTCTTCTCGAACCAAGTACTCAACACTTTATACAACTATGCTACCCGCTCATGGTCGGGCTATGGTACCGGATCATTCCGAATGGCCGAGGAAACGCTTCCGAATCTCGGGCACAAGGTGGTCTCGGCACCGGCGAATCAGCCCTCGCGTACTTGCGACTACTGGATCACCGATCCTCCATACGCCGACGCCGTGAATTATCATGAAATCACGGAGTTCTTCATCGCTTGGCTACGACGGAATCCGCCTGAGGAGTTCTGCAATTGGACGTGGGATTCAAGGCGGGCACTCGCCATCAAGGGATCGGGCGATGCTTTCAGACATGGAATGATCGACGCCTACCGGGCGATGGCCGAACGCATGCCGGATAACGGCATGCAGTGCGTGATGTTCACCCATCAAGACACCGGCGTGTGGTCCGATATGGTGGGTATTTTCTGGGCCGCAGGCCTTCAAGTCGTGGCTGCATGGTATATCGCCACCGAGACGACTTCCGAACTCAAAAAAGGCGGCTACGTTCAAGGCACCGTTATCTTGATCTTGCGCAAAAGACCTGCGGGCGACAATGCCGGCTTCAAACAACGAATCCTCCCCGCCGTTCGTACCGAAGTGGAGCGGCAGATCGAGACCATGATGCATCTCAACGAAGAGATGAAGAGCAAGGTCGGCGAGCCGGTTTTCAACGACTCCGATCTTCAAATGGCCGGCTACGCTGCGGCGCTCAAGGTACTGACCTCTCACACTCGTATCGGCGACGAGGATGTAACCAACTTTGCGCTGCGTCCGCGCCGGCGCGGCGAAACAACGGTCGTCGACGAGATCGTGCAGCAAGCCGCCGAAGCCGCGAACAACCTCCTCGTACCCGATGGGCTAAGTACCGAAACCTGGGAAAAGCTGAGCGGGATTCAGCGCTTTTATCTACGCATGATGGACATGGAAACGACCGGCGCCTCCAAGCTCGATAATTACCAGAACTTCGCGAAAGCCTTCCGGGTCAAGGAGTACACCCGAGTCATGGGCAGTATGACAGCGAACAAAGCGCGGTTGAAACGGGTAAGCGAATTCGGATCGCGAGACCTTACGGAGAGCACTGAAATCGGCGCGACGTGGCTCGGCCGCATCATCATCGGGCTGCAGCAACTATTGGGGGAAACAGAGCCGCAAACGGTGATCGATCAGATCCGAGCGGAAATGCCGGATTTCATCGATATTCGCCCGCTCCTGATCGAAATCTTGGGCTTCATCGAACGCAAGGCGCCTGAGGCTAAATCGCGTGAAGCCGCCGAAGTGCTCGGCGCCCGCTTGCGCAATCTGCGTGCACTCGGATAATGAGTCATGGCACGGCCGATTCTGGGCAATCTCTTTGACCCATGACCATTCGGCGACTCTCTTCCCGCACACACCAACTGGATCGCAGTTTCCTGTTGGAGCATCTCCGGCACGCGCGTAGCTATCGGCGGATAGCCGGATATTTCACCAGTTCGTTATTCGAAGTCGCCAACGAATTGCTGGAATCGATCCCCGAGGTGAAGATCGTCTGCAATGTGGATATCCATCCGGACGATCTCAGAGTCGCCCAGCTACGCGAATCCAAAATGGTCGGACGTTGGAACGACATGACATTGGAAGCCGAGGCTCTGCTCAATCGTGATCGCTACCGCCGACTGGATGAGTTTCTCAGCAAGCACGGCCAAGCCGTGCGAGTCGCGCCCGACAGTCTCTGCGGATTCTTGCATGGCAAGGCCGGTGTTATAGAAACGGCCGATGGTTCCAAGATCGGTTTCATCGGATCCATGAACGAGACGAGCAGCGGTTGGCAGCGCCACTACGAAATTCTCTGGGAGGACGACTCTCCCGAGGGAGTGGCGTGGATCGAACAAGAGTTCGAATACCTATGGAATGCGGCGCGGTCCTTGCCGAACGCCGTTGTCAGAGAGGTCCGACGTCGCGGATATCGGCGAGAAGTCTTCGTCGAAGAGATCGAAAACGATGACGATCTCGCACCCGCAGCGCTGGTCGAATCCCCACTTTACAAAGAAGGCTTGTCGCTGCAGCCTTGGCAACGAGGCTTCATTACCGAGTGTTTGCGACACTACAAAAACCACGGTATCGTACGCCTGCTCCTCGCAGACGAGGTCGGGCTTGGAAAAACCCTTTCCTTGGCGACTGCGGCACTGACCTTGTGTCTGCTGAGCGACAAAGAGCATCGATCACGCAAGCCGATCGTCATCTTCGCCCCGGCCACCTTATGTGAGCAGTGGCAAACCGAACTGATCGATAAATTGGGTATTTACTGCGCTCGTTGGGAAACCCAACAAAAGGCCTGGCTCGACGTCGACGCCCGCGCGATATCGCCTACCGGACACGAGCAGATCGCGAAATGCCCCTTGCGGATCGGAATCGTTTCGACCGGGCTGATGATGCGCGATTCGCTCGAAAAGAAGTACCTTCTAGGCTTAAAGTACGGACTGGTGATTCTCGACGAGGCTCATAAGGCGCGCACACGCCAAGGTTTCGGCCAAGGCGCAGGCACTGCGAACGAACTATTGGCGTTCATGCTCAAAATAGCCGCACAGACCGACCACCTCTTGCTGGGCACTGCCACTCCCATCCAGACACGGTTCGACGACCTTTGGGACCTGATGCGTATCTTGCATCAAGGCAAAGGGCACTTCGTTCTGGGCAGCGAGTTCGCCAAGTGGCACCGTCCTTCGGAAGCACTGCCCGTTTTATCCGGTGAGCGGCCGGTCACGGATATCTCTACGGCTTGGGAACTGTTGCGTTCGCCTCTGCCTTTGGTCAATGCCAGCCAAGAGAAACGGGCAAGGCGTCTATATAGTGCCATTCGTCAGGATCTCGGACTGACCGAAAGCGATTGGCAAACGAGCAAGCCGCTCGCCGATCTCAACGAAGACACTCGCGAAATTATCGATGACGAGCTTGCAAGGGAGAACGGCATCACCTTCTTTCAAAGGGAAAATCCGTTCGTGCGACACATCGTGCTGCGCAAACGGACCGCCTTGGAGTCCGAAGGACTGTTGACCAAAGTCGGCGTGGATATCCACCCTTCACATAATCTGACTCGAGAACCGCAGCGATTCAATATTCTGTTCGAGGCTTTGGCTCTAAGGACGAACGATGACTTCCGGGAAGCCTATCGCGAAGCCCGCCTATTCGGCAAGGCGCTGGGAAACCGAGGCAAGAGCGGTGGATTCATGAAAAATCTCATGGAGCAACGCATTTGCTCGAGCATCAAGGCCGGAATCAAAACGGCTCGGAAGCTTTTTAAAGATCGAATCATCCACGAAGAAGCCGATGATCTGGAGATCGATCTCGAAATCACGGACGATGAGGAAAGCGAAGCCCTCGCTCGCCTGATTGCCCGACTCGAGCGCATCGAGGAAGATCCCAAACTATCCGCTGTCTTGCACTATCTCGAGCATGAAAAGTGGCTCGATCACGGTGTCATCATATTTAGCCAGTACTACGACACCGCCAAATGGGTAGCCGATTCGCTCGCTGAACGATACCCCGATATAGCGATCGGGCTCTATGCCGGCGCCGATAAGAGTCGGATTTACCAAAGAGGCGATAGCGTTCAAACCAAGCGAGAAACGCTGAAGAAGATGGTGGCGGAACACGGAATTCGCATCATGGTCGCTACCGACGCCGCCTGCGAGGGACTGAACCTGCAAACGCTGGGCACACTGATCAACATCGATCTTCCTTGGAACCCGACAAAACTGGAACAACGCATCGGGCGCATCAAACGGATCGGGCAAGTACGGGAAAAGGTCGATATGCTCAATCTCGTGAACGAGCGGACCGTGGACGAAAAAATCTATGAGCGACTTTCCGAACGCATGCGAGATCGATACAACCTTTTCGGCTCGCTCCCGGATACCATCAAGGACGAGTGGATTGACGATATCGAGACCTTGGGCGAAAAGATAGACGAGTACATCGATGCACAAAAGGAAGCCACCGGCTTCGATTTGCGCTACACCGCCACCATAGAACCGACCGATAAGGATTGGCGCGACTGCTCGGAAGTGCTCTCGAGAAGAGATTTTTCCGAACTGATGAGCGAAGGATGGCGTGGATAAAAGTATCGGGACACTATCGATCCCTCTTATCCAGCACGACGATTGACCATCGTCAATTGCTCATATTGCACTCTCCTCGAGGGTTCAGGCTTGACCGACGACCTACTCTCCCCGCATTCCCGAATCCCGTCAATACTTATCCAGTATCGGCACATCGTCCTTGATGTCGTAGTAATCACCCTTGTCCGCCACGAAAATATGCCTTCCTATCGACATTCCTGTCGGGCTATCCAAACACCCGACGGCGATACCTATACTATCCTCGCCGTTCATTCGATAGAACAGGCTCGAACCGCAATACTTGCAAAAGCCTCGTTTTGCGAAATCGGAGGATGCAAACCATGTCAGCCCCTCGCTTTCCAAGAATTCCACTTGGTCATAAGGCGCATGAGTAGCAGCCCATAAATGCCCGCTGGTTCTTCTGCACTGACTGCAGTGGCAAACAGTGATGGCTTCTCGAGGCGATTCAACATTGAACCTCACTTTCCCGCATTCACATCTACCGGTCAGCGTTCTATTTGTCATCAATCCGCTCCTTCATATCATGTTAGAAGAGGATCGCAGCACATAGCGCAGCGGGTTGAAAATCGGCTCTAGACGATACCTCCATCCTTAGCGGACCACTGATAAAAAGATCGATGTATGTGGTCTTTTGATTGGTAAATTCGATCTCTGGCAGGATCGCTGATCACTTCATAACCTTCCATCTTCTTCAACCAGTTTCGTTCTCCCCAGTTGCACCAAACAAGAACTTGGCGCGTTTCTTTCAGGTAACGCCGAAGAAGATCGGCGCGGATGTACAATAGACTGTGTCGATCTTCGTTCTGCCCACCGGCTTCTCGAAAAAGAGTACCGGGTTTTCCCATTGAATCGTAGAAATCGATCTCGCGATTCTTACTCGAAAGACCAAAACGCTGAATTAGACTAGGCGCAGGAAGGTTGAAAATCAAGAAATCATTTTGCGATGAATGGTGAGATTCTCCGCTAAATTCAATATACGGGATTTCAAGACAAATACCAGTGAAAGAGGCATCCGAGCCCTTTCCTTTCGGATGCGTTCTGAAATATGAATCAAACGGCTCGAATGCTTTCAAAATTTGCCGGCGGTACCCGATGTTCCGTCGATAGAGGTGCCGCGCATAGTTCTGACGGCGTCCAGCCTCACCTGCGTAGATATTATTTTCAGTGGCACCTTCGGGGAGATTGCCATTTCCTGGAAAATCCACCTCAAAGAATTTAGTCCTAAGACTACAAATATCTTTGCGCGCGATGAACATCCCGCGCAAGAAGGCAAAAATCTCTCGATCGTGACCCTCATCGATCCCATAGACGAACCCTTGCAAAAGCAACCACTCCCCTTGATGTCCGTTAATTTCCGGCACCGAGAGCAACGAACGCCAGTCCGGTGTATAGCCACCCTCGACCCATGCTTCGGTAGTAGCATCCATATCACCAAAAAGATTCGGAATTGGTGGCGTCCAGCAAGGTGGACGTTTTGGAAAACTTGGATCTACTCCACAATCCGATGTTCTCCCTCCGAGGCGCTGATCCGGCAATTTTTTCACAGCCTCACGTTCACCCCACATTTCAAAATACGCAATCCACGAATACTTCTTACCATATCGATCCACCTTGTCCTGGTTTCGCATATAAATTGACTTACTTCTAATCCTGTCATCGGCATCTTTGAAACGCTCTTCTCGATATCCTAGATCGAACATACGTCGTTCAATTTTCGCGCAGACTTGGACATAATCAGAATTATCGTAATCATAGTTACCCCTGTTCGGTATCAGGCGTCCGATCGTGTAGTTTTTAAAATCCATTTCAATGGAATGGCCGATGGATTTTTTCACCGATGGATCCGGAGTTCCATCACTCACAAACGTCGATGGCGTATTCGGAAACGGCGCAACAATACCCCGGCTAGCGGTCTTTGGTAGTGAGACACATTTCGCACACTGGGCGATCTCGATGATACCGAGCGCGTAGTCTCGCATCAGGGTATGGTGAGTAGCATTCCCTGCTTCGGGTCCGAACATCATTTGATACAGAGATTTGGCCAATTTACCTAATAAGGGTCGAAACGTCGGTGCCTCTTCCGAGTCCACTAAGGATAAAGTCGTCCCATACGCAGCCGCCAACATACGCTCTGGTACATAAGGATCATTAAATCCAAGGGTTGTCACGACGTGGGTAAAAAGAACTTCGGGAAACCTTTCTCCGATCAACACAAGTGCCTTCGTCGCCAGATCGCGGTCACTTCGAGCGACCGTTGTAAGTACCAAGGAAAGCAATACAACAATATTCTCCGCTGATCTCTGCTCCAGATTCGCCACATTGAGATTCTCCGCCCAAGCGAGCAGACGACCAATGGTGAACAAGGCATATCGTCGCCGAAGATATTCGGACCACTGAAGATCGCGATCCGACATCGAGTAAGACGCCAAAAACTCATACAAACGACGAGCTTGGTAAGGGTGCTTCGGCTTGGTCGAGACGGCGGCTAACGCGTCAACCATTTGCCACCATGCCCGCGACCCGGAATTCAAATATTTTTTGATGATGACATGCGTACCCTCAGTGAATGCCTCAGGAGCGCGCCAAAATACACCTTCGATGAACGGACCACTATAGGCATTCAAACATCGGGCACGTTTCGGCAACACGAAGAACAACTCACGCTGCTTGGATGGTAGCTGCTTCTTAACACGCTCCGGAAACTCCGTAATTAGTGCCTGTGCCAAGCCCGGCTTCGCGTACTCTCGGCTATTTTTATTGGACGTCTGAAAAATCCGTGCGAGCGAAGATCTTCCCTCGAAGCTTTGCTTGATCGCTTTCACCGAGGAAGCATTCAGATGCTTGCTCAGCAAATGCCGCGCGATCAAGTGGTCGCTGAATCGCTGATAGGGCAACCGGAAAATAACCCGGAACTTTCTTTCTGTTTTCGCTGAATACCAGACAACATCCTCATTGATGAGACCATTAGTTCGTAATGCATCAAGGAGCTTGCACCGCTGCGCCGGCTTCAATTTCGGATAATTAGCGGCGATGATGCGGTCGGCCTCCGTTCGATTAACGTAGTCACGCAGATTCTCCGCCATGCATGGCGCAAAGCCTGCATATTTCCTATCAACGATCCGATCGCTTCCCTTCAACAACTGCCAGCATCCATTAGACCCCAGACTATATTGATGCTCAATCGTCTCGCCAACGCAATCAACGAAAGATTCAAGCACATAGGTCATTCCTTTTTGACCCGAGGCGATACCTGCAAACCCCCTTGCCCGCTTCTTGACTGTGAGATTTTTGAGTGATTCACCGATCAGCTTCAGCGTGAGTGGGCGAGAGAATTCTCTGTCCAACAATGGTACTTCCGGCAGCGGCAGATCGTAGTACCGGAAAAACTCTTCCTGAGCTTCAAATCCCTGATCGTCAAAACCGATGTGATCGACCTTATGAAATTTCTCCAAGTCTTCATGCTTGATGGCTATGGATTCGAACGGCGTCCGGCAACTTACGATCAAGCCAATATTCCGGCGATTTGCAACAAGCGATTGAAGTGTGGTAACGGCTTCTAGCCATTCTTGACGGCTACCCTCGTTTATACCATCCAAGATGAAGATCGCTCGCTCCTCGGTTTTGTTGGCTAATTCTTCAAGTCGATTGAATATCTCTGCTACTGTGCATTCTTTGTCGATTTGGGAGCAGATTTCGCAAACAACATTGCTTTTGAAGTTCTTGGCAAGAACTAGAACTGTGGCCTGACAGTGATTAATTCGATTTTGCGCGACATCACATAGCAAATGTGTCTTACCGGTTCCCCATTCGCCCTTTATCAAGAGATTCGGATCATGCAGAAGTTTGAATTCCAATCTATGGATGTACTCCTTCTCCTCATGTACAATGGTCAAACAGCGAGCAATGGCGTTTATTTTTTCGCTGATTGGATTATGTGTTGACGAGTAGCCTGTATCTCTTTCGGTCAGCTTTGGCTTGTCCTCTTCCAGACGCCAGTGCTCTATATCTTTCATTAAATCGGATTCAATTTTCGTTAGAAGACTCGACCACTCTTCTCCTGCAGCTGCTTCGCCCATGCGCAGTCGCTTCATCATCGGCGATAAGAATTTACGAGCCTTATTCACTCGCCTCTGAAGTGTGTTAGGCCGCTGGCTGTAGTGTTTGGCAAGTTTCCATTCCTTGGAAAATTCATCAAGCACCGATTGAAATCTCGCATGAGCGCCCGCTCCGCAAACGACATTCTCGATCGCTGCGAAAAGTCGTTCGATCTTGATATTTGGCGCATCAGGATCGATCCCAGGTGTATATCTACTTCCAGCTTGCCCAATCTGCTTTCTGCTGAGGGTAATCAGCGAAGCCAGAAATGTTTCAGGGGGTGATGACATGTGCAGTGCCCTAAGGTTATTGAGAAATTTGTCAGTATTATACGAGTGTCGGCATTTTGTCGATATCGACCACATCGCGTTTCAAACCAGCCTAGAGATCAATGTCTGCGCTGCCTACAGTACAGCCCAAACGACGTCGCCCTAAGGCCACCCCTTATCGTTTACATAGTCCCCACCCTAGCAGTGGTCGGCAAGACGGCTGCTTTGGAGAGCTTCTTTCTCATCCAAGTAGGCGGAAATACTCTCGATGCTAGCGGTGATCCGACCCGGTGCAGGCCGAACTGTTAGCTCTTGGCCACGGCTTCGTCTATCGCTTCGAGGATTTCATCCTGCGGATAATTTCGGTTGCGCTGCTTGACGTCCTGCAGCGTCAGTTCGAAGAGGCGTTCTTGGACTGCATCCTCGACGAAGCGGGAGAGATCGTCCTCTTTCTTGCCATGCTGCTTCAAATAGTCCCGCAAGGATTTGTCCGTTTCGTCTTGTACGACGATTGACCATCTGACTTGACTCATAGCTGCGTTCTCCCGGGTGATTCAACGACGGGTGATCCAAAGAACGGATCATACTCTTATATGTATATCGGCTCGTTCATTTGCGTGCTGATCGGCGTATTTTCCCTGCCCCGCCTGTTTTTCATGTCCGCGGCGGCGATCGACAAGGCGGACGGGTTTCGGGCTTGGCTCCTTTATCGATAGCTCGATCAACCATGCGATGGCTCGGTTTGCACCGACAAGGGGGTGGCCAGCAGGGTTTCGATCGGATCGTGTTCGGCCACCCAATGGCCTTTTTCGTATTCTGTCAGTCGCGGGCGGTAATCGGGTTCGACTTGGGCTCGGGAGGGGAAAAAGCGTAGGCGTGCCGTCGGGTCCAGGGGGGATGAGAGTTCGCCTTTGAGCCTGATGCGCTGTCGTTGTCTTTCGTTGATCGGGTCCGGTATCGGTACCGCCGAGATCAATTGTCGGGTGTAGGGGTGTTGCGGGGAGCGGAACAACTGATCTCTCGTTGCCAGTTCCACCACCGAGCCTAGATACATGACCAGCACGCGGTGGGAGATTTCGCTGACCACGGATAGATCGTGGGAAATGAAGATGAAGGAGACGCCGAAATCGCGTTGTAGTCGTTGCAGCAACTCGAGGACTTGGGCTTGGATGGAAACGTCCAGCGCCGAGACGGCTTCGTCGCAAATCACCAGTTTCGGGTTCAAGATCATGGCACGGGCGATACCGACTCGCTGATTCTGGCCGCCGGAGAGTTCGTGGGGGTAGCGATTGATAAGGTGATGTTCGAGACCCACGCGTTGCATCATGTCGATGGCGCGTCGTTCTCGTTTGGCATGATTCGACTTCGGATCGTGAACGCTCAAAGGCTCCATGATGGATTGGCCGATGGTCAACGCCGGGTTGAGGCTTGCCATCGGGTCTTGAAAAACGATATGCAGATCGCGGCGGGCTTGTCGCAGTTGTTCTTGATCCATTGCGCTTAGCGATCGGCCCAACCAACTGACTTGACCGGCCGCTGTCGGCACCAGTTTGAGGACCGCTCTGGCCAGGGTCGATTTGCCGCTTCCGGATTCGCCGACGATGCCGAGGGTTTCGCCGCTTTGCAGGGTAAAGGTGATGCCGTCGACCGCTTTGAGTATGTCGGGGTGCGAGAACCAACCGCGCGAAAGGCGAAAGCGAACTTGAACATCCTCGACCTCCAATAAAGGCTCGTCGCCGGATTCGATATCGATTGCAGGCACCTTGCCTGTGCTTTCGAGGGAGATATGCGGTACGGCATCCAATAGCATCTTGGTGTAATCGTGTTGCGGACGATAGAAAATATCGTCTACCGGCCCTTGCTCCACGAACTCGCCGGTGCGCATCACCATCACTCGATCGCACATACGGGCAACGACGCCCATGTCATGGGTGATGAAGACGATTGCGGTTCCTCGTTCGCGTTTGAGTTCATCCATCAGATCCAGAATCTCGGCCTGAATGGTGACGTCCAACGCCGTTGTGGGCTCGTCGGCGATCAGGCATTCGGGATCGCACAGCATACACATCGCGATCATGACTCTTTGTCGCATCCCGCCGGATAGTTCGTGAGGGTATTGTTCGAAGCGTTTGGCGGCCTCCGGGATGTGCACGCGATCGAGCCATTGCAAACAACGCCGGTCGGCTTCGGCGCCGGAGAGTCCGAGATGCGTGCGCAACACTTCGCGCATTTGTCGGCCGATCTTCAGATGCGGGGTGAGCGAGGTCAGCGGGTCTTGGAATATCATGGATAGCCGATTGCCGCGAATGCGATTGATATCGGCGCGCTCGAGTCGCAATAGATCTTGACCCGCGAATTCGATTTCCCCGGTCGCCGATCCGTTGCGCGCCAACAACCCCATCGCGGCGAGAAAGGTTTGGCTCTTGCCGGATCCCGATTCGCCGACGATACCGAGGCATTCGCCGGCATCGACATGACAGGAAACTCCGCGAACGGCGTCGATATATCCGTCCTCGGTGATGAAACGGATAGCCAGATCGCGTATATCGAGGATGCGATGACTCAAGATTGATGCTCCTTGGTATCGAATGCATCGCGCAAGCCATCGCCGATAAACAGCAGGCTCATCAACAGCAGCACCAGGAAGGTTGCGGGAAACCATAATAGCCAGGGGAGCACTTCCATCACATCGGCGCCCTCGGCGATCAGGGTGCCTAACGAGGTCAGCGGTTCTTGCACTCCGAAGCCTAGGTAGGAGAGAAAACTTTCGGTGACGACGATCTCGGGGATGGTCAATGTCGCGTAGATGACAACCGGACCGATCAGGTTGGGAACGATATGCCGAAAGACGATGGCCAACGGCCGAACGCCGGCGGCTTTTGCCGCTTCGATATATTCGCGTTGCTTGATGGACAGCGTTTGACCGCGCACGATACGCGCCATCGTCAGCCATTCGATGGCCCCGATCGCGGCGAACAGGAGATAGACATTGCGACCGAAAACCACCATCAGCAGGATGACGAATAATATATAAGGCAAGGCATACATGATATCCACGAAACGCATCATCGCCTCGTCGGTGCGGCCGCCGAAATAGCCGGCGACGGCGCCGAAGCTGACCCCGATCACCACCGAGACCAAGGTGGCGACCAAAGCGACCGCCAACGAAACGCGGGTGCCGTACAGAGTTCGGGCGAGCAGATCCCGGCCGTTTTGATCGGTACCGAAATAGTGTCCGCTATCGATCGACGGCGGAGTTCTGAACGCCGCCCAATCCGGGTCTTCGTAGTTGAAGGGGATCAGATAGGGGCCGATAAAAGCGCAGGCGATCAACAACGACAACATGACGAGGGAGACCATCGCACCGCGATTACGACGCAAGCGGCGCAGGGCGTTTTGCATCAGGCTTCGCCCTTGCGCCACCTCGCCGCTCGGCGGGTTTTCCAAGTCGGGGGAAATCGAGGGATTCACTGGTTTCTCACCCGCGGATCGAGCCAGGCATAGAGGATGTCGACCAGCAGGTTCAGGACCACGATCAACACCATATAGAAAATGACCGTGCCCAGCACCATGCCGTAATCACGATTGAGTGCCGCGTTGATAAAATATCTTCCGATTCCCGGCAAGCCGAAAATCGTTTCGACCACCAACGAGCCGGTCAACAAGAATCCGGCCGCCGGGCCTAGATAAGAGACCACCGGCATCAGCGCCGGCTTCGACGCGTGTCGCCATAAAATGACGGACTGCGCCAACCCTTTGGAACGCGCGGTGCGGATATAGTTGCTGTTCAACACTTCGATCATGGCCCCGCGCATCAGGCGGGAGATACGCGCGATATGGGGCAATGCCAATACGATCACCGGCAAGATCACGAAGGTCAACGATCCATCGCCCCAGCCTCCTACCGGCAGCCAACTCAGTTGCAATCCGAAGACGAATTGCAAGATCGGGGCGACGAGGAAATTGGGAATGACCAACCCGAGCAAGATCAGAAATCCCAACGCATAATCCGGCAAGCGATTTCGATAAAGGGTACCCAAGGCGCCGCTCAAACACCCGATGATGATCGCCAATAAAAGCGCCGACCCGCCGAGGATGAGCGTATAGGGCAAGCCGATGCCTATTTGTTCGGCGACGGTGAAATCCTGATTGATAAACGAAGGTCCGAGATCGCCCCGCAGAACGTCGGATAGATAGATCAGGTATTGCTCGAAAACGGACTTATCGAGATGATAGTGGGCTTCGAGGTTTTTCCTGATCGTCGGCGGCAAGGGTCGCTCGCCGTCGAAGGGGCCGCCGGGGGCAAGGCGCAGGATGAAAAAACAGGCGGTAATGGCAATCCACAATACCGGGATCGTCGACGTCAGGCGTTTTAGAGCATAACGCAGCATGAGAAAGAGGCGATGGTGCCGCGCATCGGGAGGGATGCGCGGCACATCGTCCGTAGCGAAGGGCTACTATTCCGAGAGTTCAAGCCATCGCGTGCGGTGGATGTCGAAGGCGTTGTTCTCGAAGCCTTTGACTTTCGGGGACACCACGTTGCGCGAAAGATAATAGTAAATGGGTATCGAGGCGGAATCGTCCATGGCGATCCGTTCCGCTTTTTTGAGCAGTGTCTCTCGGGCGGCGGCGTCGGTTGTCGCGTTGGCTTGATCCAGCAACTCGTCGAAGTCGGGGTTGCTATAACGACCATAGTTATAGGGCACCGAACTTTTCAACAGGTTCAGGAAGTTGTCGGCATCGTTATAGTCGGCGAGCCAGCCGGCGCGAGCGACATCGAGAACGCCTTTTTGCAGTTCGTCGTAATGAACCTTGGTTTCGGTGTTGTATAACTCGACTTCGATACCCAGAGGTTTCCACATGGCGGCCACGGCGACGGCGATGCGCTTGTGGTTTTCGTTGGTGTTGTAGCGCAACTGAAGCCTTAGGGGGTTATCGCTCGAAAAGCCGGCTTTGGCCAAGAGGTCTTTCGCCTGCGCCACTTTTTCTTTGTAGGACAGGTCTTTCCAAACGACCTCTTCCGGCGCTCCGTAATTCGCCATGCCGGGAGGAACCCAAGAATAAGCCGGCAGCTCGCCCGTACCCAGTATCTGCGGACCGATGACTTCGCGGTTGATGGACATCGAGAGCGCCTGTCGAACATCGGCGTTATCGAAAGGCGCTTTGGTGGTGTTGATACTGTAGTAATACAGCCCGGCGAAGGGAGCGACCTGAGCCTGCCCGGGCAGATTCTTCTGCATCCATTCATATTGGTCGGTGGGGAACTCGGTCAATATATGAAACTCGCCGGAACGATAGCGCTTCAGGGCAGCCGATTGATCTTCGAGAACGAAAAACTTCACGCTGTCGATCGAGACATTGTCGGCATCGTAATAAAGCGGATTCTTTTCCGTCGTTACGTGCGAGCCCGGCACCCAATCGATGGGTTTATAAGGTCCGTTGGTAACGATATTTTCGATTTTGACCCAGTCGCCGCCCTTGGCTTCAACGACATGTTGCGGAATCGGAAAAGCCGTGTAATGGGTCAAAGCGCCGATGAAATACGGCGTCGGCTGTTTCAGCGTGACTTCCAGCGTGCGATCGTCGATGGCTTTGACACCCAGCTGATCGAGATCGGCGATGTCGCCGGAATTGATCTCTTCGGCATTCTTGATGGGGTATTGCAGATAGGCGTATTTGGCCGCCGTCTCCGGGTCCATCAAACGCTGTAAGGCAAAGACGAAATCACCGGCGGTGACGGGCTTGCCATCGGTCCACTGAATCCCGCTGCGCAACTTGAAGGTATAAACCAAGCCATCATCGGAAATCGTCCATGATTCCGCCTGCCCGGGGATTGGCCGAGCGCCTCTGTCCTCCGTTACCAGACCTTCGAAAATATCCCCGGCGATGCGATTTTCCCAATCGCCCCCGAGTTTGTGCGGATCCAAAGAGGTCGGATCGGCGCCGTTGTGGATATTCAAAGTCGCAGCCAATGCGCTCGTTGCCAACAGGCTGCCTGCAAGACAGAGAAGTGTCTTTATCGGTGTTTTGTTCATCGCTCGATCTCCGTTTCGATAGGAACGCGAGAATAACCATGGATGGGGCAGTCAATGATGCTGACTCTATCCCTGATCAATCGGTCATACAAGGGCAGCAAGGCCGCTCGGCCAATCGCCGGTCCGCGACGGGGGATCGACGCCAAGCGAGGGCTTTGCGAAGGATCGGGTTGGATGCATGATGATACCGGCGTATCGGGGCGATTCAAGAGCGCAAGGGTGGACTTCGGGTTTTTTTGCCGTGGATCCGGTGATCGGCGGCGGAGGTGTCGGTTCGATCGGTGGGGAAACCACTGCGTTGTGCGATCGTTACGGTCGGGGGGATTCGGGCGTACAAGTGCAATTTAATCTTCCAGCCGACCGCTACGGGGGATCGAAGCCAAGCGAGGGCTTTGCGATAGGTCACGGGTTGGGCACGCGATGATACCGGGGCATCGGAGCGCTCCGAGGGCGAAGTGTACGGGGAGGTGGATGTCGGTGTTTTTCGTAGTGGGGCCGGTGGTTTGTCGGTTGATCGGTGCTTGGCGACCGAGGAGTCGATTCGTTCGATGGAAAAACACCGCGTTGTGCAATCGGCATGGTCGGGTGTCGATTCCAAAGGCCGGTTGGGCTCCTGTGTTTTCGGCATTTGGGGCGGGATAAGGTTTCGTCAGGATCAACGGCCAATGTGGAGAGCACGATCCTTCGTGGCGGGGAGAATCGCTTCTTGGCGGAGATCGAAGGCTGCTTGGCGAATGCCCGGATGTCGCCGTCTTCGGCCTGCCGGACGTAAGCCAATCGCGTCGTGCCAATCGGTACGGCCGGGGAGATCCAAGCATGCTTGCACGGGGTCGTGCTTGGCGATCGCGAGAACCCGGCAATCGGTACGTCGGCTATCGATTCCGAGGGCTGTGGTCATGCGTGACTCTCTTCCGCGATGGGAACGGTCGCTTTCTGGCCGAGATCGAGCTTTGCCTGTGGATGCCCGATGATCGTTGTCGTCAGCCTGCCAACGGAAAATAACCGCATTGTGTCAATCGGCATCGCCGGAGATGTCCGGGCAGGCTCGGGCTTGGCGATCAGAGAGAAGCCGGCAACCGGCACGGCGGGTGTCGATTCCAAGGACGGCTGGTCGGACTCCTGTGTTCTCGGCATTTTGGGTGGGATGAGGTTTCGTCAGGATCAATGGCCGGGTGGAGGGCACGATCCTTCGCGGCTGGGAGAATCGCTTCCCGGCCGAGATCGAGGGCCCCCTGCGAATGGCCGAAGGTCGCCGGGGTGGCCATCGATGACCTGTCAGATACCGATTCGCCCTACCGCCTTATAAAGATGGGATCATCGCCGCTCCCCTACCCGGCCCGACTGTCCGGGGATAAAGCCTTATTGCACGCACGCGGCCATTCCGATCTATCGCCCCGTTGCCGCAGAGAACACCGACCCTCCGGATACGGGTCGATACTCTCGCCCTGTCCGGCTCGGGCAAGATATAGATATTCGCCGGCGCAACCGGTACACCGCCGGAAACCACGCCGAACTGTCATGACCTAAGGAGCGAAGATGAAGAAGGTCACGCTGGAAAAAGACGGCCGCATCGCGCGCATCACCCTCAATCGTCCCGAGGTGATGAACGCCATCGACGACGATATGCCACGCGAACTCGCCGAAGCCGTGCTGCACGCCGATTCGGATCGGGCGATTCACGTGATGGTGCTCTCCGGCGCCGGCAAAGCCTTTTGCGCCGGCTACGACTTGGCATATTACGCCGAGGGCAACGAAGCCAACCCGATCGTGCAGGAAATGCCTTGGGATCCGATGCAGGACTTCCAGCTGCTATGGGCGAATACCCAAGCCTTCATGTCGCTGTTCCGGGCGATGAAGCCCGTTATCTGCAAAGTCCATGGCTTCGCCGTCGCCGGGGGTTCCGACATCGCCCTGTGCGCCGACATCGTCATCATGGCCGACGATGCCCAGATCGGCTATATGCCCGCCCGAGTGTGGGGCTGCCCGACCACCGCGATGTGGGTGCATCGCTTGGGACCGGAAAAAGCCAAGCGCATGATGTTCACCGGAGACAAGATCAGCGGCAAAGAAGCCGCCGAGATGGGCTTGGTATCGAAGTCCGTCCCGGAAGCCGAGTTGGATGCGGAAACGGAAGCTCTCGCCGCTCGCATGGCCACCGTCCCGATCAATCAACTCGCGATGCAAAAGATGCTCATCAACTCCGCGGTGGAAGAACGAATCAACCAGACCCAACGACTGGCCACCCTTTTCGACGGCATCGCCCGCCATTCTCCCGAGGGCATGAACTTCAAGGCGCGCGTCGAGCAGGTCGGCTGGAAACAGGCGGTTCGCGAACGGGACCAAGGAGCCTTCGACTGGACCGCGAACCGGCCCTTCCCTTCGGAAGGACGGGGTTGAACCTTAGCCAAGCCACCTCTTCGGACAAGTGCGCTTCGTTCTCATGCAGTAATGGCAAACGCTCGATCATGATGACCGACGACAAGCCGCGGAATATCTACCTTCGATCCATCGCTCACCCACCACCTCGTTCGAGCGACGCACGACCCGACTCGGTCAAGCGGTACTTCTGATTCCTGCTATTCGGCTTATCGGGAATCGTCATCTCAAGCACCCCCGCATCCAAAGCCGGCTGGAGGTAGGTATCTTTGATGTGCTTGCGATCTTTCAGCCCTAGCGCCTGCGACAATTCCTGGCGCGTCATCTCCCCGGATACCTTCGTCAGCAGCGCCATGACTTGGGGGGTGACTTGAGGGGTGACTTGGGGGGTGACTTGAGGGGTAACTTGGGGGGTGACTTGAGGGGTAACTTGGGGGGTGACTTGAGGGGTAACTTGGGGGGTGACTTGGGGGGTGACTTGGGGGATCGCCTGCTCGACGGTCTGGATAAACCGCTCGCGCAAGGCAACCGGAAGCTCGAACAGAGTCTCGCCGACCGGCTGGAGCAGCTGCTGCCGGATCAACGTCTCGGTAACCTGTTTTGCCTGCCGGATCGTGCTGTTCCCCAGCCCGCGAATATCCGTCAGGCTGATACGCTCGCCATGCGGTCGCCCAAAAGCCAAGGCCAAGACATCGGTCTGCTCTTGCGTCAAATCGACACCGATAATCCGACGGAATTGCTGCATCGCTTCGGTCACCAACGGCGCATCGAGCAGCACCAGTTCGAATTCCTTGCGCGCATTATCGTTTCGCAACTGCGGCGGCATCCGCCCCAGATCGTGCCAATTGCGAAAAATGGCACGAATCCCTGTGCCCGCCTGATCGGACAAGCCGATCCGACGAAAAGCATTCACGATGGATGGGTTGCGCACCTCCTTTTCGGTCGGAATCAAAAACCGAGGTCAACCCGGATTGTCCAAGCCTATCGACCCACACCGGCCTCGCTAGAGGGGCTCCAAATCGCAAGCCACCGGATCGATACTGGGCTCGGATCGGGCAATGACCTAAGCCAGCCGATGCCCAAAGAGAGCCCCTGCCCCTTAGAGAACATTCGGTTCATATCAACTCCTAAATGTCGCCTCATAGACAACTATTTCGCATGTTTATAAATTTTATGCTAATCTCTCCATGTGGTTCGCTCCTTGTTGCTCTGTCGCTTCTCGGGTGTCAAATGGTCTCAAAAATAAATCGCTTATTACGGCAATGGTATCCGGCAAGATCGCCACGCTGCGTTGACTAAACAGCCTTGGCGTCGACATCCGACTTGCGGACAAGCACGTCCGATCAAGTCGGCTGGAACGCTTGGGTTAAGTCGCGATCCATACTCTGTAAACGCAGATTTCTTTCTGGTTGACTTGGAAATACCTTTTGATCTGTATTGAAAAATAAATGCCCCTTTAGTTGCTTTCATTAAATGAATGCACTAATAGAAAACTGACAAAACTATCGGTGTAAAAAATGATAAATGAAATTTTAATGCACCCTCTAGCAGCATCAATTATTGAAATTATTGGAATTATCGTTATGATAATTCTATACATTTTGCACAGATTTCTAAAAAGAAAATACCGAAAAAAATATAATGCAATAAAGGATTATCATAATTTATTATCTGGTAATTTTAAAAATAATAAAATATTTTATTTTTCATTAATTAATGAACGAAAAGATCCAAGAATCGTTTTTCAATTGACGTATCAAATAACAGACAATCTTTTATATGGATATAAATTATTGATCGAGCAAAAGCATGGTATTAGGCTGGAAATAAAAAATCATGATAAATATCCTCTTTGTATAATTCGTTGCGAAAATAAAAATTGGATAGCTAAATTAATATCAAAATTTATAGATATATTAAAACATGACTAGACATGCTTAGATAATTCGATCTCCCCCGCCTAGAGTTATTTGAGACATTCCTCAATACCTGATAATAGGGGATAACAAAGTGGGTTCACGATGAAAAAAGAGCATGCCGAGCACGCAGGAGTCATAGCCGCGGAAACGTTGCTTGGAGAAGATCAGTCTTCGACCGGGAAGCAACGAATGACGACCAAACGTAAGCAGGAGGCTGTGCTGCGGTTGATGAAGGGTGAGGACATGGAACTGGTTGCCCGGAGTTTCTGGGTGACAGCAGCCGATGTCAGCCGCCTGCGAGAGAGGGTTATTGAAGCGAGTCTGTATAGATTGAAGTCTCGCGCTCGCGACGCCCGAAATGTAGAGATCAACCGGCTGCACGCCGAGGTGGGCGAGCTCACCATGGCCAACGAGATTCTCGATAAGAAGATCGAGAGGATGTAGGCTTAGCCGACCTTTTACATGGCGGAGGTCGAAGCGACAGATCTATGTCTTCGTGGCGGTCGACCATTGTTCGGCAAGTTGCGTCGGTTAAGCACGCGGCTACGCGAGGCACGCGCTTCGAAGCGTTGGAACCGGTCCGCCAAGAGGTACTCCAAATACTTCGGAATCATCGACAAGGGGGTGGCGACGGAGTTGACCATCCGTCATGATAACGGGTCGCATTCCATCAGCCGCGACTTCCTTTGGTGAGATCGCTTGGCTGAGGATCACCTCGTCGCCGTCCTTTGTCCCTTTCCCCGAAGGCAATGGTTGTGCCGAGCGATTCATCCACACCTTGAAGGTGAACCTGCTCTGGCTTGACACATTCTGAACCATCGAAGAGTTGCAGCAGGCACTGCAGAAGTTCAAGGATATCTACAACTAAGCCTGGCTGATCGAACGCCACGGACAACGCTCTCCGAGCAAGTTCAGGCGAGGAGCGGTGGACGAGGTCCCGGCAGCCGCATAAGATTCAAAAGTGTCTCAATAACCCTAGGGTGCTACGCCAGATCGAAACTACAAAGCACTTTGATACCGTTCGAACTGCAGATAACGCCCGGCCAGCGCATCCCGGTCTGGGCGGCTATCTCGCTGTTTGGGTAAATGAATTTTTTCATCGTGAAACTCTTTGATGGCATATTGCAAAACCGGACCGTCTCGCTCCTCTAACAGATCGCCTCGCACTTTGATTTCGAAATCCGGGGTAATCCCCAAATAGTGTTTGTCGTAGGCTGCATGATGCAATTTGCATAGAGACAAACCGTTGGGAACGGAATAGTCACCTTTTTCGCTGACCGGGGTGATATGCGCGGCATCCAATAACGGGGGATGGTGCAAACGGCATAAGGCACAGCGATTTTTGTAAGCCTGCAAGATTTTTTCTCGAAAACTGCCCTGTGCCAGACGAACTTTGACCGAGCGCTTCTGAAATTCGTCGCGGCGAAGGTCGGGGATATCCAAAATCAGACCCTGTTCGGATACAGAGGGATGAGCCGATGTGCTCGGGAATATGATACGCTCGTAAGCATCTATCTTTTCTCCCCAAATCACACCGAAAGTTTGGGTGATCGGATCGTCGTCGACGATCAAAACCGGAGCGACCACCAAATAATACGCTGGATGGATTCCGTGAAAATAAATCAGCGGCCAGCGATTCCGCGCTAATTTCCTCAACCCATTGTTGAACGGATTATCAACTTGTGTCAAGCGACCCGCTTCACTCCTCCCCTGATAGCTATAACGAAAAATCTCTCCGTCGGGCTCGAAACGATCACTGTATCTATTCGTTCTCGATGAGGTGGTGATCGATATGGGGAACTGACACTGGCGCGGACGGGTAACGCCTAATTGCTGGTGCTGCAACAAGATAGGCTGTTCGCTTTTCCAATGAAATTGATTGCGCTCGTAAAGACTGCGATGCAAAACGCCATCGCTCTGGTGGCGATCGCATAATTCCAAAATCCAGCGAATGGCTCGGATACGAATATCCCAATCTTGTTTGAGTTTTTCCAACAATCGATTAGTCATGGTTTTTCACCTCCCGGGCGGAGTGAAACGAATCGACCGGAATATAAAGGCACGCCATTACCGAATCGATCACCTCCGTTCGCGCTGCGATATCGCCTTGTCGTCGGAGCTCTTTCAGATCGACACCCTATTAGCAAAGCCAAGCCTTGCGAGGGCATGAAGGGCAACAGCGATCCGGATCCTACCACTCTAGAGCGCGATCAGGTGATTGCGGTATCGAGTCGTTCTCACGAGATCGGGGCTTTTGGCCAGCCGTTTTATTTCGGTAGTCAGTCTAACAGTATCGTTCGCTGAAATATCCACTCGGTATAAAAAGACTTTCTCCTTTGTTTTTATCCTTGGATAGCCTTTCACCACCGAAACCTCCGGCGCCGTTCTCGGGCGAGTACCGAAGTACGCAGGCAACAATCAAACGAAGGGCTCGGTAATCAAAGCCGATTCGAGAGCATCGGGCGTGCGGGGGTCGAGGACGATGCGCTCTTGTTCGAGCCAAAGGCCGTGCGCTGCGAGTTCGCGGACTCGGGCGGGGGCGAAATCGAGATCGAGGTCTTGAGGCCATGGGGCTCGGAGGCCGGATAGCTTCGCGAGATCGAACCAGAATTCGGGAAGAAACCATCTCAAGTTCGGTACCCGTTTGCGTAAATGCAGCATGATTCGCACTCCGTTCGGATCGATATCGCCGAAGTGCATAACGGGGATGCCTTCGATGCGATCAAGTAAAAGACCGACGGTGGCGGTATCCCAGCCTGGTACGTATGCCAGCAGCCAGTTTGGTGGGGATGGCAAGTCGCGCCATGCTCCCAAGTTTTCGATGAGGAGTATGGCGCGAACGTTTCCTTCGAAGGTCAAGCCGCCGAGCAAGGCTCGCTCCGGTATCGATACTTCACCGAGCACCGCTGCGATCTGGCCGAGATCGACCGATCCATGCGCCGTTCGTGCGAGTAGTTCGGTCGGCGGACGCAGCCGGATCGAGCCATCTTGTGTCGGATCGATCTCGCCGAGCGCTTCCCTTCTGGCTGCCGTCAGCGAGACCTTGGAATGCGTGGCGACAAGGGCGGCGGCGGTGCGGCGATTGATATGCTCCGGGAGATCGGGGATATGGGCAGCGCGCTCGATATCGCGCAGGCGGCCGTAGCCCTCGGGCGTCGACGATAGTCCCGCGGCCACCAAATCCGCGAGCACGCCTCGCCACTTCGGCCAGACCCGGTCAATCAAGCCGACAATCTCATCTCGGCGTTCCTCGACCACCCCGATCTCATCGCGACGACCTGTCGCCCGTGTCCAAGGGAGATCGGCGAGGAAATCGTAAGCCTCCCGCTGGTTGTGTCGGCGCTTGAGGGTGCCGCGCGACATCAGTTCCAACAGCGCCAAGCGGGCGTTATCGCTCTCCCAGATCACGCACCTGACCTCGCTGCATCTGACCTCGCTCTTCGACCGCTGACGATCACCTTTTCACGCCCCTCGGGGTCAAGGGTGCGTGCCAAGCGATAGGTC
Organism: Gammaproteobacteria bacterium; assembly: GCA_965220535.1. Classification (GTDB taxonomy): domain Bacteria; phylum Pseudomonadota; class Gammaproteobacteria; order HK1; family HK1; genus HK1. Next base: position 3,970,100 of record OZ244833.1, on the reverse strand, counting down.
GTATTCCCGCCCGCTTTGGCGACTTCCGGGGCGGCGATCAGCAACTGCAGTTCGAGCGTCCGGCAAAGTTCGAAGAGGACTTCGAGGTTTTCTTCGGAAAGACGGTTGGCCTCGTCGAGAAACAAAAGGCGCAGCGAACCGTGGGTCTTCTTGGGGCGCAACAAGTTCGCATCCCGCTCCCACTCGGTCAGGACCACCATCATCAAGGCGGCGCCGACGCCTATCGCCTCGCCGGTGGAAAGACGAGTGGGGTTCGCGATCTCCCAGTCGGCACCGGCGACACGACGAACTTCCACCTGCAGCTGAAGGTATTCGCGATAATCCAGCAATCGCTGGCCACCGGTGCGCCCACCGCCGGTACGCGCAAAGATCTCTTCCAACGCCTCCTCGACAGGCAGGTTGTCCTGGAAGAGCAGCTCCTGCACGGCACCGCCCTCGCGCAGCGCCCGCAGCACCTGCTCCATCCGCTCCACTTGGAGGGTCTTCACCCGGATATTCTCGATGCTGCCGAAACCGGCTCCCTTGATACTTTGGTTGAGGCGGTTTACCTGACCTCGCGCTTTGCGGATCTGAACTTCGATGCCCCGGGCGATATCCCCGCTGGCACCCCGGAGATCGCCCTCCTGCCGAGCGAGACGATCTTCCAGATCGGTCAATCGATCGCGCAATCGCTGCAGGGCTTCCCGCGGCTCGTCCACTTCCGCCACCTGCGCCGGCAAGCGGCCGCGAAACCAATCGCGCACCGCAAGCCAGAGTTCCAAGCTGGAATCGGCAAACCTCCCGGCATCGTTATCCGCGGCATATTCATCGACCTTGGCAAGCAGGTCCTTCGCCCCGCGAGCGGCCCGCAGCCGCTCGACGAGTATCCCTTTTTGCCTATAAGCCTCTTGTATGAAACTGCCGTGAGTGCGGACCGCATCGGTATCGCCGGCGGACGAAATGGCGCCGGTATGAAGATTTTTCTCGGCCACCGCCGCTTGCAGGCGCTCCCAGCGCTCGATCGCCGGCACGGACTCGCGCTGCTCGGCATCGAGTTTCTCCTTTGCCTCGTCGCAATCCCGGGCGGCTTGCGCCCGCTGCGTATCGCTGCTCCCCTTGGCGATCTTCAAAGCATCGAGCTCGGCCGCCACCGACTTCGCCTCCTCTTGCAGTCGGCGCTCCCGCTCGAGCGCGGCGTCGACGGCAGCCGGTGTGGGATCCTCAATCCCCGTCTCGGTAAAACGTTGCTGTGCCACCCGGAACTGTTCGAGCGCCGCCCGACGCCGACCATCGGCATCTTGCCACCGGGTTTTGGCACGATCGAACGCATCATCGGCAGCCTTGGAGGCCGCTTCCGCTTCGCTTTGCGCCTTCTGCGCCCGCTGCAGCTGCTCTTCAAGGGCCGGGGCCAACGATCTCTTCTCATCGAGCAACGCCGGTGCATCGTCCCAACCGAGCGCATCGGCATTGTCGGCGACGAATTCCATCGCCTCGATCGCGGCATCCAAGCGGTCGCGTTCATCCGAAAGGTGCCGAAGATCGCTTTCGAGTTTCGATGCTTGGGCTTGCGAAAGCGGGGCTCGCCGTAGCAGGTCGATACGGTCCTCGACCACCCGAACGGCCTCGCCACACCGTTGGATCTCGGCCTGCGCCGCTTGCGCCGCTTCGTATTCCCGCTCGAGAGAATCACGCCGCTGGACATGGTCAGGGGGATCGAGAAACGCCGCGACGCCGAGCAAAGCGCGTAGCGCCTCGATTCGCGGTTCGATCCGACGGGCGTCCTCCCGATATCGGGCGACGGCGGCGCGGTGGTTTTCCTGCTGCTTTTCGACCCTCGATATCCGGCGAAGGAGCGCTGCGAGCATCGGTGTCGGATCGCCGTCCAGCCACACGACATGTTTCTCAAGCAAGGCCTCGCCCGCAGCCGCCAATCGCTCGAGCCTGCGTCGCTCCGTCCGCAAATCATCGAGCCGAGCGTCCGACTCGTCGGCTTCGACGCGGAGCTCTTCGGCGCGTTTTTCGCGCGCCTTGCGACCAAGGCGAGGGCGATCCGGGATCCGCGTAACACGGGTGGCACACTGCTCCGAGACGACGACGTCATTCGTCTTGGCGCTCGCTCGATTCGCGCCCGCCGGATCCGCAACTGTGACGTCCGTGCCGAGTCGCGCTGCATCCTCGTTACGACCGACAAGCCAGACATCGCCGAGGGATTCGGGACGATCATGGATCCGATCGGCAGCGGCGGCGGGGTCTTCCACGACAAGCGCTTGGACCAGCGGCCCCAGCCTCGCCTCCAGCAAAGCGGCATCCTTGACGGATACCTCCTCGAACACCCCGGCCAAGAGCTCTGCGCCCAAGGCGTCTTTGAGTCGCAGCAGATCGGGATCGAATGGTCCGCCTGCCGCCAAGAGATCCCGCGCTTCCAAGCGCAGGCTCTCCTGCTTTTTTACAAGTTCGGATTCGTTTGCTCGCGCCTGTTCAAGGCGCTGCGCCACCGTTGCGCGAGCGGCTTTTATCTCCGGCAGCGAAGCCAAGGTGCACTCGAGAACGCCCGCCAGGTATTCAGCATGGGCTGCGAGCTCGCGCCAGATCGCTTCGCGCTCGCCGAGTTCTTTTTGCCGCGCACGGTCAGCATCCAAAGTGCGCTGACAATCACCCGCTCCCGCCTCGGCTTCGCGGGCACGCTCCAAAAGGCTCTCGCGCTCTTGCTCCGCTCGCTCTAGATGCTCGGTGATTTCGATGCGGGCGGGGCGTTGCCCCGTGAGAGCAAGGCTCAGCTTGTCAGCCTGCTCCTTGGCCTTCGATTGGCGCTCGGCGAGATTACGGGTCTGCTCCAGATCGGCAGCGATTTCGCCGAGGCGTTCGGCCAGCATCTGCTGTTTTCGAAACCGACGAAGCCGGTGGAGGGCGGTCTCGTGAACGGCATCCGGCTCGATTGGCGCATCGGCCATGCGCTCGAGTGCTTCGAGCGCCGTGGCGTACTCTCGCCTGTGATCATCGGCGTCGGCGAGCCTTTGCTTCGCCTCGCGGCGGGAGCGATCCACCCGATCCAGCCAAGCCTTGATCTCGTCGAGTCTCTCGGCGATGGATTCAAGGGCGAGTTCGTCGATTTCGAGTAACCGCTCCGCCTTTTGCTTGCGACGAAGCGCTTGCCGATATGCGCCGGCGCGGCGATGGATCTCGTTGTATCCCTGCTGAAAATCCGCAAGACCCGCGGCGGCGGATTTGTAGTCATCCTGGCGGCGACGCAAGACTTCTCGGCTCTGCGTTTTGGTCTTTTCCTTCGCCGTGCGCTCATTCGCGGCGGCCTGCGTATCCTCCTCTGCCGAAGACAACTCCTCGCGCCGACGCGATACCTCCTCGGCCGCCGCAAGGGCCTGCCGAAGACGCGAAAGCCGGTCCTTGGCGGTATCGAGATCCGAGGTCAAGGCCTCTTGGCGAGTCTCCTTTTCGCCGAGTTCCTCGCAGATACGAGTGAATCGAGCTTCGGCATCGGCAAGACGCTCTTGAGCCTTGCGTTGCGCTTCCTTCGCTTCGGCCACGCGCCGCGCAAGTTTGTCGGCACGCTCGCGGGTGGCGAAGAAAACCGCGGCGAACATGGCCTGCCCCGCTTCGAATACCTCACCGATCTCCTGCTGAAGTCGCTGCGACTCTTGGACTTCGGTGCGCGTGCGCCGACACGCATCGAGGTTGGCCTTCATACGCTGGAGGGTGTCGGCAAGCCCGCTCTCCTCTTTGAGCAAGAAGGAACGCAGCTCCGATGTGAGGACCCGCGATATCCCGCCCATCATGCTGGTCCGCAGCATCTCGTTGAATTTGTTTCGCTCCTCCTTGGAGCCCAATCGCAGCGGCATGACGCCATGCTCGAAAAGCGCCGCGAAGTAATCGCGCACGCTACCGAAGAGGTGCATGCGCCCACCACGGCGAGCGGTGTTCTCGCGTAGTTCATCGAGTTCGGGAACGACTTCGTCATCGCCTTGGAGCAGCAAGAGCACATCTTGCAAACGAGTATCCGTATCGAGATCGGTGATGATGAAAGGCTTGATCTCGAGCGATGGCTCGCCTTTCCTCTCCAAGTGCACGCCGGCGATGAGCCGCCGGTCGGATGCGAGGGTGAAGTCGATGACCGAATATGACGGTCGACCGATCTCGCCGAGGCGTCCCCAGATCCCCTTGTCGCCGCCGGTCGCGCCGGTCTCCCCGACGTTGGTGAAGCGCAATCGAGACATATCCGGCAAAAGCACGATATAAGCCGCGATCATCATCGTGGTCTTGCCGGCGCCGTTATTCCCTTCGAAGGCGGTGACGTGTCGGTCTATGTCATAGCGTTGGTAGAAAATGCCCCTCCAGTTGACAAGCGCAAGGGCTTCGATGCGCGTACGGATCATCCGCCCTTCTCCTCGTCATCCTCGAGCGCATCCTCGAGCGCATCCTCGGGCCCATCGTCGCCGTCCGCGTTCGGTTCTTCCACCTCGTCGAGGTCGATCTCGCCGCTTGCGACCAGCCGCTCCAACGCCGCCGCCTGATCTTCCAATCCCCGCACCGGCTCCGCGAATCGCATCAACGCGGGACGAAGGTGAAGCTTCGTATCGCCGATCGGATCGACGAAGCCCAGATCCGCAAGTCGCCGAAGGGCCTCGGCGACCTTGGTGCGGACGGTCTCGGCGGCAATCCTCTCGTCGAATTTCTTCCGCCGCCGGGGATTGAGAATACGCACAAGCGTCTCATCCCCCAAAAGCCCCGAGAGTCTTTCCAAAAGCGTTTCGCGTGGAGCCACACCGCCGTGTTGCAAAACGGCGGGATCCAAATACATCAACGCGAGCGTCTGGCCGACGAGCATCTCGCCGGTGGACAACCGACGGCGGCCGAGCCGATCCCCCGAGGGCAAGAGGTAAAAATATCCGTCGGTTTTGTGCACCAACTCACAGCCGAAGCGTCGGTACAAGGGCTCGAGGTGGTCAAGGGCATCGACGAGGTATTCATAGTCGGTACCGTCTCCGATATGGCAGCCGCGACGCAGGGCGAGGTCCACATCCGGAAAGCGATCGTCGGCGATGGCCTCTTCGAGGGACTGAAAGCGGGATGTGTTCACTTCGACTCTCGCTCTTTCAGCAAGTCCCAATCCTGCAGCTCCAAACCAGGCATGACGGTTCGCCACGGGCGCTCGTAAACACTGCGGACCCGAGCGGTGCGAGCGAGTACCTCGGCTATGCGACCTGTGACAACATAGTGCCGATCCGACGGAAACTCGGGTAATACTCGCTCGGTGACCTCGGCCAAGGACTTGGCGCCTTCGATCACCGACGCCTTGACCAAGGCATCGATATCCAAATCGTCGGTGTCGGGGTCCACAAGTTCGGGCGATACCTCGCGTTCCATGCGCGGCCTCGTGACCGCCGGCCGCTCCACCCGTGATTCGGCCGGACGAAGCAGTCGGATCGACGGCGTTGCCGCCACGAACAGACGAAACGGTGCCGATGGCCAACTCGCGATCCGATCTCGGAGTCGCTGACTCAACGCTCGATCCGGATCGAGGCGCACGACATCGCGAAGATAACGATGAACATATTGATAGTAATCCGACCAAGCGCGTTGTCTTGCACCGCCCCAAGCGGCGATGCGTTCGACCTGCTCGATGACCTGCTGCACGGTCTCTTCGGATTCCGCCGGCCCCGAGTCGCAGGCCAAGGTCTGAATGTCTTGCAACAACGCGACGAGGTGATGCGTATCGCGAAGGAGAATCTCGTTGAGTTCTTGCAGCGTCCCGGTGGTCGTATCGAGCAAACCCTGGCATTGATCGACCATGCCGAACCAATCGGCTTGCAATAGCTCGGCAATTGTCGCCTGCACTTCCTCCTGCCGGACATCAAGCCCACGCTGACGACGCTCGATACCATCGACGAGATCACCGACCGTTACCCGCAACGGAGCCATCACGCCCTCCCGCCAGGCTTGCTCGCTATCGGCACGCTTGGCGGCTGCGAGGGTATCGGCGATCTGAACCTGCAACATACCCGTAAGCAAGGTCAAACTCTCGCGCGTCAGCGCTTCGTCATCGATAAAGTATTTGACGATCGACCTAGCCAGTTGCGTCAGTATGTACTCGCCAGGTCGAACGATACCCGCCCCGTCCACCCGAGCCAACATACGCTGGTCGCGAAGCCGCTGGATGGTATTCGTCGCCCGCGCCCGCACTCGCTCCGCATTGGGCTCGACCACGTCGCATACCCGCTCGAACATATCGACGAGCACATCCTCTTCGAAAGATTGGAAAGAATCGAGAGACGACCGCTCGGCCCGCAGATGAAGGCCTGCAAGAAAACACAATTCAAGCGTTCTCAAATCCAGCTGAATACGATCCCGAGCAAGAGCGGAAATAAGACGATTCGGATCCGACGACATCAGCGGCTCCTGATAATTTTCGCGGCGGCGACAGCATGATGCATGATGAATCCGGCGATATGAACGACCACCTCGGCCAATCTACCAAGGAATCGTGCGATATTGGCCGAAAATATATCCTGAACGGATCGACCAGACCCAACGACTGACCACCCTTTTCGACGGCATCGCCCGCCATTCGCCCGAGAGCATGAACTTTAAAGTACGCGTCTAGCAGGTCGGCCGGAAACAAGCGAGCGGCTCGCGAACGGGACCAAGGAGCCTTCGACTAGACCGCGAACCGGCCCTTCACTTCCAAAGGACGAGGTTGATCATTAGCCAAGCCACCCCTTTGGGCGAACTTGGTTCGTTCTCATGCGGTAATGGCAGACGCTCGATCATGATGACCGGCAATGAGCCAGGGAATATATACGTTCGAGCGACGCAAGACCCGACTCGATCAAGCGGTACCTCTGATCCCTGCTATTCGGGTTATCGGGAATCGTCATCTCAAGCACCCCGCATCCAAGGCCGGCTGAAGATAGGTATCTTTGATGTGTTTGCGATCTTTCAGCCCTAGCGCCTGAGACAATTCTTGGCGTGTCATCTCCCCGGACACCATTGTCAGCAGCGCCATGACTTGAGGGGGCGATTGCTTAATGGTCTGGGCAAATCGCTCGTGCAAGACAATCGGAACCTCACACAAAAGCTCGCCGACCGGCTGGAGCACCTGCTGTCGGATCAGCGTCGCGGCGACCCGAATAGCGACCCACCCCTGGCCATACCGCTACTTCAAACCGAGCCGAAGCTTGGCGTCTTCGAGCGACGACTCTCGACCGGCCTCGACATCGGCAAGACCGGCAACGACCGCACGCATGAAACCCCGCTCCTCCTCGGCCGACCGGTAGTCGTCCACCGATTGCACCACAGCCACACCCCGACCGCAGCGGGTAAGCAGCACAGGCCGATGGGAGTCCGTCGTGCGCTCGACAACACGACCGAGGTTAGACTTTAGATCGGTCAACGCAACCACATCAGAAACCATTGAAACGACTCCTCAAAGTGAGGAGCATATCCTCGCATAGCCCGCACCGCAGCCTCTTGGCTGTGACACGATGCCATCAGTCATGACCTTTCGAGTCGAAGATCGATTTTGAACGGTATAACACTGCCGGATGTCGACCGACTTCGATGTAATCTCTTCAACAAGTCTTGTCAGCATCAGCGAGCGGCATAATCACGAGCTTATACCACAGCTCATTGATTTTCTTTTCAAGACGGTCTTTCAGATTCACTTCCCTCGAAAACCAGTCTTCCAAATGCGTTGCCACACGCACCTTGAACCCCGGTCCGAGGCCCCACTCCGACACACATTCCGGCCAAACGCTAGCTTTCGACAATGGCTCACCGTAAACTTCAACTGCTGCACATTCCACTTCATTAAGGAAATTAGATTTTGAACGTTCCGCGATTGTGGCGTTCTGATCGATGGATTGGCTAGCAGATATCAAACCATCATCCGCTTTCAGCGACCTGAGGAATGCATCAAGTCCATTGAACCAGCTCTCGCTACGTCGATTTGCGTCTATGCGAGCACCGATTCCGATCAGAAGTATCATGTTCAGATTCCCGTAATCCCCGTTCCGCCGCGTGGATGCCCAAAGCGTTGAAGCGTGCGCCTCATCCTTGATCACTTTGATTGCATCTACATGAGCAAGTTGCTCACGCGCTCCTAGATCCCGATTTCCTCTAAGAAAGGTACTGAGTCTGTTGTTTACCTCCCGGATGGCAGCGTTCAAAGAGTGATCTTTATAGTTCTTCATAATGTCTTGCGAGGCATCACATAGCTTGACCAGTCGTTCTTCAACCGCCTTTCTCATCTCACTCAACTGTTTGAACAGGTCGCCACGGATCGCTTCGACATCATCGATCTCTACGTTGTAGAAAAGCACTGGAACACCGGAAAGATCTTTGGCTTTAAGCTCAGATAAAACCTGCATCTCCTTGAGCTCGTAGCCTTCGTCATCGGTCTCTGCCTGCCCGCCCATGTCATTCTTCATGGCGCACGCTTCTTCAGACCGAGGCAATGCCAACAAAGAAACCTTTCCGGTATCGATACGCTCAGAGAAGGCTTCGCGCATATTATGAAGCAGTTTACGCGTACTGGCCCCGGGTGCATCGTTGAAGCGGGAGCAAAAGACAATCGCTGTCCAAGGGTCTTTCAACCTTTTGTGGAGATCCTCACGATCCGCAACATCATCGATACCCTTGGTATCAATGACGGTGATATCCAGCTCACCAAAGGTCTGCCCGAAATTCGGAATAAGCAGGCAAATGCTTATCGGTAGCGGGACATCTTTCAGGCGACCATTGTTCACGGCTCTAAAGGTTTCCGCAACCCACTCCATCGGGCGTTTTTTAGCCGTTTTGTTATACCGGATCTCGCACCGCGTCCGGCCGTCGAGATTCATCAGTTCAAGAACGCGCGTTTCGAACTCGTCCTCGCTATTGCTGGAATTGACCACATCATCAACAGGATCGTGGTAGACGCTCTTCCCGTCTACAACTTGCCGTTTGCGTACCAACCCCGACATGTTGCGAATAGCACGCTCCAGCTCACGGCTGACGTTGACAGTCTCACCCGCCTCACGCATCTCGCTCTTCGTGCGAGCGACCCACTTCGCCGCGCAAAAATCCGACACATGATTCCGCATATCTTCATCGCTCATAGGGGACAAAGAGATTCCAACTTCCGAGCCATCCTTGATATGCACCTCGCAAATCGTAGTGCCACCCCCACCGGTTTCCAATACAGGTCGATTGATCGTCTTTTTGGCGGAGGATAGCGGTAAAAGCAGGTCGAAGATGAAACTGATAGCCGTGGATTTACCGACGCCTATGTCACCAATAAAAGCAATATTGTGATTGACTCGTCCTAAAAAATCCGCATCTCGCAGCAGCAACTCCTGCTGTCGTTCGATTTGACGGCGTAGAGGCCATGGATGATCGTCTTTTTTGAGAAATTTCGTAATCTTGTCGAGAGTCTTTTCTGTATTCTCAAGACACTGACGCTCAGGGTTGCAAAATGATGGCGGTTCGATATGCCGCCATTTCCGACCGATATAACCCTTAAACTCTTTGGCCCTCGATACCCCGAGCTCTGCAAGAGCATCCAGCACACGATAAACATCCGCATCCCCACTCGCTACGAATTCGCCCTTCTCGATCTGGGAAATCCTGCGTTGGTCAAGGTTTGATTTATCGGCCAGTTCGGCTGTCGTAATATTCGACTCGGCGCGAAGACGAGCAATCGCCAAGCCTATCTTCTGATTCCGGGTGTATTCGCTCATCGAAGACTCCTTTTGTGGTTGTGCGCCGCTTATATACATCATCGATGCGTTCATGTCAAATTATCCACCGTCCCATAATCATAATGTCTTGCAAGTCATCACATAGCTTGACGAGTCGTTCTTCAACCGCCTTTCTCATATCACTCAACTGTTTGAAAAGGTCGTCACGAATCGTTGCGGCATCATCGACCTCTACGTTGTAGAAAAGCACTGGAACACCGGAGAGGTCTTTGTCTGTTAGCTCGGATGAAATCTGCCCCTCCTTGAGTTCGTAGCCTTCGTCATCGGTCTCGGCCTGCTCGCCCATGTCATTCTTCATGGCGCACGCTTCTCCAGACCGGGGCAATGCCAACAAAGAAACCTTTCCGGTATCGATACGTTCCGAGAAGGCCTCGCGCATATGCTTAAGCAGCGCACGCGTACTGGTCCCGGGTGCATCGTTGAAACGCGAGCAAAAGACAATCGCTGTCCAAGGGTCTTTCAATCTTTTGTCGAGATCCTCACGCACCTTCTCAACATCATCGACACCCTTGGTATCAATGACGGTGATATCCAGCTCACCGAAGGTCTGCCCGAAATTCGGAATAAGCAGACAAATGTTTATCGGCAGCGGGACATCTTTCAGGCGACCATTGTTCACGGCTCTAAAGGTTTCCGCGACCCACTCCATCGGGCGTTTTTTAGCCGCTCTGTCACGCCGGATCTCGCACCGCGTCCGGCCATCAAGATTCATCAGTTCAAGAACGCGCGTTTCGAACTCGTCCTCGCTACTGCTGGAATTGACCACATCATCCACAGGATCGTGGTAGACGCTCTTCCCGTCTACAACTTGCCGTTTGCGTACCAACCCCGACATGTTGCGAATAGCACGCTCCAATTCACGGCTGACGTTGACAGTCTCACCCGCCTCACGCATCTCGTTCTTCGTGTGAGCGGCCCACCTCGCAGAGCAAAAACCCGACACATAATTCCGCATATCTTCATCGCTCATAGGGGACAAAGAGATTCCAACTTCCGAGCCATCCTTGATGTGCACCTCGCAAATCGTAGTGCCACCCCCACCGGTTTCCAATACAGGTCGATTTATCGTCTTTTTGGCGGAGGATAGCGGTAAAAGCAGGTCGAAGATGAAGCTGATAGCCGTGGATTTACCGACGCCTATGTCACCGATAAAAGCAATATTGTGATTGAGTCGGCCTAAAAAACTCGCGAATCGCAACAGCAAATCCTGCTGTTCTTCCATTCGACGACGTAGAGGCAACGGATGGTTATCTTTCATGAGAAATTTCACGATCTTATCAAGAGCCTTCTCTGTATTCTCAAGGCACTTACGCTCTGGGTTCCAAAATGATGGCGGTTCGATATGCCGCCATTTCCGACCGATATAACCCTTAAATTCTTTGGCCCTCGAAACCCCGAGTTCTGCGAGAGCTTCCAGCAAACGATAGATATCCGCATCCCCACTCGCCGCGAATTCACCCTTCTCGATACGGAGAATCCTGCCTCGGTCAAGGCTTGATTTATCAGCCAGTTCAGATGCCGTGATATTGGACTCGGCGCGAAGACGAGCAATCGCCGAGCCTATCTTCTGATTCCGGGTGTATTCGCTCATCGAAGACTTCTTTTGTAGTTGTGCGCCGCTTATGGGCTCGGCGCGAAGAAGAGCGAGACGACGGGCAATAATCGCCGAGTCTATCTTCTGATTCCGGGTGTATTCACTCATTGAAGACTCCTTTTGTAGTTGTGCGCCGCTTATATACAACATCGATGCGTTTCAGTCAAATAAGAGAGCATATCCATCCCCCCAAGCAGGATGACAGCCTCTCTACGGGTGTGTGCGAGTATGAAATCGTTAGTTAGGATTTATGCGAAATTGCCGACTAATTAGTGACAATTCGACGCATTTTGACGCTTTTGTAGGCTAAGGACTACCGTTCAGAGTCTTCACGAGCATAGCGGGTAAGTATCAGATCGAAGGTCTGCCCGCTTTCTCGAGAGTGCTTTCGCAAGCGCCTCGAACGGAGGCACCGACGTCCTTGACCTTCCTAGCCATTGAAAGTCAGTGCCTCGAGATAAGGCCGTATGACTGTCCACGCCCTGCCCTTTATGGCCTGACGGGCGATTTCCGCAGGGGTCGTTTTACGCTGACTCAGCGATTCTCGAAGCCCCTCGATCGCAATGGACAGACCCACCTTGCGACGATGCCGGAAGCAATCCACTACCGTTTTGGATACGCCGAATACCTTGACGGGCACGCCTTCGATCACAACCGTCTCGACATCCGCGTGCAGCAGAGCGTCAGTGAACCGCTTGATACGAATGCCCGCACCGTTCCGCGGTGCCCAATCCTTGTTCCCGATCGCCATCCAAACCCTCTGAGGCAGCTGATCCGTAAGACCGTGGAATGCCAGCGCGGAGACGAGACACACGACCCCTTTGGGCACCCGCTTCGCAGCCTCCGCAATGTCGTGGTTCGAGTCCCACTCGGCATCTTGCAGCTGATAGATGCCCCGCGAGAGGCGGATGACCTTGCCGGCCCGCTCCATACGACTCACCGTCGCTCCGGTCACTCCGGCTTTGCGCAGTTCGACCGAGCGCATGATCCCTCGCTTCTCGAGCAGCCTTTGGGCCAGATCACCCTGAGATCGGGGTTTCACAACTGATATATTCGCTTCCAATGCTTCTGACATTGATGGATTCCTCGTTGACATATAGATTTCTTAATATATCAGAAAGTGATAAAAATGCTTGGATTATAAACATTATATTCCGATGATATGTATCACAGTATGCCCGATACGTGGTGCCCGGAGCAGTGCGCGGCCAAACCCCAACGGGCCATAACCGAGCGGTATCGAAAGCCGAGATCGATAGGCTCAAACCTACGGGGCTCGCCGGCAGCCCCCCGAATCGCAGACCCGGAACACAGTGACAAATATCCCCCTCGTGCAGCACACCCACTTCGGGAGCTCCGATGAACGAGGATCGAGCGGAGCCGAAAATCGAGGCCGGCCGGCTCGTCCGATCCCATCAGCCCATTTCCGAGCGCGTCGGAGGAACTCCAAGCCCAAGCCGCCGGATCGATGCCGAACTCGGATCAGGCGACGACTTCAGCCAGCAAGTACCCGAAGGTGAACCCTCGCCGCTTAGCGATCCTTCGGTTCATATCAATTCCAAATTGTCGCTTCATAGATGACTATCTCGCATTTCCATAAACTGTATGCTAATCTCTCCACGTAGTTCACTTATTGGCGCTTTGGTCGCCTTTCAGGTGTCAAATGGTCTCGAAAATAAACCGCTTGTTGCAGCAGTGGCCATCCGGCAAGATCGCCACACTGCGTTGGCTGAACAGCCTTGGCGTCGACCGCCGGCTTGCAGACAAATACGTCCGATCGGGCTGGCTGGAACGCTTAGGGCGCGGTGCCTATAAGCGGGCCGGTACGACAGTCGACTGGGTCGATGCGGTCCACGCCCTGCAAACGCAGCTCGCCCTCCCCGCCCACCCCGGCGGGGTCACCGCCATCGAGCTGCGCGGCTACGCCCACTACATATCCTTCGGAGCCCGCGAGGTCGTCCTGTTCGGAAGCCCCGGCACGAAATTGCCAGCTTGGTTCAGAACCTACCCTTGGAGCAGACCGATCACACTCGTGACGAACGGCTTCCTCACTAGCACCGAAAAGACCACATCCACACTCGAAGTCAACGGAGTCGACCTCGAGGTCGCGACCCTCGAACAGGCGATTTTCGAGATGATGCACCTCGTGCCGAGGCGACAATCCTACGAAGAGGCCTTCCAAGTAATGGAATCGCTGACCGCTTTGCGCCCGCCTGTCGTTCAACATCTCCTCGAACGCCGCTCGTCGGTCAAAGCCAAGCGGCTATTCATGCATACCGCCGAGCGAACCAATCATTCGTGGCTGAAACACCTCGATCTACCCAAGGTCAATTTCGGCTCCGGCCGACGCACCATCCACCCCGGAGGACGTCTCGACAAGAAATACGACTTGGTCATCACCGACCCAGCACTGGGCTAGCCCCGCCAATGGCAACGCGCGACTGCAATGAATGGAACCGTTGGCCCACAAAGATATGAATCAAGCGATTTTTGCGAGGGTTTGCGCTTATTTCCCGCCTGCGCTCCGGTGAACGTTTTTCAATAAATCGGCGGGGCGGATTTTCAAATGGCTCTTAAATGGGCTTAGATAAGAATATCCATAAAAATCAATCGTTTACGGCGTCATACCGCCTTTCGGAGCGAGTATCTCTTAAATGGGCTTAGATAAGAATGTCAAGTGAAATCAATCACTTATTGCGTCAAGACACCCTCGGCAAGGGGTGTCTCTTAAATAAGAATCAGGCCCAAAATGGCAGGTAGCGCGCATACCTTCTGGATTCTCCTATCGGCTTGATGATACCGGTTTCAAGCGCGTATCTGATAACTTGCGATACGATCGTGTTCTTGCATTCGGGCAAGCCGAACCGTGTTCGCAAAGATTGATTCGTCATCTGCTGTCCGTCGATGTACTGTAATACACAGTGCTGATAGCAGGCTCGCATTCGTGCGTTACGGTCCATCTCGTCAAAGGGTTTAGGGCCATAGAGGACGGCATTCGTGCGCCGATAGGCGGCGCGAAAGTCCGGTGCCGGTAGATCGGACTTCTCCACTGCACCGATGACCTTGTCAATGCCACTGCTCTGTTCTTCGCATATAGAGAAACGTCGCATGATATTCGTCAGCCGTCGGTTTCGCGAATGGTAGCCGTCGATAAAACGCTCCAAAGGCACGAGAGGGTCGCCAGGGCTGGATATCTCGACACGGTCGGTATAGATCTCGATCATGACCCTCATGCCTGTCAGGGTAAAGTCTTGATGAATCAGAGCATTGGCGACCAGTTCGCGAATAGCGACTTCCGGTACTAACTTGATTTTCCTACGGAGTGCGTTTTCGATAACCTCGCTTTGCGGAAGTTGTCCCATAACAAAGTGCACGAGCCTTTGGAATCCAACGGCATAGCCCATACTACCGATCTGGTCCAGCTTGGTACTGATCTTGGAAGTCCCGGAGTACACGACGACTCTAGGCGCTTTTCCTTGTATTTCAAAGGAAAAATCTTCCAATCGTTTGGCAAGCAGCAAAGCGCCTATTCGGCGGATCGAATAACCTTCCGCTGTCTGATCGACCAGCTTCTCCCTCACCAAGCGCTCGACGACGCCTTTGCGATTGGATGGATAAGGCATGTCCAGCAATTCAAAGAAGGTCTGCGTATCCAGAAGCTCGACCACATCTTGCGCAGACAACGCTTGCTTGCAGTGCTCTTCCAGCCAATCAGGCCCGCCTTCGGCGAATATCCTGCGCAGATGGTCTTCGCTCATCGGAACAAGACTCGCACCCGAGCGCATCAAATACCTGCCCTCGAGGTGATAGGCCGTTCCACGCGGACGACTTGGAATATGGAAAACGAGGACACGCCCGCCGGGGTGTGCGACTTCTTCGATTTCGACTCGGAAACCGATGGCTTTGAATATTTTCTCTTCCATCCCGGCTGGATTATTGAACGCAGCCGTTCCGACTACGGGTCGCGGGATCGGCTTGTCCTCGATACCCAATAGAAGATAGCCGCCACCTTCATTCGCCAACGCGACGCTGTATTCGTAAATACTCTCACTGTCTAACTGCGTCTTGGCGGCTTTGAACTCCAAGCGCTGATACTCGGACGGCACGGCTCGCCACCTGTCGATCTGCTCGGGAGCGGTGTTCATCTCAACTGCCCTCCTTCGTCCCAAACGTCGCTGATTCGCCTGAAGAAGACCAATGGGAGGGTATAGCTCTTCCAGTCGGTGCGGTCGATGGCCGAGGCTCGCAGGATATTTGCCGCCTCCCATAGGCTCTCTTTCAATCGACCTCTTGTATTCACCTGATCACTCTTTGCGGGTGCACGATATCGCTCGTGCTGCTCCAAATCTACCGATCTCGCTTCTCGATGTGGTCGACACCGGCCAATCCCGGCATCCGAAACTCGCTCCAAAAGGCGATCATCCATTTTCTCGATCTTCGCTGGGGCTCCTGAAAGTCTCGTAATTCCTGCTCGGCGCACTTGTACGGAAGGTATGGCACCTAACGCAGCCCATAAATGGTACCCGACCTTCCGGATGGGTATGGCACGCTTGAGTAGTGATCTGCATGCGAAGCCAGCCGCTTTCAAAACCACCGGCCACGACATGAAATTCTTATTTAAGCGCTACCCGTTCCGAGAGGGGAGCTGACCTCGTAAATCGCTGTTTCATAATGAATTTCTTATTTAAGCGTTACCTGTCATTCGCAGGTTCGATGTCTTCATCTGCAGCATCGAAGTGACCTCGAAAAATGCGGTATTGAGGAGGCTTCTCCGCTCATCGATATCCGGTCATTCGTGGCTTTGATGTTCCCGTCTGCTATCCGCGGTTCCGGTGGCTAGGCTTGGAGCCCCCTAACCCCTTTTCGTGTCGGCTCGGGGGTTTAGATCTTCCTCGCCATCTCTTGCCTTGGCGGTCAGTCGCGACTTGGATTCTTATTTAAGCGCTACCCATTCCGAGAGGGGAGCTGACATCGTAAATCGCTGTTTCATAATGGATTTCTTATTTAAGCGTTACCTGTCATTCGCAGGTTCGATGCCTTCATGCACAGTTCCGAAGTGACCTCGAAAGATGCGGTATCGAGAAGGCTTTTCCGCTCATCGATATCCGGTCATTCGTGGCTTCAATGTTCCCGTCTGTCGTCTCGTTCCCATGGCCAGGTTTGAGCCCCTAACCCCTTTTCGTGTCGGCTCGGGGGTTTAGAGCTCCCTCGCTACATCTTGCCGCAGCGGTCAGTCGCGACCTGGATTCTTATTTAAGCGCTACCCGTTCCAAGAGGGGGCTGACCTCGTAAATCACTGTTTCATAATGGATTTCTTATTTAAGCGTTACCTGTCATTCGCAGGTTCGATGTCTTCATGCACAGTGCAGAAGTGACCTCGAAAGATGCGGTATCGAGGAGGCTTCTCCGATCATCGATATCTGGTCATTCGTGGTTTTGATGTTCCCGTCTGTCGTCGCGATTCCGGTGGCTAACCCCTTTTCGTATCGGCTCAGGGGTTTAGAGTTTCCTTGCTACCTCTTGCCTCAGTGGTCGGACGCGACATGGATTCTTATTTAAGCACTACCCGTACCGAGAGGGGGGCTGACCTCGTAAATCTCTGTTTCATAATGAATTTCTTATTTAAGCGTTACCTGTCATTCGCAGGTTCGATCCTCTCATGCACAGTGCCGAAATGACCTCGAAAGATGCGGTATCGAGGAGGCTTTTCCGCTCTTCGATGCCCGGTTATTCGGGGTTTCGATGCCCTCGTCTGTCATTGGCTCCCTTGGCTGGGATTGGTTGGCCCTTACCCTATTTCGTGTCGATTCAAGGTTCTCGCGCTTCCTCGCTACCTCTTGCCTCAACGGTCGATCTCGACCTGGATTCTTATTTAAGTCTTACCCGTATTGAGAGAGGTCTGATCTCGTAAATCATTGTTTCGTATCCAATTTCTTATTTAAGCGTTACCCGCAATTCGCAGGGTCGATGCTCTCGTGGGCAACGCCGAAGGGACCTTGAAAAAAGCGGTATCAAGTGGTGCTCGCTCATCGATATCCGGTCATTCGGCTTCGGTGCT
Source organism: Gammaproteobacteria bacterium (assembly GCA_965220535.1). Classification (GTDB taxonomy): domain Bacteria; phylum Pseudomonadota; class Gammaproteobacteria; order HK1; family HK1; genus HK1. The sequence goes on along the minus strand of OZ244833.1, from coordinate 3,952,717 downwards.
CGCGTAGCCGGGCATCGGCAGGGCTAGCCCAGCGCGGCGGTGGCTGCCGTTCGGAGTTTGTCGCAGAGTTCGTCGATCTGTGAATCCGACATGATGAAGGGAGGGGCGAGCAGCACGTGATCGCCGTGGCGGCCGTCGACGGTGCCGCCCATCGGGTAGCAGATCAGTCCGGCTTCGAAGGCGGCGGCTTTGAAGCGTTTGTGGCGAGCCTCTTCGGGGGGGAAAGGGGTTTTGGTCTCGCGGTCGGCGACGAACTCCATGCCGAGGAAGAGGCCTCGGCCTCGGATATCGCCGATATGGGGGTGGTCGGCGAAGGAATCGTGCAGCGCTGCCATCGTCTTGCCGCCCAAATCCTTCACGCGGCCGATCAGTTGTTCGTCCAAGAGGGTTTTCACCACGGCATGCGCGGCGGCGCAGGCGGTCGGGTGTCCTAGGTAGGTATGGCCGTGCTGGAAGAAGCCGCTGCCGGCTTCGATGGTCTTGTAGATATGCGAACTGCACAGCATTGCGCCGATCGGCTGGTATCCGGCGCCGAGGCCTTTGGCGATGGTGATGATATCGGGGCGTACTGCGTCGGCTTCGCAGGCGAAGAGGTGACCGGTTCGGCCCATGCCGCACATCACTTCGTCGAGGATGAGGAGAACGCCGTAGCGATCGCAGATTTCGCGAATACGGGTGAAGTAGCCGGGCACCGCCGGTACTGCGCCGAGGGTCGCGCCGACGACCGGCTCGGCAACGAAGGCCATCACGCTATCCGCGCCCAAACGCTGGATCTCGGATTCCAGTTCGTCGGCGACTCGCCGGCCGTAGTCGGCCTCGCTTTCTCCCGGCTGCCGGTCGCGATAGGCATAGCAGGGGGCGATATGGGTGGTCTCGATCAGAAGCGGGGCGAAGGCTTGGCGCCGCCATTCGTTGCCGCCTGCGGCCAGTGCGCCGAGGGTGTTGCCGTGGTAGCTCTGTCGTCGGGCGATGACATGGCGCCGCGTGGGCATCCCGCGTTCGACGAAATACTGGCGCGCCAGTTTCAGCGCCGCTTCGACGGCCTCCGAACCGCCGGATACGAAATAGACGTGCTCGATATCGTCGGGTGCCGAGTCCGCAAGGAGGGTGGCGAGGGCCTCCGCCGGCTCCGAGCTGAAAAAGCCGGTATGGGCAAAGGCCAGTTTGCGCAGCTGGGTGTCGATGGCCTCGATGATCGCCGGGTGTCCGTGCCCGAGGCAGGAGACCGCCGCCCCGCCGGAGCCGTCTAGGTATCGCTTGCCGGCGGAGTCGACGATATAGCATCCCTCGCCGGCGACGGCGACGGGGTAATCGGCTTTCATATCGCGCGGGAAGACGTGGGACATGGGTCGAGACCTATCTCATCGCGATCGCGGTGCGCATTCGTTTGCCACCGGGGTCGAAAAAGCGGCTTTCGATAGCCTACCGGCAAAGTGGATACCGGCGATATCGACTTCGATATCGACGGCCATGCCGCTTTCGACCGACGCCACCTGACACCCTGCCCGGTAGCCGAAAGCCGCCGATAAAATCTTGCCGACGATCCCGCCCATCGGCCCCGGCAAAAACCGGCTCGTTGCCCAGCGGGACGACTTCGATCGTATCGCACGAATATAAAGACACTTGGCAAAAGCTATAGGAATTATCTATCAGTGCGTCCATCGATGGATGAGCCGGAAGGTGAGCTATTCAATGTACCGGTGGACATGCTTGGCCGTCCAGTGATGATACACGCCGTTGAATCCGCGCTTGTGATCAGTGCCCACACGCTTTCGATTCCGTTCGTGCGCACCATGCTCTTCACGAACGCCTTCGCTCTATGATTCACGTGTTCATGTCGGAATGTTTGTCGGCTTCCTTTCGGTTTCCTTGTCACCGATGTCGGTCGCATCCATCTCCACCTCGCCCGACATCCTGCATCAATGGATGAGCCGGAAGGTGAATTATTCAATGTACCGGTGGCAATGCTTGGCCGTCCAGTGATGATACACGCCGTTGAATCCGCGCTTGTGATCAGTGACCACACGCTTTCGATTCCGTTCGTGCGCGCCATGCTCTTCACGAACGCCTTCGCTCTATGATTCACGTGTTCGTGTCGGAATATTTGTCGGCTTCCTTTCGGTTTCCTTGTCACCGATGTCGGTCGCATCCATCTCCGCCTCGCCCGACACCTTGAGCGTCTCGTTCACGCCCGAGGCACGGATGCGACGGAGCATGAACCAAGCCGATTTCTGCGTGATGCCCAGTGCCTGTGCCAGCCGCGGCGAGGAGATGCCCTTGCGAGCGGTTTGCATCCGGTAGATGGCATAGAGCCAGTGGCGCAGAGGCAGATGGCTGTTCTCGAACACGGTACCGATTCTCACCGAGTAGATTTTTCGGCAGTCCTTGCACCGATAATGGCCTTCTCGTGTGGTCCATAAGCCATGGCGCCGGCTTCCGCACTTCGGGCAGGTGGGCTTGCCGTCCCAAACCGACTGCTCGACGAAGGAACGCGCGGAGGCTTCGTCCGGAAACCGGTCGTGAAACTGCATCGCGCTCGAAGTCACGGCCTTTTTCTTCGGTTTTTCTTGCATGGCTTTCTCTCCGGTCCGGTTCGACAATCAGAGGATTGTGCGACGGGAGGATGCACATGTATCTACTCTCAAACCTATCTCATCGCAACGCGCATTCGCTCGCCGCCGGGATCGAAAAGCGCGGTTGTCGATAGCGTACAGGCTGAATGGACACCGGCGATATCGACGGCCATCGATGCGCCATCGGCAACCTCGCCGCTATCGACTAACGCCAACGCCACCGGACGCCCCAGCCGGTAACCGAAAGCCGCCGAGGTGGTCTTGCCGACGAGCCGCCCGTCGGCACCGGCAAGCACCGGCTCGTTGCCCAGCGGGACGGCTTCGATATCCGTGAACGACAGGGAGACGAGTCGCTTCGCCGGGGCGCCCTTGTCGCTAAGCGCCGTCTTGCCGATGAAGGATTTGTCTTTGCCAAGGGCGAACTCCAACCCGGCCATCGGAGGGGTCATGTCGGTATCCAAGTCATGGCCGTAGGCCAAGAATCCCTTCTCGATTCGCATCGAGGTTTGGGCGAGGGCTCCGACCGGCACCGCGCCCTCGGCCGCCAAAGATGCGAAAAGCGCCTCGGCGTCGCCGACGGCGCAGGTCAGCTCCCACCCCGCCTCGCCGATATAGGACAAACGCGCCGCCCGCACTTTGACCGTCCCGATCATGCCCGTCGCATGCGCGAAATAGCCGATGTCGTTCAGCCACTTGGCCCCAAGCGCCGTCGCGATCACCGGGGTTTTCGGGCCGCACAGCCCGAGCACCGCCAGGTCGTCCGTAACATCGGCAATCTCGATCGCCGTATCGGCGGGGCGATGGCTCTTTATCCAAGAAAGGTCGCGCCGAAGCGCCGCGCTGCCCACCATCAGGCGGAAGCGGTGTTCGGCGAGCCGAAAGACGGTCAGGTCGCTTTCGATCCCCCCGTTTTCGTTCAGCATCAACGTGTAGCAGGCGCTTCCTAAAGGTCGGTCGATCCGATTCGTGCAGACGGTCTCGAGGAAGGCAAGCGCATCCGGGCCGCTGACCTCGATCTTCCCGAAACTGGAGATCTCGGTAACGCCGACGCCCTCATGCGCCGCCGCCACTTCCGTGCCGACCTGCTCGAACCAGTCGGGACGGGAGAAGCGCAACACCGGCTCTTGCGTTTTCGCGAAATACAAAGGCCGCTCGTAGCCGAATACCTGAGCGAAATGCGCGCCCTTCTCCTTCCAAACCCTGTGCAGCGGCAAGGTCTTCAGATCGCGCGCCGTTTCCCACTGCCGCCCCGGGTAGGCAATCTCGTAATGCTTGCCGAGCACCTCCGACACCCGCTCGGCGAGTGCATCGACGCCGTTCACCGACGAGTCGAAGCGCTTGGGATCGACCTCGTGCAAATCCATCGGCGGTGCGCCGTGGCAGATGGTATGCGCCAGCGCCATGCCCGCCCCGCCTCCCGTGGCAACCCCGACCGAGTTCATTCCGCAGCCCAAAAACAGGCCGCGGGTCGGGGCCGCTTCGCCCAAGAGGAAGGCGCCATCGGGGGTGAAACTCTCCGGGCCGTTCAAAAGCATCTTCACTTCGACCTCGGCCAAGCATGGCAAGCGATGCAGGGCGTTTTCCATCATCGGCTCGAAATGGTCCCAGTCCTCGGGTAGGAGTTGGAAGGAAAAATCGGGGCCGAGTCGTTCCGGGTCGATCGGCTTGCCCATCGGCTCGAAACAGCCTACCAGCAGGCCGCCGGAATCGTCGCGGATATAGAGATGGCCGTCGTGATCGGACAGAGTCGGCAAATTGCCCTCGATGCCGGGCACCGCCTTGGTCAGGAGATAGAAATGCTCGCAGGGCCAAACCGGCACCTCGACCTTGGCCGTCGCCGCGAGGCTCCGGCTCCAAAGGCCGGTGCACAGGGCCACGGCATCGGCCCGGATCACGCCTCGTTCGGTTTCGACACCGCTGACCCGGCCAGATTCAGCGAGGATGCGAACCACGCCGGTATCTTCGAAAATCCGCGCACCGCCGGCACGGGCGCCTTTGACCAACGCGGCGCACACGTCGGAGGGGCCGACCCGCCCGTCATCCGGCGACCAAACCGCGCCCACGATATCGGCGGCGTTCATCAGCGGCCAACGCTCCGCCGCTTCCCCGGCCGAGATAGTCTCGGCGCGAACCCCGAAGAGCCCGGCAAGCGCCGCTTGGCGACGGATGTGGATCATCCGATCTTCATTGGTGGCGATCGACAAAGAGCCTTTGCCGATCCACCCGACCTGCTGACCGGTTTCCTCCTCCAAACGGGAGTAGAGATCGATCGAATAACGCACCAAGTCGGTGAGGTTGCGGGTGGAACGCAACGCCCGCACCTGTGCCGCCGAATGCCAAGTGGTGCCGGAGGTGAGTTTGCTGCGCTCGAGCAAAACCGCATCGGACACGCCGTTTTTTGCAAGGTGATAGAGGGTGGAGCACCCCATCACCCCGCCGCCGATGACGACGACGGATGCGTGCGAAGGAAGACTTTGCATCTCGCTCATCCGGGCAATCTCTCGTTCGTTCGGATCATGAACTTAGGCCTGATACGGCCACGGCCTTATGGGCTTGCCGGAAGATCCGCCCCGCAAACCCGGCGCCGAGAGCCTGAATTGTAGATAGATCGAATCGGCCGTGCTCGAACCGCCATATCCCCGAGGGTCGGTCGTTCCCTCGCAAGGCCGCATCGGAAGTCCCCCGCCCTGGAGTTTTTCGAAACGCTCATCGAGACCCGATCTTATGGGATAACAAAGTGCCTTTATCAGCCGCCGGCGAGAGAGGTTTGCCGAGGCGGGGCCGTGTGGCTTGAAGTCTCGGGATCGCGCTCGCGACGTCCGATATGAGGAAATCGACCGGCTGCAAGCCAAGGCGGGAGAACTTAACCAGGGCCGACGAACTTCTCGACGAAAAGAGCGAGAGGTTTATCTGCGGGAGTTGGAGCAAAAACGCAGTTATGGGGATACGCTACAAGCCGAGCGGAACAGCGCAACCGAATCTTGCAGCGCACCTCCGAGATAGAGGCTCGGCCGGCGACTTTGGACGAGCATCCCCGAACGGCGAAGCGGCGTAAGATCGCCGCAAGACTGATAGCCCCGAGGAGCGGGGTCGTGGATCAGTTGGAGATTTTCACGATAGGAGCGGTCGCGAGTCCCGGCGAGCGGTTGCCGGGCAATGAAGCCCGGGCACGTTCGCTGATTGTGAACATGACTCGTCAGGCACTGTGCACCGAAAAACGCCACCGGCAAGCCCCTCTACGAACTGGCTCGGGTTATCGACATGGTGGGCATTGACTATTTGCTCGGGTCAGTGCTCGATGACGGGTACGAATGCCGGCAATGACAGATTCGAAAGGAAGCTTCGATGAAGAGACTCGGATTGACCATCGCTCTTGTCGCCGGATTGATCGGTGTTGCTCGGGCATACCAATCGGCCGACGAGTTGCTCGATCTTTACGAAAGCAGCCCGGCCGAGTTGCAAGCGGCGCTCGATGCCGGCGCGAATCCGAATGCTCGAAACCGGGATGGCACCCCCGCGATGATCGTCGCGATCGATCGGGGGCATCCCGAAGCGATCCGGATGCTAGGCAAAGCCGGGGGCAACCCGAACGCCCTATGGATTGACGACGATCACCGGCCCTTGATCGTGTCGATCTCGCTCGACAATTTCGAGATGGTCGATGCCTTGTTGGATGTCGGCGCGAATCCGAACGCGGGCATATCGGTCGGGAACGCGCTTCACTTGGCCATCTATATGGAGAACGTCGCTATCGTCGAAAGACTGCTCGAAGCCGGCGCCGATCCGGGTATCCTTGACGCTTACGGCCATACCCCGTTGGATTTGGTGAAGGAAACCCGGAACAAAGCCATCGAGCGATTATTGATACGAGCGACCCGATGACACCGGGGGCGACCGGTCGGGGATAGGGTCATAAGCGAGTTATAGCGCCCTTAGGGTTATTGAGACACTTTTGAATTTTATGCAGCCGCCGGGATTTCGTCCACCGCCCCTCGCCTGAGCTGGCTCGACAGAGCGTTGTCCGGGGCGTTCGATCAACCAGATTCGGTTGTAGCGATCCTTGAACTCATGCAGTGCCTGCTGCAACTCTTAGATGGTCCAGAAGGTGTCAAGCCCGAGCAGGCTCTCCTTCAAGGTGCGGATAAAGCGCTCGGCACGACCATTGCCTTCTTCGGGAACGAACAAAGGACGGCGACGAGGTGATCCCTAGCCAAGCAATCTCGTTTTGGAAGTCGCGGCTGATGTACTGCGAGCCGTTGTCATGGCGGATGGTCAACCCCGTCGCCACCTCCTCGCCGATGACTCCGATGCATTCGGAAGCACCCCCTAGCGGACCGCTTCCAACGCTTCGAAGCGCGTGCCTCGGTGGCCGCATGCTTAACCGACGCAACTCGCCGAACAACGGGCGACCGCCACGAAGACGCAGACCTGCTGCCCCGTGCCAAGAACGATCGTTGTCACGTCGGTGCCCCACATCTCATCGACGACCGATGGCCTGCAAGCAGCCCTTGCGCGAAGTGCCTCGCGCATCGAGGAAAATAAAAAATCCATCAAAGCAACCCTTGCAAGCATCGCGCGGGTCGATACCGCACTCGACATTCAAAGGGAACGATTGGATACAGCCCACGATCTCTTCGAGCATGGAGTATCGAGCCGATTGGCGTTCCTCGATGTCCAAGAGGCTTTTACGGCTTTGGAGAAAAACCGAGAGGTTTATCTGCGGGAGTTGGAGCAAAAACGCAGTTATGGGGATACGCTACAAGCCGAGCGGAGCGGCATCATCACGGAGCATCGGAACCCAATCTTGCAGCGCACCTCCGAGATAGAGGCTCGGCTGGCCAGCGACTTCGGACGAGCATCCCCGAACGGCGAAAATTTTCCAACGCCGATATCGGCTTCATCGAGGTCGGACAGCAAGCGAATATCAATCTCGTCGCCTATCCCTCTAATCGGTTCGGATTCGTCAAGGGTATCGTATCTTAAGTCGCGGCGGACTCGACCGAGGTGACCCCGGGGCTTGGGCTTTTGCGGTCCGCATCACTCCCGACGAGCCGGTACTGCGAAAAGGTGAGCACGTATTTTCGCTCCGGGCCGGGATGACGGCGACCATTGACATTACGACGGATACACGGCGAATCATCACCTATTTCTTCGTGCCTATCGTCGAGACGATTCAAGCGTCTTTGGGGGAGCGTTGATTTGGGTTGCTAGCCGTTTTGACTTTTAATGAAAAAACGGAAAGTATGAGGGAATATCAGCCAGTACTACTACTAACTCAACGGCAAGAAAGGAGGTGTAAAAAGGAAAGGAGTCTGACCAAGAATCATCCTTCTTAAATATAAATATTTCCTTCCTCAATGCGGGAACACACGCTACGACAACGAGATATAAAACAACTGTGTAAACTAAATCTAAAAAGTCAATATCCAAGAGCAATGGTGACGCGATGACGAGGTACGGGAACAAAGACCCAAGTACCCGTTCTTTCAAAAACGAATAATATTTCATGAGGGAATTATTTGTTAGCATGTTCATCATCAATCTCTCCCTTAGACCCTGACCGCCGCTTGGCAAAGAGTCTTGGCGTAGAGGTCTCCATATAAGACATCTACGCCAATGACATTCAGCCGGAACATTACCGACTTCTACCATACCCACCAATCGGGTGTCGGTATCCAATGACCTTCCACCAGCCACCGAAATTTTGGATCGTTTCGTTTCGCGGCGTAAGGGTCCGAAGATGATAGAGACCCATCCCAAGTCCCAGTCCCATTCCAAGTCACATATTCAGGCACAGGATCGGAAAGAAGCTGTTCCGATGATTTTACGGCGTGATCCGCTAACTCGAAAGCGCCATAACCGCAAGAAGCGCCGGAGATCACTCCGCCTGAATACCTACCGGACATTATTTCTCTCCTATTTTTTTCTGATCGACGCATGATGCTTGATCTTGATTATCGCATCGAACACATTCCTCTTTCGCGAAGGGATTGAGCGCGGAGTACGCCTCGACTCCGCTGCCGACGATAGCTGGCGCACGAGAAGCGGCATGAAAAGGAGAACCGCGCCCCTCGCTCATCCCCGCAATCTCTCGTTTTCCGGGTCATAGACCGGATCGGATACAACCCTCGCCTTGTAATCCTGCAAGAGGATCTGCACTGCGAGTTCGGTCCCGACCGCGGCCTTGGCGCTGTCGATCCATGCCACCGCCAGCATCTTGCCGCTGCGCCAGCCCATGCCGCCCGAAGTGACCTGACCGATCGGCGCCCCTTTGTCGATGACCGGCTCGGTTCCCCAGCAAGGTGGGGCGGCCGGATCGATATCCAAGGTTACGAGGCATTTCGGCGGGGGTGTCTTTCGCTCTCGATCCACGGCGACGCGGCCGATATAGTCCTTTGTCCGTGAGCAAAAACGCGCAAGGCCTGCGGCCTGCGGGGTTGTTTCGGTGGTCAGTTCGGCGCCCCAGCTGCGATAGCCCTTCTCGAGCCGGAGCATGCCCATCGCCCGCGATCCGACGAGGGTCAAACCGTATTCGCCGCCTGCGCCTGCGTCCATCAGCGCATCGAACAAGGCCTTCTGGCTCGACATCGGGCAATGGAGTTCCCAGCCGAGTTCGCCCGAAAAAGAAATGCGGACGGCCTTGCAAGGCACTCCGCCGACCTCGGCGGGTTTTGATGTCATGAAGGGGAAAGCATCGAACGCGCCGTCGGAAAGGCGGTTAAGGAGGTCGCGGGAATTGGGGCCGGCGACGCCAAGCACCGATATCCGGTCGGTGATATCTTCGATCGTCGCATCGAAACCGGCGGCATGGGTCTCCATCCAACGCCGATAGCGGGCCACGGCGAGGGTCGGGCCGATGCAATGGAAGCCGTCCTCGCCGCTGTTTTCTATCGTGATATCCCCTACGATGCCGCCCCGCTCGTTCAGCAGGAGCGACAGCGCCACCTTGCCGGGAGCAGTCGGCACTTTGCCGGTGCCGACATGATCGAGAAATGCCCGGGCATCGGGGCCGGAAACGAGAAATTTTCCATAACTCGACATCTCCGACAGACCGCAGCTCGAGGCCAAGGCCCGCGCCTCGTTGCCGACATGCTCCCACCAGTTCGGGCGCTGGTAATCGGGCTCGTCCTTGGGCAAGACCCCATCCGGGGCATACCATAGCGGGCGCTCCCAGCCATAGATCTGACCCATCACCGCGCCGTGCGCCAGCAGGTCGCGGTATATCGGCACGGTCTTCAAGGGCCTGCCGCTTTTGCGCTCGATGCCCGGATAGATCAGTTCGTAGCGAAGCGGCAGGATTTCATAGGTGCGCTTGCGGGCGAACTCCGGCGTGGCCGTGGCCCAGTCCCCGAAACGCGCCACGTCGATGAAATGCAGATCCAGCTCCGTCTCGCCTTCCAAGATCCACTGGCTCATCGCCAAGCCGACCCCGCCGCCTTGGGCGATGCCGCCGAGGAAAGCGCAGGCGACGAAGAAACCGGGGATGCCGGGCACCGGGCCGATCATCGGGCGTCCGTCGGGGGAAAAGCTGATCGCGCCGTTCACCCCGCGTTTGATGCCGGCGGTCGCGAGCGCGGGAACGCGGTGGAAAATCGCCTCCAAGCCATCGGCCAAGCGATCCCAATCATCTTCGAACAACTCCTGGCCGAACGACCAAGGCGCCCGACCGTCGCCCCAAGCCATCCGACAATCCCGCTCCCACGGGCCGAACAGCAGCCCTTGGCCTTCCTGACGCAAGTAATACTGGCTGTCGCAGTCGCGAATGATCGGCAGCTCGCCGCCTAGCGCCGCGACCTCCGGCATCGTCTCCGTCACCAGATATTGATGCTCCATATTGGTGATGGGCAGGGTCGTACCCACCATTTCGGCAACCTCGCGCGCCCAAAATCCCGCGCAATTAACGATGATCTCGCATTCGAAAGACTCTTCGCCGGCGCGAAGACGCCAGTGCCCCGATGGCGTTCGGGCAATGCTCTCGACCTGCGTATTGCGAAGAATGCGGCCGCCGTATTTGCGCGCTCCGGCCGCAAGTCCCATGGTCACGGAATGAGGATCGACATATCCCTCTTCCGGATCCCATGCCCCGCCTTCGAGATCGCCGATATTCAAAAGCGGGCATTCGGCCTTGATCTGCTGCGCCCCGACCAGTTCGTATTCCAACCCCAAAGCGCGGAATTTACCGGCGAGGTGCTTGAACTCCTCCATCCGCTCCTTGGTCCGGGCAAGAAAAAACCCGCCGACGACATGAGCGCCGACCTCCTGCCCCACTTCCTCGGCCAAGCCTTCGTAAAGACGGAGCGAATAAGCCTGCAAAGCGGATAGATTGGCGTAAGCGCTTTGTGTATGCACATTGCCGGCGGCATGCCAAGTCGCCCCGGCACCCAACTCGCGCCGCTCCAAAACCAAGGCGTCGCGCTCGCCCGCCTTGGCCAAGTGATAAAGAATCGACACCCCGACGATCCCGCCGCCGATGACGATGATGCGTGCGTGTGTCGTCATATCGCTTTCCTCGTCGGCTTCATGGTGTCGGCTTTTGCCGATGTCATATCCCTAGCTCGCCTCTTTTTCGTTGTCTACCTGTCGGCATAAGGCTTCGGGGCGAAAACGACCCTTAAGCGAGTCGGGTTCGGGTCGATCGTCGATAGGCTTTGCCAGCATAATTTTGCCAGCATAATAATATCGATCCCCCTCTCCCTCTTCGAATCGCCGAAAGCGACGGAAAAATAATGGGACGAGGGCTTGCCTGATTTCTTCGCGAAAGCGCGAGCCGTCAACGATGCGCTGGCATGCACGAGACTTGCGTCGGCGATGATCGTCTCATCGATGCCGGGATGCATATCGAGGTCGAGCGATAACCGACTCGAAAAGAGAAAATACAAGATAACGAAAGCCATCACAGCGGCGGGCTCGATGCGGCTGTCGAGATTCGCAAGCGGAAATCGAATCCGGTGATCCAAATCCACTTCCACTTCCGATCGACGAGAAAGGGAGCCATGAAAACCGCAACGATCGCATCCGTTTTGATATTCGCCGTCGGCACCTTTGCCGAGGCGACGCCTTTGCACGATGCGGCGGAGAGAAACGACGCTTATGCCATCAAAAGATTGATTGCTGCCGGAGCAAAGATCGGTGAAATCAATGAGACCGGCGGCACGCCCTTGCACGTTGCGGCTTGGTACGACTCGGTCGCCGCCACCCGGGCGCTGATCAAAGCCGGTGCGAATATCGAAGCGGAAGGTGCGGCGCGCGGCAGCACGCCTTTGCACGGAGCGGCTTCATACAACTCGGCCGCTGCCGCCCGCGTATTGATCGAGGCCGGGGCGGATATCGAAGCGGAAGGCCATGATGGCGGTACACCTTTGCACTATGCCGCATCGGCAGGGTCGGCCGATGCCGCCCGAGTGCTCATCGCCGCCGGAGCGAAACTCGAGGTGAAAGAAAACGAAGGCGATACACCCTTGCATCAAGCAGCCTATTGGAACTCGGTCAACGTTGCCAAAGCGCTGATCGAGGCCGGAGCGGATATCGAAGCCGCAACGGATATCGGGCCGGTAAACGACGGCGGCACGGCTCTGCACGGTGCGGCGTATTGGAACTCGGTCGACGTCGTCCGTCTGCTGATCGCTGTCGGCGCCGATATCGAAGCGAAAGACAGCAGCGGCAACACGCCCTTGCATGATGCGGCGTTAGAAAAAAACGCAGCCGATGCTGCCCGCTTGTTAATCAAAGCCGGGGCGAATATCGAGGCAAGAAACGATTACGACGCCACACCCTTGCATGTTTCGGCGTACTGGAATTCGGTCGCCGTGGCCCGTGTGCTGATCAAAGCCGGTGCCGACATCAAGGCGTATGACAAGTCCGACAAAGAAGGCGGCACACCTTTGCACGGTGCGGCCTGGTACGACTCGATCGCCGTGGCCCGCGTGCTGATCGATGCCGGAGCCGATATCGACGCGAAAAACAAAAGCGGCTATACACCCTTGCACCTCGCGGCTCGGTTCAATTTCCCCGACACCGCCCGCGTATTGATCAAAGCCGGTGCCGATATCAACGCGAAAAACGAGAAGACCGATGACACGCCTTTGCACGTCGCAGCTCGATACAACTCGGGCATCCTTGCCCGCACGCTGATCGAGACCGAAGCCGATGTCGAAGCGAAAAACGAAGACGGCGATACGCCCTTGCACATCGCAGCGAAGGAAAACGCCCCCGGTGTCGCTCGGGTATTGATCGAGGCCGGGGCGAATATCGAGACCAAAAACAAGGAGAGCCTCACACCTTGGGAGACCGCGGCCAACGAAAACGCCTCCGCCGTCTTCCGCGTGCTGACCGAAGCCAAAGGCAAATGCAACGACAACCGATGCCTCGGGGACTTTCCTTCTCGGCCCGCTACCGAAGCTCCCGACGAGCGGGCGCTTTGATCACTTGTAAAGGGTGCGATGCCCACTACAAGGACCACCAGAAGGAAGCATGAACTGGGGTTTTGTCTTGGCTAATCGGATGATCCTTTATTGCGCAGGTATTCATCCCGACGATCTTTGCATCTTTGGAATATCGGCTTTTGCCTTCCTTGCCTTTTAGATATCGATCAAATCCTGGCTGGAATTCAACGAAAAGATCCCGCAACCGGCGAGTTGACAGCGACTTCAAATACAACAATCATCTCTTATACTGAGCATCGCTGTATTACATATCGCCACCGCGCGAGCCGATATGCAAAGGAGACAGATACATGAAATCTGAGCCGCTCAATCTGCGTTTGGCGCGAGAGAACAAAGCTAAAGCGAAGGAGCTCATATCGCTTGCGAATAAATACCTGGAAATTCCGGCGCGATGGACGGATGCGTGGGGAACGGAAATGTCGGAGACCACCGAACACATCCGAAGGGCAAGAGAGGCTGCGAGGAAATTGACCGAGGGCGTTAATACTCCGGTAGTTCTTTATAGGCGAGAAGAAATCAACGAAATCAGTGATCGCAAGCATCTCAAGCGTATCATCAAGCGCACTGAGTTTTGCACCAGTGAAGCACTAAGACTCACAGCGGATGCGACGAATAAGTTGGCGGATGCGGCGATGTGGACGGAGGCGGCAGGCCACCCGCGCATCGCCGGACGTATCCGAAAGGAGATAGTGGTCGTGCAGAACTTGGAGCGGGACATCAGGTACATTATCGAGTGCATTGACGAGCATATTCGAAGCCTGCATCTTCCTCCGGTTCGAGAGCGGCGAGGATGGCGGGAATGGGATGAGTCGTGGGATAACTCGATTCCGTCGTTATGGCCAAGCCCAAGGCCATATAACCCTAACCAGAATACTTGGCGTCGGCGGTTCCGGCGGAAATGAAAAACTGTTCGGCGAAGCCGCGAAGCCGAATCTCAGTGACCGATGCCTATACGCTGATCGAAATCGAAACCGATACCCATGTCGAAGCGAAGAGCAAGGAACGTCGCAAATATTGAGAAATCACGGCAACCGAAAACGCCGCCTTCGATTTACCGACCGAAGCCAAAGGCAAATACATCGACAACCTATGCTTGGGGATGTCTCCTTTTACTCTCTCACCTAAGTACCTCGAGTGACTCATCGAGCGAGACTCGACCGGACTGCCCTCTAAGCACTGACTCTCCTCGACACATCGAAGCACGAGAGATTTGCGAGGACTTCCAAGCATCGCGATGGACTCCCGATAGCCTCGAAACGAACTTAAGCACTTGGATATACCGGCAAGAAGCGGAACGTCGTTATCACCGTCAACTCGATTTGGCCATGCTCACAGATTCGAGATTGAAGCACAAACGAAGGATGTATCACCGACACATTCTGCGTTTACTCGAGCCGGGCGGGAATTATCTTCTCCTTGCCGGTATGAACGAAGCCGACTCCCAAACCGGACGGACCCCGCCGGATAGACAAAACCGCCTTTCGTAAAGGTCTTCAGCCAATCTTTGATCCGGATCGAGCGGAGAGTACGATCTAACCCAAGCAGAAAACCGCTCGTTTTGAAATTCGATTCGAGTCCGATTCATAAAAGAAGAGGGATGGCTATCGATGGCCATTAGAATCACCTTAGGAGACCTGCTCAACCGATGCGCCGAGCGGTTTTCCGATCGCCCCTTCCTGACCATCGCCGAGACCGGCGAGACTCTGACTTACCGCGAGTTCGAATCGCTCGCCAACCGCTTGGCCCATGGGCTCGATGATCAATTCGAAGACGCTCTTTCTTATGTCGCCATCTTCATGGAAAACGGGATCGAGTATCTCGCGGCTTCTTATGCCCTGAAAAAGGTCGATGCGATCGAGGTTTCCGTCAATCATGCGATGCGAGGCGCTCCGCTTGCGCGGATGATCGATCAAACCGAGGCGAAGTTGCTCTTCACCTCCGGCAAACACCTCGACGCTCTGGATCGGATTCGCGATTCGATACCGCATATCCGGACTCTGATCATGATCGATGCCGAGACCGAGGCTCGCCGACGATTCCCGCAGTTGGAGGTAGTTCGCTTCGAAGATGTCCTATCGAGATGCACCGATCATCTGATCTCGCCCGCCAAGGATACCGACATCGCGACGATTCTTTTCACATCCGGCACCACCGGGGTTTCCAAGGGCTGTTTGCTATCCCATCGTTATGCCGTGCGCACCGCGGAAAATATCATCGAACCGTTCAGGGTAACGATCGACGATTGCGTTTATTCACCCTATCCGCTTTCCCATATCGGCCCCGCCTACTACGATGTTTTGCCGACCATGATAACGGGGGGACGGGTCGTTCTCCGCCAACGCTTCAGTGTTTCCAACTTTTGGCCCGAGGTCAAAAAGTACCAAGTGACCTGGTTCATGATGCTCGGCTCGGTGCAACAGTTGCTCTGGGCCCATCCACCCTGCCCGGAGGAGAAAGAGCATCGCGTGACTCGCTGCTGGAGCACCCCCGCTCCGGTTCCGAAAAAGGATTTCGACGCCCGCTTCGGGCTGCATCTCATCCCCGGCGGCGGTTATGGCTCGACCGACGCCGGTTGGGTGGTCGTGCCGCAATGGGATCATCCAGGCGGGGTGGTATTGCCCCATTTCGAGGTCGCCATCCACGATGACAACGGCGATCCCGCGCCTCCGGGGCAGCCCGGGGAGATGGTGGTGCGCCCCTTGGAACCCGGGGTCATGTCCGATGGTTATTTCGGGATGCTCGATCGCACCTTGGCCAGTCGCAAGGATCTTTGGTTCCACACCGGCGATATCGCCCGCTTCGACGATGACGGTCTTTTTTACTTCATGCACCGAATGAGCGAACGCATTCGGGTCAAAGGCGAGATGGTTTCGGCTTATGAGGTCGAGGAAGGAGCGCTTGCGCATCCGGCCGTACAAGATTGCGCCGCCATCGGCGTTCCCAGCGAGAGGGGCGAGGAGGCGATCAAGTTATTCGTGGTCAAAAAACCGGATGCCGAGATCGGTGCCGATGCGCTGAAAAAACACTGCGCCGCGCGGATGGCACGGTTCATGGTCCCCGAGCATATCGTCTTTTTGGAGGAATTGCCTCGTACCCCGACCGGGAAACCTGAAAAAGGCAAACTGGCCGCCCTCTAAGAAACCCTGCAAAAAAGCAATCCAAGGGAATCGTATGCATGTGCATCCTCCCGTCGCACAATCATCTGGTTGTCGAACCGGAACGCAGAGAAAGCCATGCAAGAAAAGCCGAAGAAAAAGTCCGTGACTCTATAAGTGCGCTGCAGTTTCACGACCGATTTCCGGATGAAGCCTTGCGCCCGTTCCTTCGTCGAGCAGTCGATTTGGGACGGCAAGCCCACCTGCCCGAAGTGCGGAAGCCGGCGCCACGGCTTATGGACCACGCGAGAAGGCCATTATCGGTGCAAGGACTGCCGGAAAATCTACTCGGTGAGGATCGGCACCGTGTTCGAGAAGAGCCCTTTGGCCCCTGCGCGCCACCGGCTCTATGCCATCTGCCTGATGCAAACCGCTCGCAAGGGCATCTCGTCGCCGCAGCCGGCGGAAGCACTGGGCATCACGCAGAAATCGGCATGGTTCATGCTCAATCGCATCTGTGCCTCGTGCGCGGACGAGACGCTCAGGATGTCGGGCGAGGTGACGATGGATGTGAAGATGGATGCGACGCACATCGGTGGCAAGGAAACCGACAACCATTCCGACAAGAAGCGGCGGGGCGGCCGAGGGAGCGTTGGAAAGCAGGCTGTTCCGGGCGTGAGGAACCGCGCGACCGGGAAGATGAGAGCCCTTCCGGTCGATGCCGACGACAAGGCGTGTGGCCGCTAAGGTCGAACCGGGAACGACGGTCTACACGGCCGAGCGCCGTGTCTACTCGGTCATCTCCCTTATGTTTTGCAAGCACGAACGCGTGAATCATAGTGCGAAGGCGTTCGTGAAAAGCATGGTGCACACGAACGGAATCGAAAGCGTACGGGCGCTGATCAAGCGCGGATTCAACGGCGTTTATCATCACTGGACGACCAAGCATTGCCACCGGTACATCGACGAGTTAGCCTTCCCTTAGAACGAAGGGAACTGTCGCATCGATACCATCGCCCGCATCCGTGCCCTGTGCAAAGGCGCATCGGGAAAGCATCTGACCTATGCATCTTTGACGAGGGGATGAACGGAGACCGGCACATCCTCATTCATCGATGGGTGCTCTGATATGTAATTTCCTACTCAAAAATCGGGGATGCCGCTGGGTATCTATCAAGACTCGTTACCCTTGGGGGCTTGGCTTGAGGGCTTAAGGACCGGGGGCTTGCCGCGCATCCCCACGGACATGAACCGAGGGCTCACGGTGTAATATTCAGCGCATTAACCGCTTATGCCCTTTCGTTTTCTTTCTTTTTAGCGGGAAGATTTCGGTGCACCGATGGAGCGAAAGGGGCCGGCCTTGTCGGGTGGTCATCGCGAAGGGGTATTTCTTCGGCTTCGCGTCGGATGCGCTTCGATCTTTTTCTTGAAAAGCGATCGTCGAGTAACGATCGTCGAGGCGATGCCCGCCGACCGGCAATGGCATTCGAATCGATCCGAAAAATCGGAAAACGGTTTTTTTCCGTAGGAAAACGAAAAATCGAGCGGCCCGAAAGCCGCTCGACACTCTAATCCGATACCACAACAAAGGGGGATGGAACCATGATGAAGAAAGCGTTGACCTCGGCGCTGGCCTCGGTGCTGACCGGAGCCTTGGCGTTCGCGCCTTTGACGGCATCCGGCGACGGTCATGCCTGCACGAACGATGTTTGGAACAAGGTCATGTCGCGCGGCAAGATCGTGGTCGGAGTGAAGGCCGACTACAAGCCGTGGGGATTTAGAGATACCAGCGGCGATATCGTCGGCATGGAAATCGACATGGCCAAGGATGTGGCGATGAAGATGGGCGTCGACCTCGAACTCGTCGCCGTGCAGTCCTCGAATCGGATGCAGTTCCTCGAGCAGGGCAAGATCGATCTGATGATCGCGACCATGTCCGACCGCGCGGATCGCCGCGAGATCGTCGGCATCGTCGGCCCGAACTACTACACCTCGGGCACCAATATCATGTCGCCGAAAGCGCTGGGGCTGAGCCGTTGGGAAGACCTGCGCGGCAAGCCGGTTTGCGGTAAGCAAGGTGCGTTTTACAACCAGATCGTCGAAGAGCGTTACGGGGCCAAGATCATCGCGTTTACCGGGAACGCCGAGGCCAAGCAGGCGCTGCGCGACAAGAAGTGCATCGCTTGGGTCTATGACGACAGCTCGATCGGCTCCGACCTCAGCTCCGGCGAGTGGGACGAGTTCGAAATGCCACTGAACTCCGAGGACGACAACCCTTGGGCGCTTGCCGTTCCCTCGAAGGAGCGCGACTGCGTCTTCGGCCGTTTCATGTCCGGCATGCAATACCGGTGGCACCAGGACGGAACGCTGATCGAACTCGAAAAGAAATGGGGCATCAAGGCGACTCGCTATCTCGCCGACTATCAGGAGCGGTTGAAGGACTGGCTGGCCGAGTAGGCGTCCTTCTCGGACTTAGGCAACCCTGAACTGATCGGGCATCTTGCAACGACGGACCCCGCCGGGGCGACCGGCGGGGTTTCATCCCCCGCACCCGCACCATGGACCCGCTGGCCGATTTTTTCCGGCAGATCGCCGAGGATTACCCTCGGTGGAACTTCATCTGGATGTACGAACCCGTGCAGCAGGGCAAGGTGCTCTTAGGGATCTGGATGACGATCAAACTCTCGCTGGCATGCCTCGTGCTGTCGATGGTGATCGGGGTCGTCGGCGCTTTCGCCCAAGGAAGCCGCAACATCGTTCTAAGGAGCCTTGTCCAAGGGTATATCCAGTTCTTCCGGAATACGCCGCCTTACGTCCAGCTTTTGTTCTTTTACTTCGCGCTTGGCCAGTTCACCCCGACCTACAGCCCCGACGGTTGGCTCGAAGTGCCGATCATTTCCAATGTGGGCTGGGCCATCATCTCGCTGTCGTTCTTCGCCGGCGCCTTCAATGTCGAGATTTTCCGCGCCGGGATCGAAGCGGTGCCGGAAAGCACGCGCGAAGCATCGGAATCGCTCGGCTTCTCCCGCGGGCAAACCTACCGCTATGTCGTTTTGCCGCTGGCGCTGCGGGTCTCGCTCCCGGCGCTGAACAACAACCTCGTGAATCTGGTCAAGACCACGACGCAGGCCTTCGGGATCGCGGTACCGGAACTTTTGTACCAATCCGTCACGATCTGGAACGATTATCCGTCGGCGCTCTACCCGACGATGCTTCTCGTCTTCGTCGTCTATGTCATCCTCGTCGGCCTGCTCGTGATGAGCATGAGCCGCTGGGAGCGCGGCATGAGGATTCCCGGCTATGGTGTTTAGGAATCCCGGACGAGCCGGACGAAGTTTGGGACGAAGTGTGCCGGGGCTCGGCGTCGCCGCGCGGACCGACCTTGCGGTGATGAAACCCATGCGCCTGCCGGCCAGCGGTCCGACGGCGACGCAATGGCTTGCCGGGCTGCCTTGGTGGAGCGGCTTCGTGGCACTCCTGCCGTTGCTGCTGTGGCCGCTTTACGCCGACGCCGCCGGCAAGTTCACCATGGCCACGGCTTTCGCCACCTTGGTGAAATGGATCCCCTTCCTGTTCACCTCGGGCTTCCTCTTCAACATCCTGATCTCGATGTTCGCCATGCTCTTCGGCACCCTCGCCGGGGCGGCGCTCGGGCTCGGTCAGATCTCCCTTATGCGACCCGTTCGGCTATCGTGCTGGTTCTTCACCCAGCTCTTTCGCAACTCCCCGTGGCTGGTGATCCTGTTCATCGTGCTGCTGGCCCTGCCCTTCGAGATCGTGATCTTCGGCTACATCATCTCGATCCCGGACTGGATGAAAGCCGTTTTCGGCCTTTCGCTTCCGATCATGGCCAATATCTCGGAAATCGTCCGCGGGGCGGTGCAATCCGTGCCGACCGCGCAATGGGAGGCCTCCGAGAGCCTGGCCTTCGCTCGCCGTCAAACCCTTTGGCGGATCATCCTTCCCCAATGCTTCAAGCGGATGATCCCGCCTTGGATGAACTGGTACGCCATCCTCACGATGGCCACGCCGCTTTGCTCGCTTCTCGGGGTGGAGGAGATCATCACCCTGTCGCGCCAAGCGATGGAGGCCGAAAACAACCATCCGGAACTCCTCGTCCCCTTCTATAGCTTCGCGCTCGCCCTGTTCTTCCTCTATTGCTACCCGATCGCGCGGGTGACCATCGCCCTCGAACGCAAATTCGCGGTCAAACTCTAGGAGGCTTTTTCATGACCGAAGGGAGCGAAAAAGAGCCGATCGTTTCGATCCGAGACGTTCACAAATATTTCGGCGACCTCCAGGTCCTCAAAGGAGTCTCTTTCGACGTGATGAAGGGGGAGGTCGTATGCATCATCGGTCCTTCGGGCTCCGGCAAATCGACCCTGATCCGCTGCATCAACGCGCTGAACGACATTCAAGGCGGGTCGATCAGAGTCTGCGGCATCGATCTCACTGATCCGAAACTCGACAAACTTTCGCTTCGCAAACGGGTCGGCATGGTCTTCCAGCAATACAACCTCTTCCCGCACAAGACGGCGATGGAAAATATCATGATGGCGCCGACCTTGGTGCTGAAAGAGAAAGCGGAGGATGTGCGGCAACGGGCTCAAGAACTGATGAAGAAGGTTCGGCTCGAAGGCAAGGAGGATGCATACCCCGGCGAACTCTCGGGCGGGCAGCAACAACGCGTCGCCATCGCCCGATCGCTGGCGATGAGCCCCGATGTCATGCTCTTCGACGAAGTAACGGCCGCGCTCGATCCGGAAACGGTGAAGGAGGTCCTCGTCACCATCAAAGAACTGGCGCAAGACGGCATGACCTGCATCTTGGTCACGCACGAGATGGGATTCGCCCGCGAGGTCGCCGACCATATCTATTTCACCGACAACGGCGTCATCGTCGAGCACGGACCGCCGGCGACCTTTTTCACCGACGCCAAAGACCCTCGCACCAAGGAATTTTTGAGTCAGATCCTTTAGGGCGGGGGTGGGTGAAATACTTGTGCTTTATGCGCGCTTTATGCGCGTTGCGGGGGTGTCGATAACTAGGTCGCTACAGGCGAGTCGAGATTGATAAGATGGGCCGCCTCCGGTGTGAATTTATCGACAAAGGTCGGCATCGGAAGGAGGATGCCTACCCCGGCGAACTCTCGGGCGGGCAGCAACAGCGCGTCGCCATCGCCCGATCGCTGGCGATGAGCCCCGATGTCATGCTCTTCGACGAGGTAACGGCCGCGCTCGATCCGGAAACGGTGAAGGTGGTCCTCGTCACCATCAAAGAACTGGCGCAAGACGGCATGACCTGCATCTTGGTCACGCACGAGATGGGATTCGCTCGCGAGGTCGCCGACCATATCTATTTCACCGACAACGGCGTCATCGTCGAGCACGTACCGCCGGCGACTTTTTTCACCGACGCCAAAGACCCTCGCACCAAGGAATTTTTGAGTCAGATCCTTTAGGGCGGGGGTGGGTGAAATACTTGTGCTTTATGCGTGCTTTATGCGCGTTGCGGGGGTGTCGATGACTAGGTCGCCAGACTTCGACCGGTTCCGGATCGGGCATCGGCCTGCATGGACCGGCTCGACGGCGCTAGACCTAGTTGTCCGACCCCGCTTTCAGACCGCGGTATACGCCGGAGCGATTCATCTTCCAGACTCGGCAGACCCCGCGAGACACCCTAGGTCTTTCTCGTGGAAATCGACAGCGCGGCGCTCATCGCTTCGACCTCCGCCGACCAAAAGGCGGCCGACTTCCATCCTCTCGAACTTCTTGTCAAGAAGCCCGTTGTCCATGGTGAGCTCGCCCGCCTTGGTGCGCAGCCGGTCGATCTCCACGTCCCGGGCGTCGCGAGCCCGAGACTGCAGGCTATACAAACTCGCTTCGATAACCCTCTCATGCCGGCGGCTGACATCGGCTGCCGTCACCTAAGAAACTCCAGGCAACCGGCTCCATACCCTCACCCTTCATCAACCGCCGCACAGCCTCTTCGCTTACGCGAGGCCGTCATTCGTCGCTTCCCGCTCGAAGACCGATCCTCTCCAAGCGACGTTCCCACGGCTTGGGCTCCTGCGTTCTCGGCATGATCTTTTTTCATCGTGAAGTCACTCCGTTATCCCATAAGAGCAGGTCTTGAGGGGGGACTCAAATAACTCTAGGGCGGGGGACCTTCCCCCTTGGCGCACGTGTATTCGATCTCTTCTCTCGTCCGATAGAGCCGCTCGAATTCTCTTTGCGTATTCCACGAGGATAGTGGTGCGAGTATTACGGAAGTCGATCCCCCCTTATCGTATGCCACGCACGCGATGACTCGGTCTTTGATACGGAACCTTCACCTCGGTCTCATCATGTCGCATCCGCTTGCGATGAGAAACCGCGTCGATCGTGGTTTTTGGCTTGCTGCGATACATCCACCGATGGAGTCGCGAGCATCGGCATCATTATCAAGACACCGACATCATGCGATGCTGGCGGGGCGCAAGGGCGTGATATCGCGCAGATCCTTACAAACGACAAGAGTGCCCTACCTAGTGCGTACGACCGGCCGTCCATACCCTGATTTCGTTATTGCGCAGCTGACACGTCTCGGTCGTCGCCGTCGCTGTCGCCCCTCCTGCTCCTTCCTCCGTCGCCGAACCGCTGCTTCCACCGGCGCTTACCCAAGCGGCGTCTCGCGGGTCGTAGTCGAGCACTGCGAGCAGTGCCGGGGGCCGCAACTCCCCCACTCCGCGCCGATTCAGTACCAAGGCGACACCGTAGGGAGTTTCGGGGCACGGGGAGTTGGCCACCACCAAGGCCTCCTTTCGCCGATCGGCACCGGCTTCGAGCAGGATCTTCGCGCCCTCGATATCCCCGTGAACGGAGGCGTAGTGCAATGCGTTATATCCATTGGTCCCATGACATTCGGTAACGATATTCGGCGATTGGCTGATGGCCTGGCTTAGCATCGCCTTGTTCTTGGTTTCGATATATCCAATGATCGTTTGGAACTTGGTGCGATCATCTTCGTCCGAGCAAACAAGGTCGGTAATCGGCGGAGGTGCCGCCGACAACGACACCGGCGCAAGGAGCAGCGCAAACGAGCCGACCGCAGCGCACAAAAGGCTGCAATGGATCGACCGACCGACCGCGGTGATGTGGTGATAGGACATAGTGGTTCGCTCCGATGGGACAGTGGTAGCGGCGAACGAGCCTCAGTGAATAGTAACCCAAAAATCCGTGGCTGCAAGAACCGCCGACGACTCCGATTCGTCGCTCGAACGGTATTCCGGCACCCTTCCGAAGAGCGCTTCGCTGCGAGAAAGAACCATCGGCACGCCCCTCTTTTTTTACCCACAATACGGGCGCGATGTCAAGATCGTCTCGCTCGAAGCACAGCGCGCTAACCCGCCGCATGAATCGTCAACAACAACTCCGATTCGTCGATCAAACGGTACTCCGGCACCCTTCCGGAAAGCGCTTCGCTGCGAGAAAGAATGATCGGCACACCCTCTCCCCTTCTATCCATGATATGGGTGCGATGACCCTCGATATCGTCTCGCTCGATCGGACAACGCGCCAACAAACTGACGATCGCTGGGTTTCTGGAGGCCTGCCGATAGGGAAGACTCTCCGGGGTCATCGTACCCACCAACATGCCCGGCGTATACAGCTCCAAACGATCGTCGAATAGCCGAAGACGCACCTTGCTACCCCATATCGAATAGTCCCGATGGGCAACGGCGTTAGTCACCGCCTCGAACACGGCGAGCAAATCGAACTGCGGCAGATCCACGCGCCCGCCCGCATCGCTTTTTCTCGCTTGCACCCGCATATTGCGGCGCACGAACTCACAGGCATCGGCGATCTGTCGATCCAAAGGTCCGGTAATGTCCTTGGCATCAAGCTGGTATGCCGCTTCCGTTCGCTCCGTGAGATCCTTGCCACGATAGGCAACGGCCTGAACGAACGCTGTGGGAAGAAAACGATGAGGCTCTTGCGAAGCCAGCAAAATACCGGCAAGGGTAGGACGCCATATCCCGTCATCTCCCCTTGCCGCCATGGCCAACTTGGAAAGCATCTGCCGCGGCTCGTCGGTGGTTCGCGAAGTCGCAAAGCGTTTCCACAAAACCTCGTCCAGATCCCCAAGCGTTGCATCAGGAACAGGCGTTTCGTCGAATCGAATAAGCCGAGCGTGACTGCGATGCTCGAACAACCTTGCCAACTGCACCTGAGAAATCTGCCGCTTCGAAGAGCCGATCCGGTAAAAATACCCTCCCGGGCTTCGGTGAACGAACAAACTCGAAGAAATCTCCACGCGCATCACCGGGCGGTCGCCCCCAAAACTATCCGGTAAGTTGACACGCTCGATCAGGGGATAAACGGGCGGATCAATGGAATCCACACACGCTTGCTGTACCACCGCTTCCACGGCATCGAGCCGATCGATAGGAATACCAAGAACGTTGCACTTATCATCCACCCCTAAGATCACCTCGCCCCCGCGACGACTGTTGGCAAAGGCAGCGATCTCATCGGCGAGATCGTTCAATGTCGGCTCCCGAACCTTGCCTTGGGCAAAACGGACTTCTTTCGGCTCTAAAAAGCCGCCTTGGCCGAACTGAATTTTCTCCAACAACTCTCTTCGGACTACGCGCATTTCATACCTCGCGACCTAAACGGGCACAGCGGCGCAAGAAAGCCTCGCGCCTCCCATCCATCACTTGACACACTTCATCTCGCACCGGTTTTTCCTGCAATGCGCCACAGCCGTGCGAGCTTACACTGACCGCCACAAAAATCGAGTGCGTGCACCGCCTCCGCATCGCCGACGATCACCGCTCGTCACTCCGCTATCTTCGCATGAAGCGCAACCCTGCTATGAGATGAAGATTCTACCCGATATCATCGTCATGGCACTTTAAGATGAGAAACTCCAGAAGATGGCTCTAAACTGAGTCCCAAATCTTCGACGAACTTGGGCCAAGCCCCTTTCTCTATACGTCTTGATAAATAATACGAGGCCATACGCTGAAAGGCTCGGGATACGAATGTCAAATCTTTGATGAATCTATTGATACTCTCTGGTCCTTGGAATCCAAAAACCAGAAAAATCGAATCTCGATAATTCGCCTTACCTCGGTAACGAATAGCCTGTGTCAGAAAATTCACTACGTTCTTACCGTTATTGAATCGCCTATCTCTGAGTTCTCTCGCTTCTTTTTTTATAAAATTATTAACTTTCAAATTCTTAAATTCAGAGCAACTTTTTATATCTCTCTTTATTCTTTTTCTTTCATATCTCAAAGTTCCTTTCAGATAAGAGATAGCCGTACACCATGCATCTTCAATATCTTTTGGCTCGGCTATCATTTTGTGATCACTATATTCTACGTTATTAATATATTTACAATGATAGCGATCGATCTCTTCTTCAGCATGATTTTTCGCTATACAGCTCAGGTTCAAAGAAAACGGCGGCAATATAAAATCTCTCTTAAGTAATAAACTATGCCAGTCACGAGCAACTCCTCTATGAGTTTCTTGATCTTGCCCCAAAGTGGCTGAATTCATCGCTTTGCATGTAAAATAAATACTGTAATACCAACTAACTATCGAAGAAATACAAATATCACGCGGGTGCTCAATTTCCTTTTGGAAGCGATAAAGAGCGGCATAATTATGGAAGGCCATTATCATAGATTTAAATACTGATGCATCAGATTCACGATTTATAGCTCGTCTTTCCACTGATTTGTAATGAGAGAGCAAATTTTCATCATCAAGATAATCGCTTTGTTCAATTATGATCGACAGTGCACGCATCCAATTGACTGTAGCGTTGAAAATATACGAATGGTTATTTCTATATTTTTTCTCGAAAATCCTTGGCAATATCCATATACCCTTCGGATGAAAATTTTGAAATGAAAATGCCATCGACTATATCCTCGAGAAATTCGCTAAGGAAGAGTCACTCTTGACGATTCAAAGGTGAAAATAAATCGACAACTTGGACATTAACAAAACGATCATCTCATCAAAGCACTTCGTCATAAGTGATAGTATTTTCCACCCAACCCTTATCCTTCAATCTATTTGCTGCTAGTGCAATCTGACGAGAAGTAAATCGTCTTTTACGAGCATTCCATCCATAAACATTGCGGATCACCTCGCCTACCGAAGAAACCCTTTCACGCTTTATCACCCAATGAACCGTAGCCAATAGCTCTAGCCCAGCGGATGATTGGAACCCATCCACCAACTCAGCAACTCGCTCAAAACGTTCCTTGGTATCGGTATGTTCAGAAAGAAAATTTTCGGCTTTTTTCACTGTCCCGGGCGACAGCTGGATCGGCTTATCAGGAGCATCCCCACCGTCTACATATCCGGTAATAAAGTAACCCTCCACAGCATTGAGTACATGACGTAGATTCTCAGCGTAAGGACCATAAGGTGCCTTTTTGTATTTAAGCCGAAGCTCCTCGCCCCCTTCTTGCATAAAGTACATCAATTTATGAATTTCCAGTAGAGTAACAAAAGGATCGAGAAAAGTAGAAAGATAATCATCTATCAGCTTAATCAATGCCGCACGACCTGGAGTCATTTTCGGAGCGTTTTGATTGATAATCACATCCTCGGCAACAACAGATGCGTTTGGTTCATAAATGACGACCCGCACTTCATCCATATCGACAAACGCTCGTTCTATATATTGTCTCACCTCCGCCCACTCCAGACCACCCAGCCCGCTTCCCAATGGAGGAATTGCAATGGAACGGATATTCAGCTCTTGGATTTCTTTGGTTAGAGCATCAAGTCCGGACTCTATATCCTCCATGTGACTCTTTGCACGCCAGTGGTCCTTGGTAGGGAAATTGATAATATATCTCGGGTTAGTCAATCCACCCATATCACATATAAACATGCGACCCAATTGCATCTCCCCGCTCTTACAAGCCGCGACATAACTAGTGAAGTTATCAGGAAAAGCCTTCTTAAACTGAAGGGCGATACCACGGCCCATCACACCGACACAGTTGACTGTGTTGACTAGAGCCTCAACATCCTCGGCGAGGATATTTCCTGTCCGATATGAGATCATCTTTTAGCCCTCCTCAGTAGTACCAGTTAGTCTCGATTTTCAGCATCGGACTGCGATGATGTTCACCTATTATATCCGCCGTCTGACGATAGGCATCATCATTGTAGACACCTATACAATCGACCAACTCCCAAGGAAATTTGGTTTCTATCAAAAATTCAGCTTGCTTGCTACCTTTACAAGACATCCAATTTTTTTCTTCAACGCTTTTCCAATCTATTTCTTTCAATGACGATAGATCGTTATAATCCTCGAAAAAATTCGATCCTGCATTTGAAGTAGTAAATACCCACTTCAAATTACTCTCCTCAGCCCAATTCACGGCTTTATACAAATCGGACTCCAAGTGAACAATCAAGCACTGTCCCCCACGATAGGAAATACTAGGATGATTTCCCTTATGGATTATATAAAGCATGACCGATCGAGGACAGAAATAAAATGGCACACACGACCCAACAAAAATGTCCGGGTAGCTTTTCAAAGCCAACTCAATCCGACGATTCTTGATTTCACTCATACCGATTATTGTTCCGGGAGAGGATCGCCGACGGCTCTCGGCATCGCACCAAAGATACCCATCCGCAATAATTGATGATAGCCGATCAACATGCACGATGTGGTAGATCTTCGGCTTCTTCGGAATCAGTGGAGCGTTCATTCACCCAATATCCATGTCCGTCCCATTATACATCAAATTGTCGCTCTACAATAGGAATGGGGAAGAAGAATACCCTCTTTATTCAAGCCAAGGAGGGCCACTGACGACAGTATGCCACAAGTCTTGCCATGGACAGGCTCCAGCAGCGATCATGCACCTTATGGTGTCGCGCATCAATAGAACTAAGAGATACCACCAAATCACCATCATGGCAACTGTAGCGCCCTAAGGTTATTGAGACACTTTTACATCTTATGCGGCCGCTGGAATCTCGTCCACCGCCCCTCGCTTGAACTAGCTTGGCGAGCAGTGTCCGTGATGTTCGAGCAGCCAGTGCTGGTTGTAGCAACCCTTGAATACCTACAGTGCCTGTTGCAACTCTTCAATGGTCCAGAAGGTGTCAAGCCAGAGCAGGTTCTCCTTCAAGGTGCAGATGAGTCGCTCGGCACAACCATTGCCTTCGGGGGAACGGACAAAGGACGGCAACGAGCGAGGTGATCCTTGCCCAAGCAATCTCGTTTTGAAAGTTGCTGCTTGCGAGCCGTTGTCATGGCGGATGATCAACCCCATCGCCGATGGCTCCGAAGTATTCGGAGCCCCCCCTAGCGGACCGGTTCCAACGCTTCGAAGCGCGTGCCTCGCATAGCCGCATGCAGACCCACGCAACTCGCCGAACAACGGTCGACCGCCACGAAGACGCAGAACTGCTGACCAGTGCCGAGAAGGATCGTTGTCATGTCCGTGCCCCACATCTCATCGACCCTCGAAGGCACGATGGTTCAATCATGAGACCGTGGCCCGCATCCTGTTTTTTCATCGTTCAGGCACCCCTTTATCCCATAAAATCAGGCCTTAATGAGTGTCTCAAAAAACCCTAGGACGAGAGGAGCGGCGTTCGCTCAAACGGCCCGATTCAACGCAAGGTGGGCGATAGCGCAAGATGAGCGATAATATCGTAAGACCTCTGGCTATCGGTGTCTACCCAACTACCGCCATCGCGAAGCGGCTTATCGTATGTGAGATACCTTGAAGACTCGATGCGATGAGCAAGCAGGTCAGCCGCAATTTCTGAAATCAGCCTATCGTCGTCCTCTTCCAGATCGAGCTCACAAAGAGCCTCGGCCCGACCTGGCCATCGATCCAAAGGCTCGCCGGATTGATTCGCCGCGTCAATTGCCTGCCATGCGCCCTCGATAGCGGCATCGGGGTCGATGGAGCCAATCGGAGTGATACCGATGGGTTCGATGATGAATCCGCCGTTGGATTCCAACTCCCTGCCTTCACGGTAACGCGCCTCTCGACGCATCCAAAAAGCAGCCGTACTACCCAATACGCGCTCCAAGCGACAAGCAATCTCTTGAGATAAGGGGATATCGCCCCTGATCAGCCCATCGATCGCCTGCTCGTCAAGGTTCAATCTTTTGGCGAGTTCACACCGAGTCCAGCCTCGCTCCTCCGAGACATCGGAAATCGTGTTTCCCGGCGGGGAGAACCAACCCGCTCTGATATATGAGGTCGAATCAAACACGGTGGTAGTCCTCAGTGGTAGTCCTCAATTCCTTCGATGCGTATATCGGTCACCTTCCGCCAGTCTATACTGCCATCAGCGAGTTTTGGTGCTTGATTGCCGTGATCCTCCCCACCTAAAAGGTTCAGCGAGAACTACCCTTCTTGATTCCCTTTAAGCGGGTGAAGGTTACCCACCCTGACCTTCGGATAACGACTACGCTTCTTCCGAGTCTGCTACCCGAACCTGAAGGGCTTTCTCGCCTTTGGCTTCAGATTTTCTCGAGGCAATCGGTTCATGCTCACATATTTTACGCGCCTTAACGCTCCCGTAGCCAATATTCGTGCCTGAAGAAAGCAACTGCCGCGCCGGTCTTCATCCGCATTTCGAAGGGAAATACGATTTCCGGTCGGAACCTCCAAGGCAATCAATGAGTTGCAACGAGCGCTGCGGAAGTTCAAGCGAGATTGCAGTCGACGCTGGCCGATCCGGGACCACTGACGCCGCATCGGCTCGAAATGCGGGGCGATGGACCGAGCCCCGATAGTCGCACTTAATAGCCCTAGGATTTTGAAGGTACAAGCGTCAATCGCTGCTTCAAGTCGTTCATCCGATTCTGGGCGATGATGCGCTCGTGTTGCAGTCTGCCCACCACGATTCCCGGATGGATTCCCAGTTCTTGGGCAAATTCCTCAACGGCACTCGTGGTCTTCAACTCCGGAAGACGCTGCGCCGATTTGGGCGGAATCAGGAAATTCGCCGCCCATCGGTCGGCTTCATTCTCCTCGGAATTCTTTCGGGAGTCGTCCTCGCCACCGATATCATCGAGATAGATCGCTTTGCGCCCTTCCTCGTTTCTTCCGTGCAGGAGGATATGCGCCGCTTCGTGAAAAAAAGTGAACCAAACGCGGTCGTTCCACCTACCGTACAAGGAAAGCTGGATAAGCGGTCGGGTCGGCGATAGCCAACGGGCGACCCCGCTCACTCTGGCACCGCGTATCGATGGCACCAAAGCCAGAACCACTCCGGCTTCTTTCAACAATATGCGCATGGATTGCGCGACTGTCTGAGCCGGTGCAGTCGTCAACCGTCGGATTTCATTCAGCGCTTCCTTAAAACGCTCCCTATCGAAATCCGGCCCCTCCCATTTCTCGACCTGGAGCTCGCCCAAACGCAGCCACGCGGCAACCGCCCCCGAATCGCTTCCGCTGCGGCTGCGCCGATAACGCCCCGGCATTGTGCCGTCGGAACCGTAGAAGCCATACCACTCGTCAGGCGAGGCTACGCCGAAAAAGCGCAGACATTCTTCGACGATATCCGGCTTGTTCTTTGCGACCAGACGATATTTGCGAATGACACCGCAGTCCATCAATTGCTTGACCGGAAAATCATCCAGCCAGCTTATCCACTGCGCCATCCGCTCGGCACGATGGTTGCGCGCCAAGCCCTCTCGATAGAGCGCTTCGCGACGCATCCAGAAGGCAGCCGTGCTGCCCAGCACGCGCTCCAAACGAAAGGCGATGTCCTCGGATAACAGGGTATGGCCCTCGATCAGCCGGTCGATTTTCTGGCTATCAAGGCCTAATCGCTCGGCGAGTTCCTGTCGAGTCCAGCCCCGCTCCTCCGAGGCATCGGAAATCGTATCTCCCGGCGGGGAGAGCCATTCCGAATCGATGTTTGTATTTGAATCAGCCATGGTGGTAGTCCACGATTTCTTCGATGCGGATATCGGTCACTTTCTGCCAGTCGATACTGTCGTCGGTGGACTTTGGCACTTGATCGCCGTGATCCGGCGTGAAAATGAGCCTTTTTCCATCCGCAAGATTCAACGCGAACTGCTCTTTTCGATCTACTTTCAAAGGGTGAGGGTTGCCCGCGATGAGATCGGACACGAATTGAGCCGCTTTTAAGTCGATGACCCGAGCCCGAAGTGTTTTCGCACCATCTTTCCCCAATTTCTTCTGGGCAATCGATTCACTCTCGCATATTTTACGCACCTTATCGCTCTTGTAACTAATTTTCACTATGAGCCTCCCATCTCCCGCTTTTATTCCTGAAATCAAAAAGTATAACGATATCCAAACAAGAACTGAATCAAGACAGGTAATGAAGGGCCGTCTTTACCCAGCCTAAGACATACTCCAAAACGATTGTTGCTACCGCCACCGGAAAATCTTTATCAAGGCACTCTTACCGAAACATCGGCGGACGAGCATCCTTCCAAGCCCCGTTATCGGTGGCCGAGGCGACTGCGGCGTGCACGGCGGCGACCGAGCGAAGGCCGTCGGCAGCGCTCGGCAAACCATCGCGGGGTTTGCCGCCGATGGCATCCGCTAGATCGACATAGATATTCGCCACCGCCAAGAGGAAGCCCTCGGGGTGGGCTATGGCCACGCGGGAAAGGCGGGAGGCGTCCTCGTATAGCCCGCTTTCGCCCTTTTCGATGACCTGAGTGCGTCCGCCGAGCGGGGTGTGGATCAGTTGGTTCGGCTGTTCGCTGGCCCAGCGCAGGCCGCCGGTTTCGCCGAAGACTTGAATCTCGAACCCGTGCTGCCGACCGATCGCCACCGACGAAGTCCAAAGCCGTCCTGTGGCTCCGCCGGACATCCGGAAGTTGACCATCGCGTCGTCTTCGAGTTCTCGGCCGGCGATGGTGGAGACGAAATCGGCCGACAACTCGCCAACCTGATCGTCGCAGACAAAGCTCGCAAGATGCAGCGCATGGATGCCGCAGTCGGCGAACTGACCGGATATCCCGGCCGTAGAAGGGTCGTAGCGCCAGCGAACGCGGGGGTTGTCGGCGTCGGAGGCATCGGCGTGATGACCATGACTGAAGTCGCTGACGACGAGGCGAACCCTGCCGATTTCCCCTGCCCGAACCATCGCCCGGGCTTGTCGAACCATCGGATAGGCGGAATAGCAGTAGTTCACCGCGCAGATTTTGCCCGTGCTTTGGGCGATGCGGACGATCTCCTCGCCCTGCTGAACGCTCATCGTCATCGGTTTTTCACAGAGCACGTTGAAACCGGCTTGCAAAAAGGCCTTGGTCAACTCGAAATGCGTGCTGTTGGGCGTTGCGATGGTAACGAGGTCAACGCGATCATCTCGAGCGCGTTCGCCCTCGAGCATCTCTTGCCAATCGCCGTAGGCACGATCGGGGGCGATACCGAGGCGCCGGGCATAGTCGCGGCCGACTTCCGGCCGATGATCCAACGCCCCGGCAACCATCTCGAAGAGCCCGTCGACTTGCGCTCCGAGACGATGCGCCGGGCCGATCTGACTGCCCTCGCCCCCGCCGACCATGCCCCATTTCAGTTTGGTCATGTTGTGCACCTTATCTGCTTCCGGTATTCGATTTGTCTCGCGATCCGCTTTCGCTTCCACCCGGTCAAGCGTGAATGATAGATGCTATGTCGCTCATTGGGGCACCGTATTCGATACACACATCGGGATTTTGGGGGTTCCGTCCTTGTCGGTTATGAGGTCGCTCATCGATTCCGACATAAGACTTCATCTCCGATCCCCGATAAAGTTCGGACTGACTCTTGAAATCCGTAAAAAGAACCCCATATATGATTCCACCTTGGGTTTGTCCGCCCAAGGCTTTTCATTCTTCTCAACATCAACCATTCAAAAATCAGGAGAACCATGCCATGCCATCCCGCCAACCGTGGTCAATCAAAAAATATCGGAGAATCAAATGCGTTACTCACTTCGACATCGCCTTAGAAACAGATGCCTCTTCCCCGAGCACATCACGCAGATAATCGAAGATGGATTTTTGAATCGCCCAAGGAACAAAGCACTATCTTCAATATCGGATATTCAAGCGCCATCACCAGCCGGGCATTGGAAATTCAAATCAAGATAATCCGGATTAGGAGCGAGGCTTCAAATGAGTCGATTTATCTCTTGGAGTACCACACCAAGCGAACTATCGGATGACGAAGCTCTTTTCGCTTAACTTTCGCTTTAGACGAGTCTTTTGAGAAAGTCGACCGATGCGACACTCCCCCAAGTGTCGCATCGGCCTCTTTGGACTCAACCCCCGTTGCTCCTTGAATCGATGGCCGGTGAACTTCAACATTTGGAGGCTATGATTTATCCTCCCGACGATCGATAATATCTTTAGTCAATTTATCGATGTCGTCATCCGGCGGCAGACCATAGATCGTCGTATAGATTATTGCAACGAAGATCAAAAGCACGTAGAACGAAAGACCCCCAAGAACCAAACATTTGATCATTTCAAACATCACGATCCCTCTTGTTGAGATTGTTTACCTATGAACATCTTCGCATATATCATCGACATTGTCAAGAAAAAATTTGGCCGGGTAGTCATTATCACGTCACTCGCTCCGATTTTGTCTTGAAACAGATGTTTCTACTCCGAAAATATCACGCAGTTAATTGAAGATGATTTTTTGAAGAAGTCGAAGAAAAAACTATGCTAAACCAACAGATGCGAACTGGAATACTTGGAGAGACTAACAAAGGGGATTGATCATACTCGGCATTGATTTTCCTGTAGGATTAGGGCTGGGATTCATGATTGGATTCGTTCTTTGCGCCATTTTGGTTAGCCGTCGAGAGGGGTTTAGCGAGCAAGAGATGGAACTCTTGGAAGGGCTTTCAGGAGATGAATCGCTTCTTTTTTAGGAGGAATCTAAATCGCTTAGCAAGCATCAGAAAATTATGCTGTTAAAAAAGAAACATGAAGACAAGCGAAGAAATCCATGAACAACTACGAAATCCAACGCCCCGATCCGAACGATCCTCGGTATCTCGAAACGATAGGTTGCTCTTTCTCCGCGCTCTCCGCTTGGAAAGAGGCTGACAGACAGACGCGCATGACCGGGGTAAAGCATCGGGAGATTGATTCGGAGACTGCACAAGCGATAACGAAAGAGCCTAACGATTACCTTTGGTAACGGATATTCGAGCTCCGACCAGCAGCAGATCATTGACTACTCTAATCGATGTGATCCGGGTTAGAGACGAGGCTTTGAATCAGTCGATTTATTTCTTGGAATATCCAACGCACAGCCGTTTTCGTTGACCGTACGAACGACATGTCCGGGGAGTTCCGATAAGAAGTTGTCTTCTATATCAAGGTTGATTGCGCCTCCGGAGCCGACAACTCTCGCCAAAATCGAGATGAGCTCGTCCGCAGCCCGGCTTGCGCATCGCGACCGACTCGCTCGATATCGAGTCCGCTGTACTTATGCGTTGACGAGGCAAATCGGCGCATCGGTACCGCATCGGCCTATCTCGTCGGCCCCCTACTCCTCTTCGAACTGATGGTGGGTGAACTTCAACGTACGTCCGTTTTCGTTGACCGTGCGAACGACATGATCAGGAGTGCCGGAGGGGATGTCGGCTTCTATGTCAAGGGTGATCGTGACCTTGGAGCCGACGAGTCCTGCAAGGTGCGAGATGACTTCGTCCGCGACTCGGCTTGCGTCGCGGCCGACTCGTTCGGCGTCGAGTTGCACGCTGCCGTGGAAACGTTTGGGTTGCGGGGCGCTCGGCGGTAGGGTGGATGCATCGCCGACGGCATCGGTATCCTGCGGGCGGTCGATGGCGGTCTCATTGCCGTTCGGCGATGCCGTCGCTTGCGCTGCATCCCCTTCTTTCGATTCCGAGCGTTGACTCTCGGCATCGAGTTGTCGGCGCGCGACTTCGGGTTTGACCAGCAATCCGTTATCCGATTCCGAGAGCCGGATATTCTCTCCGGCACGGATTCCCCGATAGCGGCCGGAGTCCTCGTCGTAGCTATCGGCGAAGGCGAAAGCGTCCTGCTCCCAAGTCAGCAGCGCGACTCCTTCTTCTATCGCATCCAATAAAACTTTAGAGCTTGCGACCCGAGTGAGATAACTGTATTTGGCGAAATCCTCGACGACCTGTTTGATCGAAACATGATCGCCGCGCCAAAGGGGTATGCGATCGAGGTCCATCCTCAAGCGAGTGGCCGCGTATCTATTGACCAGCATCTCGCCGCTTTTCAATTTTTTGGCGGCACGCACCGCCAACTTGTCTTGTCCCGAAAGACGCATGGCCTCCCATTCGATCATCGTCGCTTTGGGATTCTCTTGTTTCGGTGCCAGCAACCATTGGTAGGTTTCCGGGATTCGAGAATCGACGATATTCGATGCTTCTTCCTTCCGGTTCTGCGCTTGGCTCGCCTGATGCTTGGAAAGTTCGAGAGTGTCTTTGTCATCGACTATCGAACTCCACGCAAGATAGTACCGAACCGCCTTCATCAAATCCTGCAAGTTCGTCTCGTCGGGGGCGAGGAAAACGAGGGTGTTACGATAGATTCTCGGCGAGGCGCCGCGATATTCCAATACCGCCTTGGCCGCCTTCTCGGCTTCGTTCTCTTTGCCTTTTCCCTTTTGATAGGGGTGATCGATACCGAGCACCACCAAGCCTGCATCGATATCTTCGTCGGCAATATCCTGCCCCGAGCGCGGCAAGATATGGATGCGAGCGAAATCCCCTCGCTCCGTCAGTTGACGCTTGATCCGAGCCTCCAACTCCGGCATCGTTTTGCCGTCATCTCGGGCGAACAGTTCCGCCCGTTGTTCGGCAAGCCTCGTCACCGTCGGCTGCGTGGAATACCAATATTTCGAGCCATCCTGATAAAGATAGGTCGCAGCACCGGCGAGACGACGCAAGGCATCCCCGAATACCGTCGGTTGCTCTCCGGGCAAAACGCATCCCAACTTGATCCGTCGATCTTCGAGTCCTTGCTGCGCCGCAGACGCGGTCGGAGCGGAGCCTAAATAGATCGTCCGCGCTACCCGCCGGCAAGCGGAGAGTTTGCCGAGGCTCGGCACCTCGCCGTCGATCCGAGATGGCAGGGAACTCCCCCCGTCCACATCCTTTTCGATCACCGGTGTCCAGTTATCGTCCAAATAGCGTGTCAGCTCGAACTGAATACGATGGTTGTCGATCGCGATATGCGCCGGGAGAATCAACGGATTTTTGTCGCCCTTTTCCCATAGGTCGTGGATCACGGTCGACATCAACCGCAACACCCCTCGCGTGCGTTGAAACTTCAAAAGGGTCGACCAATCGCTATAGAGACGATCGAATATTTCCGGATGGATCGGATAGGCATCCTTGATCCTTTTCTCGTAATCGCTCTCTTTGCATTCGGGAGGGAACTCCTGGTGCTTGGATCGATAGAAATCGGTGAACGCCCGTGCCGTCACATCCCGATCTTTATATTGCCCGGAATCCGAAAAAGGCTCGAAAAGACGCCGCCGCACGATCTCGAAACCCTCCTCCGCGCTCGCCGGTCGCCAAGGCGATTCCAAACGACCGATCACATTGCGCAAGCGATCCAACGCCTCGCGGCCGCGCAGACCGCCGACTTCCACATCGTCGGCGCGGGTATGGGGTGAATCCACGGTACTATCGGAGGCTGGCAAACTGATGACCAACAAACAGCCATCGGCCAACTTCGCCGACTCCGTCAGGGCCTGCGCGAAACTGAACTGGGTTTCGAAACTACCGGCGGGGAGATCGCTCTGATCGTGGAGTTGCCGGGCGTAAGCGACCCACTCGTCGATCAAGACGATGCACGGACCGTATCGATTGAAGAGTTCTCGCAACCGGTCGCCGGGATTGGTGGCCTTTTCATCGTCGGCGGCGATGGTCTGATATGCCTCCTTGCCGCCCAACTGCCAAGCGAGTTCGCCCCAAAGGGTCGAAACCTTCGTGCCGTCTTCTTTGATAGCGGGGTTGCCCGGGGATATCTTGTTGCCCACCAACACCACCCGACGCGCGTTTTCGGGGATTCGATCCACCTGCGCTTCTTGCATGATGGCATCGACCCCCATCAGCTGCGTGGCATCGGCACCGGAAAAAAGATGATAGAGCGCCAACATCGAATGGGTTTTACCGCCCCCGAAGTTGGTTTGCAGTTGAACCACCGGATCGCCGCCTTGGCCGGAAAGGCGATGCAAGGCGCCGACCATGAGACGGTCGAGGCTTTGGGTGAGATAAGTACGGCGGAAAAATTCGGAAGGGTCGCGGTATTCATCGCTGCCCTCTCCCAAATGCACCTGCCAAAGGTCGGCGGCGAACTCCGCTTGTTGGTAGCGCCCGCTGGCGACATCCGGGTGCGGGGTGACGACTTCGCGCCACGATTTGAGACTCCCGGCCGCCGCGCTCTCGATCAGCTGGCTGGTTTGCTTGCGCATTTCCCCGCGGGTTTGCTCTTCGAAGCGGATGCGCAACAACTCCTGTTTGGACCGCTCTATCTCTTCGGATTGAGGCGCCGAAACCGCCGCCAAGAGTCGCCCGACGGAATCGAGGGTTCGATAAACATCGTCGCTCGAGAACTTCTCCTGATGCGCCCATTTATTGCGATAGGATCGAATCTCCAATATCAACGCACGATCCGCCGAGCCCAAGGTTTTGTTGAAAACTTCCCTCCATTTTTCCAGCATCACCTTGAACAGAGCCGAGACATCCCATTCCGCCATCGACTTATCCGCCGCCATCGGGTCTTCGTAATATTCACGAATATCATGGGCTTCGAGCCGATGGGTATCGATCGCCTCTTTGATCTCGCGATTGACAAAGGGGGCAAGCCCCTCTTTGAGGAGATCGAGGGCTTTGCCGATTCGTTCTCGGTGGGTGATCGCCATGGTTTTCTCCGCGGGTCGATTCTTTATTCAGTGTCGGAAGAGGGGTCGAGGCCGAGGTCAGTCTGGCCGGGCTCGATCCTCGACTTCTCGCGTGCAAGTCTTTGGATCTCGGGCCAACTTCGAACCAATTCGTTATAGGGACGTGCCTCGGCGTCGCGTTTTTTGCTCTCGCATAGGTTATAGAGTCGATAACACAGCTCGCGGGCGCTTTCTACCGATGCCCCGAGCTTGCTGAATGCTTCGGCGGCCGCGGTCTCTCCCCCGGCTTGGAATACTTGCAGCAGGTAATGCAGGGTCTTCCAAACGGTCGAACGGGCACCTGGCTGTGGTTCTTGCTGCAACTCGCTCGGTTTGAGGAGTCGAACCTTGCCGCCACCAACCAAGCAGATGATTTCAGATTTGACTAAGACTTGGGGCGAAGTGCCTTTGGCTTTCGAGAGCAAATCTGCTTCTCCGTAATCCACTTCATCGAAGCCGGTTTCCTCAAACCAGACCAAAGCCCAACGGCTCTCGGCATCGAAATCACCTTCTTGTTCCGCCAGAATTTCATCCAGAATTCGGTTGATCGAATTCAGTGCATCGCGAACAGTGAGTTTCTCTCCTTCGGCGTCGATGACTTTTGCATATCTGGTATAAACCGCCATTCCAGGACCGATCATCGCCTGCGCCAAATCGACCGGCGCGATATTGCCGCGCTGCAAGTCCATCAAAGCTGGCGGGAGTTTGACCTTCAGCTGAGAAAGGAATTCGCGACTTGTGGCGACAGAGGCTTTTTCCGAGCGTCGACGGCAAACGAGGACGATGCTGGAGGCCAAAGCATTGGTGCCTATGGAGATAGTTCGAGATGCCTGCTCACTACGTATCGGCCATGTGCCAGTGATCGAAAAACCTGCACGAATCACTGCATCGAGAAAAGTTTCCCAGCCGGTGCTAGCTTTATCGCTCTCGCCCTTACTATCTTGCTGTTTGAAGGCGTAATAGATAGTTAAAGGAAAAGCCGGATGAGATTGCTTGGAAAGTCGGTGCATGACTTGTGTCATGCCTTCAAGGAAAAATCTCTCTGCTTCTTTCTTGCCGCCATGCATATGGCGACTGGCAATAAGCTCATCGGCCTTAGGGGAAACAAGAGTGGAAAAGAGATCGGAATAGATCAACCCTACCGAGCGGCGTAACCAAATATAGAAGAAATCGGAAAGTTCGGCGTAGGCAATATTATCGTAATAAGGAGGATCTGTGGAAACAACCTTGTCTTTTGATCGCTCACTTAATGCTGCATCTTGCTGATCAGCATACCCCCCCCCCCCCCCCCCGCAGAAATCTCTTTACTGCACTTTGCAATAAAACTCGAGACTGGTATAACTCCACCGACAGTATCGTTCAAGATAGCCACTTCGGGGAAGTCCCAAACCATCGGAATAGCTTGCTTGCTGAAGACATTCATAGATTTCTGAATGTCTACTTGCCAACGGGTACAGGCATTCGAAAAATCGGTGCAACGATCCAGAATAAAAGCGAGATAAATACTGATCGCATCGGCATAAAATTTTCTACCGACGTCGCCTTCTCGTAGCGATTTTTCATCATTTATAAAACCCGCCGACAGCATGTCTTTATAAATATTCTCTTTCGCTTCACCAATTAAATCCGAAAGTGTGGTCAACGCTAAAATCTGTCGATGAGTAAAAAGCTCATGCCAATAAGAGATTCCATAGCCGCGTAAATCGCTGAATTTCCGACCCATTTCCTCTTCCGGCTTCCAAGTCGGCTCTGCTTCAAGGGCCGCTTTTTCATGCTCCGGTATCGGATCCAAATAGACACGACCAGGGCTTCCATCCACAACGATTGCCATCAGTCTCGCCCCGGATCTTTTCGCCTTGAACTCACCTCGGATATATTCACTTTCCATCGGCACCCCGGACATCAAGCATCGGAATTTCGCCTTTCCAATCTTGGTCCCTTTCCTTTTACTCTCCATATCGACAGGACTGCCAACCTTCACCGTGAATCGATAACGGTCACCTTCTATCACAGGCTCAATATATGCCTCCTTTCCCGCCTTGGCTGAGAGCATGAAGTTGGACGACAAGGGTACATCCACTTCGGCAAAGGCAGGATTGGGGCTTTTGACGGTACGCACCCAAAGCCAAGCGATGACCGGAAGATCATGCCCCAGATAGCACTTCAGATCCGGTCTTTTCTCGACCATATCGGCACTGATCACGACCTTCGGATAATGGTGACCGATACGCTTTTCCATCTCGTCCCGTATCCACCGGCTGTAATGGACGATGTCCTCGGCGATTCCATCCATCCCTTTCCATTCGTGGTCGATCAATTCTTTATCGGCCCGGGAAACTGGATTAACCGGGGGACGATTCGCAAATTTCGGGGGGATTTCGATCATCGCCTTGTTGATCAGCACCGCCACCGGGTTCAAATCCCCGGCATGACTTTCCAGGCCCAAGCGGGAGGCCTCCAGCGGCAAGGTACCGCCGCCGGCGAAAGGATCGTGAAAGGCGGGTAGTTTTTCGGGATCGAATATTTCTTTCGCCCGCGGATGATCCGTATTGTCCGCGCAGGTTCGCCGCCAACTATGTCGGATTTCTTCTTGGGCCTTTTCAATGGTCCTCTCGAAATCGGGGTCTTTCCAAAGAACCATCTTCTCGATGATGCCGAAGAGCCGTTCGCGCTCGATCTCCGTGATCACCTTTTCCAATGTCGGCTTTTCAAGGCTCGGAGATAGTAAAGTTTCGTCCCCCTCAGTATTCGCCTGCCTTTTCTTGAAGTCTTCCAATCTCTTCTTCAGTTCATATTCCGCCGCTCGTTTTTTATCGCTATTCGCCAGCAGTTCATCCTCATATTCGCATGGATCATCCACCAGCTGCGAGAAGAGCATCGCTCGCGCTGCGCACATCGGTCGACGCGCCCACCAAAGATGCAACCCTCTAGGATGCGGACCAATACCCGGCATCTTCTCGTGTACCGAAGCCTCATTGATCGCCGCCAAAGGCAGCGCGACCTCGATCAGTTTTTTTCTCGTACGCATATCGAAAAGGAGTCCCAAAGTGAGGGTTATGAAGGCGGTTGCGCCCGCGCCAGCAGATCCGCGGTTTTGTAGTTGACGCTCGTCACTCCGAAATCCGGCTCCTTTTGGAAGGGCCTGCGCACATAGTGCACCTTATGCCCGCCGTCATCGAAGAACTCGACGATGGAAAGGATGTAATCATCCGGCTTGTTGAGCGAATAGAGGATCTCGTTGCGCGTCACGGTAATCGTGTCCGCCCCGCTTTTCCGCCCTTTGACCTCGATGAACCTGAGCCGTCCGTCGGGCATCTTGCTCTCGATATCGTAGCCCAATTTCTCGAACT
Organism: Gammaproteobacteria bacterium; assembly: GCA_965220535.1. Lineage (GTDB taxonomy): Bacteria > Pseudomonadota > Gammaproteobacteria > HK1 > HK1 > HK1. The sequence continues at coordinate 3,911,326 of OZ244833.1, read as the reverse complement.
CCCTGTCGGTCGGCTCGAACCCGAGAAATATCTCGGCTTGCATCGTGATTTCTCGAGCCCGAGCCGCCGATTCTTGGGTGTCCGGGCTCGATCGCTCGGGGATGGGAGAGGGATCGATGCCCCGCAGATCGTTCAGCAGCCCTTGCGGGATCACGAGGGCGCCGCCCGAAATGACCGGAGGCGATGCCGTCATCCGCTCTTGGAGATCGAGTTCGACGAGTCGCTTCGATTGTCGCTCGCGGAAGTCGTCGGCATGGCGCCGCGCCATGCTCGCATTGAGCCGGGCACCTTTGCCTTCGATGCCCGATCGCTCCTTGTCTTCGAGTTCGGCGGCCCGTCGATCCCAATGGCTGATCTCTTTCGTCAGTCGATCTTTGACCTCGGCCCTGGTCTTGTCGATCAGACTTTGCCTCGCTCCCTTGATTTCTTTCAAATGCTCGGGAGCGACCTTTTCGATCGCATACTCCTTCGCTTGATCTTCTATATCGGAATCGACCCACGCGCATTGCGGACTACCGAGGATCGAAGCGAGATCGGGATCGCCCTCGGCGGTCGTTTTCAAAGGGCGATAATCCAAATAGGGTGCATATTGCAAACAACGGGTGTTGCGCTCCTCTCGAAATCCTGGACCTTACTCATGACTCGGAAAAATCCGTACCCGAAGACAAAAAAACGCAAGTCTTCCGTAGAATACGCCCTTCTATCATAAAGGAAAAGGGATCCGATACCATCTATTCTCCGCTATCAGGACTCACCCGATAGAACCTCCCATACTTTGCGATACCCTTCTCCGCTCAAAGCGGTATTGGCAGGCTTTACCGCATCCCAATCCGTCGTCGGAATACCCTTGAGGAAACGGCGCACTTTGCCGACGGAGCGGCGACTTTCATCGCCATCGCTACGCTCTTTGTAAAGAGATCCGAGAGCCTCGGCGACACTGCGAGGTACGGAATTCATCCGCATCAGAACCGCCTCCTCCGTGCGAACACCATGATAGATCATCGCCGGTAGGGTGTTAATTCGACGACGCTCCGTTTCGCTCATCCCATCGAAATCCATCCCCGACAAGAGGCTCAACGCCGATACGCCCCATGTTCCGTTATTGACGATCGTCCGGTAAATCGCTTTGCAGGCATCGGTGAGAGAATCCGTTTCCTTCCTCTTGGTATCCTTGGAAAAATAAGCCTTGGCGATAGCCTGTAGACTTGCGCCATTGACCCAGTCCCGGGTGATATTGGATAAACGAATATGCTCGTCTCCAGTACCGGCAATATCTTTCAGAGGCTGATCGATTCGAGGAAGTTTCAGCATGATTCCGAAGAGGTCCGCCATGCGTCCGGTCTTTTCGAACAGGTTCTCCGGAGCCCAGTCATCCGGCCTCAATTTCCGTTTAAGACTACGAATTTCTCCCATCGCCTTTTGCACACCCTCCGGGGAAAAACCGGTGGAATCCGCAAGGGCAACCACCCCTCGATTCGCATCCAATTTGCAGGCATAGGCTTTCGTCGCTTCCAGCAAGAGGTCGGCCTTGTCGCGCTGTGAGGGATCGTTGCGCAATGTCATATAGCCATAAGTCTGTCGCAGAACAGATTCGGATTCAGCAAGCACCGCATCGAGATCCTTCTTCTGCGCCAAAAGATGGGCGATATAACAACGAAAGTCCTCCCACTGATCCCTATAAAGAACTGTTTCCAATTCGCCGATCTTCCCCTGCGCTTCGAGTTCGTTCAAAAGCGTGATCAACCTAGATGCCAAGCCTCCGGTATTCCTACTGACGAACTCGATTTTCGCGCTTGGATCCTTACCCTCGGCAATCCCGACAACCCCGACACTATCATGTCCGATCCTTCCAGCACGACCGACAAGATTCAAAAAATCTCGAGGAGAGATATCTACGCTCCGCTTTCCCTGAGAAACAGAACGAGACGAGAGGAAAACAGACGATACCGGAAAATTGATCCCTTGAGCTATAGTCGACGTCGCACATAGAACACGAAGATGATTCGACTCCGCCAACCACTCCATCAATGCCCGTACTTCATCGGAAAGTCCGGCATGATGAACGCCGACTCCGCTATCAAGCATCTCGATCAACTCGAAGCTCGGGCCGAACTCGGCTTCGAGAAAGCCTTGGACCAATCGCACATCGTCTGGAATATCGCGAGATTTATCGATACTTCTAGCCGCACGACGAGCCATATTCCAGACCGTACCTATTGTGTTAGCGACGGCAATACTCGTACCACGCGATGACATAGCGGTGGCCATCGCCGCGGTTTGCAGCCCTAGCCCTGCTTGCTTCTTATTCGTCAGCACCTTGCTTTTAGGTACATCGATCGGCTTGCAGTTACCTGCTTGATGAATACCCTGCAAATCCATGGCCTTTCCGGTGGCGGTCAGAGTTTCGTATTCAAGCCTCCACCCGGCACGTTCGCTATTGTCGGCAACGGCTCGATACAAGCCGATAATTCTTTCATTGGGCTTCCAAGCGGCAGTATTCAAACTGATGGCCTTGCCGGCATCGATATCCTGCGCCAACCAACGCGCCAGCGTCTCGCTCTTTTCAACATAGGGCATCAACAAAAGAAAATTGGCTTGTGGACAATCCCCTTTGATTGTTGCCAAGAGGAGTTCTATACGAAGACCTCTTTCCTCGTTTTCGATATTATGGGCCTCGTCCATGACGACCAAAGAGAGCGGTCGATCGATTCTCTTATTGCGGATCACCAATGAAAGTTTCTCCGGTGTCGCCACGAGAACATCGAATGACTCCTCTGTATCATCCTTTAGAATATCTTCTTCAAGAGCATCGACTTCTATCGCACCGCTCAACTGCTCGACCCGCAACCCCACAGGCTCGAAATCACGGCGAAGTCGCCTTGTAATCTGCGCGGCAAGCGACTTCGTGGGTGCAACATAAGCGACCCACCCACCATCGGCCTGAAATTGATTCAAAGCCTGAAGGATACGAAACTGTGCCAACAAGGTCTTGCCGCTGGAGGTCGGCATATCGATCACGATCGCAGTCTTGGCTTGATCGAGAAGACCTTGTTCGAGCAGGGCCGCACGTTGCGGAGGCAACAACTCGAACATCGCTCGATGCTCGTTTTTGATCAACGCTTTGACGAATTCGGAAGCCTTGGAGTTGACGGTTCGGGTTGCCCACCACAAGGAATTCGTGACCATGGTTCTGCCGACGGCATGCAACCAACAAAGAATCATTTCGTGTTGTATATCACCCGTTGCAGTCGCCGCCTTGATGCTAGATTCGAAATGTCGATTCATCTCGCTGAAGACTGTCAAGGGCTGTCCCTGCAACATATATTCGGCGAGGATCTCGGTCGCTTTCGCCCAGTGATATAGAGAGATCAGTCGTAGCGCCTCTATCCGAGTCTCCGACTTGGAATCGCCGGCAAGATATTCCTTCTCGTATAGCTTCTGATCTTTTCGCAAGTCGGCGATGATCTCTCGTATCCGATCCAAATCATCCCATCCCTTCTTACGCAGCAACCGGATCCAGCAGTCAAATAGTCGATAGAGAAGGCGACGATCCCATGGTGCATCGGCTACCGTGGGAAGCTCTACCGCGGAAGGATTCTCTTCGAACCATCGTCGTAAATCGGATCCTCGATCTCCGCAATAAGCAAAAGCGGAAATCTGCAAAACATGAAAAATGCGCTCGTCCGCATCTTTCGGTATCTCTGCCAACCGCCGAAGATCGAAAATCTTATGGGAAGAAACGATGGAACACTTCCTTGCTGAATCGTCTTCGCTGTCGGAACGACTCAAAGCATCAAGACCTTCGGTGGCCGCCACTTCATAAGCGAGGGCAACACGCTCTAGGAGCCTATCGTCTTCTTCTTTCCTATCGTTCGCTTCACTCCCTTGGAATTCGAATTCGATCTCGTGCCCGACAACCCGACTCGCCAAACGTTCTTCAGCCAGTTTGAAAGCGCGCTTGCGATCTTCATCGCTGATCGAAGCGATGGCCCAATGGGCTTGAATATCCTCAAGATCGGCATCGAAAACGATCACGTCCTATCCCCTTTCCGCTTCCGCATCGCTCGCATCGCCGAAACCTTGGATCCAAGACCATCGATCGAGTCCGGTGGCAAGTAGATAGCGAGCAGATCTATTTCAGTACTGATAGGACAGTTCTTTCCCAACTTGTCCACGCGAGCGCGAATATCCCTCTCATCCGGTGCGACATCACGCACCAAGACACCGAAGAGATGAACATCGCGATTGTCTTTCAGATAACGCCTAGCCGCGGCTAGATAACGCTCCTTCCAGTCCGCTCCCTTCGCCCGGCGGCCAAGATATATGAAAAGACGATCTCGGATACTCTTTTTATCGCGAATATCCTCGATTTGTTGTGCAAGTCCGCTACGACCATCAACGACACCGGGAGGATATTTGGCTTGCGTGGAAGTCTTGACCTCGCCGAAGACGAAACGATCGCCGCGGTCATCGCACTTGATCCCCACCAAATCGGCACCGGGCAGACTCGAGCCTTTCTTGCGCTCGTCCCGACCGATCGGCCAAGGAAAAATACAACGCCTATGCTCCATTAGATAGGCTTCGGCGATTGCCTCGCCGACGCTCCAACTCTTGATGTCACCGGGTCCGGGCTCATCCCCGGCAACAATATCCGAAAAAGTCTCCCTCTCGAAATCGGTTGCACCGATGTCCGTAAGGAGATCTTCTAGTTCGGCTCTTCCCGCATCATCGAAGAGCAAAGAGGACACCTCCCCTTCCAAAGCCTCGTCCAGCTCTTTCTTCGTCCATTGCCGACCGCTGCCTTTGCAAGGAGGTGCACCGAGGCTATAGCACTCTTTGCCCGAAGAAATAGTCATCCAACGAATACATCGCTTTTTTTCCAAGGACAGGGTCGGCTCGTCCCTCATCAACTGCATCACAGCCTCCCGCTTACGCGAGGCTGTCATTCGTCGCTTCCCGGTCGAAGACCGACCCTCTCCAGGCGACGTCTTCGCGGCTTTGGTTCCTGCGTGCTTGGCATGCTCTTTTTTCATCGTGAGCTTCCTCCGTTATCCCATCAGATCAGGTCCTAATGATCGTCTCGAATAACTCTAGGGCGGGGGAATGGATTGCAGACGCTCCAACAGTTCTTCTCTGGTCATGGTCGCTCCAACGTCTATTTGCCGGCATCGCTCGCGACAAATGCTCGCGGAATCGGCGTATGAACGCTCGATCAAAGTGCCGTTCGAATCTGTCCAGCCGGGTTGGCCGATATTCCCGGTTCTTATCTTCTTTGACTCAATCCGCATCGATTTGTTCCTGACTGGATCATCGATTCCGAAAATCCGAACATGCACCGAGAAATCGGATGGCTAACCTGAAAAAATGGCGTTGCACGATGGCGGAAAAGGCAAATCCCAAGGCTTTCCCCGTCCGCCGCTTATCCACCGGCCAATACATGTGGAATCGCCATGCATTCCTACTGCAAAGCTCGGGCCTCTTGATTGGCCGAGTCGGTTATCCGATAGGCAATTATGGTGGGAATTTCGGCAGTGGCGGTGAAGGATCGTTTGCCCGGATTGTCTTGATGTCGCTTCTACTGTGAGATTGACCCGATATCTGCCTCGGCGCTCGTCGGTTTCGGCAAGGCGAAGGAATCGGGGTAGTCGATTCCGACCAAGCACAGGCCGGCGGCGGGGGCCGTTGCTCCGGCCAAGCGGCGATCTCGGGCGGCGAGGACCGATGCCGGCCATTCCAACGGGCGCTCTTCGGTGCCTACCGCGATCAGGGTGCCGACGATGATGCGCACCATCTGTTGCAAAAAGGCGTTGGCGTGGATATCGATGGTGACGAGCTCTCCTTTGCGGCTCACCTCGATTCGATAGACCCGTCGTACCGGTTGTCGGGCTTGGCAACCAGAGGCTCTGAACGAGGAGAAATCGTGTTCCCCCACGAGGTGTCGGGCCGCTTCGTGCATTCTTCGGGCATCCAAGGGTCGGTATTCCCAGCCGACTTTGCCGGCGAAGATGGCGGAGCGGATCGGGCGGTTGAGGATGCGGTAGCGATAACGACGACCGGTGGCGGAAAAGCGGGCATGGAAGCGATCGTCGACGGGGTGCGCCCACAGCACGGCGGCATCGTTTGCAAGGTAGCGATTGACGCCTTTGACCCATGCCTGCAAGGGGCGCCGGGCGTCGCTGTCGAAATGCAGCACCTGCCAAGCGGCGTGCACTCCGGCGTCGGTACGACCGGCGCAGATCACCCGCACTTTGTCGGCGGCGGCGACTCGGGCGATCGCTCTTTCCACCTCTTCTTGCACCGTGCGCGGCCCTACCTGACGCTCGAAGCCGTGGAAGCGAGCGCCGTCGTATTCAAGACCCAATGCGATTCTCATCTCTTACGGACTCGCCGAATTTCCCTGATGGGTCGGAAAAGCGCTCGATCGGCGGATCAGACGAACTCGTCGGCTCGAACGATCGGGATCGACGGGTGATTCTGCCCTTGCTTGCCGACACGGTCGGAGGTCCGATCGACGGGCCGATGGATCACCGGACAATCGAAGCGGCAAAGAGGATCGAGGATATCCTTAGATCCGCAGGCGATCATAAGGAGTCTTTTCGGAAAAGAACGGGATTTTGCCCTTCGATAAGGATAGGCTTCGACGAAAGGGGCGAGGGGTCGCGACGAACGACGGTGTGGCCGCCAAGCCTTGGGGACAAGATATCGAAGCCCCCGTGAACGATGCCTATCTAGTTTCTATCGATCGGGTCGCGCCGAAAAGCGAGCAGGCACCCGAGATGGTCGGCGCTCGTCGACGATGACTCGATGGGCGGGTCTTCTTGTCGAAGCTCTCCGCCGGAGTCGATACTTTGGGAGATAGCTTCGGAGGCATCGTCGATACGAAAACCCGAAGCGATATCACGCCGCCGCGGATAGATGCGTCTTTGCCAATATTTCCGCGATTTGGACGCTGTTGAGAGCCGCTCCCTTGCGCAGGTTGTCCGAAACGATCCACAGATCCAATCCTCGAGGGTGGGTGATATCCTCGCGGATGCGGCCCACGAAAACCTCGTCGCGACCGGCCGACTCGATGGCCGCCGTCGGATAGCCCCCGTCCTCGCGTTCGTCGATCACCACGACCCCCGGGGCGGAGCGCAGGATCTCTCGGGCTTCCTCCGCTCCGAGTTTTTTTTCCGTTTCGATATGAACCGCCTCGGAGTGGCCGTAGAAAACGGGGATGCGAACGGCGGTGGGATTCACCGAAATTCCATCGTCCCCCATGATCTTGCGCGTCTCCCACACCATCTTCATCTCTTCTTTGGTATATCCGTTATCCATGAAGATATCGATCTGGGGCAATGCGTTGAAGGCGATCCTTTTCGGGTAGACCGAAGTCTCGACAGGACGGCCGTTCAGCAAATCCGCGGTTTGACGCTCGAGAGCGTCGATCGCCTTGCTCCCCGTCCCTGATACCGATTGATAGGTGGCGACATTGATACGCTCGATCCCGGCGGCAACGTGCAAGGGATAAAGCGCCACCACCATCTGAATGGTGGAACAGTTGGGGTTGGCGATGATATTGCGACTCGTATAGCGGTCGAGCGTATAGGAATTGACCTCGGGCACCACGAGGGGGATATCGTCCTCGTAGCGGAATTGAGAACTGTTGTCGATCACCACGCATCCGGCGCGACCGGCCCTCGGGGCATGCTGCGCGGAGACGCTTCCGCCGGCGGAAAAAAGCGCGATCTGCGCCCTCGAGAAATCGAAGTCGTCGAGACACTCGACGGTATAGGGCTTCCCCTGAAACTCGATTTCGCTCCCCGCCGAACGAGGGCTGGCAAGCGGATAAAACCCCCCGACCGGAAAATCGCGCTCTTCGAGGATCGAGATCATCTCCTTGCCCACCGCCCCGGTCGCCCCGACCACTGCCACATCGAATATGCCCTTCATCCATCGAACCCCTTGACGTTGTGTGAAGAATTTGCCGATAAGACCCTATCGAGTCTTTTTGCGCCCGCCTAAGACTGCGACCCCCGCCCGACGCTCTTTTAGTTCGAAGTCAGCGCCTCGACCACCGCATCCCCCATCTGCACGGTACTGACCGAGGTGGTTCCCGGCGAATGGATATCGGGGGTGCGAAGCCCTCGATCGAGCGCTTGTCCGACCGCGGCCTCGATCCGATCCGCAAGGCCCGGCAAGCCCAAGGAATGGCGCAGCATCATCGCCGCCGAGAGGATGGTGGCCAGCGGATTGGCAACCCCTTGGCCCATGATATCGGGAGCGGTGCCGTGAATCGGCTCGTAAAGCCCTTTGCCCGCGGCATCGAGGGAAGCCGAAGGCAGCATGCCGATCGAGCCGGTCAACATCGAGGCGAGATCCGAAAGGATATCACCGAACATATTGGTGGTGACGATAACGTCGAATTGCTTCGGATCGCGTACCAGCTGCATCGCGGCGTTGTCGACATAAAGATGGGACAGGTCGACATCCGGATAATCCTTGGCGACCCGCTCGGCGACCTCGCGCCACAGCTCGCTGACCTCCAAGACATTGGCCTTGTCGACCGAGCACAGTCGTTTGGAGCGACCGCGGGCGGCTTCGAAGGCGACGCGGCAAACCCGCTCGATCTCGTCCTCGGCGTAGACGAGGGTGTTGAAGCCCTCGCGCCGGCCGTCGTCCAAGGTGCGGATCCCGCGCGGGGAGCCGAAATAGATACCGCCGGTCAGTTCGCGCACGATCAGAAGATCGAGGCCTTGTATCACCTGCGCTTTCAGGGTCGAACTCCCGACCAGCTGCGGATAGGCCAGCGCCGGGCGCAGATTGGCGAATACCCCGAGTTCCGAGCGCAGCCGAAGAAGACCGCGCTCGGGCCGAAGGGAGCGTTCGACCCCCTCCCATTGCGGACCGCCGACGGCGCCGAGCAAAATGGCGTCCGCCGCCCGCGCCGATTCCAAGGTCGAATCGGGCAAAGGGGTGCCGAAACGATCGGTTGCATCGCCGCCGATGGGCGCTTCGTCGATTTTCGCGTCAAGCGCTCCTTGCGCACACAAGATATCGAGCGCCCGGCGAGCTTGGGCGATGATTTCCGGACCGATACCGTCTCCGGGTAGGAGCAAAATCGCGCGTGTCATCGAAAAATACCCTGTGATCGATCATCCAAAGAGGCAAAAGAAAAGCCGCTTCGCGAGCCGCCGAAAAGCCATCGAAGGAGGAGCGCCGCTCGATAGCCGACGCAGGTGCACGTTGTTGCGAGTTCGGCAAGCGAAGCCGCAGAAGCGATAGCCGGTTTACAATACCCGCGCTTGGCAGAATAACCGAACTCGCCGCGCAGCGTCGCTTCGTCCTCGCTTTGCAACCCCGTCGAGCGAAGAATATCGCTCGGATACCGCCGTGGCCGCACTCCTATCATCTCGACGCGATATCGATTCCGCCGCGCTCAAAGACTCGATCCGGCAAAAAGCCAAGGCATTGGGTTTCGCTCAGATCGGGATCGGCAGCTGCGATCTCGCCGAGGACGAGGCCTCCCTGCTCGCTTGGCTGCGGGCCGGCTATCACGGCGAGCTTGAATACATGTCCCGGCACGGCTTGCGCCGCAGCCGCCCCGAGGCCCTGCTGCCCGGAACCTATCGCATCATCAGCGTGCGCATGAACTACCGGCATCCGCAAGGCGAACGAGCCGAGGATGTATTGGCCCGACCGGAGCTCGGGTATATCTCCCGCTACGCCTTGGGACGCGATTACCACAAACTCATGCGCCGGCGCCTGCAACGTCTCGCCGACCATATCGAGGGAGAAATCGGGCCTTTCGGTTATCGGGCTTTTGCCGACAGCGCCCCGGTCATGGAAAAGCCCTTGGCGCGCAACGCCGGGCTCGGTTGGATCGGAAAGCACACCAATCTCATCGACCGCGAAGCGGGGTCATGGTTTTTCTTGGGCGAACTCTATACCGATCTCCCGCTCGAGGTGGATGCGAGGGCAAGCGATCATTGCGGGCGCTGTCGGGCTTGTATCGATGCCTGCCCGACGGGGGCGATCGTCGCCCCCTACCGCTTGGACGCGCGGCGATGCATTTCCTACCTGACCATCGAGCTCAAGGGGTCGATCCCGCCGGATCTTCGCGAAATGATCGGCAATCGCATTTTCGGCTGCGACGACTGCCAGTTGGTTTGTCCTTGGAACCGCTTCGCCCGCGCCGACGATATCGATGATTTCTCGCCCCGCCACGGATTGGATGCCCCGGCTCTCGTCGATCTCTTCGCTTGGTCGCGCGAGGAATACGAACGCCGCACCGAGGGCATGGCCCTGCGCCGGGTCGGATACGAAGGCTGGCTGCGCAATATCGCCGTGGCCTTGGGCAACGCCCCGGCCTCGCATCGGATCGCGCAAGCGTTGAAAAAGCGCCTCGATCACCCGTCGGCGATGGTTCGAGAACATATCGTTTGGGCGCTTCGCAACCATCCGGACCGGCCGCTCTACCCGGATCACCCCAAACCATAAGCCTTTACAAGGATTCGCCCGCGTTTCGACCCTCGATGGATATCTTCGCTTCTGCGAGACGAAACGCACTTTTTTCTTTCCACCTTCATTCACCGGTCGATTATCCAAGAAGGGAGCCATCCATCCAATGAACGGCATCAGGGAAGTCATCGAAAAAGCCTTCGAGGAGCGCGAGAGCATCTCGCCCGACTCCGTGAAATCGGAAGTCAAGGCCGCCGTCGCCGAGGCCATCGCCCGTCTCGACGCGGGCAAGGAAAGAGTCGCCGAGCCCGCCGCCGGAGGCTGGATCGTCAACGAGTGGCTGAAAAAGGCGGTTCTGCTTTCCTTTCGCTTGGAGGACAGCTATATGATGGAAGGGGGCTTCACTCGCTACTTCGACAAGGTCCCCGCCAAATACGCGCTCGCCTCCGACGAGAAATTCCGGGAAGGCGGCGTTCGCGTGGTTCCCCCGGCGGTGGCGCGATACGGCTCGTGGATCGCTCCGGGGACGGTGCTGATGCCGAGCTATATCAATATCGGCGCTTATGTCGACAGCGGCACCATGGTCGACACTTGGGCCACCGTCGGCAGCTGCGCCCAGATCGGGAAGAATGTTCATCTCTCGGGCGGCGTCGGGATCGGCGGGGTGCTCGAACCCTTGCAGGCGAATCCGACGATCATCGAGGACGACTGCTTCATCGGCGCCCGCTCGGAAATCGTCGAGGGAGTGGTGGTCGAGCGCGGCTCGGTGGTTTCGATGGGAGTCTATATCGGCCAAAGCACCCGCATCTACGACCGCGACAGCGGCTCCGTTTCCTTCGGACGCATCCCCGCAGGTTCGGTGGTGGTCTCCGGCAATCTCCCGGCCACCGATGGCAGCCACAGCCTTTACTGCGCGGTGATCGTCAAAAGGGTCGACGAGCGCACGCGCTCGAAAGTGGGGATCAACGAATTGCTCAGGACGATCTAGAACGAAGCGCACGATCCGGAGCACGGTCCCGAGCGCTAGGCATGCGAAGCGATAGGCAGGTCTCGATGGGGCCGGCTTTTATCTTGGCCGGAGAAGGCTTGGATGTCGCTTTCGCTCTTAGGCGCAAGACTCTTGGAAAATCGCCGGTCTTCGCGAAAAGCCGCGACGAGCCGGGCGCGTAGAGTCGAGCAGCGCACTCTTCATAAGACCTAAGCCTTTGCCCCTTCTCGCCTTTGCCTGTCTTGTGCGTCGTTCGGCGAAGGGAAGCCTTGTCATAAGAGACTTGCGGATAGAGCGGGTCGATGCGGTGGTCCTGATAAGGGGCTTTTTCCAAGAAGAAAACTATCGAGGTTTCTTTCGAATCCATCTGCAAGCCTTGAGTGTCGGGTTGCGCAATACCCGGATCGCCTCGACCTGATCGCCTCGCATGGCCCAAGCGAGCCCCGGCTTTGCCCCTCCTTCTCTCCTTGAAAAAACAAGCCCTGCTGACGCAGGGCTTGTCTCATCGATCAATCGTGATGAATCGCTTCGTTCAGTTCGCCATTTCCTTCAAACCCTTCAATGGCTGAATCTTGATCGCCGTATGGGCCGGCTTGGCTTTGAATACCGTCTCTTCTTGAGTGAAGGGATTGATTCCCTTACGAGCCTTCGTTGCCGGCTTTCGCACGGTCTTGATCTTCAACAAGCCCGGCATCGTGAAGATTCCAGGTCCGTTCTTTTTGACATGCCGCTGGATCTGCTGTCCCAAGCCATCGAGCACGCTTGCAACCTGCTGCTTGGTCAGATCGGTGCTTGCTGCAAGCTCGGAAACCAACTGGGTCTTGGTAAGAGGCACTTTGAGCGCCGGAATTTTCGCCATAACTTCTCTCCTCCGTTATCTGTGTTGGATTGGGTTCGGTGGATTTTGAACGACGACCAGATTTTCGGAATTCTCGATCATGAAGGGATCGATCCGCCGATATCTTCGGTTGCTATCGAAATCTCCTGCTCATCCCATCGGTGAAAGCAACTGTTGGCATCATACCTTTATTTATCGCTTATTTCCATACATGCGCGCAAAAAAATCCACGATCGCGAACACTCGGCGATAGTCGTCGATCCGCGGCGATCTCGAAGCGATCGGGGCTCGAGGAGGAGCCTTCGAGCGCTTTCTTTCAAGGTGCCAAGGCGATGCTCCTAGGGCTGAAGGGCTAGCCCGAAGGCTTTTTCGCGCCCGATCTTACGCGCTCGTTCCAGGCTCGGATCAGACCGGCGGTCGAAGCGTCGTGCATCGTCGAGCTCGATGGATCGGAATCGGCTCCGACAAGTCCGGATCCTTCGAGGCTTTGCGAAGCCGCGCCGGGGGCCTCGGGGGAAGATCCGTGAACCAACTCGTCGGCAATCGTCCCGGCCAACTCCTTCCCGAGCTCGACCCCCCACTGGTCGAAAGAATCGATCCCCCAGATCGCCCCTTGGACAAAGACCTTGTGCTCGTAAAGAGCGATCAACGCCCCCAACGTGAACGCATCGAGTCGATCGAGCATCAGGGTATTCGAAGGGCGATTCCCCTCGACGACCCGATGCGGAACAAGGGCATCGGCCGCCGCCGACGCAAGCCCCGATCGACGGAGATCGTCTCGCAAGTCTCGCTCGCTTCGCCCGAGCATCAAGGCCTCGCTTTGAGCCAGGCAGTTGGCAACCAACAAGCGGTGATGCTCGGGCAAGCCATGATCCCCGCAAGCGGCGACGATGAAATCCACCGGAACCAAAGGCGTTCCTTGGTGCAGCAACTGAAAAAAAGCGTGTTGCCCTCCGGTGCCCGGCTCTCCCCAGACGATCGGTGCCGTCGGATGATCCACTCTCGTCCCGTCTTGGCGCACCCGCTTGCCGTTGCTTTCCATATCGAGTTGCTGGAGATGGGCGGCGAATCGATCGAGTCGCTGATCGTAGGCCACGACGGCATGAGTCTGCGAGCCGAAGAAGTGGATATACCAAAGGCCGAGCAATGCCAGGACGGTCGGCATATTTCGATCCGGCGGAGCCGTGAGGAAATGCCGGTCCATGGCGTGCGCTCCCGCCAGCAAGCGACGGAACCCGTGCATTCCGACGGCCAATGCGATCGGCAACCCGACGCTCGACCAAAGGGAAAAACGCCCGCCCACCCAACGGGCGAACTCGAAGATTCCCTCGCGCTCGATGCCGAATGCCGATGCCGCTTCGGGGGTGCCGGTCGCGGCCACGAAATGCCGCGCCGGTGCATCGGGGCCCAAGGAATCCTCGATCCAACGCCGGGCCGAGCGAGCGTTGACCATCGTCTCTTCGGTGCCGAAGGTTTTCGATGCGATCACGAAAAGCGTGCGCGCCGGAGCAAGACCGTCGAGGGTCGAAAGCAGCGCCCGGCCGTCGATATTGGATACGAAGTGGATCCTCGGCCCGTCGGCAAAGGGCTCGAGGGCTCGGCAAACCATTCGCGGCCCGAGCTCCGACCCGCCGATGCCGATATGCACGATATCCTCGATTCGATCCCCGCGAACGCCCCGCCTTTCCCCGGAGCGCACCGCCTGCACGAATTCCTCCATCGCCTGCAAGGAGCGCTCGACCCCGGCGCGCTCCGATTCGTCGACATCGCACAGCGGGTCCTCGCGCGAATCGCGCAACAAGGGGTGCAGCGCCGCCCGCCCTTCGCTACGGTTGACCTTTGCCCCGGCGAACATCGCCTGCGCCTGTTCCTTCACCCCTCTTTCTTCGGCGAGGGCGACAAGCAGGCGCATCGTCTTTTGCGTCAGATGATTCTTCGAATAATCGAGCAGGATGCCGCAAGCCTCGAATGAATGGCGCTCGAAGCGATCCGGCTCCGCGGCAAAAAGACTGCGCAGATGAAGGCAGCGAATCTGCGCATGGTGTTCGCCCAAAGCACGAAATGCCTCGCTGTCGACGACAGAGCGCTCGCCGAGCCTTGCGACATCGAACTTGTCAGCACCGGGAAGGGTCATCGAATCCTTACCATCCGAGATCACCTGCGGCAGACGAAAAACGATCGAGGGGCGATTGCCGGCCTATCGGGTTTCGGCTCCCGGCCGGGTCGTTCGTTTCGATATTTGGACCTAAGGACCATCGGCAACGAGACCCGCTTTTTCACAGGGCTTGGGATCGACTTGGCTGTTCGCCGATCGCTCTTTCGATGCGAATGACAACGAGAAAAAAAGCGTATTTTGCTTCATCGGTCCATTCACGAAAACTGTGGATAACCTTGTGCATATTCCTTCCGCCATCGCTTCGATATCGAAGATCGCTCCCCTTGGCAGGAATACGAGATCTTGCGAGTCGACAAGGAATGTTACAATGTTGAATGAATTTTTCTTCTTTTATTTCAATCTCTTACGAGATAAAATTCGTGCCGATCGCCACTCGGAAACAAAAATGCCCTCATCACGACACCCTCCGCCCGATCATGTTGTTTTCGTCGTCGAAAATGTGCATAGATTTTTTTCCAAGCTCTTGAATCTGTGTCGATTCCAATTCGGCGACGAGGAGCGATATTCATAAGCCTGACTTTTCCACCGCCTACCGAGCGTCGGCTTTCGGATCTTGTCCGCAGCCTCGCAACGGCTGAGCGTCGAGCGAATTCGCAACCCTCGACCGCCGGGCGCTCGGGGGTGAAAAGGGGCTTGGCCCCCCTCTACCCCACCCTGCGAAGCCGATGGCGAAACAGCCCGAGGCCGCTCGCCCGGTCATTCGCGTATGGCGGGCCATACCCGGCAGACGGCCTTTCGAAACCCGGCAACGGCTTTTCAAAAAATGCCTCGACTCGCACCGTGGCCTTCCGGCGGCGAGGAGCGGCGCTCGCGCGCGGATGGGTGAGGCTTCGATCCGATGACATATTCCTCACCATCCTTGCCGACGCCGGCGATACCCCCCGCTCCGCAACCCTCGAATGTCAAAGTCCTCAAGGCTGGCCGTCTCGATGGTCACCGACGATCGAATACCCGATATCGCCTAGGCTCATATCCCGCCCGCATCGGTCTCGCTTAGGTCTCGATGATCGACCTTTTTCCGTTCGCAACGCCGGCGGACCGAGAACGCTATCGTACCCTCGATCGGCGGGCTCGAAAACGGGGTATCGATCCGAGCGCTTTACGCGAAGGGGGCGAGCCGAATGAACGCACAGATAGTGCGCCTTAGGGCTACGGAGCCGCTCTCGATTCGCTATGGGCGGGTCGGATTTTGCCTCCTACGAGCCTCGTGCACGAAGGCGCGACCATCGGCGCTCGCCTTGCCGGCGCCCGAAGCGAAGCCCGTGATCGAAAAACGCTTGCCGAAATCATCGAACGAGCGTGCTCGTGCCATCCCGTTCGTATCGGATCGAAGCCTTCGCCAAGTCATATTCGGCGCGAGCCGGTCAATCGGCGAGACGACGGCGCAACTCATCGATCACCTCTCCCGTGCGCGGAGAGATTCCAAGCCATAAGCGGAAGGATTCCGCCGCCTGCTCCACCAACATCCCCAAACCGTCCGTGGCGAGGGTCGCTCCTTGCGCTCGTCCCCACTCGACGAAGGGTGTCGGCACCGAAGCGTAGGCCATATCGTAGACCACCGCATTCGGCCCCAAAATACCCTCGGGCAAAAGGGGCAACTCGCCGCCTAAGCTCGCGGCCGTCGCATTGATCGCCAGGTCGAAGCCCTCCTTCGGCCGAGACCCCGCCCCGAAAGCGCGAGTCAAGCCTTCAAGCGAAAGGGCTTCCACCGGGGTGCCCTGATCCGCGAAACGATCGGCCAGCGCAAGGGCGCGGTCGACGCTGCGATTGGCGATCGTCATCCGCCTCGGCCCCCGATCCATCAACGGGCCGACAACGCCTCTTGCCGCCCCTCCCGCTCCGAGCAAGAGCACCGATGCCCCTTCGATCCTCGCCCCGAGTCGGTCGATATCCCGCACCAAGCCGATACCATCCGTATTGTCGCCCCGGATCACCCCTCCTTCGAACGAAAGGGTATTGACCGCCCCCGCCCGCTCGGCTCGCGGCGTGCGCTCGAAAGACAACGCGAACGCCTCTTCTTTGAAAGGCAAGGTGATATTGAGCCCCCGCCCGTCGGCGGCCTTGAAGTCATCGATCGCGGCCGCCAGCCCCCTCGGCTCCACCAATAACGCCCGATAGTCGATATCGGCTCCGGTTTGGGCCGCAAAACGACGATGGATAAAAGGCGATCGGCTATGGGCGATGGGATTGCCCATCACCGCATAACGCCCGGCAATCGCAATACGCCCGCCGACACCTGAGTTCATCGAACCCCCCTGTATTCAAAGAAATACCCCTTATCCAAAGGCAAATGTTCTAACCCGCCGCATCACCCGACCACATTTGATTGTCCAGGCGATTCACCGGCGTTTTCTTCGGCTTTTCATCCGCGCCGCCAAGGGAGTGCGCATCATTTCGTAGAGTGCGAACAAATGCCTGTAGCGCCCTAGGGTTATTGAGACACTTTTGAAGCTTATGCGGCCGCCGAGATTTCGTCCGCCGCCCCTCGCCTGAACTCGCTCGGAGTATGTTGTCCGTGGCGTTCGATCAGCCAGTGTTGGTTGTAGAGATCCTTGAAATCAGACAGTGCTTGCTGCAACTCCTCGATGGTCCAGAAGGTGTCAGGCCACAGCAGGTTCTCCTTCAAGGTGCGGATGAATCGCTCGGCACATCCATTGCCTTCGGGGGAGCGGACAAAGGACGGCGACGAGGCGATCCCCAGCCAAGCGATCTCGTTTTGGAAGTCGCGACTGATGTACTGCGACCCGTTGTCGTGGCGGATGGTCAACCCCGTCGCCACCCCCTCGCCGATGGCTCCGAAGCACTTCCGCACCCCTTGGCGAACCGGTTCCAACGCTTCGAAGCGCGTGCCTCGCATGGCCGCGTGCAGACCTACGCAACTCGCCGAACAATGGTCGACCGCCACGAAGACGCAGACCTGCTGCCCGGTCCCCAGAAGAATCGTTGTCATGTCGGTGCCCCACATCTCATCGACCCTCGAAGGTATGATGGTTCCATCATGAGCCCGAGGGCCACGCTGCGGCCCTCGGCATCGCTTGGCAAGCAAACCGTTCTCGCGCATGAGCCGCAAAACCCGCGCTTTCGATGTGTAAATCTTCTCGCGTTTCAAGCGCGCCCACACCTTGCGATGACCCTCGCCATGGAACGGACTGGCCGTGATCACCTTCCTGATCTCTTCGACCAACTCCGGATCGGGCATCTGCCCATGCGGGCCGGGTCGGCGGCGCGGGGCTTGGCTGTCCGACCCCGATTTGCGGTACACGCCGGAGCGACTCATCTTCCAAACTCGGCAGACCCGCAATACACCGTAGGTCCTTCCCGTGAAGGTCGAGATGACGGTGCTCATCGCTTCGACCTCCGCCGCACAAAAGGGCGGCCGGCTTCCATCTTCTCGATCTTCTCGTCAAGAAGCTCGATCGTCATGGTCAGTTCGCCTACCTTGGCGTGCAGCCGGTTGTTCTCTATCGCTCGGGCATCACTCGCCTGGGACCTCAAGTGGCTGATGCCCCCTGCTATAAACCTCTCATGCCAACGGCTGACATCGGCTGCCGACACCCCGAAACTCCGGGCGATGAGCTCCATGTCCTCACCCTTCATCAACCGCAGCACAGCCTCCTGCTTACGCAAGGCCGTCATTCGTTGCTTCCCGGTCGAAGACCGACCCTCACCATGCAACGTCTTCGCGGCTTTGGTTCCTGCTTGCTCGGCATGCTCTTTTTTCATCGTGAAGTCCCTCTGTTATCCCCTATGATCAGGTCTTAATGATTGTCTCAAATAACTCTAGGGCGGGGGATGCCCGATACGCTCGTAATCCGAGGCAAAACTATTGCGCCGATTATGCAATTCCCAAAAATCAGGCAACGGTCCATCCGAGTTACAACTGAATCTTCTTGTCGTCGCAGCAGCGGTTCGGCTGGATCATCTTCGGGTTGTCGGTACGTGCGTCGAGCCTGCTCAATCATGGCCCTGGCGAACGACCGTGACAGCGAATCCTTCGCGACCCGATACACGATGGTGTCCTCTACCATGTCCTTGCTGAGCCAGTAGTCTTGCCGCCATCCGGCTTCGTTCGGTAGTGCTTTCTACAGTCTTCGTACCAAGGTTCACCATCCGACCCTTCAGCAGACCCGTTGAAGGTACGTTCTGGCATACGGCGACCCTTGGAGTGCGTGCTGTCCTGAAGCCACTGGAGAATGATCTCGGATCCTTCCAGGGTGATGAGGGCTTCGTGCGTCGTCTTTGGTGAAACGTACCATTGGCTGCGCGGGCAAGTGCTTCACCAGTCTTATAGTCGTCTCTAAGCCCTTCGTCGTTGACGTTCCACACCGTGTATCCGGCGTACGTCAACGCTTGCCACTCCCGGTCATTCAGACTCGATTTCGGCCACGCGATGCCGAGCCCTTTGACCAAGCATGTTCGCGAGTGGCCTCGTGCACGGCCATGCAGGTACTGTCCAACGCCTCGCGACCGGGCCGCGCGTCAGCGACCTCGTCAAGGATTCCTCCAACGGTGATATCGCGAACGTCCATGTCGGTCTGCGCTGAGAAGTACGAGCTATTCAGATTCACGTCATATATCCTCGAAGTCCCCTCCACGGCCCTTGCCCGCCACGAAACGCATTGCGCCTTCGATTCCCGAAGACACTTCGGCTTTGCTGTTCCGCCATTCCTGTTCAAGCGCCTCGCGCTCACTCAACCGGTGTTGATTGCGCACTGAGTTGCGGTCGGCCCGCAGACAACTTTGAGGAAATCGAGATAGCTCCTGAGCGAGCGTTTCCGCCTTGGCTCGCGAATCTCCCTTTGGTACCACGTACTCGCACAAACCAATCCGCAACGCTTCTTCGGCGTCGACTTTGCGCCCGGTGAGGATCAGATCCATGGCACGGCCTTCACCAACCAGACGTGGTAGACGAACCGTTCCGCCGTCGATCAGAGGAATACCCCACCGACGGCAGTAGACCCCCATGAACGCGGTCTCCTCCATGACCCGAATGTCTGCCCAAAGGGCCAACTCCATGCCGCCTGCCACCGCCGGTCCGGCCACAGCGGCAATCACCGGCTTGGACAACTCCAGCCTGCTCGGTCCCATTGCCGCCATGGGCGGTTCCCCCGCCTTCGGAAAGTCGAACGCGTCGAGAGCATCAGCCCCCGACAAGGCTGCGGCATGCTTCAGATCCCAGCCCGCACAGAAAGCGCCGCCCTCACCCCAGAAGACTGCGCAGGCCGCATGGTCGTCGGCATCGAAGTCAACAAATGCTTGGTAGAGTGCTTCCGCACTCGCCGGGTCCATGGCGTTTCTTGCTTCCGGCCTTGCATGAACGATTGTCCAGACGGGTCCGTCCTTCTCTATCCTGACGGTCATCTATAACACCTCTCCATATTCACCGGTCAAGAACTGCTCGCGAATAGCAAACTTCTGGACCTTGCCCGAGCCAGTTAGCGGAAATGCCGAAACCCACACCCATATCGTGGGGGTCTTCTGTGGCGACAAGTGGGCACGGCAATGGGCGTGCAGCACGGTCGGTTCGGGTCGAGACTCGCTCACGATGAACCCCGCAATTTCCTCGCCCCACTTTTCGTGCGGCAGTCCCACAACTGCGACTTGGCTAACGGACGGATGCTCGACCAGCACCGCTTCAATCTCGGCTGGGAAGTGATTTTCACCGCCACGAATGATCATGTCCTTGACTCGCCCGGTTACTCGCACAAATCCGAGCGAGTCCATGGTGCCGAGGTCACCTGTATGCAACCAGCCGTGCGCATCGATGGCGCTTGCGGTAGCCTCGGGATTGTCGTTGTACTCGGACATGACCGCATAAGAACGGGCACAGATTTCACCAACCTCGCCGAGCGGCATTACTCGACGATTGTCCATTGACCTTATCGATACCTCAGTGTGAGGCAGCGGTTGCCCGGCGGTTTCGACGATCTGCTCCATCGTGGCCTCGACGGGATTCAAGCAAATCATCGGCGAATGCTCTGTCTGGCCAAACGCACTTAGCAGGTAACAACCAAGGCGTCCTCTCACGCGGCGAACCAAGTCCGGTGGCACTGGTGCCCCGCCTGTAGAAATGGCCTCAAGTGAGGACATGTCGCGATCGACATCCTCCAGTGATTCCAGCAAACTGAACAGCATGGTCGGAACGGCGAAGCACGTGGTAACCCGCTGGTCCTCGATAATTCGTGCAAATACGCTTGCATCGAACTGTTTGATCAGCAGCATTTTCGCTGCGGCCTGCAAACATCCCAGAGTACCGGTGGCACACCCTGCTGTGTGAAACAGCGGCATGAAGTTGGCCCACACGGAATGTGGTCCAACCTTTTTTCTGTCACAGAACAATCGCGCGTTGTTGATCAGGCTACCGTGGCTCAAGACAGCTCCTTTCGGAAAGCCTGTCGTACCGGATGTGTACTGAATCTGCGCGGCATCGCCTGAAGTTACGGTCGGCAGGACTGCCGGGCGATCGCCCTGTGCATAGAGCGCACCAGGGTCATTGAGGTCTGTGCATTCGCGGACGACGGCACGGTCCGATACGGCTTCCGCTGCGATCTTCGCCATCGGATTCCCGCGATACTCTTTGACGGTGAATAGCGCAACCGCTCTCGACTGCTCCAGCACGTACCGGATCTCGTTGACCTGAAATGAAGGATTCGCGGTCACCAGAACCAAACCCGTCATCCCGCAGGCGTACTCCATGAAGATCCACTTTGGGATATTGGGTGCCCAGACCACGACTCTTTCCCCCGGAGTGAATCAGGTCGAAAGGGCCAACGCCAGTCGCCGGGAGGCATCAAGCAGTTCGGCGTATGTCCAGGCTTGTCGCTCGGTACCAGCGTCATCGATATCGACGAGAGCTATCGCCTCAGAATGGGTATCCGCAATTTCTCTCAGGAGACGACCGACTGTGATATCCCTGATCACAGCGTCAGGCTGAGCGGGAAACAACGACTCATGAAGGGTTATGTCATACATGAGTACAGGCTCCCGCAGTTGTCTTGGTAGGAATGTCTACCAGCTTGCCGCGAGGAATAAGCCGCTCCTTGTCATACATGGGTAGCGCACAAAGTTCGGCATCCTGGAGTGAGCCATCGATGCAGGAGACCTGCACTCGTACACTTGGACCGTGGTCGGGGTCATCGAGCCTGACGATGCAAACGCCGCTGCCCTGAAAAGGCGAATAGCCGGACGAGCAGACCCGCCCGATGCTTTTTCCATCAATAGAGATGCCCCGGCCAAGTTCGGCAACCCCTCCCCGAACTCGCATGCCCCACGTTCGGCAGGCTCGGTCTGCGCGTTCCAGTGCGTCGCGGCCAATAAATTCTCGTTCGTCGAATTCGATAAAAGCGCCCAGCCCAACGTCGAAAGGGGTTGTGTCGGCTCCAAAGTCCGATCCCGCATTCAACAGCCCTGCTTCGATGCGCCGTGCGCGAAACACGGGCGTTGCGGTTAGCAACATGTCGTAGCGTTCACCGACGGCGAGAATTCGGCAAGACTGAAACGTATATTCTTATCGCTATCCTCCAAATCACGCAGATCGAAAGTTTCGAAATCGCTCAAAAGAATATAGCGTGGACGCAAATACTCGGGCAATCCGTCGAAATACTCTCCCGCCTGCTCTCCTGCCTTCTTTAGATCGCGCCCTGCGCTTTTTTGTTCCACCAGCAGTGTGCCGGGCCAGAACAAATCGATAAAACCGGCACGGTTGTCCAGCTTCGTGACGTGCTGCTCGTAGCGGGCAACGCTCCTTCTTTGCAAGCCGAAGATGCGAAAAAACTCGTTATAAAAACTTTGGGTTTCGCTTTTTTCATAGCGCGCATCCTTCCAGTTATCGGAAAACTCGGTCGCTCGAGAGCGAATTTCGTTCCATGAAAGTCTCATCGAATCTCTCTTAGGTGTGGAAACGTCATCGGGATCGGCCGACTCTTTGCATCGATCGTCGATTTCCCCGAAAAAGGCTTTTGCGAGCGCAAGGCCCTCAATCCGTGATCGGGGCCCCGCCGGCGGCTTTGTGGCGCTCGATATAGTCCTCGATGCGGCCGATTCGCTCGGCCGCCTCCGGTGGCGGTTCGAATTCCGCCAATATCTTTTGCCAGATCGCGGTGGCGCGCTCGAAGGAATTTTGGGCTCCGCCGGCAGTCCATGTGCCGTTGTTGGAAAAATCCGCGACGAAGGCTTGGTAGAACTCGCTGTCGTAGCGAGCCATCGTTTGATCGGTCGCGAAAAAATGCCCGCCCGGGGCGACCTCGGCGATCGCGTCGAAGCCCATGGCCTCGGGATCGTCTTCGATCCCGCGCCCGATATGCGCCAGCATTTGCAAGGACTCGATATCGTTGATGAACTTTTCGTAGCCGAAGGTCAGTCCCCCTTCGAGCCAGCCGGCGGCATGGAGGGTCAGTGTGGCTTGGCCTAGCATGCTCGCCCAAAGGCCCATCGTATTTTCGAGCGCCGCTTGCATATCCCCGGTATTGGCGCTCGAGCCCGCAGCCGATCTCCAAGGCAATCCGATATGACGAGCCAGCTGCCCCGAGGCGATGCTCATTTGTACATGGGTCGGGGTGCCGAAGGTCGGCGAGCCGCTGCGCATATCCACATTGGAGCCGAAAGCGCCGTACATCACCGGGGCGCCCGCCTTGGTCATCTGTGCCAGGGTGATCCCCGCCAAGGCCTCGGCGTGCTGCAAACTCAAGGCACCGGCAAGGGTGATCGGGGCCATCGCTCCCGCCAAACAAAAAGGGGTGATGATCGCCAGCTGCCCGGCGCGAGCGAAATCGATGATTCCCTGGGCCATCGGGATATCGACCAAGCGCGGCGAATTGATATTGATGACGGTTTTGACCCACGGATCGGCGGCGAACTCCGCATCGCTCAGACCGAGCGCGATGCAAACCATTTCGAAACTTTGCATGACTTGGGAATGCCCGCGAGCGAAGACCGATAGGACTTTGTCGCTTTCTTCGAGTTGGGCCCGCATCATCGCATAGTGCCGAAAACGAGGCGGCACATCCTGCGGCTCCGGGGTCGGAGCCAAGACATGAATGATATCGAAATGCTGATAGAGCCTGATGGCCTCGTGCAGGCCGGCGAGATCGCCCGGGCGACGTCCTCGGATGCGATCAAAGGCGTAGGGGCAGCCGCCGGCGGGGGCGAACAGTTGACGACCGAGATGAATTTCTTGCGTACGAGCCGGATCGGGAGCCATCATTCGGTAGCCGGAAGGGGCTCGGGAAATCGCTTCTTGCACCGTCTCCGGGGGCAGAAAAACCGTCTCTTCGGCAACGCCCTTGCCTTGTCTCGCTCCGGCTCGAACGAGAATGGCCCGGGCTTCGGGCAAGAGAATTTTGATACCGAGTTCGTTCAGTATTTTCAGGGCGTTATCGTGAATTCGGTCGATCTGTCGGACCGAAAGAATCTCTTGGGGAGCAAAACAATGGTCGAGTCGGGAATAATCCACGGCCGACGAGGCTATTTTTTCACGACCACGACTCCGCTTACGCCTGACCATGGACGACTCCAAAGCGATGGCCTTCTGGCTTTTTAACAATCGATCTTTCTACGAAGACTCTTTACTCGCGATCGACGGGGAACGATAAAAACGCAAGGCGGGAGCGTCCTCGCAAAGAGGGATCATGCGGCGGGGATTTGACGGATCGATCCTGATCGTCTTTGCAACGCTCGCCTTGAAGCCCGGCCGTCGGATGCATCGGCCAAGACTTCGTTTTTCGCTCGCTTTTCGCGCGTCCTTCGCTCGTCTTCGAAACCACGAACTCATCTCCCCTTTTCCTCTTTGCGACGCAAGATGCTCCTTGCCGCCGCTTCGATGGCCGGAGCGTCGAGGCCGTATTTCTTGAAAAGATAAGCGGTGGAGCCCCCTTCGGCGAAACGATCTTCCAACCCGATGCGCCGGAAAGGCAAGCCGATACCGGCATCGCAAAGAGTCTCGGCGACCGCCGAACCGAGCCCGCCGATGATCGAGTGATTCTCGACGGTGAGGATCGCCTGCGTGGTTTCGGCGCATTCGAGCACCGCTTCACGGTCCAAGGGCTTGATCGATGCCATATCGACCACCGAGGCCTCGATTCCATCGCCGGCCAAACGCTCAGCCGCTGCCAAGGCTTCGGCGACCGCCATGCCGGCGGCGATGATCGCGAGATCCTTGCCCTTTCTCCGCCAAATTCCGCGCCCCGCTTCGAACGAACAAGCCTTCGAATCCGCCGGCGGCGGAGCGTCGGGACGTTTCAACCGCAAATAGACGGGCCCTTCGTACCCCAGCGCAACTTCCACCGCCGCCGCGAAGTACTTGGGTTCCGAGGGCTCGAGGACCATCATATTCGGGACGGTGCGCATGATGGCTACATCCTCGATCGCTTGGTGGGACACTCCTAATAATGTCGCGATGCCGGGCATGAAACCGACGATCTTGACCGGCAAATTCGGATAGGCGACCTGCATGGTGATTTGATCGAAGCAACGCTTGGTCGCAAACGAACAAAAACTATGGACGAAAGGAATCTCTCCGGTGCGCGCCATCCCTCCGGCAAGTCCGATCATATTGGCTTCGGCGATCCCGACTTGATAGAAACGATCCGGGAAGGTATCGCGGAAAATATCGGTTTCCGTCGGTGCCGTCAGATCGGCGGTCAGACAAACGATGGCGGGGTTTCGACGGGCGGCATCGACAAGCGCATCGCCGTAATATCGGGGCAGCGCTCGATGCGATCGATTGATGAAATCGGCCGCCTCCAAACGAGTGAGGTTGCGCCGGTGATCAAGCGATTCGTTCATTCGGCAGATATCTTGCGGAGTTTGCTTTCGAGTTCCGAAATGGCGTTTTCCGCAACCTCCGGCGGAAGCCTCAACTGATGAGCCATCATGCCCTCCAAAAAAGACACTCCCTTGCCGACCGAAGTATCGGCGATCAGGCAAGAAGGAGCGCCACGCTTCGCTCGCGCCTTGTCGAAAGCGTCCAGCAGCGCCCCGATATCGTTGCCGTCGAGGGTGGTCACCGAAAAACCGAAACTCTCCCACTTGTCGCTCACAGGCTCGACCGGCAGGACTCGGTCGATATGCCCCTCCGCCTGCATACGGTTGTAATCGATCACCACGCAAAGATTGTCGAGGGCCCAGCAGCCTGCGATATAAGCCGCTTCCCAAACCTGACCCTCCTGCAATTCCCCGTCTCCCAAGATGACATAGACCCGAGAGGATCGCCCTTGGCGCTTGAGGGCGGCAGCCGTGCCCGCCGCCACCGAAAGAGCCTGACCCAAGGAGCCGCAAGTGGCCTCGACAAAGGGGCCTGCTCTTTCCGAGGCATTGATTTCCAAGGGTGAACCATCCCGGCAATAATCGCTTAAGTCTTGCGCATCGATGAACCCGCGACGACTCAAGGTGGCATAGAAAACGGCGGTATTATGTGCGGTCGAGAGATAGATTCGGTCGCGATCGGGCCAAAGGGGATCGGAAGGATCCAGCCGCGCCTCGGCAAAATAAAGCGCGGTGAATAAATCGGCAGCCCCCAAACCCTGTTGTACATAGCCCTGCCCGGTGGGGGCGATCATCTCCACCAAGCGAAGACGAATCCGGGTCGCGATCTCCCTAAGTCGCATAAGATTTCGACCGCTTCTATCCGGCGGATCTTCGCTTTCCCCGTCGCTTCGCATCGTTCGTCCTTCATTGCCAAGAGCGCCTCGCTCTTTATCGAAAACACCCCTTCTTTTATCGTCCTTTATCGTCCGATGGGCTCGAAAACGCTTTTTCGATGGTTTTTGTCAGTCTTCTCGAGTGAAAGAAAAAAGACGTCGGCAACCGAAAAGGCCTAAAAAAGCGCAGATCCTCCTTCGATATTCGTATTGCATCGAAGCAGATCGGAGATATCGCCAAGATCTCTTGGATGAGTATATATTCATCGATCCGAGCATTTGCGAAAAAAAATCTCTTCCCCTCGTTCGACCGCCTGTCGGCAAGATAACGGCTATATCGCCGATCATGCGTTTTATAGAAAGATTCGGTCAAGACTTTCCTCGGCGGTGATACGAAACGTATCGATATCGAAACAAAGACGGGCATAAACCCCTTGCCGGGGATGGGGTGCTATCTATCGATGACGAAAATATGGAAATTATACGGGAATTATATACATGCGCATCCTCCCGTCTCCCCCGCCCCAGAGTTATTCGAGACGCTCATCAAGAGCTGATTTTATGGGATAAAGGGAGAGACATCTCGTCGCCGCAACCGGCGCAGGTACTGGGCAATCGGCCAGGTCTCATGCTCCATCGCATTCATGCCTCGTGCACGAACGAGACGCTCCGGATGTCGGGCGAGATGAAGATGTATGCGACGTACATCGCATCGATACCATCGACCGCATCCGTGCCCTTTCGCAAAAGCGCATCGGGAAAGCGGCTGACCTACGCATCTTCGACAAGGAGATGAACGGCGATCGGCACATCCTCATTCATCGGCGGGCGCTCCGATACGTAATTCTCTTTTCTTTTCCACCGAGATTCGAAGTCGGCGATGATTCTCGGGTCGTTCGCCTCGGTGGAGCCGAGTGCCGAAGCCCCCGTCGAAACTCTTGACCAAGCGAAATCCCCCTCCGTTTCGAAGCGCAGGGGGATCGCTTTTTCGTGCTTGTCCGTGCTTGTCCGTCGGCGGAAGCGTCGAGCGGCAAAGTCGGCGCAAAGCGGCTCGTTCCTCGCTCTAAAAGGGCGATTGACCGGTGGCGTTGTTGTTGATCAGCGCCCCGCCCCCGCCGGTGCGGGTCAGGACTTGCACCGTGAAGGGCTCGTCCGAACGAAACTCGCAGCCGAGCGTCGCTCCGCTCCAGCGGTGGCCGATGATATCCGCCAACTCCGAAGTCTGGATGTGTCTCACGCTCCGGCGCTTGATCGTCCCCAATTCGCCGTGGTATCCGCTTCCCTCGTCGTCGTAGCAGGAAAAGGCGGTCATGCCGCAGTGCTTCGTATAGGCCGCGCGGCAACGGATGCGGATATTCGACAGATCCAACTCCCCGGGGCCGGGAATCGATTCGATATCCGCGCGATGTACCCCCTCGATATTGACGCTCTTGATCAGTGCGCTGTTATTGACCAGCACCCCGTCGCCCGAGCGCGTCCACACTTGGGCGCTGATACGCTCCTCGCTGTGCAAGGCGCATCCCAAACGCCCCATCCCCGACCAATCCCCGCCGGTGATATCGACGATATCCTGCGCACTTAAAGTAGCGACACCCCAGCCGACGATGGCCTCCGGCAGTCCGCCCCGGAAACTCGTCCCGTTCATCTGCGCACTGCAGTCGAGGTAGACCTCGCAAGCGTCTTCCTGACGGCAGCCGACGGAGACCACCGTTCGGTCCCCGGCGCTCAACGGCGCGATGGCCAGCGCCAGTGCGCGCACCGGCCACCAATAGCGCGGGTCCCCTTCGTCCGTGTATTCGCCGACCCCGAGCGGCACCGTCACCCGGTCGACGATGCCCTCGTAGTCGCCGCCGGCGGCCGCAAGGACGATATCCACCGATGATCCCTCGAAATCCTCGTCCGCGACGACGACCCGTTGCGGAATATCGAAGTCAGAGGCCGCGAAGGCAAGGGCGGTTTGATTCCCGGGCGTGTCGGGATCGGTGTCGATCGTGACGCCCTCGACTTCGCCCGCCACCGACAACGCGACATCGACCGCCGCGCTCGGCTCCACCGAGAGCCTGACCGTGAAACTCGCCCGCCGGTCATCGATGACCGCGGGGTTCGAAACGAGCAGCGCCGGCGAGTCGTTGTCGTCGATATTCACCGACACCTCGGCTGTCAAGCCATCGTAGTTCGCCCCCGACGCCGTCAGCGACACGCTCGCTCGATCGTCGCTCGCATCCTCGTCCTCGGGCGCGAACAGGCTCACCACCCGCGTACCCTTGTAGTTCGAAGGCGAAAAGCGCAGCGTGCTTTGATTACCCTCGCGCCACATGTCGGCATCGACCTCGAGGCCACCGCCGGAAACGCTCAGAGCGAGCTCGACATCCCCCGTCGGGCGGTTTCGCAACATCACCCGCAAATCCCTCCTGCCGCCCTCGTTGATCTCGACCGGCGCGCCGACGATCACCAAGCCCGGGGTCGCTTCCTCGGGAGGCGTCCCCGGTGCCGCTTCGTCGACGCCGACCTGCACCTGCGCAAAGACGCCGTCGTAGTCGGCACCTTGGACCGTCAACGTGATATCCGCCGGCGCGTCGTCCTCGGCGTCCGCGTCCGCCACCCCGGCGACCTCGACGCTGCGCGCCGTCCGCCAGTTCGACGAGGTGAACTTCAGGTTCGGCGGCGACAAGACGGTATCCGTCTCGCCGTTGTCGAGGGACACCAAGATATCCCCCAGCGGCTTCGTCTGTGGCCGCACCGTGAAGCTCCCGCTCGTGTTTTCCGCGACCCTCAGCGCCGCGGGGGCGACACTCAGCCCCGGGGTGTCGTTGTCCGCCACCGACACCCGGCCGAAGATGATCACGTTGCCGACGGCGTCCACGAACGAGGCGCTCGCCCTGTCCGGCGCCGCGTCGTCGTCCTCGGCGGCATGCACCGACACCGGCTGCTCGACATCCCAGTTCTCGGGGGTGATGGTCACGGTGTTCTGAAGACCCGCGGTGTCGGGGTCGGTGTCGAAACTCACGTCGGGACTGCCGCCGCCGATCAAGGCGAACACCATCTCTTCGTCGACCGGCTGCGAGCGGGCGCGAACGGTGAAGCTCGCGCTCGAACCCTCGTCGAGACTCAGCGATTCCGGTGTCAGCGTCAGATCGAAGACCACTTGGGGAACCGGTCCCTCCGACGCATCCTCCTCCTCGGCATCGTCGTCGATGACCGTGATATGCACGCTGCCGGTGATATCGTCGAAATCGGTGCCCGAGGCCCGCAGCGTGACCGTCGTCGAATCCGCCAGCAAATCGTCGTCCTCAGCGGCCCTTGCGACCACCGTTTTCGGCCGGTTCCAATCCGAAGGCGTGAAATGTATCTGCGACGGCGACAAGGTCACGTCGGGGTTCCCGCTCGTCAACGCGACGCTCACTTTATAGTTCGGCTGCGCCGTCAGACTCACCGTGAAGGGCGCTTCCTTGCCCTCCTTTACCTCCAACTTGCGCGGCGTGACGCTCAATCCGAGTGTATCGTTTTCGACCACCTGCACCTGCACTCCGGCGGTGATGCCCTCGTAGTCGGCACCCGACGCCGTCAGCGACAGGCTCGCCGTATCCGGATGGCCGTCGCTGTCCTCGGCCGCGTTCACCGTGATGGCTTGAGACTCGTCCCAGTTCGACGGCGTGAAGATCATCGACGAGGGCGTGAACGATACGTCCGCACTCCCGCTCTTCGTCAGGGCCAAGGACACCTCCCCGCTCGGCTGCGCCGACAACTTCACATCCACGCTTTCGCTGCCCCCTTCGTCCACCGTCAGCCGCAACGTCGAGAGGATCAAGCCCGGGGCGTCGTTGTCGACCACCTGTACCTGCACGCTGCCGACGACCCCGCCGTAGTCGGCGCCCGACGCCGTCAGCGACAGGCTCGCCGTATCCGGATGCCCGTCGCTGTCCTCGGCCGCGTTGACCGTGATGGCTTGAGACTCGTCCCAGTTCGACGGCGTGAAGATCATCGACGACGGCGAGAACGATACGTCCGCACTCCCGCTCTTCGCTAAGGCCAAGGACACCTCCCCGCTCGGCTGCGCCGACAACTTCACGCCCACGCTGCCGCTCCCCCCTTCGTCAACCGCCAGCAGCAACGTCGAGAGGATCAAGCCCGGGGCGTCGTTGTCGACCACCTGTACCTGCACGCTGCCGACGACCCCGCCGTAGTCGGCGCCCGTCGCCGTCAGCGACAGGCTCGCCGTATCCGGATGACCGTCGCTGTCCTCGGCCGCGTTGACCGTGATGGTTTGAGACTCGTCCCAGTTCGACGGCGTGAAGATCATCGACGAGGGCGAGAACGATACGTCCGCACTCCCGCTCTTCGTCAGGGCCAAGGACACCTCCCCGCTCGGCTGCGCCGACAACTTCACATCCACGCTTTCGCTGCCCCCTTCGTCTACCTCCAGCAGCAAGGACGAGAGGATCAAGCCCGGGGCGTCGTTGTCGACCACCTGCACCCGCACGCTGCCGACGACTCCGCCGTAATCGGCGCCCGTCGCCGTCAGCGACACGATCGCGCTGTCGGCGATGCCGTCATGATCCTCGTTGGCCCTGACCGTCACGCTTTGCTCGACGTTCCAGTTGTCGGCCGTGAAGATCAGCGATGTTTCGTTCACCCTCACATCGGTATTCGACGGCTGCGCCAGACTCACTCTCACGTTCTCGCTCGGCTGGGTTCCCAACCTCACCGTGAAGGAGTTCGATGCGCCTTCGGCGACGACCACCTCGTCCGTCGAGAGCACAAGCCCCGGAGATAGCAGCCCTCCGGTTCGGTCGCGTTCGTTATCGGTTATCGAGACCGCTACGGCTCGGGCGATATCGTCATAGCCGCCCCCCGAAAGCGTCAAGATCACTCTCGCGCTGTCGTCCTCGGCATCGTCGTCCTCCGCCGCCCTCACCGTCACCGTCTGGGCATCCTTCCAATTCGATGCCGTGAAGATCAGCGAGGCCGGACTCACGGTCACGTCCGTGTTCGTCGGCCGGGCAACCGCCACCGTCACATCACCGCTCGGCTGCGTCGCCAACGCCACCGTAAAGGTCTCGCTGCCCCCTTCGGACACCCTCAGCGGATCCGTCTCCTGCGCGATGGTCAGACCCGGACTGTCGTTCTCACTCACCGATACTTCGATGTCCTTGGCAACGGATCCGTAATCACCACCCGATGCGCTCAATCGCACAGTCGTGCTGTCCGCGATGGCATCGGCGTCTTCCGCCGCACTCACCGTCACCGTCTGGGCATCCTTCCAGTTCGATGCAGTGAAGATCAGCGATGCCGGACTCACCGTCATGTCCGTGTTCGTCGGCCGGGCAACCGTCACTGTCACATCACCGCTCGGCTGCGTCGCCAACGCCACCGTGAATGTCTCGCTGCCCCCTTCGGGCACCCTCAGCGGATCCGTCTCCTGCGCGATGGTCAGCCCCGGACTGTCGTTCTCCGTCACCGACACCTCGATGCTCTTGGCAACGGAGATGTAATCACCACCCGAGGCGCTTAGCGACAAGGTCGTGCTGTCCGCGATGGCATCGGCGTCTTCCGACGCGCTCACCGTCACCGTCTGGGCATCCTTCCAGTTCGATGCAGTGAAGATCAGCGATGCCGGACTCACCGTCACGTCCGTGTTCGTCGGCCGGGCAACCGCCACCGTCACATCACCGCTCGGCCGCGTCGCCAACGCCACCGTGAAGGTTTCGCTGCCCCCTTCGGACACTGACAGCGGATCCGTCTCCTGCGTGATGGTCAGTCCCGGACTGTCGTTCTCCGTCACCGACACCTCGATGCTCTTGGCAACGGAGATGTAATCACCACCCGATGCGCTTAGCGACAAGGTCGTGCTGTCCGCGATGGCATCGGCGTCCTCCGCCACACTCACCGTCACCGTCTGGGCATCCTTCCAGTTCGATGCCGTGAAGATCAGCGAAGCCGGGCTCACGGTCACGTCCGTGTTCGTCGGCCGGGCAATCGTCACCGTCACATCACCGCTCGGCTGCGTCGCCAACGCCACCGTGAAGGTTTCGCTGCCCCCTTCCGACACCCTCAGCGGATCTGTCTCCTGCGTAATGGTCAGCCCCGCCTCGTCGTTTTCACTCACCGACACTTCGATGTCCTTGGCAACGGAGATGTAATCACCACCCGATGCGCTTAGCGACAAGGTCGTGCTGTCCGCGATAGCATCGGCGTCTTCCGCCGCGCTCACCGTCACCGTCTGGGCATCCTTCCAGTTCGATGCCGTGAAGGTCAGCTCGTTCTGATTCCCCGCCGCCGTATCGACATCCACCGTCACATCCGTGTTCGTCGGCTGGGCAATCGTCACCTTCACATCGGCGCTCGGCTGCGTCGCCAACGCCACCGTGAAGGTCTCGCTGCCCCCTTCGGGCACCGACAGCGGGTCCGTCTCCTGCGTGATGGTCAGACCCGCCTCGTCGTTCTCGCTCACCGACACCTCGATGCCCTTCGAGATCGAGCCGTAGTCGCCACCCGAAGCGCTTAGAGTCACGGTCGTGCTGTCCGCGAGGGCATCGGCGTCTTCCGACGCGCTCACCGTCACCGTCTGGGCATCCTTCCAGTTCGATGCAGTGAAGATCAGCGATGCCGGACTCACCGTCATGTCCGTGTTCGTCGGCCGGGCAACCGTCACTGTCACATCACCGCTCGGCTGCGTCGCCAACGCCACCGTGAAGGTCTCGCTGCCCCCTTCGGACACCGACAGCGGATCCGTCTCCTGCGTGATGGTCAGCCCCGGACTGTCGTTCTCACTCACCGATACTTCGATGTCCTTGGCAACGGATCCGTAATCGCCACCCGATGCGCTCAATCGCACAGTCGTGCTGTCCGCGATGGCATCGGCGTCCTCCGCCGCGCTCACCGTCACATCTCGGGTCTCGTTCCAGTTCGATGCCGTGAAGATCAGCGAGGCCGGGCTCACGGTCACGTCCGTGTTCGTCGGCCGGGCAACCGCCACCGTCACATCGGCGCTCGGCTGCGTCGCCAACGCCACCGTAAAGGTTTCGCTGCCCCCTTCGGACACCGACAGCGGATCCGTCTCCTGCGTGATGGTCAGCCCCGCCTCGTCGTTTTCGCTCACCGACACCTCGATGTCCTTCGAGACCGAGCTGTAATCACCACCCGATGCGTTCAATCGCACAGTCGTGCTGTCCGTGATGGCATCGGCGTCCTCCGCCGCACTCACCGTCACCGTCTGGGCATCCTTCCAGTTCGATGCCGTGAAGATCAGCGAGGCCGGGCTCGCGGTCACGTCCGTGTTCGTCGGCCGGGCAACCGCCACCGTCACATCGGCGCTCGGCTGCGTCGCCAACGCCACCGTGAAGGTCTCGCTGCCCCCTTCGGACACCGACAGCGGATCCGTCTCCTGCGTGATGGTCAGCCCCGGACTGTCGTTTTCGCTCACCGACACCTCGATGTCCTTCGAGACCGAGCTGTAATCACCACCCGATGCGTTCAATCGCACAGTCGTGCTGTCCGCGATGGCATCGGCGTCTTCCGCCGCACTCACCGTCACCGTCTGGGCATCCTTCCAGTTCGATGCCGTGAAGATCAGCGAGGCCGGACTCACGGTCACGTCCGTGTTCGTCGGCCGGGCAACCGCCACCGTCACATCACCGCTCGGCTGCGTCGCCAGCGTCACCGTGAAGGTCTCGCTGTCCCCTTCCGACACCCTCAGCGGATCCGTCTCCTGCGTGATGGTCAGACCCGCCTCGTCGTTTTCGCTCACCGACACCACGATGTCCTTCGAGACCGAGCTGTAATCACCACCCGATGCGTTCAATCGCACAGTCGTGCTGTCCGTGATGGCATCGGCGTCTTCCGCCGCGCTCACCGTCACATCTTGGATCTCGTTCCAGTTCGATGCCGTGAAGGTCAGCGAGGCCGGGTTCACGGTCACGTCCGTGTTCGTCGGCCGGGCAATCGTCACCGTCACATCACCGCTCGGCTGCGTCGCCAACGCAACCGTGAAAGTCTCGCTGCCCCCTTCGGGCACCCTCAGCGGATCCGTCTCCTGCGTGATGGTCAGCCCCGGACTGTCGTTTTCCGTCACCGACACTTCGATGTCCTTCAAGACCGAGCCGTAGTCGCCACCCGAGGTGCTTAGCGACAAGGTCGTGCTGTCCGCGATGGCATCGGCGTCTTCCGCCGCGCTCACCGTCACCGTCTGGGCATCCTTCCAGTTCGATGCCGTGAAGGTCAGCTCGTTCTGATTCCCCGCCGCCGTATCGACATCCACCGTCACATCCGTGTTCGTCGGCTGGGCAATCGTCACCTTCACATCGGCGCTCGGCTGCGTCGCCAACGCCACCGTGAAGGTCTCGCTGCCCCCTTCGGGCACCGACAGCGGATCCATCTCCTGCGTGATGGTCAGCCCCGGACTGTCGTTCTCCGTCACCGACACTTCGATGTACTTGGCAACGGAGCCGTAATCACCACCCGATGCGTTCAATCGCACAGTCGTGCTGTCCGCGATGGCATCGGCGTCTTCCGCCGCACTCACCGTCACCGTCTGGGCATCCTTCCAGTTCGATGCAGTGAAGATCAGCGATGCCGGACTCACCGTCATGTCCGTGTTCGTCGGCCGGGCAACCGCCACCGTCACATCACCGCTCGGCCGCGTCGCCAACGCCACCGTGAAGGTTTCGCTGCCCCCTTCGGACACTGACAGCGGATCCGTCTCCTGCGTGATGGTCAGTCCCGGACTGTCGTTCTCCGTCACCGACACCTCGATGCTCTTGGCAACGGAGATGTAATCACCACCCGATGCGCTTAGCGACAAGGTCGTGCTGTCCGCGAGGGCATCGGCGTCTTCCGCCGCACTCACCGTCACATCTTGGATCTCGTTCCAGTTCGATGCCGTGAAGGTCAGCGAGGCCGGGGTCACGGTCACGTCCGTGTTCGTCGGCCGGGCAATCGTCACCGTCACATCGGCGCTCGGCTGCGTCGCCAACGCAACCGTGAATGTCTCGCTGCCCCCTTCGGACACCGACAGCGGATCCGTCTCCTGCGTGATGGTCAGACCCGCCTCGTCGTTCTCGCTCACCGACACCTCGATGCCCTTCGAGATCGAGCCGTAGTCGCCACCCGAAGCGCTTAGAGTCACGGTCGTGCTGTCCGCGAGGGCATCGGCGTCCTCCGCCGCACTCACCGTCACATCTCGGGTCTCGTTCCAGTTCGATGCAGTGAAGATCAGCGAGGCCGGACTCACGGTCACGTCCGTGTTCGTCGGCCGGGCAACCGCCACCGTTACATCACCGCTCGGCTGCGTCGCCAACGCCACCGTGAAAGTCTCGCTGCCCCCTTCGGGCACCCTCAGCGGATCCGTCTCCTGCGCGATGGTCAGCCCCTGACTGTCGTTCTCCGTCACCGACACCTCGATGCTCTTGGCAACGGAGATGTAATCACCACCCGAGGCGCTTAGCGACAAGGTCGTGCTGTCCGCGATGGCATCGGCGTCTTCCGCCGCGCTCACCGTCACCATCTGGGCATCCTTCCAGTTCGATGCCGTGAAGATCAGCTCGTTCTGATTCCCCGCCGCCGTATCGACATCCACCGTCACATCCGTGTTCGTCGGCTGGGCAATCGTCACCTTCACATCGGCGCTCGGCTGTGTCGCCAACGCCACCGTGAAGGTCTCGCTGCCCCCTTCCGACACCGGCAGCGGATCCGCCTCCTGCGTGATGGTCAGCCCCGGACTGTCGTTCTCCGTCACCGACACTTCGATGTCCTTCGAGACCGAGCCGTAGTCGCCACCCGAAGCGCTCAATCGCACGGTCGTGCTGTCCGCGAGGGCATCGGCGTCTTCCGACGCGCTCACCGTCACATCTCGGGTCTCGTTCCAGTTCGATGCCGTGAAGATCAGCGAAGCCGGGCTCACCGTCACGTCCGTGTTCGTCGGCCGGGCAATCGTCACCGTCACATCGGCGGTCGGCTGCGTCACCAACGCCACCTTGAAGGTTTCGCTGCCCCCTTCCGATACCCTCAGCGGATCCGTCTCCTGCGCGATGGTCAGTCCCGGACTGTCGTTTTCGCTCACCGACACCTCGATGCTCTTGGCAACGGAGATGTAATCACCACCCGATGCGCTCAATCGCACAGTCGTGCTGTCCGCGATGGCATCGGCGTCTTCCGCCGCGCTCACCGTCACATCTCGGGTCTCGTTCCAGTTCGATGCCGTGAAGATCAGCGAAGCCGGGCTCACCGTCACGTCCGTGTTCGTCGGCCGGGCAATCGTCACCGTCACATCGGCGCTCGGCTGCGTCACCAACGCCACCTTGAAGGTTTCGCTGCCCCCTTCCGATACCCTCAGCGGATCCGTCTCCTGCGCGATGGTCAGTCCCGGACTGTCGTTTTCGCTCACCGACACCTCGATGCTCTTGGCAACGGAGATGTAATCACCACCCGAAGCGCTTAGCGACAAGGTCGTGCTGTCCGCGAGGGCATCGGCGTCTTCCGCCGCGCTCACCGTCACCGTCTGGGCATCCTTCCAGTTCGATGCCGTGAAGGTCAGCTCGTTCTGATTCCCCACCGCCACCGTATCGACATCCACCGTCACGTCCGTGTTCGTCGGCTGGGCAATCGTCACCTTCACATCGGCGCTCGGCTGTGTCGCCAACGCCACCGTGAAGGTCTCGCTGCCCCCTTCGGACACCGGCAGCGGATCCGCCTCCTGCGTGATGGTCAGCCCCGGACTGTCGTTTTCGCTCACCGACACCTCGATGCTCTTGGCAACGGAGATGTAATCACCACCCGAAGCGCTTAGCGACAAGGTCGTGCTGTCCGCGATGGCATCGGCGTCTTCCGCCGCGCTCACCGTCACATCTCGGGTCTCGTTCCAGTTCGATGCCGTGAAGGTCAGCGAGGCCGGGGTCACGGTCACGTCCGTGTTCGTCGGCTGGGCAATGGTCACCTTCACATCGGCACTCGGCCGCGTCGCCAACGCCACCGTGAAAGTCTCGCTGCCCCCTTCGGGCACCCTCAGCGGATCCGTCTCCTGCGCGACGGTCAGGCTCGCCTCGTCGTTTTCGCTCACCGACACTTCGATGTCCTTGGCAACGGAGATGTAATCACCACCCGAGGCACTCAATCGCACAGTCGTGCTGTCCGCGAGGGCATCGGCGTCTTCCGACGCGCTCACCGTCACATCTCGGGTCTCGTTCCAGTTCGATGCCGTGAAGATCAGCGAAGCCGGACTCACGGTCACGTCCGTGTTCGTCGGCCGGGCAATCGTCACCGTCACATCCCCGCTCGGCTGCGTCGCCAACGCCACCTTGAAGGTCTCGTTGCCCCCTTCGGGCACCCTCAGCGGATCCGTCTCCTGCGCGACGGTCAGACTCGCCTCGTCGTTTTCGCTCACCGACACCTCGATGTCCTTGGCAACGGAGATGTAATCACCACCCGAGGCACTCAATCGCACAGTCGTGCTGTCCGCGAGGGCATCGGCGTCTTCCGCCGCGCTCACCGTCACCGTCTGGGCATCCTTCCAGTTCGATGCCGTGAAGGTCAGCTCGTTCTGATTCCCCGCCGCCGTATCGACATCCACCGTCACATCCGTGTTCGTCGGCTGGGCAATCGTCACCTTCACATCGGCGCTCGGCTGCGTCGCCAACGCCACCGTGAAGGTCTCGCTGCCCCCTTCGGGCACCGACAGCGGGTCCGTCTCCTGCGTGATGGTCAGACCCGCCTCGTCGTTCTCGCTCACCGACACCTCGATGCCCTTCGAGATCGAGCCGTAGTCGCCACCCGAAGCGCTTAGAGTCACGGTCGTGCTGTCCGCGAGGGCATCGGCGTCCTCCGCCGCACTCACCGTCACCGTCTGGGCATCCTTCCAGTTCGATGCCGTGAAGATCAGCGAGGCCGGACTCACAGTCACGTCCGTGTTCGTCGGCCGGGCAATCGTCACTGTCACATCGGCGCTCGGCTGCGTCGCCAACGCCACCGTGAAGGTCTCGCTGTCCCCTTCCGACACCCTCAGCGGATCCGTCTCCTGCGTGATGGTCATCCCCGCCTCGTCGTTTTCGCTCACCGACACCTCGATGTCCTTCGAGACCGAGCTGTAATCACCACCCGATGCGTTCAATCGCACAGTCGTGCTGTCCGTGATGGCATCGGCGTCTTCCGCCGCGCTCACCGTCACATCTCGGGTCTCGTTCCAGTTCGATGCCGTGAAGGTCAGCGAGGCCGGGGTCACGGTCACGTCCGTGTTCGTCGGCCGGGCAATCGTCACCTTCACATCACCGCTCGGCTGCGTCGCCAACGCCACCGTGAATGTCTCGCTGCCCCCTTCGGGCACCGACAGCGGATCCATCTCCTGCGTGATGGTCAGCCCCGGACTGTCGTTCTCCGTCACCGACACTTCGATGTACTTGGCAACGGAGCCGTAATCACCACCCGATGCGTTCAATCGCACAGTCGTGCTGTCCGCGATGGCATCGGCGTCTTCCGCCGCACTCACCGTCACATCTTGGGTCTCGTTCCAGTTCGATGCCGTGAAGATCAGCGAAGCCGGGTTCACCGTCACGTCCGTGTTCGTCGGCCGGGCAACCGCCACCGTCACATCACCGCTCGGCTGCGTCGCCAACGCCACCGTGAAGGTCTCGCTGCCCCCTTCGGGCACCGACAGCGGGTCCGTCTCCTGCGTGATGGTCAGACCCGCCTCGTCGTTCTCGCTCACCGACACCTCGATGCCCTTCGAGATCGAGCCGTAGTCGCCACCCGAAGCGCTTAGAGTCACGGTCGTGCTGTCCGCGAGGGCATCGGCGTCCTCCGCCGCACTCACCGTCACCGTCTGGGCATCCTTCCAGTTCGATGCCGTGAAGATCAGCGAGGCCGGACTCACAGTCACGTCCGTGTTCGTCGGCCGGGCAATCGTCACTGTCACATCGGCGCTCGGCTGCGTCGCCAACGCCACCTT
The DNA here is from genome assembly GCA_965220535.1 of Gammaproteobacteria bacterium. Classification (GTDB taxonomy): domain Bacteria; phylum Pseudomonadota; class Gammaproteobacteria; order HK1; family HK1; genus HK1. The sequence goes on along the minus strand of OZ244833.1, from coordinate 3,872,314 downwards.
GAAGGTCTCGTTGCCCCCTTCGGACACCACTAGCGGATCCGTCTCCTGCGCGATGGTCAGCCCCGGACTGTCGTTCTCACTCACCGACACTTCGATGTCCTTGGCAACGGATCCGTAATCGCCACCCGATGCGCTCAATCGCACAGTCGTGCTGTCAGTGATGGCATCGGCGTCTTCCGCCGCACTCACCGTCACCGTCTGGGCATCCTTCCAGTTCGATGCCGTGAAGATCAGCGAGGCCGGACTCACAGTCACGTCCGTGTTCGTCGGCCGGGCAATCGTCACTGTCACATCGGCGCTCGGCTGCGTCGCCAACGCCACCTTGAAGGTCTCGTTGCCCCCTTCGGACACCACTAGCGGATCCGTCTCCTGCTCGATGGTCAGCCCCGGACTGTCGTTTTCGCTCACCGACACTTCGATGTCCTTGGCAACGGACCCGTAATCACCACCCGAGGCGCTCAATCGCACAGTCGTGCTGTCCGCGAGGGCATCGGCGTCTTCCGACGCGCTCACCGTCACATCTCGGGTCTCGTTCCAGTTCGATGCCGTGAAGATCAGCGAAGCCGGACTCACGGTCACGTCCGTGTTCGTCGGCCGGGCAATCGTCACCGTCACATCCCCGCTCGGCTGCGTCGCCAGCGCCACCGTGAAAGTCTCGCTGCCCCCTTCGGGCACCCTCAGCGGATCCGTCTCCTGCGCGACGGTCAGACTCGCCTCGTCGTTTTCGCTCACCGACACCTCGATGTCCTTGGCAACGGAGATGTAATCACCACCCGAGGCACTCAATCGCACAGTCGTGCTGTCCGCGAGGGCATCGGCGTCTTCCGCCGCGCTCACCGTCACCGTCTGGGCATCCTTCCAGTTCGATGCCGTGAAGATCAGCGAGGCCGGACTCGCGGTCATGTCCGTGTTCGTCGGCCGGGCAATCGTCACCGTCACATCACCGCTCGGCTGCGTCGCCAGCGCCACCGTGAAAGTCTCGCTGCCCCCTTCGGGCACCCTCAGCGGATCCGTCTCCTGCGTGATGGTCAGCCCCGCCTCGTCGTTTTCGCTCACCGACACTTCGATGTCCTTGGCAACGGATCCGTAATCGCCACCCGATGCGCTCAATCGCACAGTCGTGCTGTCCGCGATGGCATCGGCGTCTTCCGCCGCACTCACCGTCACCGTCTGGGCATCCTTCCAGTTCGATGCCGTGAAGGTCAGCGAGGCCGGACTCACCGTCACGTCCGTGTTCGTCGGTCGGGCAACCGCCACCGTCACATCGGCGCTCGGCTGCGTCGCCAACGCCACCTTGAAGGTCTCGTTGCCCCCTTCGGACACCACTAGCGGATCCGTCTCCTGCGCGATGGTCAGCCCCTGACTGTCGTTCTCCGTCACCGACACCTCGATGCTCTTGGCAACGGAGCCGTAGTCGCCACCCGAGGCGCTTAGCGACAAGGTCGTGCTGTCCGTGATGGCATCGGCGTCTTCCGCCGCACTCACCGTCACCGTCTGGGCATCCTTCCAGTTCGATGCCGTGAAGGTCAGCGAGGCCGGACTCACGGTCACGTCCGTGTTCGTCGGCCGGGCAATCGTCACCGTCACATCACCGCTCGGCTGCGTCGCCAACGCCACCGTGAAGGTCTCGCTGCCCCCTTCGGACACCGACAGCGGATCCGTCTCCTGCGTGATGGTCAGCCCCGGACTGTCGTTCTCACTCACCGATACTTCGATGTCCTTGGCAACGGATCCGTAATCGCCACCCGATGCGCTCAATCGCACAGTCGTGCTGTCCGCGATGGCATCGGCGTCTTCCGCCGCGCTCACCGTCACATCTCGGGTCTCGTTCCAGTTCGATGCCGTGAAGATCAGCGAGGCCGGGCTCACGGTCACGTCCGTGTTCGTCGGCCGGGCAATCGTCACCGTCACATCACCGCTCGGCTGTGTCGCCAACGCCACCGTGAAAGTCTCGCTGCCCCCTTCGGACACCGGCAGCGGATCCGCCTCCTGCGTGATGGTCAGAGCCGGACTGTCGTTCTCCGTCACCGACACCTCGATGCTCTTGGCAACGGAGCCGTAGTCGCCACCCGAGGCGCTTAGCGACAAGGTCGTGCTGTCCGCGATGGCATCGGCGTCTTCCGCCGCGCTCACCGTCACCATCTGGGCATCCTTCCAGTTCGATGCCGTGAAGGTCAGCTCGTTCTGATTCCCCGCCGCCGTATCGACATCCACCGTCACATCCGTGTTCGTCGGCTGGGCAATCGTCACCTTCACATCACCGCTCGGCTGCGTCGCCAACGCCACCGTGAATGTCTCGCTGCCCCCTTCGGGCACCCTCAGCGGATCCGTCTCCTGCGCGATGGTCGACGGTCAGGCTCGCCTCGTCGTTTTCGCTCACCGATACTTCGATGTCCTTGGCAACGGATCCGTAATCGCCACCCGATGCGCTTAGCGACAAGGTCGTGCTGTCCGCGAGGGCATCGGCGTCTTCCGCCGCACTCACCGTCACCGTCTGGGCATCCTTCCAGTTCGATGCCGTGAAGATCAGCGAGGCCGGACTCACCGTCACGTCCGTGTTCGTCGGCCGGGCAATCGCCACCGTCACATCGCCGCTCGGCTGCGTCGCCAGCGCCACCGTGAAAGTCTCGCTGCCCCCTTCGGGCACCCTCAGCGGATCCGTCTCCTGCGCGACGGTCAGACTCGCCTCGTCGTTTTCGCTCACCGACACCTCGATGTCCTTGGCAACGGATCCGTAATCGCCACCCGATGCGCTCAATCGCACAGTCGTGCTGTCCGCGAGGGCATCGGCGTCCTCCGACGCGCTCACCGTCACATCTCGAGTCTCGTTCCAGTTCGATGCCGTGAAGATCAGCGAGGCCGGACTCGCGGTCACGTCCGTGTTCGTCGGCCGGGCAATCGTCACCGTCACATCACCGCTCGGCTGCGTCGCCAGCGCCACCGTGAAAGTCTCGCTGCCCCCTTCGGGCACCCTCAGCGGATCCGTCTCCTGCGTGATGGTCAGCCCCGCCTCGTCGTTTTCGCTCACCGACACCTCGATGTCCTTCGAGACCGAGCTGTAATCACCACCCGATGCGTTCAATCGCACAGTCGTGCTGTCCGCGATGGCATCGGCGTCTTCCGCCGCGCTCACCGTCACCGTCTGGGCATCCTTCCAGTTCGATGCCGTGAAGGTCAGCGAGGCCGGGTTCACGGTCACGTCCGTGTTCGTCGGCCGGGCAATCGCCACCGTCACATCACCGCTCGGCTGTGTCGCCAACGCAACCGTGAATGTATTGCTCCCGCCCTCGACCACGGCCAAGGGATCCGTATCCGCCACGACGGTCAACGCCGCTTCGTCGTTGTCTTTCACCGAAACCGATTGGCTGCCGGTAACGCCGCCGTAATCACCGCCCGATGCCGTCAGTTCGACACTCGTACTCTCGTCGACGGCATCGTCATCCTCGGCCGCGCTCACGCTCACCGTTTGGGGGATATCCCATTTGTCGCCGGCGCCCGCGACGGTGAAGGTCAGCGTTTTTTGATTGCCCTGCGTCGTCGTATCGGTATCGACCGTCACATCGGTATCGCTCGGCTGGGCCAGCATGACCGTCACCGCCTCCGTGGGCTTCGTCGCCAAACGCACCGTGAATGCACTGCTGCCGCCCTCGGACACGTCAAAGGGATCCGCCGCCGCAATCGTCAATGCCGCCGTGTCGTCATCGTTCAGCGTCACCGCCACGCGGCCGGCAATATCTGCGTAGCCACCGCCGGAAGCTGCGAGAGCGATGCTCGTGTTTTCGGTTTGTGCGTCTTCGTCATGAGCCGCGCTGATCTTCACGCTTTGAGGCTCGTTCCAGTTTTCGGTGCTGAAAGCAAGCGAGGTCTTGTCGATGGTGACATCCGTATTCGCAGGCGACGTCAATTTCACCGTTACTTCCGCCCCCGGCTGCGCCGCCAGTTTCACATCGAAGGTCGCTTCGCTACCCTCCGTCACCGCCACGCTCGCCGGAACGATCAAAGCGGCATCGTCGTCGCTCACCGACACCGACACGCTCTCGCTCTTGCCCGCGTAGTCCCCGCCCGACGCGCTCAAGGAGATGCTCGCGCTCTCGTCGGCCGCATCGGCGTCTTGAGCCGCCCTCACCGTCACCGTCTGACCCGTGCGCCAGTTGCCGTCGTTGTCGTCGCCGGCGGCGGTGAAGGTCAGCCTGCCCGGACTCACCGTCACCTCGCTGTCGCTCGACGTCAGCGTCACCGTCACTTCCGCACTCGGCTGCGTCGCCAACGACACCTCGAAGGTCTTGTTCCCGCCCTCGGACACGACCAGCGGATCCGCCGCTGCAACAGTCAATGCCGCCGCATCGTTCTCCGAAACCGACACCGACACGCTCTCGCTCTTGCCCGCGTAATCCCCGCCCGACGCGCTCAACTCGATCGTCTCCCTGTCCGCAAGCGCATCGGCGTCCTCCGCCGCGCTCACCGTCACAGTCCGAGCGGTTCTCCAGTTCGAGGAATCGAAGGTCAGCGTGCTTTGATTGCCGTCGGTGGTCGGGTCGGTGTCGAAGGTCACGTCGGAGCTGGACGTGTCGCCTTGCCTCAGCGTCACCGTCACCGGCGCGCTCGGAGCGCTCGACAACGCCACCGTGAAGTTGCCGCTCCCGCCCTCGGCGACCGTCAGGGAGTCCGGTTTCACGACCAGATAACGATCGTTGTCCGCCACGGCGATGCGAACGGTCTCTTCCTTGCCCTCGTAGTCGCCGCCCGTTGCCGTCAGCTTGAAGTCCGTGCTCTCGTCGACGGTATCGTCATCCTCGGCCGCGCTCACCTGAACCGTCCGAGCCTCGTTCCAGTTCTCCGTCGTGAAACTCAGCGTGACTTGGTCGCCGGATGTGGCGGAGTCGGTATCCACCCGCACATCGGTATCGCTCGGCTGAGCCAGCGTGACCGTCACCGGCGCCGAGGGCTCCGTCGCCAACGCCACCGTGAAGGTGTTGCTGCCGCCCTCGACCACAGACAAGGGATCCGTCGCCACGACGGTCAATCCCGCTTCGTCGTTGTCTTTCACCGAAACCGATAGGCTGCCGGTAACGCCGCCGTAATCACCGCCCGATGCCGTCAGTTCGACTCTCGTACTCTCGTCGACGGCATCGGCATCCTCGGCCGCACTCACCCTCACCGTCTGACCCGTTTTCCAGTTGCCGGCGCTGCCGCCGGTCAAGACCAGCGTGATTTGATTGCCCGTCTTCGTCGTATCGGTGTCCACCGTCACGTCCGTGTTCTTCGGCTGTGTCAACGTCACCGTCACATCGGCGCTCGGCTGCGTCGCCAACGCCACCGTGAAGGTCGCGCTTGCACCCTCGTTCACCCTCACGCTCTCCGGCAACGTCAGCCCCGCCTCGTCGTCGTCGGTGATCGACACCGGCAGAGTCTTGGACACGCCGCCATAGTCGGCGCCCGAGGCCGACAGCGAAACGCTCGCGCTGTCATCGTCGGCGTCGGCGTCTTCGGCAGCCTGCACCGTGAGGGTCTGCGGCTCTTTCCAGTTCGATTCCGTGAAGGTCAAACTCGTCGGCGACAGGCTCAAGTCGGAGCCCGCGCTGACGCTGGCGCTGACCGTCACCGAACCGCCGATCGGTTCCCTGTCCAATACCACCGTGAAGGTCTCGCTGCCCCCTTCCGGGATTGTCAACGTCGAGGTCGCAGACAGGGTCAGACCGGCCGGCGGCAAGGGGGTGTTGTCCTTCACCCGCACCTCCGCCGTGCGCGTCGCCTCACTCGTCTGGTAGGGGCGCCATCTATTACCGGACAGGTCGGCATCGGGCGGCGGGTTGTAGTAATACGCGTTGAACGAGAAACTGCCGTTCTCGTTGTTCCGATCGTCGTCCTCGAGTGCGGTGAGGGTGACGGTTTGGGGCCGGCTATAGTTCGTCGAGTCGAAGTGCAACACTCGCGGGGAAATCGACAGAATCTTCTCCGTGATCACCCGCGAATCGAATCTCCCGGGCTTGGCGAGGTCGATACGGGCTCTTTCGTTGCCATTCAGCGGATCGCGCAAGACCACGGTCAAGGTGGCGCTTTCCCCTTCGACGATCACCAAGGGGGTCAGCTGTCCCTCTGAAATGCCCAACCCGTGCGAATCGTCGACCGTAACCGACAGTTTGCTGACGACGTCGTCGTAGTCGCCCCCCGAAGCCGAGAGGGTCAGGGATTTTTCCGTGGCGCCATGGAAAATCGGGCTTCGGACCCTGAATTTCTGCAGCGTGTTCCAGTTCGAAGGCGTGAAGGTCAAGGAAGTCGGCTCCACCGTCAAGCCCGCATGCCCGCTCGTGGCCAGACTCACGGTCACGTTCCCGCTCGGCTTCGCCTGCAAGTACACCCCGAGAATGCGGTAGGAAAACTCCGGCATCCTCAGTGCGTCGATCGCCTTGCGGCGATCGCTGGCGTCGATGTCGTAGATAGGGGAAAAGCGCGGGACATCGTCGGCGCCGGAGGCTGACCGATCGTCGTTCTCGGCGGCGCTCGAGGTGACGTTTTGTGCCAGGTTCCAACTCGAGGGCGTGAAGGCCAAAGAAGACGGAGATACGCTAAGTCGGTCGTCCGACGAAGTCAGGGTCGAGCTCACGCTCCCGCTCGGCTTCGTGGTCAGTTCGACGCCGAAGCGCTCCTTGTCTCCTTCGTCGATGTCCAGTGTCAATAGAGAAAGGACGAGCGCCTTCTCCTTGACCGGGTGCACGCCGTCGGCGAGGACGGCTTGGCCGAAGTCGGGGGCGGTCCCCGAAAACGGAAGGCTCGCGATGTCATCGACGGTGTCGTCGTCCTCGGAGACGTTCGCCGTGACGGTTTGAGCCGTGTCCCGGTCGAAGGGGTCGAAGGGGTCGAAGGTCAGGCTCGTCGGAGAGATCGTCACATCGCCGCTGCCGCTCTTGCTCGGAACGGAGATTCCCTCGTCAATCATTATGTTTGTGGGACTGACACCAAGCTCTTGCCTTGGCATTTGTGCAGCCGAGGCCGCAAACACCGATAACGAACAGATGGCCGGAAAGACGAATCGCTTCATAGGACGACTCCGATTTGCCAGGCGATGTTCCGAAAGGGAGTTATGTACATGTGCATCCTTCCGTCGCACAATCATCTGATTGTCGAACCGGACCGGAGGGAAAGCCATGCAAGAAAAAGCGAAGAAAAAGGCCGGGACTTCGAGCGCGGTGCAGTTCCTCGACCGATTTCCGGACGAAGCCTCCGCGCGTTCCTTCGTCGAGCGGTCGATTTGGGGCGGCAAGCCCACATGTCCGAAATGCAGGAGCAGGCGCCACGGCCTATGGACCGCACGAGAAGAGCTTTGTCGATGCAAGGACTGCCGAAAAATCCACTCGGTGAGAATCGGCGCCGTTTTCGAGAACGGCCCTTGGCCTTGCGCGCCACCGGCTCTATGCCATCTACTTGATGCAAACCGCTCGCAAGGGCATCTCGTCGCCACAGCCGGCACCGGCACTGGGGATCACGAAGAAATCGGCTTGGTTCATGCTCCGTCGCATCCAAGCCTCGGGCGCGAACGAGACGCTCAAGGTGTCGGACGAGGCGGGGATGGATCCGACGTAAATCGGCGGCAAGGAAACCGACGACCATTCCGAGAAGAAGCGGGGAACCGGTCGGGGGAGCTTTGGAAAGCAGGCTGTTCTTGGTGTGAGGGACTGCGCGACCGGGAAAACTAAGGGAACTGACGCATCGATACCATCGGCCGCATCCGTGCCCTGTGCACAGGCGCATCGGGAAAGCGGCCAGTTTACGCATCTAGCCTAGGCATCTTTGACGGGGGGGATGAATATCGATCGGAACATCCTCATTCATCGATGGGTGTCCTGATATGTAATTTCCAAAAAAAATGGCGTCCCCAACGGGATTCGAACCCGTGTCGCCACCTTGAAAGGGTGGTGTCCTAGGCCAGGCTAGACGATGGGGACGTGCTAAAACCAAAAATCGAAGCCCGAAAGCCTCGAAATACGCTTCGATACCCTATCCGTGCAAAAAAACAGGCGCTCTTCGCCGGTTCGATGCTCGCGGACTTATACGACTTGGTGGAGCCAGGCGGGATCGAACCGCCGACCTCTACAATGCCATTGTAGCGCTCTCCCATCTGAGCTATGGCCCCATTCGGCGAAGTTTAAGCGAGTCATCGATCGCCTGTCAACATTCATCGCCCGAAGAAGCCGTGATTTTGCGCTCTTGCGCAAGGCCGGGCGAGGGCTGCGAATCTCGCCGGCGGAAGGAGGGGCGTATCGAAGCGGAATTCACCCTTTCGCCGGCGCGGTTTTGGCGCCTCGCAACGCGAGCCACAGGCATTGCCCTTGGCTTTTCTCGTCGATATGAAGGATCTGCTCTTCATGCCTTTGTATCTCTTCCGCGCTCGCCCGGATCACCCGAAAAGATCCTCTCTTTTTCATCCCCCTACCGCTCGAAGCCGATATCAAGGCCGAGTTTCGAAGATTGTCGATCTCCAAGGCGCCCTGCCCTCCGGTCATCGCAAGATAGACCTCGGCGAGGATTTCCGCATCCAACAAAGCCCCGTGGTAGCGGCGAGCGGAATCGTCGATGCCGTAACGCTTGCAAAGGGCTTCGAGGCCATTGCGCTGGCCCGGGTGCATTTGTCTGGCCAGCGCAAGGCTATCGAGGATATCGGAGCAATGGTGCTTGATTCGCTTTACGGGGCTTTCTTCGAGCAGATCGAGCTCGTAATCGAGAAAGGAGATATCGAAATCGGCGTTATGAATGATCAGCTGGGCGCCTTCGATGAATGCCAAAAATTCATCGCTGATATCGGCGAAATGGGGTTTGTCCATCAGGAATTCCCGGCTGAGGCCATGGACTTCCAACGCCCCTTCGTCGATCTCTCGCTCCGGATTCAAATAGTGATGGAAATGCTGGCCACTCAGCTGGCGATTGACCAGCTCGACCGCTCCGATCTCGATGATCCGGTGCCCCTGCTGCGGCTCGAGACCGGTGGTCTCGGTATCGAGAACGATCTGTCTCATGAGTCCTTGTCCTGATCCTTGTCCTTACCCTGATCCTTGTCATCGAGACATCGCTGCGATGCGGGAATCTTTGCGATCGCCTCTCGCGCCAGCGCATCGGCTCTTTCGTTTCCCTCATGGCCCGCATGCCCTTTGACCCAAACCCACTCGATCTCGTGACCTGAGGCAACCCGTTCCAGCCATTGCCATAAATCCACGTTCTTGACTTCCTTGCGATCCGAAGTCCTCCAGTTCTTTCGCTTCCAAACGGCGATCCACTGCGTGATGCCGTTTTTGAGATAGGTGGAATCGGTGCTGATCCGTACCCGACTCGGGCGACGCAAGATCTCGAGAGCCTTGATCGCGGCCATCAGCTCCATGCGGTTGTTGGTGGTGCCGGATTCGGCGCCCGATATCTCCTTTTCATGCGCTTTGTAGCGCAAAAGCGCTCCCCAACCTCCGGGGCCGGGGTTTCCCCGGCAGGCGCCGTCGGTGAAGATTTCGACTCGATCGGATCTATCGGACATTTCGGCCGCGCTTCGCGTTGGCAAAGGAAAGGGGGAGAAAAAAGAATGTCGGATGGCCGATGCCTATCCATCGGGTCCATCGGGGGCATTGCGCCCGGCCGCCGACGTGCCCCCGAGCCTGACTTCGACCAAAGAACGAAAGGGCTTCCAACGAGGGCGCGCCGGCAGCATCGCGCTGACCCGCTTGCGGGCGACGATCAGGCGGGCACTGGCCAGCGCCGGCAAAAACCACTCGGAAACGGTACGCAAGCCGGTGCCGGTGAGTTCTTGCGCCGCCAAGCGGGCCGCGAAACAAGGGCGTTGATCGATGATATCGAAGCCCAAAAGGCCTAACCAATCGCGCAGCTGCCGCGATCCCAGGTAGATGCCGCACCAAGGCGCATGGCGGGAGCGAGCGCGAAAAAGTCGTTGCACCCCCATCGAACTGACCGGATTGAAAACCAAGAGCAGAAGATGCCCTTCGGGGACCAACACCCGCGCCACCTCGCGCAAAGCCACCGGTGGGCGGGTCTCGAATTCCAAGACATGTGGCAAGATGGCGACATCGATCGCATCGGATTCGATCGGCAGCGACATCGCCGAGCCGCTGATCAACGGATAGGACGAACTCCCTTTGGCGCTGCCGTCGATATCGACAAGACAGCGATTGATGATGCGACTGGTGTGCATCAAATCGGCTCCCGCGAGGTCGCCGATCTGCAGGCAGTGATAGCCGAAGAGATTGGCGAGGGCGCGGTGGATGCTCTCGACCTCGATCTCCAGCAAATTCGCCCTTTTGCCGCCTCGAAGCCACGCCCCGAGGCCCGAACGCCAAGGGGTGGCGACCGGAAGTGCGTGCAAAGAAACCGCGCTTTCGGCGAGCGCTCGGTCACGATCTCCGGGGTCGCCGGAGCCGGAGTCGCTCCCGGCTTCGGTGTCGGGGGCCGGGCCCCTCGCCCTCGGGGGTTCTTGCGAGGTTTCGTCTCGTTTGTAGGGGGCCTGATTCACCGCTGATTCACCGCTGATTGACCGCTGATTGACCGCTGATTCACCAAAAGAGGAGCGTCTCTTGACAATCGCCGTCGTCGAAAAAGCGATCGGCGATCATCACCGACCACGATGCCCTTCGCCTCCCCCGGATCGCCGAAGCCTCGACATCTCGAAAGGGAATCGATTCGTTGTCGGGCACCGTGAAGGCGCTCGCCCGTTTTAAATTCCGAAACCGGCCAAAGCCCGAAGAATCGCTCTTCGCCTTTCGTACGAGCGCAGATCGCGCAACCCTAGGGATCGTATCTTCGAAGGCCGATCCGTGCAGCCGATTTTCCCGAGATCGATACCGCCTCAGATCGCTTTCCTTCGCTGACGCACCGCTTCGAACAGGCAGATGCCGGCGACCACCGAGACATTCAGGCTCTCGATCGACGGGCGAAGCGGGATCGAAACGATCCGGTGGCATTTCTCGCGCGTGAGGCGGCGAAGGCCCTTTTCCTCGCCGCCGAGAACGAAGGCCACCGGCGGGCGCAGGTCGAGATCGAAAAGGGAGTCGGGGGCGTCGGCCGCGGTTCCGACGAGCGTGATCCCGGCATCGTCGATCTCGTCGAGGGCGCGAGCGAGGTTGGTCGCGGTCACCAAAGGAACCCGTTCGGCGGCGCCGCTCGCCGCTTTGCGGGCGGTCGGGGTGAGAAGGGCGCTGCGCCTTTTGGGGATGATCAGGGCATCGACCCCGGCGCCGGCGGCGCAGCGAAGGCAGGCTCCGAGATTGCGGGGATCTTGCACCTGGTCCAAGACCATCAGCAGATCGGGCGGCGGGCGGCGCCGAAGCAGCGCCGGAAGCGCCAAAACGGACTCGGAATCGATGCCCTCGAGATGACGCACGACCACCCCTTGATGGACCTTCGATCCGCTGAGGCGATCGAGGGTCTCTCTGCTTGCTTCTTTGACGGCGATCCCGGTGGCCACCGAGGCCTCGAGCGCCCGGCGGATGGCCGGAGCGGGGCGATCCTTTTGCAGCCAGACCTCCAGCACCCGAGCCGGATCCTCTTCGATCAAGGCCTGCGCGGCATGCGCCCCGAAGGTCAGGGTTTTTTTCGCCATCCGCCTTTCGCCTTCGAGCCCCGATCGGGGTCACGGGCGGCTTTGTCTCGGCGAGATGCGACCCCGCGATCGCCTCGACCGGCGGAGCCTGCGCCGGCCGACGAACGTCCGCGCCGACGCGCGGGCTCGTAAAACACTCGCTGCTCGTCGAGATCGACGGCGGTCAGCGAAACCCGCAAGCGATCCGCGAGCCGGTAAAGGCGATGGGGCTTGCCCCCCTCGAGGCGGCGACGAATCGGATCGAAACGGATATCGCCCGAGCCCAAATCACCGATGGGCACCAAGCCCTCGACCGGTACCTCTTCGGGGGTTACGAAAAGGCCGAAGGAAGCGACGCCGGTGATCACGGCATCGAAGTTCTCGCCGACCCGCTCGCGCATCAGCTCGCATTTCAACCAAGCGGTGGCGTCGCGCACCGCATCGTCCGCCCTTCTTTCGGTCATCGAGCAATGCGTTCCCAAGCCGGTCAGCGACTCCCGACTCTGGCCGCTCGCCCCGGGCTTGCCCCCGGCCAATGCATGACGAATCGCCCGGTGGACGACCAGATCCGGATAGCGTCGGATCGGCGAGGTGAAATGCAGATAAGCGCGATGCGCAAGACCGAAATGACCGCTGTTGTCGGGGGTGTATTTCGCTTGGGAGAGGGAGCGCAGCAATGCCATCTGAATCAGCCGGGTATCCGGCCGGGTTTCGGATTTTCGCACCACGTCGGCGAAATGCTTCGGCTCCGGGCTTTCGCCGCCGGCGAGTTTCAGCCCGTAATCCTCGAGGAAAACGCGCAGCTCCTCCACCTTGTCGGGCGAGGGTCCGTCGTGAACGCGAAAGAGGCTCGGCAATCGACGACGCTCGATGAAGCGCGCCGCCGCGACATTGGCGGCGATCATCGCTTCTTCGATCATCCGATGCGAAAGCCCGCGTTCGAGCGGCCGCAGACCCTCGATACGACCCTCCTTGTCGAAGACGATGCGAATCTCGACGCTATCGAAATCGATCGCCCCGCGCTTTTCGCGCGCCGTGCGCAAAGCGGTGTATGCCTCCTCGAAGCGGGAGAGCATCGCAAGGACGGGGGCGGGATCGTCGGATACCGAATCCGGCGCCGGACGCTCGCCCGCAGCGAGCTGATCGCCCAAGGCTCGCGACACCGCCTCGTAGGTCAAACGGGCCTTCGAGCGAATCACTCCCTCGAAGAAGTGCGAGTTCAGGATCCGCCCGCTTTCGTCCAGCTGCATTTCGCAGCCCAAGCACAGGCGATCCACCCGCGGTTGCAGCGAACAAAGCACGTTCGAAAGAGCCTCGGGCAGCATCGGGATCACCCGGTCGGGGAAATAGACGGAGTTCCCGCGAAGCCGAGCTTCCCGATCCAACGCACTGCCGGGCGGAACATAAGCGCCGACATCGGCGATGGCCACCCACAAGCGCCACCCCTTCTCGTTTCGTTCGCAACACACCGCGTCGTCGAAATCCCGGGCATCCTCGCCGTCGATGGTGACGAAATCCAGCCGGCGCAGATCGATGCGACCGGCGATATCCCGCTCGCGCACCGAAGCGGGAAGCGCCGCCACCTCCGAAGCCACCTCATCGGGCCATTCGCAGGGAATGTCGTGGGTGCGTATCGCTATCTCGCGGCCGATCCCCGGCCGGGAGCGATCGCCGAGCCTTTCCTCGATCACCCCGATCGGCGGATGCTGTCGGGTCGGGGCTGCGGTGATACGGGCCACGACATAGCCGCCTTGCTTCGCCTTTTTTCCATCGCCGGCGACAGGCTCGGAGCCTTGGCGAATCAGAATATCCCGATGGATGCGCGAATCGTGCGGGATCACGAAAGACACCCCGTTTTCGTGCACGAGGCGTCCGACCACCCGCCGCGGGGAATCGTCCGCGATACGCTCGACGAAGATCCCCTCGCGTCGCCCGTCGGAGCCGGTCTTCACGATGCGTACCGAAGCCCGGTCGCCGTGCATCGCCGAACGCATCTGGCGAGCGGGAAGAAAAACATCCGTTCCTTGATCGTCGGGTTGCAAAAAACCGAAGCCCTTGCGATTCCCGATCACGCGGCCGGTGACGAGCCCGTTGCGAGCGGACGAAGCCGAGGGTTCGGGTCCTTGTTCGAAGGAGGCGGCGGCCGCCGCATCGGCGGCGAAGCGATCGCGACGCCCGCGGAGGATCTGACCGTCGCGAGCCATCGCCCGCAGTCGGTGGCGAAGCGCCCGCAGCTCCGCGGGACTTTCGAGATCGTGGGCGAGCGCGATCTCCTCCAACGATGCGGGGGCGGCGAGGGTGGCGAGGTAATCGCCCAATACGCGACGCTCGGGGAGGTTCTCGATCCGCGAAGGAGGGCTCGGGGAATCGGTGCGCGACCGACGGGTCTTGGAGCCAGGCTTGGGGGTATTTGTTGACAAGGATCGGCCGGGTTCGTTATGATGGCAGGTTTGCGGTCATGGGCGGCAAAATCACGGTGTGACGAGACGGCCGAGGTGGCGGAATCGGTAGACGCGCATGGTTCAGGTCCATGTGGGGGTAAACCCCGTGGAGGTTCAAGTCCTCTCCTCGGCACCAACGACTCGACATCGACAGCATGATATTTGCATCGTCGTCCGCTTTCCGATCGTTCACCATAACACCCTTATCGACCCCGATTCGACCCCGATCCTTCGCATCGTTCGATCTCGCCCGATATCGAACGATACCTGACGAGCATCGATCGGGCGGCGATATCGTCGATCGCCGGTGCGCTTGACTCTCCTTTCGATCCTTGGCCAAGGGCGGTTCGGCCAAACGCGGCTTCGGTGCCGGTCTTGCACGATACCCCTTTTCGCCTTTCCTTTTTCCCGCTCCCTTTCCCGACCCCTTCGAACTTGACATCATGAGCGCTCGAAGAAGCCAAGACCCTTGGATGCCGGCTGCGGATTACGGCCGCTCTCTCGCGGCATCGGGTCAGGTCATCGGTTTCAATCTGATCGTGCGCGATATCGACGCCGCCTTGCCTTTTCACCTCGAAGTGCTCGCAGCGGATATCGTCTATCACGACCCCGATATCGCGGTGCTGCGCCGACAAGGGGCGCAGTGGATGCTGCATGCCCATCATACTTACGATAGTCATCCTTGGCATCCGGCGCTCGTCGGCGATGCTCCGCGCGGGGTGGCAACGGAGCATCGGCTCTTCGGTCGCGATCCGGACGCCGCCGAATCCGCCGCCCGAGGGCTCGGGTTTCGAATCCTCCAAGGCAGCGCCGACAAGCCCCACGGGCTGCGCGAGGTTTTCATCGTCGATCAGGACGGCTTCGTCTGGGCCATCGGCCAAGCCCTGGAAGGCCGATAAAGCCGATCGAACGTATCGCTTGCGCTTCTTCGAGGTGCGTTTTTCGCGGAGAGCGAGCGAAGGTCGAGACGCATCGCTTTTTCGCCGCCGGGCCGACATCGCCGGCGGAAAGCGGACGCTTGCTCAAAGCGCCTTCGATCATGATCCCTGATCCCGTATCAGATAATCCCGCCGCTGCAAATAGGCATCTCTGGTATAGGAGTAGCGATCAAGCGCGATCTCGTCCCGCAGCCGGATCGTATCGGCCATCCTCGCTCGCTGGTCGACGAGTTTCAAAATGAGGGCGTAGGGGAAAGCGCCGACATAGTTGCTGATATCGAGCCAGGCTCCCATTACCGGCCCGCCGCTGTCGCGCACCGTGCTCGGTCCGAGGCCGGGCAGGGTGAGGAAACTCCCGGGGCCGAAACCCCATACCGCAAGGGTTTGACCGAAATCCTCTTGGTGGCGTTCGAGGCCCATTCCGGTGGCGACATCGAATACCCCGCCGACCCCGGCCGTGGAATTGACCATGAAGCGGGCGGTATCCTTCATACCGAGCTCGATCTTGCCTTGGAGGAATTGATTGACGACGGTATCGGGATAGGCGGCATTGTCGAAAACGTTATAGACCCCGCGCTGCACGCCTTGGGGAAGTTTGCGGTAAACCTCGGAGACCGGCTCCAACGCCAAATCGTCGACCACCTCGTTGATGGAAAAAACGAATCGATTGACCGGCTCGACCGGATCCGAAGGCCAAGAGTCGTCCGGGTTGCCCCCTTCGAGGGAAACCGAGGCGCAACCCGAGAGCGCCAGAGCCGCAACCGATACGATCACCCCCCATAATCTGCGGATATCCCAATCGCCGCCGAAGCCTCTAAGGACAACGAAAACCGGCATGGAAAACCGCATCCCACATATCGACATGACCCCACCTCCTTGGGACTCTTTCGTGATTTTTTCGCCCGCATCCTCGATGATACTCATGCGACTTGGCGGGGATATGTCAAAATCAGGTCGCATCGGCATCCGAAAAACGAAGCCTTGATAGCCCGGCGATAGCCCGCGCCTCGACTCGCATCGATTCATCCGGTGCTCGCAAGCCACCATGAGTTTGGCACGACGGGCTTGGATGGTTCACCCGCGCTCGCCGGGCCATCAAGATTCGAAAAAAAAGAGAACTCGAAACGCCCGCCGGAAACGGCAACCCGATCTTCGCAGCGATAGCGCTTGCAACCCTCGAACCGGAATATTAAGCGAATGAGCAAACCCGAAGACTGGCCTTTGTTGTCGTCGATTCAAAATCCTTTCGATCTACGCACTCTACCCGAATCCGCCCTGCCCGATTTGGCGCATGAGATACGCCGCTATCTGATAGAAAGCGTCTCCCGATCCGGCGGACATTTTGCCGCCGGACTCGGCAGCGTCGAACTCACCGTCGCCTTGCATTATCTCTACGACACCCCCGAAGACCGCATCGTGTGGGATGTCGGGCATCAAAGCTATCCCCATAAAATTCTCACCGGTCGACGCGAGCGGATGTCGACGGTGCGGCGCCAAGGGGGGCTCTCGCCCTTCCCCAAACGCAGCGAGAGTCCCTACGACAGCTTCGGGGTCGGTCATGCCGGAACCTCCATCAGCGCGGCGGTCGGCATGGCCGTCGCCTCTCGCCACAGCGGCCGCCCGCGGCGCACGGTCGCGGTGATCGGGGATGGCGGCCTGACCTGCGGCATGGCCTTCGAGGCTCTCAACCACGCCGGCGGACTCGGACTCGACCTGCTGGTCATCCTCAACGACAACGAGATGTCGATCTCGCCGAATGTCGGGGCCCTCGCCAACCGCTTCGCCCGCTTGATCTCCGGCAGGCTCTACGCTTCGGTCAAGGAAGGGGGAAAAAAGATCCTGAGCAAGATGCCCCCGATCCGCGAAATGGCCCATCGCGCCGAGGAGCATGTCAAAGGGCTGATCGTTCCTGGCACCCTGTTCGAGGAATTCGGCTTCAACTATATCGGCCCGATCGACGGGCACGATCTCGGCACCTTGCTGCCCACGCTGGAAAATATCAAACGGCTGCAAGGACCTCAGTTGCTGCACGTCATCACCCGCAAAGGCAAGGGCTATCCGCCGGCGGAATCCGACCCCGTGAAATATCACGGCGTCGGCTCGCCCTTCGATCCCGCCGTCGGCATCGCCGCGAAGCCGACCGAATCCCCGGCGAAGAGCCCGACTTATTCGGAAGTCTTCGGCCGCTGGCTCTGCGATATGGCCGAACGCGACGAGCGCTTGATCGCGATCACCCCGGCGATGCGCGAGGGCTCGAAGATGGAGCGCTTTTCCGAACGATTCCCCGATCGCTATTTCGATGTCGCCATCGCCGAACAACACAGCGTCACCTTCGCCGCCGGCCTCGCCTGCGAGGGTGCGAAGCCGGTGGTCGCAATCTATTCCACCTTCCTCCAACGCGCCTACGATCAAGTCGTCCACGATGTGGCTTTGCAAAAACTGCCGGTCTTGTTCGCGATCGATCGCGCCGGGGTGGTCGGGGGGGACGGACCCACCCACGCCGGGGGCTACGATGTCGCTTTTTTGCGCTGCTTGCCGCATATGCTGATCATGCTGCCGGCCGACGAGAACGAATTGCGCCGGATGCTCTATACCGGTTTCTTGCACGACGGCCCCTGCGCGGTCCGCTATCCGCGCGGGTCGGGGCCGGGAGCGGAGATCGCGGAAGAGATGGTCGCGCTGCCCATCGGCAAAGCGCGGGAGTGTCGTCGCAGCAAACGCCCGCAAGGGTGCGGCATCGCCTTTCTTTCCTTCGGGCCGCTGCTCGCCCAAGTCATGGGGGTGGCGGAAAAGATCGATGCCGATGTCTTCGATATGCGCTTCGCCAAACCCTTGGACGAACAAAGGGTCATCGAACTCGCCGCTCTCAACGAACTGCTGATCACGGTGGAGGAAAGCGCGACCGGCGGCACGGCGACCGCGGTCGACGAATGCTTGGCGCACCACGGCAGCACCGTCAGGCATTTGACGATCGGCTTGCCCGATCGCTTTATCGAGCACGGGACGCGCACCGATATGCTGGCCGACGCCGAACTCGACGAGACCGGCATCGCCAAGCGCGTAGACGAATACCTCGAACGCCACGCCCCGCACCTGATCGCCTGACCAAAGACAGCCTTTTTCCACCCGCCTTTTTCCATCCGCCGAGCTATCCGAAAAGCGAGGATCGAATACGAAGTCGATTTTCTCGATCTTTTCCGCAAAAGCGATGTCGACGCTCCGCTTCGCCTTGATAACCTTCGCTTTTTCGGGCTCGGCGGCGGTGGTTTTTCGCTTGGGAGGGATCGAGCGTTATCGGCGGTCGCCGAGGGCGTCTTGGTCGATGCGAGCATCGCTCGTCCCCGCTCGGATAGCGGCGATGAATATCCGCAGGCTTCGCGGCGCGGTATCTCCTCGACATAAGCGCTCGACCGGGCGCTCGACCGAATGCAAAGGAATATCGCCTCCCTCATGCACAGTGCCGGTCCCCGATCTTATCGCCCGCCCCTTCGGCAAAGACTCGTATTCTTCGCTCCGCTTTTTCACTCCACGGATATCGTCGAATCTTTTTTATCACTTGTTTTGTCAACAAGGCTCGACCGCAACGAGAGGTCATCCGCATGAACGATGCGAAGAAAAAAGGCCGAGATTTCAGCGTCCACCCCGATCTGATCATGGCCGCGGCGAAGGAAGTGGTCAAATTGAGCGTGCGATGGGATGTCGATCAATGCAAGACGACCGACAACCCGAAAGATTTCGATGCCCTCAATGTGATATCGGATGCGTGGGAGGCTTTGGAAGAGATGAAGGAAGAAGCGAAGCATATCGAAGAGATCAACAAAGAGTTCTATGAAGAAGCGATCGAAGCGATTCGCGGCATGCGCTCGAATCGGCAACCCATCACACTCAAGGGCTTGTTGAAAGCGCTGGGAAATCCGGTCTATCGGTGTGGGGGCGGTCTGGTGATTCGATGGGCCATCGAAGACGAGGATGTCGATATCGACGATGACGAGATGGTCGCATGGCTACTCGAAGAGATTTGACGAAGCCAGAAGATGCACCCGAATGCACCCGCAGCCGGTGCCCGTTCGCTCGCTCGGGCGCTCGGGCGCACCGCGGGCGCACCGACCTGCTCGACCTGTCGCAAGGCTCCTGCAGCCTATCGCAGGCTCGATAGGCGAAGGCGATACACAAGCGCCGCACGAAGACACCCCGGGGAAAGAGCGGCTTCGTTCGACGCAAATCTCAGTGAATGCGGCATCGACCGCGGATCGGCGGTGCTGACGGGGGCGGTTTCGCCCCTTCGTTTGAAGTTATACTTAGCGCACGCATTTTCCTCGCACACCTCTTCTTTACGGGCGCCAAGGCTAAAATCGTCAATCATGGATGAATACGAAGATTCCTTCGATCCCGATTGGGATTCCCCCCTCAGTATTCGCATCACCCCTCGAGCGATCATCGACAGCATTTTCAAAAGCGCCGAAGCGGTGCATACGGGTCATGAATCCTGCATCGACAACGAGTTGGTACAAGACGATCTCTATGCCCACGAAGAGGGCGGCAAGAACTACTGCCGCCATGCGGTGCAGGAATACAGCGAAGGGGAAGCCTCGGCCGATTCGGCTTGGCGGGACTGGACCGTCGAGTTGAAGATCGAGGAGGTCTTCATCACCGCTCATTGGCGGGCGGTGGCCGAAGGCAGTCCCTCCGATTGGGAATGGTGCGCTCGGGAGGCGGAAAACGCTTTCGTCGCGGCGGCGATTTTGGTCGGCTGTCGAGTGCGTCGCAGTCTTGTGGTGGAAAGCGGTCGCTACGAAAACCGGGCATCGCATATCCACCATTGATCGATCCGTTTTCGCTTCGCCCGGCCCTTCGTTCGACCCTTCGTTCGATCATCGAGTCGTCACTCGAAAAATCGCTGTCGTCTCGGGTGGGGGCGCTTGGTGAGGGCACTTGGAATCTCGAGCCCGAGGGAAATCAGTATCCGCAAATTGTCGAATCATTCGAATCAAAAACATAATGACCGATTCCGGCGTTCGTTCCGGATCGCTTCTTGGAGCCCGTCGGCAAAGGCGAAGAGACAGCGATACGAAATCGGCTCTTTTCAAAGAGGAGGAAAAACCGTGCGCAAACTCGCTTTTTTCAGTGCCGTCGGAGCGACGGCCATCGTCGGACTCGGTATCGGCGTGGTCACCGCCGATTCCACCTCGGGTCTCGATACCTGGATGTCCGGCAAGAATCACAACCGGATCATCGAAGTGCAACGATCGGGCGGGGTGCAAGCCGACAGCGGGAAGGTCGGCATCGCTTTCTTTTCCAACTCCGCCTTTCGCATCACCTCCCCCAAGGGCATCACGATGATGGTCGATCCCTGGCGCAACGACCCCTCCGGTGCGTGGGGTCTTTGGTACCGCATGGATTTCCCCGAGGTCGAGGTCGATATCGGCATGTCGACCCATGCCCATTTCGATCACGACGCCCTTGGCCGCTTGGACGCCAATATGCTCTTGGATCGCATGGCCGGCTCCTTCACGCTGGGGGATGTCAAGATCACCGGTATCGCCGACAAACATCAATGCGTCGCCCCGGGCACCGTGGCTTGGACGGATGCGGTCAAGCAGTTCGAAGGGCGCGACGATGTCTGCCCCCCGACCAACGCCCGCCACTTCGACAACAATATCTACCTCATCGAAACCGGCGGCATCAGGCTTTTGATGTGGGGCGACAACCGCCCCGAGCCCCCGCCCGAGGTCTGGGATCGAATCGGCGAGGTGGATGTGGTCTTCGTTCCCGTCGACGGCTCCCGTCATATCCTGGATTACGAACAAGCGGACCGCGTCGTCGAAAAAACGAAGGCCAAGATCGCGATTCCCCACCATTATTTGGTGCCGGAAACGACCTTCGTCACATCGACGCTGACGCCGGCGACCGAATGGGTCGAGCGCCACCGACATACCATGCTGGATAGCCCGTCGATCGAAATCTCGGCGGCGGATCTCGAGGGAAAATCCGGGCATGTCTACTATTTCGGCTCGCATAATATGGCCACGGAAATGGCCGGCGACGGCTAGGAAGCGATCCCTTGGGGCTCGCCCCCGTTGATGCGATGCACGAAGCGACCGAAGTACGGGCGTTCGGAAAGGGACGAGGCGGCAAGCGCTTCGTCCCCTTCTTTTTGCTGCCGACGATCATCTTCGTGTTCGCGGCGATCGGCATCGGTTTCCTCGGCGGACCCGCGGCGGCGCATTTTCTGATCGACATCAATATCCGAAGCTTCCATATCGTTCACGAAGACGATCGAATCCGCCTGCTGGCTCGACTGCCGATGCCTTGGCTCGTCGCCGACAAGACCGGTCCTGCCGACTTCCAAGGAAACCCGACCGCCGCTCCCTACACGATCATGCGCACCGAGGACGGGCAACCCTTCTATTCGGTGAATATCGATGACCTCGAGGACTTCCCGAAGGGCTTGGGGAGGATGCTCGCAGAGGGGCTGGTATTGAGCGTCGGGGAGCGAAGGCTCGCAGCGGATGTCGGACGGGTACGGGGGAGCCCGGCGCTCCTGCAAAGCCCCTTCTCCTCCCTCGCCGAGGCCGAGGCCGCCCTTGATGGACCCGCTTGGGGGTATGGAATTCCGTCGGTCGATGTCGGCGATGCGATGATCGATATCGAGCTGATTTACCCGGTCGAGGGGCGGGTCGATTCCTACACCCTGCGCAGCACCCTCGATCCCGATCTTCCCGGGCAACCCGAAACCGCCAATCTGATCGTCGATCACGCAAGCGAGCCGCCCCTCGTTTTCCGGGTGAGGGGAACGATGGCGGAAGAGGTGGTGGTTTCACGCTCCCCTTGGGCGGCCGCCGCCACCTTCGTCAAGCAAGGCTTCATCCATATCCTCGAAGGGACGGATCACGTTCTCTTCGTGCTGTGTCTGGTCTTGGGAGCGACGGGGATCGGAGCGCTGGCTTGGCGGATCACCGGCTTCACCCTCGGCCACAGCATCACCCTGTCGATGGGCTTTTTCGGTTTCGCCCCTCAAGGAGCGTGGTTCATCCCCCTGGTGGAAACCGGTATCGCGCTGTCGATCGTCTATGCCGCGATCAGCGCCCTGGTCGATAACCAAAGGCTACAGATGGGGGTGCTGGTTACCGCCTTGCTCGGATTGCTGCACGGGGCGGGTTTTTCCTTCGTCCTGCGCGAGATCCTCGAACTCGACGCTCCGAATTTATGGCCCAGCCTGCTGGCTTTCAACGTGGGGGTCGAGTTGGGTCAGTTGTTGATCGCCCTCGTGATCTGGCCGATCTTGGCGTTGACCGCCACCTCGCCCCGGTGGTTCGCTCGCGCACGCTGGACGATCGCCCTGCCCTGCATCCTCGTCGCGATGATCTGGACCGGCCAAAGAGGGATGCAAATCCTCGGCGGCGCTTGATAGTCCGCTACGAATTCCTGCGCTCGCTCTTGTCCTTCGATGCCGATCCGTCACCTCTTCGACGAGGCCTATTTCGAGCGTTTCTATCGCGACCCCCGCACCCGGGTCGGCGACGAGAACGGCGCTCGCAAACAAGGACGCTTCATCGCCGCCTACCTCGAGTGGCTCGATATCCCGGTGCGCCGGATCGTCGATCTCGGCTGCGGCTTGGGCCGTTTGCGAGAGCCGCTCCTGCATCACTTCGAAAAGGCGAGCTATACCGGGGTGGACAGCAGCGAATATCTTTGCCGATCTCACGGTTGGATCCGCGATTCCGCCGCTGATTTTCGCTCCGACACTCGCTTCGACCTCGTGATATGCAACGATGTCTTGCAATACTTGGACGACGACGAGGCCCGACGCGCCATCGACAATATGGCGGCGCTTTGCAACGGCGCCCTTTTCTTCGACGCCCTCACCTTGGACGACTGGCTATCCGTTTGCGATCGCTCCTTGACCGATCGCCATTGCCATATCCGCGAGGGGCGGTGGTATCGCCAAAGGCTTTCTTGCGCTTTCATCGGTGTCGGCGGCGGAATCTTCATCCCTCGCCGCGCCGATATCCCGGTCTACGAACTGATGCGAATCTAAGGGCCGCGAGTTTTTTCGCAAGGGGCTCGAAAGGGATTGTTTTCGAAACGGAACGGATCCCCGCCGACGGGTTTTCGGCTCGAGCGGGCTTCGATGCCCTGCGCCTCCTCCGCGCATCCCCCGTACCTCCTCCCGCACATCTCCCCGAACCTCCTCCCGCGCCTCGAAAAGGCGATCGAAAAGAGGATCATGCAAGACCCAAGGCATACAGAATGAAGGCGTGCACGAGGGCGACTTCTTGGAGCCTGTCGAAACGCCCGGATACCCCGCCGTGCCCCGCCTCCATATTCGTATATAGGGCGATCAGCGCGTTACCCTCGTTCTTCTCCCGCAGGCGGGCGATCCACTTCGCCGGCTCCCACCACGTCACGCGCGGATCGGTCAACCCCGCGGTGGCGAGGATATGCGGATGCCGGCCGCGCTCGATATTGTCGAAGGGGCTATAAGAGGCGATGCGTTCGTAATCCTTCGCATCGGCGATCGGATTGCCCCACTCGTTCCATTCCGGGGGAGTCAACGGCAAGCTATCGTCACATATCGTATTGAGCACATCGACGAAAGGCACTTCGGCCACCGCCGCCGCGAAGAGATCGGGGGCCATGTTGATGCAGGCCCCGACCAACATCCCGCCGGCGCTGCCGCCGTGGATCGCGATCTTCTCGGGGTCGGCGAATCCCCGCTCGACCAGCGTATGCGCACAAGCGATGAAGTCGCCGAAGGTGTTGGTCTTGTGTTCGAGCCTTCCTTTGGCGTACCACGCATAACCTCGCTCCATCCCCCCTCGAATATGGGCGATGGCGTGGACGAAACCCCGATCCACCAAACTCTTGGCGGTGATGCTGAACGAGGCCGGAACCGAGATCCCGTAAGCCCCGTAGCCATAGAGGAGAAGCGGGGCGGTGCCGTCGACGGGGGTACAGCGACGATGAAGCAAGGAGATCGGCACGCTCGATCCGTCATCCGCCACCGCCACGATCCGCCGAGTCACGTAATCGGCGGGATCGTGGCCGCTCGGGAGGATCCGCTCTTTGCGCAAAGAGCGCTTTTTCGTTCGCATGTCGTAGTCGAAGATTCGCGGCGGCGTGGTCATCGACGAGATACGAAAGCGCAAGACATCGCTGTCGAATCCATAAGCGGAGACGATATCCAGGCTATAAGCCTCCTCCTCGAAATCGATGACATGCTCGTCGCCGGTGGCCAACTCCCGCACGACGATGCGCGGCAGGGCGTCCTCGATTTCGAGTCGAACCAGATAGCGGCGAAACACCCTCATCCTCTCGATCAGCACGCCGGGGCGATGGGGCACGATATCGCGCCAAGTCGAGAGATCGAGGACGGTATCGATCGGGGCTTCGGCGATCTTGAAATCCTCGGCCCCGTCGTTGGTGAGGATCAACAAACGCTCTCCGTGATCGCCGGCCACGCATTCGATATCCGGACGCCTGCGAAGGACGAGAATCGGATCCGCCGCCGGTTTCGTCGCATCGAGCTTTCGCAGTTCGCAACTTCGATGGTCGTACGATGAAATCCATAGGAAACGCCGCGATTCGCTCAAAGACACGCCGAGGAACATATCCTCGCGCGGCTCTTCGTAGACCGCACGATCCTCGCTCGTCGGCGTACCGAGCCGATGGAGCAGAACTTTGCGCGGGCGGTGGTATCGGTCGAGCGCGATATAGAGCAAGGAGCTGTGATCTGCAGCCCATACGAAAGAAGCGGAGCAGCCTTCTATCGAATCGGGCAAGACTTCGCCGGTCTCAAGATCCTTGATACGCAGGGTATAGACCTCCGAGCCCTTCGTATCCACCGTCCAAGCGAAATAGCGATGATCGAGGCTGTGGCCGGCCACGCCCAAGCGGTAATAACGCTCGCCCTCGGCTTCGAGATCGCCGTTCAGCAACACTCGCTCCGAGGCCGGAGCGAGCCCCGGATTGCCCACGAGATCTCCCGCCCCGGCCTCCTTCGTCGGCCGCCGACAGAACGAGGGATATTGCCCCTCCGACCGATAGCGCACGTAATATTCCCAAGCCCCGTCCGGATCCGGAACGCTGACATCCTCCTGCGAAATACGCCCTTTGTACTCCGCCAAGAGTCCTTGGCGCAGATCTCGCACCGGAGCGAGGCGATTTTCGAGGTAATCGTTCTCCGCTTCGAGATAAGCGCGAATATCCTCGCGCAGCGAGGCCGGGTCGCGGATGACCTGCTGCCAGTTCTCGTCGCGCAACCAAGCATAAGGGTCGACGCGACGACGGCCGTGTATCTCGAGGGCACTCGGCCTGCGCTTGGCAACCGGCGGCGCGAGGGCTTCGGTTCGAACGGGTTTTATGGTCATAAGCGGGGGTCTTTTCCATTCGGCAAGGGAATCGAAAGGGATATGATCGCCGATGATCGATCGCTTGATCGTCGCCTTTCGAGATCGAGCGCGGAAAAATCCTATTTCAGCCAGGAAAACATCGTGGAAGAAGATATGACGAAGGCCCGCAGCGCCGACGATCCCCAGCCCGGCAAACGGATGCATCGGGAACTCCTCTTCCCGACCCCGATCTACTACACCGAACTCGCCCGCGCCGATACCCTCAACGCCCGCCTGATCGAGGATATAAACGCTTGGCAAGCCCAAGATCCGCATGGAATCTTTCGCTCCAATCTCCCGCAACTCGGGGGCTGGCACAGCACGACCGATATGCATCTGCGCCCCCGCTTCACCGAGATCACCGAAGAGATCTTCGAGCTGATGCACGGGGTTTTCTCGGATCAGGGCTACGACGAGCGCTTCGAACCGGTTTGCGATTCGATGTGGGCCAATATCAACCCGCCCGGCGCCTTCAACCGCCACCACTCTCATCCGAACGCGCTATGGAGCGGAGTCTATTACGTCCATACCCACGACGACTGCGGTCTGCTTTGCATCACCGATCCGCGCTCGCAAGCGCATGTATTGACCGGGCATTTCGATCCGACCCGGCGTTCCCCCCACAGCCGAGAGGATATCCACTACCAACCCCACGCCGGAAGGCTGATCGTCTTCCCCGGCTGGCTGGTGCATTCAACGAATCCGAACCTCGCCGGATCGAAAAATCCCGAGGAAAGCGAAGCCGAAACCCCGCTCGAACGGCAAAGAATCAGCCTCGGCTTCAACTTCCGCCAACGAAAAAAAGGGATCGACCCGAAGAACGCTGCGGCCAACGAAATCGTCCGCGCCGACCTTCTGTCCAGGCACGACGATGGCCCTTAGATCTTCCAAGATATCGCGCTGCGAAGCCGATATGCCCTTTCCTTTTCGGCATCGCTTTTTGGAAACGAGCCGGCAAGACTCGCAAAACGCCGCCTTGGACTTGAGTCGCGCCGGAATCTGGTCGGGAAGCCATCGCTAAGGTGGTACTATTCGCCCCTGATTCGATGGCTACGTTGAAGATCGGCTACGCTCAAAATGCCCTCGGGGATTCGGAAGGGGCGATTACGAGTACTCGATGACCTCATCGATAGCCACCCCGATTCGACTCAAGTCGAACTTGCGAAAAGACATCTGCAGCGCATTCAGCAAAGCCAGTGAGCGATAGACTTATCGTCGAAGTCATGAGAGATTTGCACTTGCTTTCCGCCCCTTCAATCGGAGAAGCCCCATGAATCCGACCCGACTCATCCTTTCCGCTATCTTTATCTGCTCGACGTTGATAGTTCCGCTTTCTGGGGCTTTTGCTACGTGGTCGCTTTCAAATCCTGACCCCGAAAATTTATCTATCACTGAAGGGGGGGGGGGGGGCTAGCTTTGATATACAACTGTTCTTGAGTGATGCTATCGGAGCACCTCCAGATCGACCTTCTTCACCAGTAACGATTAGCATTAGCAGCGAGGATGAAGGAGCTGTAACGGTCAACCGGGAAACCGTTACCATCTCCTCTTCTGAGTGGACCCAACAAAATACTAATATAATATCTAGTTGGGTTTCACCGAAATATACAATCACCGTATCCGCTGTGGATGATGACGATACCGAAGATGAAACTGTCAACGTTAGTATTCAGCATTCTGAGGGCACGTCTAGCGGTTCTGTAATGGTCAGAGTCACCGACGATGACGAACCACCACCATCGGGAACGATTCAGGTCATCCCTTCGGGCCCGCTGTCGGTCAACGAAGGAGGCTCGGAGACCCTATCCGTCAGCCTCAGCACCGCACCGAACGCCGACGTGACCGTCTCTCTTTCAAAGACGAACGACGATATCACTCTTTCCCCGTCTTCGCTGACCTTCACCACGACGGACTACGGCGCGAAGTCGGTCACCATCAACGCCGGCGAAGACGCCGATACTACGAACGATTCCGACACCATCACCCTTTCTGCCACGGGCGGGATAACCGCTCCCGAAGTGACGAAGGCGGTCTCCGTTACCGACAACGACGCCCCTTCGGGAACCATCGTCTTGGACTCCACAGCAACGCTGTCCATCGACGAGGGCGGCTCCGGGACTTTCACCGTCCGACTCTCGGCGACCCCCAACGCCGATGTCACCGTCTCGCTTTCGAAAACCAATGACGATATCACCCTTTCAACGACATCGCTGACCTTCACCACCTCGGATTGGAATACGCCTCAGACCGTCACCGTCTCCGCGACCCAAGACGCCGACGCCACCGACGACAGCGACACCATCACGATCGAAGCCTCCGGCGGCATCGATGCCGACGATGTGACCAAAGCGGTCAGCGTCAACGACGACGATCTGCCCTCGGGAAGCATCGTCTTGGACTCCACGGCAACGCTGACCATCGACGAGGGCGGCTCCGGGACTTTCACCGTCCGACTCTCGGCGACCCCCAACGCCGATGTCACCGTCTCGCTTTCGAAAACCAATGACGATATCACCCTTTCAACGACATCGCTGACCTTCACCACCTCGGATTGGAATACGCCTCAGACCGTCACAGTCTCCGCGACCCAAGACGCCGACGCCATCGACGACAGCGACACCATCACGATCGAAGCCTCCGGCGGCATCGATGCCGACGATGTGACCAAAGCGGTCAGCGTCAACGACGACGATCTGCCCTCGGGGAGCATCGTCTTGGACTCCACGGCAACGCTGACCATCGACGAGGGCGGCTCCGGGACTTTCACCGTCCGACTCTCGGCGACCCCCAACGCCGATGTCACCGTCTCGCTTTCGAAAACCAATGACGATATCACCCTTTCAACGACATCGCTGACCTTCACCACCTCGGATTGGAATACGCCTCAGACTGTCACCGTCTCCGCGGCCCAAGATGCCGATGCCACCGACGACAGCGACACCATCACGATCGAAGCCTCCGGCGGCATCGATGCCGACGATGTGACCAAAGCGGTCAGCGTCAACGACGACGATCTGCCCTCGGGAAGCATCGTCTTGGACTCCACGGCAACGCTGTCCATCGACGAGGGCGGCTCCGGGACTTTCACCGTCCGACTCTCGGCGACCCCCAACGCCGATGTCACCGTCTCACTTTCGAAAACCAATGACGATATCACCCTTTCGACGACATCGCTGACCTTCACCACCTCGGATTGGAATACGCCTCAGACCGTCACCGTCTCCGCGACCCAAGACGCCGACGCCATCGACGACAGCGACACCATCACCCTGTCCGCCTCCGGCGGCATCGATGCCGACGATGTGACCAAAGCGGTCTCGGTGAACGACGACGAAGTCGCCGGGAGCATCGTTTTGGACTCCACGGCAACGCTGTCCATCGACGAGGGCGGCTCCGGGACTTTCACCGTCCGACTCTCGGCGACCCCCAACGCCGATGTCACCGTCTCGCTTTCGAAAACCAATGACGATATCACCCTTTCGACGACATCGCTGACCTTCACCACCTCGGATTGGAATACGCCTCAGACCGTCACCGTCTCTGCGACCCAAGACGCCGACGCCATCGACGACAGCGATACCATCACCCTGTCCGCCTCCGGCGGCATCGATGCCGACGATGTGACCAAAGCGGTCTCGGTGGACGACGACGAAGTCGCCGGGAGCATCGTTTTGGACTCCACGGCAACGCTGACCATCGACGAGGGCGGCTCCGGGTCTTTCACCGTCCGACTCTCGGCGGCCCCCAACGCCGATGTCACCGTCTCGCTTTCGAAAACCAATGACGATATCATCCTTTCAACGACATCGCTGACCTTCACCGCCTCGGACTGGAATACGCCTCAGACCGTCACCGTCTCCGCCCCCCAAGACGATGATGCTACGAGCGAAAGCGACACCATCACCCTGTCCGCCTCCGGCGGCATCATCGCCCCCGGTGTCAGAAAAAACGTCAGGATCACCGATGACGACGCCCCCTCGGGCACGATATTGACGAGCCCTGCGGATAGGCTGAACTTGGATGAAGGCGGTTCCAAGAGCATCGCCGTCAGGCTCTCGTCCCGGCCGAACACCGATGTCACCGTCTCGCTTTCGACCACCGGCGATGCCATCGCCCTCGACAAGACTTCGCTCACCTTCACCGCATCTGACTGGAGCGCCCCCCAAACCGTCCTGGTCACCGCCGCCCAAGACTCCGATACCACCGCCGGAAGCGACACCATCACCCTGATCGCCTCCGGCGGCATCGACGCCCCCGATATCAGCCTATCGGTGTCGATAGAAGACGACGACACCCCCGGCGGCATTTCCCTCTCCCCGTCGGGGACGCTGGAAGTGGTCGAGGGTGGCCGCGCCACCTTGGGTGTTTCCCTGACGACGAGACCGAGCGTGGCGAGCATCAGCGTCTCCCTTTCCAAGACCGACCCGAATCTCACCTTGAACCCCGCT
Source organism: Gammaproteobacteria bacterium (assembly GCA_965220535.1). GTDB lineage: Bacteria > Pseudomonadota > Gammaproteobacteria > HK1 > HK1 > HK1. The sequence goes on along the minus strand of OZ244833.1, from coordinate 3,842,527 downwards.
TCGCTGACATTCACCTCTTCGAACTGGAGCGAGACGCAATCCGTCATCGTCGTCGCCGCCGAGGACGACGATGTCGAAGACAGCTCCGACACCATCACCTTGACCTTAGACGGCGGCGGCAACTACGCCTCGGTTCCCGACTTGAGCGTTCTCGTGCGCATCCTCGATTCCCCGGGGGAGTTCACCCTCACCCCGACGATATTGAACTTGATCGAAGGCGGGGATTCGGCCGACCTGCAAGTCCGCCTCGATACTCGACCGATCGGCACTTCGAGCGTGGTGGTGAGATTCACCGCCGATCTGTCGGGTCTTGAAATTTCTCCCGCAGTTCTGATCTTCCCCGCCGACCGCTGGGAGGCCCCCCGAAGCGTCACCGTGCGCGCCATCGACGATTCGAATGCGCTCGACGAGAGAACGACCATCACCGCAACGGCCATCGGCGGGAACTACCGCAGCGTGCAACGAACGGCGACGGTACAGGTGCAAGATAACGGCGAATCGACCCCGCTACCCCCGATCAAAAGCCAAGCCCTGGCCTTCCCGCCGGTGGGCGCTCAAGACAACGCCACCTTGCGGCTGCGCTGCAAACAGGATTCGCCTTGCGAGGTGGTCCTTGATTGCCACGCCCAAACCGACGGCTCGACCTTCGAAGGCAAAATTCCCGATCCGATTCCCGCTTGGGGCACGCGGACCCTGACGGCGGAAGATATCGAGCGCCATACCGGCGCCTCGTGGGCAGGCAAGGGACGCTTGGGCTGCGCCCTGCGCAGCGAGGAGAACTTGGGCTCGCAAGTCTGGACGCGCTCCGGCGACGGCGTCTTGGTCAACAACTCGGCCTTCATCCCCAGCGTGCCCGAGGGAGACAAGCACCGCGCGGATATCGAATCGATCCCCGAACCCGGGGGCACGGAGAAAACGAATCTGCGCATCCGATGCCTTGCCCCCGAGGGCAGCGATTGCACCGCCGTTCGCCTTGCCTGCTACGACGACGAGGGGGCGCACCACGACGGCGAGATCGGCACGATCGAACGCCTGAGCGTGCGTCATATACAAACGATGGAGATAGCCGAGCGCATCGACCACCGTTGGCAGGGGATGGGTCTCGTCTGCGAGATACGCTCGAGCGCCCCCTTCACGATACAGGTGCTGACCCGCACCGGTGGCGGCGGGGCCTTGGTCAACAACAGCGCGACGGGAGTGCGATGAGGGGGCTCGGCTCAAGCCTTCGAGTATTCGAGTATCGCAGGCAAGGCTCAGGGCTTGCCTGAGGTACTCGTTTGAAAGGCACGGTTCAACGCACGGATACCGATCCGCATCGGGAGCGGCGAAGGTCTGGTCAACGACGGCAGACGGAAGCGAGAAAAAGAACGGCAAAACCCGTTTCGTTCATCTCCTGCGAGCCACCCGAGAAAAGCTTCGGCTCGAGGCGTTGGCGGTTTCGAGCGGAGAGGAAAAGGGGAAAGCCAAGACTCGTTTGCAAGATGCGCCTGAGCGCCCTTTTCGCGTGGAGGTGTCGACCCGAACTGGCAGGGGCGGAAGCGTGGTCAACGACGACGCGACGGAAATGAAATAACCGGGGCCAAGGTTTCCGCCTCGTTCGTCTGTCGCGAGCCGGCCGATCAATGGTCGCTTCGGATCGGGTGACGATGGGGGTGATCGGGGAAGGGTCGCAAAGGAGACAGGGCTCGTTTGCAAGATGCGCTCGAATGCACCTTTCGCCGGGGCGGTATGCTCCGCCTAGGTATAGCGTCGGGCGACGACAAGAAAGCGAACCACCCCAAGGCGCGAAAGATCGATGGCGATGTGCGCCCGAATATCAAGCCCTCGAGGACGAGGCGCTACTCCCTTCGTCCCGACCGCCGCGTTCGTCGGCGCTTCGAATACGATATCGCTCCTTCTCGAACATTAGGCTCACTTTCTCCTTGCAAACCCGCTTGGCACCTTCGAGAACCGGGAGTCGACCGGCTCTTCCCTCGCTTGGCCCATCGAAGGGACCGCCTTCGTCGATCGGGGCCGAACGCGAAACGGAACGACCGCCTTCGGATCGATGCGAAAGAACCCGGCAGCCGATTTTTTCTTCTTCGCAAAGGTGTTTTATGGGATCATAGCGAGCGGTTCTTTACGATCCCATGACATATCGACAAGTCCTATCGAGACGAGACCCGATTTTCGGGATCCTCGACCGACCCTAGCGCCCGGTTTTTTGGCACAACCGAGCCCTCTTTCTTACACGACGAGATCGCTTCGATGACTTCGACCCACCGGCAGCACGCGCAACGACTCACCACCGCTTTGGGGCTTTCCTTGCCGCCGGTGGCGATGGCCCTTTGCGACCGCGTTCCCGATCACATACCCGAATTCGGCGATAGCGTCGCCGCCGGATGCGTCTTCTGGCAGGAGGCGACGACTCGCTGTTTCGCGACCTCGGCCAAGGATCACGCGCTTTGCTCGATCGGGATCCATACCATGAATCTCGAACCCTCTCCGCAAGAGCAACCCGAGGAATTGCGCGCTTCGCTCGAAGCGATGACCGGACTCGGCTATGTCAGCGCCGATGAAGTGGCGGCGATCCCGACCGCCCCCGATCCGAAGCGCCATGCGGTCTACGGCCCTTTGAGCGATTTCCCGATGGAGCCGGATGTGGTGTTGCTCTTCGTCGACGCTCGTCAATCCCTGGTGCTCAGCGAAGCCGCGGCCCGCGTCGACGCCGACCTGCCTCCGGCCATGGGTCGCCCCGCCTGCGCCGGGGTGGCGAAAGCGTTGGCCGGACGGGCGGTTATGAGCCTCGGATGCTGCGGCGCGAGGGCCTATCTCGATGCCCTCGACGACAACACCTCTTTGTGGGCCCTCCCGGCTAAGAGCCTGGATCGTTATTGCGCGGAGATCGATACTTTCGGGCGCGCGAACGGTATTCTTGGCACCTTCCATCGGCAGCGACGACAAGACGTCATGGCCGGGGAACGACCGAGCGTCAAGGAGTCTTTGGCTCGAATATCCTGATACGAGGCGGGCATATCCAGTGCGCGGCGGCTACGATCCCGAAAGGCCGAGCGCCGGATTTCGCCATCGAAGGCTCCCTTCCTTTGCCGGCACCGGTTCGAAGCGTTCTTGCGGGCTCTCGAAGATCGAGGCGCTCGCGTTCCCGGCCCGTTCTTATAGCCGGCGCCCGCTATTTCTCGAAGAGGGTCTCGGGGAAAACACCTTGCGAGCCCGGTCTTCGTCATCGAGGCCGATTCCATCAATCGCTCGATATCGAAAAGCGCCGCGACTTGCCGAGTATCGGATATTGAAACTGAAAGACATAGAAACTTGGGCCGTCGCCCCGCCCGACAGCATCGGGGGTCGATTCTGGATCATCGTCAGGATCCGATGCGATAACGGGATCGAGGGGATCGGGGAGTGCTACGGCATCCCCTTTTCCAGCGATGTCGCCTGCAAAATGGTGGAGGATAGCTTCGCTCGCTTCGTCGCCGACGAAGATCCGCACGATATCGAAAGCCTCTTCCGGCGCGTCTACTCCGCCGGATTCACCCAACGTCCCGATCTCTCGCTGATGGGGGTGTTCAGCGGCATCGAAATCGCGATCTGGGATATCCTCGGCAAGATGGCCGACAAACCGGTCTATCGGCTGCTCGGGGGGAAGTTCCACGAACGCCTGCGCACCTATACCTATCTCTACCCCGAAAACCCCGGCGACCCCGAAGCCCCTGACGTCTACCACGATGGCGACCTCGCAGCACAGCGCGCCTTGCACTACCTCGACTTGGGCTTCACCGCGATCAAACAGGATCCCGCAGGTCCCTATAGCTTCCAAGGCGGGCGCGAACTCTCCCGCAAAGAACTCGCCCGCTGCGAATACAGCATGCGGCGTATCCGCGAGGCGGTCGGGGATCGAGCGGATATCCTTTTCGGCACCCACGGACAAATGACCACCTCCTCCGCCATCCGTCTCGCGCGGCGGATCGAGCCTTACGATCCTCTATGGTTCGAAGAACCCTGCCCGCCGGATCAGATGGAAGCTATCGGCCGGGTGGCGCAAGCCACGTCCATCCCGGTCGCGACCGGCGAACGCCTGACCACGCGGACGGAATTCCACCAAGCCTTGAAAGCGGGGGTCTCCATCTTGCAGCCGGACGTAGGACGAAGCGGCGGGATATGGGAGACCAAGAAAATCGCGCAAATAGCCGAACTCTTCAACGCCCAGATCGCACCGCATATCTATTGCGGACCCATCGCCCACGCAGCGGCGGCGCATCTTTCCTTCGGCAGCCCGAATTTTCTGATCCTCGAAACCATCCAAAGCCCCTTTCACGACGCTATCTTGAAAAAACGCCTGCGCTGGGAGGATGGCTATGTCATCGCCCCCGACGCCCCGGGACTGGGGATCGAACTCGACGAGGAAACGGCGCTCGCCCACTTGGCTCCGGCAAAAGGCGGCTTGCATTTGGAGATGTGCCAAGTTGCGCTGCCTTCGGATAACGAGAAGATCATCACCGATATCGAGGGCTGAAAAAAGCGAAGCCGGACAATCGACGGATCGCTCGGTCTTGATAAGAGGTCTTTGCAAAGATATGGCGTCGGCGCCGAACGAAGCGGGGTCACAGCGATACAGTGTCTCGAAGCCGAGCGCTCACTCCGCCGCCCACACACACCGCAAAATCCGCCCCGATCCATTCGGTGCAATCGAAAGCGCGGAGCGATATGACCGATGACCGCCGAGGGCGGCGATCGACGATCTTGATATTTATAGGAAGCCTAAATATGCATACTCGCTGCGACTATCGCGCAAATCGCCTATCGATCGATCCAAAAGCGCGCTGAATGACCCTCGCTTTCGATACCGACGGGCTTTCTTCGAATCCATCTTGCCCGTCCTCGCTCGCGGGCTTGGTCGAAAGGGTCGAAAGGGTCGAAAGCGGAAAAGAAAGCATCATGACTCGCGGGCCGCGGTGCGTTCGTGAACGGCGCTTCGGTCATGCACTTCGACCGTCCACCCATCCGACCGGCAGGGCTCGTGATAGACGATTTCAGGCACGCTTTTTCCTGCTCGAAAAGTCGGGGTCCTTGACTCGACTCACCGCTCGGATTCGACCCGTCGTTCTGACTTCTTCGACGGAGCGCCCCGTGTATGCGCTGACCGCTTCGGAAAACAAACCGGCGGTGATCAACGCGCATCGATCAAGGTCGAAACGCCGGTCCGTCTTGGCGTTGGCTTCGTCCGTGTAAACCCGAACCCGCCGTGGATCCTCGAAGAAGGGATAACGGATCTTTTCACCGACCGCCATGCGCTCATCGACGCCGGAGCGGGTCAAGGCGCGCCGATATGTCGGGGGATTGCCCGGTTCACGAACGAGATGAGCCGAGCGCCTTCAATGCTTCGACGGCGGCCGCTTGCCCGGCTTCGATAGCCATCGTCATCGGCGTCCTTCCGTCAAGATCGGGCTTGTCGATATCGGCGCCGGCCCTCACCAAAGCCTTGATGACATCGACGGAGCCGTCGGCGGCCGCGACCGTCAACGGCGTCATCCGCTCAGGCCCGATGGGCTCATCGACCGACGCCCCGAGCGACGACAACGCTTCGACGACGGATGCGTGTCCGTGGTAAACCGCGAACGCCATCGGCGTCCACCCTTTGGCGTCGGGCGCATCCACCGACGCCCCGAGCGAAGCCAGCGCTTTCACGACATCCACGTGCTTGTAGTAGGACGCCATCGTCATCGGTGTCCACCCGCCGGCGCCGGGCGTATCCACCGACGCGCCACGGGCGACCAACGATTCGATCTCGGCCGCTTCCCCGCCGCCGGCCGCTCGAAATATCTCTTCGGGCTTGGGTTTAGGTTTGGGCTTGGGTTTGGGCTCGGGTTTGGGCTCGGGCTCGGGCTCGGGTTTGGGCTCGGGCTCGGGCGCCCGGCCGGATTCTTGGGGAACCGGATCGATGGCGGTCATGACTTCGCACCGAGATTCACCAAGGTCTTGACGAGTTCCCCATTCCCGCCGGTGCCCGCGATCGTCATCGGCGGCCGGCCGGCGGGGTCAGGCGCATCCACCGACACCCCGAGCGAAGCCAATGCCTTGATCATTTCCACAGCCGACCATGGCCGCGCGTTGCATAACGATTCCACTCGCCCTTCTTCGATTATTCGGATCACGAGAAAATATCTTCGAACGATGCGACAAGCCCGAAGGGCCTTTCAGGGCAGCTGCGTTTTTCCCGAAAGGAAGCGATCGATTTCCCGTGCCGCCTCCCTTCCCTCGTTGATCGCCCGCACCACGAGGGATTGTCCGCTGCGGCAATCGCCGGCGGCGAAGACCTTGGGAAGGGAGGTGCGGTATTCGCCCTTGATCGCCCGGTAGTTCGATCGATCGTCGAGTTCGATTCCCAAGGGCTCGCTGACCGCGTGTTCCGGGCCCAAATAACCCATGGCGAGGAAAACGAGATCCGCTTCCCATTTGCGCTCGGATCCGGCGACGGCTTGCATCCGACCGCTTCCATCGGGCTCCATATCGACCGTCTTCAGCCCGGTGAGGACGCCCTTTTCGTCGCCGATGAATTCCGTGGTCGAGATCGAGTAGACGCGGGGGTCTTCGTCGAATTTCGCCTGCGCTTCTTGGTGGGCGTAGTCGACGCGGAAGATATGGGCCCAAGTAGGCCACGGATTGGTCTGGTCCCGCACCGCCGGCGGAAGGGGAAAGAGTTCGAAATTGACGAGGCTGCGACAGCCATGACGCAGCGAGGTCCCGATGCAATCGGCACCGGTATCGCCGCCGCCGATCACGATCACCCGCCGGTCCTTGGCATCGATGAAGCGGTCGTTGGCGACATTCGGATTCAGCAGGCTGCGGGTGTTCTCGGTCAGAAAATCCATCGCGAAGTGCACGCCCTCGAGGTCGCGACCGGGGATCGGCAAGTCGCGCGGCACGGTGGCCCCGGTGGTCAACAACAAGGCGTCGGACTCGGCCACCAAGCGATCGATCGGATAAGTCCCGTCCTGCCCGTTGCCGACATTCGATCCGGTGATGATTTCGATGCCCTCCTCGCGCATCAACGCGATACGCCTTTCGACCACTTCTTGTTTATCGAGCTTCATATTGGGGATGCCGTACATCAGCAGGCCCCCGACCCGATCTTCCCGCTCGTGGACCTCTACCGAATGCCCGGCTTGGTTCAGCTGAGCCGCGGCGGCCAAACCCGCAGGCCCGGAGCCGATGATCACAACCCGGCGCCCGCTACGCACCCGCGGCGGCCGCGCTTGCACCCAGCCCTCGGCAAAACCGCGTTCGATGATCGCCAACTCGATATTCTTGATGGTGACCGCCGGATCGGAAATGCCCAGAACACAGGACTCTTCGCAAGGAGCGGGGCATACGCGCCCGGTGAACTCGGGGAAGTTATTGGTTTTGTGCAAACGATCGAGAGCCTCTCGCCAATCACCGTGCCAGACGAGATCGTTCCACTCGGGGATCAGGTTATGGATGGGGCAGCCGCTACGGCCGATGGCCAAATCGGGGGATTGGCAAAAAGGCACCCCGCAATCCATGCAGCGGGCCGCTTGTCGACGCAGATGCTCCTCGTCGGCCGCGGGATCGGTATAGACCTCGTCGAAATCGGCGAGCCGGGCCAGCGGCAGACGCCAGGGGAGGGTCTCGCGATCGAATTCGGTGAAACCCGTCGGCTTACCCACCGGCCGCCACCCTTTGCGGGCCTTCGTCCGCTTCGACGGCCGCTGCCGATGCATCCTGCGCCGATGCATCCTCTCGATGATGACCAATATCCTTCATCCGGCTCTCCTTGGGGGTCTCGAGCGCCCGGCGATAATCCACCGGCATCACCTTGACGATCTTTGCCAAGGATTCCGGCCAGCGTTCGAGCAATCTGCCGGCCACGGCGGAATCGGTCGCGGCCAGGTGACGCTCGATGCGATCTTTCAGCCAGGCGATCTCCTCCTCTTCCTCGACCCTTTCGAGATCCACCATATCGAGATTGCAGCGGCTGCGGAATTGCCCGTCGACATCGAGAACGTAAGCGATCCCCCCGCTCATCCCCGCCGCGAAATTGCGTCCGGTCGGGCCCAAGATCAGCACTCGGCCACCGGTCATATATTCGCAACCGTGATCTCCGATCCCCTCGACCACCGCCGTCGCGCCGCTGTTACGCACCGCGAAGCGTTCCGCCGCGACCCCGCGGAAGAAACATTCCCCGGAGGTGGCGCCGTAAAGCACGACATTGCCGATCAAGATCTGTTCCTCGGCCACGAAGGGGCTCGCTTTCGGGGGATAGACGATGATCCGCCCGCCGGAGAGTCCCTTGCCGACATAGTCGTTGGCATCGCCTTCGATCTCGAGGGTGATGCCGCGGGCGAGAAAGGCCCCGAAGCTCTGGCCCGCACTGCCGGCGAAACGAAAATGGATGGTGTTATCGGGCAAGGCCTCGGGGTTCGAGCGGCTCACGAGACGATGCGAGAGCATCGTGCCGACCACCCGATCGGTGTTGCGGATCGGCATCTCGTGCATCACCTTCTCGCCTTGCGCAAGCGCAGGTTCGGCCAGTTCGATCAAACGATGGTCCAAAGCGTCGGCAAGACCGTGATCCTGTTCGTGAATGCGATAGACCCCGAGGCAATCCTCGGGCACCCGCATCGGGGTGACGATCGCCGAAAGATCGATCCCTTTCGCTTTCCAGTGGGCGGTGTTGTCGACCGAGAGCAAGTCCACCCGTCCGATCATCTCGTCGACCCTTCGAAGACCGAGATCGGCCATGATCCGGCGCAACTCCTCGGCGACCATGAAGAGGTAGTTGATGACATGCTCGGGCTGTCCGGAAAACTTCTTGCGCAAGGCCGGGTTTTGGGTCGCGATCCCCACCGGACAGGTATTGAGATGGCATTTGCGCATCATGATGCAGCCCAAGGTGATCAACGGGGCGGTGGAAAATCCGAATTCCTCGGCTCCGAGCAACGCGGCGACCGCCACATCGCGGCCGGTCTTGAGCTGGCCATCGGTTTGCAAGGTCACCCTCGAGCGCAGGTTGTTCATCACCAACACCTGATGGGTTTCGGCGATCCCCAACTCCCACGGCAAGCCCGCGTGCTTGATCGAGGTCAAGGGCGATGCCCCGGTCCCGCCGCTGTCGCCGGCGATCACCAGATGGTCGGCTCTCGCCTTGACCACCCCGGCGGCCACCGTTCCGACCCCGACCTCGGCCCCGAGCTTGACGCTGATGCGAGCGGCGGGGTTGGCGTTCTTGAGATCGTGGATCAGCTGGGCGATATCCTCGATGGAATAGATATCGTGGTGCGGGGGCGGGCTGATCAGCCCGACCCCGGGGGTGGAGTGGCGCAGCCAAGCGATGTATTCGTCGACCTTGCCCCCGGGCAGCTCCCCGCCCTCCCCCGGCTTGGCCCCCTGCACGATTTTGATCTGGAGCTCGTCGGCGGCACCGAGGTATTCGATGGTCACCCCGAAGCGACCGCTGGCCACCTGCTTGATCGCCGAACGCTTCGAATCGCCGTTGGCCAAGACCTTGGAGCGCGCCGGATCCTCGCCGCCCTCGCCGGTATTGGACTTGCCGCCGATACGGTTCATGGCGATGGCGAGGCTCTCGTGGGCTTCGCTCGAAAGCGAACCGAAGCTCATCGCCCCGGTGGCGAAACGCCGCACGATCTCTTTGGCGGGTTCGACTTCGTCCAAGGGCGCCGGTGTGGCCGCCGAGCGAAAGCGCAGCAGGCCGCGCAAGGCCGCTTGGCGGGTGGTGCGCTCGTTGGCATGACGGGCGAAGCGCCAGTAGGCGTCTTCGTCGGAGCGAGAGGCGGCCGCCTGCAAATGGGCGATCGACTCCGGATCCCAAAGGTGGATCTCGCCGTGGCGACGCCAGTGGAAATCGCCGGGGTTGGGCAACGAGGGCATGGCCACGCCGGTGCCTGCGGGGAAGGCCGAATCGTGCCGTTTTTGCATTTCCTCGGCCAGTTCGGCAAACCCCAGACCCTGCACCCGACTCGCGGTGCCGTCGAAGCAGCGCTCGACGATCTCGTCGGCCAGACCGACGATCTCGAATATCTGCGCTCCTTTATAGGACTGCAAGGTGGAGATCCCCATCTTGGCCATCACCTTGAGCATGCCCTTGGCAACCGCCTTGCGATAGGCGGCGGTGATCGTCGCATCGTCGCCCAAATGCTCGGCGTCGTCGATATAGCCTTTGCGGCGCGCGTCCCACAAGGCCTCGAAGGCGAGCCAGGGGTTGATGGCGTCGGCGCCGTAGCCGACCAGCAAGCAGTGGTGATGCACTTCGCGGGCCTCGCCGGTCTCGACGATCAAGCCGACCCGGGTGCGATCGCGGGTGCGCACCAAATGGTGGTGCACCGCTCCGACCGCAGCCAAGGCGCTGATCGGCAACCGATCCGCTGCGATGGCCCGATCGCTCAAAATGATCAACGCGTTTTTCTCGGCGATGGCCTCGCTCGCCTCGCGGCAAATTCGATCGAGGGCTTCGACCAAGCCTTCGCGACCCGAATCGCGGGGGCAGGTGATATCGATGGTGCGCGAGCGCCAGCCCGAACGATCGATCCTTGCCAAGGCCGCAAGCTCCTCGTTGGAGAGGATCGGATGGGGAAGGCGCAAGCGCCGGGCGTGCTCTTCACCCGGATCGAGCAGGTTGCGCTCGGGGCCGATAAAACACTCCAACGCCATCACCACTTCCTCGCGGATGGAGTCGATGGCGGGGTTGGTCACCTGGGCGAAGAGCTGACGGAAATAGTCGTAGAGCATGCGGGGCTTTTCCGACATCACCGCCAAGGCGCTGTCGTTGCCCATCGAGCCCAAGGGGTCGCGCAATTCCCGCACCAAGGGCAAGAGCATGAACTGCATGGTTTCGGCGGTATAGCCGAAGGCCTGCATCCTCGCTGTCAGGCGATCCCGATCGAGGCCGGGGACAGCGACCGGCACCGGTAGATCGGCAAGTTCGATCCGCTGCCGCTCGAGCCACGAGCCGAAGGGATGGCGCTGCGCCATGCGGGCCTTGATCTCGCTGTCGGGGATCATGCGTCCGGCTTTGAAGTCGATGAGAAACATCCGTCCGGGCTGCAAACGACCCTTCTCGATCACCCTGGCGGGGTCGATATCCACCACCCCGACCTCGGAGGCCATCACGCACAAGCCGTCGTCGGTGATGGAATAACGAGAGGGGCGCAAGCCGTTGCGATCGAGCACCGCCCCGATATAGGCACCGTCGGTAAAGGCGATCGACGCCGGCCCGTCCCAAGGCTCCATCATGCAAGAGTGGTATTCGTAAAAAGCGCGCTCTTGGGCGGGCATCGAGGCATCTTGCTGCCATGCCTCGGGGATCATCATCAGCACCGCTTCGGGCAGGCTGCGGCCGGTCATCAAAAGGAATTCCAGCACGTTGTCGAAGGTGCCGGAATCCGAGCAGTCGGGCTCAACCACCGGGAAAAGACGAGAGAGGTTTTCTTTGAAAAGATCGCTTTCGAGCGTTCCTTGGCGGGCATTCATCCAGTTGCGATTACCGAGCAGAGTGTTGATCTCCCCGTTATGGCTCATCAGCCGGTTGGGCTGCGCCCGATCCCACGACGGAAAGGTATTGGTCGAGAACCTCGAATGGATCATCGCAAGATGGGAGGTGTACTCCGGGTCGGCGAGATCCGGGTAAAAATCGAAGAGCTGAGGCGGGGTCAGCATCCCCTTGTAAACGATGATCTTGGCCGAGAGGCTGACCACGTAGAAGCTCGGATCGCCGCTATCGTCCGCATCGGCTTGCCCGGCGTTCAGCAGATGCGTGGCGTGCTTGCGGATAAGGTAAAGGGCGCGCTCGAAAGCCTCTTCCTCGAGACCCTCGGCGGCGGCGATGAAGAGCTGCTCGATACGGGGCATGGCCGCGCGGGCCGCGCCGCCGATATCGGCGGCATCGGGGTCGGTCGGCAAGCGCCGCCAGCCGAGCAATCGCTGCCCCGCCGACGCCGTGCAACGCTCGACGACCTCCTTGCAGCGTTGCGCCTTTGCTTCGTCGCCGGGCAGGAAAACCAGCCCCACGCCGTAGCGTTTGGCCGGCGGCAAATCGAGGGATATCGATTCCTTCGCCGCCCGCACGAAAAAATCATGCGGGATGGCAGTCAAAATACCGGTGCCGTCGCCGGTATTCGACTCGTAGCCGATCCCTCCTCGATGCACCATCAAGCAGTTCATCTGCCGCGCGTATTCGATGATGCGGCGGCTCGATCGACCGTGGATATCGCAAACGAAACCGACCCCGCAGGAGTCTTTCTCCTGCGCGGGATCGTAAAGGCCGCGACGCCCGGGGCGCTTGGCGCTCGGGGTCACCGATACCCTTCGGGAAACGATATCTGAGGACATCTGGACTCCGTTTCGAAGATCGGATTGACGTTATCTGCGCAAGTCGCTCTTTTCGCTCGCTTTGGGGGCGACGCATCCGATACGCCGGGCGAACGAAAAGACCGATACCGAAGCTAAGTGTTCCTTGGCGAGGAAAGCGAGCGCAGCGAAGAGTCGATGGGGGGACGATTGCCATGCGAAGCGAAAATCCCCTTCCCCCTTCCTCCCTTAAGATAGCCAAATTGTACGATAGGAAAAATCCCGATCCGATGCGCGTTTGTAAAATGACAGAAATTTCCTCCGCGATCAAGGAAAACATCGCCGAACAAGCGCTTTCGACTCGCCGACCGGGGCTTTTACGATACGACCGCCGGAGCGCTCGCGGCGACCCCAAGCCCTCGCCCTCGTTCTTTTCTCGATCGCCCTTCGACGCTTTGAAAAGCCGGCCCCTCTCGGGCCGTCGCCGCCCGCCGCGCCGAGCGAAGCCCGAGCCCGGGCCATCGACAATCCCGGGCGATTTCGCTCGAACAGGAGGGAGCGATTGAACGATCAGCAGGATAAAACGCCGTGCACCCAAGCGATGCTTTGACGATTTCTCTCTCCTTGGGGGCGGCGATCCTCTTCGCATTCGGCAATCAGTTCTCGCGCTTGGCTCTTCGTTACGTCGATTTTCGCACCGCCGCCTTGTGGCAGATCGGGGTCAGCGTCGGCTTCTATTGGCTCGCCGCTCCTTTTTATATGGAGTCCTGGTACTGGACGGCCTCGATGCTGCCGCTTCTGATCGCCCTCGGATTCCTAAGACCGCTGATCTCCGCGAACTTGGGGATGGCGGGAACGCGGATCCTCGGACCGACCATCAGCGCCACGCTGGCCGCGACCTCGCCTTTGTTCGGCGTCGCCCTCGGGGTGCTGCTGCTGGCGGAAAGCCTGTCCTTAGGAGTCGGCTTGGGCACCGCCGGGATCGTGGCCGGGGTCGTCCTGCTCTCGTTGAAAGGGCGCAGCGTTCGCTCTTGGCCGCTGATCGCCTTGCTCTTGCCCGTCGGGGCCGCCTTCATTCGCAGCCTCGTGCAGGCCTTTTCGAAGATCGCGCTGGAAGAAATCCCGAGCCCCTTTTTCGTGGCGCTGATCGCCTACAGCGTCGCTTTCATCTGCGCCTTGGCCAACCATCTATATCACCGCCGACCGGTTCTAAGAAGCGTGCCTCCGGAGGGGATAAGGTGGCTGATCGCGACCGGGATCGCCTACGGCGGAGCCGTCGTCACCGTCAATACCGCCTTGCTCGAAGGGCGACTGGTGGTGGTCGCTCCGACCATCGCCTGTGCGCCGCTGTTCACCCTCTTGCTCGGCGCTTTGGTCTTCGAAGAGGAGACCGTCACCTGGCGGGTGGCGATCGCGACCCTGGTCGTGGCGGCGAGCGTGGCTTTGATCGGATGGCAAGCATGATCGATCTCGCCAAGATGCCGCCGTCGCCGCGATCCGACGATATCGCAAAAGGCATGCAAAAAGCCTTGCCGAGCCTGCCGGATGCGTAAAATACGAAGCGTTTTCGAAGCCGGGTCTCGTCCTTGCGAGCCCGAAGATCCCGTTCATACCATGCGGAGAGAAGCGCCGGTGAGCAGCGAAGACGAACGAGCGTCGACGGTCGATACCCGAACCCGAGGCGCCATCGGAATCAGCCTTCCCCGGCGCGAAGATATCGCCCTCGCGACCGGTCGGGGACGCTTCATCGAGGATATCGATCGGGCCCATCAAGCGCATGCCTTGATCGTGCGCTCCCCCTACGCCCATGCCCGCATCGTCTCCATCGACACCGCCGAAGCCATGGCCTGCGCCGGGGTGATCGCGGTGCTTACCTGGCGCGAACTGGAGGAGGACGGCATCGCCCCGCTACGGGACGACAACAAAGTGCGCGGACGAAACGGCGAGCAAAGCATCGGCACCCCCCACCCCTTGCTGGCGAAGGAGCGGGTCATGCACGTCGGCGATCCGGTCGCGCTGATCGTCGCCGAACGATTGACCGATGCCCTCGACGCCGCGGAATGCGTGCTGGTGGATTACGAGGAATTGCCGGTGGTGACCGACGCCCGCGCCGCCCGCGAAGCAAACGCCCTGCGCCTTTGGCCGGATGCGCCGGGCAATCTGGCCCTCGACTGGGAGGGCGGCGATGCCGAGGAGACGGAAAAAGCCTTCGCCGAAGCCGCCCATCGCACTTGCTTGCGCATCGTCAACAACCGCGTGATCGCCGCCCCGATGGAAAACCGCGGGGTGATCGCGGAATTCGACGAAAGCCGGGGGCGCTACACCCTTTTCACCCCGACCCAAGGCCCCGGCACCCTGCTCGAAGCGATCGCCCGCTCTTTGGGGGTCGGCAGCGCCGGCATTCGCATCGTCACCGACGATGTCGGCGGGGCCTTCGGGATCAAGATCCGGGCCTATCCCGAGCATGTGCTGATCGCTTGGGCGGCGAAGCGCTGCGCTCGATGCGTCAAATGGATCGCGCAACGCACCGAGAGCTTCGTCAGCGACGGACAAGGCCGGGATCATGTCACCGACGCGGAGCTGGCCTTGGACGAGGAAGGCAATTTCCTCGCCGTCCGTACCCGCACGATCTCGAATATCGGGGCTTATGCCACGGCGGAGTCGCCGACCATCCCCACCGTCGGCGGCGTGCGCTGTCTGACCGGGGTCTATCGCATCCGGGCGTGGCACGCGCGCACGGAGGTGGTCTTCACCAATACCGTACCCGTCCATGCCTACCGGGGCGCGGGCAAACCGGAGTACAACCACGTGATCGAAAGACTCGTGGACGCCGCCGCCCGCGAAACCGGCCGCGACGCCGCCGATTTGCGTCGACGCAATGCGGTCCCGCCCGAAGCGATGCCCTTTTCCACCGGCACCGGCATCGAATTCGACAGCGGGGAATTCGTGGCCAATATGGACGACGCGCTATTGCTTGCGGACCGCGCGGGCTTCGAAGAACGCCGGCAAGAGGCGCAAAGGCGCGGGCGGCTACGGGGTTTCGGCTTCGCCCTTTTCCAAGAGCCCGACGGATTTCTCGACAACCGCGTCAGCCTCGTCTTCCAACCGAACGGCGATTTGCGTATCAGCCTGAGCGGACAGGGGGCGGGCCACGGCCACGCCACGACCTTCGCGCAGGTCGCCGGCGACCACCTCGGCATCCCCCTCGAGTCCGTGCACGTGCTGCAAGGCGACAGCGACCTGATCGGCCCCGGGCAAGGGACCGGCGGCTCGCGCACCGCGACCGTCGCCGCCATGGGGATCACGCTGGCCGCACAAGCGATCGTCGCCCGCGGCAAGCGCATCGCCGCCGGTGCGCTCGAAGCCCCCGAGGAGCGAATTCGCTTCGACGACGGCGTTTTCACCGCCAGCGGCACCAACCGCAGCATCGCCTTGCCCGATGTGGTTCTCGCCTCCTTTCGGCCCGATGCCCTACCCGACTCTTTCGAGATCGGGCTGCAAGCGACCAGCCACTACCACGCGAAACAATACAACTACCCCTGCGGCTGCCATGTCTGCGAGGTCGAAATCGATCCCCAAACCGGGGCCATCGACATCGTGCGCTATAGCGCGGTCAACGACCACGGGGTGGCGATCAATCCGATGCTCGTCGAGGGTCAAGTGCACGGCGGCATCGCGCAGGGCTTGGGGCAAGCCTTGCTCGAAAACGTGATTTACGATCCGGATTCGGGGCAGATCCTCTCCGGCAGTTTCATGGACTACACGATCCCCCGGGCCGACGATCTCCCCTCTTTCCGCTTCGAGCGCAATTGCGTGCCCGCCCGCACCAATCCTTTGGGGGTCAAAGGCGTCGGGGAATCCGGCTGCACCGCCGCATGTCCGACGCTTGTCAACGCCGTCGTCGATGCCTTGGCTCCTTTCGGGGTCGAGCATATCGATATGCCCGTCACTCCCTGGCGCCTGTGGACCGCTTGCGCCGCGGCGCGGGCCGCCGGTATCGGCGGCCGAACCGCCACCGATTGAAATCGACGAGAACGCCGGGGCGCTTGCCGCAAAAACCGATTTTCATAGGAACTCGATCATGCCGAACAACGGAATCTTCGCCGCGCTGATGCTGGCCTTCGGAACCGGGGATATGCTCATCAACCACTGCGAAAGCGGTTGCATCGCGAAACGCGATATTCCCTCGCACCTTTCGCTGGCGGCGGGACAGGTCTATTGGAAAGACGAAAAACTCGACATCCGCGAGCTTTATATCCGGCACGATATCGACATCGCCTACGGACCCTTCCAACCCATCTACGGCGTTTCGCTGACCGATGAAATGGATATCTGGGCCGGCGGCGGTTTCGCTTGGACCTTTCACACCCCGCTCCCGGGAACGAGCGTCCAACTGCATGCGATGGCCGGCGCTTTCGGGCACGGCTCGGGTATCGATCTCGGAGGGATGCTGGAATATCGCTCCGGCATCGAAGTGGCTTGGACCGCCGCTAACGGTTTTCGTATCGGCTTGGGCTGGGATCACCGCTCCAATGCGGGCAAATACGAAGACAACCCCGGGATGGAAACCACGCATCTGCGTTTTTCCCTGCCCTTGAATTGAAAGGGCGGAATCGGAAGCGTACGCTCGACGGTCGCGTCTTCGGGTTTGCATCCGATCCTCGCAACCTGCGAAAGCCTCGAGGCCGAGCCCGCTTTGCGCCCCTCTCATCTTCCCTTCGACCCCGAACACCGCCAAGCACCCAAATCCGATGCCGGCCAATCTTTCCCCTGAATACAAGGCTGCCGAAGCCGCCTTTCGGGGTGCGCGAGAGCCCAAAGAGCGCCTCGAATGCCTGCGCGACATGCTGCGCACGATCCCCAAACACAAGGGGACGGATCGGCTCCAAGGCGATATCAAAGCCCGTATCAAACAACTCACCGAGGAACTCTCGGGGCCGAAAAAAGGAGGCGCCCGCAGCGGCCCGGCGCTGGTCATCCGTCCCGAAGGTGCCGCCCAAATCGCATTGCTCGGCCCTCCGAATACCGGCAAATCCTCCATCGTTTCTCACCTGACCGGAGCCAACGCCGACGTCGGCCCCTATCCCTTCACCACCTCGTTCCCCCAACCGGCGATGCTGCCTTACGAGGATATTCAAATCCAGCTCGTGGACTTGCCTCCGATCGCCCCCGAGCGACCGATATCGTGGCTGGCGAATGCCCTCCAACCCGCCGACGCCGCCTTGCTGGTCGTCGACCTGCACGAGCCGCAATGCATCGAAAGCACCCTCGAGGCCTTGACGATGCTCGCGGAAAAGCGGGTGTCGCTATTGCCGGATTTTCAAAACGCAAGGGCGGCGCCCGATCCATCGGCCGAGGATTACGATCCCTTCGCGATCCGCCTGCCGACCCTGATCGTGGCGACCAAGGCGGATCGAAGCGCGGATCTCGAAGGGGAACTGGAAGTTTTTTGCGACTTGGGCGGTTTTTCCCATCCGCGGATCATCACTTCCGTCAAAAACGATATCGGGCTCGAAAAGATCGGCTCCTTTCTCTTCGAGCAGCTGGGGATCGCCCGGGTCTACACCAAAACCCCGGGGCGACCGCCGGATATGGGCACCCCTTTCACGGTGCGGGCGGGGGATACCGTCCACGACGTGGCCACCATGATCCACAAGGATATCGCCCGAGCGCTGCGCTATGCCAAACTCTGGGAGCGCAGCGGTCGCATCCGCGGTCGGCAGGTGGGGCGGGACCATGCGGTCGCCGACGGCGATATCATCGAAATCCATACATAAAACCCGTCGATAGCGTCGAAAGCGAGCGCGAATCGACAGCCTCGGCCCGAAGCCCGAGGCCTGCCCTGTGCTACACTCGCTCGTTGTCGAAAGAGTCGAAGCCGCCCGATGCGAGGCTATCCGATGGGAAAATCGGCGGGAAAAGCAATCGAAGCGACACGAGAATTCGAAGGACGATCGATCGGATGGTCGATTTCAATCATGCCTGCCTTCGGTCGAGCCTGTTTTCGAGAATTCCCGTCATCATGATCGCCGGCGCAAGCGCTTGCTAAAACCCCCAAGGTCGATTGCCCGTACCGCGCGCGGACTTCAAGATTCGACATATCCTTCGCAGACGATTCGGCCTTGGCTCCTTGCCGTTTCGGATGTCGCTTGGGAACCTGAAACGACGCCCCGGGAGATAACAAAGTCGTGAACCGGCAAGACAACCCCAGTCAAACCCTCGATCAGCTCAGTGTCGATCTCGACAGCCTCCATTGCGAGGATGTTTTCACCGATACCAAACTTGCGACCATCCGGCGTTTGATGCCGGTCGATCGCAAAGGCGATCACGACGCCTCCCGCCCGACCCTGTATATCGCGGAAACGACCATCGTTTCTCAGCTCGGACCGATCCCGGTGCAAGCGCCCATCGAAGCGGCTTCGCTCGAAGAGGCCTTCTCCAAATTCCCCGAAGCCATCAAGACCGCGGTCGACGATTTGAGCGCGCGAGCCCAAGAAATCCGGCGCGAAGAAGCCTCGCGCATCGTGGTCCCCGGCGCCATGCCGCCGAGCGGTGGCGGCGCTCCGGGCGGTGGCCGCTTCGTCTACTGAACGCCCCTCGCCGCCCCTTGCCACCGAATCTCGCTCCCGCAAACAATCCCCGTGCACTGTTCGAATCCGATCCGCTTTTATCGATATTTTTCGATACCCCGAAGAAAGCCCGAATCGGATCGGCTCTCCTATACAATCGCCCGATGCTCGAAGACATTGCGAAGTCCATCGCCGCTTTCCAATACCCCAATATCGCGGACTCGGACTAAAAGCCCCGACGATCGCGAGAGCCCCTCGATAGAAAGGCTATCGATAAGGAACAGCGCCGAAGACCGGGGAGAACGACATTGACCATCAGTCAACGGAACGCGGAACAGAACGAGCCCTTCGTACGATTCGATCGCGTCCAAAAGAGCTATGACGGAGAGAGTTTGGTCGTCAAAGATCTCAATCTCGATATACCGAAGGGCGAGTTTTTGACCATGCTCGGCCCCTCGGGCTCAGGCAAAACCACCTGCCTGATGATGCTGGCCGGCTTCGAAACCGCGACCCACGGCGATATTCGCCTCGACGGGGTGTCGATCAACCATATCCCTCCCCACCGCCGCGGCATCGGCATGGTATTCCAAAATTACGCCCTCTTCCCCCACATGACGGTGGCGGAGAATTTGTCCTTCCCCTTGGAAGTGCGCAAGATCGGAAAGTCCGAGCGCGAAAAGAAGGTGATCAAAGCCCTCGATATGGTCGAGATGGGGGAATTCGGGGGGCGTCGCCCGGCACAACTCTCGGGCGGACAGCAACAACGAATCGCCCTCGCCCGCGCCTTGGTTTTCGAACCTCAGCTGGTGCTGATGGACGAGCCGCTCGGCGCTCTCGACAAACAACTGCGGGAAAAAATGCAGTTCGAGATCACCGATCTCACCCACCGGCTAGGCATCACCGTGGTCTATGTGACCCACGATCAGACCGAGGCCCTGACCATGTCGGATCGGGTTGCGGTATTCGACGATGGCCGCATCCAACAAGTGGCAAAACCCGATATCCTCTACGAAGAACCCGAAAACAGCTTCGTAGCCCAATTCATCGGCGAGAACAACACCCTGGACGGGGTCGTGCATTCGATCGGCGACGGATACGCCCTCGTCAAACTCGAAAACGGCGAGATGATCGACTGCAAACCGATCAATGTCGATCGGCCGGGAGAGAAAACGCGGGTGTCGATTCGTCCCGAGCGGGTCGAGTTCAACAAAGATCGCCTGCACCCCGACGCCCATACCCTCGAAGCCGAAGTGCTGGAGTTCATCTATATGGGCGATATCTTTCGTACCCGCGTTCGGGTCGCCGGCAACGAGAGTTTTATCATCAAGACCCGCAACGCTCCGGATCAGGCGCGGCTCGAACCGGGTCGGATCATCGAAATCGGCTGGCTAGCCGATGATTGTCGGGCTCTCGATACCGGCAGTTGATGCCTGTCGATTCTCGATGCGACTTCATCGATAACGATTCATCGATAACGATTCATCGATAGCCATTCGTCGATAACGACTCATCGATAACAACACGTCTTTTCAATCATGATCACCCGAGGGATATTTTGAAAAGGATGACTTTGAAAAGAATTGAGTGGAGTTATCCGTACAAGCATCCGTACCAGGGAAGCGAATTTCGCCCGTAATTCGGCTCCTCGATCCTTTGAATCAACGGGTATTTTCAAGGAGAAATCAAGATGAGACTTACCCATGCAATCGTGGCCGCGGGCGTCTTGGCACTGTCCGCCGTTGCCGGCGCCCAAGAAATGACCATCGTCTCTTGGGGCGGTGCCTACTCCAAATCCCAGCTCAAGGCCTATCACGAGCCGTGGACGGAAAAAACCGGCATTCGGGTCATCAACGATGACAGCAGCGCCGAAGCGGTCGCCAAACTGCGAGCGATGAACGAAGCCGACAATGTCACTTGGGACGTCGTCGACGTCGTCGCCGCCGACGCCATCCGGTTGTGCGACGAAGGCTTGGCCTTGGAAATCGACGCCGACAAACACTTGGCCCCGGCGCCCGACGGCACC
This sequence comes from Gammaproteobacteria bacterium, assembly GCA_965220535.1. GTDB lineage: Bacteria > Pseudomonadota > Gammaproteobacteria > HK1 > HK1 > HK1. The sequence continues at coordinate 3,821,617 of OZ244833.1, read as the reverse complement.
CCGGCTTCGAAGGATTTCGGCGATATGCTGGTCTCCAAATGCTTCATCCCGCAAATCGTCTACTCCACGACCTTCGGCTATCGCACGGATATGGTCGGTGACAATCCGCCCAAGGATATCTGCGCGATTTTCGATACGAAGGCCTACCCCGGGAAACGCTCGCTCGAAAAACGTCCCATCAACAATATGGAATGGGCGCTGCTTTGCGACGGGGTTTCGAAAGACGATCTATACGACGTTCTGGCGACGGAAAGCGGTCAGGACCGGGCGTTGAAAAAACTCGACACCATCAAAGATCACGTGATTTGGTGGAATGCCGGCGCCGACACGCCGCAACTCTTGGCCGACGGCGAGGTCGTGATGGGTTCGACTTATAACGGTCGTCTGTTCTCGGTGATCGAAGAGCAAAAACAGCCGGTGGCCATGCTGTGGGATGCGCAAGTATTCGATCTCGACGGTTGGATCATCCCCGCCGGTTTGAGCGAAGAGCGCACGAAAAGGGCTTTGGACTATATCTATTTCGCGACCGACACCCAACGCCTTGCGGATCAAGCCAAATATATTTCTTATGGTCCGGCGCGCGAATCCTCGGCCCCTCTCGTCGGCAAACATTCCGAGCTGAATATCGATATGGCTCCGCATATGCCGACCGATCCCGATAACGCCAAGAATACGATCCTCTACAACTACGAATTCTGGGCGGATTATCGCGACGATATCGATGCGAAGTTCCAAGCCTGGTTGGCAAAATAATTGCTTTTCGGGATAAAAAGACCGGGGTTCGATTCGAGCCCCGGCCTTATCGATCCCGATAAATCGACGGCACGATCGATCTCCCATGATCGCAACCGGCAAGGATAGCGGCATACTGGCGGCGGACGGCACTCCGCTCAAGCGATCGCTGGCCAAGGCCCTGCGGCGAGAAAAACTACGGGCGTTGCTCTTGGTGATGCCCTTGCTGATCTTCGTGCTGCTGACTTTTATCGCCCCGATCGCCAATATGCTCTTTCGTTCGGTCGATAACAAAATCGTCGACGACACCCTTCCCAAGACGATCGCCGCAATTAATGAGTGGAACGGACATGATCCCCCTTTGCCTTCCGAGGATATTTTTCGAGCGCTCTATTTCGATCTCTTTCTCGCCGTCGAAGCCAAAAAACATACCCGGCTGGGTTCGAGACTCAACTACGAACAAACCGGGATATCATCGCTTTTTAGAAGGTCGGGACGCAAGCTCGACGATATCGGACAAGACATCGAAAAAATCCTGATCGCCTCCGACGCCCGCTGGGAGGATGCCGGGACTTGGCTTGCGCTCTTCGCCGCCGGCAACGACAGCGACGCCGACCGCGAACTGCTTGACCGACAATACAACCGCATCGAAAAACTCCACGGCGAACTACCGGCCCTCGATATCGATTTCAGCCCTTCGAAAAGGATCGCCGAAGCGCTCCCCCTCGCCACCCGCGAATATACCGCTTGGGCTCTTTATTCCACCTTGATCAAGGGCGAAGATATAGCGCAAACGAAGCCTTGGGAGTCGATCCCGGTCGCTTTGATACATGATATTCAGCGATCGAATATCGCCGTCGACAGCAATGATTGGCCGGCGGAATTATCACGGCATCCGATCGCGGGGCTATCGGACGAAGCCATCGATTTCCCCCTCGATTTCACTTCCTTCATGCGCAAGGTACATAAAGATTGGGGAGACACCGAAGTCTGGCAGACCATCAAGGTGCACTCGAGCGACTATACCTCGGGATATTTCCTCAACGCCGTGGATATGCGCAAATCATTGGACGGGGTGACAGTCCAGCCGGAAAACAAACGCATTTTGATCACTTTGTTCGTACGCACCATCAAGATGTCGCTGATCATCACTCTTGCTTGTATCTTGCTCGGTTATCCGGTTGCATGGTTGATGGCCAACTTGCCCATGCGCACCGCCAATCTGTTGATCATCTTGGTTCTCCTGCCTTTTTGGACTTCCTTGTTGGTGCGCACATCGGCTTGGAAAGTCATGCTGCAACAGCAGGGCGTGATCAACGAAACGCTGGTCTGGCTCGGAATCGTCGCCGGCGACAATCGACTGGAAATCATCAACAACCAGATCGGCACGATCGTCGCGATGACTCATATCCTGCTGCCCTTCATGATCCTGCCGATGTATTCGGTCATGCAAACGATTTCCCCGAGTTATGTACGGGCGGCGAAATCCTTGGGAGCCGACGATTGGACCGCTTTTCGGCGCGTTTATTTTCCCCAGTCGATCCCCGGTATCGGAGCCGGATCGATTCTCGTTTTCATCCTCTCCATCGGCTATTACATCACCCCCGAAATCGTCGGCGGCACCGATGGCGTTTTTATCTCCAACCGGATTGCCTACCATATCTCCCGATCGCTCAACTGGGGGCTGGCGGCGGCGTTGGGAACGATTCTGCTGATGGTGGTCCTCGTTCTTTATTGGACTTATGATCGAATCGTCGGCATCGACAATGTCAAACTGGGCTGAATCGACGATGCAAACCACCGTCTTTTCCCCCAAACCTTTGACCAAGACGCTACCGATCTTTTTGTTGTTCGGCGGGGCCTGCGGTCTTTTGATCGCCAATATTCACGGTGCCGCACTCATCGGCATGGGCATCGGAGCCGCGGTGCAGGCATCGCTGGCATTCATCTATTTTCGTCTGCTGAAAAACGAACGCTTGGCATGCTGGATCAATCGCTTGGGCTTTGCCGTCGTCGGCCTGATCTTCGCCGGACTCCCCGGCGGCATTTTCGGTTTTCTATTGGGCCACCTATCGGCTTGGATGATGTATTGGATTCAAAACCGACGCTACCGAGAGGGCTTGCTTCCTTACCTCACCACCGGACAAGTTTTATGGCATTACGCATTCCGCGCTCTATGCGCCTTGATCTTCATCTTCCTGATCGCCCCGATATTGGTCGTGATGCCCTTATCGTTCAACGCCGAGGACTTTTTCACTTTCACCGACAAAATGCTGCGCCTCGATCCCGATGGCTATTCGCTGCGACACTATATGGACTTCTTCGGTCTGCGAGCGGATTCCAACGGTGAATGGTTGCGCTCGCTTTGGAACTCGCTGATCATCGCGCCGATCGCGACCGTCATTTCGGTCTCTTTGGGTACCTTGGCCGCGATCGGGCTAAGTCAAAGCAATATGCCGGCGAAGCGAACGATCATGGCCATTCTCATATCGCCGATGATCGTGCCTTTGATCATTTCCGCCACCGGGATGTTTTTCTTCTATTCGGCATTGGGAAATCAGATGGAGGAATCCATCGGCATGAACAAAGACCTGGTGGGTTATATCAAAGTGATTTTGGCCCATGCAGTACTCGGCATTCCCTTCGTCATCATTACGGTCACCGCGACCTTGGTCGGTTTCGATCGATCGCTGACCCGGGCCGCCGCCAATATGGGAGCGAACCCCATCACCACTTTTTTCCGCATCCAGATGCCGCTGATCCTTCCCGGGGTCATATCGGGAGGGCTCTTCGCTTTCATCACCTCTTTCGACGAAGTGGTGGTGGTCCTCTTTATCGGATCCGCCGGCCAAAAAACCCTGCCTTGGCAAATGTTCTTGGGGTTGCGCGAACAAATCAGCCCGACCATCCTCGCGGTCGCGACCATTTTGGTCGCTCTTTCCGTCGCGTTGTTGACGACCCTCGAAATCCTGCGCCGACGCTCCGAGCGTCTGCGCGGCATGAGTCCTGCTTGATATCGTTGCTTGGCGATCGTATGGCGATCGATACCCGCCCTTCGAAAAAAGCCTCTTTTCTTTATCCCGAACGCGATGATCGTTCACCCTCCGACAAAAAGGGAAACCACCATGAAAACTGTACGTCTTGCAGCCTTCGCACTGACCCTCGCTCTCGGCAGCGCATCGCTCGCCCCGGCCTTCGGGGCGGATCGTTTCATCTCCATCGGCACCGGGGGAATCACCGGGGTCTATTATCCGACCGGCGGTGCGATATGTCGCTTGGTCAACAAGATGCGCAAGGAAACCGGCATTCGCTGTTCCGTCGAATCCACCGGCGGCTCCATCTACAATATCAATACGGTGCGATCCGGAGATCTGGAATTCGGCGTCGCCCAATCCGATTGGCAATACCACGCTTGGAACGGCACTTCCAAGTTCGAAGATCAGGGAAAGTTCGAGGATCTAAGAGCGGTCTTTTCCGTGCATCCGGAGCCGGTAACCATCATCGCCCGCGACGATTCGGGAGTCGACAATATCACCGACTTGAAGAACAAGCGAGTCAATATCGGCAATGTCGGATCCGGCACCCGCGGCACTTGGGAAGTGATCGAAGAAGCCCTCGGCTGGAAGCGAAGCGATCTCAAACTCGCCTCCGAACTCAAATCGGCCGAAACCGGACAAGCGATCTGCGATAACAAGATCGATGCCTATTTCTGGCTGGTCGGCCACCCTTCGGCCCTGACGAAAGAATCCCTTGCGACTTGTCCCACCCATTTGGTCAACGCGACCGGTATGGCCATCGACAAGCTCATTGCCGACAATTCTTTTTATCGTACGGCGACGATCCCCGCCGGGATGTACAATAATGAAAAGGATATCCGCACCTTCGGCGTGGGCGCCACCTTCATCACCAGCGCCAAGGTCGATGAACAGGCGGTTTATACCGTGGTCAAAGCGGTTTTCGACAACTTCGATCAGTTCAAGAAGTTGCATCCGGCCTTCGCGAACTTGAACGAAAAGGAGATGATTCAAGATTCCATCTCCGCTCCTTTGCACGAGGGAGCCATGAAATATTATAAAGAGCGCGGCTGGATGTAAGCGACCCTCCCTCGGTTCTCTTGCTGCGGCTTCGAACAGCGATTCTCCGGATGACGATTCGACTTCCGGAGAATCGCTTTTTTCGCTTTTTAAAGATGCCGCCTTCGAAAATGCCGGGATTTTGTCCTTCGAGATTTTGACCCGAATCTGTTTTTTTGAAATCCGAGGCCACCGAATTGCCCCTCGACAATATCGACTCCACCGCCGCGGATCGTAAGCGAGCCGAACGCTTGGTCGCCCGCCACGATACCGGCGGCCGAAGCCTACATGGATGGCAAGGAAGCCTCATCACCGTCACCGCTTTTATTTGGGCGCTATTCCAACTTTATATATCCTCCAATCTCCCCTTTTCGCTCAGCGAGATTGTAGGGATCAATCTCACCGTCAACACCGATCAAGCACGATTCATTCACCTCGCCTTCGCCATTTTTCTATCGGCGCTGGCCTTTCCGCTGTTCAAAACCAGCCCCCGCAATTCGATTCCCTCCTACGATTGGATATTGGCGCTCGCCGGTATCGCCTGCTGTCTATATCTTTTGGTCTTTCGAGACGGGATCGCGGTGCGCGCGGGAATCGCCAATACCCCAGATCTGATCGTCGCCGGAACCGGGATGCTCGTTCTCGGGATTTCGGTCTATCGCACCTTGGGATTGCCTCTGGTCGTCGTGGCCGGCGTGTTCTTGCTCTATGTATTTTTCGGCGACCTTGAAATCGTACCCGATGCGATCCGCTGGAAAGGAGCGTCTTTCAGCAAAGCGATGTGGCATTTTTGGATCCAAACCGAAGGGGTCTTCGGCGTGGCTTTGGGAGTCTCGGCCTCGATGATCTTCCTCTTCGTTCTTTTGGGTGCGATTTTGGAGAAATCGGGAGCGGGCAACTATTTCGTCAAACTCTCCTTTGCCTTGCTCGGACATTTTCGGGGCGGTCCGGCAAAAGCCGCGGTCATGGCATCGGCGCTGAGCGGAATCTACTCCGGTTCGTCGATCGCCAATACCGTTACCACCGGCACCTTCACCATCCCCTTGATGAAGCGCACCGGATTTTCCCCGGAAAAAGCGGGCGCGGTGGAAGTGGCGTCATCCACCAACGGTCAGCTCACACCCCCGGTCATGGGCGCCGCCGCTTTTTTGATCTCGGAATTCACCGGCGTCAGTTATCCGGATATCATCCGCCACGCTTTGATCCCCGCCCTTGCCTCCTATATCGCGCTGGTTTATATCGTGCACTTGGAAGCGCTGAAGTTGAACCTCGAGGGATTGCCCAAACACCCCTCGAGATTCTCCTTGCTGCAAAAGATCACCGGCTTTCTTTTCGGCTTCATCGCCCTCGCCGCGCTCGGAGCGGGGGTCTATTACGGCCTTGGCTGGATCAAACTTTTATTGCCGGAGTTTTCGTTGCTCGCGGTCGTGCTGCTTTGTTGCATCATCTATATCGTTCTTTTATGGATGGCCGCCAAATCCCCGGATCTGACGGTCGATTCCCCCGATACCCCGATCACTCACCTACCGCCGAGCGGGGCGACAGCGTTGACGGGCTTGTTCTATCTATTGCCGATCGTGATTTTGATCTGGTGCATCATGATCGAAAGGCTATCCCCGTCGCTCTCCGCATTTTGGGCATCGATGGCGATGATCGTGATTTCCCTGACCCAACACCCTCTCAAATTCCTGATGCGCCGCGGTCACACCCGTCCTGCTGACCTTGGCATCGCTTCGATGCCCGAGGCGTTGAGGCGCGGGGTGCGAGAGTGTTTCGAGGGAATGATCGCCGGCTCCCGCAATATGATCGGGATCGGGGTGGCGACCGGGGCGGCGGGAGTGATCGTCGGGACGATCTCTTTGACCGGAGCGCATCAGGTGGTCGGGGAGTTCGTCGAATTCCTTTCCGGCGGCAATTTGATGTTGATGCTGGTCTTGGTGGCGATCATGAGCCTGATCCTCGGCATGGGCCTGCCCACCACCGCGAACTATATCGTCGTCTCCTCGTTGATGGCTCCGGTGATCGTGGCCTTGGGCGCCAAAAGCGGCTTGCTCGTACCGCTGATCGCCGTGCATCTTTTCGTTTTCTATTTCGGGATCCTCGCCGACGATACGCCACCGGTCGGGCTTGCGGCATTCGCCGCCGCCGCCATTTCCGGCGGAGATCCGATCCGTACCGGCATCCAAGGCTTCATGTACGACATCCGCACCGCGATCCTTCCCTTCCTTTTCATCTTCAACACCGAACTCCTGTTGATCGACGTCGGCTTCTTCAAAGGATTGTTCGTCTTCTTCGTGGCGGTCATCGCGATGATGCTTTTTGCGGCGGCGACCCAAGGATATTTCCTGACCCGCAATCGCCTGGCGGAAAGCGTGGCCCTCCTGCTGGTGGTCTTCACCCTGCTAAGACCCGGATTCTGGCTGGATCGCCTGATCGAACCCTACCGACTGCATCCCGGCTCGGCCATTGCCGAGATCGCCTCCGACCTCCCCCTTGGCACCCCGCTGCGCTTGGTCATCGACGGACCGGATTTCAACGATCCGGATCTCATGACCTCCACCACCCTTCATATCGCCTTGGAAACACCGCCGGCGCAAGACGGCTTGTCCTCGAACGAGCGTAGCGAAAGGGGCATCGCACGCATCGCGCAAGCCGGCATGTTCCTCACCATCGACGATCAAAGAGTAACGATGGAAGAGCCCCTGCCGGGCACCCCCTTCATCGAACTGGCCCGCTCGTTCGATTTTTACGGGGACGAACCGGTCGAAATCGCTTCGGTAGCCTTACCGGTCGAACGCCCGCCGAAAGAACTGTTCTACCTCCCGGCCCTTCTCGTGCTCGCCATCGTGATCTTCGTCCAACGAAGACGAAGGCAAGACATCGCCGCCCTTTCGAAGCCGATCATCGGAAAAAAATAACACCCGAAAGACCTGCCGACGATCCCGACAGCGCCCGTGCAAAGCGAACGAAGGGATCGATCGACGATGCCTCGAAGGATTCTCGATAAACCAAGAAATGGAGGCGACCCGCATCAGCCACACCCCGGCACTCGCACCAGCCGCTACCGCTGCTCCCTTCCGGGCCTGACGGGGTTTACGACCTGACGATGCGAGGGGACCGACGCGGGTCACCATCGACCACTAAGATAGGAAGGGCAAATATCGAAACAAACAAACGCAAATATCGGCAATTCCGAAGAAGCCATTTTACCCCAGTTCGCCACGCCATCTCGAAACACAAACGACTTCGATGCGAAAAAACCGCCCCTTCGAAGACAACAGACAAGCGAAAATACGATTCCATCATTGCCAAGCGAGTAAAATCCCCCTAGGATTGACCCCCAAGAATCGGAGAGGTGTCCGAGCGGCCGAAGGAGCACGCCTGGAAAGTGTGTGTACGTCAAAAGCGTACCGAGGGTTCGAATCCCTCCCTCTCCGCCAATCCCTTAGGTGGATGCCCAACGCCCTTTTCAGCCCCGATGGTCAGTAGATGAGCCAGGCGATCTCGAAAATCGATATGCCAGCCGATACGTAGCTCGTCTGAGAGCGTATGCAAAGATCCTCGACTGACAAAGGGTTCCGTGACATCGGGCCTAATCGAGATAATCGTCTTTTCCGCCCATGCAAGAACTTCGCGCGCCGCAGCCTCCTTTGCGCCATCGGTAGCAGAATCCCCAAGCTCGTCGCGCATAGATTCGAACGTAATCTCCCATTCCTCTACGAGGCGCTTTTCATATTTGCGCAAGTCCATACCGCCGACAATCAGACCGTCTCGACACCATCGTGATCGTTGTTCGAATGCTCGATAATAATCTCGTATTGCGGCTGCGACTCGACGCTTGCTGGCTTTCGTGAGTTCGATCTGTCGAACAAAAATCGAGTGTTTGTGCGCCTTCCTTGTAGCTTCATCAAGGGAAAAATCAAGGAGATCATCATCAATCGGGAGTAACTGTGGTTTGAACTGCTCTCGCATATCCGACATCTGCGCTTCCAATTCGATTGATCCGATACGATCGGCAGCCACATTGGAAAGCTGATGCAGTACGCGTCGAAACCACCACCCTTCAAGTCGTTGGAGAAATGCAGCACGATGCTCGCGACCGGCAGCCCAATACACCTCTCGCTCAAGCTCACCGTCGATATCCGTTACCGATGGTGCGGCATCGAGCACCGTTAATTTTCCAAGTATGTCTTTCCTGATCCGCGGGTCGGTAGAGAGAAAAACATCGTAGGCCTTGGAGTTGGCACGATTGGTGGATTCCTTCGCCACTGCGGTGAGAGCACGTTGAGCGCAACGGATATCGTGTGTATCCGCCCGGAGATACCAAGCCGCGCTTTCTTTCCGTGCAGACGAAGTCGTCATCAAGAACAGCCTACTCCGTGCGTCGATCTCTCCGGACCGACGGCCTTCAAGCCAAATTCTCAACGCCTTCCATAGATCCGGACTCTTGTCCGCCAAAGAGCCGGTGCCACTCTTATGATGTTTGGTCTGAAGAAGCTCGGCAGGCTCTCCACCTGTCGCTTCGAATGTGACGTCGTCAAGCGTTTCAATACCCACCAAGAAATCGGGGTCTGTCTTCAACCGCCTAAGTGCCCAGAGCAATGCCGATCGAACCTGATAAAGGTAGCCAAGAGCGGCACCGGCAGCGGAAAATTCAGATAGTCCCTTGTCGATCACGACTGCTTACCTCCTTTCACTCAAGACTCTCTGCCCGGCATCGATGGCGACTTTCGGGACCCATGACAGTGGACCCACACCGCGAACGGCCGATCAATATACCCCATTCGCACATCTACCCGACTCGCTAGCCATCAACACCATCGAAGCGAGCGTGTAGCACACCTAGCCATGGTAGTCGGCGGACGCCTGCTCCTGCAAAGCGTACTCCATTGCCGACTAGAAGTGCCTGAACTACCGTTCCCGCTCATGAGATTTCGGAGCACATCGGCAGCATTCTGAATTGGACTTCGTTTCAGAGACTAACTCGCTCCGCGATTTGCAGTAGTGACGAATGACCTTGCTCGCCGTTCGGTGATTGTGGATCAGATCCTGCTATGTTGTCTCCTAAGGAGCGGCGTTTCGCGCTGACCTAAATCCGGAGCCTTCTTTCGAGTCTGTCTGTTTTTTCGAGGTTATTCCCCTCGACCCTATTGGATTTTGTAGTTTACAAAAAAATAATAATCTATAATAATGTAAACCTTACGGAGTTCGGTATGTTCAAAGAGAGATTGAAACTGGCGAGGAAGAAAGCGGGGATCTCCCTGCGGGACCTATCGGCTCGGCTGGAGGAAAACGAGCGGGTATCGGCACAGGCGCTCGGGAAATACGAGCGCGGGGAAATGATGCCGAGCTCGGGGGTGTTGCTGGCCCTGTCAAAGGCCTTGGGAGAACCGCTGCGCTATTTCATGAGCCCGATGGGGGCCGAACTGGCGGATATCGATTTTCGTAAGAAAGCGGGGACTTCCGCCCGCGATCGCGCCCGCGTCGAAGCGGCGGTTCTCGACCATGTAGAGCGATATCTGACGATCGAGGAGATATTGGATCTGGACAGCGCAAAATGGGATGCGCCTTTCGATCCGGTGAAGTTATCGAGCGTCGACGAGAGCGACGAACTGGCCGACCGGGTGCGAGAGTCTTGGAAACTCGGCGGCGACCCCATCCCCGATATGACGGAGCGATTGGAAGAGCAAGGCGCCAAGGTCTTCGTGATCGATCTGCCGAAAAGCGTTTCCGGCCTTACCTGCCTGGTCAAACGCTCGAAAAACAGGCCGCCGGTGCCGGTGATCGTCGTCAACGCCGGCGACAATATCGAGCGGCGGCGGATGACCTTGGCGCATGAACTCGCGCACCGGGTGATTGACCCGGAATCGTCGGTCGACGAGGAAAAAGCGGCGATGCGCTTTGCCGGCGCGTTCTTGATGCCCGCAGCACACCTCAAAGAAGAAGTCGGTCGGCGGCGACATTCCTTCGGCTATCGAGAGCTGATGGAACTCAAACACCTGTACCGGGTAAGCGCGGCAGCGATTCTCGTCCGACTCGAACAGATAGGAATCATCAGCCATTCGACGATGGCCCGGGCATTCCAAACGGTCGGCCGCGGATGGCGAAAAGACGAACCGCTGCCGATCAAGGACGACCTCGCCGAAAAAGCGAACCGATTCGAAAGACTGTGCTTCCGGGCACTGAGCGAAAAACTGATATCCCCGGCGAAGGCCACCGAACTTCTAGGGAAAACGGCGAAGGAAATTCAGCACGAGTTAGAGGGGCCGAAATCGGGTGATTCGTCATAGGGCGGAGGAATGCCGCGAGCGTAATTCGATTTCACGGCACGACGAGGAACCTATCATCAAGATGCTGACGAGGTCGTTTCTGAACGTCGGGAAGGTCGATCGAAATTGACTTGACCCACAAGGCGGCACTAGAATCAACGCGGCAGATAAACCCACGGTCTCCGATCAATGTATGATATTCATGATTCGCCAGCCGATTTTCTCAGGCATTAGGCAAAACCGTTCAAAGGCCATGACTAACCCCGCTAGCACAGTAACTGTCCTTGTCAGCGGAGGCATCGACTCCACTGCTTTGATCGCTTTCTACCTCAACCAGCGATTCAGCGTCCGCGCCCTATTCGTGGATTTCGGTCAGCCTGCCGCCAAGCAGGAATCACATGCTGCAAAGGCAATATGCAACCACTATGGTGTTGACCTTTCAGTAATGACTGTGAAGTCGGAAGCGACCTTCTCGTCCGGAGAAATTACCGGCCGTAACGCATTCTTTGTATTCTCGGCACTTCTTGTGTGTGGAGCACAACCCGGAATGATTGCGATAGGTATTCATGCAGGATCTCCGTATTACGACTGCAACGAAGGCTTCCTCAAGAACATCCAGACAATCGTTGACGGTTATGTGGCAGGTAAGATCAAGGTTGCTGCGCCTTTCCTCAAATGGGGAAAGCAGACCATCTGGGAATTCTGCAAGGAGACCCAAGTGCCTGTCGAGTCGACATATAGCTGCGAAAAAGGCGGAATTCCCCCTTGCGGCAATTGCCTTTCTTGCAAGGACCGGGAGGTGCTCGATGCTATGTAGGACATCGAAACTGGCTCATCCAGGCTCCGGTATATCGCTGGAGACACCGCTGCTTATTCCTTCCTTCTCCAGCAAAGCATTCGGATTCTCGCACGGTGGAAAACCGGAAGTGAGTCGGGTTCTTGACGCAACTAAGGTGTTTATCACGAGAACCTGCCTCATCAGTGCCTACGATGTCCACTATGAATATGTTCCTGATCCACAGGACCTCACGATTACGGTGGATCTCATGTTTCTGGACAGCGGCGGTTACGAGGTTTCCAATGTCCACGATTTGTCATCTGTTGAGAAGCCTGTAAATCGGCCCGATGAATGGGATGCAGCGAAGCTGCGAACAACATGGGATCAATGGCCAGATAGCCTCCCGGCAGTCCTAGTAAGCTATGACCACCCAAGCCATAGGAAGCCGGTTTCCGAACAGATAAGAGAGGCAAAGCAAGCCACATTGGACAATCCAAATCACCTGCACTCGTTCCTACTCAAACCGGAAACCCAAGAAGAATGGTGCTTGGAATCTGCACTCCAGGCTCTTCAGGCACAGGTTAAAGATCTCGCCGAATTTCAGCTCATCGGTGTGACCGAGAAAGAGTTAGGGGACTCCACCTTCGAGCGGATGCTCCGCATCGCCAACCTTCGGCGAGTACTTGATGATGCTGCAATGAGCATCCCTATCCACGTATTTGGTACACTCGATCCTCTCTCTGTTTGCCTCTATTTCGCCGCAGGAGCAGAAGTGTTTGACGGGCTAACGTGGTTCCGATACGCATATAGATCGGGGCAGTGCGTTTACATCCAAAACAACGCAAACGTTGTGGAAGATCTGGAGATCGATGACGACGAGACACGTATGCGAACAATCAAGAATAACCTGCGCTACTTGGATCAACTAGAAGGATCGCTCCGACTCTTGGCAAGGACTGGTAGCTGGACTCACTTGATCGATAACCGGAATCTTGTGCAGAGTGCCGCGAAAAAAATGATGAGCCGCTACGGAGGGTTAGAGTGATGGCGGGATCTGGCGGTGGATACTTCAAGGGCAGCGTGGACCTCAACGACCTTGCCAAAAAAACGCAAGATACGAACGCTCAGACTCAAGATGATGATTACAAAACGGGCGTAAATAAACTGCTTGGAGAATCACTTAGGGACTTCAATGACCGCGATGTAGAAGGGATGCGAGAAATCTTCAACAAAGTCAAACAAAAATTGGAGGACGAGATTGATGGGACCGTAACTTTGATCTATGGGGGTTCAGTTTCCCGCCGCACCTATTTAGAAGGGCTGAGCGACACTGATGCGCTGGTGATTATTAACCCTGACGACGCCGGAAAAGCATCTCCGGATTGGCTGAAAAGTCGCTTCGCAGAACGTCTGCAAGAACTCTTTGGAAGCGAAAACGTGCAGACTGGAGACCTAGCGGTCACGGTGACTGTACATGGCAACGAGGTCCAGCTAGTGCCCGCTATGCGAGACGGCAAAAGCTATCGAATCGCTGCTCCCGACGGCCGGTCCTGGTCAAAAATCAATCCGCATGCTTTCGCCGAGAAACTAACGCAAGCGAACAAGATACTGGATGGGAAGCTCATTCCGACAATCAAAGTTGCAAAGGCCATCATCGCAAATCTTCCGAAGCAACAGCAGCTATCCGGTTACCATATCGAGTCGCTTGCTATCAAAGCCTTCAAGAACTATAAGGGCCCGAGGACTTATAAGGATATGGTCACCCATTTTTTCAACCAATCTACGGAGTTGGTGAAGATCCCGATAGCAGATCGAAGCGGTCAATCTATCCATGTAGATGAATATCTCGGCACAGCCAATAGCCAGAAAAGATTGCATGTCTCCCAAACGATTCATGAAGTAAAACAGAGAATTGAAAAGGCCGATTCATCAAGAGATTTGGATGTCTGGAGAAATCTAGTGGACGGCACATAGATGCAAAGCCAGAAAAATGTGACCTTAGGCGGAAAACTCTCAGGGCGCATGAACGTGCCTTATGGTGATGAATCCGCTGCATTACTTGACATCTACCTCAATGCCAAGGAGGCAGTGATTGCTCAGGGTTTCGCTTGGGAAATCGATTGGCAGACGGAGAGAAGACTTGACCGGATCGGCGAGTCCGAGTTCCTTCGTGAGTCCGCATGGACGGTATTGTCGGCGGGATTCCGAGAGACTATCGTCCGACGTATCTTCGCTCCCTTCTGCGAAGCGTTTCTCGGGATGGAATCTGCGGCCGTGATCAAGGCGAATCGTGCACGCTGCAAACGAAATGCACTCAAAATTTTCAACAATCACCGGAAGGTGACGGCCATCCTCGACATTGCATCGATCGTCGATGACATGGGCTTCGAGCGTATACATCGCAAGATCGAGCAGGACGACGTACGGTTTCTCCAGACATTGCCATATATTGGATCGATTACCGCATTCCATCTCGCCAAAAACCTTGGTCTGCCTGTGGTAAAGCCCGATCGACATCTTCAACGCATTGCCGATGCGGCCGGATTCGGCTCGCCACTGGAGTTGTGTCAGTTGATATCAAACCATCTGGGCGACCCGGTTCAGGTGGTCGATGTGGTGTTGTGGAGATATGCGACACTCTTTTCCGACTATACGATGGTGTTCACCGCCTTGCAGGATAGATCTTGTACAACGGAAAAGTCGACATGACTGATGACCGATCTTTCGCTGGAAAACGACTCCAGGTTGCGGGAAGCATCGCTCCCGAAACAACCAAGGGTCTTGCTACTTATGCGCATGATCTCGTGCGGCAGGTTGTACGAGGGGTTCTGCAACGTGGAGGAGGAATCGTCGTCGGCGCCATCAAGGAGCCTTCTGATGGAGGAGGCCCGGCGCAGGTCTTCGACTGGTCGGTCTTAGAAGTCATCGAAGATTCAATACAGTCTGGATACTGCCCAGAGGGGTTAGGTGAGCATCGACCGGTCGTCGTTGTTCTCTCGGAAAAGGGGGAGACGGAAATTCCCGATTCAAGAAAGGATCTATGGTCAAGATTGTTAGAAAACAGCCAAGTCAAGGTAAAGAGAATCATGCCCGGAGCTCGCTCTGCGACCATGATTCGTGAGCAACAGGCCGGATACGGAGATGTGCTTTTCATCCTAGGTGGTGGCACGGGCGTGGAACACCTTGCGAAGGAGTACAAGAAGTCCTACAAAGCAGTTATCCCGCTTGATCTACCTTTGGGAGCCAGCAGAAAAGATGGTACCGGAGGTGCTGAGCGACTTGCCCGAGAATCCAGAGAGGATCCGTTGGGTTTTATTCGCCTCCGGGAAGGCGAGGCGGGAACGGAAGGAACGAAATTAACAAAGATCGCCACGGATCGGGGAAAGAAGCCCACGGAAGCTGTGGCAGCCGACATCATCGACATCATCGCGAATCTTGCACCTCCCACAGTTTTCTATGTCCGATTACTGGATCCCGAGCACGATGCCTATGAGCGGGTCGAGAAATTCTTCCGAAATGTTGTCGATCCGGTGATTGATGAACAAGGGCTAGCGCGAGTCGATCTTGGTAAAGATCGGGTGGAGTCGGGGTTTATCAACGTAGAAGTCTTTCAACGATTACACCGGTCGACAGCTGTGATCGTTGATATCACGGGGGAGCGACCGAACTGTTTCATCGAACTCGGATATGCCCTTGCGCGGCAAAAACGCGTTTTGTGTACGGCAGAGCACGGGACAACCTTGCCCTTCGACCAAAGCGCGATCCCCTGCCACTTCTGGAAAACAGACGATTCGAGCGAGACGCAAAAGGAAAGACTTCGGGCATTTTGGTCTCAATACATCGACCGAGCACCCTTGGTACTCTAGCGATCATGTCAACCGCTGAGATCTATATTTCAGTGGACGTCAAGACCTCGGGGCCCTTTCCGCCTGACTACAGCATGCTCAGCATCGGGGCATGCGTTGCGGGAAGCATCGAGACATCCTTTTATGCGGAATTGAAGCCGACCGGTACGCAGGCCCTCGCCAAGGCCATCGAAGTCGTCGGGAAGCCGCTTGATTATTTCGTCGAATGCGGGCGCGAGCCGAGAGTCGTGATGGCGCAGTTCGAGGAATGGATCGTGTCGAACTCCGGTGGACGAACCCCGGTGGCCGTGGGCTTCAATGCGGCCTTCGACTGGGCGTTCGTCAACTGGTATTTCCATACTTACCTTGGCAAAAATCCCTTCGGTGTCGCGCCGATAGACATCAAATCGCTCTTCTTGGGATTGAGGGGCGGACGCTGGAAAGACACGATATCGAGCCGGATTCCGGACAGATTCAAAGGCCCGGCGAAACAGACGCACCATGCCCTCGACGATGCGATATCGCAGGCTCAGATGTTCGAACGAATATTCGGGTGCGCTCAAAGCCATCAGCCGAAGGGCGTGTGATAGGGCGGGAGAAAAGCGAACTCCTACCGACCGAAAAAAGCATCCCCGGCAGCGATCATCTAGGCTTTCGGATCTTTATAAACCACTGAAATAAAAAAGGAATACGGAATACCGAGGCTTTGAATCCTTCCTTCGGTGCCGCCTCCTCTTACGCTTTTAGCGAGCGTAGAGCACTCCCCTGTAACTGACGTAGCCGCCAACAGCCAAGGATGCGAGCCGAGCCTCGAACACCTCGAGAGCGGCCGCGCTGCGGCAAATGAGGGAAGGATTCTTCCAACATTGATCATCGGCTCCGCAGGGTTCGCGCCTTTCGTGCGCCCTCTCGTCGGTTCGCTGCACGCAAATGGTCTTCGCTTAGCACTTCCTTTCCCGAGAGAACCATATTCTTTGCCGCGCGGTGCAATACCCTTTCGACGTCGGCGTGCGCCATTCCTTCGAACAAAGCGACTATGCGGGCATCGTCGATTTCGAACTCTCGCCGAAGCCCTCGTAGTTTTACCTTCAACAGCCGCTTTAGTTGTTCGAGGCTCGGGGGTTCGAAGACGAGGACCTCATCGAATCGGCGCCAAACGGCCGCATCGAGGATGCCCTCGTGGTTGGTCGCGGCCACCAGCAGGCTTTTGCCCTCGTAGTCGTCGATCATCTGTAAAAAAGCGTTGACGACCCGCTTCAACTCGCCGTGGTCCGTACCATCGGCGCGTTCTTTTGCCAAAGCATCGAATTCATCGAATAGCGCGACGGTCGGGGTGGCCGACACGAAATCGAATACCTGCCTGAGGTTGGCGGCGGTCTCGCCGAGATACGATGAAATAACGCTGTCGATTCGAATCACGGCCATCGGAAGCGCAAGTTCGCCGGCCAATACCTCGGCTGTGAGGGTCTTTCCGCACCCCGGGGGACCGCAAAATAACAGTTTATCCGCTGGGTACAACCCCCTGCTCTTGAGCCTCTCTATATGATGATGCTCCCGGAGAATCCCATCGATCAAGGTGTCGTTCTCGTCGGAAAGGACGACGTCCTCGATACGCTTGAAGGGTTCCTTGATCGACAGCAAGGGAAGGTTGCGTTCTCGATCGGTGGGGACTTTGTCGCTGAGCGGGGATAGACGCGATATCGATGGCCTCGGGCGGCCATTGAGAATCCTCTCCAGGTCGTTGGCGAGAAGGTGATGCTGTTTCGCGCGCTCGTCGAGAATGACTTCCTCCGAAGCCTGACGAAAGGCGTCATGGTTCCCCTCGGCGCCTGTCTTTATCAGCTGTCTGAGTAGTTTCCCGGATGGCATCGCCTCGTCTCCTGCGCATAGTTTGCTTTGAATCTTCGTTTCGCTTCTCGATTTTTTTCGACCGGCATCGGCATCGGCTGCATCTTTTATCACCCACCGGTAACGGACTGTTGCAACGAGGCCCTTGGTCTTTACGCCCCATCGACGCGGCGAAAAACCGGCAGCCGATGCGAATGGCCAACGGGTTTCGACGGTCGAGCCTAGCGCGATACGCTAACGACCGCTAGACTCGAATGGATATAATCCGAACGAAAACGGGCGCACAAGGGAGCCTAAAAATCTCGGTCAGAAAGCCTCGCTTCGAGCAACAGGTGAGCATAGTGGATCTTATTGCATTTACCTCCGAGTTCATCCAAGGCAGGTCCGTGTCGCATCCGGATGGGCGGCCTCTTTACGAATATCGCTGCTCGGACGATGAATTCGAACGATTGACTCGGATAATCAACGACGAAGAAACGTATCGACTGACGGAGCCCTCAGGCGCCGCCGGTTTCTGTCTTTTCGTCTCCGAGTGGTGGCGCCGACACTACGAGGGCGGGCCTTGGGCGTGGGAGCCGATCCTGAAAGCGGCGGATCATCCATCGCTGCTGCCGCCGGCTCGTTACGAGGTCGTGGAGCGAGGCTTGGAATTCTGGCGCCGTCCGCTGCTTCGAACGGGAGCCCAACGAGCCTTTCTCGCCACGCTTGCTTGCGAGGGTGGTTTGCCTCTCAAGATGCTCCGACAAGAGGGCGCGGGGCTGCAACGCTACTTCCGGGCCGTGCTGCGAACCTTTCACGAGTACGGGCGTTCCGGGATGTCGCCGAGCCGTCTGGCCGAGATGGAAAGCAGGTATCTCCCTCGCAGTTTTCGCCAAGATGTCGTGTTCACGCTTGCCGGCGAGATCGGCGAGGCGATCTGGGAATTGCAGGGCCGGGTCGGGGACATGAAAGACCCGGTGGCGTATCTGGACCGTACCGAGCCCGAGTGGCGGAAACCGATCCCGCTGCTTATCGAAGACGAAACCGCTCGGGCGCTGCTCAATAACCTGGTTCAAGAAGCCAATCGGCTTTCGCGCGTAAAAGGGTTCGATTTCAAGGTCGTTCGCCGCCTTGTCGATGATGGATCAGGCTGGAACTTGGAGGCCGAGCTGCGTATCCCCCCGACGCTCGACGCTCTTCAAATGAAAGGAATATTCGGAGCCGATGTACTCGAGCTCCCCGGTCGATTCGAAATCCTCTCCGGCGGTGATGACGACAACAAAATGCTGGCGTTGGTGACACAAACGGGTTCCGGGGATGAACGTAAATATTTCATCGAAATGCCCCCGGGAATCGACCGCACCCGAAAGGGGGCGACAGCAGCATCCGGTTGGGGTTTGATTGCATCGTCCGCGAGAAATCTCAATCGCTCCGATCGAATCCCCGGTGCCGGTGCGCTCTCGGAACTCCCTTGGTTATTCGTCGACAAAGAAGGGCTTTGCCAAGAACTCGAATTTCTCGGTGAAGGCAGCCTGCGTACCCGCCATGAATCGGCATACCTTGCGGTGTCGACGGCTACCCGTATTACGCCCCAAGGCGGGGGCGCCGCGGAAGAGATCGGCACCTGCCCGGCCTTCGAACGCATCCTCTACCGCGTCAACGGAGTGATCGAGTGCATCGACCAAGAATACGGTCGGTGTGTCGTACGCACCGCCGACCACCAAGAGACCTCCGCCGAGTTCAAGTTGTCGGGGGAGCAGATTTATTTCAGCGGCTCTTCGTCCGTCGTTTTCCGTGGCCTCCCGAATCTATGGGAGTACCCCCCCGAGGCCGTCCCGCGCCGGGTATCCAATACAACGATCGAATGGCGTCCCGCTCGATCCGGTGCGTGGCGGCCGTACTCGAAGGACTGCCTCGGAGACGTCTTCGTTCGGGCGCTCGACGACGGTGCCATTCGGGCCCGTATGAACGCAACCGTCGTGCCCGAGGGTTTTTCGCTCGACCTGTATCCGATCGACGACTGTGGCGGCAAGATCGAGATCGGCGGGCTCTCGGATGGCATGGTGGGATTCGATCGAAGCGAGGGCATCAAAGGAGAGACCGAGAGTCTCGATGATGGCGCTCGGCAGCGGCTCATCGTCCATGCCGACGAAGAAGCGCCGCTCGTTCTTGGCCTTCGATTTCGCTGGGACGAAGAGCGAGAAACATCGATCCGCGTGCCCTTCCCCGCACGAGGCGCTCGATTCGTCGATCGGGACGGCCGCTTCCTGCGAAACGGGGAGAGGATCGCTTCGGGCCGGCTAGGAGGGGTGACAGCGGTGGTCACCGTAGCCGGTGGCTCGGGAATCTATTCGGTCGATGGTGAATTGAGAGCCGAGGATCTGATGCCGGAGATCAAAAAGATTCTTTGGTTGAACGAGCGACTCCGAAAAACCGATATCGGCCGGTGGGAAGTCGACCTGCGGGCGATTCGAAGCCGGGTGGATAGCCTTTTCCGAGCGACGAGCAATCAATACGCTCATCTGAGGCTGACTATAAAACCGCCCTTCGACCAAGGTCACTTACACCTCGATATCGCACCCTTCGATCTCGCGTTCAAGCGAGTCAAGGCGCAAGGGCTTGTGCGACTGAAGCCCGAATACGAAGCAGCGAAAACCATCGACCTCGACCGCTTTCGCGTCGAGGCGGTTCCGCTATGGGACCATCATGCCGAGCGCGAGTCCCTCGAGCGCTGCGGATGTGGAAGCTTGGAGGATCCTTACGCTTGGCGATTCGACCCCGACGGGCGAGCGCCCGGTCCTTGGATCATTTTAGGGCTGGAGGGCGAGTGGTGCCGGGCGCAGCCCAAACTCTGGACCATCGAGGGAGAAACGCAAGAAGATCCCGATATCGACCCCGCTGCGTATCGGCTCGAACAGGTCGTGCGAATCCCGAATCAGGACGAGCGCAACGCCGCTTTCGACGCTCTTTTGGAGGAACTCTCCGAACACCCGGGCGATCCTCGGTGGACGGATCTGCTGGCCTACCTGAAAGCCTTCGGGGATCTGCCGCCGGCGACCCTCGATCTCGTGGACCGCTTGATTCTCAAACCCAAGGCTGTCATCACCTTATTGCTGAACGCCGACGATACCGGCTTCGATCTGATATTCCACCTGCTCGATCAGACACCCTTTTCTTGGCATCTCGTTCCGATCGCCTCTTGGACGCAGGCATCCGAGCGCTTCGCCGACATGCTGCGAGGGCAACTCGAGGAGGTGCCGGAGGCGGATGAGATCGTCTACGGTGCATTCAAGCGGTTTTTTCAAAAAGCGCCCGCGCACGGACCCTTCTTCGAAATGATCGTCGAGTGGTTGGAATCGACGATATTCGAAGAGCGAAAACCGACCTGTCGCAACCTTCGAATGGCGAGAACCCCCCTAGGCGCAAAACAAGTCCTAAGTCTCATGAAAAACGAGTATCGCCAGCTCCTGCAAACACACGCCGACGAGCTGCAATGGCCAACGGGACAGGCGATCACCGAGCGTTTCAATCGAACCAACCGACTTCCGGCGGGACTCGAAAAACTCTTGATTCGAGAAGGCAGCGGCACGCGACATCGAATCGGCGTAGTCAACGCGCCGATACTCGCCGCGATCGCGAGCGTATGCGGACTTGAGGTCTCAGAACGAGAATCCCAGGAAATCCGCTTTCTTCGGGACTTCGATGAAAACTGGTTCGAGCGGGCCTACGCCATGGCGCTGCTCATCGGGATCGGGGAGGCTTTCGAAGCCGAGCCTGAATTGCTGGGAACGAGATAAAAGATATGCCCGGAAACTTCTCTTCGTTGGCGCGGCAACTCTCCACGCGCTCGGCCCGAGCCGCGATCAGTTTGATCGGAACGAGATCGCAACCGCTGCGCGAGCACCTCCGGGGAATATTCGAGCAATCCGCCGGGCAAAAAGGCAGTTTCATCGCCGATCCCGTTTTCGAGTCGATGTTCGGCTGGCGCCTCGCCGATAAAACCATGGCCAATCTGGCAGGCAGCCTGCTTCACCCCGATCTGATCAAGGCCATGGATTCGCCCCCTCGCACGCTTCGCGAATATCGGTTTCCATCGAATCGAGCCCCTTATCGCCACCAACTCGAGGCTTGGAATGCGCTCACGCGGGATCCGGCGCGCTCGGTGGTCGTCACCAGCGGAACGGGGTCCGGGAAAACGGAGTGCTTTTTGGTTCCCATCCTCGACGATCTGGTTCGCGCCCAACAAAAAAGACAACCGCTCTACGGGGTAAGAGCGCTCTTTCTCTACCCTCTCAATGCGCTCATCAACAGCCAGCGCGACCGCTTGCGCGCTTGGACCGCGCACTTCGACGGGCGCATCAGGTTCTGTCTCTACAACGGCGAAACGCCACAAACGGAGCGCGCGAGGGTGCAGCGAGAGCATCCGGAGGAAGTCCTCTCGCGCAAATTGCTGCGAGACGAGCCGCCCCCGGTGCTCGTCACCAACGCGACCATGCTCGAATACATGTTGGTTCGCAAAGACGACCGACCCATCCTCGACGCTTCGAAGGGAGGCCTGAAATGGATCGTTTTGGACGAGGCGCATTCGTACGTAGGCTCCCAAGCCGCGGAACTCTCCCTCCTGCTAAGACGAGTCATGCACGCTTTCGATGTGGAGCCTCGAGACGTTCGCTTCGTGGCAACGTCAGCGACCATCTCGAGCGAAGACCCTCAGGCGATCGAAAAGCGATTGCGAAACTTCTTGGCCGATGTTGCGGGGGTGGACGCCGCGCAGGTGGATGTCGTCATCGGCAAGCGGCAGGTTCCCGACCTTCCCAAGCGAAGGGCGCCGGCCCCTACCGCTGACGCCGACCTTAAGCAGCTCGCCCCGGAGGAGATATTCGATCACCTCGCCGCCGACCCCGGTGCCATCGCCCTTCGCAACCAGCTCGTCGATGGGGCCAAAACCCTTCGAGAACTGACCGCGACCCGCTTGGATCACAAAGGAAAATCGCCCACCGCCGATCAGTGCATGGAGACGCTCGAACTCCTCGACCGCGCTTCACAGGCTCGGCGAGACGACGATCCTTTCCTTCCCCTTCGCGGTCATTTCTTCCACCGTACGCAGATCGGGCTTTGGGCTTGCGTGAACTCGAAGTGCGCCGGGCGCCAAGCGACGCCCTTGGATGATGCCAAGTGGCCTTTCGGGGCGGTCTATTCGGAGCGACGGGACCGTTGCCATCACTGCAACTCGCCTTGCTACGAACTGATCCTGTGCGGTGAATGCGGTACCGAGTACTTGGCGGCGGAAGAAGCATTCGATGATGGAAACCGCTTTCTTCGGGCTCGGGGCTTCGACCGCGAAGAGGATGAATTCGACGATGGATTGGAAGCGCTAGAAGACGAAGCCGTTGCCGAGGATGAAAGCGAACCGACAGGTGGCGGCTTGATCCGCTTGATAGCCGCTAGCGACTCGAATGCCGCTATCGAGACGACCATCGACCCGAAGAATCTTCGAATCCTCGACGAGGACGCTGACGACACCACCGGTCTGCCCTTGGGACTCGTGCTGCCGGACCCGAAAGAGGGGCTTCGGTGCGGGCACTGCGGGGCGATCGAACGGGTGAATCGGCCGGTATTTCGTCCGCCCCGGATCGGGGCGCCCTTCCTCCTTGGCATCGCGATTCCGACGCTCCTCGAAGCCACCCCTCGCGGCGAGGGCGAAGTCAGGCACGGGCCCTTCGACGGGCGGCGCGTGCTGAGCTTCAGCGACAGTCGACAGGGCACCGCTCGTTTCGCGGTGAAGGCCCAGTTGGAAACCGAGCGCAACCATATCCGCAGTGTCCTGTATCACGCGGTCGGCGCGGCGCGGGAGAAAGCCGCCGACGAGGACAGCATCAACGGAGAAAAGAATCGGCAAAGGCTGCGAGAACTCGAGGGAGTGCCGAACCCGGGTCCCGCAATCAAAAATATGATCGAGGAGATTCGGGGCCGCCTCGACGCCGCTGCCCAACCGATAAGAGGTCGATTGTCTTGGAGCGAAGCCGAAGATCAATTACGCCATGACTATGCGGTGCGCGAATGGATGGCAAAAGCCTGGGAAGATCTGGCTCTAGGGGATATCCGCCCGGAGCAACTTCCGCGGTTTTGTTTGTTGCGCGAATTTTTCCGCCGCCCGCGCCGACAGTTCTCGCTCGAAAGCCTTGGGTTGGTGGCGCTCGACTATCCGAAACTACGCGACATTCATGAACCACCCGTGGAGGCTCGGAGAATAGGGCTCGGAGCCGATGATTGGAGAGATTTTTTAAAAATCTGTCTGGACTACCTAATCCGCGGATCAAGTGCGGTTTCGATTTCTGATGGGTTTCTCCGATGGATCGGCACCCCGGCCCAGACACGATATTTCCTAGGGCCGGATTTTGAAAACCCGAGAAAAAAACAGAGAGTGTGGCCGAAGTTGAATCGACCGCGCGGATCTGTCGTACGAAGTCGCGCCGTGCAGCTACTCGTCCGCGGATTGGGGCTTTCTCTCGATAGCTCCGATGACCGACACACCATCGACGATTTACTCGATGCTGCGTGGAGGCAACTGCAGCGTATTCTGCAACAAAGCTCGGATGGTTACCTATTGGAGCTCCATAAGCAAGCGGATCTGGTCGATGTTCAAAAAGCTTGGCTTTGCCCCGTGACCATGCGCTTGCTGGATACGACCTTTCGGGGATTGACCCCCTACCTTCCTGCGTCTCTGCCTAAGCAGTTCGACCTTCGGATGCTCGAAGCCCAGCCCGTTTCGATGCCTGGCATTCCTCATCCGCATTGGCGATCCTCGACCGGAGCGAGAATTTCGAGCGTAGATATAAACGAATGGCTGGAAGGCGATGCGACCGTCGGTGCCGCGCGAACCGCCGGCGCTTGGCTCGAAGTCAGTGACCGAATCGCGAAAATCGTTCCCTATATCCGGGTAGCGGAGCATTCGGCACAACAAAGCGGCAGCACCCTCCGTCGCTACGAAGAGCGCTTCAAAAAGGGTCTGATCAACGTCCTGAGCTGCTCCACCACGATGGAGCTCGGCGTGGATATCGGCGGGCTCTCGGCGGTGGCGATGAACAACGCACCGCCGAATCCGGCAAATTTTCTCCAGCGGGCCGGACGAGCGGGAAGACGCGGCGAAAGCTCGGCTTATAGCCTGACGATGTGCAAAAGCACGCCGCACGGAGAAGCGGTGTTCCGAAACCCGACTTGGCCATTTAGAACCCCCATCTATATTCCTCGGGTTTCATTGCAAAGCGAGCGCATCGTAGGTCGACATATCAATGCGCTGGCGCTCGCGCTATTCCTCAAGTCGATGGAGGAGAACCCGACCCATTTCGGCGCCGGATGGTTCTTCGGCGAGCCCGACGCGGAATCGCCCTCCCCTTGCGAGTCGTTCGAGAAGTGGTGTGCGAGTCGTTCGCGCGCTCGCGATCGATCGATCACGGAGGGACTGCGCACTTTGATCCGGCGCACCTGCTTGGAGGGGATGGACCCCTTGCGACTGCTCGGCGAGACCGCCGAACAGGTAAAAAGAGAACGGGAGCGGTGGCGAGAGGAAATCGACGTTCTGCACAGCGATCTCGCTTTGTTCTCGCAGGGAACGACCGAGGATAAAAAGAGCCCGGCGCAGCTCGCCATTTCGAGGCAGATAGCGCGCATAACCGGAGAATACCTGTTAGGGGAGCTGGTCAAACGAGGCGTGCTGCCCGGCTACGGATTTCCCACCCGGATCGTGCCCTTCGTCCCGACGACCCTGGACGAGTTGAAAAAAGGGGAGAAAAAACAAAGCCGCGAGCGGGAGGATAACCGTCGGCGCCATCGATCCTACCCTTCGAGAGAGATCGAGATCGGCTTGCGCGATTACGCCCCCGGAAGCGATGTCGTCTTGGACGGCCGGGTCTATCGATCCGCCGGCATTACCCTCAACTGGCAAATGCCGCCCGGGGATAAGGATATTCAAGAGCTACAGGCACTTCGCCACGCTTGGCGATGCCGGCATTGCGGGGCAAGCGGGACGCGCCACGGACGCAGCGATCGGTGTCGTGTTTGCGACGCACCGAAAACGAGCATCGCTCAGCTCGGGTACTTGCAACCCGCGGGCTTCGCCGTGGACATCCTCTACCAACCCCATAACGACATCAATCGACCGAGTTTCGTACCGATAAAAGATCCTTGGATCACCGCCGAACAAGCGCAGTGGATCGACCTTCCGATCAGTCGCTATGGTCGCTATCGCTACAGCCCGCAAGGCCATATCTTTCATCACTCCGCCGGTTTGCATAACCACGGCTTCGCGATCTGTTTGAGGTGTGGCCGCGCGGATTCCGAAGAATCGGATGGGGCTCTTCTCCCTCCCCCGTCGTTGCAGAATCACTTTCGCCTTCGAGGCGGCCGGGAGGCCGACGGAAAAACGAAGTGCGCCGGCAATGACGAGCGTTATGCGATCAAGCGCAATATGCGCCTCGGAGCCGAATCCTATACGGATGTCTTCGAACTCCAACTCCACGATCCGCAAAGCGGCGTTCCCCTCGATGACAAGGTAATCGCTTATTCGTTGAGCGTGGCCCTAAGGCAAGCGCTTGCCGAGCGTATCGGGGTGAACGAGCGAGAGATCGGATGCGCCGCGGTTCCGGCGCGCGCATACGACAAGAGCGAGACATGGTCCATCGCCCTTTACGACACCACCAGCGGCGGGGCAGGCTATGTTGCCGCCGCTTTGCATGATTTACCCGCTATCGTCGAACGAGCGACCGGTATTTTGGAATGCCCGAAGGACTGCGATTCCGCCTGTCACAGTTGCCTGCTCACCTTCGACACGCAATACCGGATAGACCTCCTCGATCGCCACAAGACTTTGGAATTTCTCGCCAAGGGGATCTTGAACGGAATCCGTCTCCCGAAGGACCGACAGCTGCTCGGATCTCGTTCGCAGCCGGAGTTCGAGCCCGTCGACTCGGCGATTCGTCGCAGCCTCCAACGCGTGGATATCAAGGAGATCCACTTCTTTTTGTCGGGATCCCCCGAGCATTGGGAGCCGACGGCGTGGCCGATGGCGAACGATATCCTCAACTGGCGAGGGCAAGATCGCACCGTCCGCTTTTTTGTTCCCCAGGCAACCCTCGATGGCCTGTCACCCGCCCAATCGAACGAACTCGCAAGCCTGATCGAGGTCGGCAAGATCGAACTGTTCAAAGTCGACACCCTTGCGGACTCGTTCCGGATCGCGACGCTTGGCGGCGATAAGGGAGCGATCCACTGGGCCGTAGCCGAGGAGGAAGCGAGAGCCCCGAGCCGGCGCTGGGGAAACCTGCGCGAAGGGAGTCTATGCGTAAGGGCCACCGACGAAGCCCCTCTGCCGGAGCCCGTCGGCACCCCGGTATCGGCCCCGGAACTGCGGCAAGAATTCCCCGGGACCATCGCCGAACTCCCCATCCTCGCGGAGCTCGACGGGAGCGTTCAGACCTTCGGCAAAAGGCTTTGGGAGAAAATCGACGAGCTATGCCCGCAACTGCGGGAGAGACTCTCGACCCGAGTCGTGCGGGGGATAACCTACTCCGATCGATATATCGGCTCGCCGCTTGCCGCCCGACTCGTCTACGAGATGCTCGCAGGCTTGGCAAACTATCTCGATGCCGGTGTCGATGCGTTGTCATGGAAATTGCTTAGCGAAGATTTGGACTCGAGAGATTCAAGAGCGCCGCGAGAAATCGGCCACCACTGGAAATACGCGCAAGACCGCAAGGAGGTCATCGAGGATCTCTTCGGCGGATTGCCCGGCGAATTCGCTTTCGAAGAGGCAAAGCGAGGGGCGCTGCCCCATGCGCGTGAACTGCGGATCGAATGGATGGAAGGCGATCAGTGGCACCTGCGCCTCGATCAGGGTGTGGGATTTTGGCGGTCGGAGAAACGAATAGCCTTTCCATTCGATGGGTTCGCGGCCGAGCAAACGTCCAGACTCAAAGGCTTCAAGGGGAGAGTCTCCGCCGCCTCGAAAACCCACCCCACCATTATTTACCTAAGTCGGATCGATGGCGATCGAAAGAAACGAAGCGCAAGGCTCAAAAAATCTCGTTGACTGACACTACTACGGGGGAGCGACCAAAGCGCGATCCCCTGCCACTTTTGGGAAAGCGACGATTCGAACGAGGAGCGAAAGGAAGAATTTCGGGCTTTTCGGTCTCAGTACATCGACCGAGCCCCCTTGCTACCCTAGCGATCATGTCAAACGCCGAAATCTACATTTCGATCGACGTCGAGGCCTCGGGGCCCTTTCCGCCCGACTACAGCATGCTCAGCATCGGGGCGTGCGTTGCGGGAAATATCGAGACGTCTTTTTATGCGGAATTGAAGCCGATCGGTACGCAGGCCCTAGCAAAAGCCATCGAAGTCGTCGGGAAGCCGCTTGATTATTTCGTCGAGTGCGGGCGCGAGCCGAGGGTCGTGATGGCGCAGTTCGATGAATGGATCGTGTCGAACTCAGGTGGACAGATCCCGGTGGCCGTGGGCTTCAATGCGGCCTTCGACTGGGCGTTCGTCAACTGGTATTTCCACACGTACCGGGGCAAAAACCCCTTCGGCGTCGCGCCGATCGATATCAAATCGCTCTTCTTGGGATTGAGGGGCGGACGCTGGAAAGACACGAGATCGAGTCGGATTCCGGACAGATTCAAAGGCCCGGCGAAACAGACGCACCATGCCCTCGACGATGCGATATCGCAGGCTCAGATGTTCGAACGAATATTCGGATGCGCTCAAGGCCATCAGCCGAAGGGCGGGCGATAGAACGGGAGAAAAGCGAACCCCGACCGACCGAAAAAAGCATTCCCGGCAGCGATCACCAAGGCTCGGGAGTATCGCCACACCGCCGAGGATTTCGTGTCGATGAAGATCTTCGAGACCTTGCTGGATCACGAGGAAAGTCATATCGACTTCCTTGAAAGCCAGATCGATCTGCACGACCGAATCGGCGCGGGGAATTACGCACAGCTCAATGCCTCGACGATGGATGAAGGGTCTTAAAGGCGGTGTCCTGCTGGCTGCATGCAGTGCCGCCATGGCTGGGCCGCTTGACGAAGCGCATCTGAACGCCATTCCCAGATCCGAGGCCGAGACCGCAAGAATCGCCGCCGGCACCTCGCCCCCGAGCGATTTTTCGAAAGCCCAACCCTTCGAAGCGCTCTCGGCGGGGGCGGCGACGGTGCGGGTTCGGCAATCGGAGGACGCTTTTTCCGATTCCTCGGCCAATCTCGGATTCGAAGAAGAGTTCGACTTCAAAGTGGGCAATAGGCTTTTCCGCAAACTTTGGACTTCGTCCCCGTCATCGGCCTCGACCTCCGACGGACTCGGGGCGCTCTTCAATGCCCGATCTTGTCGGTGCGGCCATATCAAGGACGGGCGCGGCCACCCCCGAGGGTCCGCACGACAACACGATCTCGATGCTCCTGCTGGTATCGATCTCCGCAAGCGACGAAGGGAAAACGGCCGCGGTGGATGGCTATCATGCAACCGCCCCGGCGTATCGAGGCCGACGATATCTGCGGCGTCTCGAGGTTTGGGGAAGGCTTCGTCTTCACCACCGGCGAAGGGCTTTGGCTGCAAAGCCTCGGACCGAATGTCATCTCGACCCGTCGCCGCCGGGATCGTTGGGATAACCACTTGATCAAGATCAGCGGCTGAGCGTACCTGTGACTGTCGATCGTCGGATCGGGCTTCTTATGGCGCAGATATATCGCTATAGCGGTGGTTTCGAAGATCGGCAAAGGATCGACATCGGAACGAAAATAGCCCTCGATCCGCCGGATTCAGGCATCGTATCGTTTGACGAGCCTCGGCGATTACCCCGGCTCGTCGTCTTGCCGCCAAATAAAGAGCGAACAAGCCTCTATCACCCCCCTTTCAAAGCAGATCCCCGACCGCGTCCCGCTCCTCTTCGAGTTCGGCCTTGGTCGCGTCCATTTTGGCGCGGCTGAACTCGTCGATCGCAAGATCGGGCACGATGCGGTAGTTCCCGTCCCGGGTCGTAACCGGAAAGGAGTAGATCAACCCGGCGGGGATCCCGTAGCTGCCGTCGCTGACGACCCCCATGCTGGTCCAATCGCCCTCGCAAGTGCCGTGCACCCAATCGCGGATATGGTGCAATCCGGCATTGGCGGCGGAGGCGGCGCTCGAAAGACCTCTCGCCTCGATGATTTCCGCCCCGCGTTTTTGCACGCGAGGGATGAATCGATCGCGCACCCAATCCTCCTCGAGCAGTTCCATCGCCGGCCGACCGGCAACCGTGGCATGGCGAATATCCGGATATTGGGTCGCCGAATGATTTCCCCAGATCGTGACCCTCTTGACTTGCGAGATCGGGGTATTCGTCTGTTGTGCGACTTGCGCCACGGCCCGGTTGTGATCGAGGCGGGTCATCGCGCTGAACTGCGAAGGCGAAAGATCCGGAGCGTTGCGCATCGCGATCAAGGCGTTGGTATTGGCGGGGTTTCCGATCACCAATACCCGTACATCACGGGCGGCATGGTCGTTGAGGGCTTTTCCTTGGGGGGCGAATATCTTGCCGTTCTCCGCCAAGAGATCGCCTCGCTCCATGCCCTTGCCGCGCGGTCTCGCCCCGACGAGCATCGCATAGTCCGCGTCTTTGAACACCGTCGTCGGGTCGGAGCCGATCACCACATCCTGCAACAGCGGATAGGCACAGTCGGCGAGCTCCATCGCCACCCCTTTCAGCGCGGGAAGGGCGGCAGGGATCTCCATCAACTGCAGGGTTATCGGTCGATCCCTTCCCAGCATCTCGCCGGATGCGATCCGGAAAAGAAGCGAATAGCCGATCTGACCGGCGGCACCGGTGACGACAACTCTCGCGGCGGTGGTCATGCACGCTCTCCCTTGTCTTTGATCCTTGGAAACGAAACCGGCAAAAATCCTCGATCCCGCTGTCGATCACGCCGGCGGCCGGACGACTTCGAAACGACCCCGAAGCTCGATCAGCCCCGCGATCAGCTCCGATTCAGCCCCGATCCGTCATCGGCACATATCCCCGAAGCGCCTGCCCGATATAACGCTGCTGCGGACGACCGATACGCTGCTCGGAGTCCTCTTGCTGTTCCATCCACTGCGCCACCCAGCCGGCGGTGCGGGCGATGGCGAAGATCACGGTGAACATATTGAGGGGGATACCCAATGCGCTGAGAATGATACCGGAGTAGAAATCCACATTGGGGTAGAGGTTGCGCTCGATGAAATAATCGTCGCTAAGAGCGATTTCCTCCAAACGCAAGGCGGTCTCGAACAGGGGCTGCAAAGGCTGATCCCCTCCTTCCAGATCGGCCAGCAGATCATGGCAAGCCTGACGGATCAACTTGGCGCGAGGATCGATATTCTTGTAGACCCGATGCCCGAAGCCCATCAGCCTGAAGGGATCGTCGCGATCCTTCGCCCGCGCCACGTATGTCGGGATCTCGGCGGGGCTGCGGATATTGCGCAGCATTTCGATCACCGCTTCGTTGGCTCCTCCATGGGCCGGTCCCCATAGGGTGGCTATCCCGGCGGCGATGCATGCGTATGGATTGGCGCCGGAACTGCCCGCCAAACGCACGGTGGAGGTGCTTGCATTTTGCTCGTGATCGGCATGCAAAATCATCATCAACTCGAGGGCCCGCTCCGCCACCGGACTCGGCAAATAGGGCTCGGCTCTGACCGCGAACATCATCTGCAGGAAGTTCTCGACATAGCCCAAGGAGTTGATCGGATACATGAAGGGCTGGCCGATGCCGAACTTGTAGCAATCGGCGGCGATCGAGGGGATTTTGGCGATCATCCGGATCGCGGCCAAGGCACGATGCTCCGGATCGTTGATATCGAGGCTGTCGTGGTAGAAGGTCGACAGCGCCCCGACGATGCCCACCAGCATTCCCATCGGATGGGCGTCGTGGTGATAACCGCCGATGAAGCGCCGGATCGATTCGTGCACCATCGTGTGCTGGCGAATCTTGTGGTTGAAGGTGAGCCACTGCGCTTTGTTCGGCAACTCGCCGTGCAAGAGGAGGTAGGCGACTTCGAGAAAATTGCTGCGTTCGGCGAGCTCTTCGATCGGGTAGCCGCGATAGAGCAGCACACCCTCCCGGCCATCGATATAGGTAATCGCGCTGGTGCAGCTCGAAGTGGAGGCAAAGCCCGGATCGTGGGTGAAAAAACCGAGCGACGAGGGCAGTGATTGGATGTCGATGACCGGACGCCCGAGCACGCTTTCGATCACATCGCATTCGACGCTCTTGCCCGAGACGTTGTCGGTCAGGGTAACCCTATGATTTTTGCTCATCTTTCCCTCCTTTTCCCCCGAATGTCGAAAATCTCGACAATTCGGCATGGATCGCGCTCGATGGTCCCCGTCTCGATGCATGATCGCGAAGCGAAGCCTTCGGTGCCGCAAACCCGAAGCACCGGGCAAGCGGTTCGAACTCGCGAACGGTTTTTATGCGCAGCGGTATGCGGTATTATGTACGCATCTCGCCATCACATCGTATGATCCGATGGGCTAAAATCCGGCTTCGAAGAGAAAACCCTTTTTCGATTCTCATCGAGCCATCCTCTTCAGCGTTTTTTCGACTCGCAAGCAACTTCGAACAAGCGATCCCGTCTCATCGAAGGAGCCTCGAAGGAGCCATCGGGAACGAATATCATGCCCTTTGATCGACCTTTTCGGCTTCCCGGTTGCGAACTTAAGCGGCTCCCCCTTGTCGCAAAACTTGTCGCGAAGGCGATGATCGAGAAAAGCCGCGCTTTTATCCGCTTATGCTTCGCCGGCGTCCCCGCCGGCATCTTCGAAGACGACGCTATCGAATGCCTCCCGAGCCCTTCCCTATCCTACCCTTCGCTTTCTCCTAAGGAACTCGCTTTGCCCCTCTTCGAGGATCCGCATCTCTTCGCGATGTCGGCCTTCGCGAAGCCGGATCGTCGCTTTTTCGCGCCGCTTTTTCGTGTCGATTTTTGCGTCGATTTCTGCGTCAATTCCTGCATCAACCAAGGACCGGCACCGGAAAACGATATGAATAGCTTGCCGCCTCTCACCCTTGCCCGATCTTTCATCCCATCGGAAAAACCGCAACCATGACGGATCCATTATTTCTCCATCCCGGGAATGCCGCATTCCTCGACTCTTTGCAGCGCGCTTGGCGCAAATCCCCTCAATCCGTCGACACCTGCTGGCGAAACTTCTTCGAGGGGATGGAAGCGGGCGACGCCTCGCTCGCGACCGGCCATCCAAGTGTCCGACCCGAGCGATCGTCGGGGGCGCTTTCGGCCTTCGCCGAGAAGCAGATGAAGGTCCTCTCCCTGATCAATGCCAACCGTTATCGAGGGCATCGAGAAGCGGATCTCGACCCGATCTCCTTGTATCAAA
Organism: Gammaproteobacteria bacterium; assembly: GCA_965220535.1. GTDB lineage: Bacteria > Pseudomonadota > Gammaproteobacteria > HK1 > HK1 > HK1. The sequence goes on along the minus strand of OZ244833.1, from coordinate 3,788,684 downwards.
GACCGCGAGTACCGGACCTTTACCCCGAGCATTACGGGCTCGAAAACGATCTCGATCAAGTATTCAATACCGGCACTTTGTATATCGGCAAACCGGAAGCGACTCTGCGCGAGATTTACGATTTGGTCAGCGATACCTATCGACGTTCGATCGGGGTGGAACTCACGCATATCACCTCCACCGAACAAAAGAGATGGGTTCAGCAACGCCTCGAATTTTGCCGAGGAAAACCGGGCTACGACGTCCGCAAAAAACGCGATATCCTGCGCTGGGTGACGGCGGCCCGCAAGTTGGAGGATTATCTTCACCGTCGCTACCCCGGGCAGAAACGCTTCTCCTTGGAAGGAGCGGAGTCCTTGATTCCCTTGGTGGATGAATTGATCCAAGGGGCGGGCTCGCGCAGCGTTCGCGAGGTGGTGATCGGCATGGCGCACCGCGGACGACTCAATGTCCTGGTGAATATCCTCGGCAAGCACCCCGCCACCCTCTTCGGGGAATTCGAGGGCAAGAACGATTTGCATGCCGGATCCGGCGACGTCAAATACCACCTCGGTTTTTCGTCCTCGGTGGCAAGTCCCGGGGGGCCGGTGCACTTGGTGCTCGCCTTCAACCCCTCCCATCTCGAGGTCATCAACCCCGTCGTCGAGGGCTCGGTACGGGCGCGGCAGGAACGTCGCAACGATGCCGAATGCGACCAAGTGCTGCCGATCTTGATCCACGGCGACGCCGCTTTTTCGGGCCAAGGGGTGGTCACCGAAACGCTGAATCTCTCCGAAACCCGCGGCTACGGTGTCGGAGGCACGGCTCATGTCGTGATCAACAATCAAATCGGCTTCACCACCAGCGACCCCCTCGATTCGCGCTCCACGCTGTATTGCACCGATGTCGCCAAACTCGTCCAAGCCCCGATATTCCATGTCAACGGCAACGATCCCGAGGCGGTGGTCTTCGTCGCCCTCCTCGCCCTCGATTTCCGTATGCGTTTCAAGAAAGACGTGGTGATCGATCTGATCTGTTACCGTCGCTACGGCCATAACGAGGCCGACGAGCCCCTTGCCACCCAACCGATGATGTACAAAAAGATCCGCTCCTTGTCGGGGGTGCGCAAGATCTACGCGGATCGCTTGGTTGCCGAAGGGTCGATCGAGGCCGAGGAGCCGGAGGCGATGGCCCAGGCCTATCTTTCGGGGCTCGAAGAAAACCGCACGATGTCAAGGCCCTTGGTCGAGCACCCCGATATCGAACAATACCTTCCCCACTGGGATCCCTATCTCGATACCGACTGGCGGCATCCGGTCGATACCGCGGTCGATATCGAGCGTATCGAGCGGCTGGGCAAAAAACTGTGCGAAATCCCCGCCGAGAACTTCGAAATTCATCGCAGCGTCAAACGCACCGTCGATGCCCGCTCGGAGATGATTTCCGGCGGTCGGCCGCTGGACTGGGGGTGTGCCGAAAACCTGGCCTACGCCACCTTGCTCGAAGACGGCTACTCGGTGCGCCTATCGGGGCAGGACAGTCAGCGCGGGACTTTTTTCCATCGCCATGCGGTGCTGCATAACCAACTGCAGATGGGGACTTGGACCCCGCTGGAGCATCTTTACGAAGGGCAGCCTCGAGTGCAGATCATCAACTCCCTGCTGTCGGAGGTGGCGGTGCTCGGCTTCGAATACGGCTACTCCACCGCCGAGCCGGAAGGGCTGACGATTTGGGAGGCGCAGTTCGGGGATTTCGCCAATGTGGCCCAGGTGATCATCGATCAGTTTTTGAGCTCGTCGGAAGTCAAATGGGGGCGCTTTTCCGGACTGGTATTGATGCTCCCGCACGGCTACGAGGGGCAAGGACCGGAGCATTCATCGAGCCGCCTCGAGCGATATCTCCAACTTTGCGCCGAGGAGAATATGCAAGTGTGCGTGCCGAGCACCCCGGCACAGATATTCCATCTTCTGCGACGACAAATGCTGCGCCCCTACCGCAAGCCCTTGATCATCATGAGCCCCAAGAGCCTGCTGCGGCACCGGATGGCGATCTCCGCCCGAGAGGATCTTTGCCGCTCGGGCTTCGAGATTCTGATCGACGAGGTGGACGATCTGGATCCGCAGCGGGTCACCCGCCTCGTTCTTTGCGCGGGCAAGGTCTATTACGACCTCCTCGCCAGAAGACGCGAAGCGCGCTTGCAAAATGTCGCCATCGTCCGCATCGAGCAGCTCTACCCCTTCCCCGAAGCGGAAATCAGAGCCTGTCTCGATGCCTGGCCGAGGGCGATGGATGTCTGTTGGGCGCAAGAGGAGCCCCGCAACCAAGGCAGCTGGTTCTTCATGCTGTCAAGGCGCCATCTCGCCGGTTGCATCGACGGCGGGCGCACCCTCGGCTACGCCGGACGCGATTATTCCGCTTCCCCCGCCGCCGGCTCTCTCGGCGTCCACCAAGAGCAGCAGCGCACCCTCGTCGAGGAGGCGCTCGGCTTGAATACGACGCGCGAGACCGCCCGATGAGCCACGAAAGCGAAGCGGGCCTCGAAGCGAGTCTCCATGATCCGACTCCATGGTCCGACCGTCGCCCGCCTTTTCCCGGGACCGAAAGCGTTTCGCTATCGATATCGGGATCGATACCCTTAAGGTTGCGAAAGCCTCCGACGCATAGCCGATGATCGACAAGCCCTTCGAAGATCCCCTTCTTCGATGATCCGACCCCTCGCAATGGATGAGGAGAACCATCTAGTGAGCATCGAAGTCAAAGTGCCCACGCTCGCGGAATCGATCCCCGATGCGACCTTGCTGGATTGGCGCCGACAACCGGGCGATAGCGTCGAGCAGGACGATCTTCTGATCGAGCTGGAAACGGACAAAGTCGTGCTGGAGGTGCCGGCACCGGTATCTGGAAGGTTGGTGGAGGTGCTGCGGCAAAAAGGCGATATCGTCCAAAGCGGCGAGGTTCTCGCGCGGATCGAGGAGGGGAGCGCTTCGGCATCGGCATCGGCGGCCCCTCGATCGAGCCGAGACGAGGCCCGAGCCGATGCAACGACCGGACAGGATATCGCCCCCGAGACGGCACCGACGACGCCGGCGCCCGCTCCCGTCGCCGAGAAAAGCCCCGGGAGCCCGGCTTTGAGCCCGGCGGTGCGACGTATCGTCAGCGAGCACGATATCGACCCCGCGCGGATCGCCGGCAGCGGTCCCAAAGGCCGGATTACCAAGGCCGATGCGCTGGCCGAAGTCGAAGCCGAGGCGGCCGAGCCGAAGCCCGCCTCTTCTGCACCTGCCGCTGCACCTACCGCCGTGCCTGCGGCGGCGGCGACACCGATACCGGCACCCGCCGCACCTGCACCTGCGAAAAGCACGAACGAACCCCCCCGAGCCACCGCCCCCTCGCCCGCAACGAAGGAAGAAAGCGGGTCGCGGAACGAGCGACGCGAAGCCATGTCGAGACTGCGCCGACGAGTGGCCGAAAGGCTCCTCGAGGCCCAGCATAATGCGGCCATCTTGACCACCTTCAACGAAATCGACATGAGTGCGGTGCTCGCTCTTCGCTCTCGCTACAAAGAGAAATTCGAAGACCGCCACGGCACTCGCTTGGGCTTCATGTCCTTCTTCGCCAAAGCGGCGGTGATGGCCTTGGAGCGATTCCCCGCGGTCAACGCCCGCATCGACGGCGACGATATCGTCTACCACGACTACTGCGATATCGGCATCGCGGTATCCTCCCCGCGCGGCTTGGTGGTGCCGATCTTGCGCAACGTCGAGAGCATGTCCTTTGCCGGGATCGAGTCGACGATCATGGAATTCGGCAAGCGTGCCGGCGACGGTTCGCTCTCGATCGACGATATGAGCGGCGGCACCTTCACCATCTCCAACGGCGGAATCTTCGGCTCGCTGATGTCGACCCCCATCCTCAACCCTCCCCAAAGCGGCATCTTGGGGATGCACAAGATCGAGGAGCGGGCGATGGTGGTCGAAGGAGCGATCGTCGCAAGGCCGATGATGTATATCGCCTTGTCCTACGATCACCGCATCATCGACGGCCGCGAGGCGGTGCAATTTCTGGTCTGCGTCAAAGAAGCCATCGAAGATCCGAGTCGGCTGTTGTTGAACGCCTGATTTTTGCGAACGATCGAAACGAGGGAATCATGCAAGCGGAGCATTTCGATGTCGTGGTCATCGGTGCCGGTCCCGGCGGCTATGTCGCCGCGATCCGCGCCGCTCAGCTCGGACTGTCCGTCGCGTGCGTGGATGCCTGGGTCGACGCCCAAGGAAAACCCTCCCCCGGGGGCACCTGCCTCAATGCCGGCTGCATTCCCTCCAAGGCGCTGCTGGATTCCTCGCATCATTACCATAATCTTTCCTCCCTCCTGCCGGCCCACGGCATCGAAGCGAAAGAGATCGTTCTCGATCTCGCGCGCATGCAAGCCCGCAAAAACAAGGTGGTCGATACCCTGACCCGCGGGGTCAACGGGCTGCTGCGCAAAAACCGGGTGGTATCGATCTCGGGGGTGGCGACGCTATGCGCCGACAAGCGCATCGAGGTCGCGCTGCACGAGAGCAAAGAGCATCGCATCTTGCACGGAAAGAACGTGATTCTCGCCACCGGCTCGGTACCGATTCACCTCGATGTCGCACCGGTCGACGGCGAGCGGATCGTCGACAGCGAAGGGGCGTTGGCCTTTGCCGCCGTCCCTGAGCGACTTGGAATCATCGGCGCCGGGGTCATCGGCCTCGAACTCGGCAGCGTCTGGAGTCGTTTGGGCTCGAAGGTGAAGATCTTCGAATCGCTGCCGGATTTCCTGCCCGCCGCCGACCGCAAAATCGCCTCCCAAGCCCTCCAATCCCTCACCCGACAGGGGCTCGATATCCGCCTCGGCTCGCGGGTGAAGCGCGCCCGCGCCCACGCCCAAGGAGTCAGCGTCGATTTCGACGACCACAGCGGCGCCTCCGCCTTGGAATTCGATCGGCTGATCGTCGCCACCGGAAGGCGGGCCAACACCGAGAATCTCGATCCGGCGGCCGCCGGAGTCTCCCTCGACGAGCGCGGCCGCATCCGAACCGACGCCGATTGCCGGACCGAAGCCGAAGGGATTTGGGCGATCGGGGACGCCGCCGCCGGGCCGATGCTCGCGCACAAGGCCTCCGAGGAGGGTGTGGCCACCGCCGAGCGTATCGCCGGAGGGGCGGCTCATATCGACCATCGCCTCATCCCTTGGGTCATCTACACCCACCCGGAAATCGCCTGGATCGGCAAAAGCGAAGCCGAACTGACCGCCGAGGGGATCGAGTTTCGCAGCGGCTCCTTCCCCTTCCTCGCCAACGGACGGGCTTTGGCCGCCGGAGAAACCGTCGGCATGGTCCGAATGCTGAGCGATGCCGCCACCGACCGCATCCTCGGCGTGCATATCCTTGCGGCGAACGCCTCCGAACTCATCGCCGAGGCATCGGTCGCCATGGCCTTCGACGCCAGCGCCGAGGATATCGCCCGCACCGTCCACGCCCACCCCACCCTCGCCGAGGCCCTGCACGAAGCGGCCCTCGCTTGCGACAATCGCACCATCCATCTATGAATCGATTCGATCCGGGCGCTTGATCGGGGACGCTTTCGAACGATCCCTCGAAGCCATCGCCGAGCGATCTTCCATCGAAGCCCCCGCATAAAATCATCGAATTTCGACACTCCCCCCAGAAAACGGCGCCATGACTTGCGGAGCGCCTTGCCTGCGGCTTTTTCGAGGGTGAAACGATCGATTCGATCGGAGGGACCGACTGGCACTTGGTGCGTGTGATGGCTCTCGCCCGACGCAATTGCGGCGCGGACCTTCGAATCGCTAGTACTTCTGATAGACGGTACGCTTTTGCAAATAGCCTTCGATACCGTAAACGCCGTCCTCGCCACCGACCCCGCTGTGTTTGTGGCCGTTATGGTAGCCTTGGATGTAGCCGATGATCCCTTGATTGAGAAAGACGGTGCCGACCTCCAATCGTTGGATGGCGTCCATGTAGATGGATGGATTTTTCGTCCAAAGATAGGCGGACAAGCCGTCGGGACGGGCATTGGCGACGTCGAGCGCCTCTTCGTAATCACCGACTCGAACGACCGGAAGTACGGGACCGAAGATCTCCTCTTTGACCGCCGTCGTCTTTGCCGTCGCGTTCAAAAGAACCGTGGGCTCGTACCAGTTGCCCTTTTCGAAACTGCGGCCGCCGGGACGTTTCCCGCCGCAGGCCAGCTCGGCCCCTTGCGACAAACTCTCGGCGACGATTCGTTCGACTCGCTCCAAAGCGGAGACGGTCGTCATCGGCCCCATCCCCTCATCGGCCATCGGATCGCCCGGCTTCACCTGCGCCACGCGCTCGAGCAGCTTGTCGGTAAACTCGTCGGCGACGGACTCCTCGACCAAAACGCTCTCGCTGCAGATACAGACCTGCCCCGCATTGGCGAAGCGGGCGATCACCGCGGCTTCGACCGCAGCATCGATGTCGGCATCTTGCAAAACGATAAAAGGAGCGCTGCCGCCGAGCTCCAACGACAAGGCGGTGATGTTCTTGGCCGCCGCCGCGGCAACGGCCCGACCCGCGCGGATCGAACCGGTGAGCGTGATCAAACGCACGATCGGACTTTCCGCGAGCGCGGTGCCGACATCGCCGCCGGTGCCGGTCACCATGCCGATCACCCCGGGCGGAAGACCCGCCTCGCGCACGATCCGACAAAAGACCGACGCCGTTACCGGCGTTTCCTCGTGCGGCTTCAAAATCATGGTGTTTCCCGCAACGAGCGCGGGCCCGACTTTGCGACCGATCAGCGCCAAAGGGTAGTTGTAAGCGCAAAGACCGAGCGTGACCCCGAAGGGGACTTTGTAGATGAAGACCTGTTCGTTCGGGTTGTCGGCGGGAAATATGTCGCCCCTTAGACGCCGAGCCGCCTCGGCCGAGTACGTCATATAACGGATGGCGTCGTCGACCTCGAAGCCGGCTTCGGCTCGCGTCTTGCCCTGCTCTTTGACCAACAGCGTCTCGAATTCATCTCGCGCCCTTTCCATCCCCTGCGCGATATCGTGGATATAGCGAGCGCGCTCGATCGGGGGGCGCTCTCGCCAATCCCTCTGCGCCCGGGCCGACGCTTCCAAGGCCCGCGCCGCATCGGCCCCGGTGCAAGCGGGAACCTCGGCCCAAACCTCCCCCGTCGCCGGATCGCTCACCGGCGTTCTGGCGCCGGCGGAGGACTCGATCCACTCATCGTCGACGAAACATTTGTAGAACATGGCGACTCTCCCGAACGAACGGCTTTGACAAGCGATGCCTTGCTTCGCACTTTTTCAGCGCCTTCGATCGACCCCGGCCATATCGGCCAAAATATCGGCTTTTTCGATATCGGGACGGGTATATCGGCCGACTTCGCGTCCGTGATACATGGCGATGACCCGATCGGCGAGCATGGCGACCTCCTCGACCTCGTAGCTCAGTATCAAGATCCCGACGCCGCGGCCGGCCAAGCCTTCGACGATGCGATAGATATCGGCCTTGGCATGCACATCGATACCCCGCGTCGGCTCCAACAAGATCAGAAGCTCCATATCATCGTCGAGCCAGCGAGAAAAACAGATCTTCTGTTTGTTGCCGCCCGACAGGAATCGGATTTCCTGATCCGGCGACGGTGTTTTGATCGAGGTTCGACGGATCGCGCTCGCAACCACGGCATCGACGGCTCGAGCGTCCACGAGCCCGCCCCGCACCCTCTTTTCCAAAAACGGCAACGCGATGTTGTCGCGCACGGAAAGCGGGGCCAAGATCCCGTTTTTATCCCGGTTTTCCGTCACCAACCCCATGCCATCGCGCACCGAGGCCGCGGGACCGCGACCCGGGCGAAGCCTTCGACCCCGATAGCGAACGGTGCCCTCGTAATCGCCGTCCAGTCCGAATATCGCCTTCGCCACCTCGGGGGCGCCGCAGCCGCGAAGACCCGTCAACACCACGATCTCGCCTTTTTTGACATCGAAAGATACGTCTTCGAAAACATTCTCTTTCGTGAGATTTTCGACCGCCAGCAAGACATCGCGCGAAATCTCCTTGTGCGGCTTGATGAAATCGTCCATCTCCTGCCCGGTCATCGCGCGAATCACCGCCTCTTCGGTCGTCGCGGTCGTTTTTTCGCACAGCGCGACGGCGCCATCGCGCATGACGGTGACCCGTTCGGCGATACCGAATATCTCCGGCATGTGGTGCGATATGTAAACGATCGCCACCCCCTCGGATTTCATGCGAGCGATGAACGCGAACAGGCGCTGTTTGTCTTCTTCGGAAAGCGCCGAAGTGGGCTCGTCCATCACGATGAGCCAACTATCGGACATCAAAGCCCTGATGATCTCGACGATTTGCTTTTCACCGGAGCCGAGTTCGCGGACGGGCTTGCGCGGATCGATCGTCAACTCGAATCGATCGAGCTGTTCTCGCACCCGCCGCTCCATCTCGGCTTGATCGAGGAAGGGCCACTTGCCTTTGACGAGTTCGCGCCCCAAAAAAACATTCCCGGCCACGGTCAACTCGTCGATAAGGGAATATTCTTGGTGGATCATGCCGATCCCGAGGCGCGAGGCGTCGGCGGGAGAGGATATCTCGACCGGCTTGCCGTCGATGGAAAGGGAACCCTCGTCGGCGGCATGGATCCCGCCCAGAATTTTCATGAGCGTCGATTTTCCCGCCCCGTTGAGCCCGACCAATGCATGAACCTCTCCCGAGCGACAGGAAAAATCGACCCGCTCGAGAGCCCGGGTCTCGAAAAAGCGCTTGGTGACGCCGGCCATTTGGATGCGCTCGCTCACCGCTCGCTCCTTCGCCGAGTCCAAGTATCCAAAAGCACGACACCCAACAAAATCATCCCCTTGATGAGGCTTTGCAAGAAGGGATTGGTTCCCGTCAGGATGAGACCATTGACGATGATCCCGTAAAGCAGCACCCCCAAAGCCGTACCCAGCAGCCTGCCTCTTCCGCCGAAAAGACTGGTCCCGCCGAGGATGACCGCCGTGATGGCGTCGAATTCCAGATAAAGACCCGCCCAAGGTTGTCCCGAGGATACGCGTCCGATCGTGATGATGGCGCAAAGCCCGGCCAGCGCTCCAATCAGGACGTAGACGAGAACCAGCACCCGATCCGGGCGCCGCCCGAGAACATACGAAGTATTGAAATTGCTTCCCGCGGCATAGACGTCGCGGCCGAAGCTCGTGCGATAGAGAACGACGGCAAGCGCGATGAATACCGCGACGACGAAAGGAACGACGATCGGGAAATCGCCGAACGACGTGGCTCCGAGCCACAGGAATACGGGATCCTCGACGTTGATCGGCGTGGCGTCGTAGAAAACCAAGGCAAGGCCGCGAGCCAAAGCGAAGGTGGCCAAGGTCACCATGAACGCGCTGAGCTTGAGATGGCCGATAAAAACGCCGTTCAACAAACCGACGGCCATCCCGGCGAGCAAGCACGCCGAAAAGCCGAGGACGGGGCTGCCGGTGGCCAGCAGCGTCAACACCCCGACGGCGCCCGAAAACGCTACGTTGGATCCGACCGACAAATCGATGCCGCCGGTCAGCATGACGAAGGTCATCCCCAAGGAGAGGAGGAAGAGCACCGACACCGAGCGCAGGAGAATTCCGATATTCGTCAAAGAATGGAAATTCTCGTTGGCAAGACTGAAACCGATCGAGGCGATCAGAATCAACCCGACGAGAACGAGATAGCGCAAGCCCATGCCGTCGAAAAACGACCGGCCGGCGGATGCCTTCGTCGATAGCTTCGTTGCGGAAAAAAAAGCCACGCGCATTGCCCGATCGGTGTCGAGTCAAGGCTGCCGGCGGCGCCGACCCCGAAGAAAACGAGGGCGGGGCGCCGGCAGCGATCTTCGTTCGCCTTTTCTGCTATTTCACCGAATCCGGTCCGAATTCCAAAAAGCCCTTCTCCGCGACTTCCATTGCCTTGTCGACATAATAGACCTCGATATCGGCGGGAAAACCGTTATCGAGAGCCATCTTGTGGTTGGCTTCGCTCATCACCAGCGGCGTATAGAAATCGTAGACCTTTTCAAGGCTTTCTCCGCGCTCGATACGATAGGCCATTTGCACGAAGTTCCACCCCTCGCGAGTGCCGCTGAGCAGGATATCGGCCTTGACCGGACCGCCTTCCATCTGCGCCATGATCGGAATGTCACCGTCGTAACCGAAAAAATCCAATTCCCGTCCGCTGTTTTGCGCGATCGCGATAGCCGGGTATAGATAGCCGTCGGTGACTCCCGAAATCGCATCGAGATCGGGAAACTGGGTCAACCAGTTTTCCGTGATCGTCTGAGCCTTGACCGTATCCCAATCGGCGGGCTGCTCGGCCACGACCTCGACGTTGTTGCAAGCGCTCAGCCCCTCGAGAATGCCGGCGTGGCGCGCATCGCCCGAGGGGTTGCCTGCCTGCCCGAGCATGATGCCCACCTTGTAGGGCTTGCCGCCGGACAAGGCGCACATCGCCAGCCCTTGGTTGCGGCCGTTGACCACGTCGCCCAAGGTGAAACTGTAATCGGCGGATTCCATCGGACTGTGTACGGCAATCCACACGATGCCTTGCTCTTGGGCTTTGGCGACGAGCGGCTCGAAGGCGTCGGGACTGATGGCGTTGACGAACATCACGTCGGGCTTTTCATTGATCGTGGCCTCGGCTTGCTGGATCATCTTTTCCAAACTGCCTTCGGCGGAAAGCCAACGACCGGTTACGTTGCCGAACTCTTTATCGTAGGCTTGGAGCGCATCCTCGAAACCGCCGAGCCAAGCGACGTGATAGGGCGCCACATGCCCGTCGTTGATGAAAACGATATCCAAAGCGGAAACGACGCTTGCGCTCATCGAGAAGGATGCGGCCAACACCGCCGCGATGAATGTTTTCTTCGGATTGTTCATGGTCTTGCTCCTGTTGGTTCAAAAGGCGGGTTTTTTTTCGATACCGCCATTGTCGATTCGGCATCGATACGAAATCGAATCGACGAGAGCCCGCATGATGCATACGACATGCGCGCTTTTCTTCGCCGAGCCGACCGATCGGGCCCGACTCATTGGACTTCCTTTTGCCGCGATTGCCAAAACATCCAGCCGGCGCCGAGGGCAAGGAGTATCACCAATCCTTTGAATACCTGATGCCAGACGTCCTCGACATTCAACAGATTCAGGCTGTTGTTGACGATGCCGATGAAAAGAAGGCCGAACAGCGCCCCGACGACGGTTCCGCGGCCACCGAGTATCGAGGTCCCGCCGATGATGATGGCGGCGATGCCATCGAGCAAAAAACCGTTGCCGTCGAGGCCGGGTTGCACAAAGCCCATACGCGGCGTCAGCATGATTCCGGCAAAGCCGCTGCAAAGCCCGGAAAACATGAAAACCCCGATCTTGACCCGAACGACATCGATACCCGCCAGCTTGGCGTTCTCTTCGTTGTTGCCGATGGCGACGATATAGGCGCCGATCCGAGTGTGCTTGTAAACGATATAGGCGAGCATGAAAAGAGCCATGAGGAAGAGAAACGACCAATAAAAACCCAGAAATTTTTCCGAGCCGACAAAACGAAAAAAATCGCCCATCAAAAATATCTGGCGCCGGGGAACGATCAGCCCCGACAAGCCTTGGGCCATGAACAGCGTCGATAGCGTCACGATAAAAGCCGGCAGCCGCCATTTGGCCACCAAAAACCCATTGCAAAATCCCATGGCGAGCGAGCCGAGGACGACGGCGACGATCCCGATTTCGACCCCGCCGCTAAGACCGAAACAGACGCCGAGAACGATCGCGAACAGAACGGATCCCATCCCCATGCTGAGATCGATATTTCCCGAAACGACGACAAAGAACTGTCCCAGCGCAATCAGCCCGATCGGCACGATTTGACGAGAGATCGCCGACATGTTGTCGAGGCTCAAAAAACGGGGGCTGATCAGATAAAAGACGATGCATAACGCCAAAGTGACGAAGACGATGTTGTACTCGCGAAAGATCCGGGCGATATCGACCGAAGGCACGGACATGACCTATAGCGCCCCCATCACCAGATCGGCGCAGCGGTCGCCCAGCATCATCGCCGGTGCGTTCGTGTTGCCCGCCGGTATTTCCGGAACCGCCGACATATCGCAAACACGCAATCCATCGATTCCGCGCACTCGCATGCGGGCATCCAGCACCGCCATCGGATCGCCGTCGGCCCCCATTTTGGCGGTGCCGGCTGGATGAAAATTGGTCTTGACGACCTTGCGGCAATGCCGGGTCAAAGCCTCGTCGGAGTAATCCAGCGGCGCCACGATCTCGCTGACCTTGTCGGCGAGCGGTTTGGTTTCCATCGTTTTCTTGAAATAACGAAGACCGACACGCATCGCCTCCATATCGCGTTCGTCTTTCAGAAAATTGGGCGATACCAAAGGTCGGTCGTCGGGGTTGGCCGAAGCCAGCCGAAGCTCTCCCACCGAACGGGGCTGCAACAGCACCACCTGGATGGACACGCCGTAGCCGTCGCCGATCTCTTTCAACGTCGGCTCGTCGAGGTAGAGCACCGGAATGCAATAAGCCTCGTGGGTCGGGGGAGCCTCGGGATCGAGGGGATTGACGAAACAAGCGGCCTCGAGACCGGTGGACGTGATGCGTCCCCTTCGAAAAAGCTTGAACTCCAAGCCGTTGCGAACCATGTTCCAACCGCGGTCCTGCTTCCAATAGCCATAGGGTCCGTTGGCCCGGGCCACGACCGAAACATCCGGATGATCTTTGAGGTTTTGACCCACCCCCGGCATGTCTTCGATCACCTCGATTCCGTGTTCTCGCAGGTGTTCGGCCGGACCCAAACCCGACAGCATCATGATCTTGGGGGTCATGAAAGCGCCGGACGAGAGCAGGATCTCCCCCTCGGCCCGCGCCTCGTGCACTCCGCTTTTGTCTTTGTAGACGACGCCGACGGCACGGCCGTTCTCGATGACGATCCGTTCCACCGTGGATTTCAATCGAACCGTCAAATTCGAATTTCCGGCTTTCATCAGGGGCTCGATGAAGGCATAAGCGGCGGACTGCCGCTGACCGTCGAGATAGGTGAACTGGAAATACCCCGCGCCCCGCTGCGATTTGCCGTTGAAATCGGGATTGAAGGGTTCGCCTTGGGCCTGCAGCGCTTGCACGAACCAACGCGCCATGTCGTCGATATAACCCGGGTCCGAGACGATCAACTTCCCTTCGGTACCGTGCAGATCGTCGTTGAATTTCCGGTTGCACTCCAATGCCTTGAAGTGGGGCAGCACATCCTCCCACCCCCAACCGAGGGAATCGTTGTTGCCCCTCAATATCCGGTGCCAGTTGGCGTAGTCATCGGGTCGACCTCGAACATAGGCCTGACCGTTCACCGTCGACCCGCCGCCGAGGACGTTGCCTTGGGGAATTTCGGCGCACCGCCCGCCGAGATGGGCTTGCGGCACGGAGGTATGGGTCGTAAAGAACTTCGAACCATTTTTCAGCAGTTTGAAGACCCCCGGGGGCATATCCAGAAGCGGATGACGATGATGATGACCCGCCTCCAGCAGCAAGACCTTAAAGCCGCCCTTCTCGACGAGAGCCGAGGTCGCAACGCAACCCGCAGAACCCCCTCCGACGACGATATGGTCGAATGTCCGCATCATCTCCCCCTCCCGCATGTCTTCATGCCGCTTCGAAGGGCATTGTATCGCCCTCTTTTCGGGCTCTTCTTGCGAGCGAAACGATCGGCGCCGCCTCGAAGGTTATTTCGCTCGATCTCGCCGGTCTTGCGTCGATTGCGTCGACTTCGACCGGCCTTGAATTTCGAAGGTCGATATGCAACCGAGTCGACAGCCTCGATACACCCTCGATCGCTCGACCGTATCGGATTCGGCAACGAATACGGCATGATCTCAAGTGCGCAAGCCGGATATGACTTGGCATGACCCCCTTTCGTCGACCCCGTCTTTTTCGATAATGCTTTCGCTCGAAGCTGCGAAGACGTTTTTTCTTCACGCCCGCGAGTTCTTCGCCGCGCTTCCCGAGCCTTGGGGCATGGTGCCGGGACATTCGAAAAACCGACGCGTTCCCAAGCCTCCGATGCACTTTGAAGACACCTTGCGATGCAACATCCAAGAGTGCCGGTGATATGATCGGCGCTGCGACTCCCGGTGAATCCGTGGATCGACACCCGAACCGACATTCCGGCGACATTCTTTCTCCCTCTCCCTCGATCCCCTTGCATTGTATGGCTCTTATTGCGGCAAGGGCGAATCCAAACGAAGGCGCAACCCATCATGGCCGACTCATTCAATGCCCGCTCCGCCCTCGATGTCGGGGGCAAAAAATACGAAATTTTCCGGCTCGATTCGTTGGCGGATCGATTCGATCTTTCCCGCTTGCCCTTTTCGCTCAAGATCCTGATCGAGAATCTGCTGCGCCACGAAGACGGGATTTCCGTTGCCAAAGACGATATCGAAGCCCTCGCGGCTTGGGATCCCGCCGCCGAACCCTCGGTCGAAATCGCCTTCACTCCCTCGAGGGTGTTGCTCCAGGACTTCACCGGGGTGCCGGCGGTGGTCGATCTGGCGGCGATGCGGGACGCCATGCGCGATCTCGGCGGCGATCCGGAGAAAATCAACCCTCTTTCGCCGGTCGAACTGGTCATCGATCACTCGGTGCAGGTCGACCGCTTCGCCAGCCCCGACGCTCTGGCGCGCAATACCGAAATCGAGTTCGCGCGCAATCAAGAGCGCTACGCCTTCCTGCGTTGGGGGCAACAGGCCTTTCGCAACTTCAAGGTGGTGCCCCCGGGCACCGGCATCGTCCATCAGATCAACCTCGAATACCTCGCCCGGGTGATCTTCGATCGCGAGAACGAGGGCTCCTTGCGGGCTTATCCCGATACCGTCGTCGGCACCGATTCCCATACCACCATGGTCAACGGCTTGGGGGTGCTCGGCTGGGGGGTCGGGGGGATCGAGGCCGAGGCCGCGATGCTCGGGCAGCCGATCTCGATGCTGATCCCGCAGGTGGTGGGCTTCGAACTGACGGGCACCTTGCCCGAGGGCGCCACCGCCACCGACTTGGTGCTGACCGTCGTGCAAATGCTGCGAGAGCGCGGGGTCGTCGGAAAATTCGTGGAGTTCTACGGGGAAGGCCTCGATCGCCTTCCTTTGGCGGACCGCGCGACCATCGCGAATATGGCTCCGGAATACGGCGCGACCTGCGGCATCTTCCCGATCGATGCCGAAAGCTTGGCTTACCTTCGCCTTTCCGGTCGCTCGGAAGAGAAAATCGCGCTCATCGAGGCTTATTCTCGCGCCCAAGGGCTCTTCCGCGACCCGAACGACCCTCCCGCCATCTACACCGATACGCTCCATCTGGATATGAGCGCGATCGAGCCGTGTATTTCCGGGCCGAAACGCCCGCAAGATCGAATTCCCCTGCACCGGGCGGGGAGCGTCGTCAAAGGGCATTTGGAAACGATGCAGCGCGAGCGGGCCGCCGGGGGTGCCGATGCCGATGCCGATACCGGCGACAGCAGCGGCAAGTCCACCGTGCGCCGCGGGGACGAGGATTACATATTGGAAGACGGGGCGGTCGTCATCGCCGCCATCACCTCGTGCACCAACACCTCGAATCCGGCGGTGCTGATCGGGGCCGGTCTGCTCGCCCGCAACGCCCGCGAGCGCGGCCTTCGGGTGCGCCCTTGGGTCAAAACCAGCCTCGCCCCGGGATCGATGGTCGTCAAGGATTATCTCGAGCGGGCGGGACTGCTCGACGATCTCGAAGCCTTGGGCTTTCATGTCGTCGGCTTCGGCTGCACCACCTGTATCGGCAACTCCGGCCCCCTCCCCGATGAAATCAGCGCCGCTATCCGCAAGGACAATCTGATCGTCGGCGCCGCTCTTTCGGGCAATCGCAACTTCGAGGGCCGGATCCACGCCGAGGTGAAGATGAACTTCCTCGCCTCCCCCCCCTTGGTGGTCGCCTACGCGCTGGCCGGGCGTTGCGATATGGATTTTTCGAACGAGCCTTTGGGCGAGGACGCCCAAGGGGAGCCGGTATTCCTGCGCGATATCTGGCCTTCGGGCAGCGAGATCCAAACGACCATCGGCGCCTCGATAACCCCCGATATCTTCCGCGCCGGCTACGAAGGGGTCTTCGACGGCGACGAGCGCTGGCAGTCGATGGAAACCCCGCCGGCGGATCGATTCAAGTGGGATTCGACCTCCACTTACGTTCGCAACCCGCCCTATTTCGAGGGCATGACCATGACGCCGCGCGGGATTCCGTCGATCCGCGGCGCCCGGATGCTCGCCCTGCTCGGCGACAGCATCACCACCGACCATATCTCTCCCGCCGGGGCCATCAAACAAGACAGCCCCGCCGGACGATTCCTGCAGGAAAGGCAGGTCCCGCCGCGCGAGTTCAACTCTTATGGCTCCCGCCGCGGCAACCACGAAGTGATGATGCGGGGAACCCTCGCCAATATCCGCCTACGCAACCGGGTCGCGCCCGGAACCGAGGGCGGTTGGACGCGCCACCAACCCTCGGGCGAGCAAATGAGCATTTACGATGCCGCCATGCGCTATCAGCAAGAGGGCGTGCCTTTGATCGTGGTCGGAGGGACGGAGTACGGCACCGGCTCGTCGAGGGACTGGGCGGCCAAAGGGACCTTGCTGCTCGGAGTGAAGGCGGTTTTGGTGCAAAGTTTCGAGCGCATCCACCGCTCCAACTTGGTCGGCATGGGGGTCTTGCCCTTGACCTTCGAGGAGGGAGAGGATGCCGAGATCTTGGGGCTCGATTCCGATCGAAGCTACGATATCGAGGGGCTGGAAAAAGGGGCCGACAGCGTCAACGTCATCGCCACCGCCCCTGATGGGACGCGCACGGAATTCCGGGCTCGGGTACGCATCGATACCCCGATGGAGTGGGATTATTACGAGCACGGCGGCATCTTGCATTATGTCGTGCGCCAACTCGCCGCCTGATTCCGCGGCAAACGAAAATCCCTCGCATCCTCGCTTGCGCTTTGAGGATGCGAGCCGCCCCCTCTTGCGCCGACCTCCAAGGAGTAGCCATGAACGATCAAGCCCGTACCGAAATCGAAGCCGCCGCCTTTCGCCGCCTCGTCGAGCACCTGCGCAGCCATCCCGAAGTGCAAAATATCGATTTGATGAACCTCGCCGGCTTTTGCCGCAACTGTCTTTCGAAGTGGTATCGCGCCGCCGCCGCGGAAAAAGGGGTGGAAATGGACTACGAAGCCGCCCGCGAGATCATTTATGACATGCCCTACGGGCAGTGGAAAGATCTGCATCAACCGAAGGCCACCCCCGAGCAACAAGCGGCCTGGGATGCCAAGCGACAATGAGCCCATCGTCGAGCCCATCGTCTTTTGCGATCGACCCGACCGCCATCGAAGATCAAGGCCTTTCGCCTCTGACCGCCATTTCCCCGATCGACGGGCGCTACGCCCGGCACACCCGATCTTTACGCTCCTTCGTCAGCGAATACGCATTGCTTCGATATCGAACGCTGGTCGAGATTCGCTGGCTGCAAAAACTCGCGCGAGAGCCCGATATCGATACCCTGCGCCCGCCGGGGGAGGGGGCGACGGACTTTCTCGAGGGCATCGTTCGCGATTTCTCCTTGGCCGACGCCGAGCGTATCAAGGCCATCGAAAAGACCGTCAATCACGACGTCAAGGCGGTGGAATATTTTTTACGGGAGCGTTTGTCGAAGGCGAAGGATCTCGCCCCGACGCTCGATGCGGCGGATGCAAAATGGCTGAACGAGGCCAAGGAGATGCTCCACTTCGCCTGCACCTCGGAGGATATCAACAACCTCTCCTTCGCCTCGATGCTTGCCGATGCCCGCGAGCAGGCGCTCCTTTCGCCGATGCGCCGCCTATCGAAGACCCTGCACGAATTCGCCCATGCCCACGCCGCAAGCGCGATGCTCTCTCGAACCCACGGTCAGCCCGCCTCCCCGACCACCCTCGGCAAGGAAATGGCGGTTTTCGCCCATCGCCTTCGCCGCCCGCTCGAACTCTTTGCGAAAAGCCCGATCCGCGGCAAATTCAACGGCGCGGTCGGGAACTACAACGCGCACTTGGCGGCCTGGCCCGATATCGACTGGCCCCGCATCGGCCGGGAATTCGTCGAGGATTTGGGGCTTGTTTGGAATTCCCATACCACTCAGATCGAACCCCACGACTTCATCGCCGAGTTCTTTCATTGTCTGATCCGCTTCAACTTGGTGGTCTTGGATCTCTGCCGGGATATGTGGAGTTATATATCGCTCGGCTATTTTCGCCAGCGACCGGTCGAAGGCGAGGTCGGATCGTCGACGATGCCGCATAAAATCAACCCCATCGATTTCGAAAACGCCGAGGGCAATATCGGTATCGCCAACGCCTTGCTCGGACATCTTGCGGAAAAACTCCCGATCTCGCGCCTGCAACGAGATCTCAGCGATTCCACCGCGCTGCGCAATATCGGCGTCGCCCTTGCGCACTCCTTGATCGCCTATCGATCCTGCCTTCGAGGACTCGGGCGAGCCGAGGTCGACAACGAGACGCTGGCGCGCGATCTCGAAGGGCAAATCGAGCTGCTGGCCGAGGCGGTCCAAACCGTGATGCGGCGTCATGGCATCGAGAACGCTTACGAACGACTCAAATCCCTGACCCGGGGCCGCGCGATCGATCGACAAAGCCTCGATGCATTCATCGAATCCTTGCCGATACCGCAAAAGGAGAAGGATTTCCTCCTCGGCTTGGAACCCGCAGGCTATATCGGGGCGGCGAAAGAACTGGCCTTGGACACCGCAGATCACAGATCCAAGGTGACGAAAGAGGAACTTCGAGACGAAATCGGCGATATAAGCGATCTTGGCCGATAACCTTTTGCGAAACCCGCCGCCGTTTTTTGCATTCGACCCGAACTCTCGACAATTTTCATCAGGAGATCATCGCCATGGCCGCGAACTCGGCGCTCACCGACCCTAGGCTCGAACGACTCGACATGTATATCGACGGGGAATTCGTCCCCCCCGTATCCGGGGAGTATTTCGAGAGTTTCGATCCCTATACCGCTCGTCCTTGGGTCTTGGTCGCCCGCGGCAACGCCGAGGATGCGCAACGCGCGGTCGAGGCAGCGCAGCGCGCTTTCGACGATCCCGCGTGGCGCTCGATGCACCCCTCGGAGCGCGGCGCCCGGTTGCGTCGCCTGGCCGAACTCGTGGCGGAAAATGCCGATCGACTCGCCGAACTCGAGGTCCGCGACAACGGCAAACTGCTCAGCGAAATGGCGGCGCAACTACGCTATATCCCGCAGGTCTATCACTATTACGCCGGGCTCGCCGACAAAATCGAAGGGGCGGTCATCCCCTCCGACAAACCCGCCTTCACCTTCACCCGCCACGAGGCCTTGGGCGTTTGCGTCGGGATCATCCCTTGGAATTCCCCGCTCTTCCTGACCGCATGGAAACTCGCCCCGGCTCTGGCCGCGGGCAATACGATGGTGCTCAAACCCTCCGAATACACCTCGGCCTCGGCCTTGGAATTCATCAAGCTGATCGAGCGCGCCGGATTCCCCAAAGGGGTGGTCAACGTGGTGACCGGATTCGGGCCGGAAGCGGGGCAACCCTTGGTGGAACATCCGATGGTGCGCAAAGTGGCTTTCACCGGATCGTCGGCGACCGGATCCCATCTTTATTCCCTCGCGGCTCGGGATATCAAGCGGGTGAGCCTCGAACTCGGCGGAAAATCGCCCAATATCGTCTTCGACGATGCGCGCATCGACAACGCGATCAAAGGGGCGGTCGCCGGTATTTTCGCCGCCACCGGACAAACCTGTATCGCGGGCTCCCGTTTGCTGGTGCAGCGATCGATCCATGACGAATTCGTGGACCGGCTCGTCACCTTCGCCAAGACCGCCAAGATGGGGAATCCGATGCAGGTCGAAACCCAGGTCGGGCCGGTGACCAATCTTCCTCAGTTCGAAAAGGTTCTCGGCTATATCGATATCGCCAAGGAGGAAGGGGTCGACACCGTCCTCGGCGGAAGCCGCGCCGAGCGCCCCGAATGCGGCGACGGGTGGTTCGTCGAGCCGACCATTTTCACCGGGGTCCGCAACGATATGCGCATCGCCCAAGAGGAGGTCTTCGGTCCGGTGCTCTCGATCATCCCCTTCGAAGACGAGGAGGAAGCGGTGGCCATCGGCAACGATGTGGTCTTCGGCTTGGCGGCCGGGGTATGGACGGAAAACACCCGCCGAGCGATCATGATGTCCGAGCGCCTCCAAGCGGGCACGATCTGGGTCAACACCTACCGCGCGGTCAGCTATGCGATGCCTTTCGGCGGCTACAAGCGCAGCGGATTGGGCCGGGAACTCGGCCAACAGGCGATCTTGGAGTATATGCAGACCAAGAGCGTTTGGATATCGACCGCCGAAGAAATGGCCAATCCTTTCGTCATCGGCTGATATTCGCTATTCCCATTCGATATTCCCCTCCCCCCTTTTCCCGCTGCCCTTTTCGGCGGCGACCGGATGCGGCATCGAGCAAGTACCGAAACCATGCAAACGATCGATTTTCGAAGCGATACCCTCACCCTCCCGACCGCCGCGATGCGCAAAGCGATGGCCGAGGCCGAGGTCGGAGACGATGTCTACGGGGAGGACCCGACCGTCAACCGGCTCGAAGCCATGGCTCGGGAGCGCTTCGGCCAAGAGGCGGCATTATTCGTTTCCAGCGGAACCCAAGGCAATTTATTGGCCCTGCTGGCCCATTGCGGCCGGGGCGATGAATATATCTGCGCTCAACAGGCCCATAACTATCGCACCGAAGGGGGCGGAGCGGCGGCGCTCGGCGGAATCCAGCCTCAGCCGATCGCATCCGAGCCCGACGGGAGCTTGGATCTCGAGCAGGTGATCGCCGCCATCAAACCGGACGATTTTCATTACGCCCGCACCCGCCTTTTGAGCCTTGAAAACACGATTTCCGGTCGGGTGATCGGAATCGACTATATGCAAAAAGCCCGCGCTCTTTGCGACGATCACGGCCTTGCTCTCCACCTCGACGGAGCCCGGGTATGCAATGCCGCGGTCTTTTTGAAGGTCGAGCCCGCCGCGATCACCTCGATCTTCGACAGCGTGTCGATCTGCCTCTCCAAAGGGCTCGGAGCCCCGGCCGGAACCCTGCTCGTCGGCAAGCGGAATTTGATCGAAGAGGCCCGACGCTGGCGCAAAATCGTCGGCGGGGGGATGCGTCAAATCGGCATCCTCGCCGCCGCCGGCATCCATGCCCTCGAGCATCATATCGATCGGATGGCCGAGGATCATGCCAACGCCCGCCGACTCGCCGACGGTCTTGCGGGGATTGCCGGTATCGATATCGACCATAACGCGGTGCAAACCAATATGGTCTTTGCCCGGGTCGAGGCGGACCGCTTTCAATCCCTCCATGATCATTGCGAAAAGCATCGTATTCGCATCGACAGCGACAATCCGATGCGATTGGTAACCCATCTCGATATCGACGAGAAATCCGTCGAGCGCACGATAGAAGTCATCGGCGATTTTTTCCAGCGCTGAAAGACCCTTTCTCGATCTCCGGAAGAAAAAATGAAAGAAATGCAGGATTCGCGTTTCGACGGCACCGATCGCTATGTCGTCACCCGGGATCTCACCATGGCGGTGAACGCCGCGGTGAGTTTGGGCCGACCGCTCTTGGTCAAAGGAGAGCCCGGAACCGGCAAAACCATGCTGGCTATCGAGGTCGCCCGCGCTTTGCAAAAACCGCTGATCGAATGGCATGTCAAATCGACCACTCGGGCGCAACAGGGTTTATACGAATACGATGCCGTGGCTCGCTTGCGCGACTCGCAGCTCGGCGATCCGAAAGTGCACGATATCGCCAACTACATCGTGCGCGGAAAACTTTGGGAGGCCTTCGCTTCCGATAGCCGTCCGGTGCTGCTGATCGACGAAATCGACAAGGCCGATATCGAATTCCCGAACGATCTCCTGCTGGAACTGGATCGCATGGAGTTTTTCGTTTATGAAACCCGTCAGACGGTGCGGGCGACGAAACGACCGATCGTCATCATCACCAGCAACAACGAAAAAGAGCTCCCGGATGCCTTTTTGAGACGTTGCTTCTTTCATTACATACGCTTTCCCGATGTCGACGATATGCGGAAGATCGTCGATGTTCATTATCCCGATATCAAACAACGTTTGTTGGAGCGCGCCCTGCGCCTCTTCTTCGATCTCCGAAAGATGCCGGGGTTGAAGAAAAAGCCGTCCACTTCGGAGCTCCTCGACTGGATCAAACTGTTGGTCGCCGAGGATATTCCGCCCGATGCCTTGCACAGCGAAGACCATAAAACGAGCGTCCCCCCTCTTTACGGCGCCTTGCTGAAAAACGAGCAGGATGTCGACCTGCTCGAACAACTTCTTTTTCTCGATCGGCAACGCGATCGAACATGAAAACGAAAAGTCCGGCTCGATGCTCATCGACTTCTTTTTGAAATTGCGCAAGGCGTCCATCCCCGCTTCCATTACCGAATATCTTTCCCTGCTGGAAGCGATGGACCGAGGGATATGCGAACTCGGGGTCGATGATTTTTATTATTTGGCGCGCGCGAGTCTTATCAAGGACGAGCGCCATTTCGAGCGCTTCGATCAGGTATTTGGCAGTTATTTCAAAGGCAAAGAAGCGCTTTTCGATCATCTCCATCCCGAAGTGCCCGCCGAATGGCTTCGCAAGCTGGCCGAGCGCCGGCTTAGCGAAGAGGAAAAAGCCCAAGTGGAGGCCTTGGGCGGCTGGGAGAATCTGATGAAAACGCTACGCGAACGCCTCCAAGAGCAGCGCGAACGGCATCAAGGCGGGAATAAATGGGTCGGCACCGCCGGAACCTCCCCTTTCGGGGCTTACGGATACAACCCCGAAGGAGTGCGTATCGGTCAGGAGGGTTCTCGCCATCGACGGGCCGTCAAAGTTTGGGATCAACGCATCTACAGCAATTTCGACGATCATCTCGCCCTCGATAACCGCGGCTTCAAAGTGGCGCTGAGACGCTTGCGCAAATTCGCCCGCGAAAGCGGCACGATCGAAGAGTTGGATCTGGACGGCACCATCCATCATACCGCCCGCAACGCCGGACTCCTCGATGTGCGCATGGTTCCTCCGCGCCGCAATGCGGTCAAGGTATTGCTCTTTTTCGATAGCGGCGGCTCGATGGACGACCATATAAAAACTTGCGAGGAACTCTTTTCCGCCGCG
The DNA here is from genome assembly GCA_965220535.1 of Gammaproteobacteria bacterium. Classification (GTDB taxonomy): domain Bacteria; phylum Pseudomonadota; class Gammaproteobacteria; order HK1; family HK1; genus HK1. The sequence continues at coordinate 3,765,400 of OZ244833.1, read as the reverse complement.
CGCGGGGAATTCCGACACCTTGAATATTTCTATTTTCATAATTTCATTTACGAATCCCTATGGCGCGACAATCATCGACGCCATCACGAATGCACCCCTCTTTTCGAGATATTGCGCACCTACGCCGCCGACTACAAGATCATATTCGTCGGGGATGCAACGATGAGCCCTTATGAAATCGTCCACCCCGGCGGCAGCGTCGAGCATTGGAACGAAGAAGCGGGAGCCATCTGGATGCAACGAATTCTTGCCCGCTATCCGAATGCCATCTGGCTCAACCCGGAGCCGAAACGAAGGTGGCCGATCACCCATTCCATCGATATCGTCCGAAAACTCATGGGCGGCAGGATGTACCCGTTGACTTCGGCCGGAATCGACGAGGGAGTCCGCGAACTTTTGCGATAGGGATCTAAAAAGACCGGAGCCGATTCCTTCGCGGGGTTAAGATAAGCGGATCGATGACGGAAGAAAGGTAATAGGAGAACGATCATGACGAGCGAATTCGAACGAACGAAAAAAGGCATCTCTCGTATCGAGTCGATTGCGGTGGAGAACTATCGATCTCTGAAAAAGATCGAACTCAGAAAACTCACCCCGTTGACTGTCCTCATCGGTCAAAACGGCAGCGGCAAATCAACGATCTTCGACGCTCTGAGTTTTCTTTCGGAGTGCTTTTTGTTCAACCTGCGCCATGCATGGGACAAGCGCGGACGGGCGCGGGAACTCAGAACTCGCGGCCAAGACGGGGCGATCAAATTCGAGATCAAATACCGGGAGGAACCGAGAACTCCCCTGATCACCTATCACTTGGAAATCGACGAAAAGGATCAGCGACCGGTCGTGGTTCGAGAGTGGATCGGGTGGAAACGCAAATCCCGCGGTCGATCTTTTCATTTTCTGGATTGCGTAAACGGCAAGGGACACGCCATCGGCGGGGAGATGCCCGACGAAATCGACGATCGTGCCCCGGTCAAACTGCGTCCGGATACGATCGCGGTCAACACCCTCGGTGTGATGTCGGATCACCCTCGGGTGGCGGCCCTGCGCGATTTCATCACGGATTGGCATATATCCTATCTATCCATCGAAAACACCCGAAATCAGCCGGAAGCAGGGCCGCAAGAGCGATTGAACAAAGACGGATCCAACCTTGCCAATGTGATCCAGCACCTCAAAGAACGACATCCCGAGCGACTGGATAAGATATTTTTCATCATGCGTCAGCGAGTTCCCCATCTGGATTCCGTCAGCGCCGATATGATGGCCGACGGTCGTTTGCTGCTCCAAATCAAGGACGGCCCCTTCGAGCGCCCGATTTTGGCCCGACATGCATCCGCCGGCACCTTGAAGATGCTGGCCTATCTGACCCTTCTTCACGATCCGGCCCTTCCGAAATTCATCGTTATCGAAGAGCCGGAGAATTTCCTGTATCCGCATCTGATGCATCGGCTCGCGGAGGAATTCCGAGGTGCCACCGAAAGTTCGCAGATTCTGATCGCCACCCACTCCCCTTTTATGCTCGATGCTCTAAAGCCCGGTGAAGTTCGCTTTCTCTATCGAGATCGGCAAGGATTTACCAAGATCGACCCTGTGGAGGATATTCGTGATATCAAGGATTTTTTCGAGGACGGCGCGCTTTTGGGAAATCTATGGACCGAGGGATATTTTCAGCAGCCTCCCCTCGGTAAAGGGACCAAGGAAAGCGTATATAGAGTCCGCCCCTAAGATCAAGATGCTACCGTCGGATTTTGGCCGATAGATCGGTCATCGACGATCTCGGCAATCGAGGCGGCAAAGAAAAGAATTCGAAGTCCCTCGGGCATTTCGGAAATCCTCGCGAGATCGTGCGCGAAAACCCGGCGTCTCTTTCGAATCGGATCGACCTCTTCGTATCACCTTCGTCACGACCTGACAAGGCTGAGATGTCAGCTGTTTTGTAGTATACTGATTTCAAACATTTCTACTTCTTGATAATTATGGAAGGATTTTTGTCGGAAAATCGGACCCGAGGAGGTGAATCGTGAGTGCCTTGATCGATCTTTTGTGCGAAATAAAGGAAAACCTTCGCAAGGGGGCCTATCCCAACGAAGCCTCCGTGCGAATGCATATCGTTTCGCCCATTCTCTTCGAATTGGGATGGCCGAAAACCGATCCGAGCAAGATACAGCACGAATATCCTCTCAAACCCTTGAAACGAAAAAAGGGATCTCCCCCGAAAGTGGATATGGCCTTGTTCAGCCTACCGGATCCGAATCCCCCTTTATGCATCATCGAACTCAAAAGCCCGGGGAATACCGGCGGGGACGAGCAGCTCTTCGAATATGCCTACCATACGGGGGCGACCACCGCGGTCTTGACCGACGGGAAGAGTTGGCGCTTTTATTATCTTCAATCGGGGGGTACTTACGATGACCGATTGATCCGCACCCTTGAAATCGAGGAGCACGATCCAGAAGAAATCGCCAAAGCGTTGAATCGCTATCTGTCGTTCAGAAATTTCCAATCCGGCAAAGCCACCGAATACGCTCAAAAAGACCAAAATCAACGAAAAAACCAGATGAGGGCCTACGATGCCATTCCTCATGCTTGGGATAAATTGATCGAGGGCGATGCCGATAGCCGATTGGCAAAAATGCTGATCGAAGAAACTTCGTCCATCTCGGGCTACGCTCCGCTGGACGAGGATGTCATGGCATTTATATTGAGTCTACGAGATCGAGGGGCATCTGCGTTTATTCGTTCTTCACCTGCCCCTTTTACCAGGAAATCAAGCGCTCCCGATTCAATCTCGCAAGAACGTCGTCCCTCGTCCGAGAGGAAAGAAAGAAAAGCAAGGCGTCATCACGACAAGAAGCCGCGGAGCGAATCGGTAGCCACTGCAAAGCCCACTGCAAAGCCGAAAAAAACTCTTTCATTCGTTCTGAAAGGAAAGCGCTACGAGGCGATGAATCAGATCGATGCCTATATTCGCATCATCAAACTCTTGGAGCGAGAAAACCCCGGCTTTTTGGATATCCTCGCTCCTAGGCTAGCCTTTTCGAAAACTGCAGCCTTGGCGCGTTCGAAAGAGGAACTGGCCAGTAGAGAAATTCTGGAGAAGCAAAATGTCGCCGTTCCGATTGTCGACGGATGGTGGCTCTATACGAAAATAAATCGCGGCAACAAAATCAGAAATCTGAAAATCGCTTGCGAAATCGCGGGGATTCCCTTCGGAAGCCCCGACGGACTGATGATCGATTTATAGGGAAATCCCGTCGAATAATTCAATATAGGAGGACGTAGCATGGATAACAGAGGCAAAGAAATTAACATTTATCTTGACGACGGATCCCCGACCGGTATCAAGCTTATCAAACTTGGGAACTGGAACGGACAAGTCATCGTTTGCCCGCGAGCGCGCGTCAGTCAACTGGCGGATTGGCCGGAAAGCCAACGCCCCGGGGTCTACTTTCTATTGGGCGAGGATGAGGAGACCTACAAGCCCCGGATTTATATCGGCGAGGCGGAAGACGTTCTGAAACGCCTGCGATCTCAGTTCGGGGGGAAGGATTTTTGGAAGCAAGCGTTCATATTCACCAGTACGGACGAGAATCTCACCAAAGCCCATGTCGGATATTTGGAGTCGTGCATGATCGAAAAGGCGCGCGAGTACGGTCGGGTCATACTTGAAAACACCAATAGCCCCAAACTCCCGTCCCTACCTCGATCCGGGCGAGCGACGATGGATGAATATCTGGATTACGCCCGAGACATCCTCACCACGCTCGGATTTCCCTATTTGCAGCCCGTCATCAAAAAAGAAGCGACGGATTCGCTTTCCGTCCTTGAAAAACCAAAATCATCGATACAGAAAGACTCAAAAGAAGCAATCCACTCTGAGGATTCTTCTGAAACACTGCATCATTTCTTTTTTTCCGGACGCGGGATCGATGGGCGTGGAGTGTCCACCGACGAGGGTTTCGTCGTGCTTGCAGGATCGCTCGGCAATCTCAAAACGACTCGATCGCTGAATCAAAAATGGGAAGATATGCGCAACTCGTTGATCGCCCAAAAACAAATCAGCAAAGCGGGTCATCAGATTCGCTTCGACAAAGACGTATTATTCAATAGCCCTTCGGCCGCGGCAACCGTCTTGGCCGGGGGAATGAGAAACGGACAGGATGTTTGGAAAGACAAAGCCAACCGAACCCTCAAACAATATGAAGAAAATTTATCCGATATGCAGCCCGAATCGACAAAATTGGAAAAACCGTCCGAGAGTAAAGAAAGAAAAGCAAGGCGCCATCACGATAAAATATCGCCGAGAGATTCGGTAGTCACCGCGAAACCGAAAAAAATCGTTTCATTCGTTCTCAAAGGAAAGCGCTATGAGGCGAAGAATCAGAGCGATGCCTATATTCACATCATCGAACTCATGGAGCGAGACAACCCCGGCTTTTTGGATATCCTCGCTCCTAGGCTCGCCTTTTCGAAAACCAAGGCATTGGCGCGCTCGAGGGAGGATCTGGCAGACAGAAAACATTTGGAAAGGCAACCGAATATCGCCGTTCCGATTGTCGATGATGAATGGTGGATCTATACGAAAATCGATCGCAATAGAAAGATCAGATATCTGAAAACCGCCTGCACGGTCGCCGGACTCGCTTTCGGCAACCCCGATGGACTGATGGTCGATTTTTAGCGAAATTTCACCGATGTCTCGATACGAGACTCGGCGATAGAAGGCAATTGCCGACTCGTCGTTTCTTTCGATAGTCCGCACTTGCGGCGAGTATTCATTCTCTACCTCGGGTCGGTAATCGACGCCTTGTCGATATCGATCGCCTTTCACGGCAAATCCCCTTAGGCAAGGCCTCTTATTCGCCTTCCTCTCTCGCTTCCCGACGGGGGTCGATCGATCCCTTTGTTTGGCAAGAACAAATTCTCCCTTATGTGGTCTAAGGATATGAAGGGGTCGATCTCGAAGGGTCGGGATGAGTGGGCTGCGGGTCTATTCGGGGCCATAGCTCATCGCTCCCGACGCCCGACAGCGAGGCTCCTCGGCGTGGGATCCGCTTCCGCCGATATCCGACGACGGCATCGAAAGCAAGGGGAGTCCGATGAAAAAAGCGAGAGAGGCTATTCAGGAGATCTACTCGAATCCCTTGGTCATCGAAGGACTCGTACAAATACTCGTCGAGCGTGGGTTAGAAGCCGAGTGGTCCGACGCCCTCGATTATAAAAACATGACTCGAATACCGGATGACTGGATACCCGAGAAGTGGCGGTGCACCGATGTGATGTGGAGCATTCCCTTGCGAGCGGAGGCGCTGATGGAAAACGGTCCGACTCATATCATTTTGATGGTGCGCTTTCAGTTCGAGAACACACCGGATATGGGGCAGCGCATCGTTCGGCATACCGATCTCCTCCAGCGCGAAATCGCCCGGCGAGAGGTCTTCGGTTATCCCGACAACCTCCCTTTGTTGGTTCCGGTGGTCGTTTATACCGGCGACGATAAATGGACCGCTCCGGAAAACGAATTCAATCGGCTTTGAGGGAATCACCGGGTGCGCCTTTGGCGTTCGACGTGAAAACCGTCGAATTCCGAGATTGGGTAAGTCATCTGCGATGAAATGAAAGAAAGGATAAATCCACTTCAATCTTCTCCGGATCATCTGCAAATACGATCGATCGGCCGGCTCGTAAACGGCAACATCGCCGAATTCATTGATCGGCGGCCGTGTTGCCCATACCCTGCGACCCTCTTTCGCAATCGCTATCGGGCTTGAACGGAATGCACGATTGCACGACCGCCCCGATATCCGCGCCTCGCCGGCGAGGATATAGGCTTGGGTAATTTGACGCACCTAAGGCTTGCCCTCGCCCCTGATCACATGCTACCCGTGGTATAGCTCCAAAATTAATTGCCCTATCGGTCGCGAGGCTTTGACAGGGTGCTTGCCAGCAGTCACAGGCTTTAGGTGCCAGCCTCCACCCCGCAGGTTTTCAGCAGAACTACCAAGATTTCGTATTTCCAGCCTTTGAAGGTCTCACGCATCGTTCGTTTTTTCTTGGTACGTTACTCGCCCTCCTTTGATATACCCGCACATCGTGCGCTGGGCGGATCGCCATTCTTATCCTTCGCATCGATATCAGCCCCGAGGGCCGCCAAAACCATCATTGCGCCCCCTTGCCCATTGACTGCTGCCCAGTACCAAGGCGTTTGGCCATCCTCATCCTTCGCATCGATATCAGCCCCGAGGTCGACCAATGCCTTTATTGCCTTCCCTTGCCCATTGACTGCTGTCAAGTGCAAAAGTGTTTTGCCATCCTCATTCTTCGCATTGACATCAGCCCCACGGGCAACCAACACCTCGATTGCCTCCGCTTGCCCCTTGCTTGCTGCCTGTTGCAAAGGCGTTTGACCATCATCATCCTTCGCATTGACATCAGCCCCGAGGGCGATCAAATACACGATTGCACTCGATTGCCCATTGCTTGCTGCCCGATGCAAGGGCGTTTGGCCGTCCTCATCCTTCGCATTGACATCAGCCCCGAGGTCAACTAAAGCCTTGATTGCATCCAACTGCCTAGGGAGTGCTGCCCAATCTCGCTTATTGAGCAAAGATGTTGGGCCATTGCTTGCTGCGAAGTGCAAGGGTGTAGAGCCATACCTATTCTTCGCATTGACATCAGCCCTGAGGTCGACCAAAACCCCGATTGCCTTGATCGCCCTCATATACCTAGAGGCTGCTGCGTAGTGCAAGGGCGTATTACCATGCACATACTTCGCATTGACATCGGCCCCGAGGTCGACCAAATCCCGAATCCTACCGACACGTCCACGAAACGCTGCCCGATGCAGCCGATCAGAGGATGGTTGCAACATCGTCCATCTCTTGGCAGTGTTTCGATCACCGGCAACCAGCAGCGCCTTGTTGAGCCCAAGATCTCCGAAAAGCACCCTCTTTTTCATCAAAAAAGCCCTTCGATACGTCCTTGATCGTCGATATGGATCCCTTCGGCGGCGGGGGCCTTGGGTAGTCCGGGCATGGTCATCATGTCGCCACAGACGGCGACGACGAATTCCGCGCCGGCCGAGAGCCGCAATTCACGCACGGGAAGTTCGTGTCCCTCGGGGGCGCCTTTTTGCAAAGGATCGGTGGAAAAGCTGTATTGGGTCTTGGCCATGCAGACGGGGAAATGCCCGTAGCCGCGATCCTGCAAATAGCGGAAGCGCTGACGCACTGCTTGGGAGGCGCTGACGCTGCCGGCGCCGTAAATTTTCTCGGCGATGGTTTCGACCTTTTCCCAAAGGGGCATATCGTCGGGGTATAGGGTTCGAAAGTCGCCTTCCCCGGAGTCGATCATCTCCACGACGTGTCGCGCCAGATCTTCGGTGCCGGCGCCGCCCTCCGCCCAATGGGAGCAAACGATGGCTTGGGCTCCCTGCGCTTCGGCGGTATCGACCACCGCTTGCAACTCCGCCGGGGTGTCGGCGGAAAATCGATTGATCGCCACCACCGTCGGGACCCCGAATCGACGGATATTGGCGAGATGGCGGGCAAGGTTGGTGCAGCCCTTGCGCACCGCATCGACGTTCTCTTCGTTCGAATCGCCCAAAGCGACTCCGCCGTGCATCTTCAACGCCCGCAGGGTCGCCACGAGCACCACCGCATCGGGGGCGATCTTCGCTTTGCGGCATTTGATGTCGAAGAATTTTTCGGCCCCGAGATCCGCTCCGAATCCGGCCTCGGTGACCACATAATCGGCGAGCTTCAGGGAAGCGCGGGTGGCGATCACGGAATTGCAACCGTGGGCGATATTGGCGAAGGGTCCTCCGTGGATGATGGCCGGATTGTTCTCCAGGGTTTGAACGAGGTTGGGAGCCAAGGCATCTCGCAACAAAACGGTCATCGCCCCGTCGGCTTTGAGGTCTTTGGCGCTGACCGGCTCGCGAGCCCGGGTCTGACCGATCACGATATTGCCGAGGCGCCGCTGCAGATCGCTGAGATCGGTAGCCAAACAGAAGATCGCCATCACCTCCGAAGCGACCGTAATATCGAAGCCGTCGCTGCGCGGGTAGCCGTTGCCCACTCCGCCCAAGGAGCAGACGATCTCGCGCAGGGCGCGGTCGTTCATATCCACCACCCGCCGCCATGAAACCCGTCGGGCGTCGATATCCAGCGCATTGCCCTGGTGGATATGGTTGTCGATGAGAGCGGCGAGGAGGTTGTTGGCCGCGCCGATGGCATGGAAATCACCGGTGAAATGCAGATTGATATCTTCCATCGGCACGACCTGGGCATAACCGCCGCCCGCCGCCCCTCCTTTCACCCCGAAGCAGGGGCCAAGGCTCGGCTCGCGCAAACAAACCAATGTTTCCTTTCCGATGCGATTCAAACCGTCGGCCAGCCCGACGGATGTGGTGGTCTTGCCCTCCCCTGCCGGCGTCGGGGTGATCGCGGTCACCAAAATCAGTTTTCCGCGCTTGCCATCCCCCAAAGAATCGATGTAATCGAGATCGATTTTCGCCTTGGTATGCCCGTAGGGAAGCAAGGCATCGCTCGAAATGCCGAGCCGAGCCCCGATGTCAGCGATCGGCTTTTGTTTTGCCTCGCGGGCGATTTCGATATCCGTTTTCGGCAAGATTCTCTCCTTCCTTATCGTTGAAGTCACGTTAGAGTCGTAAAGAAAGCGACGGGGTGCGCAAATCGCGAATGATAACGGAGGCGATCGCTCCCTTGGTCGTAAGTCTTTCCAAGGCTTTTCGGCTTCGGCGCCGCGAACGAATCGAGGCGATGCTTCGGATCGCAAAGGCTTCGAGGAAGGTGCGAAATCCCGGGAGAAAAAAGATCAGCCGGAGGCGCCCGTCGCTGTCGCCGCATCCAAGTCCCCGAGGGGACGGGTCAGGGCCTCGAAAAGCATTTCAAGGGCGCGGTCGGAACGAGCCGACAAACTGGTGATGGCCACCGTCGTATAAACGGCGGGGCGAGAAATCTTGACGTCCCGGGCGCTGGAAAAATGCGTCAAGCGGACCTTGATATTCCTCAAGGTCAATACCGCCATCCCCAGCGCCCACAGGCAGAAACGACGAATGCCGACTTCCGCTCTCGGTATCAGCAAGGTGAAGCGCAGCGCCTTTTCGAGATGCCAACGGGCGATCGCGATCAGTTGTTGCATCCCTTGGACAAAGGCGGGATGGCTCCCGGGGTGTTCGAAGCGATCGTCGGCACCTGCCAAAAGCTTTTCCGAGCCCTCGCCCACCGAGCGCATCGAACGCAGGTCGAAGCCGGCGGCGCGAAAAATATCCCGCGGCAACCAACAGGCCCCGCGACGACGATCGTCCCAAAGGTCTTTGAGGATATTGGTCATCTGCAATCCTTGGCCGAAGGAAATGCAAAGCGGCAGCAGCCGATCGCGGCGGGCGGCGATCATCGGCGAATGGTCACAGAAAATCTCGGTCAGCATCTCCCCGACCACCCCCGCCACGTGATAACAATAGCGGCCGAGATGGGCAAGATCATCGAGACCGTCCAAGGTGGCGGTACGCTGGAATTCCACCATGCCCCGAGCCATGGTCGCGACGCAGCGCCGGATGGCGGCTTGCGAAGCGGCGCCGAAGGACAAGGTGATGCGCAGCGCTCGATCGCTGTCGGCAATCAAGGCTCGCTCTGGCGGGGAAGCGCCGACGAGCAGAGGGTGCAGATCGGCGGCGAATTGCCGAGCGCTGCCATGGCCCGCGAGTACGCCGACGAAGCGCTCCGAGAAATCCTGCTTGCGGGCGAAGGAAAGGCTCGGCTCGTCCTCGATGATGTCGGCGATGCGGCATAGAAGGTAGGCATTGCCCACCACTTCGCGCAGCGGTCGCGGGAGCTGAGGGATCACGAGAGCGAAAGTGCGCGACACTTCCTGCAAACAGATCGCCTGCCATCGGAGATCGGCGCGATTCATCCGCTCTTTTCCGCCTTCTCGCTCACCGCCGCCTCGAAGGGGCGACCACGAAAAGCGACCCCGGCACGGACACCGACACCTTCCGGCACGGAAAAAGCCTGATATCGAAGCGCACCGGCGAGGGCATCGATACACCCACTTTAGCCCGACGAGGAAATTTCGAATACCGTCGAGCCCGTCGTTCGACGCGCTTCGAGTTCCCGATGCGCCGCGGCCGCCTCCGCCAAGGGAAATACTTGGTTGACCTTGATCTGCACGGCACCGCTGCCGACGATATCGAAAAGCGCGGCCGCGGATTCTTCGAGATCGGCCCGAGCGGCGTTATAGGTCATCAGGCTCGGGCGGGTCAGGAAAAGCGAGCCGCGGGTGCCCAACATCGCGATATCGACGGGGTCGATCTTCCCCGACGACTGGCCGAAACTCACCAACATCCCGCGGGGTGCGAGACAATCCAAACTGCCTTCGAAGGTATCGCGTCCCACCGCGTCGTAAACCACGGGAACCCCGGCGCCGTCGGTCAACTCCCGTACCCGCTCGGCGAAATTCTCGCGGGTATAGACGATCGGATGATCGCAGCCGTTGGCCCGGGCCAACTCCGCTTTCTCCTCGCTGCCGACGGTGCCGATCACCCTGGCCCCCAAGGATTTCGCCCACTGACAAGCGATCAATCCCACGCCTCCGGCCGCTGCATGAAACAAAATGGTGTCGCCGGGCTTGACTTCGTAAGTACGACGCAACAGATATTCGGCGGTCATGCCCTGCAGCATCATCGCCGCCGCCTGCCGGCAAGAGATGCCCGGGGGAAGTTCGACGACCTTGTCGGCGGGGATCAGGCGTTGCTCGGCGTAGGCTCCGATCGGGGGCGAGGCATAGGCGATGCGATCTCCGACCGCCGGCGACTCCACGCCCTCCCCGACCGCTTCCACCACTCCGGCGGCCTCGAGCCCGGGGGTGAAAGGCTGCCACGGGGCGGGATAAAGACCGGTGCGAAAATAGACGTCGATATAGTTGAGGCCGACGGCCTCGTGGCGCACCCGGATTTCCCCGGGACCCGGATCGCCTACCTCGCTCTCCTCCCAGCGCATGACCTCGGGAGCGCCGGTTTCATGGATTCGAATTGCCTTGGACATGAATATCTCCTCAAGGAGGGTCGGGGGATCGGCATGGCCGGGGCGCGGCGCATCCGAAGCCTGGGTTCGGCGGGTCCGCGGACGGTCGCCGAGATCCCGATAGCGCCGCGATAGCGCCACGATAGCGTCCACCCGGCTCCTTCCGAACTCGAAGGGAGAGGGATAATATCACCCGTCTTTCGATCGCCGAGCCCGAGAAGCCTTGTATCCGCTTGAAAAAACCGAAGCCTTCGCCCGGTGCTGTCCGGCCCGAACGGCGAGGCGTCCGCCGTGCCGCCGGGATTGCGAAAAAGCGAAGGCTCGTAAGAGCGAAAGGATCCGCGCCTCGGTGGTACGATTCCACCGCAGGCGAGATCAAAGATATTCTATAAAAGCGTGGCGGCTATAAAAACGTGGCGGAGCTCGCCCGCCGACGATTCGACTTCGAAAGCGTCAACGATCGATACGAACAAAACCGTGAATCCCTTGGACGAAGTGAATCGTATCGTTTTTCTCGATACCGAAACCACGGGTTTGAGCCCCGGGTATGGCCATCGCATCGTCGAAATCGGGGCGGTGGAGTACGATCGGAATTACAATCCGACCGGCCGTGAATTCCATACCTACCTCGATCCCGAGCGAGATATCCCGAGTAGTGCCTTTCGAGTTCACGGTCTATCGAGGCGTTTCCTTGCCGACCGACCGCGGTTCGCGTGGAAGGCGGACGAGTTCGTCGAATTCGTCGAAGGGTCGCTGGTCGTCATCCATCATTCGCGTTTCGACACGGGATTCTTGGACCGGGAATTCGAGATCGCCGGAAGACGAGAACGGATGGACGAAATCGCCGTGATCGTCTGCTCGGTGCAAATCGCCAAGTCCATCCATCCCGGAGAGAAAGCATCGCTCGATGCCCTATGCGCCCGCTACGGGGTGGATAACTCCCGTCGCGGCAGGCACGGCGCCCTGCTCGACTCCCGTCTGCTCGCGCGAGTCTTTTGCCGCATGATCGCGTGAAGCGAATCGACCCTCGTCGAAGGAGATGACCCGATGCTGTATTCGTTAGGTGATCGCCGGGTCGAAACCCGGGGCGAGTTTTATGTCGCCGATAACGCGACGGTCATCGGATCGGTCATTTTGTGCCACGAAACGAGTGTTTGGTTCAACAGCGTGGTGCGAGGGGATAACGATCTCATCACCATCGGCGAAGGCTCGAATATCCAAGACGGCGCCGTCCTCCATGCCGACGAGGGCGTCCCCTTGGTTCTCGGATGCAAGGTGAGTGTCGGGCATCATGCGATCGTGCACGGTTGCACGGTCGAAGACGGCTGCCTGATCGGGATCAATGCGGTGGTGCTCAATCGTGCGGTGATCGGCAAGGGCAGTTTGATCGGGGCCAACGCTCTCGTCCCCGAAGGAAAAATCATCCCGGAGCGATCGTTGGTGGTCGGCTCCCCGGGGCGTATCGTGCGCACGCTGAGCGACGAGGAGGTCGCCGATATCGAGCGCATCGCCTCGCACTATATCGATAAATCCCGGCTTTACCGGGAGCGATTGCAAGTTCAGCGCTAGATCTTCGGCGCCCGATCTTCGATGAGTCCGAGGTCGAAGCGCGTTTCCCCGACGGGCTTTCGTCGGCGACGCTCCTCGTCTCCTCCTCGTCTCCTCCTTGAGTTTTCTTGCCCTTTCGCCATCTCGATTCTTATCGAACCCTCACCGAAGGTGAACGACCATGATGCGGACCGGTTTCATCTACGACCCCGATTTCCTCGAACATGATACGGGCCACGGTCATCCGGAGCGCAAGGAGCGTTTGAGCGCGACCATGAGCCATCTGCAGGGCTTGGAGTGGTTCGACGATCTCGTCTCCATCGAGCCGAAAGCCGCGGATCCGATGTGGATCGAGACCATCCATGACTCCTCGTATATCGCAAGAGCGCAACAGGTCTGCGAGGCCGGGGCGCCTTTCCTCGATGTAGCCGATGTCGGCGTCTCGAAACGAAGCTGCGATATCGCCCGTCTCGCCGTCGGCAGCGCTTTGACCCTTGCGGACTCGATCGTCGATGCCGAGGTCGACAACGGATTCATCCTCAGTCGCCCTCCCGGCCATCACGCCGAACGAAACGGTGCGCTCGGATTTTGCCTGTTCAACAACGTGGCCATCGCCGCAAGGTATCTCCAACGCACCCACGGCATCGACAAGGTGCTGATCTTGGACTTCGACGTCCACCACGGAAACGGCACCCAGCATTCTTTCGAAGACGACCCTTCCGTGATGTACGCCAGCATCCACCAATACCCCTACTACCCCGGCACCGGAGCGGCATCGGAAACCGGAATCGGCAAGGGTTCCGGAGCCACCGTCAACTGTCCGATGCCCGCGGGGGCGGGGGACGAGGAATATAAAGAGGCCTTCGCTGCGCGCCTTCTGCCCGCCATTTCAAAGTTCGCACCGGAATTCGTCATCCTCTCCGCCGGTTTCGATGCCCATGTCGCCGATCCGCTGGCTCAGATTCGGCTGAGCACGGAATGTTTCGCTTGGATGACCGACAGGATTGTGGAAGCGGCCGATGCCCGCGGGAGCGCCAAGGTCTTGTCGATCCTCGAAGGCGGCTACAACATCGATGCCCTCCCCCTTTGCATCGAGGCTCATTTGCGCAGCCTGATGCAACGAGGCGCATGATCGATCCGCCCCTCGCTCGATAGATTCGTTCGATAGCCTCGTTCGAAAACCTTGTTCGAAAACCCCGACAACCAAGAACAAAGGGATAGAAACCATGAGCTGGCTCGGAAAAATCCTCGGAGGCGTGGCGGGATTCAGTTTCGGCGGACCGCTCGGAGCCTTGGTCGGCGCGACCTTGGGGCATCAGTTCTTCGACAAGGCGGCCGCCCGAGCCGACGCCGAACGAGCCGAGGCCGATCCGGACCAAGCGAAGCTCGCTTTCTTCACCGCCACCTTCTATGTGATGGGTCATATCGCCAAGGCCGACGGTCGAGTCACCCGAGAAGAGGTCGACATGGCCAAGGAGGTCATGGATCAGTGGGACTTCGATCCGCAGTCCCGCGAATTCGCCCGCAATCTTTTCCGCCAGGGGCGCGATTCGGAGATCCCGCTCGACGAAGTTCTCGACCAGCTGCGAGAGGAATGCCGAGGCTCCAACATCATTCGCGCATTCGTCGAAATCCAGATCGATACGGCGATAGTCGACGGCTCCTTGCATCCCGCCGAGCGCCGGGTCTTGGAGCATATCTGCCAACGGCTTCGTCTTCCTTCGGGAACGCTGGAAGCGATGCTGCGCGAAGCCCACACCTCGACGGGGGTCGATTCGGACAGTTCCTCGACCGACGAGGCCTACGCCCTGCTCGAACTGAAAGAAGACTGCTCGGACGAGGATCTCAAACGATCCTACCGACGGATGATGAACCGCTACCATCCGGATAAACTGGCCTCGAAGGGCCTGCCGGACGAGATGATGCGTATGGCCACCGAAAAAGCGCGCGAAATCAAGGCCGCCTACGAGCATCTGCGTCAGGTGCGCGGCACGAAATGAGGGCCGGCGGCGCTTTTGGCTTCGATCTTCGAAACGCCCTTGCGACCGCCGGCGGAGCGCAAGGCTCGGATATTCTCCCTTCGACGGCAGCGGTAGGCGCCCGCATTGCATCGTCGAGCCCTCTGGCTTGCGCCGGGCGCGGCAACGAAGCATCCGGGAAGCATCCCGGAAAGCATCCAAGAGAGCGCGTCTTTTTGATCCTTAGAAAGAGCCCGGCAATCAAAACCCGAAAGAACGCGAAACCATGAGCCTGATCGGAAAAATCCTCGGGGGAGGAGCGGGATTCCTCGTCGGCGGCCCGGTCGGAGCGGTAGCCGGTGCCGCCATGGGCCACCTTTGGTTCGACCAAGCGGCGGCCGAGGGCTTGGACCGTGAACAACGATCGCAGTTCGCTTTCTTCATCGCCGTTTTTTGGGTGATGGGGCATATTTCCAAAGCCGACGGCGCGGTTTCCCGAGAGGAAATCGACTTTAGACAGTCCCTGATGGAGATGATGGAGCTTGATGCGGAAGAGAGCGATCTCGCCCTCAACCTATTCGCCGACGGGAGCGATTCACCGGTCATACTCGACAAGTTTCTCGATCATCTGATCGAGGAATGCACAGACCCGAGGCTTATCGAGGCCTTCGTTAACATTCAAATAGAGACCGCCAAGGCCGACGGGAATGTGCATCCCCGCGAGCGTTCGATCCTCGAATATATCCAACACCGGCTGGGGCTTCCCTCGGGCACCGTGGATGCCATCTTACAAGCCGAATCCGGTGCCCCCTCGACCGACTGGGCTTATAGCGTGCTCGAGTTGGAGGAGGGTTGTTCGGGGGAGGAAATCAAACGGGCCTATAAGCGGCTGATGAACCGCTACCATCCGGACAAGTTGGTCTCGAAAGATCTGCCGGAAGAAATAATCCGCATCGCCAACGAAAAGACGCGCCAAATCAAAGCCGCCTACGAGCGCCTGCGTCAGGCAGGCAAGACCCGATAAAGGTCCGGCCCGGCGGCTCCCTTCCAAGGGGCTTTTTCCCTTCGGCGAAAACTCGACGAGGCAATCCCCCTAGACCGCGAAGTCGAGGGGGATGCCATGCCGTCGATACGAATTCCCGGCCTTCGATCCTCGAGGTCGAATCTCGAAACAACTCTGCATTTCCCTTGAATGAGCGCTTCGAAGCGCGTCTTGTTTCGGACGGATCCGGCGATGGCCGAGGGCTTCGAAACAGGAAAAGGCATTTTCGCGTATCATCTACCGCCAATATCATCGAAGCGCTCGCTTTTAAAGATCGATTAGATCGATTTCACGAAGGTCGATGGCGAGCCAAAGATTAAGAATAACAAACACTGAACGACAATCCTTGACTCAAGGAGGAGGAAGAAAATGCCTGAACATCCGAAATGGAGACTTCGCCATCCGGCCGCCGAAATGTACGCCCGCGAACACCGAGCCGGCCAACTCGGCCGCCGAGAGTTCCTCGCCCGCGCCACGAGTTTGGGTATCGGCGCCACCGCCGCTTATGGCCTGATCGGCCTCGCCCCCCCCGTTCTCGCCGACGGACACGCCAAGAAAAAAGGCGGCACGATCCGGGTGCAAATGAGCGTGCGCGAACTCAAAGATACCCGTACCTTCGATTGGAGCGAGATCGGGAACGAATCCCGCGGCAATTTGGAATACCTCGTCGAGTACAACAACGACGGGACTTTCCGCCCGATGCTGCTCGATTCTTGGGATATCAACGACGACGCCACCGTCTACACCCTGAACGTACGCAAAGGCGTCGAATGGGATAACGGCGATATGCTCACCGCCGAGCACATAGCCTTCAATATCGAACGTTGGTGCGAGAAGGATGCCGAGGGCAACTCGATGGCGGGGCGTATGGGAACCCTGATCGACGAGAGCACCCAACGCGTCAAGGCCGGGGTCATCAAGGTGATGAACGATCACACCTTGATGCTTCGACTTCCGAGTCCCGATATCTCGCTGATCGCCGGTTTTTCCGACTATCCGGCGGGGATCGTGCACCCGAGCTACAACGGGGATACGATGAATGCCGTCGGCACCGGGCCTTATAAACTTGTGCAGCTCGACGTCGGGGTCAAGGCGGTCTTGGAGCGCAAAGATCGCAAGTGGTGGGGCACCGAGGTCTATGGCGGACCCTATCTGGATCGCATCGAATATATCGATTACGGCACCGAGCCCTCGGCTTGGCTCGCCGCCTTCGAAAGCGAGGAAATCGATACGGTCTACGAATCGGTGGGCGAATTCATCGATGTCTTCGACGATCTCGGTCTAAGAAAATACGAGGTCACCACGATGTCCACCATCGTGATCCGTCCCAACCAGCTCGCCGAAATCGAGGGCTTTCGTCCTTACGCCGACAAGCGCGTGCGGCAGGCATTGCAAATGGCGGTGGACAACGAAGTGTTGCTGGAGCTGGGCTACGGCAACCGCGGGGCCGTGGCCGAAAACCACCACGTCGGGCCGATACACCCCGAATACGCTCCCCTGCCGAAGCAGGAGGTCAACCGCAAAATGGCGATGTCGCTGTTGCAAGAAGCGGACATGGCCGATTTCGAACACGAACTCATGTCGATCGACGACGACTGGCGCCGCAATACCACCGACGCCGTTGCTGCCCAGCTGCGCGATGCCGGCATCAAGGTCAAACGCACGGTACTGCCCGGCTCGACCTTTTGGAACGACTGGGCTAAATACCCCTTCTCGAGCACCAACTGGAACCAGCGACCGCTGGGGGTCCAAGTCTGGGCTTTGGCCTATCGATCGGGCGAGGATTGGAACGAGTTCGGCTGGGCCAGCGCGGAATTCGATGCGCTGCTCAAAGAGGCGCTGTCGATCGCCGATGCCGACAAGCGACGCGAGATCGCTGCCAAAGGCGAGAAATTGATCCAAGACGAAGGGGTCACCATCCAGCCCTATTGGCGCTCGCTCTATCGCCATGCGACCGACAGGGTCGTGGATGTCGACATGCACGTCGCTTTCGAGCACCATCATTACAAGTGGAGTCTCGCCTGAGGCCTTTGTCGCTGCGTTGATCGATATCGAGGGGGCGTCGCCTGACGCCCCCTCGATGTCGACTCGATGTCAACGCATCGTCGAGACTCACGAGAGATTCGATGCTCTCTTTTATCCTGCGTCGAGCGGGGGTGATGATTCTGACGGCTTTATGCCTGACCTTCATCGTCTTTTTTCTGACCAACCTCCCCCCTCTGCTCACCAACCTCGCCAAAACCCAGGCCGATATGCGCATGAGCGATGCGCAAGTCGAGCGCTGGCTGGCCAATCGCGGTTACGACCGGAATATCTTCGTCAAATACGGGGAGTGGGTCGGCGTGGTACCGGGCTACGTCATCGAAGCCCCCGACGGCGTCGTCAGAGCGCGCTGCCAAAAACCGGGGCAAGCGCTCGAAGATATCGCCAAATACTGCGGCGTTTTACAAGGGGACTGGGGGAATTCCACCCGCTTTCAGGACGAAGTCTCCGATATCATCGGAACGCGCTTGGGCCTGACCGGCGTCTTGATGTTCTGGGTGATGATCGTGATGGTGCCGGCGGCGTTGATCTTGGGTGTGCTGGCGGGCATGCGCGAGAGCAGCAAACTCGACCGCTCTCTTTCCACCTTCGCCATCGGCACCACCGCAACCCCCGAATACGTCTCCGGCGTCATCCTGATCGCCTTGTTCGCTTCCACCGCGACCGGCCTCAAATGGTTCAAAGGCACGGCCACCTCGGCGATGGAAAATCCGAACTTCGAGAATTTCTTCCTGCCGGTCATCACCATCGCGCTTTACGGCACCGGCTATATCGCCCGCATGACTCGGGCTTCGATGGCCGAAGTCATGACCACCCAGTACATCCGCACCGCGCGATTGAAAGGGGTCGCGTTCCACAATATCGTGATCGGACATGCTTTGCGCAACGCGCTGATCGCCCCCTTCACGGTGATCATGCTGCAGTTTCCCTGGCTTTTGAACGGGGTGGTCATCGTCGAAAAGATATTCAACTACAAAGGGGTCGGGTGGGCCTTGGTCGAGGCCGCCTCGAATAACGATATCGAACTCCTGCTCGGAATTTCCGTGGTCGGGGTGGTCTTGGTGCTGCTGACCCAGCTCATATCCGATATCGGCTATGTCTATCTCAATCCTCGTATCAGCGTGAGTTAGGGATTTTTCGATATGGAACCCCTCTCTTGGATCGAGATTATCGGACGCATCGCTTGGCAGCTCGCACCGGTTTGGATTTCCTTGGCCGCGGTTTTCGCCGTCTCGATCCGTTTCAAGCGCAGCCTCGGGCTCTACGGCCGGATCTTCGACTCGAAGATCGGCATGATCGGTTTCGCCATCGTGATGTTCTGGACGCTGACCGGTTTCTTTTCCTCGGCCTTCGACATGATCGCGACCCACGATCCCTTGTCGCAGTTCCCGGGCATGAAGAACAAACTGCCGGGAACGCCGCTCGGCAACGCCGAGGCCGGGGATTACGGCTGGTTTTTGTTGGGGGGCGACAATCTGGCGCGGGATGTTTTCAGCCGCGTCATCCACGGTTCGGGAGTGGTCGTGCTGATCGCCCCGCTGGCGACGGTCTTCGCTTTCCTCACCGGCATCACCTTGGGGCTTCCCGCCGGCTATTACGGCCGACGCCTCGACACCCTCATCTCTTTCCTCGCCAATCTGATCCTCGCCTTCCCCGTCATTTTGCTCTTCTACCTGCTGGTCAATCCCGGCATTCGCCAAACCGGCGTCCCCCAGTACATGTCGATGTTCCTCTTCGCCTTCCCGATCATCTTCGCCGCGGTGCTGATCCAATCGCGCTACCACACGGATCCGACAAAGCGAAATTTCCTGATGTTCGTGAGCCTGGCGATTTTGGGCTACGCCTATATCAATGTGATCAACACCCCGGGAACCGCAATCTCCTTCTTGAACGCCATCGATATCTTCGACCCCGATCCCGGAATTCTGAACGTCTTCGTCTCCGTGGTATTCGTCAATGCCCCGACCGTTTTTCGTATCGTGCGCGGCTTGGTCATGGATATCAAGACCCGCGACTACGTAGCCGCAGCCCAGACCCGGGGGGAAGGAAGCTGGTACATCATGCTGTGGGAGATCCTGCCCAATGCCCGCGGCCCGTTGATCGTCGATTTCTGCCTGCGCATCGGCTACACCACGATCCTGCTCGGGACCTTGGGATTCTTCGGCTTGGGCCTGTCGCCGGAAGACCCGAACTGGGGGGCGACCATCAACGACGGCCGCAAACTTCTTTCGATCTACCCGCATCCGGCTTTGCCGCCGGCGATTTCCCTGCTGAGTCTGGTACTCGGCCTCAATCTGCTGGCCGATGGACTACGCGAGGAGAGTTTGAAGGATTAAGGGCGACTTCGCGCCCGGCCCGAGGGCGAGCTCACGCAGCGCCCGCGGGTGTCCGATCGTCCGATTGTCCTTCGGATCGATTCCCTTAGCCTCATCGCACGTCATCGCACGCCGGCGCGTGAATCTCGCGATGCGTCAGAAAAAACGCGACCCCCCTTCTCGGCGGCAATGCCCCCGCAAGGAATTCGAATGGCAACGAACGATCGCGAATCCCCCATCCTCGAAATATCGAATCTGTCGATATCGTTTTTCACCCGGCTGCGGGAAATACCGGCGGTGATGGATTTCTCTCTTAGCGTCAAGCCCGGCGAAGCCGTCGGCTTGGTGGGGGAATCGGGCTGCGGAAAATCCACGGTGGCGCTGGGAGTGATGCGGGATTTAGGGGTCAACGGCCGCATCACCGGAGGCACGATCCGCTTCCAAGGCGAGGATTTGGGGGCGATGGGCGAGGACGATCTCAGACGGATCCGCGGCAACGAAATCGCGATGATCTATCAAGAGCCGATGGCTTCGCTCAACCCCTCGCTGCGCATCGCCAATCAGTTGATGGAAGTGCCGATGATCCACGAGGGGGTCGGGGCCGAGGAGGCCAAGCGGCGGGCCTTGGAGGTCGTCAGCGATGTCAAACTGCCGGATCCCGAACGCATATTGAAGTCTTATCCCCACCAGCTCTCGGGGGGACAGCAGCAGCGCATCGTGATCGCCATGGCCTTGATGTCCAAGCCCTCGTTGCTGATCCTCGACGAGCCCACGACGGCGCTCGATGTCACCGTGGAGGCGGCGGTCATCGAGCTGGTCAAAGGCCTCGGCGAGAAATACGGCTCGTCGATGATATTCATCTCCCACAATCTAGGTCTCGTCCTCGAGACCTGCGACCGCATCTGCGTGATGTATTCGGGAGAGGCGGTGGAAACCGGCGTGATCGACGAGGTTTTCAACCGCATGCGCCACCCCTATACCCAAGCCCTTTTTCGCTCCATCCCCTTGCCGGGAGCGGATAAAAACGAGCGTCCCCTCAAGGCCATTCCCGGCAATTTCCCGCTCCCCCACGAACGCCCCCGGGGCTGCAATTTCGGCCCCCGCTGCGACTATTTCGAAGCCGGGCATTGCGATAGCGGAAAAATCCCGATGACCGCCTTGGCCGAAGACGAGAGCCATCACAGCCGCTGCCTGAAATTCGAGGCGATCGACTGGGACTCCCCGCTCGAAGAGCAGGAGAAGAAAGGAAAGGTCGAGCCGGGCAAGGTGGTTCTCAAAGCCGACGGGCTCAAAAAATATTACGAGGTCGCGGCCAACGCCCTCTTCGGTGGCGACACCCGGACCGTCAAAGCCAACGAAGCCTTGAGCTTCGAAGCCCGCGAGGGCGAAACCCTTGCCATCGTCGGCGAATCGGGTTGCGGCAAATCGACCTTCGCCAAAGTATTGATGGGGCTCGAAACCGCGACCGAGGGGGAGGTTTCGATCGACGACCGCAGTGTCGAGGGCATCCCGATCGAAGAGCGCCCGACAACGACCATCGCCGACGTCCAGATGGTCTTTCAAAACCCCTTCGACACCCTCAATCCCTCGATGGATGTGGGCCGGCAAATCATTCGCGCCCTCGAGATCTTTCATTACGGCAAATCCGAAGAAGATCGTCATCGGCGCATGCTCGAACTCCTCGATCTCGTCAAACTCCCGCGGGATTTCGCCGAGCGCATGCCGCGCCAGCTCTCCGGCGGTCAGAAACAGCGAGTCGGTATCGCCCGCGCCTTCGCCGGAGGAGCGCGCATCGTCGTCGCCGACGAGCCGGTTTCAGCCCTTGACGTATCGGTTCAAGCCGCGGTCACCGACCTTTTGATGGAGATCCAGCGCGAGGAAAAAACCACTTTGCTCTTCATCAGCCACGACCTTTCGATCGTGCGCTATCTCTCGGATCGCGTATTGGTGATGTATCTCGGCCACGTGGTCGAGATCGGAGCCACGGATCAGGTATTCACCCCGCCCTATCATCCCTATACCGAAGCGCTGCTCTCGGCGGTGCCGATTGCCGATACCGCGATCGAGAAGCAGCATATCGTGCTCGAGGGCGATATTCCCTCGGCGATGAACCCCCCTTCGGGCTGCCCCTTTCAAACCCGCTGTCACTGGAAACACGAAATCGCCGACGATTTATGCGAGCGCGAGGTGCCGCCGATCAAGGATATCGGCGACGGTCATCAAATCAAATGCCACCTCGAAAAGAGCATGCTCGATCGCATGAAGCCGGTGATCACCTTGGCCGGCGAATAAGCCGACAAGCGAGCCCAAGACTCGCCTCTCGCTCGCAAGGAGCGCTTGCCCTTGCGAGCGAGAGGCGATATCCCATGGGAAGACCCATTGGAAGACCCCATGGGAATATCTTTTAGCCCGACGATTTAGCCCTGCAACCTGCGCATGGCTCTCAACCCCATCCAGAGGCTCACGCACATCGCCAGCAACACCAGGGCGAAGGGGATGCCGGTGCTGACCGAGGCCGCTTGCAAGGCCCCCAAGCCCCCGGCAACCAGCAAGATGATCGCGACCAATCCCTCGAAGATGGCCCAGAACACCCGCTGCGCGACCGGGGCATCGGTCTTGCCGCCGGCGGTGATGGTATCGATGACGAGCGAGCCGGAATCCGAAGAGGTCACGAAGAAGACCACGACCAAGATGATCGCCAGCGGGGCGGTGATGGCGGCCAGCGGCAAGCCCTCGAGCATCAAGAAGAGTTTCAACTCCAGCGCCGCCTCGCCGAGAGCGGCATTGCCCGCCGCGACCTGCTCGATGGCGGTGGTGCCGAACGCGGTCATCCACAGCAGCGACACCAGCGAAGGAACGATCAAGACGCAAACGAGAAACTCGCGAACGGTGCGGCCGCGGGAAACCCGAGCGATGAACATACCGACGAAGGGCGACCAAGAGATCCACCAAGCCCAGTAGAAAGCGGTCCAGCCGGTGTAGAAATTGCTGTCGTCGCGACCGACGAAATTCGATAGCGCCGGCAACTCGACCAGATAGGCGACCAAGTTATCGAACAAACCGATGAAGATCGCCGCTGTCGGACCGCCGACGATCACCAAGAGCAAGAGCACGAGGGCCAAGATCATATTGATTTCGCTCAATCGCTTGACCCCGGCGTGCAGACCGAGAACCACGGAGACGAGCGCAAAGAGAGTGATCACCACGATCAGGACCACTTGGCTGGTCGTACTCGCCGGGAGGCCGAATAAGTGATTGAGACCGGCAACGGCCTGCGAGGCCCCGAGCCCCAAGGATGTCGCAAGGCCGAACAAGGTCGCGAACACCGCAAGGGTATCGATGAGATGACCCGGCCAACCCCAAACCCTCTCCCCCAGCAGCGGATAGAAAGTGGAGCGGATACTCAAAGGCAGTTTGCAGTTGAAACTGAAAAATGCCAGGGCCAAGGCGACGACGCCGTACATGGCCCACGGATGCAGACCCCAGTGGAAGATGGTTGCCGCCATGCCCAAACGAGCGGCGGCGGCTTCGTCCCCGGCAGCGCCCGCCAACGGAGCCCAACTCTCGGGGGTGCCGGCACCGGGCGCCACCGAGGAGCCGTAATGCGACAAGGGCTCGGATACCCCGTAGAACATCAGGCCAATCCCCATGCCGGCGGAGAAGAGCATGGCGAGCCAAGCGGGGTAGGTGAAGTCGGGCTTGGCGTCGTCGCCGCCCAAACGGATCTTGCCGTAGGGCGAAAAGGCGACGACGAGACAAAAGAGAATGAACAGATTGCCGGCGATGACGAGCAGCCAGGAAAAGTTATTGGTCAGCGCCGGACGCAGGTAATCGAAGAATGCGCCGGCGGCATCCGTGAACAACGCCGTCATCACGACGAAGGCGATGATCACGATCCCGGAAACGAAAAAGACCGGGTTGTGTATATCCAGACCCCATACCCTGACGTTGTCTTCCCCCAGTTTATGGCCGGTCAGAATCGGGTTCGACTCGGTTTTGTCCATCTCTCTCCCCTCCTTTTATCGTGATCGATTTATCGTGATCGATGCTGGCAAAGGCCAAATCCGGCCACCGAAAACCGTCGTCGCGTCGAGCGGTGGACGAAACCGAATTCAGACAGAAATAAGACAATCGGCGACATATAATATCCCATAAGACATAGACGACATCGTCGAAAATCGCAGGCGTCGGGCTCGGCCGCGATCGCATCGCGAAGCCCCGAACCGCCCTGGCGATCGCGATGCGACTTCGTCCCTCCCCCGGATACGAGCCCCCTCCCCCCGGATCATCATCCCTTCGAAGACCGAAAACCCCAAGGAGACTCGGCGCATGATCGACCCGCGAAAAATCGACGAGTTCGCCCAACGCATTCAACAAGCCCTGCCTCCGGGCATCGCCGCCGCCGGAGACGATATGCGCCGCAACCTCAAAGCGGCGATCGAAACCGCTCTTTCGCAGATGAATCTGGTAGGAAGAGAGGAATTCGATATCCAATGCGCCGTGCTCGCCCGCACCCGAGAAAAACTGGAGGGCCTCGAAGAGCGGGTAAAAAGCCTCGAGGAAGCCGATCGAAAAAACAGCCCTTCGTCAAACCCCGATTCGAACTGACACCCTCGCCTTCTCGGCGCCGCCGCCCGCAACTCGCTTTGCGAGCATGACTTCGACTCCTAAGGCTCCTTGGCATTTGACGCAAATGCTTCGTTGCCACCTGCCACCTCGGGGAAGATGCACGCGCATCCGAAAGAGGACGATATCCTCGCTCAGGGCGACGAGATACGACACGCGAGGCCACCGCCCGCGGGAAATCTCGTGGATGTGAAATACCGGTATCGGGTGCGCCGGGATCTCGATATATCGGCCGCCGCCGGCAACCATCGCTTTCCCGTGTACCGCTCGACTTAAGAGCATTTGATAACCTATTTTGGGATTATCCGAAAGCGGGTTTATTAATCCTGCCATGACAAAGTCCATTCTCTCGGTGCGATACAACCGGTTTCGCAATCTACTGATTGCCGCACGGCAGGGGCAATCGCTGACCCAAGTGGAAGTTGCCAAACGACTCGGCAAACCTCAATCCTTCGTTTCCAAGTACGAAAGAGGGGAGCGGAGACTGGATGTAGTCGAATTTCTCTTCGTGGCCAAAGCGATCGGCGTCGATCCAAAGGGACTCATCGACCCATTGCAGAAACAGGACTGAACGGTGCCCTTGTGGAACCCTTGTGGAGCCGCTTGAAATCATTCATCGGGCAAGCGAACGACTCGTTCGAATGAACGGCCATATTCGAGCAACTGACGATATACCGACCATCGTCATTGCGACGGGCAGCAGCCTCTTCCATCGCCGTCTTCGCGCTTCTCTCGGTTTTCGCCATTTACGTCTCCCGCCTTCTTGGTGACTGATGCTCATCGAGCATATCGAATAACCCGTATTGGGATATACCACCGGTCTTTCGATGCCAATCGCAAGCGCCTTGGGCAAATTCGATGCGAGGCAACGAAAACACCCTTGATATCCAAATCTCACCTCCCTTCTTATAACGACTCGGGGGCAAGCCCCAAGTCACCTCCGTCCTCGTCCTTCCTCCGCCCATCCTCGCAAGATCTTGTCGAATCCTCTTCGACGGGCCGTTTCGAGCGTGGGTTTTTTAGGCTCGAAATGCGGCCGAAAGGCTTTGTCGGCCCGAGGGCGACAAAAAAACCGAAGGCTTTATGCGCATTTGTCGGCTTTGGAAGTCAAAAAACGAAGGGCTCGTCAAAAATCCTTCGTTCTCGTCGGCTTTCAGGAGATCGTCATGTCGCTTGCCATCGTCATCAGCAGAGCCAGTGCGGGGATCGAAGCGCCGGCCGTACAAGTCGAAGTGCATATCACCGGCGGGCTGCCCAAATTCGCGATCGTCGGCTTGCCGGAGGCCACCGTGCGCGAGAGCAAGGATCGGGTGCGCAGCGCGATCATCAATACGCGCTTCGAATTTCCTCGGCGACGCATCACCGTCAATCTCGCCCCCGCGGACCTGCCGAAAAACGGCGGCCGCTACGACCTGCCGATCGCGGTCGGAATCCTCGCCGCGACGGGACAGCTAAGGAAGGATCGAATCGAGGAGCATGAGCTGATCGGCGAACTGGCTCTCGACGGCTCCTTGCGCGGCACCGGGGGAGCGCTTCCCGCGGCCCTTTGTTCGCGCAAGGCCGAGCATATTCTCGTGGTACCGCAAGACGACGCCCCCGAAGCCATGCTGGCCTCCGGGGTTCGCCTCGTTGCCGCCCGCCATCTCGGGGAGGTCCACGCGCATCTGAGCGGGGACGATAGCCCCGCCCCGAGCGAAGCGATACGCCACGCATCGAAGCCGATCACCGACGATCTACGGGATGTGAAATACCAGTACCGGGCCCGACGGGCCCTCGAGATCGCCGCCGCCGGCAACCACCACTTGCTGATGCTCGGGCCGCCGGGAACGGGCAAGACGATGCTGGCCACCCGCCTGCCGGGGGTGCTACCGCCGATGAGCGAAAACGAGGCGGTCGAATCGGCGATGGTGCGTTCGGTCAGCGTGCTCGGCTTCGATGTCGAACAATGGGGGGTGCGCCCTTTTCGCACTCCCCACCACTCGGCCTCGCCGGCGGCGATCGTCGGCGGCGGCGCCACCCCGAATCCGGGGGAGATCTCGCTTGCCCACCACGGCGTACTCTTCTTGGACGAACTCCCGGAGTTTTCCCGCATCGTTTTGGAGGCCTTGCGCGAACCGATCGAAAGCGGGCATATCACCATCTCGCGGGCGAGCCGCAAAACGAGTTTCCCCGCCCGCTTCCAGCTGATCGCGGCGATGAATCCCTGCCCCTGCGGAACCTTGGGCGATCCCGCCGGTCTTTGTCGCTGCACCGAGGAGCAAATATCCCGCTACCGGGCCCGTATCTCCGGGCCTTTGTTGGATCGTATCGATTTGCATGTCGAGGTGCCGCGCCTGAAAGAGACCGATGATCTCGGGCAACGCCCGGAATCCTCGGCCGAAGTGAGAAAGCGCGTCGACGCGGCGCGAGCCCGGCAGATCGCCCGTTGCGGCAAAGCGAACCAAGCGCTGGCCGTCGGCGATCTCGAACGCCATTGCCCGATCGGCGACGGCGGCCGAAAACTGTTGCGCTCGGCGATGCAAAAACTCCACCTTTCCGCTCGCTCTCGCGACGGCGCCTTGCGCATCGCCCGCACCATCGCCGATCTCGCGCAACGAGAGGGGATCGAAGACGAGCACCTCGCCGAGGCCTTGAGCTTTCGCTGTTTCGATCGGGGGAAAAGCCGGGATATTCGTTGAGCGCTTGCCGGCGCTTGCATCTAGGTCGAGTCGAGACGGGTATAATTTCGGCACGCTAGGGTTTGTAAATCAAAGGCTTGTACATCAGAGCTTGTACATCGGGGCTTGTAAATCCGGACTTGCAAATCAAAGGCTTGTACCTCTTTTTTCCGCCGACGCTATCTCAACCGTCTATTCTCGTTCAAGGAGTCATCAGGGCAAGCCATGAATATCGACCATGAGCGCTATCGCATCGAAGTGGATGCAAAGAGCACGTATATCGCCGATCAATCCTCCCCGGAAAAGGAAAAATTCGTTTTTGCCTATACGATCAGCGTGCACAATACCGGCGGGGTCGCAGCGCAACTGCGCTCTCGCCATTGGATCATCACCGACGCCAACGGCCGGGTACAAGAAGTGCACGGGGACGGGGTGGTCGGACAGCAACCCCGTCTCGCCCCGGGCGAGCGCTTCGAATATACCAGCGCCGCCCTCCTCGATACCCCGGTCGGGAGCATGTACGGCAGTTACCGGATGGTTGCCGACGACGGTATCGAATTCGACGCCCCCATCCCCGCCTTCCGACTCTCGGTGCCGAACTTGATCCACTGATATCGAACGCCCCTTAGCCTTCGAAATCCCCCTCGGCACCGTCGAAAACCATGTCCACCTATGTCATCGGCGATGTACAAGGCTGCTACGCCGAGCTCCGCTCGCTGCTCAAGGAGATCGCTTTCGATCCCCGACGAGATCACCTTCGCTTCGCCGGCGATCTCGTCAACCGCGGATCGAATTCGCTGGAGGTGCTGCGTTTCGTCGTCGACTTGGGCGAGCGGGCGCAGATAGTGCTCGGCAATCACGAGCTGCATCTCATCGCCCGGGCGCACGATCTGCGCAAAAAATATCGCGGGGATACCCTCGACGATATCTTGGAAGCGGCGGACTGCGATGCCTTGATCCGCTGGCTGCGACAGCAACCGCTGATCCGGCCCGAGCCGGAGTACGATTTCGTGATGGTGCATGCCGGCATCGCCCCGGTTTGGAGCATCGATCAGGCCCTCGTCGAAGCGGATCGGTGGTCGCGGATCTTTCGTTCGGATGATTTTTCATCCTTGATCGACGATGCTCATGCCCGGCCCGGCGAGCGCCCGGACGAAGGCCTTCGCTTCACCTCGAACGCCTGCACCCGAATGCGTTATTGTCACCTTGACGGGCGGCTCGATTTTTCCTGCACGGGACCGCCCGGGGAACAAGACGCGGGGCTTTTGCCTTGGTTTTCGCTGCGCGATGCGAAGCGGGACGGGTTGCGGATCGTTTTCGGACACTGGGCCTCGCTGCGGGCGAAACCGCTGTCTCGCGATCTGCACGTGCGCTGCGTCGATACCGGATGCGCTTGGGGCGGCTCGCTCACCGCCCTTCGCTTGGAGGACGATCGGGAATTCAGCGTCCCCTGCCGGTCCCGTTCCCGATAGCGATCGCCGGATTCGAATCCCCCCTTTGCGAAGCGAAAGAATCGACCATCACCCGAACGATGCCCAATATCGTGCCCAATATCGACGATCTCTCCATCGCTCTCGTCGTGGCCGTCGCCCGACGCGAAAAGACGGCGACGCCTCCCCCGAAGACGACGGGGGCGCTTGCATCGTCCCCTAATCCTCCGAATGGTCGCATGCACTTCGAGCAGGCAAGAGGCGGGGTGATCGGGCGCGATCTATCGCTCCCTTGGCATCTTCCTGCCGATCTCGCCCGCTTTCGAGAGCTGACCCTCGGCAAAACGATCATCATGGGACGGCGCACCTACGA
Source organism: Gammaproteobacteria bacterium (assembly GCA_965220535.1). GTDB lineage: Bacteria > Pseudomonadota > Gammaproteobacteria > HK1 > HK1 > HK1. The sequence goes on along the minus strand of OZ244833.1, from coordinate 3,736,363 downwards.
ATCGATCGGCCGCGCCCTCGATCGGCGAACCAATATCGTGGTCTCGAGTCGCGCAGGCTTCGAAGCGAAGGGCTGCATCACGTGCCTGTCGTTCGAAAAGGCCCTCGAAGAAGCCGCTTCGCAAACCCCCGGAGGCCTCGCCGAAACAACGATCGCGGATGACAACTTGCGGCCGCCCGATATCCTGATCATCGGCGGCGAGAGCATTTATCGCCAAGCGCTCTTATTTGCCCGGCGCATCTATCTCACCTTGGTCGATATCGATATATCCGGCGATACCTATTTTCCCGATTTCGACGCCGATGCCTGGCACGAAAACGAGTCTCGGGAGTACGAGGCCGATGCCCGCAATCCTCATGCCTCTTGTTTTTTCGATTTGCTCAGGAAACCCTCGCCCGCTCACCGAAGCGATTCTTTGCGCTAGGCATTCGGCGAGATACCGGCCCTTGGCCGAAGCGAAGTCCTGCCGAAAAAAAAAGATGCCTCCGACTAGATGCCCTCCGGCAAGGGTCCGACAAGAGTCCGGCAAGGGATGGCTCGGCGCCGGTAGCGGCTGCGCTTTTTCGGTTTCGCTCGACCGACCGGCCTTTGCCTATCCCGGCAAGGCGAGGGGCGAGGCGAGGGGCGAGGCGATCCTCGATCGAAAAAGCGTCGGGAAAATGCGTCGGGGAGAACAAAGCCGACGAAGAGAAAATCCGCGCGACACTAACTATTAGAGACACCGTCGCGACACCGTAAAAACTCGATATTCCGAAAAGCCCGGATTTCCCTCCTCGACACGCCCCTTTCAAAGTTCTAAAAGATCGACCGGCAGCAATCGACCGTCGACGATACGAAATGCCCGATCCATTCGCTTGGCCAACGAGAGATCGTGGGTCGCCACGACGATAGCGGTGCCGAACTCCCGGTTGAGGGAACGCATCAGATCGAAAACCGTCTTGGCGGTGCGGTCATCGAGATTCCCGGTCGGCTCGTCGGCGAGGATGCAAGAAGGCCGGGTGACCAACGCTCGAGCGATGGCGGTGCGCTGACGCTCACCCCCCGAAAGCTCCGCCGGGCGGTGCATCGCCCGCGATTCGATCCCCGTCTTTTCGATCATCGCCTGCGCCCGGCGCTTCGCCTCGCGCACTCTCATGCCTCGAATCAACAAAGGCAGCGCGACATTCTCCAACGCGCTGAACTCCGCCAAGAGGTGATGGAACTGATAGACGAAACCGATGGCTTCGTTGCGCAGCCGCGCTCGCTCGCGCTCGCTCGCATTCGCCGGCGAATGCCCGGCGATCCTCACTTCCCCCGCATCCGGCGTATCGAGCCCCCCCAAACAATGCAGCAAGGTGCTCTTGCCCGAGCCCGATGATCCGATCAGCGCGACCCCCTCGCCGGCGTATACCGTCAAATCCACCCCTCGCAGGACTTCGATCCTCTGCTGCCCTTGGTGGAAGGTACGCACCAAGCCCTTGGCGATAATCACCGCCTCCTTCTTGGCTCCCTCTTCTTTCGATGCCACCGAATCGCTTTCCCGCGCCGCCGGGGGCGAGGAGGGATCCGGATCCGCGTTATCCGCCGAGTCCGCCGACGCGGCGCTATTCATGACGCAACGACTCCACCGGCTGCACCCTCGAAGCCCGCCACGCCGGATAGATCGTGGCCAATATCGTCATCGCGAACGCCGCCGAGCTGGTCAGCGCGACATCCCGCCACCGCATCTGCGAGGGCACTTCGCTGATGATATAGATCTGCGGAGAAAGGAACTTCACGCTGAACAACTCTTCGATGGCGGGGACGATGGTCTCCACGTTCATCGCCAGCGACACCCCGCCCGCCACCCCGAGCAGCGTCCCGACGGTCCCGATCAAAAAGCCTTGGGTGATGAATATCCATGTAATGCTGGCACGACTCGCTCCCAAGGTGCGCAAGATCGCGATATCGGCTTCTTTGTCGGTTACCACCATCGTCAGCGCGGAAACGATATTGAAAGCGGCGACGGCGACGATCAAGGTCAGGATCACGAACATCACCGTCCTTTCGATCTTGAGCGCACGAAAGAAATTCGCATGGTATTCGGTCCAATCGCGCAGCCAATAGACCCCGCCGAAAGAAAGGGCGAGATCGCGGCTGACGACCGGGGCCTTGAACATATCCTTGAGCATCAGCCGCAACCCGCTGACCCCTTCGCCCATCTGGAAGACGCGCTGGGCATCGGCGATATGCATCACCGCCAGCGATGAATCGTATTCGACGTGGTTGACCTTGAAAATGCCGCTGACGGTAAATCGCCGCAGGCGCGGGATCATGCCGGCGGCGGTAAAACGAGCCTGGGGGGCCAACAACGTGACCTTCGAGCCGACCGAAACCCCGAGCACCTGCGCCAACCCCTTGCCCAGCAGGATATTGAAGCCCCCGGGCACCAAACTCTCGAAGCTCCCCTCGACGAGAAAATCATCGATCTTCGCCACTTCGACTTCGCGTTCCGGCAATATCCCTCGCACCACCACCCCTCGCACCTGCCCGGAATTGGTCAGCATCGCCTGCGATTCCACGAAGGGAGCGACCCCGACCACCTCCCGATGGGCCTCGGCAACCCCGACCAAATCGCTCCAGTCCTCGAGCGCCCCTTGGTAATCGGTGATCGTGGCGTGCGAGGCCATACCCAAAATACGCTCCCTCAACTCGCGCTCGAAGCCGTTCATCACCGATATCACCGTGATCAGGGCGGTGACCCCGACGGCGATACCGAGCATCGAACTCAAATTGATGAAGGAGATGAAGTTGTTGCGTTTTTTGGCTCGCGTGAAGCGAAAGCCGACGCACAACTCGAAGGGTCGGAACATGGGTCGGTTATCGAGGGCGAAAAAGCGAGATCATCGAATCGATAGGCCCCGGGATCGGTCGCGACCGGAACCGGAAAAGGAACGAAAAAGCCGAATCGTCGATGATGAAAAAGAGCCTTCAGTCGGAAGGGACTTCTCGAGGAGAAGGAGTGGCGACCTCGGTGCGGATATAGACGGGGGTCGCCGCCTCGGGCTCGAGAGCCTTCCCCGCCGCGAAATCGTATTGCGCGAGATCGAGCATATCGACGGCTTCGGGCAGGCGATCGGGCTCGACGCAATCATCCTCGACGAAGGCGAAGACGCCCAAATTCCCTTGCAGGGTATCACCGTATTTTCCCCATCCGGAGCCGACCGCATACCACGAGCCCTCCAAAGGAAGTTCCGCCTCCTCCGGAGGAAGAAGGACCTCGAAGGAGGCGGGTGCCATCGTCCCTCGCCAATATTCGAAAGCCCCGTAGTAGATTTCCCCCATCCGCGCATCGAGAGCCACCAACACGTGCGAGGCGCTCTTGGTCCGATGCATTCCGGCGGCGAGGGTACGCATGCTCGATACCGCTACCAAGGGACACCCGGCTCCGAAACCGATGCCTTGGGCGACGGCACAGGCGATGCGAAGCCCGGTGAACGAACCCGGACCCTGGCCGAAAGCGACCGCGTCCAAGGAGCGAAGATCGATCCCCGCCTCGGCGACGAGCTCGCCCACCAAGCCCGGCAGCAGGCGGCTATGGCCTCGAGGCTCCACGAGATGGCGCGTATAAGTCTTCTTCTTCTTGCCCCCGGCTTCGGCGACCCGAAGGGCACAGGAACAAGCGTCGGTCGATGTCTCGATAGCAAGGATATTCATTGCGCGGAAAACGCTCCCTTGCCGGATGCGAAAGAAGAAGAAAGGGAAGAAAGGGCGCCCGTACGCAGCAGAACCCTCAGTTTTCGTAGATCGTCGCGCGAAGCGCTAGCCCTCGAAAAGACCAGGCTCCCGCGGCGGCCGGCGTCGACGATGCCGAGCACGATCAGTTCCCGATGCCCGATACGGACCGCCGGGGCTTCGATCCTCGCCACGCTCCCGTCGCTTCTTAGGACTCGCCAGACGCCCTCTTGGCAGCGGATCTCGGTATATCGCCGAGCCTGCGATCGATACCGATCCCGGGCGGCGAGCAAGGCCACGAGCGACGCCGCCTCGATACCGGCGGCGACGGCGGTGGAGATCACCGCCCCCGCCGATGCCACGATGGCGAGGGTTTCGATCAGGGGATCGTCCACGATGCGGATCGCCAACATTCTATCACTCGTCGTCCCCGCCACTGTCGGCTCCTCGCTCTCGCATCGGCTCCGGTAGCCCTCGGCATAAGCCTTTCAAGACCGCGAGCGCCCGCGATCGATGCGCTTCGTTCGATATCCTTGGCGCATCCATCGACGAAGGCCGGCGGCTGAGCCAAGTATGATAGTCGCCGGATCCCTTGTTCGCTCGCCGAATCCTCGCGATCGGTTTTTTCATCGATCGCGGGCACGCCCGGCACGCCCGGCAGGTCCGGCAGCGGCCAAACCGCTTTCGAAAAGCGGCGAAAAGCGAGCGCCGGGCGATACGAGGGAAAAAGCGAATTCGCGATCGAAGGCGAAGGAGGAACGCTCGAAGGACTCTTTGCGATCTTCGCCAAGCGCGGCGAACGCGGCGAAGCGCAGCGCGTATCGACCCTCGATGTCGATGGGTCGTCGTCGAGATCATCTTCTAGATCGTCGTCGAGACGCCGAAGATCCTCGGCCGCCTCGTCTTGTCGAGAGCCATCGCCCCCAAGGCGCGATCGCTCCTCCCGTCGACGCTTTGCAAAAACCCTTTTGCCACCGGCATCCGACGCGCTTCCACCATCCCTTGGGGAGTGTGCTTCGGGGGATGCTTCGAAGCCCCGCAGACGAGCGAAGCGTCGGCAAAAAAGCGCAAGGGATCGTATGATCCGCATCATGAATCGACCTCGCCCCCTTTCACCGCATCTCCAGATCTACCGTCTGCCGCTGCCGGCGCTGATATCCATCAGCCATCGCATCACCGGCGTGATTTTGTTCGCCGGCGCCGTCGCGCTCGTCGGCTGGCTCGCGGCCGTTGCCGCCGGCCCCGACACTTACGCCTTGGCCCGCTCCCTTCTTTGCTCGATCCCGGGAAGGCTGCTGCTTTTGGCCTTCACCTTCTCCTTTTTCTTTCATTTCGCAAACGGTATCCGACATCTCTTTTGGGATACGGGGGCGGGCTTCGCCCTCGATACCGTCCGCAAGAGCGGGATCGCGGTCATCGCCTTTGCGGCGATCATGACCCTCCTCGTATCGATCTTGGGCTATGCGATGCGCTAAGGCGCATCACATTGGTCTTGAAAATCCGGTCTCGAAAATCCGGCCTCGAAAATCTCGCATCGAAAATCTGACCTCGAAAATTTTGCATCGAACAGGAAAAAAGCCGATGACGGATTTCAAAAGCCCCCTCTCTCGGGCCCGCGGACTCGGCTCCGCTCGCGGAGGGACTTCGCATTGGTGGGCCCAAAGGGTCAGCGCGATCGCCTTGATCCCCTTGGGTCTTTGGCTATGCCTGTCCTTGGCTATGGTTGCAGGCCATGACCACTGGCAGGTGATCGAATGGATCCGCTCGCCGATCAGCGGCACCGCTCTCGTACTGACCCTCATCGCCCTTTTCTACCATGCCGCTCTCGGCCTGCAAACGATCGCCGAGGATTATCTTTCCGTCGAATGGCTCAAAATCGGCACGATCATCGTCATCCGCCTATCGGCCATCGCCCTGTCGGCGAGCGCCGTGTTGAGCGTGCTCCGCATCGCTTTCGGGGAGTGAGGGGATGTCATCCTCCGCAGCCTATCCTTTGATCGACCACGAATACGATGTCGTCGTCGTGGGGGCCGGCGGCGCCGGCCTGCGGGCAACCTTGGGGCTGGCGGCCAAGGGACTCAAAACCGCTTGCATCACCAAACTCTTCCCCACCCGCAGCCATACCGTCGCCGCCCAAGGGGGCATGAGCGCGGCCTTGGGCAATATGGGCGAGGACGATTGGCGCTGGCATATGTACGATACGGTCAAGGGATCGGATTGGCTCGGCGATCAAGACGCCATCGAATATATGTGCAAAGAGGCGATCCCCGCGGTGGTGGAGCTGGAGCATTTCGGGGTGCCCTTTTCGCGCACCGACGACGGACGGATCTACCAACGCCCCTTCGGGGGCATGACCACCCATTACGGCGAGGGCACGGCCCAGCGCACTTGCGCCGCCGCGGATCGCACCGGGCACGCAATCCTCCATACCCTCTATCAGCAGAGCCTGCGCCACAGCGCCGAGTTCTTCATCGAATATTTCGCCTTGGATATGCTGATGGACGAACAAGGCGGTTGCCGCGGCGTGCTGGCCTGGAATCTGGACGACGGCAGCATCCACCGTTTTCGCGCCCATCGTACGGTGCTGGCGACCGGGGGCTACGGCCGCACTTATTTTTCCTGCACCTCCGCCCATACCTGTACCGGCGACGGCAACGCGATGGCCCTGCGCGCCGGATTGCCCTTGCAGGATATGGAATTCGTCCAATTCCATCCGACCGGGATCTACGGCTCCGGATGCCTGATCACCGAGGGCTCCCGCGGCGAGGGCGGCTACCTGACCAACTCCGAGGGCGAGCGATTCATGGAGCGCTACGCCCCCAATGCCAAGGACTTGGCTTCGCGGGATGTCGTCAGCCGGGCCATGACCATCGAGATCCGCGAGGGCCGCGGGGTCGGAAAAGAAAAGGACCATATCCTTTTGCACCTCGAGCATCTCGGCCCCGAGGTCATCAAGGAGCGGCTGCCGGGGATCTCCGAAACCGCGAGGATCTTCGCCGGGATCGATACCTCGCGCGAGCCGATACCGGTGCTCCCGACCGTCCACTACAACATGGGGGGGATCCCGACCAATATCGACGGCGAGGTGGTCAGCCTGATCGACGACGACCCCGAGGCGGTCGTCCCGGGGCTGATGGCGATCGGCGAATGCGCCTGCGTCTCGGTGCACGGAGCCAATCGGCTGGGCTCGAATTCCCTGCTCGATATCGTGGTTTTCGGACGCGCGGCGGCGATCTGCGCCGCGCGCTCGATCACCCCGGGTTCGGCCCATCCCCCGCTCGATTCATCGATAACGGAGCGGATCCTCGATCGCTTCGACCGCTTGCGCCACGCCCGCGGCAGCGAATCGACCTCTTCGCTGCGTCTGCGAATGCAACGGGTGATGCAAAATAACGCGGCGGTCTTTCGCAGCGGCGAGAGCCTCGCCGAGGGCTGCCGATTGATCGCCGAGGTATACGATGCCTTTTCCGGCGTGCGCATCGAGGATCGCAGCCTGATCTGGAATTCGGATCTGGCCGAGACTTTGGAACTCGACAACCTCTTGGCGCAGGCGGTGGTCACGATGCGTTCGGCGGCCAACCGCACCGAGAGCCGCGGCGCCCACGCCCGCGAGGATTTTCCCGAGCGCGACGACGAGCGCTGGATGAAACACACCCTGGCATGGCTCGATCGCGAGGGGAAAACGCATATCGACTATCGCCCGGTGCATATGAACACCCTGAGCGACGAGGTCGAGGCGATTCCCCCCAAAGCCCGCATCTACTAGCGCTTTTTTTTCGAGCGAGGCCGCTCCTTCGAGGGAGTTTTGGATTTCTCGACAACCGAGGATTTTCCTACCATGGTGCAGCTGACCCTCCCTTCGCATTCCAAAATCCGCGAGGGACAAAACCACCCGCCCTCTTCCGGGATGAAAAGACCGCGCACTTTCACCGTCTACCGCTACGACCCGGATGCGGATGAAAGCCCGCGGCGGGACCGCTTCACCGTCGATCTCGACGATTGCGGGCCGATGGTCCTCGATGCCCTCATCAAGATCAAAAGCGATATCGACTCCACCTTGACTTTCCGGCGCTCTTGCCGGGAAGGGATCTGCGGTTCTTGCGCGATGAATATCGACGGCCGAAATACCCTCGCCTGCATCAGCGCCGTCGACGATATCAAGGGCGATATCTCGATCCATCCTCTGCCGCATCTTCCGGTGATCAAGGATCTGGTTCCGGACCTGAATCATTTCTACGCCCAATACGCCTCGATCAAACCCTGGCTGCGCAGCCACACCCCGCCGCCGGCGGGCCGGGAACGGCGGCAGTCGATCGGGGAGCGCGAGAAGTTGGACGGCCTTTACGAATGCATCCTATGCGCCTGCTGCTCCACCAGTTGTCCGAGTTATTGGTGGAACGGGGATCGCTACCTCGGGCCGGCATCCCTGTTGCAATCCTTGCGCTTTATCGTCGACAGCCGGGACGACGAGACCGGAGAGCGACTCGACGATGTCGAGGACTCCTTTCGCCTCTATCGCTGCCATACCATCATGAATTGCGCAACGGTCTGCCCCAAAGAACTCAATCCCGCGAAGGCGATCGCGGAGATCAAGAAAATGATGATCAAGCGCAGCCTCTAGCCCTTCTCGGGGCACGAAAAGAAGCCCGCCGGGCCTTGACGAAAACGAGCTTTTCTTTGCCATCGCCGCCACCCGAATCATCGCCCGGTCCCGCGCCCGGCCCCGATCGATCCCGGCTCCGCTGGCGCTGTCGCCGGGGCATGAAGGAGTTGGATGCGTTTTTCGAACCCTTCGTTTCTTCCGCGCTCGATCATCTCGCCGACGATCGACTCCTCGCCTTGGAAAGGCTTTTGGAGCGCCCGGATCGGGATATCCTTTCATGGCTCGTCGACGATCCCGATCGAGTCCCCTCGGGCTTTCGACAAATCATCCGCTCGATCCGGGCCTGCAACCCCCGGCATCGCCTTTCGGGGTCGATGGAAGAAGGCTCGGCTTCGACAAGGAATCGACCGCGGGATCGATCGAGGGATCGAAAGAAAAACGAGCCGGGAAGCGGCGCCCGCACCGTGCCGACCGAGGGCTTCGACAATGGATGCGAGGAAATGAACGACCGCTCTCACCCCGATAGCCATGATATCGAGCCTTGCTTCGTCGTCGGGCTCGAGGACTTCGCCCTCCTTCGGATCGGCGGGAGCGATGCTTCGGCTTGGCTGCAAGGGCAGCTCAGCGCCGATATCTTGGAAATCACCCCCGATCGATCCCTTCTCGCCGCTTGGTGCTCCGAGAAAGGCCGGGTGCTGGCCCTCTTTCGTCTGCTCCTCGATCCGAAAGGCGAGGGCTATTTGATGGTTTGCGAGCGCTGGTTCGTTCAGCGACTGCTGCCCCGCTTTCGCTTGTTCATCCTGCGCGCCGATGTGCGCATCGCAGAAGAGGAGGGCCTCGCCGTCTTCGGGGTATCGGGACCCTCGGAGTCGATCCGCGAGTCGATAGAAAAAACCCCGGCCGCGGGCTCGGATCAGCGCGAGGGAGGCGAGGGGAAAGTCGAGAAATGGCTATCCGAAGCAAAGAGCGACGACATGCTTCGCCTCGGAGAGGGCCTGTTGATCAAGGTTCCGGGAGTACAAGCGCCGCCGGATATCGTCCCGAGCGAATATCGAGAATATCCCCGCTTGTTGGTGATCGCCCCCGGGACATGGATCGACGCCTTCGATGCCCCCCGCAAGGATCAGGCGCTATGGCATCGAGGGGATATCCTCGCCGGCCTTCCTCGCATCACCCCGGATTCTTCCGATCGACTGATCCCGCAAGCGCTCAACCTCGATCGGCTGCGGGCGGTGAGCTTCGAAAAGGGCTGCTATGTCGGGCAGGAAATCGTCACCCGGGTCACGCATCTAGGAAGGATCAAAAATCGTTGCTTCATCGGCCATACGAAAGGCGATTTGAGGGTCGGAGATCGGATCGTGCGCGGAGCGAGCCCGCCTCCGGCTTCGGGGGTCGGCGAAGATCGCAAGGCCGAGGGCGCCAAGGTCGGCACGGTGGTCTCGGCCGCCCCTTTGCCCGCCGGCGGATCGATCGCCTGCGTGGCCCTCGATATCCAAGCGGCTGACGCCTGCGACCTTCGGGTGGAACGAATCGACGGCGCGGAAATCCGATGCCACCGGCCCGCTTGGCTGAACCCGACGCCTTCGTCTTGAAAGCCTGTCGATCGCGCCGCCACGGGAATATCGTCGCCAGTGATTTCGAGCCCGCTTGGTGGCTTCCCGGGGCGCATCTGCAAACCGTCTGGGCGGCACGAATACGACCGGCGATATCGATCCCCTGGAAACGAGAGCGCCTCGAGCTCCCGGACGGGGATTTCATCGATCTCGACTTCGCTTGTCGCAAGCCCGATCGAAACCTTTGCCGAAACCCCAAAAGCCCGGATATCGAATACCCGAAGAAGCCGCCGGCGGATCCAAAATCGCTCGTGATCCTCCTGCACGGACTGCAGGGATCGAGCCGCTCTTTGCATATCCGCGGCCTCGCCGATACCCTGGTACGACACGGTTGGCATTGCCTCGTCATGCATTTTCGGGGGTGCAGCGGCGAAGCCAACCGACTGCCGCGGGCCTATCACTCCGGCGAGATCGAGGATTTCGCTTTCTTGCTAAGAAGCCTAAGGCGGCACCGGCCCCATACTCGCTTCGCCGCCGTGGGCTTTTCCCTCGGCGGCAGCGTGCTGTTGAACTTTCTTGCGCGCCACGAGCAGGCGAGCGATATCGAAGCCGCGGTCGCGGTTTGCGTTCCCCTTTGCTTGGCCCGCGCGGCCGAGCGGCTCGATCGGAAAGGACTGTCGTATTTCTATCGGCGGCATTTCATCGACGACCTCCGCCGCTCCGCTATCGGCAAATTTCGCCGCCGCCCCGGTCCGATCGATTTGGACCTTCTGCGACGAATTCGGCTCTTTCGGGAATTCGACGATCTCGTCACCGCGCCTTTGCATGGCTTTCGCGATGCCGATCATTATTACGAAGCGGCAAGCGCGCGCCCCCATCTGCATCGGATTCGCTGCCCGACCCTGGTCCTGCATGCCCTCGACGATCCCTTCATGACCCCCGCCGTCGTCCCCGAAGCGCACGAGCTCTCGGCATCGACCCGTTTCGAGATCAGCCGCGGCGGCGGGCATATCGGCTTCGTCGAGGGCCATCGCCCTTGGCGGGCCCGTTATTGGCTGGAGAGTCGAATTCCGAGATTTCTTTCGCCGCGATTGAATCGTGGCGATAGCGACGAGATAGCCCGAGCCTAGCGACGTTTCGAGGGTTTCGATGCGCTATCGATCCGGTTTTTTCGAGCGCGATCGCCCGCTGATCGAAAGGATCGATGACCGGAACTTTTACGAGGGACTTTTATGGGGAACTTTTATGGGGGGCTATCGGAAAGGGTTTTTTCGCGCCCGGCATCATGGATGGGGCATGGATGGGGCGAAACCCGCCGAGCGCCCCAAGATGCGCCCTTAGGGGATGAAAAACGAGCGGGCTCGAGCCTTCGTCGACAATCGATAGCAGAAGGGCTCGCCGAGGGCAGCGGATGCCAAGATCCGATGCCCTGATCCGACAGGACCGACAGAAAACCGGCTCGACGAGACTCGACGATACCTGGTCATCGCTTCGATCACGCCCCGATGCCGAGATCCGAATCAAGGGCAACAGGGGCGTGATTTGGGGGCGGACTGTTTACAGACGCTGCTCCGGGGGAACCGCCTTCATGCTAAGACGGATACGACCTTGGCGATCGACCTCGAGCACCTTGACCCGAACCCGATCTCCCTCGCTCAGCTTGTCGCTGACCCGCTCGACCCGCTCTTCGGAAATCTGCGAGATATGAACGAGTCCGTCGCGACCGGGGAGGATGTTGACGAAGGCCCCGAAGTCCATCAACTTGGCGACCCGACCGTCGTAGATCGTCCCGACTTCGACATCGGCGGTGATCTGCTCGATCCGACGGCGCGCTTCTTGCCCGGCGGCGGCGTCCACCGAGGCGATCTTGACCGTGCCGTCATCGCTGATATCGATGGTCACCCCGGTTTCGTCGGTCAACGATCGAATCACGCTGCCACCCTTTCCGATGACGTCGCGGATCTTCTCCGGATGGATGCGAAACGAGATGATGCGCGGGGCGAATTCGGACATATCCAAGCGCGGGCTGGGCAGGGTCCGATTCATGTTTTCGATGATATGGATGCGGCCCTCGCGAGCCTGGGCCAAAGCGATTTCCATGATCTCGCGGGTGATCCCGTCGATCTTGATATCCATCTGCAAGGCGGTGATCCCCTCGCTGGTCCCGGCGACCTTGAAATCCATATCCCCCAAATGATCCTCGTCGCCCATGATATCGGAGAGGACCAGGAAATCCTCCCCCTCCTTGATCAGGCCCATGGCGATCCCCGCGACCGGAGCGGCGATCGGCACCCCGGCATCCATCAAGGAAAGGCTGGTACCGCAAACCGTGGCCATGGAACTCGAGCCGTTGGATTCGGTGACTTCCGAGACCACCCGGATCACATAAGGAAAATCGTCGATCCGGGGCATCACCGCTTGCATCGAGCGTCTTGCCAATCTCCCGTGACCGATCTCGCGCCGGCGCGGCCCGAGCATACGCCCCGTCTCCCCCACGCAAAAGGGAGGGAAGTTGTAATGCAGCATGAAGGGCTCGCGACGCTCCCCCTCGAGGGCATCGACGATCTGGGCATCGCGGGTGGTTCCCAAGGTGGTGGTGACGATGGCTTGGGTCTCGCCGCGGGTGAAGAGCGAGGAACCGTGGGTACGGGGGAGCAATTTGACCCGGCTGCTGATATCGCGCACCGTGCTCGGTGAGCGGCCGTCGATACGCTGCCTTTGTCCGAGCACCGAGCGGCGGACGATCGACTTCTCGAGCTTGCCGAAAACCGCCCCCACCTCCGATTCCGACCACCTCCCCTCGCCCTCGCCGGCGACCGCGTTCACCGTCTCGCCGTGAACCTGATGAACCCGATCGCGGCGAGCGAGTTTGTCCGTTATCCGATAGGCTTGTTCGAGACCGTCGCGGGCGGCATCGTCAACGGCGGCGACGAGCGCTTGGTCGACCGGCGGCGGCTCCCACCTCATCGGCTCCTTGCCCGCCTCCGCCGCCAACTCGTCGATCGCCGCGATCGCCGCCTGCATCTGCTGGTGCCCGTAGAGCACCGCATCGAGCATGACCGCTTCGGGGAGGACCCTCGCTTCGGACTCCACCATCAAAACCGCGTTTTTGGTTCCGGCAACGACAAGATCCAGCATCGATTGCGAGGTTTGGCGAAAGGTCGGATTGAGAATGAACTGATTGTCGATATAGCCGACCCGCGCCGCTCCTATCGGGCCGGCGAAGGGCAATCCGGAAATGGCCAATGCCGCGGAAGCGCCGATCAACGCCGGGATATCGGGATCGATCTGAGGGTCCAAAGAAAGGACGGTCAGGATCACTTGCACTTCGTTGCGGTAGCCGTCGGGAAAGAGCGGACGCAAGGGCCGGTCCACGAGGCGCGCCGTCAGGATTTCCTTCTCGCTCGGCCGCCCTTCCCGCTTGAAAAAGCCGCCGGGGATCTTGCCGGCAGCGTATGTCTTCTCGACATAATCGACCGTCAAAGGAAAAAAGTCACGCCCTGGAGAGGCAGACCGAGCGCCCACCACCGTCGATAACACGACCGTATCGCCCAAACTCGCAAGGACCGCTCCCGATGCTTGGCGGGCGATCTCACCCGTCTCCAACACGAGATTGTCAGGGCCGAATGGAACCGTCTTCTTGATTGTATTCATGGATAGAGCCTTCGAATGTACTAGGCGAATTTAGCCGGTCCCTCATGGACCACCTAGGACCGGGGCGACCGCCCCGGGGCGACGAAAACGATATCAGGGGGGAAGAGAAAGAGGGTCCGCACGGCCGAAGGCCGCTTTCGTCCCGGGATCGAAGGGCGAAGGACGAGGAGCCCTCGAGCCGAATAAAGAGAGCGATCGCACCGAATTCTCTCTTTTCGAGTCGCGATCGAACGAAACCCTTGTTTTCAACGACGCAAGCCCAACCCGGAGATCAACTCCCGATATCGCTCGACATCCTTGCGCCGAAGATAGTCGAGCAATTTACGGCGCTGGCTGACGAGTTTGAGGAGGCCTTGTCGGGAATGGAAGTCATGAACATGAACCCGGAAGTGCTCGGTCAGATGTTTGATCCGACCGGTCAAAAGCGCCACTTGAACTTCGGGCGAGCCCGTATCTCGCTCACCCCTCCGATAGGATTCGACGACTTCTGCTTTTTGTGCTGCGGATAACGACATGGCTTGCGATCTCCTATTGATCCGAATCCATTTCCCGATATGACGATGCCTATCGGCGAGGCCATTCCAAGACTCCTCGATCCTTCCTAAGGGCCTGCATACCCCGATGGACTCGGAAGTGTAACCGATAACGCAAAGAGTGCAGGTCGTGCGTGAAAATATCGGCGCGAAAGAAGACTTCGAGGGCGCGATGAATCGGGGTGGAAATCAAGGTGAGAATCGAGACGGGAATCGGGGTGGAAACACGGCCTTCGACAACGCCGCTCAGCCCGCTCCGAGCAGACGTCTCGGCGCGATACGACCATCGTCGAGCACCTCGCCGACCCCGATGAATCCCGCCCGCTCGGCGTGCAGGCGCACCCAGCCCGCGGTCGGGGCATGGGGAACGAGCACCGGCTGACCCTTGCGCAGGTAGAACGCGACCCCTTCGGGCAAGAGCACGCAAGGCCAATGGTCGACCGCCGATTCCATCGGCTGCAGTCGGGCATCGAGCGCGTCGAGCCCTTGCATGGCCAAGGACTCGAGCGCGTCCAGACTCGTCATATCCTTCTCCGTGAAGGGACCGGCCCCGATCCGACGCAAACTCTCCACGCTCGCTCCGCAGCCGAGAGCCTCCCCCAAATCCTCGGCCAGGGTACGGATATAAGTCCCCTTGGAGCAAAGCACTTCGACCTCGACCCGATCGCCTTCGAAGCCCTTCAAGTCGAAAGCGTAGATCGTGATCCGACGCGGCGCCCGCTCGATTTCGATCCCCTCGTGAGCCAGCTGATAAAGGCGTTTCCCTTTGTGCTTGAGGGCGGAATACATCGGCGGGATCTGCTCGATCTCGCCGCGAAATCCGGCGATCGCCCGCTCGATATCCGCGCCGGCGAAATCCGGCACCGGACGCTGCGAGCGGATATCGCCTTCGGCATCGCCGGTCGTGGTAACGATCCCGAGACGAAAGGTCGCGACATAACGTTTGTCGGCGTTCAACAGATAGGCCGACAAACGGGTGGCATCCCCGAAGCAGATAGGCAGCAACCCGCTCGCGAGCCGATCGAGACTTCCGGTATGGCCGGCCTTGCGCGCCCGGTAAAGACGCTTGAGCCTTTGCAAAACCTCGTTCGAGCCCGAGCCCACCGGCTTGTCGAAAACCAAAATGCCGTGCACCGGGCGGCCGCGATCTCTTTGTCTTCGTCCCACTTGAGTCCTTCGGGGAAAACCCTTGGCTGCGAAACGATCCCTTTATCCGGATTTCGCAGGCGATCCCGACCGCCGCGCGCCTTGCGCTTTGACGTACCGGCGTCCCTTGCGACTCGGGCTCGACCCGCAACTCAGGTCGACTGCCTCGCTTAGCCCGGCTTCGACCCGCAGTCGTTCCGAGAACGACACCCTCGAGGGGGCATGCGGGAAGGGCTCGTCGGAGGGCTCGTCGATGCCCGCGGGCACCGAGACGAGGCATCAGGACGAGGCCCCGCTTTCTCCCGTCGAGGCTCCCGTCGATGTTCCCGTCAATATCCGGGGCTCGACACCGCGAAGCAGCGTATCGATGCGCAAAGCGCGCTCCAATGTGAGGTCATGCTCGAATTCAAGCCGCGGAAGATAGCGCAAGCGAACCCGTCCGGCCAACCGCGATCGCAAAAAGCCGGCCGCTCGATTGAGCGCTTCGACCGAGGCGTCGCCATCGGTCGTTCGCCCCGGGGTGATCAACACCCTCGCGCAGCGCATATCGGGAGAAAGATCGACCCCGGAAACCGTCACGTCGCCGACCCTCGGATCCGCAATCTCATGCGCAAGGAGCAACGCGATTTCACGCTGGATCCGCTCGGCCACGCGCACCGAACGACTGTACTCGCGCTGTCCCAATCTCTCGTCTCTTTCAGGTCTTGCAGGTTGCGGGCTGCCTGCGAAACCCAACTCCTCGAAACCCCGGCGGCGAGGCCCCTTCGCTTCTCGCGCCCGGCAAAGCCTCGGTCGCGTCGGCGGCGATGCCGGACAATCCGCGAAGGAGATCCGCAAAGGGCATCAAATCGTCCGCTCGACTTGGACCCGCTCGTAGATTTCGATTTGATCGCCCACCTTGACATCGTTGTAGCCGCGCACGCCGATACCGCATTCGGTACCCGCGCGCACCTCGGCGACATCGTCTTGGAAGCGGCGCAAGGACTCGAGTTCGCCTTCGTAGATGACCACGTTATCCCGCAACACCCTGATGGGGTTGTCCTTGCGCACCAGCCCTTCGCTCACGCGACAGCCGGCAATATCGCCGAATTTGCGAGAGCGGAAAATATCCCGCACCTCGGCCAGCCCGACGATCGTCTCTTTGTATTTCGGCGCGAGCATGCCGGTCATCGCCTGCCGCGTATAGTCGATGACTTCGTAGATCACGCTGAAATACTTCAAATCGGCGGCGCCGTCGTCGAGCGCCCGCCGCGCCGCGGCATCGGCCCTTACGTTGAATCCGATGATGGTCGCATTCGACGCCACCGAGAGATTGACATCCGTTTCGCTGATGCCCCCGGTCGCGGCGGCGACGATATTGACCTTGATCTCATCGTTGGAAAGCTGCACGAGGGCATCGGCGATGGCCTCCACCGAGCCTTGAACATCGGCCTTGACGATCATGTTGATGGTGCTGGTTTCGCCTTCTTGCATTTGCTCGAAGACATTTTCGAGTTTGGTCACCCGACGCGCCAAGCGGAGATCGCGCCCGCGATTCTGACGCCTTTCGGCGATCTCGCGCGCTTTGCGATCGTCGAAGACCACCACCGCCTCGTCCCCGGCCTTCGGCGGCCCGGATAATCCCAAGACCTCCACCGGCATCGAGGGAAGGGCTTTTTCGACTTCCCGGCCGGATTCGTCGAACAGACCGCGCACCCGCCCGAATTCCTGTCCCGCGAGGAGCGTGTCGGAGCGGGCGAGAGAGCCCGATTGCACCAATACCGTGGCCACGGGGCCGCGGCCCCGCTCGATGCGCGATTCGATCACCACCCCGCGAGCGGGGCCGTCCACCACGGCTTCGAGTTCGAGCACCTCGGCCTGCAGATGGATGGCTTCGAGGAGTTCGTCGATGCCCCGGCCGTCCAATGCCGAAACATCCACGAAGATATTCTCGCCCCCCCAAGCCTCGGGGATCACTCCGTGCCCTGAAAGATCCTTTCGGATCCGTTCGGGATCCGCATCCTCTTTGTCGATCTTGTTGACCGCCACCACGATCGGCACCTTCGCGTCGCCGGCGTGGGTGATCGCTTCGATCGTTTGCGGCATCACCCCGTCGTCGGCGGCAACCACCAAGACCACGATATCCGTGGCCTGGGCGCCGCGCGCCCGCATCGCGGTGAAGGCGGCGTGTCCCGGGGTATCGAGGAAGGTGATGATCCCTTGGGGGCTCTCGATCTGATAGGCCCCGATATGTTGGGTGATACCGCCGGCTTCTCCCGCCGCCACCCGTGTCGTGCGAATATGATCGAGCAACGAGGTCTTGCCGTGATCGACATGACCCATGATGGTAACGACCGGGGGACGAGGCGCGATCTCCTGCCCCGTCTCGCCCCGGGCCTCCAAGATATCCTCCTCGATCGTGCTTTCATGCACCGGCCGCGGTACGTGGCCGAGCTCGGCGACCACCAACACCGCCGTATCCTGATCGATGGTTTGGCTCGTGGTGGCCACGATGCCTTGGGTCATCAAGAAGCGGATCAACTCCGGGGCTTTGAGCGACATTCGCTGCGCGAGTTCGCCGACGGCGATCGTCTCCGGGATCGTCACCTCTCGCACCACCGGCTCGGTCGGCATCTCGAAGCCGTGGCGAGTCGGCGTGGATTGCACCGAGCGCCGCGGCTTCGGCTTTTTGCGCCGATGCCCGGCCTTGTCCGAGGAGACATGCAGCTCCTCTCGGTTCTTGCGGCCACGATCGCCGCGCCGTCCCCCGCGCTCTTGGCGCTCGCCGCGCCCTCCCGCGGCCGGCTTGGCTCGACCCCGGCCCCGGCTTTCGGATTCGGTGGCCTCCGCTTTCGCCGCCGCGGGCTTCGCCGTTGCCGGGGTCTTCGCTTTCGGCTTGGCTTTTTCCTTTTCCTTCCCCGGAGCCGCCTCCCGCGGCTTCCCCGCTTTTTTCGCCGGGGGAGATTTTTCCTTTTCTTCGGGCTCTTTCGCGGCGGCGGGCTCGGCTTGCGCCGCTTCGTCGAGCGGCGGAGAAAGCGCTCCCTCCTCCGGCTTGGGGGCGGGCTCTTTTTTCTTGCGTTTCGGAGCGATCTTTTCCTGCCTCTCGCGCTCCTCCGACTCGATCCGCAGATGCTCGTCGAGATCCTGCTGGCGTCGTCGCGCTTCTTCTTGCAAGGCGCGCTTGGCATCGTTCATACGAGCGCCGGAATCGCTCTCGGCGGGCGGCGCGGCCGTCGTCGGTGCACTCTCGCCGCTAGCGCGAGAAGCGGAACGACGCTTGCGCACCTCCACCGTTACCGTCTTTTTTCTTCCTTGCGACGATGCGATTTTGATTTCGCTGACCGATTTGCGCTTGAGGGAGATTTTGCGCCTCGCTTGGGTATCGTTCTTGCCCTTGCGAAGATTGATATGCGCCGTGAAGCGGGCTTTTTCCTGCTCGCTGATCCCCTGCCCCGCCTCGGTGTGAGGGAGCCCCGCTTCCCCCATCAGAGCGAGCACGCGATCCACGGGGATCCCGACCGCTTCCGCCAGTTCCCGCACCGTTGTTTCGGACATCGAATCAACCTCCCTCGAACTTCCACCTTCAATCCGTGCCCGAAGCCCGGGGATTGTCATCACCCGATCGAACCATCGCTTGCGACGGATCCGAAGCCTTGGATCCATTTTCTTCCGGTCGAGCCGCCAAAGCCGTCTCCGGCGACGGATCATCGACGGCCTCGGATTCCTCTTCCCGCTCGAACCATATCTTGCGAGCGGTCATGATCAATCCCGCGGCCCTTTCTTCGTCGATATCGACTTTTTCCATCAATTCGTCCACATCGAGCCCCGCAAGATCCTCTCGGGTGATGACCCCTTCCTCCGCTAAGCGACGGGCAAGATCCGTCTCCATGCCCTCGAGCATCAACAGATCCTCGGCCGGGGAATTCATCGCGACGCCCTCTTCCTCGGCGATCCCCCGAACGAGCAGGTCATCGCGAGCGCGCGATTGCAGCTCGTTGCAGAGCTCCTCGTCGAAGCCGTCGATTTCCAACATCTCGTCGCGCGGCACATAGGCAACGTCATCGATACTGGAGAATCCCTCCTCCACCAGAATATTCGCGATATCTTCGTCGACATCCAGATGGCTCATGAACAAGGAGAGAAGCTTTCCCGTATCTTGCTCTTTCTTCTCTTCCCATTGTTCCGGCGTCAGTACATTGATATCCCAGCCGGTCAGCTGGCTCGCCAATTTGACGTTCTGGCCGCCGCGACCGATGGCCTGCGGGAGCTGATCCTCTTGCACCACGACATCCATCTTCATGGATTCCTCGTCGATATAGATCGAACTCACCTCCGCCGGCGACATCGCCTTGATGACGTACTGGGCGGGTTCTTCGTCCCACAGCACGATATCCACCCGCTCCCCCGCCAGCTCGTTCGATACCGCCTGCACCCTCGAGCCGCGCATGCCGACACAAGCCCCCACCGGATCGATACGGGCGCTCTTGCTCCGCACCCCGATCTTGGCCCGCGAGCCCGGATCCCGAGCGCAGCCCATGATTTCGATCATCCCCTCGGCGATCTCCGGAACCTCGATGGTGAAGAGCTTGACCATCAGCTCGCTATGGATGCGGCTGATGAAGAGCTGCGGCCCGCGGGACTCCGAACGAACTTCCGCCAAATAGCCGCGCAAGCGATCGCCGGTACGGATAATCTCGCGCGGAATCTGATCGTCGCGACCGATCTCGGCTTCGGCTCGAATCGGCTCGCCGATGGCTTCGCGGCGCGAAGAGGCCGGTCGATCCTCGCTGAGATCGAGGATCACCCGCCCGCCGCGATCCTTGCGCTTGACGACCCCCGAAACCATTTCGCCCACCCGATTGCGGTAGGCTTCGAAAACCTGCGCCCGCTCGGCTTCGCGGACCTTCTGGATGATGACCTGCTTGGCCGCTTGGGCCGATATCCGCCCCCCGATAAGATTCTTCATCCCCTCTTCGACGAAATCCCCGACACCGAGATGCGGCCATTTATCGCGGCTTTCGCTGAGCAGGATATGCAGTTCGGGGTTGAAAAAGCGCACCCCCGATAACGGCGAATCGCCTTCGTCGGCAGCGGCGTTCTCGTTCTTGGCTTCGGCCTCTTCCAAAGCCGCGTCGTATTCTTCCTTGGTCGATACCGTTTGCTCGTCGTCCAGAATTTCCCAGCGCCTGAATGTCTTGAAATCCCCGGCCCGGCGATCGAAACGAACGCGCACGTCGATTTCCTTGGGATGATGCTTGCGGGTCGCAAGCTCCAAAGCGGCTTCGATCGCATCGAAAATGGCTTCCTCCGACACGCCTTTTTCCGCCGAGACGGTCTCGACGGCGTTCAGAAGATCTTTGCTCATTTCAACTGTCCGCTGTGTTGATCGCGCATCGACGCTATCGTCTTAGCCGACCGATTCGTTGGGTAGCGAAACCGGTTCACCATTGCGGCACCAAACGGGCGCTGGCGATCGCCGCAAGTTCGAAACGATGCTCGATACCCTCCTCATCCACCATCACCACCGAATGATTCTCGTAGCCACCCAATCGACCCTCGAAACGACGACGGCCGTCGATGGCTTTGCGCAGGACGATCTCCGAGACCGATCCGGCAAAGCGAACGAAGTCCCGCTCCCGACACAAAGGACGATCCGCTCCCGGGGATGACACCTCCAAATCGAAGGCCTCGGGAACCGACAATTCGACATCGAGCAAGCCGCCGATACGATGACTGACCTTGGCGCAATCGTCCAAGGTGATAGCGCCTTGTTCTTCCGATGCGGCCTTGCGGTCGATCAGAATTTGCATCCGGCTGCGAGTCGTCCCGCGATCATTCCCGCGAGACCGGCACCAAAAAACGCATACCAAATCGAAGCCGAGGGCAAGCACCGTCGGCTCGATCAGCGCATATAGCCGCTTTTCCTCCCGACGCATCGCTCGTCTTTGCCAGACAAACCCCGTGCCCTTGCATGTCGATCTTCGTTGCGATCTTCGTTGCAAGGATCGCTAAAAAAGAAAACCCCTTTTCAAAAGGGGCTTTTCTTTTGCCCCCCGACAAAGGGAGCGGCATTGGTAGCGGGGGCAGGATTTGAACCTGCGACCTTCGGGTTATGAGCCCGACGAGCTGCCAGACTGCTCCACCCCGCACTTGACAGCGAGCATTATAAGCCAATCCTTCATGCAATTGCAAGCGACGAAACGATATTTTCGAGCCTTCGGGCACCGGCTTCGAGATCGCCGGCCGGATATCGCTCGGGCATCCGAGCTTGGCAAGGAAGGGTCGAGGCCAAGGGATAAAGATCGACATAAAGATCGACATCAAGATCGACGACGAGCGGGGGTCGCGGCCGAAAAGAGGACGCAAGAGGTGAGCCGGGGGTGAGCCGGGGAGAAAAAAGCGCCCGCGGCAAAATAGCGAAGCCTGAAATCCCGAAGCCTGAAACCCCAAGAGATATTCGGCGAATCATGCCCCTTGCCCGCGGGCCTTCGCCGGGTTTTTCATTCAACCATCGGGTCTTCGATAATCGGGCCGAAAAGAGGAGATCCGGCCAAGAAGCGAAGGTCTTCGGGGCGATCGATATCCCGCCTCGGGGCGAGCTCGTGCAAACGAAGACCGGCGGTGCGGGCTCGCTTGCGGGTCTGATCGGCAACGCGATCGCTCCCCCAGTCGATATCCGCGAACAGGGCCGGTTGCGGACGAGCCATGGCTATCAGGACGTAGCCACCGTCGAGGGCCGGAACGATCACCGCATCGCTGTCGCCGGCGCGCAAGCGCCCGGCGCATTCGACGAAATCCGTGGGCTGCAAAAAAGGGCAATCCGTACCGATCACCACCCCGGGGCCGGGAGCGGCGGCAAGAGCGCCGAGCATCCTCGCCCCGAGATCGGTTCCCTCCTGCCGATACCGCCGCACCGACTCCAAGGGCTTCAAACCGGCAAAGGCCGCGTGCTCCGGATCCGGCGTGCACCACAACTCCAAGTCGCCGATCTCGCTTGCGCGGGCGGTCTCCACGGCATGGCGAATCATCGCTTCATGAAGGGCGGCGGCTCCCTCGGCCCCGAGAGCGGGGATCAAACGCCGTTTGGTCAGTCCGGGTTGCGGAGCCCGCGCCATGATCACGATCCGGCAAGACGATCCGGCGGGCGGCGAGGGCGAGGGCGAAGCCCCGGTATCGAGAGCACGTGTATCGAGCGCAAGCGTATCGATCGCACACCGGGGCTCGAAGACATCAGCCATTCCGATAGGCTCGCGCCAGTTTTTCGGGGTCGGCGCCGAAGAAATAAGCCAAGCGAAGCCGCCACATCAGCGCGATGGTGCGCACCACCCCGTGCGCTTCCCAGCGCCGGCCGGAGGTGATCGCTTTTTCTCGCAAACAAGCGGGGGGCGAGCGGGCCTTCAAGATCCGGCTCAAAGCGATATCCTCCATCAAGGCGATCTCAGGAAAACCGCCGAGGGAACGAAAAACATCGCGCTTCACGAAAATCGCCTGATCTCCGGTGGCGATACCGCTCAAACGCGAACGAAGATTCATGGCGCGCTCGACGATCCTCAGCAGCGGATGACGCCCGTCGAGACGGACATCGAAACGCCCCCAATCGTGGCTCGCTTTTCGCCCTTTCGCCTCCCCTTTCGCAACGACACCGCGCCCAAGAGCGGCGCTCACCGCTCGTTCCCATCCGGCGGGAAGATAAGTGTCGGCATGCAAAAACAGCAGGGTGCGTCCCTTTGCCGATTCCGCCCCGGCGTTCATCTGGCGGGCGCGACCGCTTCGGGCATCGATCAGCCGGTCGCAGAGAGGCAGTGCGATCTCTCGACTCGAATCCCGGCTTCCCCCGTCGACGACGATGATTTCGATACGAAGGGTCTCGTCGGCCGCCTCGCCTCGCATCCCGGAATTCGGATCGTCTTCGGGTATCCGCAAACACTGAAGCGGTTCCAATATGCCGGCAAGCGAAGCCTCTTCGTTCAACACCGGGACGATGACCGAAATATCCGGCAAAGGGCTCATCCGAAATATCCTTGTCGATGATCGGTCGATACGAGGGATTCCGCGGGCATGATCTCGGGACCCGCGGAGTCGGATGCAAAAGCCGGATCGCCTTCGACTTTTCCCGTCGAAGCGAAGGCTCGGGGAGGGTAAAAACGGAGAGGGTAAAAAAGAAGCGGTCGGATAACGATCGAAAGGCGAACTTTCGATCGGAGGGCTTCGCTTCGCAACATTCCCCTTGGTCTTGATTGAACGAAAAATCCGGCGACGAAACGCTTGTTCTCTCGCATCTTTCCGCTCGTTTTCGACGCTTGCGGCTGCGGACGACCGAAGAGTCTGAATCTATCGAAGCGCCGCCGACGAAAAAGGACCGTCTCGTCTTATTCGGAATCGAACGATATCATCTTGGTTCACGATGATGACGATACGATCGCCTTCGTTTTGAATCTGCGCGATCGAAGGGTATCGAATCCGAGCCCGATTCAAGTGCAACGACCATGTTCGTCGAGCGAGTCGAGAATGCATATCTGAATCGACGCTTGACCGAAGTAGCCTTCGCCCGCCTTTATGATAAACGAGTGTAAATCGACGGTTGTATCGCTGTCCGATTCCGTCTCGACGGTGATGGTTTGTGCTTGATTATAGTTATCGGGAGTGAATGTCAATTCTTTCGGCGAAAATGTGATATCGCTGGGGATCTGAGTCTGCCCGCTAGCATTCAGCACCTTCACTTTGATTGTATCCCTTTTCGGTTTGGTGCCGAGTTTGACGGTAAAAGTATTGGTATCATACTCCTCGGCGTTGATCTTATCGGTGGATAAGTCAACGCTGCCCGCAACATCGTTATCGATCACCTTTGGTAAATTTATAAATATATGACCGGCGCCTGGGACTTGATAGTTACCGTATGTTTGATCGGATGCATTTTCCTTAATTTCGAATGTCAGGAGTTCGTCGTCTGCATCTTCATCCTCCGGTATGGTTAGAGTGATCGTCCGTTCTTTATTCCAATTCCACTGATCGAAGAGCAGCTCCGTTGGGCTACGGGACATCTCGGCCTCGTTGATGTACGTAGACATCTTGAATTGTACACGATGCGTTCCATTGTGCCCTAACCAAGGCCCCCACGACTGAGGTACCGGACGATCCATCTTGACCGTCATCGAATATTGATTGCCCTCATTCCACTCGCTTGCTGAATAATTCGCATTCGTTCGCCTCCGACGCTGAGTGCTGCCACCAGCCTCCTGCCAAAATTTATCGGCGATAATGGCATCTCTGCCATCCACTTTTACGATGAAAGAGGGAACTCCGTTCCAAGCACTGCTTTTCACTTTTACCGACAGGCTCTTCAGCGGGACGACAAGACCGCCGGTGGTGCTTAATTGAATAGTGCTATTCTTGTCGACATTATTCGTGTAATTCGGCGCGTCGACAACCAGATTTTGATCTGTATTCCAGTTGGCAGTGGTAAAGGTAAGAGAGGTCTTCCGGGGACTGATATTGTTGTTGTTCTTAGCGATATGCACTACCGTGTCATAAGTCGGAGCACGGCTGAGTTTGATCGATATCACCCCCTCGCCGCCCGCACCGATCAGGATGTAATCACCGACAGTAATATCATTGGAGGTCACGATAGTGCCCGCAGCCTCGTTATCCGTCACGGTCACCGGTACGGTCGACGTAAGGGTAGTCAAGCCTTCGGTCGTCGTAAAGGTAATGGTGCCCGTTTCGTTTGCCGTATCCCGTGTATCGGGATCTTCGTCTTCGATAATGACGTTGATAACCTGGGCTGTATTCCAGTTTTTGGGAGTGAAGGTCAATTCCGAGGAGGAAAGAGTGGCACGAGGGATATCGTGCGAAACCGTTATATCGATATTTTGTTTCGGTTTGGCGCTCAAGGTGATGCGTAGAGTTTGCGATCTGCCCTCCCCTACCGAGAATGAATAGGGTTGGATATTGATCTGACCATCGACATCGTCGTCCTCCACGTTGATCTTATATTCGGTTAGTTGCGAGACCCAACTATTGTTGACATAAGTCGAATATCCGTACGAACCTATCGACAACCGAAGATTTTCTTCCTCCGATACCGTATTCGAATCCTCAGGAACGGTGACGGTTATCGTTTGGGGTACATTCCAAGGAGAATTGGCACCGGAAAAAACAACGGCTTGTGCAGCGTAATAGCCGTAATAGCCTCTGGGCTTGCCGTCTCGCGAGTCTTGTGTTATCCAACTCGGATTACCGCCCGAAGGGTAGGAAAGCTGCAAAAAGTCTTTTGTTGTTGTTCTGACCGCTATAGTTGCACAGGGTCCGCCATTTTGCCAACATGGATTATCGTTCGAATTCGGATTCCCCACCGGTTCCGTTCCCATCCTGAACGTGAAAGTTTTGCTTGTACCCTCTGCTATCGTCAGGCCCTCGTGGGGGACGACCACCGCCCTTTCCGTATCGTCATCCACTGTCCTTATGTAGAAAGTGGCATTTTTTCCGTCATAGTCATTACCCGTCGAGGTCACACTATAGCCTATGTTCGCCCACTCGGAGTCACCGTCGTCATCCCCATTTCCCACTCCCAATCTGACCGTCTGCGGCACATTCCAATTGGATTGAGTGAAGCTCATATTGACCGGATCTATCTGATAAATATTACTATCGCCGATGGCGAATACAAATCCCCCTTGCAATACTACATTCCCCGATGTCGGCCGCGACGACAACTTCACCGTTTCATTGATATGTTGACCTTCGGCGATCGGGAGTCGTTCGTTGAAGGGGGATTCCTTTCCGTTTCGAGAGAATGTGAAACCGACCGTCTCGTCATCGTCCACCTTGACCGCCTTTGTATAGGGCGCAGACTGAAATTTGAATCCCCGGTTGTCGGTGCCGGTCGCCGTCAAGGTGGTGTCTATATCTGCCGCATCGTCGTCTTGCTGCGTGCTGGTAAGCCTGACGGTTTGGGACTGATTCCAGTTGGAGGGGGTGAAGGTCATCGATGTCTTGGAAATCGACACCCTGCTCTCGGCGATGGAAAGGCTGATTGTGACATCCATATCCGGTTTGACGCTGAGCGTGATCCCGAGGTCTGCCGTTTTCCCCTCGACGACGGTCAGCGTTCCCGTGGGAGAAAAGACGATATTGCCCGTCGGAATCGATGTCGCACCGGCGTCGCGCAGCGCCTGCGCCGCTTTTTCGTTATTCCGGTTTATCGCGATCGTCAATGGCCTAAGAGCGCCGAGGGAGGTACCCCCGAGCGCGTTGACGTCGGCTCCGGCGGCGATCAAATCCTTGACGATATTGAGCAGATTCTCTCCCGCAGGGGTGGTGGCGTCGCTGTCTTGATGATGAACCGCAAGATGCAGCGGGGCATAGCCCCCGTTTTCCTTTGCATCGACGTCGATATCGTCGGCCGCGAGAAGCAGGGTCAAAATATCCCTTCGCTTGCGAACCACCGCCAAGTACACCGTCGGTTGGCCCGCGGTATTCTTTTCGTTGACTTGCGAATAACCCGCCGCTATCAAATCCCGGACTTCGTCGACATCGTCGTCTTGCACCGCATCGATCAGCGCCGGGGAGACCAGCGGATTCAAAATATCGACGATCGCCCGTTGCTTTCGCTCCCACGCGTATTGCCAGGGTTTTCGATCTTGCGCTTCTATATTGCGGTCGGCGCTGCCGTCGCGCAGCAGCCGCACGCTCTCTACGTGCCCTTGCGTCGTTCCGTGGGCCGCAAAATGCAGCGGCGTCCAACCTCCGGCGGCCTTCTCGTCGACCGCGGCATCTTCATCGAGCAAGGCCTTGACGATACCCGAATGTCCGCCCCAAGCCGCCAAGTGCAGCGCCGTCCTTTGTTCGGGACCATCCTCGTCGACCGCGGCATCGGCTTCGAGCAAGGCCTCGACCGCTTTCAAATGGCCATTCGTCGCGCCCATCGCCGCCAAGTGCAAAGCCGTATAGCCATCGGCGGTCTTGGCGTCGACATCGGGCTTCGGGGTGGTGGCCAACAAGGCGCTGACCGCTTCGGAGAAACCGTCCACCGATGCCTGGTGCAAGGGCGTATAACCGTCGGTGTCCCTCGTATTGGCAGCGACTCCTTGTTGGATCAACGACCTGACGCGATCGGCGCTGCCCGTCTTCACCGCCAAACGCATCTCCGAGGGCCGAAAGCTCGATAGACCCTCTTGAGACTGTGCCCACTGCACCACGCCCATACCGAGCGCGATCGTAACGATCAGAGCCGTAGATAGATTCCTCATCTCGATTCACTCCGAACCCCTGCGAGCATGGCTTTGGCAAGTCAATCTCTCGATCTTCGTATTATATAACGAATACCCTATAAATCAGTTAAATACAAGTCAATGGCAAATGGATGGATGCGATATCCACCTTTTTTGCTCGGCGAAAAAGAACGAGGCTTCGCTATCGGGCAGCGCCCGAAAAAAGCGGGCGCGGCACTCGCTAAGGATTGGGCACGAAAAAGACCCGCACTCCGGGCTTTTTTGCCCGGCGAGTACGGGTCTTGGCTCGGACACTCCCGGATAAATCGCCGCTCGGCGAGCCCGGGATATCCTTATCCGACGATCGAAAATCCGACGATCGAAAAATCCCCGCAAGGAGTCGTCCGATATCTCGCCAGATATCTCGTCCGAATGCATCGACGATACGCGACGATACAAAGTGCCCCTTAGCTATCCATCTGGGTCACGAACTTGCTCGTCAAATAGGCATCCAAACCCTCGATACCCCCTTCGTGACCGTATCCGCTCTCCTTGACTCCTCCGAAGGGCGTTTCGGCGAAGGAGAGGGCACAGTGATTCACCCCCACCAATCCGCTTTGCAGGCCATCCGATACCCGCGCCGCGCGCTCGCTTCTCGTGGTGAAGGCATAAGCCGCCAAGCCGAACTCCAAGCCGTTCGCCTTTTCCATCACCTCGTCGATATCGCTCCACGATTGCACCGGGGCGACCGGACCGAAGGGCTCCTCTCGCATGATCCGCGCTTCGTCCGGCACATCCGCCAAGACCGTCGGCTTGTAAAAATATCCCTGATTCCCCGCTCGCTCGCCCCCCGTCGTCAGCCGCGCTCCCTTTTCCCGCGCATCGCCGACCAACTCGTCCACCGCCTCGAGTCGCCGCCGATTGGCCAAGGGGCCCATCGATACCCCTTCATCGAGTCCGTTGCCCATATTCAACCCCGAGGCATGCTCGCTGAACTTCGATACGAACTCGTCGTAGACCTTCTCTTGCACGAAAAATCGCGTCGGCGATATGCATACCTGTCCCGCATTGCGATACTTGCCCCCGGCAATCACCGGAACCACCTTCGCCACATCCACATCGTCGAAGACCAATACCGGCGCATGACCGCCCAATTCCATCGTCGTTCGCTTCATCCCGTCGGCCGCCATGCGCGTCAATTCCTTGCCGACCGGAATCGAGCCGGTGAAGGTCACCTTGCGCACCGCCGGCGATGCCAACAGATGCCGCGAGACCTCCGCCGGCTTCCCGAAGACCACATTCAAAACCCCCTTCGGCAAGCCTGCATCCACCAACGCTCGCGCTATCGCCAATGCCGTTCCCGGCGTCTCCTCCGAGGGTTTGAGGATGCACGAACACCCCGCTCCCAACGCCCCGGCAACCTTGCGCGCCGGGGTCACCGCAGGAAAATTCCACGGCGTGAAGGCCGCGACCATTCCCACCGGCTCCCGCAATACCATCTGCCGAGTCCCCGGCAATCGACTCGGGATGATGCGACCGTAAGCCCGTCTTCCCTCCTCGGCATACCACTGGAAAATATCCGCCGATACCCTCACTTCCACCACCGCCTCGGCCAAGGGCTTGCCCTGCTCCAAGGTCATCGTCCGAGCGATATCGTCGGATCTAGAGCGCATCAACTCCCCCGCTTTCCACAATATCCCCGCTCTTTCGTAGGCCGAAGTCCGCTTCCATTCCTCGAATGCCTTCTCGCCGCTTCTCAAGGCCTCGTCGAGATCCGACTTCGATGCATGCGGGAGAAAACCCAACTCATCCTCCGTCGCCGGGTTCAATACCTGCTCCCCTTGCCCTTCGCTTCCTTGTCGAAACTCCCCATCGATATACAAAGCCAGATCTTCGTACATGTCCTTCTCCTTATTCCTTCGGAAAAAAATCTCCCCGCGGCGCGGCGCGGGGTTCGCGATATTGGCTGGGGTGCCAGGAATCGAACCTGGGATGCGGGAGTCAAAGTCCCGTGCCTTACCGCTTGGCTACACCCCATCTAACTCGATCGATGGATCGCTCGATGGATATCGTTCTTCGCTTCGTTCGGCGCTTCGCCCTCGAAGCCCCGCTTTGCCCTTCGAGCGCATCGCTTTTCGACCGCGCCTTCATTCGGGCATGATTCGGCTCATCGAATGCCCAAGGCACGAGGAGCCGGACTCGAATAGAAGGGTCGGCCTTATGTATCGAGCAGGGCAAAAAGCCGAGCGTCTCGAAGCGAGGTGGGATTGAGCGTCCGGCCAAGCGCCCGGTCAATCGCCCGGCGTCCGTCTATTTTAGCCTCGGTCGATGATCCGACGAGAAAAACATGCGCGGCCGCGCCCATCGCCCTTTTCGCTTCGTCGCTTTCCGATGCTTCTTAGTCTTTCCGGATAGTTCTTGTCTTTCCGATAGTTCTTCATCCCTTTTCGGGTGCGCCTTCGACGGAGGGGCTTCGAAAAAACCGGCTTTGCGGTTCAGCCGAGTCCGGGCGGCAACCCCCCGCGTAAATTCTCGATTCCCGGCAGGCGTTGGAGCATGCGTCCCATCCCGCCCTTGCGACTCGCCTTTTTCATCATCTTTTGCATCCGCGCGAATTGCTTGAGCAGCTGATTGACGTCTTGGATCCGGGTGCCGGATCCGGCGGCGATACGGCGTTTGCGCGAACCCCGGATCACCGCGGGATAGCGACGTTCTTTTGCCGTCATCGAAAAGATGATCGCCTCCATGCGCAGGAACTGTCGATTGTCGAGTCGATCCTCCAAGCCCGCGGGCATCCCCGGCATCTTCTCGAGGACGCTCGAAACCCCGCCCATATTGCGCATCTGCCCCAGCTGGGCGGCGAAATCATCGAGATCGAAGCCTTTGCCGCGGACGAGTTTGTCGGCGAGTTTCTCGGCTTTTTCCCGATCGACTTTTTGCTCCGCCTCCTCGATCAGGCTGAGCACATCGCCCATGCCGAGGATGCGCGAAGCGATGCGATCGGGGTGGAAGAGTTCGATGGCGTCGGTCTTCTCGCCGCTGCCGATGAATTTGATCGGCTTGCCGGTCACTCGACGCACGGAAAGCGCGGCGCCGCCGCGGGCGTCGCCGTCGACCTTGGTCAGCACGACCCCGGTCAGGGGCAGGGCTTCGTCGAAAGCCTTGGAGGTCGTCGCGGCATCCTGGCCGGTCATGCTATCGACCACGAAGAGGGTTTCGACCGGGGAAAGCGCCGCGTGGATCCGCTTTAGTTCGTCCATCATATCGCTGTCGATATGCAAACGCCCGGCGGTATCGATCAGCAAAACATCGGCGAAGCGGCGCCGCGCCTCGGCAAGAGCGGAAAGGGCGATGGCGACCGGCTCCGCGCTCGGCTCGCTGCGCATGAAATCGACGCCCGCTTGCTCCGCCAAGGCCTGCAGCTGATCGATCGCCGCCGGGCGATAGATATCGCAGCTGACCGTCAGCGTCTTCTTGCCCTCGCGCTCTTTCAACCGGCGAGCGATCTTGGCCACGGTCGTGGTCTTGCCCGCCCCTTGCAATCCGGCCACGAGGATCACCGCCGGGGGTTGTACGTTGAGCGAAAGATCGCTTCCCGAGCCTCCCATCAGTTGCGTCAACTCGTCGCGCACCACCCGCACCAGGGTCTGGCCGGGGGTGAGGCTCGAAAGCACTTCCTGACCGACCGCTCGGCGGCGCACCCGCTCGATGAATTCGCGCACCACGGATAGCGCGACATCCGCTTCGAGCAGGGCCATTCGCACCTCGCGCAGGGCCTCGGCGATATTGCTCTCGCTCAACCGTCCCCGACCGCGCACGCGATCGAGGGTCTGGGCAAGGCGGCTCGTCAGATTTTCAAACACGCGAATCCTCCTTGGGTTTCAAGAACTTGGGTTTCACGGACTCGGGTTCCACAAAAGCACGAAGCGGTCGATATCGAATTTCGAATCGAGGGCATTGTATTCGCTCCGCCCGCCTTTCCTTAGCCGGCTACGAATCGAAGGAGCGAGTCCTGGCGATCGGGGCCGCCCGGAGGTCGCCGGATCGCACCCGACTTCGGGGCCGGGAAAAACCGAAAATCAGGCATGATCTCGCTCCGATGCGAGGCGAACCCGTATTCCTGCCGAAGCGCTTGCGCCGCTTCTCGTGCATCCCCCGAAGGCGCTGTCGTCGACCCTCCTTATCTCCCCGCAAACGATCTCCACCGGCTCTTCTCGCTCGTCGACGCGCACCATCAAAGCGCCGTTTTCGCCGAGCCCGCAAGCGCGCCCGCGCAAAGGCCCTGTGGGCCCCTCGACCTCGATCCCCTGACCGGCCAAGAGATCGAATTTGCGAAAGGCGCTGCGGAAGGATTCGAATCCCGCTCGCTCGAAACGCTGCAACGCTTCGACAAGCGCATCGATCACCCTCGCGGCGAAGATATTGCGAGGCGGCATCCGGTCGAGGCAATCGGATAGATCGCCTACCGGCTGATCGATCCCTTCGGCCACCGCCGGGGACAAACGAAGGTTGATGCCGACTCCGATGATCACGAACCCCCCTTGCGGACCCCGGCTGCTCTCGATCAAGATCCCGGCGATTTTTCCGCCGCGAGCATGGATATCGTTGGGCCATTTGATCCTCACGCCCGCCCCCGCTCCTCCCGAAGCGTCGATCGCCTGGGCCACGGCGACGGCGATCGCCGGACTCAATGCCGGCAGGGCGGGAGCCGCAAGGCTCGTGGTCGCGGCGAGGGATAGATAGAGGTTGCCGCCCGGAGGGGAGAGAAAAGCCCGCCCGTTGCGGCCTCTTCCGGCGCTTTGCATCTCCGCCAAACAAATATGGGGCAAGGGCTCGCCGCGGCGGGCACGGTCCATCGCATGGCGATTGGTGGAATCGATGCCGAGGTGCACTTCCAAGGCCTCGATATAGCTTTGAGCGTTCGCGCCGAGGGCATCCATGATCCTCCGGCGCTGCAAGAGCTCGAAGGGAAAGGGGTGGCGAATACCGCCGCTCGCGAGGGTGTCG
The DNA here is from genome assembly GCA_965220535.1 of Gammaproteobacteria bacterium. Lineage (GTDB taxonomy): Bacteria > Pseudomonadota > Gammaproteobacteria > HK1 > HK1 > HK1. The sequence goes on along the minus strand of OZ244833.1, from coordinate 3,703,986 downwards.
AGCGCGAAGCCTGCGGATCGAAGGGCTCGGATTTCGCTTTCGATCCGAGCGGGACTTTGCCCGAGGATGCGGGCGAGTTCGTCGGTATAACGCACGGTGCCTGCGGCCAGCAGGCGTATCAAGGCGATTTTGTCGGATTGATCGTCCATCTTCGGGTATCGCTCGATCTTGCAAGGGTCGTCGCTCGCAGCGATGGGATCGGCACCTTGTCCTAGGCGACGTCCTACGCGACGTCCTACGCGACGGTCGTCAGGATCGATCGTCCCCGAGCCGATCGCGTCCGAGCCGAAAAGGATGCAAGCGGATGCCCGACCTCCCTCTTATCGACATCGTCGGTCGATGGGCCGCCTTGGCATCGCTCGAAAAGCCTTCCTCGCTTGTCGACAAGCCATCGAAACGCCGGGCGACGCCGGTCGCGAAAGACCCGCCCTTGCTTTGCCCGCTTCGATCGTCGAATCCTGTCGAACTCTGCGTCTTCAAGGTCCGAGCCGAGCTTTCGATCGCCCGCTTTTTATCGGCAACCGAAGGATCCGACCGACAATCGAGTCTCGATGCGAAAGCGACGGGTTTTCGGCGCTTTCGCATCCCGTCATGCTTGCCCCGGCATCGTTCTTCATCGGCTCGAAGGCTTCGCATCCTTCGAGACCTTCGCAAAGCCATCCTCCTCAGCGCATCGTTTGCGCCAACGAGGAGCGATTCACGCCCTTGACCACCTCCCCCCGCCACGGCCACGGCAATCGCCGAGCCAAAAAGCGGGCTCGATCTCGGTCGGCGAAGGGCGCGAAAACCGTCGATCCCGTACCGCTCATCCGAGATACCCCCGTGGCGCGACCGAGCCAATCGAGGACATCGGCGACCTCGGGATATATCCGGCGCACCGTTTTTTCGCAATCGTTGCGCGTTTCCTTGATCACCCGGCAAATCGGTATTCGCCAGGGATCTTCGGGCGATGCTCCCTCGTCTTCGCCCGCCGAGCGGTGCGGCTCGGCGAAGGAGGCCGAAGCCCGGTCGAGGGCCTTCGAACGCTCCCTTTGCAATCCTCGCAAAAAATCCCCTCTCTGCAATGCCGGGGTATTGCGCGGCAACGAAGGGGCGTTGAAAACCCCGGCGGTGGAAACGAAAACCGAGGGAAAGATCAGCAAATACCACGGCTCTTCGAGAACGAAGTCCGAGTCCGCTGCGCCTTTGAGAGGATCGCCTGACGACGGTCGCTTCGAGAGCGCACCTTGCCCGTCGGCAGCGCAAGACGAATCATCGACCGAGGAGTCGAGGGGGAAAAGACGCTCGCCCGTGCCTTCGGCCCACGCCGCGAATCCGCGCACGAAAACCGGCACGTCCGCCCCTAGGCTCGAGGCCAGTTCCGCCAGGCGATCGACGCCCATATCGATCCCCCAAAGACGATCGAGGGCGACCAATACCGTCGCGGCATCGCTGCTCCCGCCTCCGAGACCGCCGCCTTGCGGTATCCGCTTGCGAAGTTCGATATCCGCGCCTTTGGAGGCCCCGGATGCCTGTTGAAGGCAGCGAGCGGCGCGGATCGCGAGATCGCGCCTTTCATCGGGGACCCCGGGGGTCGGGGCTTTGCGCCTTATCAGGCCGTCCCGGCGCTCGCGGATCAGGACTCGATCTTCCAAATCGACGAATTGAAAGAGGGTTTGAAGATCGTGCCGACCGTCGCGGCGCCGACCCGTAATATGCAAAAAGAGATTGATTTTCGCCGGGGCGGGAAATTCGATCATCGAAATCGCCTTGGCCGCCCTCGTCGCTCGCGCAGGTTTCGAAGGGCGATCGGAAAATCAAAGCATCGGGCTTCGCTCGAAGCCTCAACTCAACGCCCAAGCGTGGACCTTGACCTCCGCGCTCACTTCCCCTTTCGAAAAATGAATGCGCTCCGGCAAAGAGAAATCGCCCGAGAGGCGGTAGTTTTCATAACGCACCGTCCAACCCGATTGCTTGATGCTGACCACTCGACCCTCGGCATCGAAAAGAACTTCCGCCGCCGGTGCGGCTTGCGGCGATACCGACCCGACAATCCAATATCTAAGATCGGAAAAGGGGGCCGACCACCCGATCTCGCTTTCCAACAGGCGATCCGGCGACAACGCTTGCCGGCGTCGCCCGTCGGCGAATCTCGCTTCCACTTCGCCCGATTCCGAACCGCGAACCTCGAACAGGCCGGTGCCCAAAAGACCGGTGAAGCGCAGGGTATAGGTCGCAGGATTTTGCCGCCACAGCACGGTCGCTCGCGACGCCGTTCGGGCGGTGCGCACGACGAGACCGGCCCGCAAAGTCCACGTGTCGATGGGAAAAGATGCCGCCGGCGAAAGGGCCAAGGGGGCCGGCGGGGGGGAAGTGCATCCGGCGACGAGCGACGACAGAAGCGCAACGCCCGCGAACCGAACGCTCGATCGAAAAAACGCGAGGCCCGAGAAAGGATTCGACTGCAAGAACATCAAGGAGATCGCTCGGGCTTCGGCGGATTCACCGAATCCGGCTCGGGTATCGCGACGGCGGCGATGACCATGATACGCACTTCGTAGAGCGAGCGAGACGCATCTCAAAGATCGAAGCGGCTAAGAGCATCGAGCAGACTCTTGTCGTCGGGATTCATCCGCAATGCCGCCTCCCATACCCTGCGCGCCTCGTCCTTGCGATCCAACGCCCATAACACCTCGCCGAGATGGGCTGCGATTTCCGCCTCGGGCTTCTTGGTCATCGCCCGGCGAAGATATTCCAAAGCATTTTCGGGTTGGCCCATGCGGTAAAGCGTCCAACCCATCGAGTCGAGGATATATTGATTGTCGGGATCGAGCTTCAAAGCCCGCGCTATCAATTCATGAGCCTCTTCGTAGCGGTCGGTACCGTTTGCCAAGCTGTAGCCAAGGGTGTTGAGGGCATCTACGTTATTCGGATCGATCTTGAGGATGGCCCGCATATCGCGCTCCAAAATATCGAGCCGATCCAGATGTTCTATCGCGAGAACGCCGCGCTGGTAAAGCAGTCTCGTACTGCCATTGAAACGATCGATGGCTTTGTCATAGACCTCGAGGGCATCCTCGTAGAGTTCGGCATTGACCAAAATTTTCGATTCCAGCTGAACGATATTCAACATATCCTGCCATGTCCGGGGTCGGATCGTACGTAGATGGTTTCGCGCCAACCCCACATCCCGATGCTCCGCCAACAGATCGACGACCCGCATCTGCGCATTGAATCTGTTATCGCCCTGCCGCACTCGACGATAAAGGCTGATGGCCTCGATGAACTCCCCCCGAATTTCGGCGATGCGGGCAAGATAGAACAAGGCCGCATAGACCTCGCTCGTTTGACCCTCTTCGCTGATGAACTTGAACTGTTCGGCGGCTTCGTCGATCTGATTGCTCTGCAACAACAAAATCGCCAGAGCGTAACGGGCATTGATATTCTTCGGATTTTTGGCCACGATATCATCGAAAACGGCACGGGATTCGACGCGCCGCCCGCTTTCGAAGAGGGTATGACCGTAAATGATGCGAACCCCGTGGTTATCCGGGGAGCGCTCGATGAATTCCTCGAGGATCGAAAGAGCCTCGTCGCTGCGGCCATTGGCATGGAGCAAGCGCGCGAGGGGAACGGTGATCTGATCGCCCTTCTGCGCTGCACTTTGCGTTTCGCCTTCCGTTTCGCCTTCCGCCGCACCCTCCGTTTCGCCTTGCGCTTCGACTTCGGATGCGCTTTCCGATGCGCTTTCCGATGCATCCTTCGAATCGTCTCTCCCGGAAGGGGCGGAAGGGGCGGCATCGAGCGAGGCGAGATAGATGGAGCGGGCCTCTTCGAGAGCGCCGATCGCGGCCTGCGGGCGCTGGAAATGCTGGAGCATGGTCCCCAAGGCGAGAAGGGCCCAATGATCCCGGCGACCGTCGTACTTTTCGATATGGCGCATCAGCACCTGCGCCGCGACATCGGGGTTTTCGGCTTCGATCAGAATCGAGAGGGATTCTTTGAGGGCATCCCCGCGCGATCTGCCTTCGCTTTCCATACGACGCAATATCTTGTCGAAATACACCACCGCTTCGTCGACGAGGCCCGACAACATCAGGGTATGGACGAGGGATTCGATCGGCTCGCTTTCACCGGGGGCGAGTGCGACCCATTGATAGGCGGACAACAGGGCTTTTTCCGTATTTTTCGCTTGGCGGGCGTAATCCAAAGCGAATTTGGCGGCAGCGGCATCTTTCGACAGATCGGCGACGTCGGTGTAAATCCGCCATGCAAACAAGGGATAATCACCCCCGGCCACACTGGCGACCAAAGCGCTGTAGATGATATCCGCGACTTCTTGATCGGTGAGATGCGACGAAGGCGAGGGCTCGTCGTTCGTATCGGCGATCGATGCGCTTTCGGCACCCTGGGCCGGCTCGGCTTGCGCCACCGTCGGCAGCGAGCCGGAAGGCTCGTCGACGGCCAACGCCGGCGCACTGCCGGAAAGACAAAAAACCGCCGCGAGCAAAACCCTGCGAAGCGCCGGGCCGTCCATCGCTCGCAGCGTGTTTTCGAAGGATCGGATTTCCTTCGAAGGGAGATCGGTATTTTTATCGACCATCTTTTTATCGACCATCTATGAAGTCTCTATGAATCGGAATCGTTGTCGTTATCGGTCGCCGGCGGGTTGTCATAACCCTTCCTCTCGCTTTTGAAGATTCGGCAGAAAATCTCTTGGGAATCCGACGAATGCATCGAGGTGACGATGATAAAGCGCGATTCGAAATCGTTCGAAGAATCGAATGATCCAAGAGCCCCCTAATCTTTGCGATCGCAACCGTCGATCGAACCCGTCTCGGATATTTGGAACTATACTTCATGGGTCGGGGTCCTGACAAGGGGACTGTCGGACCGGATCCGGCAAAATCCGAGCCGGCGCAAGATGCGTTTCGAGGCGGGCTCGGTTTCGAGGTGGACCTTCTAGGTACGCGAAACAAGTGCGCGAAACGAAGCGCATCGAAAACCGACGAAGCGTATCGAAAACCGCCATGGTCGGAATTCGTCAGGCAGGCGGGCGCCGCATCGCCGCAACGGAATATGATTTCCTTTGGGATTTCCTTTCGTATTTCCTTTCGAATATCGATCATCGAAACGAACCCGGCCCGCTCGAGCCCTCGCTATCGTTCGATTGGCACCGATATCGCCCGTAGACCACGCTCATGTCGATCATCGCCTTGGGATTGAATCACACCACCGCCCCCTTGGAGGTGCGGGAACAAGCGGGCATCGGCCTCGAGCGGATGCCGCTTGCGATTCAGACCCTGAGAAAGTGCTCCGGGGTCAACGAAGCGGCGATCCTCTTCACCTGCAATCGGACCGATCTCTACTGCGACTTGGATTGCGGATCGGATCCCGATGCCGCGCCCCTCCCGATGCTTTGGTTCGACCGCTTTTTGGGTATCGACCACCGCCGTCTCGCTCGCCACCTCTATGTGCACCGCGAGGACGATGCCGTTCGACACGTGATGCGGGTCGCGAGCGGATTGGATTCGATGGTCTTGGGCGAACCGCAGATCTTAGGTCAGCTCAAGCGGGCGTGGACGATGGCCCGATGCGAGGGGGCTTTGGGAACGGTATTGGACAAACTCTTCCAGCGCTCGTTCGCGGTGGCCAAGCGGATACGCAGCGATACCGACATCGGCAAAAATCCGGTCTCGGTGGCTTATGCCGCGGTCAGCCTCGCCCGCCGCATTTTCGAAAAGCCCGAGGACTGCACCGCCTTGTTGATCGGCGCCGGAGAGACGATCGATCTTTGCGCTCGGCACCTCGCGGCGCAAAAAATCGGGCGCATGGTGATCGCCAACCGGACGATCGACCACGCCCGTCGCATCGCCGCCGATTTCGATGCCCATTCGATATCCTTGGAGGCGATTCCCCATCACCTCGCGCAAGCGGATATCGTCATCTCGTCGACCGCAAGCCCCGAGCCGATCCTGAAAGCGGATTCGATCCGAGAGGCGCTGCAGCGCCGACGCCGGCGGCCGATGTTCATCGCCGACCTCGCGATCCCCCCCGATGTGGATCACGACGCCGACCGGCTTGCGGATATCTACCTCTATCGCGTCGATGATCTTGCGAACGTGATCGAAAAAGGCAAGCGGCAGCGGATGGCCGCAGCGCACGAGGCACAGGGTTTGATCGATCGACAAGTCGGGGAATTCATGGCTTGGATGCGCGGACGAAGCGCGGATTCCACCGTGGTGCAGGTGCGAGCGGCAGCCCGCGAGATACAAGAAGAAGTCTTGAAAAAAGCCCTTTCGCGCTTGCAGGCCGGGGAGCCGCCGGCTGCGAGTCTGGAATATCTCGCCCACACCCTCACGGGGAAATTCCTGCACCGGCCCAGCGTCGGGCTGCGCGCCGCCGCCGCCGACGAGCGCCCGGAAGTGCTCGAAGCGGCGGCAAGGGTCTTCGGTCTCGATCCCCGCGATATCGACAGTGCGCATTCGCAATCCGAGGCCGAGCCGCAAGACCGGGAAAAGACGGCGTCTTCCTCGTCGTCGGGATCTCGTCGATGAACCCGTCGTTGACCCGCAAGCTCGAGGGATTGCACGACCGGTTCAAGGAGGTCGGCGCCCTGCTCGCGGAGCCGGAAACCACCGCCGATATCGACCGCTTGCGGAGTCTGGCCCAAGAACATGCGGAGTTGAGCAAGGTGGCGGAATGCTTCGAGAAATACAATCGCGTCATCGCTTCGATCGACGAAGCGCAGGGGGTCTTGGATAGCCCGGACAAGGAGATCCACCCGCTGGCCCACGAGGAGATCGAGGCCGCCACCTTGCAACGCGATGTCTTGGAGCGCGAGATCAAGCTCCTGCTGATCCCCGCCGACCCCGCCGACGACGGCAATGCCTGGCTCGAGATCCGGGCCGGAACCGGCGGGGACGAGGCCGCCCTTTTTGCCGGCGATCTCTTTCGGATGTATTTGCGCTATGCCGCTTCCCGCCGTTGGCAAACGGAAATCGCCGGCGAAAGCCCGGGCGAACTCGGCGGCTACAAGGAGATCGTCGCCCATATCACCGGCGCCGGGGTCTATTCGCGGCTGAAGTTCGAATCCGGTGTCCATCGGGTGCAACGGGTGCCGGAAACCGAATCCCAAGGAAGGATCCATACCTCGGCATGCACGGTGGCGGTGCTGCCGGAGGCGGACGATATCGGAAGCGTCGACATCGATCCCGCCGATTTGCGCATCGACACTTTTCGCGCTTCGGGAGCGGGGGGACAGCATGTCAACAAGACCGACTCCGCCATCCGCATCGTCCACCTGCCGACCGGCACCGTGGTGGAATGCCAAGACGAGCGTTCCCAACACAAGAACCGGGCGCGAGCGATGTCCCTGCTCGGCTCCAGATTGCTCGACGCCAAGCGGCAAGAACACGATGCGAAGCGGGCGCAAACCCGCCGGGTTTTGGTCGGTAGCGGCGACCGCTCGCAGCGCATCCGCACTTATAACTTCCCGCAAAAACGCATCAGCGATCACCGCATCAATCTCAGCCTTTACAAAATCCACGAGATCATGGCCGGCGATCTCGACGAAATCATCGATACCCTGATCAACGAGGATCGCGCGGATCAGCTGGCGATGCTCGGGGGTTGACGATCGAAGACCGAGATCGACTTCCTTCGAGCGCCGAAATGCCCGCCGACGATATCGCGCAGGCCCTCGCCGAGGCCTCGGCCCGGCTCGATCGAAGCGGCCTTCGGTCGAGCGGCGGCGAAAGCCTCCCGGGCCCGGCGCTCGATACGCTTTGCGCTCGCACACATCCCGCTCGCACGCATCCCGAAGCGGAAATCCTGCTCGGATTCGTGCTCGGCAAGAGCCGTGCGCAGCTGCGGACGCATCTCGATCTGCCGCTCGGGGCCCACGCGGCGGCTCTCTTCCGATCGCTGATCGCAAGAAGGCTCGCCGGCGAGCCCATCGCCTACCTCGTCGGGCGGCGCGAATTCTGGTCGCTGGATCTGCTCGTCGGCCCCGATACCCTGATCCCGCGCCCGGAAAGCGAACACTTGGTCGAGGTGGTCTTGGAATATACGGATCCGAAGGAAGCGGCGCGTATCGCCGATATCGGCACCGGGGCGGGGCCGGTGGCGCTGGCCATCGCTTTCGAGCGTCCGCAAGCGCAGGTGCTGGCCACGGATCGATCCCCGGCGGCACTGGGCGTCGCCCGCAAAAACGCGAAAAGGCTGGGGATCGACAACGTCTCCTTCGCCCTCGCCGACAGTTGCACGGCATTGAAGGAGGAGCGCTGGTCGATGATCGTCTCCAACCCCCCCTATATCGCGCAGGACGACCCCCATCTTCTTTCCGGGGATCTCGCCTTCGAGCCCTCGCAGGCTCTCGTCGCCGGACCGCAAGGCCTCGATATGCTGGCAAGGCTCGCCCGCGAGGCCCCGGCGCGACTCGTCGGCGGCGGTCGGCTGGTGCTGGAACACGGCGGGCAGCAAGGGGCTGAAGTTCGACGCCTTCTCGCCGACGCCGGGCTTTCGCAGATCGAGACCGGGCGCGATCTGGCAGGACACGAGCGCATCACCTCCGGTTGCCGAAGGATTTGAGGCCTAAAACCCGAGATTCGCGCCCGAGATTCGCGCAACGATCGTCGACATCACCGCCTCGTCGGAAAAAAAACGAATGGAATCCGAGATTGCCCAGCGCTACGGCCGTCATATCAGCCTGGCGGAGATCGGCGAGGCCGGCCAAAAGCGGCTAAGCGCGGCGCAGGTCCTGATCGTCGGCTTGGGCGGGCTCGGATCGCCGGTGGCGATGTACTTGGCCGCCTCCGGCATCGGTCATCTGGTGCTGAGCGATTACGACCATGTCGAACTCTCCAACCTCCAACGCCAGATCGTCCACCGCAACGAGGATATCGGGCGCAACAAGGTCGATTCGGCGCGCGATACCCTGCTGGCCCTCAACCCCGGGATTCGAATCAGCGCTTTGGATCGGGCCTTGGACGAGGATCTGGAGGCCCATGTCGCCGCCGCCGATGTGGTGGTGGATGCGACCGACAATTTCGAAAGCCGCTTCGCCTTGAACGCCGCGTGTTGGCGTCGACGCACCCCCTTGGTCTCGGGGGCGGCGATTCGCATGGAAGGGCAGATCGCCGTTTTCGATCCCCGCGATCCCGAATCGCCCTGCTATCGCTGCCTTTATCGGGACGAGGGCGGCGCCGAGGGCGAGCCCTGTGCGCTGGTGGGGGTCTTGGCCCCGCTGCTGGGGATCATCGGCAGCGTCCAAGCGACGGAGACCCTCAAGCTGATCGCCGGCTTCGGGACTTCGCTGGCGGGAAGGCTGATCGTGCTCGACGCCGCCTCGATGGAATGGCGCGAACTCAGATTGCCCAAAGATCCGGCCTGCCCCATCTGCGCTTCGCCTTCGCCTTCCACCCTCCTTGGGTCTTGAGCGTCTCGATCGGAGCCTTGCCCTTCCATGCCCTATCACGACCTTCGATCCTTCGTCGCCGACCTCGAAAGCCGAGGGGAACTGCGCCGGATCCGACAGCCGGTGGATCCCTTCCTCGAAATCACCGAGGTCTGCGATCGCACCTTGCGCGCCGGCGGCCCCGCCTTGCTCTTCGAACGACCGACAGGACAATCGATCCCCCTGCTGGCCAATCTCTTCGGCACGACGCAGCGAGTGGCGCTGGCGATGGGAGCCGAATCGGTCGAGGCCCTGCGCGAAATCGGCCGCCTGCTCGCTTTCCTCAAAGAGCCGGATCCCCCCAAAAGCATCCGCGAGGCCTTCCGAGCCCTGCCCGTTTTCAAACGCGTGCTCGATATGGCGCCGCGCACCGTGCGCAGCGCGCCTTGGCAAGAGCGAACGATACCTGCCGCCGAGGTCGATCTGGGGCGCTTTCCGATTCAGACCTGCTGGCCCGAGGATGCCGGACCGCTGATCACCTGGGCTTTGGTGATCACCCGCGGCCCCGAGGGGGGGCGCGTCAATATCGGGATCTACCGCCAACAAGTCCTCGCCCGCAACCGCACCATCATGCGCTGGCTGGCGCATCGGGGCGGGGCCTTGGACTTCAGGCGCTGGCAGCAAGAACGAGCGGGGGAGGATTTTCCCGTTTGCGTGGTCTTGGGGGCGGATCCGGCGACCATGCTGGCGGCGGTGACCCCGGTACCCGATACCCTCTCCGAATTCGCCTTCGCCGGTTTGCTGCGCGGCAAACGCACCGAGTTGGTGCAAACCGCTTGCGGGCTGCCCGCCCCCGTCAGCGCCGAAATCGTCATCGAGGGGCATATCGCCTGCGGGGATAGCGCGCTCGAAGGACCCTTCGGCGACCATACCGGCTATTACAACGAAGTCGAGCGCTTTCCCGTGCTGACCATCGACCGCATCCATCAGCGCAAAGATCCGATCTATCACAGCACCTTCACCGGCCGACCGCCGGACGAACCGGCGGTATTGGGGCTGGCGCTGAACGAGGTCTTCGTCCCCCTGCTGCGCAAGCAATTCCCGGAGATCGCGGATTTCCATCTACCGCCGGAGGGCTGCTCCTATCGGGTGGCGATCGTCTCCATGCGCAAGGAGTACGCGGGCCATGCGAAGCGGGTGATGATGGGGGTATGGTCCTTCCTGCGGCAGTTCATGTACACCAAATTCGTCATCGTCACCGACGACGATATCGATATTCGCGATTGGAAAGACGTGATCTGGGCGATCTCGACCCGGGTCGATCCGGTGCGCGATACCACCTTCGTCGAGAACTCCCCCATCGATTCCCTCGACTTCGCCTCGCCGACCCCGGGACTCGGCTCCAAGATGGGGATCGACGCCACTTCCAAATGGCCGGGGGAAAGCGAGCGTGAATGGGGACGAGCGATCGCCATGAGCCCGGCGGTAAAAACGCGGATCGACGCGATCTGGGACGATCTCGGCATCGAAACGCAAGCGCAAAACGACCGCTAGGGCTCGACGAAGAGCGAGCGACGAGGGCTCGCCGAAGGGCACCGGACAAGGTATAATCACCGCCCGTCAGATCGCCCCTTGCCGGTTCGCCTCGGCGACCGGTCGCCCAAAAGCGGCGCTTCGAATATCGAGTTTCGAACGCCGCGAATTCCCTCGATCCCTCGGACCCCCTCGGACCTCGAAGCCATGAAAGACGATATCCATCCCGCCTATCAAGACATCACCGTCAAATGCAGCTGCGGACACAGCTTCGTTACGCGCTCGACTTTGAGCGAGGATTTGCAACTCGATGTCTGCTCGAAATGCCATCCCTTCTATACCGGCACCCAGAAGATCGTCGATACCGCGGGCCGAGTCGATAAATTCCGGCGGCGCTATAGCAAGAGCTGATCCGGGCGCCGGCGGGAGGGCCGCCGCCGACGCACTTCTCTTGCACGGGCTCGAAAGGCTCAATCCCGGCGCGAGGGGGCGTCGAGGCTTTCGAGGATATCGATTCCTTGGCGGTGCCAAAGGTGCAGAAGGTCGATGAACACCCAGTTTTCGACCAATCGATCTCCCTCGCGGCGATAGATATCGATCACCCGAAATTCGACCCGGTTCTCGCTCGGGGGCAGGCCCATAAAACCGCCGAGCGGTCGTACGGTGAAGTTGGGCCAGCCGAAAAAGCCCCCGTAACGACCCTCGGCCAAACGGGCGATATGGTCGGTGGGGCTGCGTTCGGCAAAACCCTCGCGAAAGGGCCTTGCGTGCTGCTCGGCGTAGCGCTCGATGGTATAGGTCGCCCCGATCCCCGCCGGCCCCCACCAAATCATCCGATCCGACCAGCAGCGGCGAAGTTCGTCTTCCAAACTCTCGCCGCTTCGCCATTGACCGATATCGGCGATCATCTTGTCGATCAACGCCAAGGTGGTCTCGCCCTCGTCGGGGGGGCAGGCGTCGTAAAGGAGTCCGTCGTGGGTCGAGGGTCCCGGTTGCACCATGCCGGCGCCGGTTTGCCGCGGAAAGGGATTTTGTCCCGCTTGCATCATCAGATGCGGGATATCGAAAAACATCGCGCTTTCCGCGATGCCCGGCCTCGTCACTCGAGCGAACTCGCAAAAACGCAACATGGTCAACTTGCCGGTGGGACGAATCCCCAGCCAAGGTCGATCGAAAAGCCCCGTCAAATGCCCCATCGAGACGACCCAAACGCTTCGGTGATCGTCGATCTCGTTGCTGCCGGCGAAGAAAATATCGAGCCTGCGCTGCAACGCGCCGAACGAGCGCCGCAAGGGCCGCCAGAAGCGTTCGGCGCAACCGGCGGCGTCTTGCTCGCCGAAGGGGTGATAGCCGCGCCAAAGAAAGTCCTCGCGGCAATGGCGAGCGAGCACCTCGGCCGGATCCGAATCCGGCCGATCGAGCTCGGCATGAAAGCGGCGAACGACGAGTTTTTCCCTTTGAAAATCGTTCATCGTGCTCCTCGTTTCGTACCGTCTTCAAGGCTTCGAAGTCTTGTCGACTAAGATCCGCCCCTCGATCGACGAAGGCGGCGAAGAAATCAAGGGCCAACGCCCGCCACGACGTTTTTCGCTGGCCCCTTTGGCCATCGAAACGACCGCCTTGTATCCAAAAAGTCGCAGCCTTGCGAAGAGGCGCCGGAGCGGTGTTCGCGCTTTCGAGCGGCGCTCTTTTGAGTACCATTAGTACCATTGGCGATCGAGCCGGCGATCGATCTGCGATCGGCAGCGGCGATTATCATGCATCGTCGCGAAGGGCACAGCCGCGAAAGAAAGGATGCCGAAGCAATAACGACGGCGAGGATGCGAAAATATCTTGCCGCTTGCAAAGACAACGACGCTGCGAAGAGCGACTCGGATAAAAAAGATGGCCGATATTCGACTGCGGAACCTGACCAAACGCTGGGGGGATTTCATCGGGGTGCAGCGCCTCGATCTCGATATCGAGGATCGGGAATTCCTCGTGCTTTTGGGTCCCTCGGGCTGCGGCAAGACCACGACCATGCGCATGATCGCCGGGCTCGAAGAGCCCAGCGAGGGCGATGTGATGATCGGGGGGCGGCGCGTCAACGATCTCGAACCCAAAGATCGGGATATCGCCATGGTCTTTCAAAGCTACGCCCTTTATCCGAATATGAATGTCTACGAAAATATCCGCTTCCCCCTCAAAGTTCGGGGCACGGACCCGGCGCGCCATGACGAGCAGGTGCGCCGCGCCAGCACCATGGTCGAGCTCGATGAATTCCTGCATCGCAAACCGGCCGAACTCTCGGGAGGGCAGCGCCAGCGCGTGGCCCTCGCGCGGGCCATCGTGCGCAAACCCAATGTCTTTTTGATGGACGAACCCCTGTCGAATCTCGACGCCAAACTTCGCGTCTCGACCCGCGCCCAAATCAAGAATTTGAGCCACGAGATCAAGGTGACCACGATCTACGTCACCCACGATCAGATCGAAGCGATGACGCTCGCGGATCGGGTGGTCGTCATGAACCGGGGCATCGTGCAACAAGTGGGCACCCCCGGCGATATCTACGATCGGCCGGCCAATGCCTTCGTCGCCGGTTTTATCGGAAACCCGGCGATGAACCTGATCCAAGGCCGTGTCGACAAGGGCGTTTTCCAAGCGCCGACGGTGAGGATCGACGGCTTGCGGATAGCCGACGGCCCCATCACCTTGGGCTTTCGCGCCGAGGATGCGCAAATCACCGACGGCGGCGGCAATATCGAGGCCCCGCTTTATGCTTTGGAGCTCTTGGGGGATGCCACGATGGCTTCTTTGCGACCGGAAGGCACGATCATTTCCGTGCGCTCGGAGAAATCCTATCGCGCTTCGATCGGCGATCGAGTGTCGGTGCGCATCGCGAAAGAGCACTGCCATTTTTTCGACCCGCAAAGCGGCGATCGAATCGGCAACCGAGACGGCAAGTGAATCGGCAAGCGGATCGGGAAGCGGATCGATACCTCTTCGCTTCGGAGCACATTTTCGACCAAAACTCTTGGTCCCTTCATTTCAGGAGAAAGAGCAAATGAAACGAATCCATCGGATGATCGGGGGCGGGGTCGCTTTGATGTTGGCCGCGGCAGCGGCGAACGCCTGCGTCATCTCCGCCAGGGTCAGTATCGTCGGCAACGAATTCCCCGCGATCCAAACCGTCGGCGCCCAAGCGAAAACATGCACCGGGGCCGAGGTCAGCACCAATCTGACCGCGGATCACCAAAAAATCAATGTCCCGGGGATGCAAGGCAATCCCGCCGAATACACCTCCGCCATCATCGCCAACTCGTCGATCGTGGCCTTGATGAACGAGGACGTCATTCGCCCCCTCGACGATCTCGTGGCGAAGCACGGCCAAGGGCTCAACCCCACGCAGCTGATCACCATCGACGGCCGGGTGATGGCGGTCGCTTTCATGGCCAACGCCCAGCATCTCGTCTACCGCGCCGACATATTGAAAAAGATCGGGGTCGAAGCCCCGAAAAGCTACGAGGAGATGCTGGCGGCGGCGAAGATGATTCGCGATCAGGGCATCATGGACAATCCGATCGGCGGGGCCTATAAATCCGGCTGGAATCTGGCGCAGGAATTCAACAATATGTTCCTCGGCTACGGCGGCGAGCATTTCGAAGCCGGCTCGGCCGAGCCGAATATCGACGGTCCCGAGGGTATCAAGACCCTGGAGATGATGAAAAGTCTTTCCGAATATATGAATCCGGATTTCCTGACCCACGATTCCAATGCGACCAATGCCGAGTATCGCGCCGGGAATGTCGCCATCATGAATATGTGGGGGAGCCGGGCCCAAACCCTGGTGACCGCCGAAGGCGTTCCGCAGGAGGTGATCGACGGCTTTGCCATCGGCGGTCCGATGACCGTCGGCGGCGGCACGGCCCCCGCCTCCACGCTGTGGTGGGACGGCTGGACCGTGGCCAAGAATATCCCCGACGACGAAGCCGAAGCGACTTTCATCGCCTTGATCCACGCCATCCGCCCCGAGATCTTGGACGACGAAAGCGTCGCCAGAGAAGCGGTTTGGTTGATCGAGGGCTACGAACCGACCTCGGCTTCGGTCGGCGTTATCGAAGCCGCCAAAATGAAGACCACGCCCTATCCGATGCTCCCCTATATGGGTCTTTTGCATACCGCCTTGGGCAACGAACTCTCCGATTTCATGCAGGGCAAGGAAAGCGCGGCCCAAGCGCTTTCCGATGTGGAGGCCGCCTACCGCGCCGCCGCCAAGGAAAAGGGATTCCTCTGACGGCTTGTCGATTCGAAGGGAGGGGGTGAAACTCCCCTTCCCTTCGGATCTCCCCTTGGATATCCCCTCGGATATCCCCTCGGACCTCCCTTCGAGTCTTCGAACGACACCGCCTTTTCCGAAGCCTTCGGGTTCTTGGCGCCTTCGAAGCCTGACGGCCGGATCGAATGAAACATCGTTCTTTTTTCTGGTTCTTTCTCCCCACGGGGCTGGCGATGCTGCTCTTCATCGCCCTGCCGATCGTCTCGGTCATCATCCAGTCGCTTTATGCCCCGCACGAAGCGGTGTTGGTCACGGTCGAAAGCTGCGGTCCTTTCGGATGCACCGAAGAAACCGGCATCGATCAGGAAGCCACCCGCGCCCTCGAAGAAGCGCAACCCTTGGGTCGCTTCGTCGGCTTTGATATCTACCGCGACCGCGGGCATTTGGCCTTCGCCGAACTGGGCGAGGCTTGGCGATCGGGCGAGGGATTGACGGGCTTCGTCGCCGGCCTCGGGAACTTGCCCTTTTATCGGGCGATCGCCTTCACCCTCGTATTCACCTTCACCGTGACCCCTTTGATGATCGTTCTCGGCCTGATGATCGCCCTGGCCGTCAATTCCTTGCATCGACACCTCAAGGGGTTGATGATCTTCTTTTCCCTGCTGCCGATGATCGTCACCCCGCTGATCGGCTCGTTGATCCTTTTTTGGATGATCGACAGCCGCGGCATCTTGGGCTCCGCTTTGCAATCGATCATGAACGACCCCGGTCTTTCGCTCAAGGCCTCGAGCGAGCTGACTTGGCTGATGTTGATCGTCTACGGGATCTGGCATTCCGCCCCCTTCGGCTTCGTCGTGTTCTATGCCGGCCTGCAAACCCTGCCTTCGGATCAGATCGAGGCCGCCCGGATCGACGGAGCCACGCGTTGGCAGCAGGTGCGCTATGTCGTGATCCCCCACCTGATGCCGCTGGTCACCTTCGTCGCCCTGATCCAGCTGATGGATAACTTTCGCGTCTTCGAGCCGATCGTCGGGTTCAACGCCTCGGCGCATGCGACCTCCTTGAGCTGGATCATCTTCAACGATCTCGAGGGCGAAACGAGGCAGCTCTCGGCCGCGGCCGCGACCTCGGTCCTGACCATCGTCGGGGTGGCGATCCTGCTCTCGCCGGTCCTGGTGCGCACTTGGCGGGAATATCGGGGCCGCTACCGATGAGAAGAAAAATGCCGCCGGGCTTGCGTTTGGCAAGCAGCGTCTTTTTGCTCCTGTGGCTGATCATGGCCGCCTTCCCCTTTTTATGGACCTTTTGGGGTTCGTTCAAGGTGGAACTCGATTTCTTCTCTCTTGCGGATTGGACCAATGCCCTGCTCGGGCGCAATACCGAACAAAGCCATGGCCGCCCCTTCACCGGCGCCGGTTATCACGGGGCTTGGATCGAAGAGGGGTTCTGGCGCCCGGCCATCAACACCGCCATCGTGTGTTTTTTCGTCGTCTGCACTTCTTTGACCATCGGCACCCTAGGCGGCTACGCCTTGTCCCGCGCTCGGGCGCGCTACAGTTTTTTATTGCTGATCTTGGCGTTGATCTTCCGCGCCATGCCGCCGATCACGCTGGTCTCCGGCTATATGCTTCCCTTTTTCGAATGGAATCTTTGGGGGATTCTGCCGACGACCATCGTCGTGCTGGTCGCCATCAATCAACCCTTCACCCTATGGATGCTGCACAGTTTTTTCCAAAACATCCCCCAAGAACTCGACGAAAGCGCAAAAGTCGACGGCTGCACTCAGTTCCAGGCTTTTCGCCATGTCATCATCCCGGTGATGTGGCCCGGGGTCATCACCACCGCGCTCTTTTCTTTCCTCCTTGCCTATAATGATTTCGCGGTGACCTCGGTGCTGCTCTCGGAGACGAACCGCACCATGGTTCCGGAAATCGCGGCCTTCCTCGGCACGACCTATACCGAAGGGAATATCATGTTCGCCGTGGCCGCGGTGGTATCGGCGACCGTTCCGCTCTTCATTTTGGTGATGCTCTTCCAAAACCGCATCGTCAGCGGACTGACCGCCGGGGCCGTCAAGGGATAAAGAGACTATTCGACGATCCGAACGCTCAAGCGGCTTTCGAGATCGATTTTTTTTGCCGGTGCATATCAACCCCTCGAAGGAGACGAAAAGCGATGGCGATCGAATATTTGAAGCGGGGAAAATCGGCATCTGCCCGGGCGCAGGAAAACCGCGAGATCGCGATGACCGTCGAAAAAGCGCTCGACGATATCGCGGCCAACGGGGACCGGGCGGTGCGCGAGATGGCGCGCAAGTTCGACAACGACGATCGCGAGCGCCATCTCCTGACGCGCTCGGAGATCGACGCCCTGATCGCCAAGGTCGACCGCCGCGATCTCGCCGATATCGAATTCGCCCAGGAGCAAGTGCGCAACTTCGCCCGCGCCCAGCGGGAGAGCATGAGGGATATCGAAATCGAAACCCTGCCCGGGGTGGTGTTGGGGCACCGGAATATCCCCGTTCGCTCGGCGGGATGCTATGTCCCCGGCGGAAAATTCCCCCTGGTCGCCTCGGCGCATATGTCCGTGGTTACCGCCGCCGTCGCCGGGGTGCCGAGGATCGTGGCCTGCACCCCGCCCGCCGCCGACGGACAGCCCAATGCGGCGGTCGTTGCCGCCATCGATATGGGCGGGGCGCATGAAATCCACGTTCTCGGCGGCATTCAAGCGGTCGGGGCGATGGCCTTGGGCACCGAATCGATCGATCCGGTGCATCTGCTCGTCGGGCCCGGCAACGCCTTCGTGGCCGAAGCCAAGCGGCAGCTTTTCGGCCGCGTGGGCATCGATCTCTTCGCCGGACCCACCGAAACCATGGTGATCGCCGACGAGACCGTCGATGCCGAGATCTGCGCCACCGACCTCCTCGGGCAAGCGGAGCACGGCTACGACTCCCCGGCGGTCTTGGTCACCAACTCGAGGACCTTGGCGAAGGACACCATGGCCGAGGTCGAGCGCATCCTTCGCATCCTGCCGACGCGCGAAACCGCCGGGGCCAGCTGGCGGGATTACGGCGAGGTCATCCTCTGCGATCGCTACGAAGAGATGCTCGAGGTCGCCGACGATTTGGCCAGCGAGCACGTGCAGGTCATGACGGATCGGGATGACTGGTTTCTCGAGAATATGACCTGCTACGGGGCCTTGTTCTTGGGCCCGAGAACCAACGTCGCTTACGGGGACAAGGTGATCGGAACCAATCACACCCTGCCGACGCGCAAGGCCGGTCGCTACAGCGGCGGGCTCTGGGTGGGAAAATTCCTCAAAACCCACTCCTGGCAACGGATTACGAGCGACGAGGCCACCGTCTTGATGGGCGAATACGGTTCACGCCTTTGCGCTTTGGAGGGTTTTGCCGGCCACGGCGAACAATGCAATATCCGCCTGCGGCGCTACGGGGGGCAAAATATCCCTTACGCCGGGGCGGCGGCGCATATCGACGATCCGCGAGAGGATTCGCAAGAGCGATGAATGGATCGTATCGATATAGATAACGAAATGGATAACGAAATGGATCGTATCGACGAGGAGAACAAGCGCTCGATCGCCCCGTTGCGCAAGGCGATATACGACTTCGAGGGTGCCAAGACCCGAGCGGCGCTGAAAGGGTCGATGGCGAAGGATGCGCTCGTGCGCGTTTCCCATCCCTTCGGCGAGCTCCAAGGGCCCGAGGCCTTTTTCGAGGCCTGCTATGCCCCGCTTGCGCAGGCTTGGCCCGATCTCGAGCGGCGCGACCATATCGTGGTGGCGGGGCCGAGCGCGCACGGCGATCGCTGGGTCGGATGCGCCGGGTACTATTCCGGGGTTTTTTCGAAGCCTTGGCTCGATATCCCGCCGACGGGCCACCTTGCGCGGATGCGTTTTCACGAATTCTTCCGCATGGTCGAAGGCGAGATCGTCGAAATCCAAGCGCTTTGGGATCTCCCCGAAGTGATGATGCAGGCGCAAGCGTGGCCGCTGGCGCCCTCGCTCGGCCTCGAGTGGCATGTGCCGGGACCGGCGACATCGGACGGCATCGTCGATAGCCCGAGGGACGAGCGGCGATCGCAGGCGGCGCTCGCCCTCGTCAAAGAAATGCTCGAATGCATGAATCGCCATCCCTCCGAGGGCGGCCCCGAAGTGATGGAAATGGAGCGATTTTGGCATCCGCGGATGAACTGGTACGGACCATCGGGAATCGGCACCGGCCGCGGCATCGCCGGCTTTCGCAACTGGCACCAAATCCCTTTCCTCAAAGCGATGCCGGACCGAGAGACCTTTCTCGAACAGATCACCTGTCATTTTTTCTCCGACGGCGATTATGTCGCGGTCACCGGTTGGCCGAATATGGTCCAGACTTTGAGCCACGACGGCTGGCTGGGCATCGCCCCCGTCGGCAAGCAGATCACGCTTCGAAGTCTTGATTTTTGGCGGATCGAGGCGGGGCTGATCCGCGAAAATTGGGTGCTCGTCGATATCCTCGATATCTACCGCCAAATCGGCGTCGACGTCCTCGCCCGGATGCGCGAATTCAACAAAGCCCGCAGTGCATAAACGATCCCGCCGCCGAGGAATCGATCGATGAGTCTGCCCAAGACCCCCTCTTTTTCGCTGCATGGCAAAAACGCGCTGATCACCGGCGCGAGTTCGGGGATCGGACGGGCCTGCGCGGTGGCGCTGGCCACCGCCGGCGCCCACGTCACGCTTGCCGCCCGCCGCACCGAGGCCCTGACCGCTTTGGCCCTGCAGATCGAGGATGGCGGCGCGAAAGCCCGCGTCCTGACGATGGATGTGCGCGATACCGCAGCCATGCAGGAGTCGGTGGCAACCGCCGGGCCCTTCGATATCCTGATCAACTCCGCCGGGCTTGCGCGGCACTCCCCGAGCCTTCGCACCTCGGAGGAGGATTTCGACGCCGTTGCCGATATCAACATCAAAGCCGCTTATTTTCTGACCCGCTCCGTGGCCCAAGGACTGGTCGATCGACATCGCCCCGGTTCTTTGATCAATATCTCCTCCCAGATGGCGCATGTCGGGGGCGTGGAGCGCGCGGTCTATTGCGCCACCAAACACGCGGTCGAGGGATTCACGAAATCCATGGCCATCGAGCTCGGAGGCCACGGAATCCGCGTCAATACGATATGCCCCACCTTCGTCTTGACCGACTTCACCCGTCCCACCTTGGATGATCCGGAAAAACGCGCGTGGGTCGAGGGCAAAATCAAACTGGGGCGGATCGCCGAGGTGGAGGATGTGATGGGAGCCGCGGTTTTTCTCGCCTCCGACGCCGCTTCGATGATCACCGGCACCTCCTTGTTGATCGACGGCGGCTGGACGGCGGAATGAAAATCCGCCGGCGCGACGATCTAAGAGCATCGACAAGAGCATCGATATGAAAGGCTTCGACAAGGAATTCTCGGATTTTCCCGATTACATCGTCGGCATCACCCTAAAGATCTGGGAGAAGCGCGAATTAGCGAGCCTGCACCGCTATTACGCAAAGGATATCGTCGTGCGTTCGCCGGAATCGGTGATCGTCGGCAATCAGGGGGTCATCGCGGCCACCATGGCCACCCTTGCCGAATTTCCCGATCGAGAACTGCTGGGGGAGGATGTGATCTGGTGCGGCGAGCCCGAACGAGGGATGCTCTCCTCGCACCGCATCCTTTCGCGGGCGACCCACCTCGGATCGGGGATCTACGGGCAGGCGAGCGGCAAAACGATCCAATATCGGGTCATGGCCGATTGCCACGCCCGCGACAATCGCATCGACGATGAATGGCTGATTCGCGATCAATCGGCGATCGTGCGCCAACTGGGAACGACCCCGAAGGAATATGCAAGGCAGTCGATAGCGCGCGCCGGCGAGACGGGAAAAGCGCCCGCCCTGCTGAACGAAAAAAACGATATCAAGGGACCTTATCGCGGCGAGGGAAACGATAACGAATGGGGGCAAAGGCTGGCCGATATCCTCTATCGGATCATGAACGCGGATTTTTCGGCGATCCCCGAGCACTACGACCGAGCCTGCGCCCTTGAATACCCCGGGGGGATATCGGCCCGCTCCCATGACGGGGCGGACAGGTTCTGGATGGGGCTGCGCGCGAGCTTCCCCGACGCGACATTCAAGATCCACCATATCATCGGGCGCGAAGATCGGTGGATGGCTCCGCGGGCGGCGGTGAGATGGTCGCTTTGCGGCAGGCACGGCGGATGGGGGGCTTTCGGAGCGCCCACCGAGGCCGAGGTCTATATCCTCGGCATCACCCATGCCGAATTCGGGGCGGTGGGCGGCTTGCAACCGAGGCTACGCCGCGAATGGACACTGATCGACGAAACCGCGGTATGGAGGCAGATACTGTCGGCGACCCCGGATCGAGAAGAAGCGACGGGATAGGCGACATGGGGCTCGAGGATATGATCGTCCGCTATCGGGATCTCGTCCCTTGCAAAAGCGCCTTCATCGACGCCCACACCCCCGGATCGGATCGAAAAGACAACTTCACCATCATCGGCGGCGGGGTATCGGAAAGCCCGGATCAGCATATCCATATTCGAAAGACCCCGGGCTTTCATATCGGCGCCGCCGGGCAACCGCCCGGTTGTCGGAACAGCCTCCATGCCCATCGGACGGCGGAAGTCTTCTTCGTCCTCGAGGGTCGATGGCGGTTTTTCTGGGGGCGGCGGGGCGATGCCGGCGAGGTGGTCTTGGAGGAAGGGGATCTCTTCAATATCCCGACCGGCATCTTTCGCGGTTTCGAAAATATCGGCGCCGATTACGGGATGATCATGTCGATCTTGGGCGGCGACGACGCCGGGGGCGGGGTGATCTGGGCTCCTGAGGTTATCCGCGAGGCCGCGAAACACGGCATGATCTTGGGCGAAAACGGCGTTCTTTACGATCGCGCCAAGGGTGAGGATTTGCCGCCGGGGATCGAGGCGATGCCGGTCGCGAGCGACGAGGCGCTCGCGGGCTTTCCCGAACCGGCGGCCGCGGATATCGTGCCCTTTCATGTCGCTCGCTATCGCGATCTCTTGGCGGCGGCCGATCCCGTCGTCGGGGTCATCGGCGAAAACGCCCTTTTGCGCGATCGACCGGGCTTCGAAGTCGATTTTTTGATCCCGGCCTCCGCAGCGACGAAGGCCTGCGTCCACGCATTGCCCGGGGTTTTGATGCCGATGCGAGGGCGCTGGGAAGTGGTGATCGGTAACGAACGAACGCAGCTCGGTCCCGGCGATACCATGCTCGTCGAAGCCCGCCGGGATTATCGTTTGGCCGCGCTCGGTGAATCCGAATCGAGCCTTTATCGCGTGGTCGCGACGACCGACGCCGCCGGTCCGACCTGGACCGCTTGGCGAGAGGGCGAATGAGGGATCGACAACGAGAGATCGACGAGGAATCGACGATATCCGCCGGCCGCTAGGAGATCGTCGGCACCGACGACTCGCCGAGAACTCTCCCCCGTCCCCGATACCCCGCCATGAGCCGATCGATTCTTTTTTTGCCGGGAATGATGTGCGACGGGCGTCTTTATGGCCCGCAAATCGAGGCTTTCGGATCGAGATTCGATTGTCGGATCGGCGATATCGGCGGCCATGCCTCGATGGGCGATATCGCCGCCGACCTGCTCGAGGGAGCGCCCGCGAGCTTCGCTCTCGTCGGCCTTTCGATGGGTGGCATCGTGGCCATGGAGCTGATGCGCCGGGCCCCCGAACGCATCACCCGTTTGTTGCTGATGTCGACCAACCCTTTCAGCGAATCGCCGCAAGTCTTAGAGCGTCGCATCCCGCAAATGCAGGCGGTCGCAAGGGGCGAACTTTCCCGCCTGATGCGCGAGGAGGTCATTTTGAATTACCCCGGCTCCCGATCCCCGCAGGCCGCAGCGGCCATCGCCGAAATCTGCCACGCGATGGCCATGGATCTCGGAGCGCAGGTCTTCGACAAACAATCGCGAGCCCTGATGCATCGACCCGACTACAGCCCGGATCTCGAGCGATACGATCTCCCGTGCACGATCCTATGCGGCGATCAAGATCGCCTTTGCCCCCTTTCGCGCCACCGCTATCTTGCGCAGGCGATCCCGAAAGCGGATCTGACCGTCTTGGAGGGTGTCGGCCACCTTCCGACCCTGGAAGCCCCCGAGGAGGTCTGCGAAGCGATCGAGTCCTTGTTGGGCCGATGAGTCGGCGAGCCCGGGGCCCTGCGTACTCGTAAGCGCTGGCTCGGGGCACTGGCTCGGGGCGCTGGCTCGGGCGCTCGTCTCGGGGCTCTGTCTCGGGGCGATCGCCGAAAGCGTCGCTGCCTCGAAAAAGGGATCCCCCGGATCGCCCCCGCTCAGTGCAAGGTCTCGTCGGAGGGATCGATCATCGACGAATATTCCTCGAAGGCCTTTTTCATCTCCTCGAAGATATCCTCCGGCGCCGGCGCCCGCTCCTCGAGTCTTTGCAAAAGAAAGGTGAACAGCCCCTCGACGGTACCGGTGATCCTTTCCACCATCTCCTCGTCCACCTCGATATCGGGGCATTCCTTTTGCAGCATCTTGCCCTCGGCAAAGGCTTTCATCCCGGAGAATATCGCGGCGTTGACCGCATAGAGCCTGTTGACCTTGGAGTGTTCCATCATCCTTCCTTTTTTCGGCTCGAATCGAAGCGATGTTTCGAGGCGGCATCGAAGGGCGCGGGCTTTAGACCGCGATCGGGGCCCGAATCGGCGGATGATGTCGATAGTCCTCCAACTCGAAATCCTCGCGGCGGAAATCGAAAATCGATTTGACATCGGGATTGATCTTCATTCGCGGCCGGGGATGAGGCTCGCGCGCGAGTTGCTTGTCCGCCTGCTCCCGGTGATTTCGATAAAGATGCACATCCCCGAAAACATGGATGAACTCCCCCGGCTGATAGCCCGTCACTTGCGCCACCATCATCGTCAACAACGAATAGGAGGCGATATTGAAGGGTGTGCCGAGAAAAATATCCGCGCTTCGCTGGTAGAGCTGACAAGAAAGCCGACCTTGGCTGACATAAAACTGGAAGAGAAGATGGCAAGGGGGAAGGGCCATCCTTTCGATCTCGCCCGGATTCCAAGCGCTGACGATATGGCGTCTCGAATCCGGATCGCGTTCGATGCTTTCGATCACCTGCTCGATCTGATCGATATGCCCGGCGTCCGCCGTGGGCCAGCGCCTCCACTGCGATCCGTAGATCGGCCCGAGCTCTCCGCTTTCGTCGGCCCAGGCATTCCAGATGCCGACTCCGCGCTCGTTCAACGAGCGGATATTGGTTTCGCCGCGTAAAAACCAAAGGAGTTCGTGGATAACGGCGTCGATGCGAAGGAATTTGGTGGTAACCGCGGGAAAACCCGCGGCGAGATCGAAACGCAACTGGGCTCCGAAAACGCTTTGAGTACCGACTCCGGTGCGATCGTCCTTGTCCGCCCCCTGTTCGCGAATCCTGCGCATCAGTTCGAGATATTGCCTCACCGCCCTTTCGCTCCTTTGAATGCCCACATCAAAAACACGAGCCCGGCCAACAACATCGGCGCGGTGAGTATCTGCCCCATCGTCACCCACCCGAAAGCGATATAGCCGATATGCGCATCGGGAATGCGTACGAACTCCACCAGCAAACGGGCCAAGGCGTAACCGGCGAGAAAAAGACCGGAGGCGGCCATCGGCGGACGAAGGCGCTGCGTAAACCACCACAAAACGACGAAGAGGAGGAAGCCCTCCAAAAAAGCCTCGTAAAGTTGCGATGGATGCCGGGGGATGCCACCGGCGTTCGGATCCGGAAAAACCGTCGCCCACGGCAGTTCCGAGGGCGCTCCCCATAATTTTCCGTTGATGAAATTGCCGATACGACCGGCCATGATCCCCGGAGGGATCAGCGGCGCGATGAAATCCGTCACCTGAAAGAACGCTCGATCGCGCCGTCGAGCGAACCACGCCATCGAAAGCAGCACCCCGATCAATCCGCCATGAAAGGACATCCCTCCTTGCCAAATCATCAGCAAGGAGAGCGGGTTCTCGAGCAGCCGACCCGGATCGTAAAAAATCATATACCCGACCCGGCCCCCGATGACCACTCCGAGGACGATATAAAAAAGCAGATCGTCGACATCGGCGGGACGAAAACCGCGCCATTCCTGCCGTGCGCGCCGGCGCCCCAACCACCACCCGCAACCGAAGGCCAGCAAATACATCAGCCCGTACCAATAAATGCGCAGCGGACCCAAGTGGATCGCGACCGGATCGAAGCCCGGATGAACGAGCACCCTCCCTAGCGTCCCTGCCAGCGCGGCCGCCGTTTTTCCGCGAAGGCGCGTGGCCCCTCGATCAGATCTTGGGACTCGTACATCCGACGAGCCACGGGGAAAACGCTGTCGAGAGCGTGCTCCAAGGGCATCGCCGCCCCCATCGTCACCGCCTCTTTGGAGGCCCGCACCGACAGCGGAGCCCCGGCGAGTATCTCCTTCGCCCACCGCCGGGCGGCGACCATCAGCGCCGAGGCTTCGTCATCCTCGGCCGCGGATTCGGATCTCTCGCCCTTCTCCTGTTCGGTCGCCCCGCTTCGAACGATCTCGTTGACGAGACCGAAAGAAAGGGCCTCGGCGGCGCTAAGACGTTTGCCCGCGAGGATCACCGCCATCGCCGCATGCCAGGGGATCTGCCGCGGCAAGCGATGGACCCCGCCGGCGGCGGCCATCAAGCCCACCCTCGGCTCCGGCAGGCCGAAGGTGGCATGCTCGACGGCGACGATGATATCGCAAGCCAAGGCCAGCTCGAAGCCGCCGCCCAAGGCCAGTCCGTTGACGGCCGCGATGATCGGTTTGTAGCAGCCGCTGCGGCGTGTCAGACCGCCGAAGCCCCCGACGAGCCCGCTTCTGAGTTCCCGCACTCTCTGCGCCCCGTGATCCGCTTGGAACTTCAAATCGTTCCCCGCGCAAAAGGCTCGATCTCCGGAGCCGGTCAGGATCGCCACCCATTGTTCATCGTCGGCTTGGAAAGCGTCGAAGGCGTCGTCCATCTCCATCAGGGCATAAGGGTGCAAGGCATTCATCACCTGCGGACGGGATATCGTGACAGTGGTGATATGCCCGTCGATCGAACGCTCGATGAACTCGTAACTCATGATCCCTCCTTGGGAAAACGCGTATCGAGGGCTTTATTTTGCCCGCCGAAGATCCTCGCTGTCGGCTTTTTACAGCGAAGGATATACGGGCGCTTCGACGGCTTTCAAAGCCCTCGGGCTCGGGGGCGCGGCGGACTTGCGCACCAGATCAAGGACAGCGCTCCGATCACGAAAAAGGCGCAGGTCAACAAAAACGAGAGGGTATAGCTGCCTAGCAGGTCATCGGAACGCCCGGCGATCAGCGGCCCTAACCCGAATGACACCACTTGGCCGAGCTGCATCCAACCCATGACGCTGCCGAAACGCTTCGGATCGGAGATTTCCTGCACGATCAAGGGCATCAGCACCCCGAAGCCGCCCAAGAAAAAACCGTAGATCCCCGCCAGAACCGCGACCGATCCGGGGCTTGCGAATCCCGCGGCGACGAGCATCGGAACAAAGGCGATCAACCCGCCGGCGATCGCTTGACCGATCAAATCCAGCATCGTCATCGACTTCGCGCCGAAGCGCTCCGCCATCCAGCCGAAGATGAATTTGCCGCAAGCCCCGCCGACGGCCAAGACGCCGAAGGCGAAAGAGGCCGCGACCGTCGACAGCCCCGCCCCTTCCTCCAGGTGCCGGTAGACATGGGGTAAAAAGACGCTGTAGGCGAAGGCCCCGAGCACGAGGGTTATGAGGACGGCATAAAAAGAGCGCCGAGCCTGGGCCTCGGCGGCGCGCGGGTCGGCGCTCTCGCGGATCTCGGGGGTCTCGGGAATCTCGGGATCGGCCTTCGTCGATTCCGGCGCCATCGAGCGGGCGGATGCGCCCTCTTTCGAGCCCTCGGTCGCCGGCGGCGCTTCGCGCACGATGACGTGAGCCGCCGCCGCAATCAGAAACGAAAGCAAGCCGATGACCACCGAGGCATGGGCCCATGACATCGTCGTCAACAAAACGACGATCAATATCGGCATCACCAAGCCCCCGATATTGTTGCCCATGGTGGCGATGCCCATGATGCGCCCCCGCATGCGGGGATACCAAAGCGGGATCAAACGCCCGGCGGGCATGAGGGTGAGGCCGGCAAAAGGGATGAACTGCAACAAACTCAGCGCATATAAATGCCAGAGTTCGCTCATCAACGGTCGCAGACAAAAACTGATTCCGAAGAGCACGAGGGAGGATACGAGGATCGGTCGAGCCCCGAAGCGGTCCATCGCCCGGCCGAACAGAGGGGCGGCAAGCCCCCCGACCGCAAGGAAAGAAAGAGAGACGCCGATTTGGGCAGGCGTCCAGCCGAAGCGCTCTTCCAAGGGGGCGATGAAATGACCGAAGGCATATTGCGAGACTCCGATGGCGAGCGCCGTCGAAGAAAAGAGCACCGCAATCACGAAGGGGCCGCGAGAAATTCCTTGCAATCGCATTCAACGATATCCGGCTGTCGTGATCGACGGGGTTTTTATCCATCGCCTTCATGGGGCGGCGACACCTGACACTGCGCTCATCTATTATCTTGATCGACTTCTTTGTTTTTGCCGGCGGATGAATGCGGCGGGAAAAGGCTCATCCCTGATGAGGCTCTTTGCATCTCGTTTTCGCAGCGAGCGGCGTTTCGTCTTCGATGATTTTCGTCGCTCGAACGCATCGCTTCGAATACGCCGTCGATCCGAGCGGGAATATTCGATATCGAAATCGCATCGAGGAAAAGACGGGGCGCGAAAAAAATGGATCGATCCCCCTTGCCCCGCGCCCGGACAAACGCTCGTTCGCCATGAGCCAACAAGACGATCCGGCCGCCAAGGCCCGAGGACTCGCTCCTCGCACCTGCAAGGCATCTATCCTCCGACCGTCTTCGTTGCGCTTTTTTGCCTGCGCTTTCGAAAACCCGCCGGATTCCTGCGCTCGGCGACCCCCCTTTCGCCTATCGCACGGGAGGCGGCGCGAAGGATCGAAAAACCGAACGCACGACCGATCACCTAAGTCCTGCGGGAAAAAATCTCCCGGGCGATCGAGGGTCGTGCGAGCGGTGCCGGCGATTCGCCGGTCAGCGAATCACCGAGGTGGTATTGGTCAGCGTGCCGCTGGCGCTCGACCACGTCTGCACGACCAAGGGCTCCGTCGAGCGCAGGCGAATCGATATCCACGTCACGACGCCGGGAGGACGAGGGATATCGAGCGTGAAGGCAATATCGTCGACACTGACGAGGTGGTAGCCCCAGGGCGGAATTCGGCTCGTCTCCGGCTCGCCGTGATAGCGGGTGCCGTCGACCGCCGAGGCGTCGACATACAAGGGACAAGGGTTGTCGGACTCGCAGACCATCGACAAAAACTCCCCGCCTTGTATCGGGAGAATCCCGACGCTCGCCCGCAGCGGCATCTTCAGCCCGGCGTGGCCGGCGGCCATTGCGCTCTGAGCGAAAAGAATGGCCAAAATACCCGTGATCGTCGATAGTCTTTTCATGCTTTTGTCTCCTTGATCGAAAAGCGCTTCGGCGGCAAATATGCGTGGATGATCTTCCGAGAGTGTCATACCCTTTCGGAAGATCCGAATTGTGCACAAAATCGAAAGTCGGTTTCAGCACCGGGAGCTCGACGATCCGCCGCTCGCTCGAGCATCGAATCCATCCGACGCTCGCTTTGCCGCGCGTTGCGCTCACCGCTCTTGCCTACAAAGATATTTTACTTGACGGATAATATGCGAGAGGGCAAATCCGATCGTCGCCGGCAGCCATCGAGCCCCCTCGCTACGATCTCCTAAAGGGCGACGAGTGGAACGACGAGGGATTTTTCCCAAGTCGACCGAGCGGCGCAAGGCTCGGCGGCAACGCAAGGCCCTCGCTCGGCAATCTTGCCCGTCGAAATCCGGTTCACTCCGCCTTTGCCCCCATCGATATCGAAAAGCACGACGAGTTTCAAGGATATGGAGTCTCTTTTCGGAAAGGATCGACGCCTCGCTACCGTTGCGGTCGTGGTTTTTGCCCTCTTGGCCGGGCTCCTGCTCGGGACGATCGTGCGCGATCCGGCTCCCGACGACGAGCCGAGCGAGGGAGTCGTTTTGGGGCATTACGAAATCGGCGGACCCTTTGAACTCACCGACCAACGAGGCGAGCGTTTGCACCTCGACGCGCTCGCAGGCAAGGCGCTGCATCTTTCCTTCGGCTATACATATTGCCCCGATATTTGTCCGGCGACTCTCCTTCGCGTCCGAGAAGCGAAAAGCCTCCTTTCGAAAGCCGACGCCGCCCGTTTTACCGGGGTGTTCATTTCCGTGGATCCGGCCCGGGACACCCCGCAGCGCTTGGGGGAATATGTCGAATATTTCGATCCCGGATTCATCGGCCTGACCGGGAGCGAGGCCGAGCTGCACCTCGTGGCGCAACGCTACGGCGCCGGATTTCGCATCCCCGAGGGCCAGCCGGCGCAGGGTTATTTCGTCGACCATAGCGCTTTCGCTTACCTGATCGATCCCGGGGGACGGGTACGGGCGATCTATCGCGGGGACGAAAGCGCGGCAGCGATCGCCGACAGCGTGCGCGATATTCTCGAGGAGATGGGCTAGAGATGGGCTAGAAAAACCGCTCGCTCGATCGGCGGTGGCGGCGGATTCGGGCTTTTCGCATCCGCTTTTTTTCAGTCCTCCACCGGCCAATCCTCCTTGGTCTGCGCCCCCCAAGGCGGGCGAGCGAATATCCGACGCAACATCGGTTCGAAATGCTCCATGGGGCGGGTTTCGTAATCCGGATCGAATGCCATTTGGTCGTAGCGCCCGGTAAAGCGTACGGTCATTTCATAAGCGGGATGATCCCGATAGCGCTCGCGTTCGTAGCGGTTTTTGCCGATCTTGTCCCAATAATAATAGCCTTGGAAGATCCCGTGATGCTTGAGCATCCAAAAGCTATGGCGGGAAATATAAGGGCGCAGAATATCGGCCCCGACATCCGCGTGATTATGCGGCGCCAGAGAATCCCCGATATCGTGCAGCAAAGCGGCGACGACGAACTCCTCGCACTCCCCGGCATCCTCGGCGCGAGTCGCGGTTTGCAGCGAATGCGCATAGCGATCGATCCGACCGCCGGGAAAGGTATGATGCAAGCACTCCATGAAGGCGAGGATCCTGTCGGCGGTGGCGTCCATAAAGGGCTTTGCCAGCTCCTCGCCGAGCGCATAATCCTCGACCGTTCCCTCGTCCATACGGGTATAAGCCACCGTGCGCATCGTCGTGGTCATGATCGGCTCCTCGAGCTTCGTTTGCGGGCTTCGTGTGCGGGCTTCGTTTGCGACCGTCGATCTCCGGCCAAAAAAAATAAGACGTCAAGTGCTTCGGGCAAGGCTTGTCGATTCCTCGTCCCCCGATGCGAAACGCCTATCGACGAGCGGGAGACGATATCTTAATCGGGTGCGGATCTCGCCTCGATCGAATCGCGATCTCGAGCCTCGCACCTTGGAGCCTCGCATCTGGCCCCTTCGGATCGTCCCGTTCAGCGTCGCATCGCCCATCGACGAGGAAAATCCATCCGCTTCCGGCAAGACCGGGCAAAACGAAGGGGAGGCACGAGCATCGCTCCGCTTGATGCGAATTCGCTCTTTATCCGGCGAGATGCACCGGCATCCTCGGCCGGGGCTTATGCGGAATCCTGGTCGGGATTTTTGTCGAGATCCTTTTCGATCGGCCAACTTTTGAACGCCAATACGTAGAGCATGATCAAGTTCAAAAAGGGCACCAACATCGTCAAGGAAATCCATCCGGAATGACCGGTGCGTTTCCAAAGCATCCAAAAAGGCGCGACCATCAAGACCAGCGAAACGACGCCGAAGAAGATCGCGACGATCGTATTCCCGAAATCCATCTCTTCCATCGATCCGCTCCTTATCTTTTTTTCGCAAACGAAACCCCGGGGATCGAGCCCGGGCCAATCCTCGACGATCCTTTCGCAAAACCCGCCGCCACGAACGGTCCCGAGGGGTATCCAGGGTATCGGCACCGACAAAGACGAGCGCGCGAAGCGATAGCGAGGCTTTTTATTTCTCCTGCCCCCGATGCTCCCCCCGATGCTCCTTGCGGATGAAGTCGAGCAGATCGCCGAGCACATCGTGTCGCGCCCCGAGATCGGGTTCGCCGCATTGAGCGAGGATCACCGCCCGCGCCGCATCCCGCAAGCGCACCGCTTGCGCCCACTCTTCGCTGCGATGCGCCGCCGACTCCGGGGACGAGTCCGCAGGCGAGGCGGCATCGGGGCTTTCGGCGGCCTCGTCCCTTGCTTCGTCCTTGGCCTCCTCGCTGTCGCCGGATCGGCTCGCAAGGGATCGATCGATATCGTCGAGCGGGGGGTTGATCCGGAACACGACCTCCCCCGGCCGCGGGATCCACTGACCGTCGCGCAGAACCGAACGCGAGCCCGATAGCGTCACGGGGACGACGCTAGCGCGAGCCTGCACCGCCATTTTGAAGGCCCCTAAGCGAAAGGGCAGCAATCCGGGCATGCGATGCATGGTGCCCTCGGGGAAAAGGCCGATGATCTCCTCGCGCTCCAACTTTGCCACCAAGGATTCGACACCCGTAAGACTGCCTTGGTGATCGAGGCGTTCGACGAACGCCACCCCGAAGGCCCGCAACAGATTGCCGATCGGAAAAATGCCGCCGAACTCCGCCTTGGCCGCGATGGCGATCGGCACCGGCATCGCGGCGAACAACAAAGCGCCGTCGAGATAGCTCGCATGATTGACCACCACCACCGAGCGCGAGCCTTCCCGGAGATATTCGCCCCCTTGCGTCCGAAGGCGAATGCCGACGGCGCGAAAAGCGCTTCGCAACAGCCGGCGCCCCCAGCGCCAGCGGGCTCGCACATTCCACGACAGGGCGAAGAGCGGCAAGGTCAATACGAGAAGAAGCGCAGCGACCGCCCCGACATAGATCGAATACGCCAAGCGCCGGAGCCTGCGCCCTTGTCGCCGCAAAAACCCGGCGGCCGCCGCCAGGGTCAGCCGAAGCAGCTGCAAGCGCACCGATCCGACCCCGCGGCCGATGGCCCCGGCCACGAAAAGTTCGCGCATCGCCGGTCGTCGAATCTTGCCGCTCGAGGTCTTGAGGACGCTATGCGGCGGCGCCAGAACGATCTCCTCCGGCGGCAAGCCCGCAAGAGCGGCGATCGCTTGGCGAATCTCGCCTTCGATCCATCGCCTTTTGCTCGGCTCTCGCTCCCGGGTTTCGGCCACCACCACGAGGCGCTCGGTACCGGTACGCGGATCCGGACAAGCGAAAGCGGCGATACAACCCTTGCGCACCCCCTCGATCCCGGCGACCGCCGCTTCCAGATCGTAGGGGTAGAGGTTGCGCCCGGCGCGAACGATCAGATCCTTGTCGCGCCCGCTGATATGGAGCTCCCCGCGGGCGATATAACCGCGATCGCCGGATCGCAGCCATTCGCGATCGAAAAGGGCCTCGGTGGCCTTCGGGTTGCGGTGATAACCCGAAGTGGCGGAGGGGCCGAGGAATTGCACCGAGCCCTCCATGCGCTCCTCGCGCTCGATCCCGCGCTCGTCGACGATCCGCACCTCGAAACCCGGGATCGGCGGGCCGCAAGAAACGAATTCGCATACCCCGGGGGCGACGGCATCGGCGCTGCCGCTCTCGGGGCTTGATCGATCCGAGGATTCCGGCCGAGCGCGGGCCGCGATCGGCTGCGCTCTTCCGCGCCGCGAGAAGATATCCGCATCCACCCGATCGACCTCGAAGCCGCGCCCGGGGGCAGGGATGCAAACCCCGAGGGTCGCCTCCGCCAAGCCGTAGACCGGGGCCAAGGCTTCGGCGCGAAAGCCGATGCTTTGGAAACGATCGGCAAAGCGGGTCATGGTGCGCGCCTGCACCGGCTCGGCGCCGTTGAAAGCGAAACGCCAGCACGAAAGATCCAAATCCTCGATCTCCTTCGCCTCGGGATCGATGCGCCGCACGCAAAGATCGTAGGCGAAGTTGGGGCCTCCGGAAATCGTGGCCCGATGCCGATGGATCGCCGCCAACCAACGCCCGGGGTCGGCGAGAAAGTCGAGCGGGGACATCAGCGCCAAGGGGAAGCCGTAATAAAGGCTCCCCATCCACATCCCGATCAAACCCATATCGTGATAGAGGGGCAACCAGCTGACCGCGACATCGCTCGGTGTGATCTCGATGGCCCGTCCCATCGCCGTCAAGGATGCGATCACATCGCCGTGAGTCAGAACCACCCCCTTGGGGCTGCCGGTGCTGCCGGAGGTGTATTGCAAAAAGGCGGTCGTATCGGGGGCGGGCGATACCGAGCCCTCGAATCGCGCCTCCCCCGCCAAGTCGGCGATATCGCATATCCGCAGCCCCGCCGCGACCTGCGCCCCGAGCAAACGGGAGACGGCAAGGACGGGAGAAAAAGCGATGAGCATCCGCGCCGAGGCGTTGTCGAGGATGGCGGCATGGCGGCGAATATGGTCCTCGATCTGATTGGGTCGAGCCGGCGGATAAATGGGTACCGGCACCGCTTGCACCATTTGCACCGCGAGAAAAGCGCTCAAATAGTCAAGGCCCGTCGGCAGCATCAAGGCAATGGATTGGCCGGGCTCCACCCCCCGTTCGACAAGACCCGCCGCGATTCGACGAACCCGCTCGTCCAGATCGGCAAAGCGCACGGGGAAGGGATCCGTCGAAGCCGCCGGGGCCGCCGATCCCTCGAGAAAAACATGCACCCGGTCGCCGTGCCGGCGGACGTGAAAATCAAGGGCTTGAAGGAGGCTCGAAGCCTGCGGCGGCCAGAGATCGTCGGCTTGATCGGCCGCGATACGAGCGGCGGAAGGCGATGCGCTCGTTCCCGTTTGCTCCGCCGGATGCCGAGCGGCCGGCTGCGCCTGTGCGCTGCGCAAAATCGGCAGCAACTCCCGCGCCGTCTCCGCCTCCCCCATGGCCTGTACGGGAATCGTGATCCCCAACGCCTTTTCCAAACGCGACAGCAGCTCCATACGCGAGAGGCTGTCGAGACCCAAGTCGCGATCGAGACCGCTGTCCAAGGTGATCCTCGTCGTCGCCCCGAGATGGGGATGCAGCTCGTCGACGATCGTCCGCAGGGTCTTTAGCAAGAGCTCGTCGACGATGACGCCGGAGAGCTCGTCAGAGGGGTCCGGGCTTGTCGAAGGGTTTGTCGAGGGGCTTGTCGATTCGGATACCGAAGAAGGCGATGCCTCGGAGGGTACGTCGTTCGTGGAAGTCACAATCGCCTCCTCGTTCGAAAAACGAAAAAGATCGCAAGGGGTCAACTAAAAGGGGTCAACTAAAAGCGAGGCGAGAACGCGTCGAGGGGTACCGAAGGGTGTCGAGGACGATCGATCAGCGACGAAAATCCGAAGGCCTAAGCTCGAAACGACGCCTTGGCCTTCGCCCTTTCGCCGCCCATGCGCCGCCTAAACGCGATCCCGGCCCCGGGCCAACAACGCCTCCACCGCCTCGAGGGGATCGACTTCCCCGGCCACCACCGCCCGGACCTGCTCGCAGATCGGCATCTCGACGCCGAGATCTCGCGCCAAACGGGCGGTTCGAGTGCCGGCGGCGATCCCTTCGATCACTTGGCCATCGAGCCCGCGATTATCGATCGCCAAGGCGTCGGGCTTCGCGCCTTGGCCCAAAGCCAAGCCGAAGCGCCGGTTGCGGGATTGATCGTCGGTGCAGGTGAGAACGAGATCGCCGAGCCCGGCGAGCCCGGTGAAGGTCGCCGCCGAGCCGCCGGCGGCCTCGCCGAGACGGCTCATCTCCGGCAAACCGCGAGCGATCAGCGCCGCCCGGGCGTTGGCCCCGAAACCGAGCCCGTCGGAAATCCCGGCGGCGATCGCCAAAACGTTCTTGACCGCCCCGGCGATCTGAACCCCGATCAGATCCGAGCCGGTGTAGATACGAAATCGCGGCGCGGAAAGATGCCCGCTCCACCAATCGACGAAGGATGCTTGCGTCGAGACCAAGGACGCAGCCGCGGGCAATCCGGAAGCGACCTCTTTGGCGAAGGTCGGACCGGACAACAATCCGAAGGGGAGCTGCGGGGGCAGCGTCTCCTTTGCGACTTCGTGCAAAAGGCGCCCGCCGACGGCATCGAAACCCTTGCCCGCCCATAACACGCCGGCCCGCGGCGGACCCGCCCCGGCAGCGTCGATCGCTCTTCGAAGCGAAGCGCAGCACACCGCGAAGGCATGGCTAGGGACGGCGAGCAGGATACCGAGGGAAGACGAAACCGCCTCGCTGAAATCGCTTTTCAGGACCAGCGCATCGGGCAGGCGGTGTCCGGGGAGGTAGCGTTCGTTGATCCGCTTCGCGGCGATCGCCTCGATATGAGCCGCATCCCGCCCCCAAAGCACGACGGAAGAGCCGTTGCGCACCAACGAGCAGGCCAAAGCGGTGCCCCAAGAACCGGCTCCGATCACCGCGATATCGAATATTCGAGGCATTCGATCACCGTCGACGGGGGGATGTGCGAGCGCCGAAATCCGGCATGACGAAGGGCGAAGCGCCGGCGGAATTCTTGACCGGCGGAAATCTCAAAAGCTCGCCGAAGCCTTCGCCGAAGCCTTCGCCGCCCCTATTTTTTCGTCAACGGCAGGCTGGCCCCTTCCCAAGCGAGGATGCCGCCGCTCAAGCTATAGACATTTTCGAATCCCTTGGCGACCAAAGCGCTCGCGGCCTTGATGCTGGCCTGCCCGCTGCGACAAACCGCGACGACCGGCCGCTGTCGATATTTGTTGAGGCTGTCGATGCGATTGTCCAAACCGGCGGCGGGCAGGTTGAGGGCATTGACGATATGTCCTTGGCGAAATTCCGCCTCCGGCCGCACATCGAGGATCAACGCGTTTTCTTGGTTGATCAAGCGGGTCGCGTTCGCCGGATCGATATTGCGCACCCCTTTCGCCCGGCCTTGGAAGAAGGTCCAGACCAAGGCGCCGGCAACCGCGATAAACGCCATGCACAGCAATTGGTTGTTCAGGAAAAACTCCGGCAAATTGTCCACGGCTCTTCCTCGCGATTGGAAAGCGGCGAATTCGACGATGCGGCAAAACGATGCGAAATTATAGACCCCCCCGACCGCCGATACCGAGCCGAGGGCGATAAGGATCTTCGATTCGAAAAAAAACGATGCCGACAAAGCCTCGGGCGGCGGGAAAGATCGGGCGGATGCGAAAGCGATGGCCGGCGGAACCGCCCGCTCGCCGCTGCGATCGCCTCCTCGAACGAGGCCTTTTCGCAACGATATCCTCATGCCGTCGATTTGCAAGATCGCCATATAAGCGAGTATCCTTTCAGCTCAGGCTCAGGTCAGGCGACCATGGCTTGGATATCCATCGCCGGCGGCCGAAGAAAACCGTGAATTTCTCGAATACCTCGGCGCCCGCTCGATATCGCCATCGCCGATGCTTTCGATTCCTGCCTCGCCATCCATTTTCCAAGAGCGTTCGGGCGGTTGAAAAGCCGCTTCGACGGGAGCGAAAAAACCGCTCCTTCATATCGTTGCCAACCAGAGCGAAGCGCTATGAAAACAACGTATATCAAGACGATTCCCCTGCTGCTGATCGGGGCGATGATCGGCGGAGCGCTGACCGGCGCTCCGGGAGTATTGGCCCAACGCTTGGCGCCGGCCCTGATCACCGACGAGGCGCCTCCCCCGGGACTTCCGCTTGCCGAACTGCGAGAAATCACCGAGGTCATGCTGAGGATCGAAAGGGATTATGTCGATCCGATCAAACGAGAGGATCTGATACAAAACGCCATCGACGGGATGCTCTCGGGCCTCGATCCCCACTCCTCTTATTTGGTCCCCGAGGGCATGAAAAACCTGCAGGAGCAGACTCGAGGGGAATTCGGGGGCTTGGGGATCGAAGTGGGAATGGAGACCAACGGCTATGTCAAAGTCATCGCTCCCATCGACGACACCCCCGCCTTTCGCGCCGGAATGGAAGCCGGGGATCTGATCGTTCGCCTTGACGGAACATCGGTGCGGGGGCTGACGTTGACGGAGGCGGTCAACAAGATGCGGGGCAAGCCCGGAACGACCATCGTTTTGACCGTTGTCCGCGATGGACTCGATGCTCCCATCGATATCAAAATCAAGCGCGATATCATCCAGATCACCAGCGTGCGCGGTCGTATCCTCGAGCCGGGCTACGGATATATCCGCGTCAGCGCATTTCAGGTCCGCACCGGCGAAAACCTCATCCAGTCCATCAATCGACTCAAAGAAGAAAGCGAAGAGGGTCTCAACGGCTTGGTGCTCGATTTACGCAACAACCCCGGCGGGGTCTTGAAGGCGGGCGTGGATGTCGCCGATGCCTTCTTGGAATCCGGCACCATCGTCTACACCGAAGGGCGCCGCGAGGATGCCGAGCTGAGGTTCAACGCCGACGCCACCGATGTCATCGACGGGAAGCCCTTGGTGGTATTGGTGAACGGCGGTTCGGCCTCCGCTTCGGAAATCGTCGCCGGGGCTTTGAAGGACCATCATCGGGCGGTCATCATCGGCGAGCAGACTTTCGGCAAGGGCTCGGTGCAGACCATCCTCCAAACCGAAGGGAACGCCGCCCTCAAGCTCACCACCGCTCGCTACTACACCCCTTCGGGGACCTCGATTCAGGCTCGCGGGATCGTCCCCGATATCATCAGCGGCCAAGTGCAAATCTCCCGCGCCAACGAGGACGAGCTCTCGCGTTTGCGAGAAGCGGATCTCGCAGGTCATTTGGGAAGCGAAGGCGGCGAAGAGCCCGGCGATGACGAAGGCACCGGCGAGGGCGAGGGCGAGGAGGCCTTCGAAGACGAGGGCATCGACGGCGAAGGCGACGAGGAAGCGCAAGAGGGCGAGGGGAACGAGGACGAAGCGGAGGAGCCTTCCGAGGAAGAGCGAATGGCTTCCCTTGCCGAAGACGACTTCACCCTCTACGAGGCCCTCAACCTCCTCAAAGGGCTGCATATTCTCAACTCTCGTCCGCTCAATCTTTGAAGCGAGGGAAAAAGCAGGAAAGGCCCTTCGAAGGGCTTTTCCTGCTTGTTTTCGATGCCCGCCCGCCCCAAGGGAGCCAAGGGAGCCAAGAGAGCGGAGCAGGAGCCGAGAAAAAACGAAGATCCTCGCATTCGCCGATCGAGTTGGCCAAAGCCGCCGAATCGAGGAATCGAAGGCGATGGCCAAGCCGAATAGCGCGAAATACCCGATACCCGCCGCCGATACAAGCCTGAGCGATATATATCGTTTCTTGTCTTGTCGGTTTCTCCGGTCGGCTTCGTCGGCGATCGAAGGGGATTGATCGCCGAGCCTATTACGCGATGCGCTTTGTCCTTTATGCGGCTGCCATGATCGAGGCCAATGGCCCGAATAAACTCGAACGCTCGGATCGCGCACGATCTCCGGAATATCCTCCAAGGCTCGAAATCGCCGCGTCGCCGAGGGCCCCAATCCCCCGCCCGCTATCCTCGGCGGAAAAAAAAGCCGCTCGTCGTCGGCCGATAACATCCCTTGGACACCGGCGCCCGAAGGCTTCGGCGATATCCATCCGGAAATACCCGATAAATACCCGGTAAAAACGAAAGATCCCGCACATCTGATTTCGCAGCCCTCGTTATCGAAGCCGGATACGAAGGCGCGAAAGCGATACCGGCGAAGGATCGACGGCTTCGGATCGAAAGCGCCGCTCCCTCGTCCATAGAAAAAACAATCGAACGCAGCGAGAGAGCGCGGGAATCTGCCGAAACCATCCGCCACGCCGGCTCGTCGAAAGCGATGCCGGGCCTGAAAGAGGGGATAGGGAAACGACGATCGACCTTCTATCGTGCGCCATGATATCGTGCGCCGGCGATCACGAGCCCGAGGGATGGATATCGGATACCCCCCTTCGCTTTGCCTTCTCGCGAGGCGACAGAGCCACGAAAAAGACCCCGACGCCGAGAACTGCGAGCCCCCAAGAAGCCATCGGCACTCCCCATAAAGACGGCCATCCTGCGGGAAAAGCGGCGAGTATCGAGGCGCTGACCAAAGCCGCGGCAGCGAATATCGCCAGCACCGTCCGCCGATTCGCCTGCCGGATCTCCTTTAGGATCGTCGCCGCCTCGCCGCCCGAGGAGCGATCCTCGAGCGCGCCGCTACGGATCCGATCCAACGCCTGATAAGCAAGCCCCGGCAATGCCGGCAGAGTCTCCCCCCAAGTCGGGGCCTGGCGCTCGAGTTCTTTCAGCAAAGCACGGGCGCCGACCCGCTCGCTCATCCAGCGTTCGAGGAAGGGCTTGGCCGTCGTCCAAAGATCCAGTTCCGGATAAAGCTGACGCCCCATCCCCTCGATATTGAGCAGGGTCTTTTGCAGCAATACGAGTTGGGGCTGCACTTCCATCCGGAAACTGCGGGCGGTGTCGAAGAGGCGAACGAGCAATCCGCCGAAGGAAATATCCTTTAGCGGACGCTCGAAGATCGGTTCGCAAACGCTGCGGATCGCGGCCTCGAAATCCTCGATGCGGATATCCGCCGGCACCCACTTCGATTCGACGTGCAAGCGCGCCACCCGACGATAGTCGCGATTGAAAAAGGCAAGGAAATTTTCCGCCAGATAGCGCTGATCCCGCTCCGAAAGACTGCCCATGATCCCGAAATCCACCGCGATATAGCGGGGATTCGAAGGCCTGTCGGGATCGACGAAGATATTCCCCGGATGCATATCGGCGTGGAAGAAGTTGTTGCGCATCACCTGGGTGAAGAAGATTTCCACCCCGCGTCCCGCCAGCGCCCGCAGATCGATCCCGGCGGCGCGCAAAGCGGCGATATCGCTGACCGGGATCCCCGTGATCCGCTCCATGACCATCACCCGGCGGCCGCTATATTCCCAATGCACCTCCGGTACATGGAGGAGTTCTGAGCCCTCGAAGTTGCGCCGCAACTGCGAAGCCGAAGCCGCTTCGCGCTGCAGATCGAGCTCGCCCAAAATGGTTTTCTCGTATTCGGCCACCACTTCCAAAGGACGCAAGCGGGCGGCATCGTGCCAATATTTGCCCGCGAGTTCCGCGACTAAGTACAAAAGACTGATATCGCGCTCGATGATGCGCCCGATCCCCGGGCGCAGCACCTTGACCACGACTTCGCGCCCGTCGACGAAGCGCGCGACGTGGACCTGGGCGATCGACGCCGATGCCAGCGGCTCCCGATCGAATTCGAAGAAGATCTCCTCGAGCGGCCGGCCGAGCTCCTCGCGCACGATCGCCATCGCCTCCTCCCCGGGGAAGGGGGGCACTTTATCTTGCAAGCGAGAGAACTCGACCGCTATATCCGGCGGCAGCAGATCTTGACGGGTCGAGAGGATTTGACCGAATTTGACGAAGATCGGGCCCAAGTCCTCCAACGCTCGCCGCAA
The DNA here is from genome assembly GCA_965220535.1 of Gammaproteobacteria bacterium. Lineage (GTDB taxonomy): Bacteria > Pseudomonadota > Gammaproteobacteria > HK1 > HK1 > HK1. The sequence continues at coordinate 3,663,310 of OZ244833.1, read as the reverse complement.
ACGCACCGCCCGCGAATCGCGACGCCGACGGGGAAGCCAATTCCAAGGCAAAAAGTAGAGCAGGAAGCGAAAGGAGCGAAAGGGTTGGGTCGCAAGAACGATCTCGTCCAAGCCGTAGCGAATCAAGACGAGATGGATACCGGCAAGACGAAGGATCCGGCGAAAGCCGATCATCGTCATTCCCCTTCGGCCGAGGCATTCTCGAGCAAGGCGATCCTCGCCTCCAATCGATCGATATCGTCGCGCATATCCTCGACCCCCTGCACGAAGCGCTCGCCCTCGGATTGTCGGGCAACGAGGGCGGCCTCGTAGCGTAAATACTCCGATAGGTCGGCCGCAAGAGCGCTGCCCGTCTCGCGAAAACGCTCACCGACATCGTGCATCCCGCGCATCAGGGCATGCGCCGGAATATCCCCGATGCGCCGGGCGAGGAGCTCCTCGAAATCGATATCCATCCCCGAGAGGATCTTTTGCAAGCGGGCGGCCAAGGCGGTATCGCCGTGCAAAATGACCTCTTTGCCCAAGACCATCTCTTCTTGGTCCTTGGAAGCGGCGAAACGCAGCAAGGAAAAAGGCCCCCCGAGGATCCTAAGGTCCGCGTATCGAGGGGGCTTGGCTCCTTCTCGATGCCGAGCCGAGCCGCTTCGGCAGCGATCCGCATCCTCGCCTCCTTGATGCGACTCCTTTCTCCCGCTATCTATCGCCTGCGGATCGATGCCCGCTTCGTTCCCATCGATCTCGCCCGGGCTCGCCGGCCCCTTCGACAAATACCCGCCGATGCGCACCTCCCCCCCCTCGAAAAAAAGGCGAAACCCGCCCGCACCATCGCCCTCGTTCTCGTCCTCGGATCCCCGAATGACGATATCGACGACCTTGCCCTCGATCGCGGCCAAGGATTTGCGGGTATGGGGATCGGTATCGAGCAGACTCCGGATAAAAGACTCGACCCACAAGGCCCACCATCGATCGACGCCCCCGCTTTCGAAAGGGGGGGGATATCCGGCTTGCGGGATTCGTGGATCGGATGACATGATTCGAAGTCTTGCCAAGTCCTAAGGTCGCAAGAAGGGAGCCTTCCTTGGAAGGATCGTTTTTTCGTCCGAGAACGAGGCTTTTTAAATCCGAAAGCCTTTGTGAACGGCGACGATGCCGCGGCAAAGATTGTGATAGGCGCAATGCTCGAAGCCGACGCCGTGCATCGCCGCCAACAGCGTCTGCTGATCCGGGTGGCGTCGAATCGATTCCGCCAAATAGCGATAACTCGCGGCGTCCCCCGTCACCGCCTCGCCGAGGAAGGGCAAGGCGCGAAACGACCAAAGATCGTAAAGCCGCGCCGGCAGCGGCGAGACGAGATGCGAAAATTCCAGCACCAAAACCATCCCCCCGGGGCGCAATACCCGACGCATCTCGGCCAGCGCCCGCTCCTTATGGGTGATATTGCGCAGGCCGAAACCGATCGATACCCGATCGAATATGCGATCGGGGAAAGGAAGGCACTGGGCATCGCATCGCACCGTTTCGATCGCATCGACATAGCCGTGATCGAGCAGACGATCGCGGCCTTTGACCAGCATCGGGCGATTGCTGTCGGCCAGAACCACCCGCCCGCGGCGCCCGACCATCGGCGCGAGACGAAGGCTCAGATCGCCGGTGCCCGCCGCGAGATCCAGCACCCTCATGCCCTTGCGCACCCGCGCGAGACGCACCGCGAAATCCTTCCAGATGCGATGCAGCCCCAAGGACATCAAATCGTTCATCAGGTCGTAGCGAGCGGCAACCGAATCGAAAACGGCATCGACCCGACGCGCCTTCTCGCCGACGGGGATCTCCTCGAATCCGAAATGGGTGGTCTCTTCGCTCATGAAAATACGCCCCTGCCGCCTTGCCCGCCGCTTCGCGGTGCCGCCGTCGAAAAAAGCCGAAGAAGGCCGGCGACGCCCTTGGGCAAACGCGATCCGCTAGAGCTCGCGGCGACGATGGCCCGCAGCCTCCAGCCGATCCAGATAGTCCTGCCACAAATCCTGCCGGGCCTCTCCTAGCCGATAGAGCTCCTCGAAGGAATAAAGCCCGGTATCGTGGCCATCGTCGAAACACAGGCGGACCGCGTAATTGCCCACCGGCTCGATGGCCTTGATACCGACTTCTTCTTTGCCCGTTTGCAGCGTTTCCTGACCGGGGCCATGGCCCCGCACCTCCGCCGAGGGCGAATAGACCCGCAGATACTCGGCGCTCAGGGAATATTCCTCGCCCTCGCGAAAGCGGATATGCAATATCCGCTCGCTTTTCTCGTAGCGCAGCTCAAGGGGAACGGGGGGTTGTCGATCCGATCGATTCACGGCTTTGGGTACCTCATGTTTCGATACCAGGGTGTCGATGCCAAGGCTTCGATAGTGGGATTTCGATACTGGAATCTCGATGCCGGGCTTTCGATCATCGCTCGCCTCAAAGGATTCGCCTCAAAGGATATAGCGAGAAAGATCCAGATTCGATGCGATATCGCGAAGATGCGAGTCGACATAAGCCTCGTCGACGATATCCTTGCGACCGGCGGAGAGATCCGCACCGTTGAAAGAGACCTCCTCGAGCAGGCGTTCCAAGATCGTCTGCAGCCGACGGGCGCCGATATTCTCGGTATTTTCGTTGACCTGCCAAGCGATCTCGGCGATACGCTGCAAGCCCTCGGGAGTGAACTCGAGACTCACCCCCTCGGTGGCCAGCAAAGCGATGTACTGATCGACGAGGGAACAAGCCGGCTCTTTCAGGATGCGCAGAAAATCATCGCTGCCCAAGGGGGAGAGTTCAACCCGGATCGGGAAGCGGCCTTGCAACTCGGGGATGAGGTCCGAGGGCTTGGAAACGTGAAAAGCCCCGGAAGCGATAAAAAGGATGTGATCGGTGCGCACCATGCCGTGTCGGGTGGATACCGTACTCCCTTCGACCAAAGGCAGGAGATCGCGCTGCACCCCCTCGCGGGAGATATCCGCGGTCCCGTGGCCGCTGCGACGAGAGACCTTGTCGATCTCGTCGATGAAAACGATGCCGTTTTGCTCGACATCCTCGACCGCCCGCGATTTGATATCGATATCGTTGATCAGCTTGCCCGCTTCCTCCTCGGTCAGGAGTTTGAAGGCATCCTTGATACGAAGGCGGCGCCGACGAGGACGGCTCGAAGTGATGTCCTGCATCATATTTTGCAACTGACCGATCATCTCTTCCATCCCCGGCGGAGCCATGATCTCGACCCCGACCGAGGGCACGTTCAGATCCACCTCGATCTCCTTGTCGTCCAGGTTGCCCTCCCGCAAGCGCTCGCGGAGGAGCTGCCGGGCGCCGGACTCGCTCTTCTCGTCCCCGCTTTCCTCTCGATCCTTCGAGGCATCGCGCGGCGGCCGCAGCAGGATATTCAAAATGCGCTGTTCCGCCTCGTCCTCGGCGATATGCCTGACCTTTTCCGTCTCCTGCGCCCGATTGAGGTTGAACGAGACATCCGTCAAATCGCGCACGATGGATTCCACGTCGCGCCCGACATATCCGACCTCGGTGAACTTGGTGGCCTCGACCTTGATGAAAGGAGCCCCGGCGAGCCGAGCGAGCCGACGCGCGATCTCCGTCTTGCCCACCCCGGTGGGGCCGATCATCAGGATATTCTTGGGGGTGATCTCGGCCCGGAGCGCTTCGTCGACCTGCATTCGCCGCCGGCGATTTCGCAGGGCGATGGCCACCGCCCGCTTGGCATCGTCTTGACCGATGATGTGCTTGTCCAACTCGTGGACGATCTCTTTGGGAGTCATTGCGCTCATGATGAAGGGTTTTCCGCCAAAGATCTTCGACTCGTTTCGTGCCGCCTTTTTGAATCCATCGAGCCCGGTTTCGGCTTAGCGGGGATCGCGACGAAGCGCCGTCGAGGCGGGCGAAAGACCGCGCAAAGCCCGCCGGCGACTTTGCCGGGATTCAATCGGGGAGAGGATCGTCGGGGCCGATTTCCTCGATGACGATCTCGTGGTTGGTATAAACGCAGATATCGGCGGCGATGCCGAGCGAACGCTCGACGATCGAGCGGGCATCGAGGGCTGTGGCTTCCGACAACGCCCGCGCCGCGGCCAATGCGAAGGGTCCGCCGGAGCCGATCGCCGCGATATCACGCTGCGGGACGATCACGTCCCCGTTCCCCGAAAGCATCAGCAGTTCCCGATGATCGGCAACCAAGAGCATGGCCTCGAGACGGCGCAGAGCGTTCTCGGTACGCCAATCCTTGGCCAACTCCACCGCCGCCCGACTGAGATGGCCCGCGTGCTGATCGAGTTTCGTTTCGAAGCGCTCGAACAAGGTGAAGGCATCCGCCGTGCTACCGGCAAAGCCCGCGATCACTCGATCCTTGTACAACCGCCGCACCTTGCGGGCATTGCCCTTGAGGACGATCGACTCCATCGAAACTTGACCGTCGCCGCCGATCACCACCCTTTCGTCGCGCCGGACCGCTAAAATGGTCGTGCCGTGAAAACTTTCCATTATGTACCCGAAACCCTCGTCGATCCGAAAAATCAATCCTCGATCTTAGCCCAAGCAGGTCGGCGAAGACCCTCGATCCCTTCGGCGATCCGCGAAAAACCCGTGGATCGTACAATCCATTTCGCTTCGGCATCTCTTGGCCGGCATTTTCGCTTCGGCAGCGCTTCGTCGCCGCCGGCTCACAGTCCCTTTCAACCCCCCTTTTCCGCACTCCGTCTCGGCAAGGACCGATCAGCGATGTCATCGATCAACTACAACGAACGCATCCCGAACAACGTCGATCTCGCATCGGATCGCCGCCTTCGGCGCGCCTTGGAGCGCTGGCAACCGGCCTTCGTCGACTGGTGGCGCGATATGGGACCGAGCGGCAGCGCGGCGCACGAAGTCTACCTACGCACCGCCACCTCGGTCGACCGCAAGGGATGGGCGAATTTCGGCTACACCCGCATGCCCGATTACCGCTGGGGGATCTTCCTTGCCGAGCCGGAGGCGGATCGAAGGATCGGCTTCGGCGAACACCGAGGAAAACCCGTCTGGCAGCAGGTGCCCGGGGAATACCGTGCCGCCTTGCGCCGCTTGATCGTCGTCCAAGGGGATACCGAACCGGCCTCGGTCGAGCAGCAAAGACATCTGGGACAAACCTGCCCTTCGAATTACGATCTGCGCAACCTTTTCCAGATCAACGTCGAGGAAGGACGCCACCTATGGGCGATGATCTACCTCCTGCACGCCTATTTCGGGCGCGACGGACGCGAGGAAGCGGAGATGCTGCTCGCAAGACGCTCCGGAGACGCCGACCGCCCGCGCATTCTCGGGGCCTTCAACGAACGCACCCCGGACTGGCTGGCCCTGTTCATGTTCACCTTCCTCACCGATCGGGACGGAAAGTTCCAGCTCCATTCCTTGACCGAATCCGCCTTCGACCCCCTCTCTCGCACTTGCCGCTTCATGCTCACCGAAGAGGCGCATCATATGTTCGTCGGCATCACCGGCCTTGCGCGAGTGGTGCAGCGCACCTGCGAAGTCATGCGCGATCACCCGAAAAAGGAAGCGCGCGAACTCGGGATCATCGACCTGCCGACCTTCCAGCGCTATTTGAACTTCCATTTCAGCGTGACCCTCGACCTCTTCGGCTCCGAAGTGTCGACCAACGCCGCCGCCGGCTATAGCGCGGGGATCAAAGGACGCTTCGACGAATCCCGGATCGAGGACGACCATCGTTTGACGAACGCCGCCTGGCCGGTGCTGCGTTTCAAAAAGGGCGCTTTCGTGCGCGAGGAGGCACCGGCTTTGGGCGCGATCAACGAAAGGCTGCGAGACGATTTCGTCGCCGATGTCGAAGCCGGCATCGATCGCCTCAATCGCATCATCCGCAGCCACGAAGTGGAATTCGAACTGCGCCTTCCCCATGTCGCCTTCAACCGCACGATCGGGGAGTTTTCGGGAATGGACGTCGATCCCGCAGGCAAGGTTCTCGATGCCGATGCTTGGCAGCGCGAACGGCACCGTTGGCTGCCGAGCCAAAAAGACCGCGATTATATTCGTTCCCTGATGCCCGGCGCCGTCACCGAACCCGGCCGTTTCGCCCACTGGATCGCCCCGCCGGCGCGGGGGATCGACGGGCAAGCGATCGATTTCGAATACGTGCGTTTGGACTGATCGCCGGCGATCCCTCGTTATCGAAAACCCTTCGCCCCTTCACCGCCACTCGCCTTCGCAAACCCTCGTCACGGTCCTTGGAGCATGAACCGATCCGCCGCCGATTTCGACCCCGGTGAAACGCAAATATCCTTTGCCCACCGATATAACGCCGCCTTCGAATTCATCGATCGCCATATCGAGGGGGGACGGGGCGACAAGATCGCCTTGATCGAGGGAGAAAGCGGTCAAGCGTATCGCTACGCGGATTTGGCCGAACGCGTCAACCGCGCCGGGAACGCCCTTCGCGCCTTAGGGCTCGGGATGGAAGATCGCGTGATGCTCTGCCTGCACGACGGCATCGACTTCCTCGCCGTCTTTTGGGGGGCGATCAAGGTCGGGGCCGTCCCCGTGCCGGTCAACACCCTGCTCTCGACCGAGGATTACGACAATCTCCTGCATGACTCCCGCGCCCGCATTCTCGTGCTAGGGGCTCATCTTCTTCCCGCTTTCGCCCCGATCCTCGAAGAGCGAGAGTGGCTCGAACGCATCGTCGTGGCCGACGCTCCTTCGGGCTTCGAAGGAGAAGACGCCGGACAAGCGCCGAGCGCCGCGACCGCCGCGACCGGTTTCGATGCCCTCGACGATTGCCTGAAAGCCGCCTCGCCCGAACTCGCAGCCGCGAATACCACCGGCGACGATATCGCCTTTTGGCTCTATACCTCGGGCTCGACCGGCTCCCCCAAAGGCGCGATGCATCTGCACCGCAGCCTCGCGACCACCGCGCTCCGCTACGGCCAAGGGATTTTGGGTATCCGCGAGGACGACCGCGTATTCTCCGCCGCCAAGCTCTTCTTCGCATACGGACTCGGCAATGCGATGACCTTCCCCCTATCCGTCGGGGCCACGGCGATCACCCTCGCCGGTCGCCCGACCCCGGATGCAGTGCGGCGCATCCTCGACGAATATCGACCGACGATCTTCTTCGGGGTCCCGACGCTTTACGGGGCGATCCTCGGTGCCGCAGGGGAAAACAAGGTCGATTTGCGGTTATGCGTCTCGGCCGGCGAGGCCCTGCCGCCACCTATCGGCGAGGCTTGGGAGGATCGATTCGGCGTGCCGATCATCGATGGACTGGGATCGACCGAGATGCTCCATATCTTTCTTTCCAACCGACCCGACGACAACCGCTACGGCACCACCGGCACCGCCGTCCCCGGCTACGATTTGCGGGTCCTCGACGAGCACGGCGAGCCCGCCGCCGCCGGCGAGATCGGGGAACTGTGGGTCAAAGGCGATTCGAGCGCCGTCGCCTATTGGAACCGGCGCGAACGGAGCCTGTTCGCCTTTCATGGTCCTTGGACCCGCACCGGCGACAAATACATCCTCGACAGCGAAGGCCGCTACCGCTACTGCGGCCGCACCGACGACATGCTCAAAGTCGGCGGCCAATGGGTCTCGCCCTTCGAGGTCGAATCGGCCCTTCTCGATCACGAGCGCGTGCTCGAAGCGGCGGTGGTCGCCGCGAGCGACGACAACGATCTCATCAAGCCGAAGGCCTTCGTGGTTCTCGACAAAGGCACCGGCGACGATCATCCGGAAGGGTTGATCGAAGAACTCAAGCGCTTCGTCAAAAACCGTCTCGCCCCCCATAAATATCCGCGCTGGATCGAATTCACCGACTCCCTTCCCAAAACCGCCACCGGCAAGATCCAACGTTTCAGGCTACGCGAAAGAGATCGAAAGCCTTCGTCGGGCTGAGGGGATACGAGTTTGATCATCGATCGAGACCGCGGCGGGCCACCCGAAGTCGAACGACGCTCGGGCCGACAAAGAAAAACGAAAGGAGCGACGAATAAAGAAGGGTAAGAGCCAAGCAAGCCTTGGCTCCTCGAAAGAGTGAGTACCGACGAGGCTAGCCGGATTCGGCCTCCGAGAGTATTTTGGCGATATCGACATGGCATTTATCCACCGCCAACTGCGAGGCGGTCTTGCGCCCGTGGTTTTTCACATGCACATCGGCACCGGCATCGATCAAGATATTCACGATGTCGATCCGGTTGTTGTAGGCCGCAAGGTGCAAAGGCGTCATGCCGCCGTTGTTCTTGGGATCTAAAGAGGCTCCGGCCTCCATCAACATCTGAAAAATCCCGGCATCCCCGCCGGCGGCGGCGAAATGCAGGGGCGTCATACCCCCGTACCTCCTCGCATTGACATCCGAAATACCGGCCACCAACGATTTCACGGCTTCGGTATCGCCTCTTTCGACCGCCTTGTGCAAAGACGCCATCTTGGATGCTTCCGCCACCCTCGAGGGCTCGTCCGCCGGCGTCTCGTCGATCCTCGATGCCTGTGCCATCTTGGACGCCCCCGATATCCTCAACGCTTCCGATTGGTTCAAGGCCTCCGATTGGTTCAACGCCTCCGATATCTCCGGCAGGATCGATTTCTCTTGCGGCTCGAACGCCATCCCGCTTTCGGCTTCCGAAAGGATCTTGGCGACATCGACATGGCATTTATCCACCGCCAGCTGCGAGGGGGTCTTGCGCCCGTGGTTTTTCACGTGCACATCGGCGCCGGCGGCGATCAACAGGTTCACGATATCGATATTGTTGTTATAGGCCGCAAGGTGCAAGGGGGTCATGCCGCCGTTGTTTTTAGGATCCAGATGGGCACCGGCCTCCGTCAGCATCCGGAAAATCCCGATATCGCCTCCGGCGGCGGCGAAGTGCAAAGGCACCATGCCCCCGTACCTCTTCGCATTGACGTCCGTACCCTCGGCGATCAAGGATTTCACGGTTTCGGCATCACCTTTCTCGACCGCCTTGTGCAAAGGTGCCGCCAGCAGTTTGAACATCTTGGATTCCTCTGTGATGCGATCTCGTCCGGGGGTCGACAACCGCTCCGGCACGAAAAGTCCGTCGGTTCGCGCGATCGCTCGCTCGACTTTCGATCGCGGACCGCTCGGCGACGGTATAAACATCCAAGACCGACTTCGATGCGAATATTCCTCCCTCGACGACGACTCGATCCGAGGGGTCGTCCATTATGCCGCCTCTTATCCTTTTAACTGAATTTATCGATTAGTCAAGACCGGAAGGATCCATCTCCTCGAAAGCCTCGGAACGAGCCGGTTATCGACCGGCTTCGTCGAGACCCCGCACGACGCGGCAATGATGCGCCTTGCGAGCACAAAAACCCTCGGCATCGACCGTGCGAGCCCTTGGCGAAGGCCGAATAAAGGATGTCCGCCGGAGAAAAGTCGACTATCGACAGATCCCTAGCGCTCGGACTCCTTCCTTGTATCCCTTCGGATATCCCCGCAAGGGTTCTCTCGATCCGCGGCGATAAAGGTCGCCGCGAGGGCGTTTTTCGAAATATCCCGACACAAAATATGGCGGTGGGGGTGGGATTCGAACCCACGGAGCCTTTTCGGCTCTCCGGTTTTCAAGACCGGTGCTTTCGGCCGCTCAGCCACCCCACCTTAAAGCCCCTTCGCATGCGAAGCCATGCGATCCCGAGCGACCCCTCGACAAACGCTCGCCCCGCGATTGCCGACAGGGAGGTCGGATAGGATAGCAGCAGATATTGAAAATCGGGAAGTCAGGCCGCATCTCGTTTTTGCCCGACCGGAATTAGCGACCGGAATTGCCGACCGGAATCAAAGGTCGGCTTCGCTTGGAAGACGCTCCCGGCAAGCGCGGGCTCGACGGACGAGACTTCCGCCGCCGGCGACGATGATGGCATGATCGAAAAAACCGGATCTTGAATCCTCGTCATAGCGGAGTATGATCCGCAAGATACGGATTCTTGCAAAGAGCCGATTCGAGGCTTCGAAGACCCGTCGCCGACAATGAGTCGCCGACAAGGCAAGACAAGGCCGAGGGTCTCGATCCCCCCGGCATCGCCCGACATCGATCTTCGAATCGCTCCGAGAAAGACCACCTTCAAAGGAGGAGACTGCATCCATGGACCTTCAGAACAAAGCCTTCGGCGCTCGAACTCTCGATACGACCCTCGCGACCAACAAGCTGATCCGCAACACCTACACCCTGCTCGCGATGACGCTGGCTTTCAGTGCCGTGACTGCCGGTATCGCCGTGGTTCTCAACATCACTCTTCCTTGGTTCATCACCTTGGCCGGTTTTTTCGGGTTGTTGTTCATGGTTCACCGGAATGCCGCGCGGGCATCGGCATTGCTTTGGGTCTTCGTTTTCACCGGCTTCATGGGTCTTAGCATCGGCTCGATCGTCAAATTGTATTTAGGGCTTCCCAATGGCAACGAGCTGGTGATGACCGCGCTCGGGGGCACGGCCGCCATCTTCCTCGGACTGTCCGGCTACGCCCTCACCACGAAGCGGGATTTCAGCTTCATCGGCGGCTTTTTGTTCGCCGGGATATTGGTCGCCTTCCTCGCCGGACTCGGAGCGATGATATTCTCGTTGCCGGGGCTTTCGCTGGTGGTCTCCGCGATGTTCGTGCTGCTGATGTCGGGGCTGATCCTTTATGAAACCAGCCAACTGGTGCATAACCCCAATACCAACTATATCCTCACGACCGTCGGACTCTATATGGCCATCTACAACCTCTTTCTCTCGCTCTTGCATCTCTTCGGGGCTTTCTCCGGGAGCGACGACTGAGAGTTTCGAAAACGAGCGGGGCTTTTTAGCCCTCTCGCTTTCGAAAAAGATTCGAAAAAGGCGGTTTTTTCGAAGCGAGAGTCGATCTTCTCGTCGATCGTGTCGCTAAGGGGGCCGGGTATTTTTCCCGGCCCCTTTTTTCTTGCCGATCGACAAGCGCGCAAAGACTCGGGGCAGCGCCTTCGAGGGAAAGGGATGATCGAGGATGATCGAGGACGATCGAGAAGTCGCCCGCCCCCTTGCCTGCAACACCCGCCTTTAAAAGCCCTCCGTTAAGATCCCGCCGTCGCCGAATGCGAAATACGATATGCCGGACATCGATCCCGTACCCGTCAAAGTGCCGCCCATCAAATGCCAGGGAATCAAAAGCAAACTGGTTCCTTGGATCAAAACCCTCCTTCCCGATCCGATCCTTCGAGGTCGATTCGGCGGCCGCTGGATCGAACCCTTCATGGGCAGCGGTGTCGTCGGCTACAACATCCCCGGCAAACGAGCCCTGATGGGCGACAACAACCCCCATCTGATTCGCTTTTACGAATCCTTGCAGCAAGGTCGCATCACTGCGGGGATCGCCCGGGAATATTTGGAAAGAGAGGGCGCGATCCTCCTTGCCGAGGGTGCCGACCATTACCGCGCCGTCAGAAAACGATTCAACGAAAAGCACGAGCCCTTGGATTTTCTCTTTCTCAACCGAGCCTCTTTCAACGGCATGATTCGATTCAACCGCAAAGGGGAGTTCAACGTCCCTTTTTGCAAAAAACCGCAGCGCTTCGCTCCGGCCTATATCACTCGGATCGTCAACCAGATCGAATACGTCTCGCGGCGGCTCGAGGCGAGCGAATACGAATTCCGATATCAACCCTTCCAGCGCACGATCGAACAAGCGGGGGCCGACGATATCGTCTATTGCGACCCCCCTTATATCGAAAGACATACGGATTACCACGATCGCTGGGGCGAAAAAGACGAGGGGGAGCTTTTCGACGCCCTTTTGGGGATCCGGGGATATTTCATGCTCTCCACGTGGCATCACAACGGCTATCGCCGCAATCGCCATCTGGAAAAGTTCCGCGGGCGATTCCATATCCGAACGCGGGAGCATTTTTACCATTTGGGGGGCCGCACAAGCCACCGCCATGCGATGACCGAGGCCATCATCACGAACTACGACATACCGGCCGAGCCCTGAGGCGATACGAATCGATACGAACTCGTATCGCATTCGTATTGCGAAAAGCGAAGCGGAACCAGGAGGGGAGCCGACGATATTCCTTTGCCTATCGACCCTGCGCTTATCGGCTCTGCCCATCGACGCGATCGATCCGGCCAGGCGAGGGATTCGATACCACCCCCCTTATTGAAGCGTCGAAGCGTCGAAGCGCAAAGCATTTAGCATCGCTCGAACCGGCGACTTGCCGACAGATCGCCGAAAGCGCCGCCGGCACCCGACCGACCGCCGCTCCCCTTTCATCGAATCGACGAGCCGGATCGGTCTTTTTCGGGCGCGGCGATATCCCTTTGCCTATCGGCGCTCTCGATCCGGCAAGGCAAGGGATTCGATACCGCCCATATAAGGCCGCAATGCATCAGGGATGCGCACCGAGCCGTCGGCTCGCTGATGGTTTTCCAGCACCGCGATCAGCGCCCGGCCGATCGCCACCCCCGATCCGTTGAGGGTATGAACCAACTCGGTCTTCCCGGTGTCCCGGTTGCGCCATCGCGCCTGCATGCGCCGAGCCTGGAAGGCCTCGCAGTTGCTGCACGAGGAAATCTCCCGATAACACTGCTGCCCCGGCAACCAGACTTCGATATCGAGGGTCTTGGCGGCGGCGAATCCGATATCGCCGGTGCAAAGGGTCACGACCCGATAGGCCAGCTCGAGCCTTTGCAAAATCGCCTCGGCGTGGGAAGTCAGCCTCTCGAGGGCCTCGGCGGAATCCGCCGGCGGGACGATATGCACCAGTTCGACCTTCTCGAACTGATGCTGGCGCAACATCCCCCGAGTATCACGACCATGAGAGCCGGCCTCGCGCCGAAAACAAGGGGTATGGCAGACGAAGCGCAGCGGCAACTCCGAGGCCTCGAGGATCCGATCCCGCACCACATTGGTCACCGGCACCTCGGCGGTCGGGATCAGGAAAAGATCGTGGTCCTCGATATGAAAGAGATCGTCGGCGAACTTGGGCAACTGACCGGTGCCGCGCAGAATATCGGCGCCGACCAAATAAGGGACATAGATTTCACGGTAGCCATGTTCTTGCACATGCACATCGATCATGAACTGGATCAGCGCCCGGTGCAGACGGGCCAAACCGCCGTGCAGGGAAACGAAACGACTCCCGGAGAGCTTCGCCGAGAGATCGAAATCCATCCCGCCCAAGGCCGTCCCGATGGCGACATGATCAAGGGGCGTGAAATCGAATTCCGGCCGCTCGCCGACCCTTCGCTCCTCGCGGTTGTCGCTCTCGTCCTTTCCCACCGGGACATCCTCTTGGACGAGGTTGGGAAGCGACAAGGCGATTTCTTCGAGTTCGGCTTGGATGGCGCCCAAATGCCGCTTTTCGGATTCGATATCGTCCCCCAAGCGACCGACATCGGCAAGCAATGGCGCGATATCCTCCCCGCGGGCTTTCGCCTGCCCGATCTCCTTCGATCGGCTGTTGCGCAGGTTTTGCAGTTCTTGCGTACGCCCCTGCACCTGCTTGCGCTCGGCTTCGAGGCGGGCGATCCGCTCGATATCCAAGACGACGCCGCGGGTGGCGAGCCGGGCGGCGGTGGTTTCGAGATCGCGTCTTAGCAATGCAGTATCGAGCATCAGCCGAATTCCCGTTCGCAGCGGTCGGCGGGTCGGTCGGTGGATTCACGAAGGGCGGAGCCGGGCGCCGCTCCCGCCGGCTCTCCGATCGGGGTCGGCACGCGCTCGTCGCTTTGCGAGGGCAAAGGCTCGGGCCGCTCGCGAGGCGGCGAGGGGGTCTCGCCGGCCGCTTCGTCGAGGGCGCGCAAGCGCTCCAAGCGCGCTCGAATCCGATCTTCTAGACCGCGTCCCGACGGGCGGTAGTAATGTCTTTCACCGAGCGCATCGGGAAGGTAGCGCTCTTTCGCGGCATAGCCCTCCGCCTCGTCATGCGCATGGCGATAGCCCGCACCGTGTCCCAAAGATGCCAGCAGTTCCGTCGGGGCGTTGCGAAGGTGCATCGGCACCTCGAGGGAGCCGGCCTGCCGCGCATCGCGCATCGCCTCGCCGAAGGCCCGATAGACGGCATCGCTCTTGGGAAGGCAAGCCATATACACCGCGGATTGGGCCAAAGCGAGTTCGCCCTCGGGACTGCCGAGGCGTTCTTGCACCCCCCAAGCGTCCAAGGCGAGACCGAGGGCCCTCGGATCGGCGTTGCCGATATCCTCGGAGGCGATGCGTACGAGGCGCCGCGCGATATAGGCGGGATCGCAACCCCCGTCGATCATCCGCGCCAGCCAATAGAGGGCTCCATCGGGGCTCGAACCGCGAATCGATTTGTGCAGGGCGGAAATCTGATCGTAAAAAGCGTCCCCGCCTTTGTCGAAGCGCCGGACCGCACCCCCTTCCAAAATCGGCAGCAGCAAATCGCGCGAGAGGATGCGGGTCTCGCTCTCGCCGACAGGCTCCGGCAGGACATCGGCGGCGATCTCGAGCAAGTTCAGCGCCCGGCGGACATCGCCGTCGGCCGCCTGCGCCAGGATCGGCCCGAGCCCCGGCTCCAAGCGGATCCGCATCGCCCCCAGACCACGCTCGTCATCGCTCAACGCCCGCTCGATCAGCCCCTCGATCACCGAGACCTCCAAGGCCTTGAGCACATAGACCCGGGCCCGCGAAAGCAAGGCGTTATTGAGCTCGAAGGAGGGGTTCTCGGTGGTGGCCCCGATCAAGATCAAGGTGCCATCCTCGACATGGGGCAAAAAAGCGTCCTGCCGGCTTTTGTTGAAACGATGCACCTCGTCGACGAAGAGAACGCATTCCTGCCCGGTTTCGGCTCGATGGCGCTGCGCCTCGTTGACAATCGCCCGGACTTCGGCGACCCCTGAGAGCACCGCCGAAAGCGAGAAAAAACGAGCCTTGGCATTGGTCGCCACCAATCCGGCGAGGGTGGTCTTGCCGCTGCCGGGAGGCCCCCAAAGGATCATCGAATGCATGCGGCCGGCTTCGAGCGCCGCCCGCAAGGGCTTTCCCGGGGCCAGCAAATGCGCTTGCCCGGCGAATTCGTCCAGCGTGCGCGGACGCATGCGATCCGCCAGCGGCCGAAACGCCAAATCCGACTTCTCGGCCGGGGGTTCGTCGATCTCGCAGGCGAAAAGCCGGGGTTGGTCTTTCGAGTTCAAGGCTCGCCCCCGTTTTCGCGACCGCCGAGCTCGACATCGACATCGCCGATGACATCGCTCCCCGCCGGGGGCGAGAAAACGAAGGCGTCGGCGGTCAGGGGAGGATCTTTGACGATATCGGAAAATTCGAGATAGGTGATCTGACCGAATTGATCGCTGAGCACCATACGCTCGAGGCGCCCGGCGGCAAAGGCCAAGAGGATACGACTGAAAGCCGCTCCTTGGTCCGCAGGAACGAGCGAGAACCAATCGAAGCCGGGGCTCGGGGCTTTCGCCGGATCGAGGGACTCGATCATAAAATCCTGGGCCAAGGGTCTGTCCACCACCAACAGGGCCGCCGGCGCCGACCTCACCATATCGTCGAGCCGACGCACCGTAACTTGGGCCAGCTCCTCGTCGTGAATCCAAACCCTCTGCCCGTCCCCGACCACCAGCAGGGGCGACGGGCTTTTGTATTCGAAACGGAACCGACCGGGGCGATCGATCAAAGCCTCGCCCTCGGCCTCCTCCAAAAGCCCGCCCTCGTCATCGAAGGTGCGCTGCTCGAAATGCGCCGACACCCGGGCGAAATTCGACAGCCATCGATCCAAGCGCTCGTCCGCCGCCATGGCTCGGGGGGCGAAAAAAAGCGACAAGAGCAGCGGCAAGAGCAACGCCGCCGAGAATCCGATAGCGGATCCGATACGAAAAAGGCCCGACCCTCGACGACGCCGATGATCCGCCGCATCGGCATCGAGCCCTCGAGATCCCCTCTCGAGGCGAGGACAACCACCCGGCGACCCGCAGGCGGCAAGATGCCCCCTCCCGACAAAAAACGCTTTGAATATCATGGCTCTTCCGCTTGCTCCGTCGACGGCGGGGCGGCGGCGAGGACATCCCGACTGCCGTTGGGCTGCTGCGGACCGACGATCCCCGCTCGCTCCATTTCCTCGAGCATCCGCGCCGCCCGGTTATAGCCGACCCGGAGGCGACGTTGGACCCCGGAAATCGATGCCCGGCGGGTCTTGATGACGACCTCCACCGCTTGCTCGTAAAAGGGATCCCGGCCTTCTTCGGAATCGGGGGAATCGGGGAAAGCCTCTGCGGTTTTTTGACTCTCTTGCGCACCGGAGCCGCCGGGGCCGTCGAGAAAAGAGCCGATATAGTCGGGGGAATCCGATTGCCGGAGATGCGCGACCACGCGATGCACCTCCTGATCGGAAACGTTGGGACCGTGCAGGCGCTGCAGGGAGGAAGCCCCGGGGCCCATATAGAGCATATCCCCCTTGCCGAGCAGATTCTCCGCCCCTTGCTGATCCAAGATGGTGCGCGAATCGATCTTGGAAGAGACCTGAAAGGCGATACGGCAAGGGATATTGGCCTTGATGAGGCCGGTGATCACGTCCACCGAGGGGCGTTGGGTCGCGAGCACGAGGTGAATGCCCGCGGCGCGCGCTTTTTGCGCCAAACGCGCGATCAGCGTTTCGACCTTCTTGCCGGTGATCATCATCATGTCGGCGAGCTCGTCGATGATCACCACGATCAAGGGCAGGGGGTCGAGCGGCGGCGGAGTTCGTTCGTCCTCCTCCTCCGATTCCATCCCCGTCAAGACCGGATCGACGACGAAGAAGGGGTCGAGGATCGGGTCGCCGGCTTCGGCCGCCTCGCGCAACTTGCGGTTGTAGCCCCCGATATGGCGCACCCCCAGCGCCGACATCAAACGATAGCGCCGATCCATCTGATCGACGCACCAATTGAGCGCGTTGGCGGCGTCCTTCATATCCGTCACCACCGGCGAGAGAAGATGGGGAATGCCCTCGTAAACCGATAGTTCCAGCATCTTCGGATCGATCATGATCATGCGCACTTCGTCGGCGGTCGCGCGATATAAAAGACTCAAGATCATCGCGTTGATGGCCACGGATTTTCCCGCTCCGGTGGTACCGGCCACCAGCAGGTGGGGCATGCGGGCAAGGTCCACCACCACCGGTTGACCGGAAATATCCATGCCCAGCGCGAGCGGAAGGCCCGCGGGATTCTCCCGGTAGGGCTGCGATTTGAGGAGCTCCACCAAACCCACGAATTCCCGCTCGGCATTGGGGATCTCGAGACCGACGGTGGTCTTGCCGGGGATGATTTCGACGATACGCACGCTGGTGGTCGACAGCGAGCGGGCGAGATCCTTGGCCAGATTGCTGACCCGGCTGACTTTGATCCCCGGCGCCAACTGCAGCTCGTAGCGGGTGATGACCGGTCCGGGATGCACCGCCACCACATTGGCCTCCACCCCGAAATCCGCCAGTTTGCTCTCGACTTGGCGGGACATCGCCTCCAAGGCCTGGGGCGAGATCGAAAAACGCTTCGACTGCGGCGGGCCGAGCAGTTCCAACGAGGGAAGATCCGGCGAGGGAAGATCCAACATCGCCATGCTCGATTCTTCTTTGATCGGCGACGCCCCGCCCTTGGCCGCCGCGGCTTTCTCCGGGGACTTCGCCTTCTTGACCGAGGCGGGCCGCCGCGCGGCGCTCGGGGGCTCTTCCATCGGCGGGCTGGTCAAGACCGGCTCGATACGGCGGGATTCGGGCTTGGACTTGGCCGGGGTTCGAACAGGAGAAGCGTGCGGGCGATCCGGGTCTTGCGCTCTTTGCGAGGCACGAAAGGCGAACAAGCCCTTGCCTAGATTGTCGAGAGAGGGGAAGAGCGCCGCCGTTTCCCCGGCCAGCCACCTCGCCCCCCGGGATAGATAGGCCAGCACGATCAGCGTGCCGTGACCGATCGCCTCCATCAGGCTCAGCCAAGCGATGCCGGTGAAAAGGGTGCACCCGAAAGCGAAGAGCACCAGCAAAAAGAGGGTGGCTCCGAGCAAGTCGGCCATGGAGACGAGACCATGACCGATGAGGCTACCGATGAAGCCCCCGACTTCCGCGGTGAGAAAAGGGGAGGCATCGTGGTGGTAAAGAGCGGCGAGACCGCAACTTGCGCAGAGCAGCATCACGGCTCCGGAAGCGCGAATCGCGATCATGGCTCCGTCGATGCCTTGCCACGCCTTCGACGCGCGATAACCGAGCCATCCGGTATAGGCGATCATCAACGGCAAGAGCCAAGCGGAGAGCCCGATCATATCGAAGAGCAACCCGGCACACCATGCCCCGAGGCTGCCGCCGAGATTGGAGATCTCTTCCGCGCCGGTCGCATTCGACCAGCCGGGATCGGCGGGGTCGAAACTCGCCAAGGCCAGCAGCAGATAAAGAGAGATCGCTCCGACAACGAGCATCAACAGCTCGCGCGATGCTTGGAGCAGATTCGAATGCATCCGGGATCGTTGCAACATAGGGCTTTCCAAGGCCATCGACGCGCTCGCCTAAGGGTTGGTTTTCGATGCTTGCTCGATGCTCGCTTGATGCTCGATGAGCGCAAAAAATCGAAGCGCCCTTCCAAGCGACGAGTGGGTATTCTATTTTATCCGGCCCCTAAGTCTTGTCGGATAGGCGCCGAGCCGAGCGCAAGGCACCGGTTTCGCATCGTTTCGGCCGCCGATCGAAGCCTCGAAACGGCCTCGTTTCGCTCCCAAGGCCACCATCGGTCAATGCCGGGGCGTCGAAGCGGGACCCGCCCTCGCCGAGATGCGAAATCCCTCGATCGCCTCGAAGAGGATCGTCGGCGAAGCGATCACCTTGACCGATGCCCCTTGACCGATAGCTAAGTGGTTTAAGATCAAAGGATATTCTTTCCTTCGATTCTTTCGATAATGCCTTGGCCGGGCAGGCTCCCTTTGCGACCCTTCCGGGGCTTGGAATTTCAAGGATAGGATTTCCGAGCGTTGATTTCCGAGCGTTGACGAAGCGGCCTTGCCCTTCGGAGCGACCCTCGGCATCGACGATCGGGCTTCGAAAGCGTCGTCGAGCATCGTCGATGATCGTCCCGGTGATCGGCTAGGTGATCGACCAAGTGAGCGTCGATACGCGGGCCGCTCGATCGCGCATCTCGCTCGCGCCGGCGGCCTTCGAGGCCTGAAAGCGCAAGCCCTCGACCGTCGGGGCGGCGAACGGCCGCGAGCGCCGGATCATCGACGAGTTCAAGGCGAAAGACTCGAACCGAAAGCTCGGTTTTCGCCCCCTTCTTTCGATCTTTTTTCGATCCTCTTTTCGGATCCTTTTCGCGCCTTCACTTTTTGCGCCTTCTTTTCGCGCCTTCATTGGGAAACCGACGAAATATGAGCGAAGCGATTCACAGCCGGCTGCTGATCTTGGGCTCGGGTCCGGCAGGCTATACCGCGGCGATCTACGCCGCTCGCGCCAACCTCTCCCCGATGCTGATCACCGGCATCGAGGTCGGGGGACAGATGACCACCACCACCGACGTCGACAACTGGCCCGCCGATGCCGATGGCTGCCAAGGCCCGGAGTTGATGGAGCGGATGCGCCGGCATGCCGAGCGCTTCCATACCCGGATCGTTCAAGATCACATCGTGCGCGCGGAACTCTCGCATCGACCCTTTACCCTCGTCGGCGAGAGCGGGAGCTATCGCTGCGACGCCCTGATCATCGCCACCGGAGCCTCCGCCCGCTACCTCGGACTCGACTCCGAGGAAAGATACAAAGGTCGGGGGGTCTCCGCTTGCGCCACCTGCGACGGATTCTTCTACCGCAACCGACCGGTCGCGGTGATCGGCGGCGGCAACACCGCGGTCGAAGAGGCGCTCTATCTTGCCAATATCGCTTCGCAAGTCACCCTCGTTCACCGACGGGACCGTTTTCGCGCCGAGCGCATCCTTTCCGATCGGCTGATCGAGAAAAGCCGCGAGGGAAACGTCGTCATCGAATGGAATCACGTACTCGAAGAAGTGATCGGCGACGACGCCGGGGTCACCGGGATCCGTCTGCGCGGGGTCCTTGACGATCAAAGCAAGGAGCTACCGGTACACGGCTGCTTCATCGCCATCGGCCATACCCCCAATACCGATCTTTTCAAAGATCAGCTCGATATGAACGGGGGCTATATCAAAGTGCGCGGTGGCGGCGACGGCGATGCCACCGCCACCAGCGTCGACGGGGTATTCGCCGCCGGGGATGTCGCGGACCATGTCTATCGCCAAGCGATCACCTCCGCCGGAGCCGGCTGCATGGCGGCTCTCGACGCCGATCGCTACCTCGAATCCCGGCAAGAGCCTTGAACCCCTCGTCGAAGCCCTCGTCGGATCATCTGTGCACCCTTCGCACCGCCTCGCGGATCGCCGAGGTGCAAAGCGCAAAGTGGGATGCGCTGGCCGATGAAGAGGGCTATCCCTTCACCCGCCACGCCTTCCTCGCGGCCCTCGAGGAAGAAGGCTGCGTCGGGGAGAGCGTCGGCTGGATCCCTTGCCATCTCCTGGCGTATCGAGAGAGTCGACTCGTCGGCGCGATGCCCCTGTATATCAAGCTCCACTCGCAAGGGGAATTCGTTTTCGACTGGAACTGGGCCGAGGCCTGGAATCGACACGGAATGGCCTATTACCCCAAACTCGTCAGCGCGATCCCCTTCACCCCTTCCACCGGTCCGCGCCTGCTCGTCCACCCCGAGGCCGACGGCGAAGCGACCCGCGGCGCGTTGGCCAAAGGAGCCATCGGGCTCACGAAAAAACTGCAAGCCTCCTCCTTTCACTGCCTCTTTCCGAAAGAGCGGGATCGGGATCGGCTGGAAAGAGAGGGCCTGCTGCCGCGTACCGGCATCCAGTTTCATTGGGAGAATCGGGGCTATCGCGACTTCGATGAATTCCTCGCCTCGCTGACCTCGAAACGCCGCAAGGAGATCCGGCGCGAGCGCCGCGATGCCGCCGCCGCTCCGGTGGCGATCGAAATCCTCAAAGGCCGCGACACCGACGAAGAACACTGGCGCGCCTATCACGCCATCTACGCTTCGACCTACGATCGAAAATGGGGCTACCCCGCCCTGACCCTTCCTTTTTTCACCGGCGTCGCGCGGGCGATGCCGGATCGAATCCTTCTGATCCTCGCCCGGCGCGGCGAGCGCTACGTCGCCGGGGCGCACTGCTTCATCGGCGACGATACGCTCTTCGGGCGCAACTGGGGCTGCTTGGAGGAACATCGCGGGCTGCATTTCGAAATCTGCTACTACCGCCTGATCGAATACTGCATCGAACAAGGACTCGCTCGCTTCGATGCCGGGGCGCAAGGGGAACACAAGCTGATGCGCGGATTCCTGCCGGTCGAAACCGCATCCCTTCATTTCATCGACGATCCGAGATTTCGCGAGGCGATCCGCGATTTTCTCGAACGCGAACGACGCGAGCAAGCGAACTATCACGAGATGGCGAGTCGGCATTCGCCCTATCGCGCCGACAATGCCGAGCTTCTCGAGCACGAAGCAACGATCGGGGCGACGAAACAGACTCGCTCCTCGGAGCCGAGGGACAGGCGTAAGATGCGAAAGCCGCCGCCGGCGAAGCGGCATTGATCGATAAAAACCACCCTCGCTCGATTCTCTGCGGGAGACGATTCACCTTGATACCCGTTGCGCTGGGCGCTCATTCTTCACCGGACGCCTTCCCCGACATCGCAAAAGCGCCTTCGGGCACCGACGGACTCATCGCCATCGGCGGAGATCTCGGTGTCGAAAGACTTCTTTTCGCTTATCGCCATGCCATCTTTCCTTGGTATGTCGAGGAGCAGCCGATTTTGTGGTGGTCCCCCGACCCGCGGGCGGTGCTATGGCCGCACGCGCTGCATCTCGGCCGGAGCGCAAGGCGGACGCTGCGGCGAGCGGGCTTTTCGATCACCGTCGACCGCGCTTTCGATCGGGTCGTGCGCGAATGCGCCGCCCCCAGAGCCATGAGCGAGGGCACTTGGATCACCCCCGAGATGCTCACCGCCTACGAAGCGATGCATCGCGCAGGTCACGTGCATTCGATCGAATGCTGGCAAGGGGAACGATTGGTCGGCGGGCTCTACGGGGTCGTCATCGGGGCGATATTCAGCGGGGAATCGATGTTCTGTCATACCGACGAAGCCTCGCGGGCCGCGATGGCCCATCTTTGCGCTCTCGGCTTCGAACTGATCGATTGCCAAGTGCCGAATCCACACCTCACCCGCTTGGGCGCGGTGTCGATCCCGCGAATCGAATTCCTCGCCTTGTTGGAGGATCTCCGGGATCGCCCCTCCCCCGCCCTGCCCGCCCCTTTCGAAGCGAAAACGATGCGGCTTTCGGCAACCCCGGCAACCCCCGTCATCCGTCGATGAAAAGCGCCTCTTGCACCCGGCTGTCCTTCTTCACGACCGGATCGAAAGATTGCAGCTACCTCTCGCAGCGCAAGTCGGGGGCGATCGTGGTCGATCCGGCGCATCCGAAAGACGCACCGCTTTATAGCCTGCTCAGCCAAATCGGCTTTCGACGAAACGGGGCGTATATCTACCGCCCCCATTGCGAGAACTGCCAAGAGTGCATCCCGGTACGCATTCCCGCCGCCGAATTTCGACCCCGCCGCATCCACCGCCGGGTGCGCACCGCCAATCGCGATCTGGCGCTTCGCATCCTCCCGGCGGCCTTCGACGAAAGACATTTCGCGCTCTACCGAAAATATCTGCGCGCCCGGCACCCGACGAGTTCGATGAACGAGGGCGACGCCGCCGATTATCGGGAGTTTCTCTTCAGCCCCTGGTGCGATACCCTGCTCTTCGAATACTCGCTCGATGACGAGCCCGTCGCCGTCGCGGTCATCGACCGGCTCCCGGACGCTCTTTCATGCGTCTACACCTTCTTCGATCCGGAGCAAGGACATCGTAGCCCCGGGAGCAACGCGATCCTGCAAGCGATCGAATGCGCACGGGAATCGTCGCTCGCTTGGGTCTATCTCGGCTATTACATCCCCGCTTCGGCCTCGATGCGCTACAAGGGAGATTGGCATCCCCAAGAGCGATTGATCGAAGGAAAATGGCGGCGCTTCGACAATTCGAAAAGGGGATCGCGAGAAAGATCGACAAGGGATTCGATCGACGGCGACAACGCCGGCGTTTGAAAAAAAATCGAAAGATATTCGAAAAAAATCGAAAATTTAATGCGATCCTCTCCCCGGATCGTGCACACTATCCGCTTTCGAATTTCCGCGGAGGCCTAAGGCTTGGCAAAAGAAGACCATTTCGATATGGAAGGCACCGTTATCGATACCTTGCCCAATACGATGTTCCGGGTAAAACTCGATAACGATCACGTCGTCATCGCACATATATCGGGCAAGATGCGCAAGCACTACATCCGCATCCTGACGGGTGATCGCGTTACCGTGCAGCTCTCTTCCTACGATCTCACCAAGGGTCGGATCACCTACCGGGTACGCTGATCGAGTACGCTGATCGGGTATGTTGAAAATCGCGCGCGCGCGCGGCCCGCCAGCCCGTCTATCCTCGCCTCGGCGCGTCGTCTTTGCGCGAGACGAGCGCTCGTACCCTTTCCAGATCCGCCGGCGTATCCACCCCCGGCCCGCTCGGGCGGCAAGCGACAGCGACACGGATCGAATGGCCGTGGTGCATCGCCCGCAGCTGCTCGAGGGATTCGATGCGCTCGGCCGGGGAGGGTTCGAGCCGCGCGAAACGGGCGAAAAAATCGGCGCGCGCGGCGTAGATGCCGATATGCCGATAATGCACCCCCGGATGCACCCTAGGTGTCCCCGACTTCCCTGATATCGAAGGCGCGGGCAAACCAAACTCGAAAGCATCCTCGTCATCGACGGGCGAGGATTTCGATGTCCACCCCTCCCGCTGCCAAGGGATCGGGGCCCGCGAAAAATACAGCGCCCGCCCGAATATATCGAAAACCACCTTGACCACCGCCGGATCGAAAAGCTCCGGTGCGCTGGCGATCCGCTCGCATAACGTGGCCAACGCAAAGCCCGGCTCTTCGACCGCAAGCCCCGCCACCTGATCGATCAGCGCCGGGGGCAGCAAGGGCTCGTCGGCTTGGACATTCACCACCACGACCTCGGGATCGAGCCCGAGCCGCGATACCGCCTCCGCGATCCGCTCGCTGCCGCTGCGGTGTTCGCTCGAAGTCGCGATCACCCGCACCCCTTGTGCGCTCGCGACATCGAGAACGCGGCTATCGTCGGCGGCCACGATCACCTCGTCGACCCCGCTGGCCAAGGCTCGCTCGCAAACGCGGGCGATCATCGGCCGCCCCCCGATATCGGCCAAGACCTTGCCCGGCAAGCGCGAGGAGGCATAGCGCGCCGGGATGACAACGACGCAAGCGGGGGATTGACGGGGGGCTCGGCTCATCGATCACTGCTCATCGATCACTCGAGGCTTTGATGCGCGCGACCCGCCGGCTTGCGATCCGCAGCGCGGCGGCGGGCGGCGACGATGCCGCCGAGCGATCCGATGCAATGCGCTGCAGCGTGCGCACCAAGATCTCCTCGAAGGCCTCCGGCAAGCGCGCATCGACGGGAACGTACCAGTGTCGGGCGGCGGCGAAAGCGAGGCATTTGATGGCATCCTTTTCCGTCATCAGCACCGGGGCGTCGTCCGCCGGAGAAATCTCCGCCGGCCGAAAAGGATGGTGGTCGGCAAAGACGTGCCGGTGGATCGAAAGACCCTCCCGCTCGAGGCTGCGAAAAAAGCGCTCCGGATGACCGATGGCGCAGATCGCATGCACCGGCGCGGCCTTCGAATCGGCGGCGTCGGCGGCGGCGAAGGAATGCAAGGGACGGGCGTCGCCGGCGCCGTCGACCCGGCAGACCCGCTTTGCGACGAGCCGCATCTCGAATACCGGAGGACCGGGGGGGATGCCAAGAGCGAGCGAGTCTCGGGACTCGGTGCCGCCGGCCCCCCTGTCGCTGATGTCGCTGATGTCGCTCGTGCTCGTGTCGCTCGTGGCACCCGCACTCGGTCTTGGCTCGGATCCTCGGTTGATCACCACGAAATCCACCTTGGCCAAGCGGCTTAGGGGTTCGCGCAAAGGACCGGCGGGCAAGCAGCGTCCGTTGCCGTGACCGCGGACCCCGTCCACCACCGCGATCTCCAAATCCCCGACCAGCCGCAGGTGCTGGAGCCCGTCGTCGCTGAGAACGACATCGCAGGGCTCGGAGCGGCAAAGCGCCCGGATCGCGGCGACCCGATCCGGACCGGCGAATACCGGGACCTTAGCCCGCTTGGCCATCAGCACCGCTTCGTCCCCGACCATCGAAGGGTCGCTCGTAGGAACCACCGCCTGCGGCCATAGCCTCGCACGACCGCGATAGCCGCGACAAACGATTCCGACCCGCAAACCGTGCCGCACGAAAAGCCCGGCGAGGGCGATCACCAAGGGAGTCTTGCCGCTGCCCCCGACGGCGAGATTGCCGACCACCACGACCGGACAATCGAAGCGCTCGGATCCCGAGAGCCAACGTCGCGCCCGCGCGGCGCGGCGGCGCACGAAGGCGACGAAAGCCCATAACCACCCGAAGGGGGCGAGCGAAATGCCGAGCGGATGTCGGGGTGATCGGTACCAGAAATTCCAAAAGCCCGGGGGAATGCCCACTTGGAAACGATCCTCCTCGCTCCTTTCAAGATCGCGACGCTTCGATATCTCTTGTCGATCGACGAAGGCTCGTTCTCGAAACGAAGCTTCATTCTCGAAGCGTCGGCGACCGGGGCGATGCGGCCGGTCGATCTTAGCCTATGCCGAAGGCGCAAACCCCGGTACCCGAGCCCCCTCGATCGATCCCGAGGGTCGATCCCGAAAACAACGGAGATCCTCTCGGGATCATCGAAATCCCGTCTTTCTCGCTCGGCAAGAGGGTATCGACGACCGAGCGCAATCATGGAGAAATCGCTTCGAACAAAGCGATGCCCGATGCGGCCCGATGCGTAAGCCCGATGCCCAAGGATGACGAAATACGATCCCTTTCGAACACCCGCCGGAAAAAATCTGCCAAGGGGGTATTGACAGGATAGAAAAAATCGATTATCAAGTACCCAAACGAAGAACCGGTGAATCGGTTTCGACCGATCGACGAAGACCCAAGGGAGGTATCAAGATGATGATTCGCAATCCATCGACGACCATTATCGCCGCGCTCGCACTCGCATTTTCCGGTCATGTTTATGCCGGTGCCAATACCATGACCGATTCCGCTTTCAATCCTTGGGACCTGTTCCAAGACGAGGGCATCGAATTGAATCAGAGCCCGCAGGTCGCGAGCGGCACCAAAAAGACACGCTTCGCCTCCGGCGTCAAGAAGACGCAGGTCGCTGCCGGCGAATCCAAGGGCGTCATCAAAACCCAGTTCGCCGCCGGCGAATCCGACAGTGTCATCAAAACCCAGTTCGCCGCCGGCGAATCCGACAGTGTCATCAAAACCCAGTTCGCCGCCGGCGAATCCGACGACAGCGTCATCAAAACCCTGTTCGCCGCCGGCGAATCCAACAGCGTCATCAAAACTCAGTTCGCCGATGCCGGCATCTTAAAACCCGATCTTTGCAGCAACGATGCTTGGAACTGCTTCAACCAAGAAAGCGTCGATGACAGCTCGAACTGCAGTACGGACGCTTGGAGCTGCTTCTCGATCTTCGCAAGCCTGTCGCCGGCGCTCGAAGAGTGATTCGGATTGACAAATGACAAGTGATTCATCGAAGGGGTTTCGAGCGATCCGCTCGAAACCCCTAGCGATTGATCGTCCGATCGATCGTTCGATTGAATCTTGTCCTTAGGCGTCGATCTTTCCCCCCTTGCTTTACCCCCTTGTTCTTCGCCCGTCGGCTCCACCGACGGGCGATTTTTTTGATCTCCCGCAAGCCGAAAAAAAGCCGCCGATCGGCGGCATTCGAATCGTCGTCGACAAGAAAATCGAAGCGAGGCTTCGGCGCCGACCCGTCGAAGAAGCGGCCATCGCGCACTTCTCGCAAACGCGCGCCGAAACGAGCCTGCGCTAAGGAGACTCGCAGCCGGCGCCTTTTCGTCGCCAATAGCGAATCCTCTCGTTGCGCTCGATGCGCATGATCCGCACCCCGTCCGCGAATTCGAGAATCAACGCCCCGCAACGAGGGGTGGTCAAAGAAGCGATGGAACGCTTCGCATAGCGATCCAAAACTTCGAAATGGGGCAAGGAGAAGCGCCCGCGAAGGGCGGTGCTGAACAAAGCGATCGAGGGCGATACCGCATTCAAAAAAGCCGGGGTCGAAGAACTCTTGCTGCCGTGATGGGGCACGATAAGAACATCGGCTTTCAGTTTCCCCCGCACCCGCCGAATCAACGCGTATTCGCTTTCGCTCTCGATATCCCCGGCGAGCAGGGCGACACCCCCTCCGGCCTCGATGCGAATCACGCAGGATTGGTTGTTGCGAGCCTTGCCTTTCGTCCCCGGGAAATGCTGCACGGGATGCAAGACCTCGAACGAAACCCCGTCCCATTCCCAACGATCCCCGGCAAGACAAGGCCGATCCGGCGGGCGAACGACCGCGCTTCGGGGCGCCGACGCCGGCGTCGATGAACGAGCCATCGAGTCCCGAGGCGGGTCGTTGGCCATCAACTCGCGCACCTCGACATGGCGCTCCAAAGTCGGATAGCCGCCGATATGATCCGAATCCCCGTGGCTCAGCACGACCCGATCGACCGCCGAATGACCACGCCATCTAAGGTAGGGAACGAGGGCCCGGGCCGTGGCATCCGGACGGCCGCTGCCGGTGTCGTAAACCAGCACATGTCGGGCGGTCTCCACAACCACCGACAAGCCGTGCCCCACTTCCAGCATCGTCAACCGCCACTCTCCTCGAGCGACGGCGTCCGGCCGCATCATCAACAGCGGAAGGAGCCAGCAGATACCCGTCCACCGCGGCAGCAATCCGCGAGGCGCCAAGAGCACCGCCACCCCCACCGCGGCGAGGATCAGTTGCTCGGGACGGATCCCCCCGGGGGCGGGGAGGGTCGCCGCGTTCGCGGAAATCATCGCCAGCACCGGCCATACGATATCCAAAATCGCCGCCGCCATCCCCAGCATCGCATCCGCCACGGCCGGAAGGGGCAAAAAGAGAACGAGGGCGGCCAAGATCAGTGGCACCACCGTGATCCCGACCAAGGGAATGACCACGGCATTGACGAAGGGCGAAACCAGCGACTGCTCGCTGAACACCGACAACGAAATCGGTACCAAACCCAAAGTGACGGCGATCTGCACCCGACCCAAATTGCATAGCCAACGAACGAGGATATCGAGAAAAGCCCGCCACCGGCCGCGAAGCCCTTCGAGGAAGGAGGGATCCCCGGTAGCCACAGGCGGCGGCATCCCCGACCCGAGCGCGCCTTGGCCTTGGGTTGCGATGATCAGAAGAATCGCGGCCACCGCGACGAAGGACAACCAAAAGCCGGGCATCACCACGCTATGCGGGTCGAGAATCAATATCGCCGACAAGGCGAGCGCAAGACCGTGCGAGGGCAAAAGACGCCTTCTTGCGAGTTGCGATCCGAAAACCACCGCCAGCATGATCAACGCCCGGCGGGTGGGCAGGGAAAAACCCGCCAGCAGCGCATAGCCGAAGGCGGCGATCAGCGCCGCCGAAGCCGCGGCCTGGGGAGCGGCGATCCGCAGCGTCAACCACGGCACGAATCCCCAGATCCGCACGATCACCCAATAGACGCTCGCCGCCGCCATCCCGATATGCAAGCCGGAGATCGCCATCAGATGCGCCGTGCCGGTAGTCCGCAAAACATCCCACTGATGCTCGGATACACCCCCGCGATCCCCGATCGCCAACGCCCGCACCAACCCCTCGCTTTGCCAAGGAGCGAGGGTCTTGCGCAAACGACGGGAGAGCGACGCCCGCAGCGCATCCACCCGGGAGAGGGAAAGCATCGGGGATTCGCCGATACGCTCGCCTAGATACACCTGACCGGTCGCGACGATACGGTTGGTAAACAGCCAGCCCTCGTAGTCGAAGGCCCCGGGATTGCGCCATCCGCCGGGGGTGCGCAATCGCACCTTCAAGCGCCAGATCGTCCCCGGTTCCGGCATCTCCGGCGTGCGATACCACCAAAGGCGGATGCGCCCCTTCGGAAGCGATGCGGACCAACCGGGACGGACGATCTCGACGGGTTGGGCATCGATATCGAAGCGCACTTTCATGGGATCCGCCCGCGGCAATCCGCGAACGGTACCGATCACCTCGATGGTTTGTCCGTTCAGCGCCTCCGGCAGCGCCGCTCCCTGCTGCAAATGGGCCAAAAATGCCGCCCAGAGAAATCCGGCAAGCGTCACCCACCCGATACGCGCTCGCGGCTGCGCAAACGCCGCCCATCCCACCAAGGGCAAAAAAGCGCACCACATCGGATCCGGCAAGGAGGAGCCGGTCTCCAACCAAGCGACCCCCGAAGCGAAGAAAACGGCGACCTGCAGCATGATGATCCCCGGTGCCGGACCCCTCGACAAACAAGGCGTCTTTTCGCTTTTGACTCTCTTTCGCTCTTTGTGTTCACGAAATTCCCGTCGGTTTGCGCGAGTCTTTGCCGACAAAGGGCCGACAAAGGGCCGAAAATGCCGACGAAACCACCAAAGGAGAGGCGCCAGGGCGCTTTTTCGCGTTCCCGACGATGTGATTTCCGATCCCCTCGGCGTCTTTCGATACGCGCTTCGAAAGCCCGCTTCGAAACCCGAGAGGGATGGCAACGGTTTTTTCGGCAACTGTTTTTTCGACGATGGTTTTTTCGAAAACCAGGCAAGAGGGTCGAAGGCCAAGCAACGTCGCTTCTATCCAAGAAGGGATCCGTTTCGGCCCCGACACCGGACTCGAAGAGCTTCGAAGAGCCGATTTCGAAACCTGAACGCAGAAGAAATCGCCGAGCGATCGCATGGCGAAAAACGAAGGCTATCGAGCGCCCTCGAAGGGCGAATCCAAAGGCTTTCGGATCATTCGGCTCATCGAAGCCGGCGCTTGGATACCCAAGCGTCGGCAAAGCCTCGGCGCGACGGCCTTCGATACCGACCCGTCGGCGAGGAATGGTTTTCGGGAATGTTTTCGAAAAAGCGAAAAAGAGAGCGGTACGAACCGGCCTTAGGGCATCCGATATTCCCCGAGCCCCGCTCGATCGGACTTGACGATGCGCTCGATCCTCGGCCTCGCTTTCTTCGAAGCCCTGCTCTTCGCTTTGCCGAACACCTCGTCGCTCCCCCTCCTACCTTTGCCGATAAGAGCCCTCTGATAGCCCTTTGGCCACCTTGGAACCCCTACCGAGTCGAAGGAGAAGAAGGTCGAACACAAAACCCCGTCCCACCGACGATCGACCCCGAAAATTCTCATCCCCGATGATGGGTTTTTCTCCCCAAAGACCCATACCAGACAGCCCCTCGATACCATCGCGATCGCGGATCGTTTCAATCAATCAAAAAACGCCAACTCTTTGTCATATCAAGGAAAAAAATAACCACATCAGCCTGTGGACAAGTCTGTGAGAAAAACTCGCATGAGCCCTCGATTCAAGGTAGGGAATTCGGCGTCTTCGCGGGGGTCGATTCGCGAAAATCAGAATAAAAACTCTTTATATTCAATATCTTGCGTATATTTATCAGTATTTTCCGAGATCAAAGAGAGCCTCGAAACAACGCCGATGGAAATATTGCCGCAATGTGGATGATTTTTTCGAAGGGCTCCGCCATCGATCAAAAAACCCTTGGATTAACCGACTCAAAGAGCCTTTTCGGCCGCCCCTTCGAAGGGGTTTTTCGCCCGCCTCGCGGCGGGGAATCACCGGCTTCGAGGCCGGGTTTCTCCCCAGTCCATCCGACGGGAAATCGACGGGGGCCGGGGGTGCTTTTGCACCCGCTTTTGCACCCCGCTTTTACGCCTTTGGGGGGATAGCGACAATCCTTAGCCCGACTCCCCTGTCAGCCAACCGGATAAATGAGATGCCAGCTCCTCGTATCCGAACTTGCCGGGAAGGGAATGGGCAATCACCTTCGGTGGAGTTTGCGCTTCCAAGATCGCTTCGGGCGCTCCGGACATCGACCGCTCGGGGCCTCGATCCCCGGAATAGATCTCCGAAAGAGAAAGCCTCACCCCCTTGATGGCGATACTGCGCCTTGTCGACGCCAACTTATCCGCCTTGGACAGCACCGCGAGCACCGGGATCGCGACTTGCCGACACCCGTCCAACAAGATCCGATCGAGGGCGGTGAGCGGGTGGCGAATATCCATCAGCAACACCACCCCCGCCAACGAGCGCCGCGTATACAGATATTCCTCCACCGACTTCCCCCACGCTTCGCTCATCGAACGCGGCGCCTTGGCGTAGCCATAACCCGGAAGATCGACCAAACGCAAGGAGTCCCCCACGGAAAAGAAGTTGATGAGCCGGGTACGCCCCGGAGTGCGGCTGGTGCGGGCAAGGGCCTTGCGTTTGCAAAGCGCATTGATAAGGCTCGACTTGCCGGCATTGGAACGCCCGGCGAACGCCACCTCCCGACCCTCGTCGACAGGCAGATCGCCTCGCCGCGAAGCGCTGACGAGGAATGTCGCCTGACGATAATCGAGCATGGCCGCTCGAAGCCCGGGTATTTTCCGGGGGGCTTCCAAAATGGCTTCCCCGGGGGAGGCTTGCGAAAGCCCTCGCCCCCCGGCTTCGTTTTCGTCGCCGGAATGCATGGTTTCGTCCCTCATCATTGCCCGCAACCCTCTCGTTTATGCTATAAATTCGCACCTGTTCGGGGGCAAAATCCAATCCCTTTCCCCGATCAATCCCCTCTCCTGTCGAGATCGCTGCTATCGAAATCGCTGCTGTCGAGATAGAAAGCGACCACGCTCGGCCGATGATTCACGAAGCGCCGCTTGGCATCGAATTGGCACTAAAATACCCGTTCTCATTCGAACCTCTCTCTATCGAAAACATGGCTATCGAAGACATGAAATCACCCGGAGGTCTGCGGCCTTGAAGCGAAGCCTGATCACCTTGCTCTTCCTTGCGGCCTTCGGCGGTGTCGCCGCCGAAGGCGATATCGTAGCGGGAGAAAGAAAATCCGCGACCTGCACGGCTTGCCACGGGCCGGGCGGCAACAGCGTCAACCCCGAGTGGCCCGTGCTCGCCGGTCAGCATGCCTCCTACACCGCCAAGCAGATCCGTAATTTCATGGAAGGGAAAACGCGCAACAACGCGCTGATGGCCCCCATGATCGCCAACCTCTCGGAGCAGGATATCGAGGATATCGCGGCTTATTACGCATCCCGAACCCCGACCGGAGGCTATGCGAGCGCAGAGCTGCACGCCTTGGGAGAACGAATCTACCGAGGCGGCATCGGCGAAAGCGGGGTCCCGGCGTGTATCGCTTGCCATGGCCCGCGGGGCTTGGGGAACGAATCTGCGGGATTTCCCCGCATCGCCGGGCAGCATGCCACCTATACCGCGAAACAGCTTAATGATTGGCGCACGGGAGCGCGCTCCAACGATGCGAACGCGATGATGGCCGAAGCGGTGCGTCTGATGAGCCCGATGGAGATGAAAGCCGTCAGCGAATATATCGCCGGACTGCACTGATATCCAAGTCCATCTTCGAAGACATTCCCCGAAGGCCGCGATTTTTCGCCGGCGCCCACAGCCGGCACCCAAAAAGGATCATGCCGAAACGCTTCGCTCGTCGAGCCTTTCTCATCGACGCTTGAGATCTTCGCATCGAGCCTCGACGATCCTTAGCCCTCGACGAAGCCGAAACGAACTTCTTTATCCCCTCACCGGAGAACCCCCGATGAAATACCCGATTCGCAATGCCTCGATCCATCCCGCACCGATCCGACATCGCGGCTCTTTCATGCGCTCGGCCTTGGCGAGCGTCGCTTTTTGCCTGATCGCGAGCGCAGGCTC
Organism: Gammaproteobacteria bacterium; assembly: GCA_965220535.1. Classification (GTDB taxonomy): domain Bacteria; phylum Pseudomonadota; class Gammaproteobacteria; order HK1; family HK1; genus HK1. The sequence continues at coordinate 3,630,380 of OZ244833.1, read as the reverse complement.
CACCTTCGCCCAATCCGGCGATATCTCCGACATCGAGGGGATGTACGAGACCCTGACCCAACCCCAGCCCGTCGAAACCGGCGACAAGATCGAAATCGTCGATATCTTCTGGTACGGTTGCCCCGCCTGCTACAGATTTCTCCCTTTTATGGAGTATATGGAACAGAACCTGCCCGATTATGTCGAGATTCGGCGCTTGCCGGCGATTTTCAACGATGTTTGGCAAATCCACGCCCAAGGCTACTACACCGCCCATGCGCTCGGCATCTCGGAAAAACACCACCGGGAGTTCTTCGACCGGATTCACAAGGAGGGGGTCGCGCTCGACACCAAAGAAGCCATCATCGATTTCTACAGCGAGCGCAGCGGGGTGGACAAAGCCAAACTCGAAAGTACTTGGAGTTCGTTCAGCGTCAATTCCAATATCAACAAATCCTTGGTGATGCAGCAGCGATACGAGGTACGGGGCACCCCGACGATCATCGTTCACGGCAAGTACAAGGTGGGCGGCCAACTGGCGGGCACTTATCAAAATATGATGAGTATCGCCCTGCGGCTGGCGGAGCACGAACACAAGACGAAGAACAAGGGGGTATAAGGGCTTTCGCGAGCCTTTCGAGCGCGCGGGGCCTTTCGAAAGAATCGCAAGAAGCGAGCGGTGGATCGGCGGCGAACGAGCCCCCTACCGAACGATTCGCACGAAAAGCCGAGCATCGCCGATCGAAAAAGCCCCGGAAGGACGACTTCCGGGGCTTTTTACGTTTCGCTCTTCTACGCTCTTCTACGCTCTTCGAAAAAGAGCCCCCTCGATTTCAAGCGGATGGGGGGTAAGCGGCAACCGCTTCGAGCCGATGATTTCAGATGATTTCAATCGCCGGCGATGCGCACCACCGCCCGCCCGGTCACTCCCCCTTCGATATAAGCGTCGAAGGCCGCGGGCAAATCGCCCAAGGGGATCTCCGAGGTGACGATTCGATCCAGATGGCGAGGCTTGAGGTCCGAGGCCAGACGCTGCCAGACCCGCTGCCGCCAAGCGCTCTCGACATGAACGCTGTTGATCCCGAGCAGGTTGACCCCGCGCAAGATGAAGGGCATCACCGTGGTTTCAAGTCCGATCCCCCCGACGAGGCCGATGGAGGCGATATTGCCGCCGGGCTGCATCGTGCGCGTCAACCAAGCGAGCGCTTGCCCCCCCACGTTATCGACCGCCCCCGCCCACAGGGATTTTTCCAGGGGCTTCGAACCGATCTCCACCTCGTCGCGATAGAGGATGCGGCTCGCGCCGATCGCGCGCAGATATTCGTCCTGATCCCGCTTGCCGGTAAAGGCCACCACCTCGTAGCCGAGCCCCGCCAGCATGTCGATGGCGAAACTCCCGACCCCCCCGGTCGCCCCGTTGACCAGCACCGGCCCGCCATCCGGACGCTGACGATTGCGCTCCATCTGATCCACGGCCAAGGCCGCGGTGAAGCCCGCGGTGCCGATGGCCATGCTATCGCGCAGCGAAAGACCCTCCGGCAGGGAAACCGGCCAATCGGCGGGGACTCGCGCGTATTCGCCATAGCCCCCGTCGTGATCCTCCCCGAGACCGAAGCCGGTGATCACCACCGGGGTGCCTTCGCTCCAAGCGGGACTCTCCGAGCGATGGACGGTTCCGGCGACATCGATACCCCCGACCATCGGAAAGCGACGCATGATCCGTCCCTTGCCGGTCGCCGCCAAAGCATCCTTGTAGTTGATATCGGACCACGCGCAACGAATGACGACATCGCCTGGCGAAAGGTCGTCGAGGGTGATGCGCTCCAAACGAGACTCGACCGTCTTATCCTTTTGGTGCACTCGAAAAGCGAGAAAATCTTCCATATCGTTGTCCTCGGTCAATACGCGGATGCGCTGAAAAGATCGAAATCGTACGATCGAAAAGGGTAAATCCTATACCATCTCTTCGGATAGGAACCATCTTGCCCCTGGCCCCCGCAGCTCGCCCCCCCGCAGCGAAGACGACGATCGAGACGATGACACCCCTTGGATCCCCCGTCAGGCTGATCGACGAAGGCGCCGACTCCTTCGACGAGATCCGCCGCGCCTTCCGATGGAGGATTCCCGCCCGCTTCAATATCGGAAGCGAAATCTGCGACCGCCCGGCAGCGCTCTACGCAGATCGCACCGCTTTGATTTGCGAGGATGCGCAAGGGGTCGAACGCCGTTTGAGCTTCGCGCAACTGAAAGAGCGCAGCGACCGGCTGGCGAACGCCCTTTCGGGGCTCGGGATCAAACGCGGCGATCGGGTCGGGATCTGCCTTCCGCAGCGCCTTGAAACCGCCATCGCGCATATCGCTATCTCCAAGATCGGCGGGGTCGCCATGCCCCTTTCGATCCTCTTCGGACTCGATGCGCTTTCCTTCCGACTGGCCGACAGCGGCACCCGCCTCCTGATCACCGACCTCGCCCGAAGGGAGCGCATCGAATCCTCGAGGTCGAATCTCGGCGAGCCGATCCGCTTGGTGATCTGCGACCTCGATGCAGCGGGCGCAAGCACCGAGGATCGCGGGGGCACCTACGGCTTCGACGATCTGCTGCGGGGCGCAAAAAGGGAATTCCGAGCGATCGACACCTCGGCGAACGATCCCGCCTTGCTGATCTACACCTCCGGCACCACCGGCCCGCCGAAAGGCTCGCTCAATCCCCATCGCTGCCTTTTGGGGAACCTTCCCGGCTTCGAACTCTCCCATCATTTCCTCCCCCGAGAAGGCGATCTGATGTGGACGCCGGCGGATTGGGCTTGGACCGGCGGCCTCTTCGATGCCTTGATGCCCGCCCTTCGCTACGCCGTGCCGGTGCTCGGCTGCGATCACGGGCCTTTCGATCCCGAGCGGGTCCTCGCAACGATCGAAAAATACCGGGTACGCAACGCATTCATCCCCCCGACGGCTCTCAAGTTGATGATGCACCTTCCCGAGTGCGCTTTTTCGAATATCTCCTTGCGCACCGTCATGTCGGCGGGGGAGCAGGTCGGCGACCACGTCATCGAATGGGCCAAGCAAACGCTCGGAGTCGATATCAACGAGATGTGGGGGCAAACGGAATGCAACTACTTGGTCGGGAACTGCGCCGCGCTCGAAGCCCCTAAATCCGGCTCGATGGGCAAGCCCTACCCCGGCCATCGGGTGCGAACGATCGACGACGAGGGAAAAGACGCAGCCTTGGGTGAGATCGGAGAACTCGCGGTGCACGCCGACGATCCGGCGATGTTTCTCGGCTATTGGAACAACGACGCGGCGACGAAAGAAAAATTCACCGGCGAATGGTTTCGTACCGGCGATTTGGGGCTACGCGACGAAGAGGGTTTTTTCCGCTTCATGGGGCGCAAAGACGACGTGATTTCGAGCGCCGGTTATCGTATCGGTCCCGGCGAAATCGAGGATTGCCTGCTCGAACACCCCGCGGTGCGCCAAAGCGCGGTGATCGGAGTCCCCGATGCGTTGCGCGGAGAGCGAGTCAAAGCCTTCATCGTGCTCGAAGCTGGCTTCGAAAAAAGCGATGCGCTGGCCGAGGAGATCCGTCTCGACGTTCGCAACCGCCTTGCGGCCCACGAATATCCGCGCGAGATCGAATTCATCGATTCCCTGCCGATGACCACCACCGGCAAGATCCGCCGCATCGATCTGCGCCGCCGCTAGCGCCGACATCCCATCGACCCCTTCCCATCGACCCTCGAGACCCAAGCCCGAAAAAAAAACGAAAAATCGAGGGAAAAAGCGACCGGAAAACGCAGATCGAGAGCACGGCCTCGAATACCCGCTTGACCGACTTGAGCGATATGTCTTCGAAGCCCGTCGACGCCCGCTTCGGGGCGCCGACACCGAAGACGAAGCGCCACCTTGCACAACCCTCATAAGGACGATTCGACTCTCATGGAACGCTTCGACTGGGATCGTGCCATCACCGTGCTTCGTCGCCGCGACCGCGATTTGGGGCGCATCATCAAGGCGGTGGAGCCGCACCGACCGCAAAATCGCGGCAAGATGCGCTCCCCCTTCGACGCCCTGCTACGCTCGATCGTCTACCAACAACTCTCGGGCAAGGCCGCCAAAACCATCCACACTCGCCTGCTCGCCCTCTTTCCCGACCGCCGCCCGAGCGCTCGCGCCCTCCTCGAGATGGACGACGAGACCTTGCGCACCGCCGGCCTTTCGCGCCCGAAAATCGTCGCGGCGCGCGATCTGGCGCTGAAAGTCGCAACGCGCCAAGTCCCGAGCCGGCAAAGGCTCGGGAGCATGAGCGACGAGGACATCATCGAGCACCTGATCCGGATCCGCGGTATCGGACAGTGGACGGTCGAAATGCTGTTGATCTTCCACCTCGACCGTCCTGACGTACTCCCCGCCACCGACCTCGGCGTACGCCGCGGCTTCATGCTCTGCCGACAAGACCAATCGATGCCCGCACCGGAAGCGCTGCTCGCAGAAGGCGAGCGCTGGCGGCCTTGGCGAAGCGTCGCCGCTTGGTATCTCTGGCGGGCTTGCGACCTGCCCACAAAAGGGCGGTGACTTGGCGCAAGATCGCTCGGGCACGGGGGAAGCGCGAGGAACTCGAAGCGCCCATTCCGAATCCACGACATCGGCCGGCGATCCCTTCGAGATGCCGTCGATCTCCCCGCGACCGCCCCGACGCGCGCTCAGGTCTCAGGCTCTGCCGACGAGGCGAGCCGCCGGAACCGGAACCGGAAGGACCGCTCAAAGAGAACGAGCGCCGGCGGCCTTGGCGAACCATCGCCGCCCGGCATCCTCGACGAGCCTGCGACCGACCCGAAAAACAACGATGACTTGGCACAAGATCGCTCGTGCAAGGGGGAAAAGCGAGGAGCTCGAAGCACCCGATCCGAATCCACGACATCGGCCGGCGAGCCCTTCGAGATGCCGTCGATCTCCGCGCGACCGACCCGCAACCGACCCGAGGGGCGCTCAGGTCTCAGGCTCTGCCGACAACGCGAGACGATGCCGGAACCGGAAAGACCGCCCGAAGAGAGCGAGCGCCGGCGGCCGGGGCGAAATATCGCCGCCCGGTATCCTCGACGAACCCGCGACCGGTCCGAAAAACAACGATGACTTGGCGCAAGATCGCTCGTGCACGGGGGAAGAGCGAGGACCTCGAAACGCCCATCCGAATCCACGACATCGGCCGGCGAGCCCTTCGAGATGCCGTCGAGCTCCCGCCTCGACCGACCCGAGGGGCGCTCAGGTCTCAGGCTCTGCCGACAACGCGAGCCGATGCCGGAACCGGAAAGACCGCTCGAAGAGAACGAGCGCCGGAGGCATCGGCGGAGCGTCGCCGCCCGGCTATCTGGCGAACCCGCGACCGACCCGAAAAACAGCGATGACCTAGCGGAGGATCGCTCATGCAATGGGAAGAATTCGAATACTGGGGACAAAAAGCCGTGCGCTGGGGGGCGAATTACCGCCGGGGCTTGCGCGAACGTCCGGTACGCTCGCAGACCCGCCCGGGTGAGATCTTCGATTCCCTGCCCCCTTCGCCGCCGGAAGAACCGGAGTCGATGGAGGATATTTTTTCCGATTTCGAGCGGCTGATCCTCCCCGGGATGACCCACTGGCAGCATCCGCGCTTCTTCGCCTATTTCCCGGCGAACGCCGCGCCCGCCTCGGTGCTGGCCGAAATTCTCGCCGATACGATGGCCGCGCAATGCATGCTCTGGCAGACCTCCCCCGCCGCCACCGAGCTGGAACGAAGGATGATCGAGTGGCTGCGCGATGCCGTCGGCCTCCCCGCGGAATTCGGCGGGGTGATCCAAGACACCGCGTCCTCGGCGACCCTCGCGGCGATCCTGACCATGCGCGAACGCGCCTTGGAGGGCAAGGGAAATACCCGCGGCCTCGCCGGACAGCCCCCGCTGCGGATCTACGCCTCGAACGAAGTGCATAGTTCGATCGACCGTGCGCTGTGGTTTTCCGGCATCGGCGCCGACAACCTCGTGCGCATCCCGACGATGGGCCCGCGGCGAAGCATGGACCCCGAGCGCTTGAGCGAGACGATCGCCCGCGATCGCGCTTCCGGCTTCCGCCCCGCCGGGATCGTCGCCGCCGTCGGCGGCACTTCCACCGGCGCCTGCGACGATATCGCCGCCGTCTCGCAAGTGGCGAAACGAGAGTCCGTCTACCTCCACGTGGATGCCGCTTGGGCGGGCTCGGCGATGATCTGCCCGGAATTCCGCACCCTCTGGCAAGGAGCGGAGCACGCCGACTCCATCGTCCTCAACGCCCATAAATGGCTGGGAGCGCAACTGGAGTGTTCGATCCACCTGCTGCGCGACGAAAACGCTTTGCGCAACACCCTCACCATCACCCCCGAATACCTCGGCACCCACGGCGCAGAGAACGAGGACGCGATCCGCAATCTCTCCGAGCTCTCCCTCCAACTCGGACGAAGATTCCGCGCTTTGAAAGTCTGGTTCCTGCTGCGCGCCGAGGGGCTCGTCGGCCTTCGATCGATGATGCGAAACCACGTGCGATGGGCGCAGGAAGCCGCCGCCCGGATCGAGGGAATAGCCGATATGGAGATCGTCACCCCGCCGATCTTGAGCCTCTTCTCCTTTCGCCTTTCGCCCGCAGGAGCGAGCCCCGAGGCCCTCGACGCCCTCAACCTCGAGCTGCTGACACGCATCAACGACGCCGGACGCATCTATCTCACCCCCACTCGCATCGACGATCGATTCGCGATCCGCTTCCAAGTCGGGGCGATCGAAACCACGCCCGACGATATCGACATCGCGGTCGAGGAGATCCGAAGCACCGCCGCCGCCCTTGCTTGACGGCGGCGATGGACGGGCAGGTGGAAAGGGAAGTGGAGGAGCAATCTCCCGGCGCCGGGGGCGGCAAGTGATCGAGGACCGAAACCGAGGACCCTATCGATCCGATCGAACCGGTCACGGCCCTTCTCCTTGCACCCGACGGCCTGCGAAAACACCGCCGAGCGTAGCCGCCGGCACCGGCGCCCCTCGACTTTCGACGATCCGCTCGCTTCGGGCTTTAAAAGCCTGGGCGAGCGAATACGCGCCTCGGGCTACCGATGCCGTCATCGCGGGACCGCAGAACCCGAACACCGCCGCCCGCTCGATCGAAGACCCCGACGATGGCCGGCGGAGAAAAAATCGCATCGCGCCGGGGGGATACAAAGCCCTATATCCCGGATCCGAGGCAAAAAGCCGAGCATCGTTCCCGAAGCAGAAAACGAGCGCCATCGAGGCTTGGCCAGGTACCGCCCCCGATAACGATAGGACCGCCGATCGACGGATTGGATATCGACGCCCTTCCCGCACCCGCCCCTCGATCCAAATACGACAGCAAAGCCCCGACTCCCGACGAGCCGATCGCATATCGCTTTCAGGCCTAAGCGCTCAAGTGCCTGCCCTAAGATATCGACAGCGTGATCACGGGGATCCGAAACACCGCCGCTTTCACCCTGGATGATGCCTTCGACACTCCTTGAAAACCGCGCCTTTGCAAGTTCGCCCGCAACGCAACTCGCCCTCGTCTGTTGGGTACGATCCCGCACCGACACCCCTTGGCACCCCTTTCCGAATACGACAGCGAAGCCTCGAAACGACCGCAAAGCCCCGACTCCCGACGAGCCGTCGCATATCGCTTTCAGGCCTAAGCGCTCGAGTGCCTGCCCTAAGATATCGACAGCGTGATCACGGGGATCGATCCGAAACACCGACGCTTTCACCCCGGATGATGCCTTCGACACTCCTTGAGAACCGCGCCTTGGCGAGTTCGCCCGCAACGCAACCGGCCCGCGTCTGTTGGGTACGATCCCGCACCGACACCCCTTGGCCCCCTTGATCCGAATACAACAGCGAAGCCTCGAAATGACCGCAAAGCCCCCTCGACTCATGAGGACCCGATCGCATTTCGCTTTCCGCCCCGGGCGATCGAAAAAGCGATCGAAAATGCGAACAAAAACGCGCCTCGAAATATCAATCACGCAATCGCGGGGATCCGAAAGCCCGCCCCTCGCCTCGTCGATACCCCGCCGCGATGTTCCTTGAACCGCGCCTTTGGGAGTTCACCCGCGGCGTGCGGCTTCGGATCGCGGGGGCGGTGGCGATAGGAGTCGCCGCATCCTTGGTCGGCATCGGGCGACTCGCATCGCTCGGCTGGTTGATCGCGCGTGTCTTCGACGGTGCCGGATTTTCCGATCTGATCCTTCCCTTCGCCGCGGTGGCGGCGATGATGGTGCTGCGCGGCCGGCTCGAACATGCCCGTACCATGGTTGCGCATCGCACCGCCGCCAAAGTCCAGCTCGTCCTGCGCCGACGCCTGCACGACCACCTGATCGCCTTGGGACCGGCCCATTTCGGCTTCGAGCGCACCGGCGACGTGCTGCTCTCGCTGGTCGACGGAGTCGAACAACTCGAGATCTATTTCGGCGAATACCTGCCGCAGCTCTTGGTCGCCGTGATCGTTCCCTTGCCGGTCTTCGCCCTCCTCGCTTTTCTCGATCTGCCGGTTGCCGCCCTGCTCTTGGCCTTCGCCGCCCTTGCCCTGTTCGCCCCCTCGCTCTTTCATCGCTGGGATGCGGCCAACAGCAAGCGACGCTCGATCGCTTGGCGCGGCTTCGCCGCCGAACTCCTCGACGCCCTGCAAGGGATCGCCACCCTCAAAGCCTTCGGCCAAAGCGGGGCGCGCGGCGAACTGCTGGCACGGCGGGCGCACGAGGTTTCCCGCAGCACGCTGTGGATCTTGGCGACCAACGCCATGACCCGCGGCATCAGCGATACCGCCATCGCCGTCGGCAGCGCGGCGCTGATCGGCTTCGGCGCTTGGCGCGTATCCCAAGGACAGATGGAGACGACGACGCTGCTGATCGTGCTGATGACGGGGATCGAAGTCTTTCGGCCGCAGCGGGACCTGCGCGCCATGCTGCACAACGGAATGACGGGGCAAGCCGCAGCGCAGGGGATCCTCTCCATCTTGGATGCCAAAGCGAAGGTCGAGCCGCCGACAAAGCCCGTCACGCTCGCAAAAGACTTCGAGCCGGCGATCGAATTCGAGGGGGTATCCTTCGCCTACCCCGGCGGCCGGCGCTCGGCCCACCAAGGGCTCTCCTTTCGCATCGGCGCCGGAGAGCGGGTGGGTTTCGTGGGCGAAAGCGGCGCCGGCAAATCGACCGTCGTTCGCCTGTTATTGCGCTTTTTCGATCCCGACGAGGGGAGCGTGCGGCTCGGGGGGCACGATCTGCGGACGCTCGCCCCGGCCGATATCCATCGTCATATCGCGGTGGTCAGCCAAGATGTCCGGCTCTTTCACGCCACGGTGGAGGAAAACCTGCGTTTCGGCAATCCCGATGCCGCGCCGGAGGAGATCGAAGCCGCCGCCCGCGCCGCCAACGCCCTCGATTTCATCCGCCGCCTGCCGCAGGGGAAAGACACCGTCGTCGGCGAGCGCGGGATCCGGCTGTCCGGCGGTCAGCGTCAACGGATCGCCATCGCCCGCGCCCTGCTCAAAAACGCCCCGATCTTGATCCTCGACGAGGCCCTCTCCGCCGTCGATGCCCAGAACGAGGCCTTGATCGTACAAGCCCTGGATCGACTGATGGAGGGGCGCACCACACTGATTTTCGCCCACCGCCTGTCGAGCGTCATCGCCACGGATCGCATCGCGGTCCTCGAACGCGGCGCCATCACCGAAAGCGGTCGCCACCACGACCTGATGCGCGCAGGCGGAACCTATTTCCGCCTGATGGGGGCACAAGCGGAGGAAAGCGAACCCGATTCCGCCCTCCCCGCCGAACACCTGCAACCCCGCCCGCTCGATGCCGACGATGAGCGCGCTCCCTCGCCTGCGGAGCCCGAAGCGGGAACGAAGCCCTCACCTTCCGAAAGCGCCGCCCCCTCGGCGATGCCGGTTCGAACCATGCATCGACAGGCCACCGAAGAGCGAAAGGATCGATCCGCGATCTCGCTTTCGTTCGATAACGAGATCGATGCGCACAACCGCCGCGCACCTCCTCTTCCCGCTTCCGAAACCCCGCACTCGAACGAAGCCGAGACCCATCCGGCAACGAACGACCCGCAAGGGCACGAGCGTCATGCCCCGCACCTCTCACCCGCCGAAGCCGCGAATGCGGGCAAGGCCGATACTCGACCCTCCCCGGACGAAACCGACGCGCAAGAGCACCGCGCACCGACGCCCTCGCATGCCGAAGTCCCGCATTCGAACGAAGCCGACACCCGCCCGGCAACGAACGACGCACAAAGGAACGAGCGTCATGCCCCGCATCTCTCACCCGCCGAAGCCGCGAATGCGGGCAAGGCCAATACTCGACCCTCCTCGGGCGAAACCGACGCGCAAGAGCACCGCGTCCCAACGCCCTCGCATGCCGAAGCCCCGCATTCAAACGAAGCCGAGACCCATCCGGCAAAGAACGACGCACAAGGGCGCAAGCACCATGCCCCGCATCTCTCATCCGCCGAAGCCGCGAATGCGGGCAAGGCCGATACTCGACCTTCCCCGGACGAAGCCGACGCGCAAGAGCACCGCGCACCGACGCCCTCGCATGCCGAAGTCCCGTATTCGAACGAAGCCGACACCCGTCCGGCAACGAACGACCCACAAGGGCACGAGCACCATGCCCCGCATCTCTCACCCGCCGACGCCGCAAATGCGGGCAGGATCGACACTCGCCCTCCCTTGAGCGAAGCCGAGGCGCAAAAGCCCGGCGTGCCACCTCCTTCGCATGCCGATGCCCCGAACCCGGACAAAACCGACGCGCACTCTCGTGCAAACGAGCCCGAAGCGCACGACCGCCGAACACCGCCCCCATCGCTTGGCGAAGACCCGGACGAAGCCGAAACACCCCCAATCCTTAGCGATGCGGTCCTGCGCGCCCGAGACCTCGGCTGGGCCGGAGCCTTCCGCGCCCTGCTCGCTCATGTCATACCTTGGAGATGGCGGCTGTTGGTGGTGCTCTTGCTCGGTCTCGTCCGAGTCGCTTCCCTGATCGGCATCGGAGTGATGAGCGCACTGGCGGTGGTCGCGGTCAAACAAGGAGAGCCGTGGATACAACCTCTGATCGTCCTTGCCGTCATCGCCCCGTTGGCCGGGGTCCTGCATTGGCTGGAATCGTGGCTGGCGCACGATATGGCTTTTCGGATGCTCGCCGATATGCGCATCGCCCTTTATCGCAAGATCGACCGCCTTGCCCCCGCATGGCTGGTACGACGGCATAGCGGCGATCTGGTGGCCACCGCCACCAGCGATGTCGAGCTGGTGGAGTATTTCTTCGCCCACACGATCGCACCCTTTTTCGTCGCGGTGCTGGTACCGGCGGCGGTGATCGGCACCCTATGGCACTTCTCCATGCCCCTGGCCCTGGCTCTCGTTCCCTTCCTCGCCCTCGTGGCCATCAGCCCCTTCCTTGCCCGACGCCGCATCGATATTCGCGGCTCGCTGGCCCGCGAAGCCTTCGGGGAAATGAATATCCACGCCGTCGACACCATCCAAAGCCTAGCGGAGATCATCTCCTTCGAACGCGCCCTCTCGCGCGCCGAGGAGTTCGCGGCGTTGAATCGGCAGCACCACCGCCTACGCCTGTCCTTCTTCTCCGACCTCGCCAAGCAAAAGGCGATCCTCGAAGTGGCAACCGGGCTCGGGGGACTCGTGGTGATCATGGTCGGAGCATGGCAAGTCGAAATCGGAGCCCTCCAAGACACCGCCTTGCCATTGCTCACCCTGCTGGCGATGGCCGCCTTCCTGCCGATATCGGAAATCGCCCATATCGGTCGTCAACTCGCCGACACCCTCGGAGCCACCCGCCGCCTCCACGCCGTCCACCACGAAGTCGAGAGAGTGCAAGACGGCCCCGGCGCGAACCCGACCTTCACACCTATCGAAGCCTCAAGAGAAGACCGGAAGACCCCGGCATCGAAAACAGGCGAAACCGAAGCCGAAACCGCAGGCGAGGAAAACACCGCCGCAAAGAAAAAACCGGCTCCCGAAGCATCCGAAACACCGAGCGAACCCTCGCAGCCTGCGAAGCAAAAAGAAGTCTCGGCAACCGCGGCAACCGCGACACCGGAAAAAGGCAGCAAAGACAATGGAATCGAAGTCAAAAAGAGCATCGATATCGGCGGCGAATCGAAAGCCCCGATAGCCGCGCCACCACGCCCCCGCGCCGATACCGGCTTGCGAATCGATATCGAGCAAGCCTTCTTCTCCTACCCCGGCAGCGAAAAAAACGCCCTCGAAAACATCTCCCTTAGCGTGGATGCCGGACAAACCGTGGCCATCGTCGGCCCCTCCGGATCGGGCAAAACCACTCTCGCCCACCTGCTGATGCGCTTTTGGGACCCCGATAGCGGACGCATCCTCCTCGGCGGAGAAGACCTGCGCGATTTCCGGCTCGACGCACTGCGCGAAGAAATCGCCCTCGTCACCCAAGACGTCTGGCTCTTCAACGAAACCCTGCGCTCGAATATCGCCCTCGCCCGACCGGATGCAGCGCCTTCGGAGATCGAAGCCGCCGTCCGCCAAGCCTCCCTCGATACCTTCGTCGAAAGCCTGCCCCAAGGCCTAGACACCCGAGTCGGCGAACGCGGCGCCCAACTTTCCGGCGGCCAACGACAAAGAGTCGCCATCGCCCGCGCCTTCCTCAAAGACGCCCCGGTCCTGATACTCGACGAAGCGACCTCGCACCTCGATGCCATCAACGAACAATCCGTCCGCCACACCCTGGACGCCCTGATGACCACCCGCACCACCATCGTCATCGCCCACCGCCTCTCCACCGTACGCAACGCCGACCGCATCGCCGTACTCGAGCAAGGACACTGCGTCGAAACCGGCACCCACCAAGAACTCATCGCCCAAAAAGGCGCTTACCTTCGCCTGATCGAATACCAAAGACAGGCCGACCGGCGGATACGCAACATCTAGATCTGCCTGTATTCAATCTACCCAAATCTTATGGAAGACCGGGAATAACCGATGTCGGTGCACACCCCAATGCCGCCAGTGCCCGATAGAATGAATCAGGAGCAAATATAGATAAGAGATAAACCATTCCGATTGTCGCACTAATGAGAATCGGACGTCTGAAATATTCGCACATCGGAAAGAAGAAAGGGCAATACTTTGAAATCCAAGCACGCATCTTTGCGTGATTTGCGCGAATCGCTTCGTTTGCAGCTCCTTGCATTTTTTTGGAATATCCCTCTGTCATATAACTAGGAAGATTCAGGTCTCTAAGCGAGGCACCACTCTCTATCACATTTTCTATTTCAAGTAGCATTCGACTCACCTCTCCCCGAGTTTCATCATCGCTATGCCTTATTGATCTATCTCTTATTTTCGATAGAGCTACTCTCCAATTCAGCACCTGATCTTTAGGGAGTTCCAAACGTTCAATCTCACTATATGTATCCATTGTTCATTCCTCTTGTGGGGTGAAAGATTCGGGGATATCATTCATAATCTCTGATCGCGAAATCAGAGCCTCTTTTTTTCATATCATCATGCACCATCTCTTGCGCGAGAAGATACTTCTGATACCCAACAGAGTCACCAAGATAACCCCGTACTGCCTGTTATTGAAAGTTGGGGCGCTTGTAAATTTTTCAACAGTGAAACAGATCGTAGCCACCCTTTGAATTAACACCGATTACTTGTTTTCCGATAAGACGACTATCTCTGGAAATCGAATTGCGGCGAGGTTTTGGTATTAGAAATCAGACGTCCGATGATACTGAAAGCGACATACCCAAAACTAATACAAAATTGATAGTCAGGAAGTTAATCCGAGAGCCTTCGCATGGTCTTCGATTGAAATGAAGCCTCCATTTTTATCCTTCACGAAAAATACTTGCTTCCACAAAGCCTTATTCTTATACTTCCCATCAAGTATGATCTCGGCTACGTGAACAGCTCTGTTCAGACTCATGCTACTATACTCTCCGTTGACGATCAGAGGCTCCCTTTCGATGATCATCTGACAAGTTTTTGGACCATCGATTATTGCCGTGATATTATGACTGCGATTGTAGTAGATCATAGTCCCTCTCTCCAATCCCCAATCATACACATTAATGGTGGCAAGAGAGGTTGTACCTACCAAATTTGCCTTGACTGAGCGGGTGATCGTTTCACCCTTCCAAGTGAAAACCAACTCAGACCCGTAAGACGTACTGGCCTTAGAGGAGTGATAATTAGAGGTACGGGTGCGTTTATGTGTTTCTATATCCGCTTGGACCTCGGCAACGGGAGAAGATCGGAATGACTCCCTAGTATCACTGCGGTATCCTTCAAGGATTACCTTTACCTGCTCAGGGTTCACTTCAAGGAAGTCCCGTGTTGGATCGATTCGACGATCACGAAAGCCCTCAAGAAGGCGGTCCTTGATTTCCTCACCTTTACCGTCTTCCACCTCACAAGCGAAATAACACTCATAAGGGAAGGGAGTGCCTGCTTGAGCAGACAAAGAACGGATACTCTCTTTCAAATCCCTCGTCGCGCCAACCTTGATCAGGTCAGGAATTCTCGGATTCGTAAGGATGTAGACGGTTTCGGTCATGTTGCCTCGCTTATGTTTGGAAGAGCATCTCACTAGGCGAAAATTGCGATCGGTAAAACATGAAACGCCGGTCCTTCGATCTTCAGTTTAAGAGAAGGAATGTCGAACATTTTCCCGATTGCTTCAAACGGTGATAACATCTCGCTCAGTTTTTTCTCCGGGATTACCGAAAAAGCCGTTTTCCGAAGCAAGCCGATGGACTCTCCTTCTCCGACAGTCCGTATCACTTTACCGATCACTTTGAATCGTCCATCGACTAAATCAGCCATCAAAGGATCATTGAGATATTCGGTCTCCAAGGTGATCAAAGCACTATCGCTTCCCTGAACACTATAGGCAACCATGTCAACCGAATCACCCCTTCGAAGATCATCGCCAAGTGATTTCATTTTCTCGAGGACCTGCTCATTATCGGACATTTTCCTCTGTTTTCCTCTTTGAGGGGACTTTTCCTCGAGCGCCACGACCATACCCATAACCGACGAAATCGAATCGATTGTTTCAAGCAGAGGGTTTCTTTTGAGATCGGATTCGAACTCCACAAACTGATGGGGCTCGATATCAGTCGATGAGTCGGGAGTCAATCTGACCAAATCTCCTCTCTCGTCAATCTGCTTCCTTAGCCGAAAGAACAGCGAAGCCGGGGTATGCACCCGCTCTTCGTTGGTGGAGGATGAAGAGTCGATTCCTTCAACCTTCGTTCGATCTCCGGATATATCGACTCTCAGCAAAGACGACAATGCTTTGCTCAAACCGAACCCGGCTCCATGACGCTTCTGATCGATACTCCCGGAATGCTCGGTCGATACCACCTGCGTAACCTGCGAGATTCCATCCTCTCTCATCGCCAAAAGGTCAAACACTATCCTCTGATTGAGATAAACGGGGATAATCAGATCTTCCCGCTCCACTGCATTTTCCTCTCTCGTCATGGTTTCAGCATCTCATCCGCGTGATGAATCTCGTGATCAGTTAATTTCATCGGATTCCTCCAATCGTATCCGACGCTCCGTCAGTGTCTCCTTTTCGAACAACCAATAGTCCGGGCCGCGAACTGCATCCAAATCTTTGTCGAATCGTGTTCTTAAAATATGCAACGTGACTTGATTCAGCGACATTATTTCGCCGTTGAATTCAACCTTGCGATCATCCGCGACATGGCAGGTAATATCCTCATCTCTGATAAAAGTCAATTGCATCCCAGGATGGATATTGACCATGGTAAAACGAAAGACCGGTTTTCTGGCATGGGCGCGTTTGAGTGTTTCAGCATCACCCTGATCCTCGATAATATCGGCATTCGGAGTGACATCCCCGATCGAAAACCCTTCGAGGATTTTCTTTACGCGCTCAGGATTGATGGCAAAAAATTCTCGCTTCGGATTGACTCTATTATCGCCGAATCCGAAATGAAGGCGTTTTTCGATTTCTTCGCCTTTACCGTCTTCCACCTCACAGGCGAAATGACACTCGAAAGGGGCAGGAACACCTGCGTGGCCGGATAGATCACGAATACGCTTTTCCAAATCCGTCGTGAAGCCGATCTTAATCAGATCGGGCATATATGAATTCTTGAGAATATAAACGATTTCGGCCATGTTGCTCTCCTCGACAAAGATCTCTGACATACCTTGAAACCGGTACCGAAGTATCGCTCGATGCCATCATGACGGACTGATTGGCGTATGCTATCATATTTGACTGCCAAGTCAATAAAGCGCATTCCACCTGTGCGCAGCCTTTCACGAGGCGATTTTAGATGGATATTCTTTCCGGTCGCTTACCCCTGTCCTTGTGAAGTCAAGGCGACCGGGAAATCGTATTCAGGTCGCTCGCTTCTTTGACAACGCGCTGGGCGTAGGTGAAAAAATGGCGTATCACCTTTTCCCGGGCATCTGGATCGCTCATCACGATATTTTGCATTTCCTGATCCGATTGAAATCTTTGAACCATGACATCGAAGAAACCTTCTCTATATGCGCGGTAAACGACATCCGCAGGGTTGTTGCGCATCATCTCTTTCATCTCGTCGTTCATGACCCCTTGGTTGACCCTCTCGAAGCGAAGGAAATCCTCTTCGGAAAAGCTTGTGCCGTGTCTTTCGTTGAAGGACTCGATGATCTCCGAAAGGGAGCGTTTTTCTTCCTCGGTATAGGGATTGGCTCCGAATTCGGTGATGGGATCGAGTTCCGCGATCTCACCGGGGACAAGCGATGCGCGAGTTTTTTCTACCATTTGCAACCTGAAAGCGGATAAATCGAGCATATCGTCGGTAATCTGGGTATCCGGAGGGATGTCGCGCGAAGGCAGCAATCTCGATAGCCAAGATGAATAGACGTAGAGTTTTTCCAGATCCGTATCTTTCAGTTCGATCACTTGTGCCACGAAAGCGTAGAAGCGTTGGTAACTCTTCAAAAGGAGGCGAAACTCTTCCTTTGCCTGCTCGTCCTCGTCGAGCTCGAATCGTTTCACCGCTTCGCGAACGATACCCTCGATTTCGGGTCGATCTCGGTGTGTCAATCCCGGTCGGAAAAACTTGACCGCGAAGCGCTCGACCTCCTCTTTATACATATACGAGGCGTTTTTGATCCGACTCGAAAGGTCGTAGATTTGATTGGGATCCGTTCGCTCCACAAGTGTCGTCGCTTCGAAATAGGGAGCGAAGGATTCTTTGATCTCATCGACGGTGTTTTGGAAATCGAGGATAAACGTTCTCTCTTTTCCCGGGTGCGTTCTATTGAGCCTCGATAATGTTTGCACCGCTTGCAGCCCCGATAGATTTTTATCCACATACATCGCGACCAACTTGGGCTGATCGAATCCGGTTTGATATTTCTCGGCAACCACCAAAATTTGAAATTCCTCGCTGTCGAATCTTGCGGGCAATTCCGATTCCGAAAATCGATTGGCCTTGGCTTCCGTCCATTCCACATCGTCGACTGTCAGATCGCCGGAGAATGCGACCAATGCCTTGATATCGTTATAGTTTTTATTCTCCAAATAAGCGTTGATCTGCCGCCAATAGCGCAGGGAGTGTTCGCGACTTTGGGTTACCACCATCGCCTTGGCGCGACCATCGAGTTCGGGCTGAACATGCCTTCGAAAATGCTCGATGATCACCTCGACCTTTTGATCGATCGCCGTCGGGTGAAGCGAGGCATATCGCGCCACGCGTCTTTGTCCTCGGCGTCCGCGAAATTCCGGGTCGTCTTCTATGGCTTTTTCGAGTCGGTAGTAGGCATCGTAAGTGGTGTAGTTAGAAAGCACATCCAGAATGAATCCCTCCTCGATGGCTTGGCGCATCGAGTAGAGGTGGAAAGGGTGCGGTTTGCCGTCTTTTCCGGGTCGCCCGAAGCGTTCGAGCGTGACGTTTCGCGGCGTGGCGGTGAATGCCAGCAGAGAGATATTTTTCTGCGGGCCGCGCGCCGCCTGCTGCCTCAAGATGAAGGCTTCGACATCCTCGATGATCTCGTCTTCCCGGGTCAGGGCGTCGGCCATCGACTGTGCCGACCTGCCCGACTGGGACGAATGGGCTTCGTCGATAATGACCGCAAACTTCTTTGACGCTTGCCCCGACAGAGTGGCCAGATGTTCTGTGCTGAATTTTTGGATGGTGGTGATGATGATGCGTTTGTTCTGTTCGATCGCCCGCTTGAGATCGCGCGAGGTCCCGTCGATCTTTTTGACCACGCCCTTCGTCCGAGCGATGCCGGAAATGGTGTTTTGCAGTTGTCGGTCGAGGACCAGCCGGTCGGTTACGATGATCGCGGTATTGAAGAGCGGGCGGTCTTCGTCGTCGTGCAGGTTGATGATCTGATGTGCCGTCCAGGCAATCGTATTGGATTTGCCGGAGCCCGCACTGTGCTGAACGAGGTAATGATGCCCGGTGCCGTTTTGCCTGGCATCGTCAAGGATTTTGCGAACCGCATCCAACTGTTGGAAGCGAGGAAAGATCAACGTCTCCCGCCCGTCGTTGCGTTCTAGGTGAATGAACCGCCCGATCAAGTCGAGCAGCACTTCCCGGGAGAAAACGGCCTTCCCCGCAGGCAGGTCTTTATAAAGGTAGGCAACCCGATTTTCGTCCGGAATATCCGGGTTCCCCGCCCCGCTTTCGCTGCCTCGATCGAATGGCAGAAAACGCGTCTTCCCGTTCATCAAATGCGTCGTCATCGAGACCTTGCTCTGATCCACCGCAAAGTGGACGATCGCCCCTCGCTTGAAGGTCAGCAAGGGTTCGCCTGCGGGGGAACGGTCGCATTGATATTGCCTTTCTGCATCCTTGACCGTCTGTTTGGTGAGGTGATTTTTGACCTCCATCGTGATCACCGGAATGCCATTGACGAAGATGACGATATCGATCGAGTTCTTGTTCTTGGCGGAATAAGCGACCTGCCGCATCACCGAGAGGATATTCGCCTCGTAAACACGGGTCAGATCGGGGTTCAGATTCGATGCCGGTTTGAAATAGCAGAGCGAAAAGCGAATATTCGGAACCAAGTTCAGACCATCCCGAAGCACCTTGTGAGTGGGCTGCTTGCGAAGCGCCTGCTCCAACCGTTTGAGCACTTCGCCCTCGGCCGAAGCACTGTAATGCTCTTCGAGTCTTTGCCAAGTCTCGGGTTGGGTGCCCTTGAGAAACTCAAAGAACAACTCCTTGTCGAGCGCCAAGGGAACGTCATAATTCCCCGAGCATCGCCGCTCGATATAGCCTTGTTCGTGAACCAAGCAGCCCACGATATGCTCTTCGAAGACAGCCTCGAGGTGAATATTCGCGGATACGTTGGATGCAGGTTCTTTCATGTTTCCGTTTCCGATTGAATGGCGTCAAGTCTGTTACCCTCGGCCTTTGATCGAGACCAAGTGGCAACGTCGATCTGCCCTGTGACGGCAGAGGTAATGAGTGCGGAGCGGTATTCTCTGAGGCGATCGATTGAGCTTTGAATGCGTTCGATCACTTGGTTGATCTGCGTCGTCTCGCGATCAAGGAAGTCTGCGATTGCGCGTTGGGTGGGGAGATTGGGATGTATGAATGGTATATGTTCAAATTGGGTTTTGTTAAATGAAAAGCGCATCCCAAACGATAATTTTGAAAAATACTGATAGCCGTACTTCAATCCATAAAAGTAATATTCTAGAAATCTAGAACTCACCGAATCACTTATATCAAAAACTATATATAGGTTGCTTATGCAGCCGTCGTCTTTCGCTACTCCGCACAAAATAGGAGTGGCATCAAAGTCTCTTGGAGTGAAAACAAATTGTCCGGTACTAACTAGTTGATGGCCAATATAGTTTTCTGTTGATTTTCCGAAATTTAGATCTTTCTTTACTTTTACTCCAGATTTGGTAAGAGAAAGAACAACTGGATCCTGAATTTGATTTTTTTCCTTTTGGTATTGCCTGATAGCAAAACGCATCCTACTAGATTTCCATCCATCTGGAAGCAGAGAAAAATTTGCACGGTGATTGTTTGTAACCCTAAGTATCATATCAGACCTCCTATTTTTTTCAACAACCTGTCCCATAACCGCGGCGGTGATTAACGCATTTCTTTTTTCCTTCAACAATTCAACCAGCCGCTGTTTTTTCTCGATGAGCCGGTCGATCTGTCCGGTCTCCCGATCCAGAAAATCTGCAATCGCGTGTTGGATTGGGAGGTTGGGATGTATGAATGGTATGTACTCGAATTGAGTTTTGTTAAATGAATATCGCATTCCAAATGACAATTTAGAAAAATACTGATAGCCGTATTTCAATCCCCAAAAATAATATTCTAAAAATTTTGCACTCACCGAATCACTTATATCGAAGACCATATATAGATTGCTTATACAACCGTTTTCCTTTGCCACTCCACATAGAATAGGGGTAGCGTCAAAGTCTCTTGTAGCGAAAACAAATTGCCCGATACCAACCAATTGGTGTCCAATATAATTTTCCGTAGATTTTCCGAAACTTAGATCTTCCTTTATTTTCACTCCGGATTTTGTAAGAGAAAGAACGACTTGATCTTGGACCTGGTTTTTCTCATTTTGGTACTGCCTAACAGCAAAACGCATCCTATTAGACTCCCATCCGCTTGGAAGGGAGGAGAATTTCGCCCGATGGTTGTCTATGACTTTGAGTTTCATAGTCATAATCCGAAATGGCATTTGACAGGCACGACCTGCCCACCATAGCGAGAGAAAAATTGGCTCAAAACAGTGTGGTCTGTCACTTCACCACCTTCTTCAGCAGCGCGGCAATCTCTTCCTCCAAACCTTTCAGCTCACCATCAATCTCCTCCAGCGATCGAGGCGGCACATACCGATAAAAATAGCGGTTGAAGTTGATCTCATACCCGACTCGCCCCACTTTTCCATCTTGGTGGTCGGTATGGCTCTCATCCACCCAAGCATCGGGGACGAAAGGGAGCACTTCGCGCTGCATATAGTCCTGCCAGTCCTCGTGCAGAGGCACCAGTTCGTGGTCCCGAAGGTCCTTGTCAGGCTCGACAGCGCCTTTTTTGTCCACGCAAACCGTGGCATCCTCATCGCTCTCTGACAACGCCGACAAGATCGTTTTCTTGATCACTGCCGACACATTCAGGTCGGAGTTCTTGAGCGCCCGATTCAAGAGCCTTTCGAACTCCTTTCGATCTGTCCAGCGTTTATCGGAGGAAAGGTTCTGACGAAGCGATGCGATGATTGCCGATCGATCATCCTCGTTCAGTTTCTGAAAGGGCTTCGAATCGTTCAAAGCCGCCAAGCCTTCATCCGTTATTTGGAATGCCAGTTTCAGAGGACGTTCGACGCGGATTTCTCGATAGCCGAAGTCGGTGGTATCGAATATCTTGGAGAACCGGCCCAGATCGGAGTCGTCGTTCAGCATTCCGGCATAGATGCGGGTGATTTCGTCCGTGGCTTTTTCGGGGATCTCTCGACGCTTGCTGCCGAGGTTCTTCCTCAGGGACTTCCAAAAACGCTCGCCGGAGGCATCGATGAGTTGAACTTTGCCTCGACGCTCCGTGGCTTTTCGGTTGGTCAATAACCAAACGTAAGTCTGAATACCGGTGTTATAGAAAATATCGGTCGGCAGGGCGATAATTGCTTCGATCCAATCGTTCTCCAGCATCCAACGCCGGATCTCGCTTTCTCCGGATCCGGCACCGCCGGTGAACAAAGGCGAGCCGTTCATAATGATGCCGATACGAGAGCCGTTTTCATCGTCTCTCATCTTCGAAATCTTATGCTGCAAGAAAAGTAAC
This sequence comes from Gammaproteobacteria bacterium, assembly GCA_965220535.1. Classification (GTDB taxonomy): domain Bacteria; phylum Pseudomonadota; class Gammaproteobacteria; order HK1; family HK1; genus HK1. The sequence goes on along the minus strand of OZ244833.1, from coordinate 3,608,548 downwards.
TGACCGTCCGATATTCTAGGAAGTCCAGCACCGAAGCGACCGGAAAACCCTTGCTCTTTCGCCTCGGCTTCGATACTGGTTTTATATTTCTTCCAATCCACTCCGTAAGGGGGATTGGATAGCATATAGTGAAAGCTTATTGGTTGAGCACTATCACGCCCACCCCCCCCTTGACAATTGTCTGTTGTGAGGGAATTACCGAATACAATATTCGCGGGGTTGTGTCCGGTTAAAAGCATATCGGATTTACAAATTGCAAAGGATTCGGGATTCAGTTCATGCCCGAAAAGTTCGACTCGAATCCTAGGATTGAGTTTTTTCATTTCCTCTTCGGCGATAGTAAGCATCCCGCCGGTACCGGCGGCGGGGTCGTATACCTGACGGATCACTCCCTCCCCTGTCAGCGCATTCTTGTCATTGACCAAAAGCAAGGAAACGATCAGACGAATGACTTCTCGGGGGGTGAAGTGTTCGCCGGCGGTTTCGTTCGATATTTCCGAGAAACGCCGGATCAAATCCTCGAAGAGATGCCCCATCTGTTCGTTCGAAACTCTATTCGGGTGAAGATCGACTGCGGCAAATTCTTCGAATACACGATAGAGAAGATCGGCTTCGTTCAGACGTTTGAGTTGGTCGATAAAGCGAAATTTATCGATGAAAATATCTTGAACGTCCGAAGAGAATTTCGTGACGTAATCGACGAGGTTTTCGTGAATATCCTTTGCATCTTGTCCGCGCAAGGATTCGAAGGTGAAACGGGATAGGTTATAGACCCGAATTTTGTCCCCTACGACACCGAACAGGGTCGTATCCCTGATTTCTTCGTCGATATCATCAGGAAGGGCGTCTGCGCACTTCAAGACCTCGGCTTTCGTGCCTTCGAGAACGCAGTCGAGGCGGCGAAGGACGACGAAAGGCAAGATGACCTTGCCGTATTCCGATTGTTTGAAGTCGCCCCTGAGGATTTCGGCGATCGGCCAAACGAGGGCGCTTAGGGACTTGGTATCTTGGCTGTTCATCGATATCGCCGCCGATGCCCGTTTCGCCCGTTTCTATCCGGCTCTGGCTTTGGCTCTGCCTGCCCCATCACTCGTCTTTCTCCGTTTGCGCATAAGCCTCGATCGGGGCGCAGGCGCAAGCGAGGTTGCGGTCGCCGTAGACGTTGTCGATGCGGGAAACGGGAGGCCAGTATTTGTCTTCTTTGATGCCGGGCAAGGGGAAGAAGGCCTGGTCTTTTGTATAGGGGCGATCCCAGTCTTCCATCGATGCGGTGGCGGTATGGGGGGCGCGGGCAAGTACGCTGTTTTCATGTTCTACCGTGCCGGTTTCGATTTCGGCGATTTCCGAGCGGATGCCGAGCATCGCATCGCAGAAGCGGTCCATCTCGGCTTTGGATTCGCTTTCGGTGGGCTCGATCATCAGGGTATCGGCCACGGGGAACGACATCGTGGGGGCGTGGAATCCGTAATCGATCAGGCGTTTGGCGATATCGTCGACGCTGACCTTGCTCGACTCTTTGAGGGGGCGAAGGTCGATGATGCATTCATGGGCCACGAAGCCTTGCTCGCCGGTATAGAGCACCGAGAAGCCATCCGAGCCATCGCCCTTGCGGCCTTTTCTCAAACGCATGGCGATGTAGTTTGCGTTCAAGATCGCGATTTCCGTGGCTCGGCGAAGCCCGGTGGCTCCCATCATCGCGATATACGCCCACGAGATCGGCAGGATGCTCGCCGAGCCCCAAGGGGCGGCGGAAATGGCGCCGACGGTTCCGGTCTCGTCGGCCAACGGGTTGACCCCTTCCACCACCGGGTGATCCGGAAGATAAGGAGCCAGATGGGCTCGTACGCCGACCGGACCCATCCCCGGTCCGCCGCCACCGTGCGGGATGCAAAAGGTCTTGTGCAGGTTGATATGGGAGACATCGGCTCCGATCTGCGCCGGCCGACACAGGCCGACCATGGCGTTGAGGTTCGCCCCGTCCATATAAACCTGCCCGCCGCCTTCGTGCACGATACGACAGATATCCTTGATGCTCGTTTCGAATACGCCGTGGGTCGAGGGATAGGTGATCATCAGCGCCGCCAAGCGGTCGCGATGCTCCGTTGCCTTGGCCTGCAAATCCGCAAGATCGATATTGCCTTGCGTATCGCATGCCACCAGCACCACCCGCATCCCGGCCATGATCGCGCTGGCCGGATTCGTGCCGTGCGCCGAGACCGGGATCAGGCAGATATCGCGCTCGCCCTGCCCTTTCGATTCGTGATAGCGCCGGATGCAAAGCAGGCCGGTGTATTCGCCTTGGGAGCCCGCGTTCGGCTGCAAGGTCACCGCATCGAAGCCGGTGATCGCGCAGAGCATGCGCTCCAAGTCGGTGCAAAGTTCGTGGTAGCCCTCGCATTGCTCCGCCGGAGCGAAGGGGTGCAAGGAGGCGAAACCGGGGAAGGAAATCGGCATCATCTCGGTGGTCGCGTTGAGTTTCATGGTGCACGAACCGAGGGGAATCATCGAGCGGTCGAGGGCGATATCCTTGGCTGCAAGACGTCTTAGATAACGCAGCATCAGCGTTTCGCTGTGATGGGAATGGAACACCGGGTGCTCGAGGTATGCCGTGCTTCTGGCAAAGGAGCCGAGGACGTCGGAAGCGGCGGCATCGAGGGCATCGATATCGGCATCTTCCGAGTTCGTCTCGATGCCGGCAGCCGCCCCGACCGCGCACAGAACCCCGCGCACATCCTCGCGCCGGGTGGTCTCGTCCAAGGAAAAAGCGATATGGTCCGCATCGCGTAGACGGATGTTGAAACCGGCATCGCAAGCCCGGGCGACGATCGCCTCGGCCTCGCCCGGAACGCGCACCGTGAGGGTATCGAAATAGGATTCGGTAAGGACTTCGCGGCCGGCGGCGACCAAACCGGCGGCCAACGCCCGCGTCAGACGATGGACTCGCTCGGCGATGGCGCGCAGCCGCTGCGGACCGTGGTAGACGGCGTACATACCGGCCACCACCGCCAGCAAGACCTGGGCGGTGCAGATATTCGAGGTCGCCTTCTCGCGCCGGATATGCTGCTCGCGGGTCTGGAGGGCCATGCGCATCGCCGGCCTTCCCTCGGCATCCACCGAGACCCCGATGATCCTCCCGGGCATTTGCCTTTTGAAGGCCTCGCGGGTGGCGAAAAACGCGGCGTGGGGGCCACCGAAGCCCATCGGCACCCCGAATCGCTGGGCGCTGCCGACCACGACATCCGCCCCGAAAGAGCCGGGCGATTCGATCAGGCAAGCGGCGAGAAGATCGGTGGCGAAAATCGAAAGCCCGCCGCCGGCGTGCACTCGCTCGACGAAAGCGGAGAAATCGCGCAAACAACCGCTCGATCCCGGGTATTGCACCAAGGCCCCGAAAACCTCGCCCGGGCGGGAGGGATCGTCATCGGCACCGGGCTCGCTGAAATCCGCCTTTAGAGGATCACCGACGATCACCTCGATGCCGAGCGGCCGAGCGCGCGTACGCACCACCGCCAGGGTTTGGGGATGGCAGTCGGCGTCGACGAAAAAACGCGGGGATTTCGATTTCGATACCCGACGCGCCATCGCCATCGCTTCGGCGGCGGCGGTCGCTTCGTCCAGCAAAGAGGCATTGGCGAGTTCCATGCCGGTGAAATCCATCACCATCTGCTGGTAATTGAGCAAGGCTTCGAGCCGACCCTGGCTGACCTCGGCCTGATAGGGGGTATATGCCGTATACCACGAGGGGTTTTCCAGCACGTTGCGCTGTATCACCGCCGGGGTGAGGGTGCCGTAATAGCCCATGCCGATCATCGAGACCAAGGGGCGATTGCGGCTCGCCATGGCGCTCAAGGCCTCCAACGCCTCGCGCTCGCCGAGCGCGGCCGACAACTCCATCGGCTCGTCGTTGCGGATCGAATCCGGAACCGTCTTTTGCAACAACTCCTCGATCGAAGACATGCCGATGGCCCGCAGCATCCGCGCACTATCGGTTTCGTTAGGACCGATATGACGGTCCGCGAATGCATCCGCTCTTTCCAGCGCATCCAGCGTGTTCTTGGACATCGTTCGATTCCTTCCTCGATCCCGTGGGGATCATTTTCGGCCCTCGCCCTTCCCTCGCCGACGCTCGACAAAGAGAGCGCCGGCGATCTCGCCTAAGGGAGGGCTATCGCCGCGGGGGCGGTGCGGTCTCGCGGCCGACAACGAGTTCCGGCTAGCGCCTTTCGCCTGCGACTACCGACTACCGGGCACGGAATCATGCAGAGGGGTTGGACGATGGCAAAGCCGCACTCGCCCCTTGTCTTCGTCGTCGAAACTCAGGCGAATCTCGCTCGGCTATCCGAAATCGCGGCGGCAAAGCGATGTGCATCGAGCGGATCCGATGCAAAGGTCCGCATCATGACAAGTCTTTGACGTAGTCGTTGTAGGCTTCTTCGCTCATCAGGTCTTCGATATCGGAGCTGTCCGAGATGCGAAAACGCACGACCCAGCCGACACCGGTCGGGTCGGAATTGACTTTGTCCGGTTCGTCCACCAGCGATTCGTTGACTTCGAGAACGGTGCCGCTGACCGGCATCTTGAGTTCGCCGGCCGCCTTGACCGACTCGATCTCCGCGCAAACCTCTCCCTGATCGATCTCGTCTCCGACCGAAGGAAGTCCGACATAAACCAGCTCCCCGAGCTGGTCTTGCGCGTAATGGGTGATTCCGGTGAGTGCGACCTCACCGTCTTCGACCAATATCCACTCGTGATCTTCGGTATAGCGCATGACGCTCATTCCTGCAGCCTCCTTTGTTTCATGCCGGTCGTTGCAAAACGCTATGGGGAAAAGGATCGGGGATTCGAACCATCTTTAGCCGACGTAGTCGGCGCGAAAACCGCGCTCGCCCGAGAGCGACCGGGATAAAGAGTTCGAAATCGCCGGATTCGAAAAAGCGCGTTCTCTTCCACGATATCTTCCACGAAACATCGGGTCTCGTGTCGAACGCCATCGTCTCGTATCGCGAAAAGCGATGGAGATACCGACTTGCCAAAAGACATAAAAGGCGGATTTTCGCCGAACTTCGAAAGCGTATCGAGAAAAATATCCCGGGCAAGAACCATCGCCTCCCCGAGCGGTAATTGCAAACGAGATGCGGGGAATTGTCAATTATGCGAAATTCTAGGCATCCGCTTTCGAAGCATCCGCACCGATTTTCCGGAGACGATCGCCTCGGCATCGCCCCTGCCTGTTGACGGCGAACGCTCAAACGCTCGGACTTCGCCGGCAAACGAGCGATCCGGCTCCGGTGCCTTCCGAGGAACAAAGCCGCGGCTCGTTCGACGATCGACGCGCCATCTTTTTCGAACGCGTTCGAACGCGGCTATCGTCTCGGATCTTTATCGCCCGCGCCGCTTTCAAGCCTGATAGGTGCTAGGCAGGGACGGAAGCGCCGAGCAGAAAGCGCGGAGAACGCCCGCCTCGGAACCGGACAAGAGCGAGCCCGGCGCATAAGCGGAAGACGCGGCGCGATCGCCGGACATGACCGAGACGAAGACACGACCACGCGAAGCGGAGATTGTCAGCGAGCGAGAATATCACCCACCGCATCCTGTTTTATGAAGCTGTTTTATGAAGGTGCAGGCGGGAAGCAGAATCGTAGCCGGAGGCACAGCCCGCGAACGAGACACAAAGGGCTAGGGCAAGAAAGCGGGCAATCATGGCAGCGCTCCAAAAAACCGAGCGACGAAGAGATCGCCGAAGAACGAAAAGAGCAGAAAAACAATCCACGCCGCGAAGCGAACGAGCCCTAGCCAACCGAGCCCATCGTACAGACCGACAAGGAGACCGAGAAAGACATCTCGCATCGCGTCGGGATGCAGCGCACGGACGCGAGACACGCTCCGAGACAGCACGATATCCGAATCGGAATGGTGTTCCAAGCATCCGAGATATGTGATCGAGAGCGGAGCCTTTCTTCTCGAGTGCAGACCCGAGCCATTGCATGGACGAGGCTCGGATGTCGCGCTTGCCGACGAGCGCCGCTTCGATCCGAATCGTCTGCGGGCACGATCGGCATCCGTTCTTCGAAGGCTCGCATCGCCTTCTCGTTCTCGTCTCGTCTCTCGTTCTCGCCATCCAAGGGGCGACGAAAAGGGGCGACGAAAACGCCCTCGCCCAAAGCTCGTCTCGCTCATCGAAGGCGCACAAGACGATCTTGCCCTCGCTTTGCGACTTCCAAGCGCTCGGCCTTCTCGACCACGCCGATAACCGAGCGATCCGGCGAAAAGGCTTCGCGGCGAAAACGATCCGCGGCTCTTCGAGGATCGAAACCTTCCCCTTTCGCGAACACGAGCCGTCGTCTTAGGAGGGTCATCTCGGGCGCAATCCTAGGCTGACGCCCCTTCCGATTCCCGCTCCCTTGCACCCTCGATCGAATCGATTGACCTGCCTGCTTTCGCCGCCGATCTCGTTCATCCGGTGGCGAAGAGGCAGCCATCGCATGGACTGGCCTCGCGCGCTTCGCAGTTGTCGACACTCGCCGCTTCGATCCAAAAATCGCCCGCCAAGACGATCGGCATCCGCTCTTCGACGTCTTCGTCATCAAGGGGGCGCAGATGATCCTGCCCTCGAACCCCTTTCCAATCCCCGATCCCTTGCACCCTCAGTCGAATAGATCGACCTGCCCGCCTTCGCCGTCGCTCTCCTCACCCGGAGGCGATGAGGCGTCCATCGCATGGACGAGCCTCGCATTTCGCAGTTGTCGACGACCGCCGCTTCGATCCAAAAATCGCCCACCAAAACGATCGGCATCCGCTCTTCGACGTCTTCGTCATCAAGGGGGCGCAGATGATCCTGCCCTCGAACCCCTTTCCAATCCCCGATCCCTTGCACCCTCAGTCGAATAGATCGACCTGCCCGCTTTCGCCGTCGCTCTCCTCACCCGGAGGCGATGAGGCGTCCATCGCATGGACGAGCCTCGCATTTCGCAGATGTCGACGACCGCCGCTTCGATCCAAATCGCCCGCCAAGACGATCGGCATCCGCTCTTCGAAGGCTCGCATCGCTTTTTCGTAATCGAGGGGCGGCAAAGAAGCCCGCAACCGACGCTCGCCTCGCTCATCGAGGGTGCGCAAGACGATCTTGCCCTCGCTCTGCGAGCCCGAGCGCTCGACCTTTTCGATCATGCCGACAAAAGAGCGATCCGGCTCCAAGTCCTCGCGGCGAAAGCGATCCGCGGCTTTTTTGAGGATCAAGGCATCCTCTCTTTCGAACGCGACCCCTTGCAGGCCCTTCATCTTGACCGTATAGGCCCAGGAAAAAGCGATATCGACGGTATGAAAGGGATCGAGCATCGATACCACCGATTCGCAAAGATTGGCGCTCACCCCCTCTTTCACCGCCTCGGCGAAGAAATCTTTTTGTCCGCCGGGAGCCTTGATGCTTCGGTCCGTCGCCCGGCGCAAAGCGTGCAAGCCTTGGGCCAGGTACTTCGTCATGACCCTTTCGGCCGGTTCGATCTCCGGAAGACCCTGCACGATCGCCGGGGAAAGAAGGGTGATCGCGAAACTCTCGTGCTCGCCCTGCCCCATCAACATCCGATCCAACAGCACTCGCATCGTGGGCTTGGGATTCGACCAATGCACCGCCCGAGGAGCGTTCATCGACCGCAATACGGAACGCACCATCCCCCACGAGCCGACGATCAGTTCGACCGCGCCCTCGGCGGCGACCGAACCGTGCGGTCGATCCGGCACCTGCACCCGAATCGCATCTCGATCCGCTCTTGCCAACTCCCGATAAAGGGAAAGAACGTCGGTACCGACAACCTCGGCAAAAACCGAAATCAACCGCTCGACGACCCGCGGATAATCCCCGAGTTCCCGCACGGTCGGGATCAATAGCTCGGGCTTGTCCTGCGCCTTGTAAATATCGGAATTCTCGCGATAGCGCCCGGCCTTTCTCCACCCCTTGGCTTGGGCCCATGCCGCCAAGGCCGCAGGCGATATATCGGACAGGGCATCGACATCCCGGATCACGATATCCCTAAGCGCTATGTCCATCTAAATATCCCCCGTCATCGAAAGCCCCATCAACCATTGCAACGCGGCGGCATTGAAGAGGTTTTTCGTCGGGATCGGGATCCTCACCGAGTTCATATTCGAAATCTCTTTGCGGTCTTGAAGGCCATGATCTCGAAGACCATGATCTCGAAGGTCATGATATTGAAGATCATGGCCTCGAAGGTCATGGCCTTGAAAACCGGGGTCTTGCAGATTCAGCCAATAAGCCCGATGGCGAAGCACGAGCTCGGTGAAGTTGACACCCGACCATCGCTCCTCCTGTCTCGGCAGATCGAGCACGACGAGTATGCGCGGGGTTTGCGTCCTCATGCGCAACCGCTCGTAATGACACAAGGATAGAGAATATGCGGCATAGCCGGCCTTGGGCGGCTCCAAACGCGTGGTCGCTTCCAACGCGAGTTCGAGAGCCGGGCGCAAACCCTCGTCGGCGCTGATCCGCATATCGACCCCGTCTCGATCCGAATCGAGCATCTCGACCCCATAGCCCGCTTGGGCCGCCACCGCCATCGTATATACGACCGAAAGCCGTTTTTTCCGATCGCTCGATATCCCCAAGGCGTCTGTCATCCTTGTCTATCCGCATCCTTCCGCCGATGGCATCGAGGACGATGCTCCGCATGGTCGGTCGAAGACGAAGCGATCGGGTCGGCAAAAGTAAAGTGTCTTCCCTAAAAGCATCCTGATCCTTCGTTTTTATACTGCATTTCAATTCATCGAAACGAATCGCCCGACAATATTAACAATGATCTGCGATTCTCGGACGGTCCCGTCCTTCGGTGTTCGGCGTGCGGGCTCGGGCGACCGGCCCTAAAAACCCTCGGTCGAATATCGGATATGCGCTATCGCTATCTTTATCGGAAATTTCCGCGCATCGAGGGAGCTTCGAACGGCACCGGGCTTTCGCCCGCAACCTGCCCTAGCCTCCGATACCGAATCGTCGCGCCGATTCTCAAGGTCGATGCATCGGGAAGCGAATATCCAAAACCGAGCGACGGGTGTGAGCCTCTTCTCGGGATGCGATATGCGGCGCGAAAATCCCTTCTCGATGCAAAGGCTGCCGAAGCGAAAACAGTGAAGTGCGAACTAAAGAGCGAAGCGAGTCCGTGAGCGCTCGAGCGGCATCGTTCATCTGCACTGACCCTGTCGCTTGGCATCTCGGTCGTGAACCCTCCGACCGGGCCGGAAAGCCCCGCGCCCCCTATCCCGGCTTGGCCCGGCACGCATCATCGGCAGGTCAAAGCCGAGGCTCTCGGCAATCGACCCGCCGCGCCGCGCTCCGGCGACAACCGCATCTCCTTATCGAAGCGCCGGCGCAAAAGCCCGCGGCGCATTCAGGCGATACGAAGGGATCCTTAGCCGTCATCGACATAGAGCGAGACCGTCTCGCCGGCACCGCCTACCCGAGCGCCGAAGCGACGGGCCTGAACGACATGGCTATCATTCGGGCGCCACCGCAAGTGGCCCCTAATGCCATCTAGTGCCATCTAGCGCGATCTAGCGCCGCAGCGAACCTGCGAGATACGAAAATCGCGCTCTTGTACGTACCCGGATACCCGAGCGATTCGGCCAAGACCGGTTCTTCGACCAGACGCTTGGCTTCGATCTCGATCGCTTCGAGCGCCCGGCTCCACGGCCTCGACTCGATCATCTCGACTCGATCCTTCGGCATTCGGCCCTCGTCGGGGTCCTCTTGCTCCCAAACGGATGGCTCTTTCAGTCCGAAGTTAAAATATTCGTTCCGTTCGGTCGGAATCTCGACATTCAAAAGAACGGCCGCGATGGCGGCCGAAGAGAGGACAAGATGAAACTCAAACAAGCCCTATTAGGCCTTAGCGCTTTGGCATCGACCGCCGGCACCGCTGCCGTGTCGGCCGAAACGATCCGCGTAACCCTGCAATTGCCCGAAACCCACCCCTTGGGCGTAAACCTCGACGCTTGGAAGTCTTGCGTCGAAGAAAAATCCGATCTGGACGTGCAGATCTTCCCCTCGGCCCAGCTTTACAAGGACAAACAAGTGCCCGAGGCGGTCGGGTCGGGAGCGATCGAAATGGGCACGGCGTCGCTGACCCGCTTCGCCGGCCAAGTTCCGGCAGTGGATGCCGTCTATGTGCCCTTCCTGCTCGACAGCGAGGAAAAAGTGCGCAAGGCCACCGCGCCCGGGTCGAAGATGCGCGCCATCTTGGATGCCGCGGTGCTCGAACAAAGCAATGCCCGTATCCTTTGGTGGCAGGCTTTCGGGCGCACCATCTATCTTTCGAAGGAGCCGATCCGCGTTCCCGCCGACATCAAGGACAAAAAGGTTCGCACCTTCGGGAAACTGCTCGGCTGGACGGTCGAGGCCCTCGGCGGGGCGCCGACGCTGATGTCCGGCTCGAAGCAGTTCTTGGCCTACCAACAAGGCGCCGTGGACGCCGGCATCACCGGTCTGACCGGCGCCAAGTCGCGCAAGCTCTACGAGGTCATGCCCAATATGACGCTGACCTTCGACAGCGATATCGAGTTCGTCGCGGTGATGAACGAGGACTTCTATCAATCGCTGTCCGATGACAAAAAGACCGTGGTCGACGACTGCGGAGCCAAGGTCGAAAAGGAACTGCGCGACAGCGTCCTGCAGATCGAGGCCGAGGCCCTCGAATTCCTGCGCGGCAAGATGAACGTCATCGAGCTGACCGAGGACGAGCGCACCTTGTGGCGCGAGGCGACCAAGGGCGTGATCGACCGCTTTATCGAAAACGGGGGCGAAACCGCCGCCGCCGTGATCGAGGCCGCACGATAAGCACCTCGGGGGCGGGCTTGCTGCGCCCGACCCCGCTTGCGCCGGGCGCGATCGACCGCTTCGTCGAAAACGGGGGCGAAACCACCGCCGCCGTGATCGAGGCCGCACGATAAGCGCTTCGGGGGCGGGCTTGCTGCGCCCGACCCCACTTGCGCCGGGCGCGATCACCGCTTCGCCGAAAACGGGGGCGAAACCGCCGCCGCCGTGATCGAGGCCGCACGATAAGCACTTCGGGGGCAGGCTTGCTGCGCCCGACTCCGCTTGCGCCGAGCGCGATCGAACGCTTCGTCGAAAACGGGGGCGAAACCGCCGCCGCCGTGATCGAGGCCGCACGATAAGCGTCTTGGGGGCGGGCTTGCTGCGCCCGACCCCGCTTGCGCCGAGCGCGAGCGACCGCTTCGTCGAAAACGGGGGCGAAACCGCCGCAGTGATCGAAACCGCACGATAAGCGCTTCGGGGGCGGGCTTGCTGCGCCCGACCCCGCTTGCGCCGGGCGCGAGCGACCGCTTCGTCGAAAACGGGGGCGAAACCGCCGCCGTGATCGAAGCCGCACGATAAGCACCTTGGGGGCGGGCTTGCTGCGTCCGACCCCGCTTGCGCCGAGCGCGATCGACCGCTTCGTCGAAAACGGGGGCGCAACCGCCGCCGCCATGATCGACGAGGCCGCACGATAAGCGTCTTGGGTGACCCTCGGGCCCGACCCCGCTGCAGGAGGCGACTATGTGGCGCCGATTCGACCGCATCTCCGACGCCGGCGGTACGCTGGCGGCTTGGATGTTTTTTGCCATCGGCCTGTTCGTCGCTTGGGAAGTTCTGCTGCGCTATGCCTTCAACGCGCCGACCATCTGGGTGGACGAGGTCAGCCGCATCTTTCAGATTTGGGCCACCTTGCTCGCGGGGGCTTACTTGCTGCGCCACCGCGAGCTGATTCTGATCGACATCCTCTTTCGTGACCGCAAGACCCTCGCGCGCCGGCTGACCGAAAGCTTCTCGGTGCTGACGATCGCCGTCTTTTGTGCCGTGGCCGCCAAGTTCGGCTTCGACCTGTGGCTGAAGGCGACGCTGGCCGGACATACCACCGACAGTTTCTTGGCCCCGCCGAAATGGCTGACCCATGCCTCGTTGTGGGTGGGCTTCGGCCTGATGCTGATCCAATGCGCGGTCGAACTGATCCGGATCTGGGTCGACGGCGTGCCCGAAAACACCGAGCACGACAAGATCTGAGCCATGGAACCCTTCCTGATCTTGGGCCTGCTGGTCTTCTTGCTGTTGATCCGGGTGCCGGTCGCCTTCGCCCTAGGCACGCTCGGCGTGGCGTTGCTGTTGTGGAAGGGCTTCCCTTTGGTCAGCGTCCCGCAGCGCATCTACGGCACGCTGGATTCCTTCGAACTGCTGGCGGTGCCGATGTTCCTTTTGATGTCGAACGTGCTGCTGGCAGGCGGCGTCGGGCGCGACCTGTTCGCGGCCGTGCAGTCCTGGGTCGGCCACTGGCCCGGGGGGCTCGGGGTGGCGACGATCGTCTCGTGCACCTTGTTCGCGGCGATCTCCGGGTCTTCGGTCGCGACCGCGGCCACCATCGGCACCGTCGCCATCCCGGAGATGGCCAAGCGCGGATACGACCGGCCCTTCACATTGGGCATGCTGGCGGCCGGGGGCACTTTGGGCATCCTCATCCCGCCCTCGATCCCGCTGATCATCTACGGCGTCGTGACCGAGGAATCGATCCCGACCCTGTTCTTGGCGGGTATCGGCCCGGGCCTGCTCTTGGCGACGATCTTCGTGCTTTACGGCATCGCGTTCTCGGCTCTCGGCGGCGGGTACACGCCGGCGCCCAAGGCCTCCTGGAGCGAGCGCGGACGAGCCACGGCCCTGGCTCTGCCGACGATTTTGCTGGCGGTCGTCATCATCGTCTCGATCTACACCGGCATCGCCACGCCATCGGAAAGCGCGGGCGTCGGCTTCGTAACGGCGCTGATCATCACCCTTGCCATGGGGCGCATGAGCTTGGGCAAGCTGCGCGACGCGACCCACAAGGCGATGGTCACCACCGCGATGATCTTCATGATCATCCTCGGGGCCAAGGTCTTTTCCTACGCCATCACGCTCTACCTGATCCCGCAAACGATCAGTCAGTTGATCACCGAGAACGTCTCGGACGCGAATTGGTTCATGCTGGCGGTGGGCGCGGTCCTGCTCTTCATCGGCTTCTTCTTGGAAGCGCTGTCGATGCTGTTGATCATGGTGCCGGTGCTCTATCCGTCGCTGGAGGCCATGGGGATCAGCCCGATCTGGTTCGGCATCTTCTTCGTCTTGCTGATCGAAACCGCTCTGATCACCCCGCCGGTGGGATTGAATCTCTTCGTCATCCAAGCCGTCGGCAAGGCGCGATTGGGCGAGGTCGTCAAGGGCGCCGCCCCCTTTGCGGTGATCATGCTGGGCAGCGCCGTGCTGCTGTGGTTCTGGCAGGATCTGGCGCTTTGGATCCCGTATAGGCTATGAATCCCCTGCACGGATACCGGGTCTTGGACCTGACCAACGTGCTGGCCGGCCCCTTCTGCTGCCACCAACTGGCATATCTGGGGGCCGAGGTCATCAAGGTCGAAAAGCCCGGCACCGGCGACTTGGCCCGCAGGCTCGGCGCCGACCCCGATCTGAACGGAGGGCTGATGGGGGTGTCCTTCTTGGCCCAGAACTCGGGCAAATCCTCGATCACGCTTGACCTGAAGGCGAAGTCGGGGCGCGAGGCCTTCCGACGGTTGGTCGCCACCGCCGACGTTCTGGTCGAGAACTTCCGCCCCGGCGTGATGAATCGTCTGGGCTTGGGGCACGACAGGCTCAAGATCGTCAACCCCGAACTGGTCTATTGCGCCATCTCCGGCTTCGGGCAGGAGGGACCTCTGGCCAAGGCTCCGGCTTATGACCAGATCGTGCAGGGGATGTCCGGCGTGATGGCAACGACGGGCTCGAAAGACACTGCGCCCACGCGCGTCGGGTATCCGATAGCGGACACCATCGGGGGCATGACGGCGGCCTTTGCCGTCGCCGCAGCGCTGGCCAAACCGAAACCGGGGCGGGGAAGGTTCATCGACGTCTCGATGCTGGATTCGGTGCTGGCGACCATGGGATGGGTGATCTCGAACTACCTGATCGCGGGCAAAACGCCCGTGCCCATGGGTAACGACAACTTCACCGCCGCCCCCTCCGGCACCTTCCGCACCGCGGATGGCCCGATCAATATCGCCGCCAACAAGCAGGAGCAGTTCGAAGCGCTGGCCCGTGTCGTGGGGCGCGAGGACTTGATCGACGATCCGCGTTTCGCCCGCCGGCAGAGCCGACTGGAAAATCGCGCCGCTTTGAACGCGGAACTGGAGCGGGCGTTGGCTGCCGAAGGCGTCGCGGATTGGGTCGAGGCCCTAAACGCCGCCGGCGTGCCCGCAGGCCCGGTGCTGAGCGTGCCGGATATCCTCGCCCATCCCCAAGTCGCGGCGCGCGGTCTGATCGGCGGATTCGACCGGGTTGCGGGTGTGGACCATCCCGTCAGATTGGCCCGCACCGGCCTGAAGATGGACGGCCAAAGCCCGACGACGCCCACGCCGCCACCGAGCTTGGGCGCCCACACGGAAGAGATCTTGAGCAGCCTCGGTTACGACACGGAGGCGATCGAGGCGTTGCGCCGGGAGGGAGCGATTTAGATGGACAGCGACAGCGCAAACTGGTGGTCCACCGACATCATCGACATATCCCCCGGCACCATCCGCTATCGCGGCGGATTCGACCGGGTTGCGGGTGTGGACCGTCCCGTCAGATTGGCCCGCACCGGCCTGAAGATGGACGGCCAAAGCCCGACGACGCCCACGCCGCCACCGAGCTTGGGCGCCCACACGGAAGAGATCTTGAGCAGCCTCGGCTACGACACGGAGGCGATCGAGGCGTTGCGCCGGGAAGGAGCGATTTAGATGGACAGCGACAGCGCAAACTGGTGGTCCACCGACATCATCGACATGTCCCCCGGCATCATCCGCTATCGCGGATACGCCATCGAGGACTTGATCGGCAACGTGGGTTTTGCCCAGATGATCTGGCTGATGCTGCGCGGCGAGCTGCCCTCGCGGGCCGAGGCGGATCTTTTGGAAAGCGCGCTGACGGCGGCGGTGGATCATGGCCCGCAGGCACCGTCGATCGCCATCGCCCGCATGGCCGCGACCTGCGGGGTCGGTCTGAACAGCGCCATGGCCTCCGGCGTCAATGCGCTCGGCGACATCCATGGCGGGGCCGGGGAGCAGGCCTTGGGCCTCTATGACGCGATAGCGACGAGGGTCGCCGACGGCACCGCCCTGGCCGACGCGACCGCCGAGGTCTTGGCGGATTTCCACGCCGGCGGCGGCAAATACGTACCCGGCTTCGGCCATCGCTTCCACCGCGTCGACCCCCGCGCGCCGCGTTTGATAGAGGTTGCATCCGACGCGATGGCCGCGGGCACGGTCGAAGGGCGCCATCTGGCCGCGGCGCTGGAGATCGACCGCCAAGTGGCAAGATCCAAAGGACGCACGATCCCCATGAATATCGACGGTGCAACGGCGGTGATCTACGGCGAGCTCGGCTTCCCGCCGCCCTTGGCCCGCGGCTTGTTCTGCCTGTCGCGCTCGGTCGGGATCTTGGCCCATGCCTGGGAGCAAACCCGGCAAGGCGGTCGCAACAAAGGGCCGATCCCGCGCGATACGATTTGGGCCTATACCGGCCCCGAACCGCGTGCGCTTCCGAAGAACGAGCCGTGAGCCTCTACCCGCCACCTAAGACCGTCCACGCGGAAGTCTGGACCGTCATCCCCGATCGCTTCGACGATCCGAAACGCCCCTCCGGCTGGCTCGACGCCAACAAAGCCGGTGCCAAGATGGGCAGTTTCTTGGAAGGCCCGACCTTCGATCGAGACGGCAACCTCTACGTTTGCGATATTCCCCACGGCCGCATCTTCCGCATCTGTCCCGATCGCGAGTGGACTTTGTCGGCGGAATACGACGGCTGGCCGAACGGGCTCGCCCTGCACTCCGACGGGCGGCTGTTCATCGCCGACTACCGGCACGGCATTTTGATCTGCGATCCGAAAACGGGTGCGATCAGCGAATGCCTCGGCTCGATCAAGTCGGAGGGTTTCAAGGGCGTCAACGACCTCGTCTTCGACCGGCAAGGACGGCTTTACTTTAGCGACCAAGGCCAAACCGGAATGCACGATCCCACCGGACGCCTGTTCCGGTACGACTTGGAAACCGAGCGATTGGACTGCCTGCTAGATACCTGCCCTAGCCCAAACGGCCTGGTCATGAGCCCGGACGAGACGGTCCTGTTCGTCGCCATGACCCGCGGCAACGCCATCTGGCACCTACCGATCCACCCCGACGGTTCCACCTCGAAAGCGGGCATCTTCACCGGGATGGCCGGCGGCATCAGCGGTCCTGACGGAATGGCGATGGCCGAGGATGGCAGCTTGGCCGTCGCGGACGCCGGTAACGGCTGCGTCTGGACATTCTCGCGATGGGCCGAGCCCTTGCATCGCATCGTCGCCCCGACCGGCGGCCGCACGACCACCAACTTGGCATACGGCGGCAAGACCGGCAATCGGCTCTTCATCACCGAGAGTGCATCCGGCTCCCTCCTTGCCTTCGATATGCCGGTATCGGGGCACCCGACTTTCGGCTTGGCGAAATGACGGTTTGCCGCTCGATCGCGGTCAGCGCTTCGAAGCGCACGGCACGAAAAGGCCGCTATCTCATGCGTTGCCGTCATCGCGAAGCAAAGCGACGAAGCTCCGTTCTCGCGCCCTATCCGGGCACCTCGAGCGTCTTGACCTTTTGCTGTCACTTCCCCGTCGGTACCCCTTGGCACTGCTCCCTCGGAGGCAAAGAAGGAGTGCTGCCGACTATCCGAAAGCATCGGGGAAGTCCCCCGCCATAGAGTTTTTCGAGACGCCTCTCAAAGGCTGAGAAGCGTTCGCTAGGAGGTGATCGGTCTTCGACCGGTCAACAAAAATGACGGCATGGTGCAAGCCAAGAGACTGCGATGCGGGCAGTTCACGATGATGGAGTGGAATCGGTCGCCCGAAGTGTCGCCCTGAGTGTCGCCCTGAGTGTCGAGGTGAGGGCAGCGGATGTCGGCCGATGACAAGATGACAAAAGGCCTTCATGGAAGCGAGCCTTTATCGCTTGAAGTATCGGGCTCGCAACGACCGAGACCCGATATGGAAACAACACGCGTTTGCCCGCCAATGCGTGCGAGTCGGTGTGCGAGTCGTCAGACCAACGAGTTCTAGGCGAGAAGATCGAGTGGATGGATGCCGTCCGCCCTTATGGCCCGCGGGTGTCGAAGCAACGAGCTCCCTCATCTTTTTCCTCCACAGGAAAGGCCTTAAGGTGTCTCACACACCGCCGGTTCTGGAAGCCAAACCGCTCCGGCGCATTCCGCGGTCTGAAACCGGAGTCGGGCGACCCCCGCCGCCGCCGGCTCGAACCCTACGGACCGATGGATCACGATGCCGAATCTCGAAGTTCAAAGCAGGCAGGGAGGCTGGTCCGCCTCCCCTGTCGATTCGATTCGGCAAGCCGGCAGAGGAGCCGATGAAAAGCGCCCTCGACAAAACCGATCTCGTGCCCTTACAAGGAGTGGACCATAGGCGTCAGGGTCAGCGCTTCGAGCGTTTTGGAAGAATATCTCCCCTCCGCCGATAACGAAGGGGCAAGCAAAAACGAAGAAAACACCGTCGCCATCGACGTACCGGCAAAAAGCAACCTGCTCGAAGGGATGGAAGCGGCGGGGATCCCGGCAGATCTCGCCCCTTTGATTTCCCTCAACGGTGTCGTGATTCCGCGCCGCCGACACGCCGAACAAAGTGTCAGCGAAGGCGACCATCTCCACTTCATGCCGAATTTGAAGGGCGGCTAGACCCGAACAGAGATAGCCACTCGGCCGCTTCGATGGCAGCGCCAAGCCTTCTATAGATTCGGCTTGTTCCGCCCGGGGTCTCAAAAACTGTGACGGAGAAAGGCTCGACCGAAAAGCTCCTACGATGGGCAATTTGTGCCTATACTATGAAAAAATGCCTGCAGCGCATTCAACAAAACCAATGGACAATAGCCTTACCACCGACGATACAAGAGATTTGCCCTTGCTTTCCGCCCCTTCAATCGGAGAAGTCCCATGAATCCGGCCCGACTCATCCTTTCTGCTATCTTTATCTGCTCGACGTTGATAGTTCCGATTTCCGGGGCTTTTGCGCAAGGTCTTAGTAGCTCTCCCCAAATGTTAGAACTCACCGAAGGGGGGGGGGTAATTTTAAGATAAGTCTATCCAACAACGTTACTACAAATCCCACTCCTCGACCTACTGAATCGGAAACATTCAGTATTACGAGCGAGGATGAAGGAGCTGTAACAGTCAACCCCGAAAGCGTTACCATCCAACCGTCTGAGTGGATCGAACGTAATGTTAGTAATGTTTATGTATGGTCTTCGCCAGAATATACGATAACCGTCACCGCTGTGAACGATGACGATACCGAAAATGAAAATGTCAGAATTGTTAGTCGGTACAATAAGGGTAATCTTTCATCTTCTTCAACTGTATCAGTCGAGGTAATCGACGATGACGATCAGCCTTCGGGAACCATCGTTCTCTCCGATTCCAATACAGCGCTGAGCATCGACGAAGGCGGCTCGGAGACTTTCGACGTCAGCCTCGGCGGCGCCGCCCCGACTTCGAACGTGACGGTCAACCTTGCGAAGACGAATACGGACGTGACCCTTTCCCCGACCTCGCTGACCTTCACCCCGCAGAACTACGGAACCGGGCAGACGGTCACCGTCAACGCCGCCGAGGATGACGACGCCGTCGACGATACCGACACGATTACCCTTTCCGCTACGGGATATACGCCTGTGACGAAATCGGTCGCCATCGACGATGACGAAGGCCCGGCGATAATCGTGGACCCCACCTCGTTGACCGTGGCCGAAGGCGGACAAGCCACCTTCCGAGTGAAACTGGCGACACAACCTTTGGCGGCGAGTATATCTGTCGGCGCAACTTCCCCGGACTCATCTATCACCATCGATGCCAAGCCGAATACGGCGGGGCTTCAGGAAAGCCTTTCGTTCGGGGCCACAAACCCTTGGAATGTATACCAGATGATGAGCGTTTCCGCTGCGCATGACGATGATATGGATGACGAATCTTTCGTTATTACCCTTAGTGGGCTTAGAGGGGAATACCTTGGCGTGACGGGAACCGTAAATCTCACCGTCACCGACGACGACAAACCCTCGGGAACCATCGTTCTTTCCGATGCCAATAGAGCGCTGAGCATCGACGAGGGCGGCTCGGGGACTTTCGAAGTCAGCCTCAGCACCGCACCGAACGCGAACGTGACGGTCTCTCTTTCGAAGACGAACGACGATATCACCCTTTCCCCGTCTTCGCTGACCTTCGACACCTCGAACTATGGAACCACGCAGACGGTCACCGTCTCCGCCCGCGAAGACGCCGATACCGCGAACGACTCCGACACCATCACTTTGTCCGCGTCGGGCGGCATTACCGCTCCGAACGTGACGAAGGCGGTCTCCGTCACCGATAACGATACGCCGTCGGGAACCATCGTTCTTTCCGATTCCAATACAGCGCTGACCATCGACGAGGGCGGCTCGGGGACTTTCGACGTCAGCCTCAGCACCGCACCGACCGCCGACGTGACCGTCTCTCTTGCGCTTGCAAACGCGAACTCGGATATCACCCTCGACAAGACTTCGCTGACCTTCGACACCTCGAACTATGGAACCACGCAGACGGTCACCGTCTCCGCCCGCGAAGACGCCGATACCGCGAACGACTCCGACACCATCACCTTATCCGCATCGGGCGGCATTACCGCTCCGAACGTGACGAAGGCGGTCTCCGTCACCGATAACGATACGCCGTCGGGAACCATCGTTCTTTCCGATTCCAATAGAGCGCTGACCATCGACGAGGGCGGCTCGGGGTCTTTCGAAGTCAGCCTCAGCGCCGCACCGAACGCGAACGTAAGGGTTTCTCTGACGAAAACGAACTCGGATATCACCCTTTCCCCGTCTTCGCTGACCTTCGACACCTCGAACTATGGAACCGGGCAGCGGGTCACCGTCAACGCCGCCCAAGACGCCGATACTACGAACGATTCCGACACCATCACCCTTTCTGCCTCGGGCGGCATCGATGCCGACGATGTGACGAAATCGGTCTCCGTTACCGACGACGATGACGCTCCCACCCCTTCGGGAACCATCGTTCTCTCCGATACAACGACGCTGAACATCGACGAGGGCGGCTCGGGGACTTTCGAAGTCAGCCTCAGTGCCGCACCGAACGCGAACGTAAGGGTTTCTCTGACGAAAACGAACTCGGATATCACCCTTTCCCCGTCTTCGCTGACCTTCGACACCTCGAACTATGGAACCGGGCAGCGGGTCACCGTCAACGCCGCCGAGGACGCCGATACCACAAACGATTCCGACACCATCACCCTCACCGCTTCGGGCGGGATAACCGCTCCGCCGGTGAGAAAGTCGGTCTCCGTCACCGATAACGATGGCTCTTCCACCCCGTCGGGAACGATTCAGGTCACCCCTTCGAGAACGCTGACGATCGACGAGGGCGGATCGGGGACTTTCGACGTCAGCCTCAGCGCCGCCCCGAACGCGAACGTAAGGGTTTCTCTGACGAAGACGAACTCGGATATCACCCTTTCCCCGTCCTCGCTGACTTTCACCACCTCGAACTATGGGACTGGACAAAGGGTCACAGTCAACGCCGCCGAGGACGCCGATACCACAAACGATTCCGACACCATCACCCTCACCGCTTCGGGCGGAATCACTGCACCTCGGGTGACGAAGTCGGTTTCCGTTCGTGATAACGATTCTCCGACGCCTCCCACGACGAACCCCTACGACGGCACCCTTGTCTTCTTGCCCGCAGGCAATATCACCATCGACGAGGAGGACAGGCAGACCGTCTCCGTCAAACTCAGCAAACGACCGACGGATACCGTGTCGGTGCTGATTTCGAAGACCTCGAACACTTTCGGAATCGGCTTCTCTCGCGAAGGAATGGTCTTCACCCCGACGAATTGGGACCGCTATCAATCCATCGATATCATCGCCCACAAGGATTCCGACAAGAGCGACGATAGCCACTTCGTCTCCTTCGAGTTCGCCGGCAAAAGAATCCTTCGAAGCGTCGTCGTCAGGGATAACGACAAGGAGTCGATTCGAAGCCAAGCCCTCGCCCTCCCGCCCCCGACCTCGGGCGACAGCGCGACCCTTCGGATTCGATGCCTGCAGGATTCTCCTTGCTCCGTCGCTTTGGATTGCTCCGCCCAAGCGGACGGGGAAGTCTTCCAAGGAAGACTCCCGCAGCCCATCCCCGCTTGGGGAACGGCCTCTCTTTCGGTGCAGGATATCCAAGCCTATACCGGAGGAAAGTCTTGGGCAGGCAAGGGTCGTTTGGGATGCGCCCTTCGAAGCAGCGCGACGATCGGCTCGCAGGTGTGGACGCGCTCGGGCAACGGGGTATTGGTCAACAACAGCGCGATGATTCGAAGCGTTGCCGAAGGCGGAGTCCATCGGGCGGATATCGAATCGATTCCCTCGCCGGATTCGTCGGATGAATCGAATATCCGGATTCGCTGCAACTCGCAAGAAGGGGATTGCTTCGAGACCTCCTTCGTGTGCTACACGGACGACGGGAGCAGGTACGAATGGAGCCTAGGGCGCATCGAGCGCCTGAATACGAGGCATTTGCAATCGGAGGAACTGGCAAGGGGCATCGGCTATCGGTGGGAGGGCTTGGGCCTTGTTTGCGAAGTGCGTTCGAGCAGGCGTTTCACGGCGCAGGTGCTGACCCGCACCGGTGGCGGTGGGGCTTTGGTCAACAACAGCGCGACGGGAGTGCGATGAGGGGCTCGGTTCGGGCCTTCGAGTATCCGAGTATCGCAGGCAGGGCTCGGGGGCTTGCCTGCGAGAGTCGCTCCCAAACACGATTCACTACGCACTGGAGGACGGAGCCTTCGGTCAACAACAGCGCGACGGAAGCACGATAGGGGGCGGCAAAAGCCCCGCCTCTTTCACCTCCCCTCTCGCGAGCCTGCGAAAAAGCGCCTTCTTCGAATATGAAAGCTCGTCGATGGCACTTATCGCCCTTTCGAAAGAGGCAGGACGCAACCACCTGAACCGGTCGAAAACGAAAGGCTTTTGAATTCGAAAAACGGCCGGCTGCGAGAATGCTTCGGGGAGCGTCGGCGAGCTCGCTCGGGCCAGAACGACTTTCGCCGCCGTCCTCGGCTCTGCGCCCGAAGGGGCGAGGTCCGGCTCGGGCGCTTTGTTCCCTCTATCGAAAAGGACGATCCGCTTTGGGCCGCTTTTGACCCGGAGTCTTGAATGCCGCCGAGGGTGATAATCGGCCGGTGCGAAGAGCACGGCCCCCGTCTGGTCGCTCCGAAGCGATACGCGGGAAGGCGAGATCCGGCGAGCGCATCAGTTCACGAGTGTTTCGATAACCCTAGGGTGCTATACCTAGTTGCTCCCCGACCCGAGAAGGCAACCGTCGCAGGATATTCGAAGGTTTAAGGATCGCCTCTGCTCGATGATTCACAGCAGGGGGATGTGGACTCTCTGCCGTGCCTCGAAGTCAGTGCTTCCGGCCTCGCAAAAACGGGAGGACGACAAGGCTCGCCAGTGCGAAGAACGACACCGCGTGCCATGCAGATGTATCGGGTTCCAAGAAATTCATGACGACGACCCCGACTCCGAAATACATCCACGATCGGGAAAAGAACTCGAGCGGTGTCTTTTTCGTGCAGCGCGCGTTTCGGGACCTCCGATTGATTTTCAACGAGAGCGAGAGGGAATATCCTCCCAAGGCATGACACCGGATAATGCGCTTGCACCTTGCCCGACATCGCAACGCCCGATCGAGCGATGCGTCGAAGAGACCCTAAGAGATATCCTCCGCAGACAAAGCGTTGTCATTCCAAGGGATCGACAACGCGCCGGCATCGCTCGAAAGAAGATATTGGCGGAAGAGGGTGGGAGTCGAACCCACCAGACACGTGGTACGCGTCTCACCGGATTTGAAGTCCGGGCGCCCCACCGGGGTGCGATCCTCTTCCTTCGTCTTCGCGGCTTTGAATGCTCGACTGATGGTTTCGAGGCATCCGCTCTTTCCATCCCGGCTCGCCGCTCGTGCTCGATGCGACTTGTCGCCGAAGATACCTTCATTTCGACGCCGAATCCCCTAAAACATCCTCGGCGCGAGCGCACAGGCGGCGATGATCGCCGATACGCTCGGTCAACCCGTTGCGGTCGAAAAACTCCGAGATTTCGATCGCGAAATTGCGACCGACCCGCATCGAATCTCGTATTCGGCGGCGGTGAAACAGCCCTATTCCGAGATCGGCAACGCTTTTTCCATCCCGGCTCGCAGCTCGCGCTCGGTGGTGCCCGCCGAAGCGCCCGGATACCCTCATTTCGACGCCGAATCCCCGAAAACATCCTCGGCGCAAGCGCGCAGGCGGCGATGATCGCCGAGGCGCTCGGTCAACCCGTTGCGGTCGAAAAACTCCAACACCTCGATCGCGAAATTGCGACCGACCCGCATCGAATCCTTGTACTCGGCGGCGGTGAAACGACCCTGCTCGGAAGCATTGGCCAGCGATTGGGCACCTTTGGCCATGACGTCGATGGCGGTAACCGACACGAAGCGAGTGGGGGTTATCGCTAACACCAACCCGGCATTCGCCACCCGCTTGATAAACGCTCTTAGCGCTTTTTCTTCGATCTTCAACCGCTCCGCCACCTGTCGCATGCTCGGCGGGCTGCCTTGGGCGGGATCGAGGATCGGCTCGATGCGCTCCCACAAGGCTCGATCTTCGGCCCCGAGGACGATTTGATGGGTCGGCAGATGCACCCTCATCCCGCGTCGGAGAACGATCCCCCGTTGCGCCAGCATCACCAGCGTCCGCTCGACGACCCCGAGGCTCAAACGACGCGCAAGCCCGGCGCGAATATCGCTCGCCCCGGCTCCGGCCAGCTGCGGGCGCTCTTGGTGAAAACGCTCGAGAACGGCGACCGCCTCGGCTTGCAGATCCGCCCAATGCGCGGGCGAAAAACACGTGTCGAGCGCATCGGCCACCCGCACCGCTTCGAGGGTCTGCAATATCCCCTGCAAGTCCGCATCGGCGAGTCCCAACGCGCGCTGCATCCACCGCGTATCGACTCCGCTCGGGGTGGCGGCGAGGAGCCGCTTGATCACTTCGAGCGCCTCGGTCGCTTCTGTCGCCTCGATAGCCTCGATAGCTCCCCGATCGGCCGAGGCTCGCCCGGCGGATCGGGCGCTCGCATCCTCAGTCCCGTCGCTCCGCAGCCGCGGCGCGGCACCGGCCTCATCCCGATCTCCGGTGCGTGAAACCCGAAGACTCCCGTCGCGACCCCCGGCACCGGCGGCGAGCCTTCGCCCCTCCTCGATCGCATCGAGCCAAGCAAGACGAGCGGGCCTCGCTCGCCCGCGCACCGGCGAGAAGGGATCGATGATCGAACCGCCGCCCATCGTGCGCAAGGCCGATTGATCGCGGATCACGAGCTTGTCGCCCACCAGCGCGTGTACCGGGCGCTCCAGCACCAACTGCACCCGAGCGCTCTCTCCCGGGGCGATGCTGCCCCCTTCGAGGATCGCGATGCGCGCCGGGGAATGCCCGGCGGCGAGGTGCGCGTGCACCGGCGTCCAATGGCGCAAAGGGCGCGGCTCGCCCGGAAGCGTGCGCAGGCGAGCGTCGATGCGATCCGTCGGGGCGTGCAAAAGAGGATCGACGATCCAATCGCCGCGAGCGATACGCTGCGGATCGAGCCCCCGCCCCGAAAGGTTGAGGGCGCAACGCTCCCCGGCAAGGGCGCGGTCCGCCGGACGATCCGCGACATGGATCCCGCGAATCCGCACCTCGTGCCCGCCCGGGCTCGAAAGCAGCCGCTCTTCGAGAACCACGCTACCGGCGTGTACGCTGCCGGTAACCACCAACCCCGCCCCTTTGATGGTGAAGGCGCGGTCGACGCAAAGCCGAAAAAGCCCCCGCGCCGCTGTGCGCACCCGCCGCCGGGCGCGCCGGCGCAGGGTATCGGCCAACGCCTCCATCCCGCTTCCCGAACGAGCCGAGACCTCCAAAATCTCCGCTTCGCGCATGCCGGTGGTGCCGAGCAAAGACTCGATCTGCGCCCTCACCTCCCCCACCCGCTCCTTGGCGACCTTGTCCGTCTTGCTGACGAGCGCGATGCACTCGCCGATGCCGAGGAGATCGAGGATCGCGGCGTGCTCGACAGTCTGGGGCATCACCCCGTCGTCCGCCGCCACCACCAGCAACGCGAGGTCGACCGCCCCGACCCCCGCCAACATATTGCGCACGAAACGCTCGTGGCCGGGGACATCGACGAAACCGAGCACGTGATCCTCGTCCACCGGCAGATAGGCGAAACCGAGATCGATGGTCAAACCGCGCTTTTTCTCTTCCGGCAAGCGGTCGGTATCGACCCCGGTGAGGGCATGGACGATCGCGGTCTTGCCGTGATCGACATGCCCGGCGGTGGCGACGATCACGATGGCACCTCGGGATACGATGGGTCTTGCGGGTCTTGCGGCTCTTGCGGCTCTTGCGCTTTCGCCCCCGCTGGCGACCCCGCTGGCGACCCCGCCCTCGCCCCGACAAGACGAGCGGACGAAGCCTCCCCTTGCAACTGCCGGATCAATTCGCCCTCGTCCTCATCCTCGAGACAACGAAGATCCAACCACATCGCCCCCTCGTGCACGCGTCCGATCACCGGCACCGGCAACGCCCTCAGGCTCGCCGCCAACGCGTTCAATCGCTGCGAAAGCGCCTTTTTCCCCAACGCCCGCCCTTGGGCAGGCTTGCCCGCATGAGGCTCGCCCTTGACCGGCGTGCAACGAAGGGCCGCGCTCGGCAAGCGCTCCACCGGCAGCGCCCCGCTTCCGATCTGACTCAAGCACGGCACCGTTTCCACCTCCCAATCCCGGCCGGGAGAACCGGCCCCGGCCCCGTCCCCGTCCCTATCCCCGACAGACGCAAGCGAGGAATCGAGCCCGCCTAGCCAAGCCGCAAGATGAGGAGCGAGGCGACGAGCCGCGGCCTCGATATCCTTGCGCGTTCGGGTCAACAGCCGCAGGGTCGGCAACCTTCGGGCCAAGCGATCCGGATCATCGTAGAGCGCGAGCACGGACTCGAGCGCCGCCAGCACCAACTTGTCGGGGCGCAGCGCGCGCATCAAAGGATTGCGCTTCAAACGCCCGACGAGTTCCTTGCGACCGACGATGATCCCCGCTTGGGGGCCGCCAAGGAGTTTGTCGCCGCTGAAGGTCACCAAATCGACCCCCGCGGCCACCATCGAGCGCACCACCGGCTCCGGCGGCAACCCGTGCGCCGCCATGTCGATCAAAGAGCCGCTGCCGAGATCCGATACCAACGGCAGCCCGTGCGCCCTCGCCAGACCGGAGAGCGTGGCCTCCCCGACGGAAGCGGTAAAACCCTCCACCGAATAGTTGCTGGCATGCACCTTCATCAGCAACGCGGTACGCGCACCGATCGCGGCCTCGTAATCGCGCAGATGAGTGCGGTTGGTGGTCCCCACCTCGACCAACCTGACCCCCGCCCGCTGCATGATATCCGGCATCCGAAACGCACCGCCGATCTCGATCAGTTCGCCCCGGGAAACAATCGCCTCTTTGCGTTTGGCAAGGCTATCGAGAGCCAAAAGCACGGCGGCGGCGTTGTTGTTGACCACGATCGCGGCCTCGGCTCCGGTCAAATCGGTCAGCCGCGATTCGACATGGCGATGGCGGTCGCCGCGACGACCGGTGGCCAGATCGAACTCGAGATTGCTCGCGCCGCGCCCCACCGCCGCAATCCCCGCCAAGGCCTCGGGCGGCAGCGGAGCGCGTCCGAGATTGGTATGCAGCACGGTCCCCGTCAGATTGAAAACCGGCTTGTGCGAACTCGCCGTGCGCGCCTGCAAGCAAGAGGCGATCGTGCGCTCGAGCCAAGGGAGATCGACCCCCTGCCCCGCAGCGAGACGCCCCCTCGCATCGTCCAACGCCCCTCGCACCGCGGCCACCGTCGGGGCCCGGCCGTGAGCATCTATCAAATCCGCGATGGCATCGCGGGCAAGCAGACGATCGACGGAAGGGAGATCGGAAAGAGTCTTGATCGGCATTCGATGAAGGATGTAGATGGGCTCGAAAAAAAGAAACCGGGAATCAAAGGAAAAAGGCAGCAGCAGCCATGGCGAAAGGGGCACGGCCCTCGATAACGCCCGCCTACCGGCACCGACCGCAAACCTTGAGTCCGCGCTTTGCGCCAAGAAGCCGTCACAAACGCGACCGAGCGCAACCGGCCACCGATCGAAGCGAAAGCCACGAGCGGGCGGGTGCAATCGTAGCGAAAAACGCACCATCGGATATCATCGGGCGAAAATTTCGTCCGGGGGCGCCCCTTGCACCTAGGCTCTCATCCGCAAAGAAGCCCGCCGACGAAGCGTTGCGAATATTCGACACCAAGGAGCGCACCATGTCCGTTGTCCGCAAAATCGTGGGAGAGCAAAGATTCCGCGAATCCTTCGGTCGCTATTACGAGGATTTCGAGATCGGAGATATCTACGAGCATCGTCCCGGTCGCACGATCACCGAAAGCGACAATACCTGGTTCACCCTGTTGACGATGAATCAGCACCCGCTGCATTTCGACCACGAATACGCCGCCCGCAGCGAGTTCAAAAAAGTGCTGGTCAACTCCTGCCTGACACTATCGACGGTGGTCGGCATGAGCGTCAGCGACCTTTCCCAAAAAACCATCGCCAACCTCGGCTGGGATCGCATTCGGCTCAGCGCCCCGGTATTCGTGGGCGACACCATCTATGCCCGCAGCGAAATTCTCTCCAAAAGGGAATCGACCTCCCGCCCCACCCAAGGTATCGTCACCGCCCGCACCATCGGACACAAAGCCGACGGCACGGAATTCCTTTCGTGCGAGCGCACCTTCCTGATCCCGAAAACTGGCCACGCCGTCGACGATCTGATCGATTATTGAATGGATGATTCGAAAACGACGCCGGACAGGAGCCGGGGTTCGGTCGTACGCGCGAAGGGCGTGGGGGATCGATCATCGCTACCACGAGCAGATTCGCACCGAAGGCTCGCGACACCCGAAAAGCGAAGCGACAGCGCAAAGCGTAAGGAGACAACGAAAAAAGAGCGATCAACAAAGTGCAAGCGCATCGCCCGATGCTACTTCGTTTTTCCGCAATAGTGGTATTCTCCGCCCGAGAGGATATTCCCTCTTGTTGGAGATCCATTTAGGAGACCCCGTAATGCGCGGGATGAAAATAGCGATCTTGGAAATTGTTTGCGGTTTGTTGGTCTGCCTCGGGACCATATTCTTGATCCTCAATTTCTTGGATCCGGAGACATCGATATGGCACAAGTTGTTGTTCTTCGCACTGATAACCCTTATCTACGTCCCGCTTCGAGGATGCATCTCCTCCGCCTTCAAAGCGCTGAGAGAGTCCAAACGCCCCATTTCTGACTAACCGAAGCAGAAGCGCTCTTCGAACCCCCGAACATCCTCCGATAGGTGCCGGCTCGGTGGGAATCTATCTAAGCGGAAGAGGCCTTCAAATCGGGAATCCCCGACCCTTTCGGATAGTCATCGTTACCCGGAGCGAACCCCGAAGAGCGAAGCGGTGCCCCCCACTCTCGATCTCTATTGCGCCTTAATAAGCAGCGAGGACAATACCTTAGGCGGTGCCGGTTATCCACTGCACCACGATTTTCCACACATTGACGTTTCCTTTTTCCATGGCCAGAATCAGCGATTGATCACGATCATCGATCATCCGACGCAGTGATTGATCGCGATCCTCGATAATTCGACGCAGCGATTGATCGTGATCCTCGATAATCCGACGCAATGATTGATCGTGATCCTCGATAATCCGACGCAACGATTGATCGCGATCCTCGATAATCCGACGCCACGATTGATCGCGGGCCTTGATGTACCGAAACCACACTTGATCTCGCCTATCAAGCTCCGTCATCAGTTTTTCTATCAAAATCTCATCTCGCTCCTGTATCTTCTCCGCCAAGATATTCTGCATCTTCTCCGCCAAGATGTTCGCGATATTTTCGGCAATGTCTTTGCCATCGACAGCATCGATGTTCATGATCGTCTATCCCTTATACGCCTCTCGCCGGTCGTGGCCATGGACAAGCCCTACCATGAAGAGAACGTTTCCAATGCATCAAGGCGACGCGACCTGCCGAGAATACGATGAGCACAATCGGCAAAGATGGATCGAATCATAGGAAAAGAGAAGCGTTTTCTTATGCGAACTTGCCGTGCACACCTGAAAGCGATAAGCGATCGGACACTCGAGCCAAGGAAAGCCGACAGTGATCGAGCGAACTCGAAGCGCCGCTCAAGAGGGTGGAGAGATGATCCTCGCAAGCAATATCGCGAGGGCGAGGATGATGCCCGAGGTGGTCGCAGCGGTGCCGGTCGCCCACTGCACCGCACTTTTCCACACTTTGACATTTCCTTTTTCCATGGCCAGCAACATCGCATGGTCGCGTTTTTCGATATCCCGACGCAACGCTTGGTCGCGGGCCTCCATATCCTGACGCAACGCTTGATCGCGGGCCTCCATATCCTGACGCAACGCTTGATCGCGAGTATCCATATCTTGGCGCAACGCTTCAACGCGACCCCCCATATCCTGACGCAACTCTTCAACGCGGCCCCCCATATCCTGACGCAACTCTTCAACGCGGGCTTCCATATCCTGACGCAACACTTGATCGCGCCTATCAAGCTCCGTCATCAGTTTTCCTATCAAAACCTCGTCTCGCTCCTGCATCTTCTCCGCCAAGATATCCTGTATCTTCTCCGCTAGGATATCCTGCATCTTATCCGCCAAGATATTCGCGATATTCTCGGCAGTGTCTTTGTCATTGTCAGAATCGGTGCTCATGATCGTCTTCCTCTTATCAGTCTCGTCGGTCTACCGCCAATCGGCGACCATGGGCGGACTCTACCATAAAAAGAGGAGCGACAGAGATCGTTTTCAACGCATCGAAGCGACGCGACCGGCCAAGGCATATTCTCAAGGCGAAAGAGAAAAGCCTGCCCTTTCTTCGATCCCTGACCTATCCCGATATCGCCATCCGCTTCGATTTCAAAAGGAGATCGACGAGCGAACGGCCCCTTCATCCGCCTCTCGGCACACCCCTTCGAACATCCAAGGACTTTACGAAAATCATATCCCCCGCACACACTCATAATTTCCCCCTTCAAAGATTCGGCGTCGCGCGAAAGCGCGAAAAAAAAGATATCATAAGAGACTCATCCAAGGAAAGATTGACATCTCCCCATCTATTGTAGTAAGAAATAGATCAAGTTCATTTTCAGCGGATTCTTTTCCAAAGGAGAAAACCGATGACTCGACTCTTGACGATGATATTGGCAGTCTCGAGCCGCCGCTTTGCGAGACCGATGCATAAGCCTGATTTTCAGGTATCGACCATTCGCCCGTGATCCGCAATACAAATATACTATCGATGCGAACTTCGCTTTGTCGAAAACAAGGATGCTAATCGACAAAGGCTTTCATAGCGCCGATGAAATAGCAATATCCACCGACTCCCTCGACTTCGAAAAGAAGTCGGGGGATTTTCTTTGAGTTTTACATATCGGTGCATTCCAATGAGAGAGGATGTGCCGATCACCGTTCATCCCCTCATCAAAGATGCGTAGGTTAGCCGCTTTCCCGATGCACCTTTCGCACCGGGCACGGATACGGTCGATAGTATCGATGCGACAGTTCCCTTCGTTCAACCGGAAGGCGAACTCATCGATGCAACGGTGACAATGCTTGGTGTATCTGCTCACCCGCACGGTGGCCATATATTCGCCTTCCAAACTCATGCGTGATCTTGTTCGCGGTCGAAACACCTAGCAAGGTCAAAGGCTGACAATTACGAATATAACGACGATGAGGATTAGCGATGCCTCTCGCCGGAAAGGGATGATGCGGTCGATGATGGCTTGGGAGATAAAGGGTCCTACCAGCCCCAAGAGACGCACGCAAATCGCTATTACAAGCAACTCGGCATATATCGGAGTGTATTTATATAGAGGCTTTGTAAACCAAGTTAGCGGGACTTCATGCCCGCGGGGAGCGTCCTCAGACATTGCCTTGCGTCTTGGAAGTGATTGGCTTTAATTACGCTTTGTTCAATGGATAGAAAGGCTACGAGTCGGGTTCGCATCGCATATATAATTCCGACACCCATTTTTCAAAATAACCAATATCGAAATTAGCGAAATATTCTTCACCCTGATTCAGAATGACAATCTTCATTTTATCCCGAAAGGAAAACTTAGATAGCCATTGCCTGAAAGAATCTTTCTTTTCAATAAAAAAAAGGATGCCTTCGTTAAATACATGCATTCTTGTCGAGAAGTCCGCCTCGTTATCAATCTTGAATTTCACTAAGACTTCTCCGGGTTCGGAGTGATTTATATTCCATTTTCTCATATTATCATCTTGGGGTTCCTCATCAGATTCACTGATTAAAAAACCGGCCATATTCCTTCCTGATCCGATTTTAGTACATCCAATTGAAAAATCAATATTTACATCCCCACCAATAGGTTGAGATGATAAGTAATAGATCACAATAGAAAAAGGAGTATCGGTGCCATAGAGTGTAGGCGGCGGAGGTGCATTATTAGGCAGATCATCATCACTATTATACATATGTTCAATCCAACCGGTAGAGCCTATCGAACTGGCCGGCAAGGCGGCGAAGAACGCAAGGATGCCGGCAAGCAGGCGGACAATAAGGGGCTGGGCTTTCATAAGGATTCTCCTAGATAAAGGTGCCCGTACTCACTCCGACGGGCATTTAGGCCATAGATTAGCCCATCTCTTCGATATGTCAATGCCTTTTCGTCAATAGGGAAAGCCGAGATGCTTCGCGATGGACGCCTCGGTCACGGCGTCCAGTTGCTCGAATACCGGGGGATGCCCACGCCCGGCCGAGACCCGCGTGGTGTCGAGAGGCACGCGGTGCGTCTTGAGACGGCGGTGTTTGACCGCATCATCGGCGTTTTCAAAACGAGCGGTCTCTATCTAATTGATCACCCGCTCTATTTGATAGTCGCGAGCCTCGGTGCCCGTCTCTTCGGCCAACGGATCGATATACCCGCGTGCCCGCTCTTCGGTGAACCAACTCGCGAGCGTTCGCTCATGATCTCCGAGAACAGCGTCGATTACGCGGAGGACGAGATGACGCTCGTCGCGAGCCTCGACGATGTAGCAAGCCTCATTCGCCGGCGGTGAGGGTAAGTCGAGCGCGAGGATGTCGTTATCGTGCTCGTCGGAGATAAGGCACGGAGCCCTTCCCTTCTCGGTCGAATGGGGTTATGCTATCTTGCGCATCGGGTTTTCGACAGGTACCGCCGGCTATCCGAAAGGAACTAGGAGTCCCGATTTCAGGTGTATCTGCCTAATTTCCGCCCCCCGATTCAAATTCAAACCGGCATCAATCGGGATATGCCCTTCTCTTCAGGCATAGCGAAGAGAGGAGAAGAATAAGGGTTGATTCTTGCGGATATCGAGCAGTCAATCTTCCGACTCTTACGCCGCAAAGCGGAACGATCCCAACCTCCGGTGGTTGGTGGAAAATCATTGGATAACAACACCATCTTGGCGGTAGGGTTTCAGGATTGGGGTAAAGGTCTCTTCGGAGACCCGTACCCCAATATATAAATCTCGGAAAATAGACAAAGGGAATTGATCATGTACCAGTTGATAATAAAAAAGGTATTCCCCCCCGATTGGAAAGATGTGTACAAGAAGAATCTAGTAAAGAATTTCACCCTCGGAATTTTGACAGGGATTTTGCTAATGAGCCTTGAACCGATGCCGACCGTAAAAGAGGTGATGGTCGCTGCGCTTGTCCTCTCTTTGCTATACCTACCTTTCTATTTTTCAAGGAAGACAAGAGAAGCGCTCCGAGTGCCTACTTGGAGGACAGCATTGATTTTATTATTAGTCAATTTTACTGTCATAGTAGTAGTTTCTTCCTTGATGTAGTCAACGCTCCCCCAAAGACGCTTGGATCGTCTCGACGATAGGCGCGAAGAAATAGATGATGATTCGCCGTTTATCCGTCGTAACGTCAAGGGTCGCCGTCATTCCAAGTCGGAGCGAGAACACTTGATCACCTTTCCGCAACACCGGCTCGTCGGGAGTGATGCGGACAGCGAAAGCGAAAGCCCAAGCCCTCGGGCTCACCTCGGTCGAGTCCGCCGCGACTTGGTACACGATCCCTTTGACGAATTCGAATCGATTAGATGGATAGGCGGTGAGATTGATGTCCGCTTATTGTCCGACATCGATGAAGCCGATATCGGCGTTGGAAAATAGTCCTTCGATCATGACGTTTTGATCTTCGGAAATGACCCGAAGCAACTGCTCGCCGGCGCGAGCGACCGCGCCGATTGTGAAAATCTCCAACTGATCCACGATACCACGCATCGGTGCGGTCAGACTTGCGGCGGCCTTACGCCGCGCCGACGTCCGGTGCTGCTCGTCCAAAGTCGCAAGCCTAGCCTCTATCTCGGAGGTGCACTGCAAGGTTCGGTTTCGCTGCTCCGTTATGATGCTCCGCCGCTTGGCTCGGAGCGTGGCTTCTTGACTGCGTTTTTGTTCCAACTCTCGCAGGTAAACCTCTCGGTCTTTCTCCAAAGCCGTAAATGTCTCTTGGACATCGAAAAGCCATTGTCGGTTCAAGGACTGCCGAAAAATCCACTCGGTGAGAATCGGCACCGGCTTGGAGAACGACCCTCTGCTTCTGCAACACTGGTACCATGCCATCTATCTGCTGCAAATCGCTCGCAATAGCATATCTCCACCGCATTGGCGAAGAATCCGGAGATCACGCAGAGATCAGCCTGGTTCATGCTCCACCGCATTCGTGCCGTGCCTCGTGCGCGGACGAGACGCTCAGGATGTCGGACAAGGTGGAGATGAGCGCCAAGTAGCCAAGTACATCGGCGGCAAGGAAAACAAGAAGCGGCGAGCCGGTCGTGGGGCCATTGGAAGGCTGTTTTAGGAGTATGAACCACGCGACCGGGAAGGTGAAAGCGATTCCGGTCGATTCCGAAGACAAGGCGTGTGTTCGTTTATCATCATTGAACAACCAAGCATTGCCAGCGGCACATCGACGAGTTCACCTTCCGTTCGAACGAAGGGAACTGTCGCATCGACACCATCGACCGTATCCGGGCCCTTTGGCAAAGGCGCACCGGGAAAGCGGCTAACCTACGCAGCTTGGACGAGGGGGAACGACGATCGGTACATCCTTATTCATCGATAGATGCACCGATATGTAATTCCCATTCTTTTCATGTCCGTTTTTACCTCCACTCCAAAAGGAGACTCATCTAATGGAAATACATTACGACCAGATCGTTCAGTCGGCATTATCGAAAAATACGCGCGAGGCGTATCAAAAAGGCTGGAAGAAATTCGAGAAATTTTGCGATGGTAAAGGTCTTCAGGCTTTGCCGGCCAAACCCAAGACCGTCATCGATTTCATGATTACCCAAGCCACTCAACCCGTAGGGCGTAATGGTCGCCCGCTGTCGATAGAGACCATCGCTCTCTACCGCAGTGCGATCAACCATAAGCACGTTCATTCGGGCTTTGCCTCACCGACTTCCGATCTCGAAGTGTCTTTGGTATGGCGTGGCTTGAAGCGAACGGATAATACTCCCGTCAGGCAAGCCAAGGCTCTACGAGAGTATGAAATAGAAAAAATGCTCAAGGCCTGTCCCGATACACTCATCGGTAAGCGTGATGCCGCTATTTTGGCGATCGGCTTTTCTGCTGCCCTGCGCCGGTCGGAAATTTGCAACCTTCGCATCGACGATATCGACATCATAAAAACGGGGAATCCGAGGACAGAATCCAAAATGTTTCTCCTCATTCGCAAGTCGAAGACCGATCAGGAGGGCAGAGGGCAGAAAATCGCGATACTTAAAGGCAAGAATATCAAGCCGATCCAGCGACTGCTCGAGTGGTTGCAAGCATCGGGTATCGAGTCGGGATATCTATTTCAGACGATAAACCGGGGTGGGACATTGCGCGGCAACCCGCTTCATCACTCGGATATTTCGCGCTTGGTCAAAAAATATGCCGGGCTGATCGGTTTGGATCCGAAGACGGTTTCCGGACACTCGTTGCGAGCGGGGTTTGTAACCAGTGCCGCGGCTCATGGCGCCCGGCTGGACAAGATCATGGAGATTACACGCCATCGCAGTATAGCCTCCGTGCTCAAATACATCAGGGAAGCCGATGCTTTCAAGCACCATGCGGGCGCGAAATTTTTATGATTTCTTTTCGATAAACCGCGCTTTGTCTGCAGGGAACGGATATATTTTTCGAAAGCCATCCGACCCCACCGATATCTGTCCCTCGCAATCCTTGATGCGAGCGAGGAGCGGCATTCGGATTCGGTGAAGCAGCCGGCGTTGGATTCTGCCATCGGTTGAACCGCAACCGAGAACCTCCACGACTGAAAAATCGTGGCGGCAAGGGCGACTTGTGTCTCTTTGCCCGCTCCGGATATTCCGATCTACCAAGGCGACCCCATTACCGACTAGAAGAGCATCGCGGCTTCTTCACTCCTTGCTCCGATTGACGCTCGCAACCCTATCATGACACCGATCCGGGCTCGGATACCCCCGATTTGCCGTGGATATCGGATATACGGCTTGTACTAATCACCTGCCCACTTCTCGATACCTTCACGATTCACGGCACGCGACTATCATCACCCTTTTCGAACACGCCGTCGCTGCGACCAACTCTATCCATTATCGATCCGCTTCATACACTACCTCTGATTTATCTCCTTGGCAATTGCTTGCGCCGGTAAATGCCCCAAAAATCGGCGGCCTACGCAACCGAACCTTGCGATCACCGATAGTTTGTGCTCGGTAATCGAACTTACCGCGCACTTTCCGCTTTCCCCGTCATCAAGGGGTGTTTTCGATGAGCGATATTCGACAAATCTCGTTGCCCGATGAACCCCATGAGTCCTTGGTGATCGGCTTTGTGGGCCGCTTTTTGGAGCGGGATATGCGTCCTTTCGTTCGTGCTTTGGAAGATAGCGACGCTTGGCCGAGAGATATCGTCGACAAGATGAAGGGGTCGGGGCTTTTCGGGGCCACCATCGTCCCGGGCTACTAGGGGTCGGGTCTTCCCGTCTCCGCCTAGGCCGCTACAAGGGCGCAATCGAGAACGCGAGTAAGCGAACGGCGTCGCTCCGATTGCACGAATCGACGCGGTGCCGAAAGCACTGAGCCTCTTCCCTTTTCGGTCGAATGGGGTTATGCTATCTCGCGCATCGGATTTTAGAAGGGTACCGCCGGCCATCCGAAAGGATCTAGGAGTCCCGACTTCAGCTATATCTGCTTAGTTTCTGTTCCCCGATTCAAACCGGTATCGATCGGGATCTGCCCCTCTCTTCCAGCATAGCGAAGATAGGAGAAAAACAATGGTTGATTCTTGCGGATATCGAGCAGTCAATCTTTCGATCCTTACGCCGCAAAGCGGAACGATCCCGAATTTCGGTGGTTGGTGGAAAATCATTGGATTCCGACGCCTACTTGGTGGGTATGGTAGAAGTCGGTAACGTTCCGGGTGAATATCATCGGGGTAGATGTCTTTATTTGAAGACATCTACCCCGATGACTCGGTACTCACTCGAGACTAGATTCTAAGGGAGGTATCGATGATGGACACGCTAGCGAAGAATTCCACTCCGAATAAAATAATGTTTCATTTGACCCCCAAAAAGATCGGGTTTAGTTTGTTTATTAGTATGGTGACGTCGGGTGTAACAGTTTTTTCCAATATGGACTTTACTGAACTAGTATATATACTAGCTACATTTATCGCTATTTCAATGTGTTTTTCCCCATTGAGAAAAGGCATGTTCAGGAAGAAGCGGGATTTTTCTTGGGCACATATAATATATACTACGATCCTCTATGCAGCAGTTGCGATATTTTTTACGCAGACGGATATTGCTTCCTACCTCCCGGCTCTTCACTAGGTAGAGCGCAAATTAACGTTCACCCAAAGACGCTTGGATCGTCTCGACGATAGGTGCGAAGAAATAGGTGATGATTTGCCGTTTATCCGTCATAACGTCAATATACAATGATAAAAACAGGTCTCTGCATCATGCTGATGTCGTTTAGGTCTCCGCTGCGTATGAATGTCGAATACCCGTTCTTTTTTCGCTATTTCGGCTTTTTCCCGTATATCCGCAAATGCTCCTTTCGGAGCGTTTTATTGAAATCCAGCCGGCTCATCGCTCCGAATGAAATATTACTATTTTTGTGTCGTCATCAGGGGATGCGGGGCGTAGCAAAGATGACGGGCTCTGCAATGCGCTGCTGAATCGTCCGACCGCTATCGCCGCCTTGCGTGAGCCCCGGCAATCGACGGGCTCTTCTTTCTAATCCCTTCTTTCTAATCCTCGACGATTCGTTCGCTGATCGGCCCTTCGAATCGACCGCCTTGCACTTGAACGGCGGTGATACGCGCCGCCGGATAGTGTCCTGGATAGGCGGCACCGGTATCGATCCACAGGCAGTTCGCCTCGTGCAGAAATTTGCGCATCGGTACATGGCCGTGAATGCAAAGCGCGGCTCCTGGCACCGGAATTTCTTCGGCGAAGCCGCTCTTGACTCGCGATCGACCCCAAATCGCCGCCAGCCGGGCTTCTCGGTTTTCTTCGGAAATCTCGGCTTCCAACAAGCGGGCGAAATCCGGCCAAGACCAGCCGTTCGGGATCTCGGCGTGCAAGCAAACCACCGGCTCCGCGTCCTTTTGCTCGATCGCGATGGCAAAAGGAAGCGCCAGACAGTGCTCTCGGGCGCGATCGATGGCTTGCCGGGAGCTCTTCTCAAGGCTTTCGTCTCGGGGAGGGTCAGGCTCTTCGCTTCCGGGCGGCGTTCGATGCCAACCGCCCCCGTTATAGACCCAAAGGTCCATCCATTCTCGATCGGCGACGGCGTCGATCAGCATCTGCTCGTGGTTGCCCCGCAGCACGAAGGCCGGGGATTTAGGGGCATACCAATCGAGCATGGCCCAGGAATCCTCCCCTCGATCCACCAGATCTCCGAGGAAGATCAGCCGATCGCCTCGCGCGGGATCGACTCCCAAGCGATCGAGCAGGCGTTTGAGCGCGGCGCTTTGACCGTGCACATCTCCGATCACGAAATCGCGCCCGCTTTCGTTGATCGGAAGGCGCAAGACCGGGTCGGCCCCGGCGGCCATCGTCGGGGACGGAAGGTGGCTTGCGTCGCTCGAGGCCGCACGCAGGGAGTCGCGCATCGCATCATCCATATCGATTCCCGGCGGTCGGCTTCGGTCGCTCGCCGCGTGTCGTGTTTTGCATGATCCGGGGGGAGATTCCATCGGATATCGGCTCCGATATCGATTCACGATATCGATCCGCCATCCCGCTCGATTGCCTATCGATTCCGATACTTGCGCTTTTGGGTTGTGCTTTCAGATCGGGCTTTCAGACCGACAACACCCGGCACCAACGATGCGGATCTTCGATCTCGCCGAGTTGAATACCGGTGATGCGGTCGTAAAGCCATCGGGTGACCGGCCCGGAATCATTGGCATTGACGCGGATCTCCTCGCCCCGATAGGCCATGGTCCCGACCGGCGAAATCACCGCCGCGGTGCCGGCCCCGAAGGCCTCGTCGAGCCTGCCGTCGCGGGAGGCCTCGACGAGTTCGTCGATGGCGATACGACGCTCGATCACCTCGTGCCCGTTCTCCCGCAAGAGGGCGATCGCCGCATCGCGAGTGACTCCGGTCAAGATCGTTCCGCGCAGTTCGGGGGTGACGATCTTGCCGTCGATGGAGAAGAAAATATTCATCGCCCCCACTTCCTCGATATAGCGATGCTCGATCCCGTCGAGCCACAGAACCTGCATATACCCCTCCTCGCGGGCGAGCGCCGCCGGATAAAGACTGGCGGCGTAGTTGCCGGCGGTCTTGGCGGCCCCGGTGCCGCCGGGAGCGGAGCGGGTATAAACATCCTCGACCTTCAAAGTCACCGCCGGGCTGCTGCGATCGAAATACGAACCGACGGGGCTCGTGAGGATCAGCATTCGATAGCGGCGGGAGGGGCGCACATCCAGATGGGTTTCGTTGCTGAAGATCAAAGGGCGGATATAAAGGGATTCGCCCCGCCGCTTGGGGATCCAATCCTTTTCGATCTCGACCAAACGCTCCACCGCCTCGATGAAGACATCGGTCTCCACCTGCGGAATGCAAAGTCTTTTGCATGATTCTCGCAGGCGCAGGGCGTTGCGGTCGGGGCGAAAGATGCGCACCTTTTCGTCCACCCCGCGAAAGGCCTTCAGCCCCTCGAAAACGGATTGGCCGTAGTGCAGCGTGGCATTGCCGGGCTCGATCGAAAGGGGGGCGTAGGGCATGATGCGCGGGCGTTGCCAGCGATCATCCTCCCACTCCATGCTGAATAGATGATCCGAAAAAAGACCGCCGAATCCGAGGGAATCGTAATCCACCGATTCACGGCGGCTACGGGCAACGAGTTCGATTTGCAGTTCGGAGAGAATGGACATGCGTGCGGTATCCGTGTCGCGAAAAGAAAGGCGATATCGAAAAGCGGATATCAATCGAAAAAAACACCGGCATCGGCAATGGTCTCGGTCGAGGCGACGGGTATGGGCTCGGGCTCGGATTCGGACTCGGCCGTGAGCGTCGTCGATGGTTTCGTCGATGGCTCTCGAGCGACTCGTCGAGATCCGGATTCGAAGATCAACGCCCCCGAAACCGTGGCCGCCGTTTTTCCGAGAAAGCGGCGCGCCCTTCTTTGTAGTCCTCGCTGGCGAAACAGGTATCGACCCACTCCCGGCAAAGCCCGATATCGCGCTCGTCGGGATCTTTCATCAACTCCGAGATGGACACCTTGCAAGAGCGCACCGTCAGCGGCGCATTATCCGCGATGGTCTGCGCGTATTCGAGCGTGAAGGCTTCGATTTCGCCACGGGCGACCACCCGATTGACCAGCCCCATCCCTTGCGCTTCGGCGGCGGAAAAGCGTTTGGCGGTGAAGAGGATCTCCTTGGCGAAGGAGGGTCCGACGATATCGACCAGCGGCTTCAAATGCTCGTGCGAATACCCGAGGCCGAGTTTGGCCGCCGGGATGCCGAAGGTGGAGTCATCGGTGGCGATCCTCAAGTCGGCGCATAACGCGACCGCCATGCCCCCACCGACGCAATAACCCTCGATCCGCGCGATCACCGGCTTGGGGAAGCGGGTGATCGTCTGGTAGGCGATATGCGTCGCGTGGTTATAGACCTCGATCTGATCCGCGGTGGAACGGTTTTTTTCGAATTCCGAAATATCCGCCCCCGCGGAAAAGGCACGCCCGCCCTCCCCCGATATCACCACCGTCCTCACTTCCGGATCGTCGCGAAACGCATCCATCGTCTCGACGATCCCCAACCACATCGAATAGGAAATGGCGTTGCGTTTTTCCGGCTGGTTGAGGCGCAACCGGCCCACCCCTTGCGCTTTTTCCGCGATGATCCGATCCGTCGAAACCGGCACCGCCACCGGCGCCGACGAGCGGGTCTCGTCGGGGGCGAGGGTATCGGCCGAAGAAGGTGCCGGAGCGTCGATCGATGCGTTCATAAAACACCCCCCGTTTTCATCTCCTCGATCTCCTGATCGGCAAATCCGAACTCGCCGAGAATCTCGTCGGTATGCTCGCCGCGCTCCGCCGTATGGGAGTAGTCGGCGGGCGGCAGACCCTCGATATTCACCGGATTGCGCACCACGTTCACCTCGCCCAAGATCGGATGCTGCGTCGGTTTTTTCATCGCCAGATGCTCGATCTGCGCATCGGCCCACATCTCGTCCATGAAATAAATCGGGCCGCAGGGGATTCCGGCCTCGTTGAGCCGCTCGACCCACTCGGCGCTGCCGGCATTTTTCAGATGCTCGGCGATCTTTCGATTGAGCGCATCGCGATTTTCCGATCTGGCCTCCCCGCTCGCAAAAAGCGGGTCGTCCCGCAGGGCGTCGTCTTCGAAAACCGCGCAAAGACGCCGCCACATCTCGTCGCCGCTGGCCGCGATATTGATGCAGCCGTCGGCGGTATCGAAAACCCCCGTGGGAATGCTGGTCGGATGGTTGTTGCCCGCCTGCGGCGGCACCTCGCCTGCGATGATCCAACGCGCCGCTTGAAAATCCAGCATCGCGACCTGCGCTTCGAGCAAGGAGGTGTGGACCCAACGACCCTCGCCGCTTTCCTCGCGCTCCAACAGGGCGACCATGATCCCGAGCGCGGCATAAAGACCGCTCGCCAGATCCGCGATCGGAACCCCGACCCGCATCGGCCCTTGCCCGGGCATACCGGTGATCCGCATCAACCCCCCCATCCCCTGCGCGATTTGGTCGAAACCGGGACGCCGATGATAAGGACCGCTTTGCCCGAAACCCGAAACGCTGGCATAGACGATGCGCGGATTCACCTCCCGACAGGCGGGATAATCGATCCCCAAACGGGTCTTCACATCCGGGCGAAAGTTTTCGACCACCACATCCGCCTGCCGCACCATGCGCATGAAAACATCGCGCCCCGCAGGGTCTTTGAGATTCAAGGTCATATTGCGCTTATTGCGGTGGAGGTTCTGAAAATCCGGCCCGTGCCTCGCCCCGCCCATCCCTTGCGCCTTGTCGACCGCCGCCGGCGCCTCGATCTTGATGACATCGGCACCCCAATCCGCCAGCTGGCGCACCGCCGTCGGCCCGGCGCGCACCCGCGTCATGTCGAGCACTTTGAAACGCGAAAGCGGCATTTTCGCCCGACTGCTGTCGTTCATGGTCGGCCACCCCCCTAAAAGCGAATCATTCGAGGCGAATCTTAGAGACGAATTCCGATCGCGGCGGGCTACCATACCCCCTCACCGCTTCCTCGTCCCTATCCTCGGCACGCCGATTTTCAAGCCAAAAGACTCCAAAGGCGAGCGTGCCGAGATTTAATATCCGAAACACCCGATCCAAGATGATATATCAGCCTTGATCGAGGGTCGCTTTTTCGAAGAGCCCGACGAGGGTCGAGAGAATGCTTTGATGTCTGCAAACGATTGATTTTTCAAGAAAAACCATGCCGGAGAAGAATGGAGAGAATCTGTGCCGAAAGACAACGAGGAACGATAGGGATTTTCCGATTTTCGTGATGAATTTTCGGGATAAGGGGATAAAATGAAAGCCTCTATCCCTTTTAAATCTTGCACTGGAAGGGTGAGCATACAGCGAATCGACAAGCCACGGCGTGAAAGCGGCGCGAAAAAAGGGGAATTCGAAGAAGCGATCGAGTCAAGGGAAGCGAAATCGCCGAAGACCGGCTCGAAGCCGCAACCGATATCGAAGCGCTTCGATGATTCGAAAAAGGAAGGGGAAAAGCGATGAGCGATGACGATCGCAACGATGATGACCCGGAGGATGATGACCCGCACGACGACGATCTGGAAGACGACGACCCTGTGGATGATTACTTGAATATGAGCGACGAGGAGCTCGAAAGGGAGCGCAAGAAACTCCAACGGAAAATCGACTCTTTGGACAAATCGATTCTGGTATTGAATTCCCTTTCGAAACACACCGCTCGGCTGCAAGAAATCCTGGCCGCCATTTCGGATTCCTACGATTCGGGCTCGGAAGCCTCAGCGAAACTCATCGGCGAAAGGAGGTATACGGAAAAGCAAATCCTGTCCAGCATCGACTCTCTGTCGGGATTGGACCTCGAAGCCTTCGCATCCTTCTCCCCCGATTACGAGTATCTTGCGACCCGTCTCGAAATGAGCGAGGAAGAAGAGGAAAATCGATGATTTCGAAAGTCGTTCCGTTGACGATGCGGATCGAGTGATACGGATCGAATATTGCCTGCGCCCCTTTCGAGGGGATGCAAAATCTTCCCGACATCGACAAAAGAAATAACCCTTGGATGGATTTTCAAAGATATAAAAAACCATTCGATACCCGCAACAGCGTCGGGGCCTTGAGATAAAGGCCTCGGTCGAACCCGAAGGAGCGATCAACCAAGTGGACGTTTTTTCCTTACGCAAAGAAATCATCGAGGAATACGAGGAATTTTCTCGCAGTTTCACCAAGATCAAAGCCGGGGATATCTATAGGGATATCAATGGTGCTTACAAAGAAGGGCGTTTTTGGCCCGAGCCCCTGATTCAACTGAACCCCCACTTCGAATCCGGCGGAACTCTTTCCGATCTGGTCGCCGAGGGACTTCTCGAACCGGAATGCAAGGATATTTTCCGGATCAAGGGCCTGAATGACGATACGGCCAAGGAACTCGAACTCCACCGCCATCAAAGCGATGCCATCCATACCGCGCGGACGGGAAAAAGTTATGTTTTGACCACCGGCACCGGATCGGGCAAATCGCTGGCTTATTTCATCCCCATCGTCGATGATGTTCTGCGGCGGAAAAAACAGAACCCGCAGCATCAAGGGATCGGCGCCATCGTCGTCTACCCGATGAAC
Organism: Gammaproteobacteria bacterium; assembly: GCA_965220535.1. Classification (GTDB taxonomy): domain Bacteria; phylum Pseudomonadota; class Gammaproteobacteria; order HK1; family HK1; genus HK1. The sequence continues at coordinate 3,564,935 of OZ244833.1, read as the reverse complement.
GCGCTATGCAACAGCCAATATCAGGAGTTGGACAGGTATTTGCGTCGGGGCTACGAGCAAGGCGAGGAGCCGGTCACCTTCGCTCGCTATACCGGGCAGGAAAAACAAGAAGAACGAGAAAAGATCGCCAAGAATCCGCCGGATATCCTGCTGACCAACTACGTCATGCTCGAACTGCTGATGACTCGATTCGATATCGACGAGGCCCTCAGAAAGCACGCCAAGGGATTGCGCTATCTGGTGCTCGACGAGCTGCATACCTATCGCGGACGCCAAGGAGCCGATGTCGCGATGTTGGTGCGTCGAGTAAGAAATCGTTTCAATAAAAACCTGATCTGCATCGGTACTTCCGCGACCATGGCCTCGGAGGGTTCTTCGCAAGAGCGCAACGAAACGGTCAGCGAGGTGGCGACCAAACTCTTCGGGGACCAGGTCGAGCCCGGGCATGTGATTTCCGAAACCTTGAATCCTCTTACGAAGAGGGTGGACGATCCGGCCGCCCTGAAACAGGCACTCGAAGAAGATCTACCGGAGGATGCTTCCTACGAAGAACTCCTCCACCATCCGATCGCCGGTTGGATAGAGCACAATCTCGGTTTGAAACAAGAGGAAGACGGTCGATATATCCGCATCCCCCGTCCGCTCTCGATCACCGAAGCGGCGAGAGATCTCGCCGAAGAAAGCGGGGTAGACCAATCAAGATGCCGCGAATACCTATCGAAATTCCTGCTCGAATCCTATCGAACCCGCAACGAGGACGAACGCAGTCTTTTCGCTTTCCGTCTGCACCAGTTCATCAGCGGGGCTTGGAACGCCTATTCGACCTTGGAGCCCGAGGACAAGCGTCATATCACCACCGATGGGCAGAAATACCAACCCAACCATCGCGACAAACTCCTGTTTCCTTTGTGTTTTTGTCGCGAATGCGGTCAGGAATATTTTCCGGTTCGGGCGAAGATGGAAAACAAACGTCCGGTCGAAATATCCCCGCGCGAGTTGTCGGATTATTCCGAAGAGGAAGAAGAGGATTTATGGGGTTATCTGATGCCGGATCACGAGGGCCGATTCGACCCGGAGAAGCCGGAACGCAACTACCCCGCCGAATGGTTGGAAACCCATCGCGATCGCATCCGAGTCAAACCGAATCATCGGAAATACGAACCTTCGAAGGTCAACGTAGATACTCACGGAAAACCCTCCCAAGACGGATTGCCCGCTTGGTTCATCAAAAGAGGCTTTCGTTTTTGCCTCAACCCGGATTGCGATGCCCACTATCCCTTGCGCAAAGGAGAGTTGAGCAAACTCTCCGCGCTGTCGAGCGAGGGCCGCAGTTCCGCCACCACGGTATTGACGCTTTCTTCCCTCAAACGCCTGATCGAAACCGAAAGCCTCGACGAGGAAACGAAAAAACTGCTCGCCTTTACCGATAACCGACAAGATGCGAGCCTGCAAGCCGGTCATTTCAACGATTTCATACAAGTGCTGTTGCTTCGCTCCGCCCTTTTGGCGGCCATCGAGCGCAGCGAGAACAAAGTCCTGACCGACGAAATCTTGGCACAAAGGGTTTTCGACTATTTGGGGCTCGAGCCCCAAGACTACGCATCCAATCCCGATACCAAGGGCTTTCAAGCCGAGAATACCGTCAAAGCGCTGCGGGATGTGCTCGGCTATCGGCTGTATTTCGATCTGAAAAGAGGCTGGCGCATCACCAATCCGAATCTCGAGCAGTTGCAACTGCTCGAAGTCGGGTATCGGGATTTGACCGGCTGCTGCCAAGACGAAGACGAATGGAGGAAAAAACATCCTCTGCTCGCGGGCTTGGCACCGATGGAACGTTATGAAATCATCAAGTCGCTATTGGATCGGATGCGCGGGGAACTTTGTATCAAAACGTTTTATTTGGGTTCGAACCGTCAAGACCAAATTCGCAATCGCTCCCATAGCGTATTGTTGGAGTCTTGGGGGATATTGGAAGACGAACAAATGGTCTCTTCCAAGAAGATGGTCCCGAGACCGAATCAGTCCAAAGCGAGGAGGAGCCAAGAAAATCTTTTTTATATTTCATCGCGCTCCCGCTTCGGCGCTTGGCTGAAATCCAAAATGAACCGGGCAAGCCCTCAAGAAGGATTCGGCGAAGAGAGCTATAACGAGGTGATCGACGATATCCTCGATGTGTTGAGAACTTACGGCTATGTCGAGTCTTCGAAAATCGACGATACCCGAAACGGTTATCTCATCAACGCGGCGGTTCTTGAATGGCGATTGAATGCGCAATCCCGAAGCGAAGCCGGCGACGAGCCTTCCGATCGAGTCGAAAAAGCCAATACTTTCTTTCGAACGCTCTATACGAATGTCAAAGAACTGCTAAGCGCCAAAGAAGAGCACTTTTTTCATCGGCTCGAAGCGCGCGAACATACGGCGCAGGTGCCCTCCGATATCAGAGAAGATCGCGAAGAGCGTTTTCGTCTGGGCATGAAAAAAACGCAAGGAACCGGAAAGTCAGAGCCAATAAAAGGCTTGCCGGTTCTGTTCTGCTCGCCGACGATGGAGCTGGGCGTCGATATTTCCACATTGAATATGGTTTATATGCGCAATGTGCCGCCGACCCCCGCCAACTACGCCCAACGCAGCGGGCGAGCCGGACGCAGCGGACAACCGGCTTTGATCATCACCTATTGCGCCGCGAGATCGCCCCACGACCAATATTTCTTTTCCGATCCCGCGCGAATGGCCGCAGGCATCGTCAACCCGCCGAGCATCGATCTCGCCAACGAAGACCTTCTGCGCAGCCATTTGCATGCTTTATGGCTGGCCGAAACCAATATCCAACTGGAAAACTCCGTCCGCGAGGTGCTCGATCTGGAAAAAGACGACGACCCTCCCCGCGACGAACTGCGCGAAAGGCTCGAGGCTCTCAAACCTCGGAAAGAAGCGTTGGTGCGCGCCCATGAAATCATCGCCGATATGAAGAAATATTCGGGGTCGTTCTCGGCGAATTGGTGCACCGATTCATGGATCGATCATGTCATCTCCAATGCATACAAGCGTTTCGATTCCTCTTTCGAACGCTGGCGTTCGCTTTATCGAGCGACGGTAAAACAGATGCGGTCCAACCAGAAGATTCTCAACAACCCCGTGGCCACCGAAAGAGAGCGCCGCGATGCGAAAAACCGGCACGACGATGCCCACCGACAACAAACCCTGCTCTTGGATAGAAAATCCTCCTTCAACTCGGATTTCTATACCTATCGATACCTCGCGGCCCAAGGGTTTTTGCCGGGTTATAACTTCCCGCGCTTGCCGTTGATGGCTTATATCCCCGGTCAACTCGAAAAAAGAAGCGGCAAAGAGGGCTATTTTCTCAGCCGACCGCGTTTCTTGGGGCTCTCCGAATTCGGCCCTCAATCGATCATCTATCACGAAGGAAATACCTATCGGGTGCGACGCGCGATCCTTTCGCCCAAGGACGATAGCGAAGTGAGCACCTCGGCAAGGCTCAGCACGAAAACGGCAAGGCTTTGTCCTGATTGCGGCTATCGACATTCCGACGAACAACTCGAACACGAACGCTGTGTCAGTTGCGGGGCTTTGCTCGCCGGCGGCGTATCGATTCAAAACCTCCATCCCATCGAACAGGTCTCGACTCGGCGCGCTTTTCGCATCACTTCGGACGAAGAAGAGCGTCAGCGTCAAGGCTACGAGATGATCACCACCTTTCGCTTCGACAAAAAAGAGGATAAAGAAGCGCCTATCGAGATCACCGAAAAAGGCGAGCCCTTGTTGGGACTCAAATACGGCCAAGCGGCAACGCTGTGGCGTATCAACCTCGGATGGCGGCGGCGCGAGAATCGTTCGATCCACGGCTTTTCGATGGATCCCGCCACCGGCGAGTGGTCCGGCAACAAAGACACGACGCAAAGCACCGATGACGATACGACACAGGAAAACAAATATTCCCAGCGCATCACGCCTTTCGTCGAGGACACCCGCAACGCCTTGATCGTCCATATCAAATCGGAGATCCCCGATGAATCTCGCGAGAGCATGATGGCTTCGTTGCAATACGCCCTCAAACGCGGGATCGAACAAGAGTTCCAGTTAGAAGAACAAGAGTTGGCGGTCGAAGCGCTGCCGGATCGGGATCATCGCAAAACTATCTTGTTCTACGAGGCCTCCGAAGGCGGGGCCGGGGTTCTTACACGCTTGGTCAAGGAGCCAAGCGCGCTCCGCAAGGTGGCGCGCAAGGCGCTTGAAATCTGCCACTTCGAACCGCTCTCGGGGGATTGGCGCGGCGACGAGACGGCAGATAACTTGATCCGTCACTTGAAAGACGAATGCGAGGCCGGTTGCTATCGTTGTCTTTTGAGTTATGCAAACCAACAAGACCACGGGGCGATCGATCGACAAGATCGCGAGATGGTCAATTTGCTTTGCCGCCTGACACGATGCGATGAGGGTACCGCCGAAGCCCGAGGGAGCGGTGCCGACTCCTTCGAGGAGATGCGCAATATCTCCGTGTCGAGTTTGGAACACGCTTGGATGGATTTCATCAAGGCCCGCGGATACAAACTCCCCGACAAAGCCCAAGAATACTTAGAGCGCCACCGTACCCGACCCGATTTCTCCTATAGCGCTTCCCAAGTTCTGGTCTATATCGACGGCCCTCATCACGAGCAGCCGGATCAGCAGCAAAAAGACGCCGAGATCACCCGTCGGCTCGAAGACGCGGGCTATACGGTCGTGCGCTTTCCCGCCGACCGAGAAACCTGGCCGAGCCTCCTCGACGAATACGCCTGGGTCTTCGGCCAAGGCCATGAGGAAGACGACGAGGGCGGAGAAAAACGATGAGCGAAAGGAGCGCTTTCGCGCCGGGAGCGCTGATCGAAGCCCGCGGCCGCGAATGGGTAGTATTGCCGACCGGCGAGCATCAAGACCAGAAAGATCTCCTGCGGCTGCGACCACTCAGCGGCTCGGAAAAAGACGCGACGCTGATCTACCTGCCGCTCGAAGCCGAGGCCCCGAAGCAGGCCGCCTTCGCCCCGCCCGACCCCGACAAGCACGAACCGGGCTCACAAGAAGCCGCGCTCTTGCTGCGCGATGCGCTGCGGCTGAAGTTGCGCGCCGGCGCCGGACCCTTCCGCAGTTTCGGCAAACTCGCTTTCGAACCCCGCGCCTACCAGTTGGCACCCTTGTTGATGGCCCTTCGGATGGAGACCGTGCGCCTGCTGATCGCCGACGACGTTGGCATCGGCAAGACCATCGAAGCCGGGTTGATCCTCAAAGAACTGATCGAACGCGGCGAAATCGAAAGGTTCACGGTGCTGTGTCCGCCGCATCTTTGCGAGCAGTGGAAAAGCGAACTCGAGGAGAAGTTCGACCTCCGCGCCGAGGTGGTTCGCACCGGTACCGTCACCCGGCTCGAGCGCAATCTACCGGCCGGCAAATCGATATTCGATGACATCCCCTTCACGATCGTCTCCCTTGACTACATCAAACAAGACAAACGCCGCAACGAGTTCCAGCGCGCTTGCCCCGATTTCGTCATCATCGACGAAGCCCACGCCTGCGTCCGCTCGGGCGCGGGCAAAACCCGCCATCGGCGCTACGAATTGGTCAAAAAACTCGCGGAAGACCCGAACCGGAATATGGTGTTTTTGACCGCCACCCCGCATTCCGGCGACGAAGCCGCCTTTTCAAACCTTCTGTGCTTGCTCGATGCAAAGTTCGCCCCGCTGGCGGAACTCGACGACGGCAAAGATCGACGCCGACTGCGCGAAGAACTCGCGCAGTATTTCATCCAGCGTCGCCGCGCCGATATCGATGAATGGAAGGACGAGAACGCAGGCTTCCCAAAACGCGAAAGCCGCGAGACCACCTACCGCCTATCCGGCGAGTGGAGCCGGGTTTTCGAAGACGTGCTGACTTATGCCCGCACCATCGTTCGCCGTAGCGAAGGCGGAACGGTTTTGCAAGAACGTATGTCTTGGTGGGCCGCTCTTGCCCTGTTGCGCTGCGCGGCGTCGAGCCCGGCGGCGGCGGTGCAGGCCCTCAAAACAAAGTTGCAAAAGCCCGAGGGAACGAGCGATCAAGAACAGGTCGAAGCCGCCGACCGCAAAGGCCGGGAAATGGTCTTGGACGAATCGGAGGACGATTCGCTCAGTCTGAGCGAAACCGCACCGGCCGGAGACAGCGCCGACGAAGAAAACGATATCGAGGCCCTGAAAGATCTGATCGAACGCACCGAGGGCTTGCATGGCCCCGACCGAGATCCGAAACTGAAAAAACTCGTCGCCGAGGTCGGTTCGTTGATCCAAGAAGGTTTTCAGCCGGTCGTTTTTTGCCGCTATATCGCCACCGCGCATTATGTCGGCGAGGCGTTGAAAGAGCGGCTGAAAAACAAAGCCGGGAAAAAAATCCGGATCGATATCATCACCGGGGAACTGACCGCCGATCAGCGAAAAGAGCGTATCGAAGCGTTGGGAAGCGGCAAAGGCATCGGAGAGGACGAAGACGAAGGCAAAGCGCAAAGCGACGACGCCCTGCCCCTCTTAGTCGCCACCGACTGCCTTTCGGAGGGCATCAACTTACAAAACTTCTTCGACGCCGCCATCCACTACGACCTCGCTTGGAACCCCACCCGCCACGAACAACGCGAAGGCCGGGTGGACCGCTTCGGCCAAAACGCCAAGGTGGTGCGCACTTTGATGCTCTACGGCGAGAACAACACCGTCGACTGGGCGGTGATGCGGGTGATCCTGCGCAAGGCGCAAAAGATCCGCGAAGAACTCGGGATCTCGGTGCCCCTGCCCACCAACAACACCAAGGTGATCGAAGCGGTGATGAAAGCGGTGCTTTCCGAGGAACCCTCGCGCTTGTCGCAAAGCGCCTTGCTCGATCAGACCGATGAGGATGTCGAGCGGGAGTGGAGGCAAAGCAGCGAGCGGCATAAACGCAGAAGCACGGTTTTCGCCCAACAATCGCTCAAACCCGAAGAAGTGCTGCCCGAATGGAAAAAAGCGATCTCCGCCCTCGGCGGACAAGGCGATGTGGAACGCTTCGTCGGCGGATGCGCCCAACGCTTGGGAGCGCCCCTCGACGAACGGCGGGGCTATCGGGTATTGCCGACCCCGCACCTTCCCAAACCGCTGCAAGATCGCCTCGAAAACGCCGGGCTGCCCGAAAAACCGAAGATCTCCTTCGGTACCGGAACCTCCGCACCGAAGGGCACGCAGACTGTCCACCGCGCCCACCCCTTGGTTTCGACCCTTGCCGAGTACATGGTCGAACGCGCCTTGGAAGATCACGCCGGATCTGCATCGACGAGCGCTTCGGCGAACGAAGACGATCCCCTAAGCGGCGCCCGTAGCGGCGCCTTCTTCACCAAGGGGGTCGAAAGCCGCACCGTCGTCTTCCTCCTGCGCCTTCGCAACCAAATCACCACGACCCACCGACACCGGGAAAAAACGGAGGAAAAGCCGACCGTGACCTACCTCTTGGCCGAGGAATGCTTGGGAGTCGCCATCGGTAAAGACCCTTCGGGCAAGCCTCGAACCCTCACCGGCGATCCCGCGCTCGAACTGCTGCGAAAGGAAGCGGGACGCAATATGGAAAAAGGCCAGAGGATCCACCTTCTGCGCCAAGAGATCCGCTCGCTTTCGGAAAAGCAGGAGATCTTCGAAGATATCGCCCGACAAAGAGCGCAAGAACTGCTCGACGATCACCGCCGAATTCGCGATGCAAGCGATACCCGGGGGCGCTACGAGGTCAAACCCTCCTTGCCGGTCGACATCATCGGGGTTTACGTCCTGATGCCCCTTCAGGGATGAACCATGGATAAAAACCTGCAAAGTTCGAGTTTCACCGCATTGCGGATCGTCGGCGGCATCCTCTCCCCCGAGTTCTTGCATCAAATCACCAATTTGAAAGCATCCGAGCAAAAAGCCGGCGATTACGGCATATCTCAATCGCTCGATATCAAGCAGGAAATCGACCGCTACTGGCTGATCGCCCGCGACCTGCATACAACATACAAAGAGCGAAGAGCGCGCGACGATATCGATAAAAAACAAGCGTCGCAGGAGTGGTCGACGCAACTGTTGGAAAAGGTGCTCGGCTATGAAAGCCTGACCGAACTTCGAAGCGAGGAGGTGATCGAGGAGCGCACCTTCCCCCTGACCCACCAAGCCCACGAGGGAGCCGTTCCTTTGCTCCTGATCAAGAATGATCTTGACCTCGACCGCGCCGACGAACGCTTCGGCGGCGAACACCGAAGCCGTGCACCCCATAACCTGATGCAGGAATACCTCAACGCCACCGACCGCTCGCTTTGGGGAGCGGTCTCCAACGGCTCGAAATTCCGCATCTTGCGCGATAACGCCAGCCTGACTCGACCCGCCTATATCGAAATCGACCTCGATCTCGTCTTCGAAGAAGAACTGACGCCGGATTTCGCGGCCTTCTGGCTGATGGCACACGATAGCCGCCTGCGCCCGGTGAAGGAAGAAAACACCCGGTGCATCATCGAGGGCTGGCGCGACAAATCGCACGAGATCGGCGAGCGGGTACGAGAAGACCTGCGCAAGGGAGTCACCGAGGCCCTGCGATGCTTGGGCCAAGGCTTCTTGGAGCATCCCGACAACGATGCGCTACGCAAGAAACTGCGCCCCGAATCGCCGCCGGAGCCGATAGCGGGCGCAGCGACGAGCCCGCCGCAAGAAGAGATGGAACCGAGCCTTTCGGCACAACACTATTTCGAGCAGATCCTGCGCTTGGTTTACCGCATGCTCTTCCTCCTCGCCGCCGAAGAGCGCGACCTGCTACACCCGAAGGGCACCCCCGATGAAAAACGCACCATCTACGCACAAGGCTACGGCATCGCTCGCCTGCGCGACCTCGCCTCGCGCCGCCGCAACTACGACCGCCATCGAGACCTCTGGCAAGGCCTGCGCATCACCTTCCGCGCCCTCGGCAAGGGCGCCGACGATATCGGGCTTCCCGCCTTGGGCGGTCTTTTCCACTTCGAGGGGGAACGGACAAACGCATCCGACACCCTTTGCCCCGACCTCGACCAAGCGCAAATCACCAACGAACACCTCTTGGAAGCGGTCCACAAACTCGCCTTCTTTTCGACCAAGAGCGGCCTTAATCGCGTCAACTACCGGGATATGGGAACGGAAGAGTTGGGCTCGGTCTATGAAAGCCTGCTCGAACTGCGCCCGCAGGTCGAAGTCAACAGCTGCCCCTGGCGCTTCTCCTTCATCGGCGACGGCAAAGACGAAAGCAAAACCACCCGCGGCTCCGACCGCAAACTGACCGGCTCCTATTACACCCCGCCCTCCTTGGTCAGCGAACTGATCAAATCGACCTTGGATCCGGTGATCAAACAAACCGTCGAAGAAAACCCCCAAGACCCGCGCGCCGCGTTGTTGGGGCTGAAAGTGATCGACCCCGCCTGCGGCTCGGGTCATTTTCTGCTCGAAGCGGCTCGCCGCTTGGCAATCGAGATCGCCCGCCGAAACCCGGAAATGGATTCGGTAAGAGGGTCGGTGGACGAGAACTCGCGCCGCGACGCTTTGCGCGAAGTGGTGCAAAACTGCATCTATGGCGTCGACCGCAACCCTCTGGCCGTCGATCTATGCAAAGTGGCGCTATGGATGGAGGCGGTGGTCCCCGGCAAACCCCTGACCTTTTTGGATTCCCATATCCTCGAAGGCGACAGCCTGATCGGAGTTTTCGACCCCCAATGCCTAGAAGAGCCGATTCCGGACGATGCCTATAGAGCGTTGACCGGGGACGATAAAAACGTCTGCACCGCTCTGAAACGAAAGAACCGACAGTCGAAGCAGCGCGACCTGCTCACCGCCGCCGACACCCCCGATCCGATCGTGCAAACGCAATCGCTCGAGGCGATGCCGGAAGACACACCGCAAGATATCGAAGAAAAAAGACGCCTGCGCAAAATCCGCCTGAAAGAACAAGAGCCGGAAAAACTCCGTGCCGACCTCTATGTCGCCGCATGGTTCGCCCCCAAGACCGAAGACCAACCGGAAAGCGTGCCCCTGACCCAAGATCTGCATCGACTCGAAGACGACGATCCATCCCGGCGAATGGAGATCGAAAGACTCGCAAGCACCCTCGCCTACGAAAATCGATTCTTCCACTGGCATTTGGCGTTCGGGCATATCTTCGAAAACGGCGGTTTCGACGTGATGCTGGGCAACCCGCCTTGGAAGCGCATCAAACTGCAAGAGCAAAAATTCTTTGCCGATCGATCACCTAAGATTGCCAATGCCAGCAATAAGGCCGAGAGAAAACGTCTGATCCAAGCCCTGAAAAAAGACGATGCCCTACCGGCGGATAAAAGGCTTTATCAAACCTTCTTGTTGGCGAAACGTCACGAGAAAGCCGCAAGTCTCTATTGCCGCAGTTGTGGACGCTTTCCTCTCACCGGCAAAGGAGACCTCAATGCCTATGCGCTTTTTTCCGAACTGTTTTTAAAGGCTATCAGTCAAGAAGGGAGGTCCGGTTTGATCGTCCCTACCGGTATTGCAGTCGACGATACGACAAAGGATTTCTTCCAACACATCGTCAACGAGGATCAGATTTCGAGCCTTTTCGATTTCGAAAATCGTGCTAAAATTTTTTCCGCAATCGATAGCCGAATCAAATTCTGTCTTTTAAGTCTGAGCGGAAGAAGTCGACCAAACTCCGAAGCCGAATATGCTTTTTATCTCTATCGCACAGATCAGATCAAGGATGATGAACGACGCCTCAATTTGAACGAGGAGGATTTCGCTCTCTTCAATCCCAATACGAAAACCTCCCCGATCTTCCGCACCCAAAGGGATATGGAAATCGGCCGTAAAATCTACCGAAACGCCGGTGGAATCCTCTGGAAAGAAACCAAGGGCTCAACCCCTGAACAAAATCCGTGGGGAGTGAAACTTTCAGCCATGTTTCACATGTCGGGTGATTCAAATCTTTTCAAAACTCGAAAAACGATGGAAGATGAAGGCTATCAACTGCAAGACAATCATTTCACCAAAGACGATCAATGCTGGCTACCGCTTTACGAAGCCAAACTTTTCTTCCAATACGATCATCGCTTCGCTACCTACTCTGGTGCATCCATGGAGGATATCAAGAAAGAAAAAACAAGGGACATGTCACCGGAAGAAAAATCGAACCCACAAGCAATGGTATCTCCAAGGTATTGGATCAATCAGCAAGAGGTCGAGAAAAAATTAAGGTATACCAGAAAGCGTGATCGTGGTAAGATCGTTAATTTAACTACTAATTTAGTAGAATCGAGAATCGAGAATCGAGAATCGAGAATCGAGAATCGAGAATCGAGAATCGAGAATCGAGAATCGAGAATCGAGAATCGAGAATCGAGAATCGAGAATCGAGAATCGTCTCGTGGCTTTGGTACGCAGCTCGCTCTCAGAAGTATATCCGGATCCACCAACGAGAGAACCGGAGTCATGAGCCTGATTCCAACTTCTGCTCTTGGGCATTCGGGCATCATCGTCGAACTTGGCTACTCGTCTTTAGAGATATTGCAAGCGCAACCAACCAAAGAACAGCCATCATGAGCGTAATTAGCGAATCTGCTACCAATCACAAGTCTCCGCTGATTTCGGTGGACGGCGAACGCTGGATGCATGCCTTCCGAAGATTTGCTAGGGCAACCGATGAGCGCACGACCATCACCAGTCCTTTGCCTATCACTGGCGTAGGAGACAATGCGATCCTGATCGACTACCAATGGGCCAAAGCCGTGGCATCGATGCTGGTGATGGCCAATTTCAATAGCCTCATCCTCGATTGGGCCGCACGCAGCTCGGTTGGGGGAACCAATATGAGTTTCTTCATCGTCAAACAACTCCCGATCCTCTCCCCGGAAGCCTATCTGAAACAAAGCGACTGCGGCTTGCACTACGCCCAAATGGTGGCACCACGCGTATTGGAACTCACCTACACCTCCTATGAACTCCAAGGCTTCGCCCAAGACCTCGGCTACGAAGGCGAGCCCTTCGTCTGGGACGAAGAACGCCGCCACCGCCTGCGTTGCGAGTTGGACGCGATCTACGCCGAAATGTACGGACTGAACCGCGAGGACTTGGAACATATCCTCGACGCCCCGGAGCCCAACGCTTCCTTCCCGACCCTCAAAAACAAAGAGCGCAAGGAGTTCGGCGAATACCGCACCAAGATATATGTCCTCGAGGCTTTCGACCAACTACAACGAGGGGAGAACCCGAATCTCGAGCCCGCAAATCGCCGGTCCTGATATCTCTTGGCGATACAGGCGAATCGCTCGATTCGGGGATATTCCCCTTCCGCAATATCTTGCCGATATACCCTTCGATTATCCGCTTCGACCCTTGGATAGCCCACCCTGTCCGATTCCAAGAATTCAAACGATCCGCCCTTTAGGAAAACACCGCCGGCAACAAGACGAGTCTATGGGACAGCAGAAAAATCAAGCCTTTACGCTGATCCCCGCCCCCGCTTTTCCACCCCGAATCCGATTTTTCCCATTCTCTGCTATCCTCCCTCGCCTCGACAACCGCTACCACCGCACGGTTCCCGACAATGACTCCCTTGAAAACGCCTCCTCCGATCAGATTCAGCTTCGCCCCGAAAAAATGCCTGCAGGCAGTGCAATGGATGCTGGCGACGGCGAATGAGCCGCTGGACTTCCACACCATCTTGAAGACAGCCTATTTCGCCGACAAGCACATGCTCAACAAACACCGGCGCCCGATCTTCGGCGACACCTACCACGCCATGAACTACGGCCCGGTACCGATTGAAATCTACAAAATGCTCAAGTGCGAGCCTTATTACCTCTCGGAACTCGATTTGGACAACTACCCTTGGGAGCGCAAAGGATATCGAATCAACCTCACCGACCCTTGTCGTGATCCCGGTCGTCTCGACGAAATTCTCAACCCCGACAGCATCGCCGAATATGATATGGAAATCCTCACAAAGGAATTCGAGCGCAGCCGAGGAATGAGCTTCGATCGGAGAACGGAAGAAACCCACCAGATAGACTGGATCAGAGGAATTGAACGCCCCGATAGCCGGATAGCATACGAAGACATGATCGACGAAGATCATCCGGATCGAGAAGAGCTCATCGAAGATCTGACCTCGATAGGTGTCCGAATCGTCCTTTGACCTGACAAAACCGATCTTGGCACTTTCGCCTTATGCCTTATATACCTCAATGGTGTATACACAGGTGATTTCTTTGCATCGATTCCAATCGTTATGACAAGAGACTGCATTTCCCTTACCAAAGAAAAATATCCTTGATTTCAGAAGATGAGCCGATGGCAGCGATTGCAAAGCAAGAAAACCATGACGATAAAAGATTCGGGATGACTTTCCGAGACTTCCCTTATCTTTTATGAGAGAAGAATATGGCCGATCTTTGCAAAGCGTGCGAGGCATCTCCTGTTTATCAGTCCGGATTATGCTACCTCTGCTATGAAATAGAGAACCAACAATCCTCGACAAAATCTCCGAGCTATTACATCGTAGACGAATACGGTATTGCCATTCGATCCTTCCATACAAGAACCAAAGCGAATGAGTATCGGGAATATCTTGAACGACTCCCCCCATATCTCGGTTCGATATCCGATTACCGAGTGGTCTTGATCAAGGAAGTACGCGATTTCGAAATACACCCCGCTGACGATGAATTCTTCGACGATGACTGAAAAGCCTCGGAAGCATAGAACCCACCCCGATGGGGTGCAAATACCCTTTTATCGCAAGCACGCCCATATTTCGAGGTGAACCGGAACGAACTGACCTTGCTGACTGCCCGGTCTCTCAAGCACGATCCGGATCGAACACAGCGCGGATAACCCGGGCGACAGTGCTGGAAAGGGAGTGACGCCCGCAAATTCGCTCACGTAGGACTAGTATTTTCTTCCGCTTTTCGCTACCATCTTCGGCCCCGACTACCCCGTTGGCTAACGATAACCATGGATTGACGACGATGATTCCCCGGATCAAATTTCGTTTCGCCCCGAAAAAATGCCTTCAGGCGGTGCAATGGATGCTGGCGACGGCTAACGAAGCGCTCGACTTCCAAACCATCTTGAAAACCGCCTATTTCGCCGATAAACGCATGCTCAACAAGCATTGGCGGCCGATTTTCGGCGATACCTATCGCGCCATGAACTACGGTCCGGTACCGGTCAATTTCTGCGAAATGCTCAAATGCGACCCTTATTGGCTCTCAGAGCTCGGATTGAGAGACTACCCTTGGGAGCGCAAGGATGGATATTGGGTGAGCCTCACCGATTCCGACACCAGCCGCCGAAAAATTCTTCTCAATCCCGTCAGCATCGCCGAAAACGATATGAATATCCTCACTGAAGAGTTCGAGCGTAGCCGAGGAATGAGTTTCGATCGGAGAACGAGAGAGACCCATCGGATGGATTGGGTCAAAGGCGTGAAACGCATCGATGAACGAATGGCTTACGAAGACATGATCGACGACGACCACCCGGATCGGGAAGAGGTTCTTGAATACTTGGTCTCGATTGGACTCCGAATTGTCCTTTGATCCGACAAAGTGTATGGATCGACTCGCTCCTTGGGATGTGATCTGGCCATACGACAGATTCGTTTATCCGCCAATACGGAAAATAACGGATTCTGCTCCTTCAGGGCAACAGGGCCGGAAGGAACCGGGGGTGTCCGCAGATTCACTCCCGGAGGGTTGTTATTTTCCTTCGTTTTTCGCTACTATACTCAATGCTGGCTGCCACGTTGGCTGCCGATAACCATGGATTGACGGTGATGAATCCCCCGATCAAATTTCGCTTCGCCCCGAAAAAATGCTTGCAGGCGGTGCAATGGATGCTGGTAACGGCGGACGAAGCGCTGGATTTCCACACTATCTTGAAAACAGCCTATTTCGCCGACAAGCGCATGCTCAATGAGCACCGGCGACCGGTTTTCGGGGACACCTATCGCGCCATGGACTACGGTCCGGTGCCGGTCGGGTTCTACGAGATACTCAAATGCGAGCCTTACTATCTACCGGAGCTCGACTTGGATGACTACCCTTGGGAGCGCAAAGGATATCGGGTGAGCCTCACCGATTCCGATTCCGATTCCGATCGCCGAAATGCCCTTCTCAACCCCACCGACCTCTCCAAAACCGATATGAAGGTACTCGCGGATGAGTTCGAGCGAAGCCGAGAGATGAGATTTAACCAAAGGACGGCGGAGACTCATCGGATAGACTGGATCAGAGGAATTGAACGCCCCGATAGTCGGATGGCATACGAAGACATGATCGATAAAGATCATCCGCATCGGGAAGAAATGATCGAAGATCTGGCATCGATAGGACTCCGAATTGTCCTGTGACATCACAAAGTACATCTTGGCTCTTTCGCCTTGGGATGTTATATGGCCGTACGATTCATTTATCATCCCACCTAAGTGGAAGATGTGGGTGTGCCTCTCAAAGGAGAAATTGTGGTTTCTCCGAATCAACTCCAATTCCTATGACGAGAATTGCGTCCTCCTCTCGAAAGAAAAACATCCTTGGCTGCAACAAGACAGATTCATGCGACGCGGAGGAGAATTGGTCAATCCTCTTTCGGGAAACAATCTCATGGAGAATCTTGAAAAGCAAGAGATCCCTGAACGACAAGGCATCTTGGGGAGCATTCATGAGAATTCCAGATCTGCTATTTGTGCCGCAATTGGGCGCTCAGATTATTTGACACAGGTTCAATTAGAGACCATCGTCAAGGGGTCGGTTGCTAACCTTTTATTACCGCCGCGCCATTCACCCGCTCTTCCCTACTCTCTTTTTCTCAACGGTCGATCTGTGTCTGAAACGCGAAAAAATCAGCGATACCCCGCAAGAGAGATGACTATCGGCCGATGAACCCCAACCGGTATACGAAATATTGCTGATGAACTACCGCTGACCTGTTTGTGGTCTCTTGAATCCGATTCGGATCGGGTATGGGATCCGCTCGATCGGGGCGACTGCACCGGGGAGAACAGCGGTGCCCGCAGATTCACTCCCGTAGGGTTGGTGTTTTGTCTCGCTTTTCGCTACCATTCTCGGTGCCGGGGGTCAAATCGACTGCCGATAACCATGGATTGACGGTGATGACTTCCCCGATCAAGTTTTGCTTCGCCCCGAAAAAATGCCTGCAGGCGGTACAGTGGATGCTGGTGACGGCGAACGAGTCGCTGGACTTCCACACTATCTTGAAGACCGCTTATTTCGCCGACAAGCGTAGGCTCAACGAGCACCGGCGGCCGATTTTCGGTGATGCCTATCGCGCCATGAACTACGGTCCGGTGCCGGTCGAGATCTACGAGATGCTCAAATGCGAGCCTTACTACCTACCGGAGCTCGAGTTGGATGAATACCCTTGGGAGCGCAAAGGATATCGAGTGAGTCTCACCGATTCCGGCCGTCTCGACGAAATCCTCAATCCCACCGATCTCTCCAAGAACGATATGAATATCCTTGCAGAAGAGTTCGAGCGAAGCCGAGGGATGAGTTTTAACCAAAGAACGGCGGAGACTCATCGGATGGACTGGGTCAAAGGATTCCGACGCTTGGACAATCGAATGGCTTACGAGGATATGATCGCCGACGACCACCCGGACCGGGAAGAGGTGCTTCAATATCTAACTGCGATGGGACATCGGTTCGTCCTTTGACTTGAACACCCTTCGATCGATTCGCTCCTTGGGACTTGACGTGAACGCGGTATGGACGTGGCGTTGCCTAGGAGATCGATCGCTGGCCTTTTATACCCGTTGCGCTATCTATCCGCTCTTTCCTACTCGCATCTTTTTAGGCTCGATCAGTGTTCTGGGCGCGAACGGGCGGAAAATTCGATGCGCTTCGAGTCGTGGGCGGTGTTATATTCATCGGGCTTTGGTTCCGAAGTCTCTGACTCGATCGTCAGGCTCGAAACGCTCTTGATGAGGGTCTCGTGAAATCGTTTGTCATCGAACAAGAAAACGACCTGCGATCGGTCTAGGCGATACGAAGGGCGGCGAGAGCGGGAAAGCCCTCGATCGGGTGCCTGGGGTGCGATGACCGCTACCGCTCCGGAGAATCGCCGGCGCCCAAGCCCTTTCGTCCACGCTAGCCCTTTGAACGATATCGATCACCTCGACCTATGACGACCACCGAACTCCCTCCATCGCTTTGGGCCGCAACCGCGGTCGATGCGCCGCCGACTTCTGCGCTCGAGGGCTCGCTGAGCACCGATGTCGCAGTTGTCGGGGCGGGGTTTTGCGGGTTGCGCACCGCCATCGAGATCGCGAGCGCCGGGGTGAAAACTTGCGTGATCGATGCCCGGGCGATCGGTTGGGGAGCATCCGGACGCAATGGCGGGCAAGTCAACCCTATCGGCCACGAACCGCCGGCAAGCGTCGCTCGACACTGGGGCGTGGCGGTGGAAAGCGAGCGCGTGCAGCGGTATTTGCACCTCACCATCGGGGCTGCCGATGCGCTTTTCGATCTGATTCGTCGCCAAGGGATCGAGTGCGACGCCGAGCAAAATGGCTGGATTCGGGGTCTTCACAGCGAGGCGGCGGGCGAGGAATTCGAGCGTCTTTTCGAGGGCTGGCAAAGAGCCGGTGCCAATATACGCTTGCTCGAACGCGATGAAATCGAAGCCCTCAGCGGCACCCGCAGCTACTTGAAGGGCTGGCTCGCCGCCCGTGGCGGTTCGGTGCAACCACTATCGTACGCAAGGGGGCTTGCGCGCACGGCCTTGGCCGCCGGAGCGACCATCGCCACCGACAGCCGATGCTCCGATCTGGTGCGCACCGGCAACCGATGGCGCCTGTCGACGGATAAAGGCGAGGTCTTGGCCGATACCGTCGTTCTATGCACCAACGCTTATACCGACGGCCTGTCCCCGGGGCTGCGGCAATCCGTCGTGCCGGTGACCAGTGTGCAGTCGGCCACCCGAGTCCTATCCGCAGCGCAGATGGAGCAGATCCTTCCCAAGCGACAGACTTTCTCGGATACCCGCCGCGTCATCTTCTATTTCCGCAAGACCGCCGACAACCGATTGGTTTTCGGATCGGCGGGAAAAGACGCCGAGAATCCGGGATCAGGCGATCGCCGGCGTCTGCTCGAGGGGCTGCGTACGCTCTATCCGCAATTCCCCGATCTGGATATCGAATACCTTTGGGGAGGACGCATCGCCCTTACGCTCGATCATTTGCCGCATATCCACGAGATCGCACCGGGGCTGATCGCCGGCCTCGGCTTCAACGGGCGCGGAGTGGCGATGGCAACCGCGATGGGCGCCGAACTCGCGAAATGGGTATTGCACCGAGACGCTGACCGCTTGGCGCTTCCGATAAGCCCCGTGCACAAAATCCCGCTGCACCGCTTCCACGCCATCGGCGTTCGCGCCCTCCTTAAGTGGCGCGAGATGCTGGATCGGCGCGAGACTCGGGGTCGTCGATGAGATTCGGAGGCAGCAATACGCACAGACGAATTCAGGCTAGCCCTTGCCATACCACAGACTCCGAAGCAAACGCTGCGCTTGCAATATCGACCGGCTCTATTTTCGATAACACCGCTTGCGACAAATTTCGCTGCGCCGCCTTCGTTCCCTCATTGGATGGCTTAAAACACCGGATCGTCGCGAAACGAGGAGAATCTGCTTTAGGCTCGACACCTTCCCGACCATCGAGGAGTTGCCGCAGGCACTGCAGAAGTTCAAAGATCGCTACAACCGAATCCGGTCGATCGAACACCACAGACAACGCTCTTCGAGCCAGTTCAGGCGAGGGGTGGTGGACGAGATCCCGACGGCAGCATAAGACTCGAAAGTGTCTCAATAACCCTAGGCCGCTACATCGACGCCGTGCTCCATCGCAACCTCGGCGAGCGAGACCTTGTCGGTCATCGCGGCGATAAGCAGACGCCGCAAGCCTTCACCCTCGCAAGGCATCGGTGGAGGCTTGCGCGTGGTCTTTGGTCTCTTCGTCATGTTCAGTTCCTCCGAGTGTGTCCGTCTGTCCGTCTGATTCATGCGCTCGCTCGGCATCGCCGCCGAGACCGCGCCGTTCGCGCTTGGCGTGAACGCGTGCTTTGCGCTCGGCGCGGTACTGCGCTTCGGTGTATTTGCGAGATCGCTTCGCTTCATGTCGCATCCGTCGTCCCATCGTGTCGCACCTCCCTTCGGTGATCGTTCACGCTTCGACTTCGACGTCCTTCAATGCACGCGCCCAAGCCTTCGATGCGGTGAGTTTCGCGACATCCATGCCGAGCCGGTCGGCGACATGGACTGCATTGACCGGCAAGCCGACATCATCCAAGACCACGACGACTTCGATGATGCGCTGGTATTCGATCGGCTTCGCTTTCGGCGTCTTTTCGTCCTTCGGACATTCGGACATCGGTTCACCGCGAAATATATTAGTATTTTTTGAATCACTGGTTTTCGTGGTATCGATACCATGAAAACCCGTCAATTCATTTACATGACTCTTTGACACTGGTTCTTGATGTCTTGATGTCCGAGTGGTGTTTGTGCCTTTCTGGCTAGCGTTTTCTTGGACATCGGCACGGACATCAACGCCGATGTTCGAGATTCGGGTGTTTTCGGCGTTCGGATTCGGTGCTCTTCGATAGAGCCACTTGGTGGACTTGACGCCGTGAATCGTCGGACGTCCCCCGTCCTAGGGTTATTTGAGACACTCCTCAAAACCTGATCTTATGGGATAAGGGAGTGACTTCACGATGAAAAAAGAGCATGCCGAGCACGCATGAATCAAAGCTGCGGAGACGTTGCTTTGAGAGAACCGGTCTTCAAAAACGACGAATGACGGCATCGCGTAAGCGAAGAGGCTGTGCTGCGGTTGATGAAGGGCGAGGACATGGAACTTGTCGCTCGGAGTTTCTTAGGGGTCGGCAACCGATATCGGCCGCCGGCATGAGAAGGTTATCGAAGCGGGTTTGTATAGTTTGCAGTCTCGGGCTCGCGACGCCCTTCCCGACCGTGACGTGGAGATCGATCAGCGGTGCGCCAAGGCGGGCGAGCTGACCATGACTATCAATCTTCTTGACGAGATGATGGAAGCCGGCCGCCCTTTTGGCAGGCGCCGGTCGCAGCGATGAGCGCCGCGCTGTATATCTCCACGAAAAAGACCTAGGGTGTCTCGCGGGTCTGGAGGCGCATTCGGACAACCAGGTCTCGCGCCGACGGCCCGGCCCATACGGGTAGATACCCGATCCGGAATCGGTCGAAGAGATCAGGCAAGTGATCACGGCCGGCGGGTTCCATAGCAAGGGCTATCGCAAAGTGCGGGTGCGCTTGCAACACGAGAAAAATCACACATCGGAAGCGCGGGTTTTGCGATTCATGCGCGAGAACGATTCGCTCGCCAGCCAAGCCATGCCGAGGGCCGCAGCATGGCCCTCGGGCTCATGATGGAATAATCGTGCCTTCGAGGGTCGATGAGATATGGGGCACCGACATGACAACGATCCTTCTCCGCACCGGGCAGCAGGTCTGCGTCTTCGTGGCGGTCGCCCGTTGTTCGGCGATCTGCGTCGATTGAGCATACGGCTATGTGAGGCACGCTTTTTGAAGCGTTGGAACCGGTCCGCTTGGGGGTGCTTTCCAAATGCTTCGGATCTATCGGCGAAGGGGTGGAGACGGGGTTGACCATCCGCCACGACAACAGGTCGCAGGCTATCGGTCGCGACTTCCTTTGGCGAGATTGTCTGGGCAAGGATCGCCTCGTCGCCGTCCTTTGTTCGTTCCCGAAGAAGGCAATGGTCGTGCCGAGCGATTCATCCGCACCGTGAAGGAGAAGCTGCTGTGGCTAAAAACCTTCCAGACCATCAAAGAGTCGCAGCAGGCGCTGTCTGAGTTCAAGGATTTCTACAACCGAATCCGGTTGGTCGAACGCCGCGGACAACGCTCTTTGAGCCAGTTCAAGCGAAGGGCGATGGACGAGATCCCGGCGGCCGCATAAGATTCAAAAGTTTCTCGATTACTCTAGGGTGCTACACCCGCACCGCCCGCGAAATATCGCGAGCGGGTTCTCGGGTTCTATCAACGAGGAGTGGTCGAGCGCAAGCGAAGCGCACAGGCGATAGTTCAGGCTAGCCCTTGCCGCGCCACGGGATGGTCTTGTCGATGATCCAGCGCATGACGAGATCCAAGATCAGGCCGAGCAAGCCCATGATCAGGATCGTCACCCAGATCAGTTCGTAGTCGGAGACGGTGCGCGCGATATTCTCGATGAAGCCGACGCCGGTGGTGCCCGCCAACATCTCCGCCGCGACCAGGGTTCCCCAGCACACGCCGACCGAAATGCGAATCCCGGTCAGGACCTCCGGCAGCGCATTGGGCAAGATGACGTTGCGCATGATCTGCGCATCGGTGGAACCCAAGGAATGGGCGGCGCGGATCTTCGAAAGTTGCACCCCCACGGCTCCGGTGCGGGCCGAGATCACCATGATCGCGAAGGCGACCATGAAGAGCAGGAATATCTTGCCGTCGTCTTGGATGCCGAAAATCGTGAGGATCAGCGGTGCCCATGCCAAGGGCGGCACCGGGCGATAGAGTTCGATCATCGGATCGAAGAAGGATTTGAAAAACCGCGAGACGCCCATCAACAAGCCGAGCGGCACGCCGAGCAAGATGCCCAACGAGAGCGCCACCAATACCCTGAACATCGAATCCCAGATATGGCCGTCGAACCAAGGGATAAAGCCCAGCGACACCTCGCCTTGGGCGAAGGCCAGCAGGTTGTCTTTGAAGTTCGGGGTGATCGTGCCATCGGCACCGTGGCTTGCGTATTCGCCGGGCCAGATATCGGCAATCCAGTCGGGCACCAAGAAGCCGACCACGTTGGCCAAGGGCAGCCATTTCCACCACAGCAAGGTCACGCCGCGATAGCCACCGCCGCCTTCGACATCCGGGTTGGCTAAGCGGACGAAGGTCGCCACGACATCGGTGGGTTTGGGCAGCCAGCGCGCCGAGCCTTGTTCGGTGCATTGGGTACGCGATTTGACGATCCCGTCGCCCGGCAAAAACACCGCCGAGACGAAACCGAGGCTGCCCATCGCATCGCCGACGGCCGCATCGAGATCGACGATCGCGGAATTCACGCCTTGCAAGGATGCGGCGGGGAAGATCAAGCCATCGTCGAGGCGGCGGAAAATCCTCTCCACGGCCTTGACGTAGGCCTCGCGACTCTCGGCGGTCCTCTCGTCGAAGCCGCCTGTTTCGTTGGCCTCTTTCAACCGCTCGATACGCGCTTTGATATCCGCAATCAGCGCATCGTTGGCGACGACGTGGTTGCGGATCTTGTTGAAGCGGTCGGCGATCTCTTTCGCTTCGACCGCGCTTTGATCGAAAAGAACCCCTTTGCCGGTGATCGGCAACACAGGGATTTCGGTATAGGTCGTTCCCCACTTGGGCTGCGCCAGGGCTTCGGCGGTGGGAACGAGGCCGCTCGCATCCCGACCCAAGTCGGCGGCGAGCGAGCGGATGTCCGTCGATAGCGCGGTCAGCTCGTCCACCGTCTTTTGATCGAGGTTGGCCGGATCGGAGGAGTGCACGATCAGCCGGTTGATCTTGGCGATCAGATCTTCGAGTTCCACCTGTTCGGGGGCGGCGAAAGCATCGCGCGGCAAGGTGGCGGCGAGCTCTTCCAGCTGGCCGCTGTTTCTCGAAACCAACAAGGTGGATTTGTAATAGCGCGAACCGATCGGCAACGCCGCCTTGATCGGCGACATCGATTCTTCGAGTTTCGCGACTTGGCACAGTTCGTTCGCCGCTTGGGGAAAGAACGCGCGCCCCATGCCCCACGAGTAGTAGAACCAAACCAGCATCAAGGCGGAAAGACCGCAGATCGCCCAATGCCATCCGCCCTTGGTACGCTGGGGGTCGCCGAAAACCTCGTCTTTGTCGATCAGCGCGCTGCGTTTACGACCGAAGTAGATCGAAGCGACAAAAGTCCCTAAGAGCGCGATGATCAAGATCGCGGCGATCGCGGCTCGTTGATCCGATAACCATTCAAGCACGGCCCATGATCTCCTCTTCCATATTCCAGATCATGGTCAATATCTCTTCGCGAACGGCGGCGAATTCATGATCTTTTTTGATCTCGCGAAGCGATTCGCTGAGCCCTCGTTCGGCGAAGGGCAAGTTGTATTCCTTGTGAATGCGTCCGGGACGCGGAGCCATGACGAACAAGCGCTCGCCCAGCAGCAGGGCCTCTTCGACGGAGTGGGTGATGATCAAGATCGTCTTGCCGGTCTCCTTCCACAGTTCCAGCACCAACGATTGCATCTTCTCTCGCGTCAAGGCATCGAGGGCGCCTAGCGGCTCGTCCATCAAGATCACTTCCGGGTCGTTGATCAGGCAACGCGCCAGCGCGACCCGTTGCTGCATGCCTCCGGAAAGTTGATAGGTAGGGGTATCGCCGAAGCCCTGCAGACCGACGATATCAAGCCACTTCTCGACCAGTTGCCGACTCTCGGCGGACGACACTTTCTTCATGCGCAAGCCGTAATCGACATTGCGCGCCACCGGCAGCCACTCGAACAACGCCCCTTGCTGGAAGACCATGCCGCGCTCGACACCGGGGCCCTCGATCACGTTGTCGCCGAGGATCGCAGCGCCGCTGGTGGGGTTGAGAAAGCCGGCGATCATATTCAGCAAGGTGGTCTTGCCGCAGCCGGAAGGACCGAGTACCGAGAGCAACTCGCCCTTCTTCAAGGTGAAGTTGATATCCTTCAGCGCCTCCACAACCGCACCGGTTTGTGGATTGGTGAAGGTCATATTCAATTCTTTGCAAACCAGATCCGTCATAACGTTTCGTCATCCGGGTGGTTTATAAGACCCGAGACGAAATCCCGTGCGAGATACTGCGGTATCGGCCGATCTCGATATGCCGAACTCGATATCTTGCGCGATACGCTATACCTGAAGACCGCAGGGGTTCGTCATCGGATATGCCGCCGGCTTTTTAGCATCGTCCCGAGCGAGCCGAGCATCTCGGATCATCCCGGTACGAGCCGGAAATCGATCGGCGGCGGGCATCCGAAGGCGGGCATCGCTCGATGCCCGCCTTCGGCTCTCGCCAAGCATACTACCGCGAAATCGATTACCTGAGGAAGGAACCGTCGATCGTCTTGGCGATCATCATTCCATCCGAATCGCCCATGAAGACGAGGCCCAACGAGGCCGCAGCGGCCGCAGCGACGCCATCTTTGGAGAAGTACTGGTCCATCTGCTCCTTGATGGTCGGGAAGATGAAATCGGCCATCTGCGACTTGGTCGTCGACACATCCATCCCCGAAGCCGTAGCGATCTGCATGAACTGAGCATCGGTCCCTCTGAAGGCTTTGTTCGCCTCTTCGGTCGCTTCGAGGAAGGCGCGCAACAACTCCGGCTCCTCGGTGGCGAACTTCTCGGTGACCGAAATCACGTCGAAGGATCCGATACCGGCGTCGATCTTCTGCTGCTTGTTCATGATCGCGCGACCGACTTCCCGAGACGCGCTGGTGGCGACGCCGCCGAAGACGCAAGCCATGTCGACAACGCCGTCGGCCAAGGATTTGGCACCGTCGGGCGGGGCCTGATCGACGATTTGCATCGTGCCGATATCGACCTTCAGATGCCTCATGTATTCGCGGAAGGCGTAATCGGCCATGGTATTCAACGGCACGGCGACGGTCTTGCCTTCGAGCTCGGAAGCGTTCATGTGATCGATGCCCAAGCCGTTGCGGACGAAGCAGTCGTTGGCCTCGTAGACCACGGCGATCCCGACCATCTTGAGCGGGGCGCCTTGCTGGATGGCGGTAACGAAGGGAGCCAAGCCTTGGGAATAGGAAATGTCGATATCGCCGGCCAGCATCGCTTCGGTCATCGCGGTGCCGGTCGTGAAGTCGACCCAGTTGACGTCGACACCCATGGCTTTGTCGTAAGACTTGTCGACCTTGGCCATCAGGTTGGGCGTCGCCCACTCGAGAAAGAACGCGACGTTGACCTCATCGGCGGATCGAGCCGTGGTGCCGAAGCCGAGGGCAGCGGCCATGCCGACTGCCAGAAGGGTTGATTTCAGTTTGCTGTTCACGCTTCGATTTCCTCCTGAAAAGAATTGTTCTTGTGATTGGCAATATTCATCTCTTCTTGGATGATACGGCGGACTAGTATAACGATTCAATCCGAAGTGTGGGCAAATTTTCCGACGAGCGATCTCGCTCGGGTCGGGCCGGGTATCGAAGGGTGCTCGGGAGCATCGCACCGGGGCTTGCCCGCTCCGCGGCCTTTTCGAATCGGCGGCGACTCGGCAGCGACCGGGGAACGAGCCGCGTCTCGAAGCGACGAGGGCAGCGGCTTCGAGCCGGAAGTCGGCCGAGCGGACGGGGATCGAATCCCCGGACGATTCCCCTACCCTTTCCTTTCCGGCGGTCGTCTTCTTCCGGCGGTCATTCTCGCCGAGCGATTTTTCTCGGATCGAAGACCCCGTCTCTTCGCCCGAAGCCGGAGCGGGGCGATCCTCGAAGGAACGAAAAACCCCGTCCCGAGGCGCAAGGGCGAGCATCAATCCTTGTCGCGGGCGTCGAGATAGGTACCCCAGATCATCACGCCGACCAACCCGGCGATGACGATGTAGAAAATCACCGGCGCCTGAAAGTAGACCCATCCCAGGAACACCATGAAGGCCAGCATTCCCAAGATGCCCTGGAACCATCGAATCAGAGCGATCATCTTCGTCTCCTCTATGTAATACGGGCAGGGACAATGGCAAGGCGATGGGGCGAGGCGGGCACTACGCCTGCGCGCGCCAGTGATATTGGGTGAGATTGGGCGATATTACCGGCCATGTACGCAGGCGGACCTCGATAGCGCCTGGGTTCATCGGGGCAAGCCCGCCCATTACCCGGCAAGACATTCTGTGAGATATTCCGAAGCGCTCGGCCGGTGGGCCGACGCTGTGTCTGCCAAGATATGATCGAAAGGGGCGATGGCCACGGGCTTTCCGCGTGAGCCCTCCCGTTCTTCGGAATCCCGCTTTTTGCCCGTGCGCCGACAGTTGCCGACGAGTGCCGAAAGATCGCCGAGCGATCGAAAAGAGGCGATCGAATCGGGCATCGAGGAAGGCTCGGCTTTTTTCGATCCCGTCGATGGAATCTTGATCTCTATCGAAGGTCTCGGCGCTTCCGGCACGTCCGGCGCTCGATTTCTCGCCACACCGAAGCCCCCGACGAATACCGGTATCATGAGATCGGTTTGAAAGCCCCGAGCCCCGAGCCCCGAGGGAATCTTCTCGAAGCCTCTTCGAATTCGGCCTGCGGATTCGGCCCGCTCGCCTTTCGGTCATCGACACCCCTAAGCGACAAACAAAAGACCATCATGACATCGACACCCTCCTCGGCGGACCGCCTCGCAAGATCCTCGCTTCCTATCGACGGCGAGGGATGGTTGCAGACTTTCAGAGGGATTGGCCGCTCGACCGACGAAAGAACCGTCATTTCAAGCCATACGCCGTTATCGGGGGTCGGAAACAGCGCCCCGACGATCGATTATCGACAAGCAAAAGAGATTGCATCGGCTTTGGTGATGGCCAACTGCAACAGCCTTCCCCTCGACTGGGCCGCTCGCCTTTCGGTCGGCGGGGTCAACATGAATTTCTTCATCCTCAAACAACTGCCGGTGCTCCCCCCCGAAGCCTATCTCCGACAATCCGGATGCCGAGAGCGCTATGTCCTGTTGGTGATCCCGAGGGTATTGGAGTTGAGCTATACCTCCCGGGATCTGCAAGGCTTTGCGCGAGGCTTGGGCTACGAGGGCGAGCCCTTCGTCTGGAACGAAGAGCGTCGCCACCGCCTGCGTTGCGAGCTGGATGCGATCTACGCCGAGATGTACGGGCTCGATCGCTCGGATTTGGAACATATCCTCGAGGCCCCGGAGCCCGGCACCTCCTTCCCGACCCTCAAAAGCAAAGAGATCAAGGAATTCGACGAATATCGCACCAAGACTTATGTCCTCGAGGCTTTCGACCGACTGCAACGAGGGGAGGATCCGAGCCTCGAGCCTATCGACCGCGACCCTCGGGTTTGATTCGGACTCGACCGGGCGAAACCGACAAGGAGATAAAAACCCGGTTTCTCGTGGCGGGCGGCGAAGTATCCCGCCAGCGATATCCCGCCGGCGAAAGATACCGGCCAAACGGCACTCGCAGTCAAAGCCGTTCCCGAACGAGCCGACGTTCGAGATGGTGTAGCACCCTAGGGTTATCGAGACACTTTTGAATCTTATGCAGCCGCCCGAGTTTCGTCCACCGCCCCTCGTCCACCGCCCCTCGCCTGAACTGGCTCGGCAGTGCGTTGCCCGTGGCCTTCGATCAACCAGCGTTTGTTGTAGCGATCCTTGAACTCATACAGTGCCTGCTGCAACGCTTCGATGGTCCAGCAAGGTGTCTTAGCCAGAGCAGCTTCTCCTTCAAGGTGCGGATGAAACGCTCGGCACATCCATTGCCTTCTTCGGGAGCGGAAAAAGGACGGCGACGAAGCGATCCTTGCCCCAGATATCTCGCCCCAGATATATCGCCCAAGAGATCTCGCCAAAGGAAGTCGCGACCGATGGACCGCAACCCGTCGTCATGGCGGATGGTCAACCCCGTCGCCACCCCCTCGCCGATGGCTCCGAAGCATTCGGAAAGCACTCCTAAGCGGACCGGTTCCAACGCTTCAAAAAGCGTGCCTCGCGTAGCCGCGTGCTTCACCTGCGCAACTCGCCGAACAACGGGCAACCGCCACGAAAACGCAGACCTGCTGCCAAGTCCCGAGAAGAATCGTTGTCATGTCGGTGCCCCACATCTCATCGACCCTCAATTCCATCATGAGACCGAGGACCACGCTGCGGCCCTCAGCATGGCTTGGCGAGCAAACCCTATCTCGCGCATGAGCCGCAAAAGCCGCGCTTTCGATGAGTGAATCTTCTCGCGTTTCAAGCGCCCCCGCACTTTGCGATAGCCCTCGCCATGGAACCCACTGGCCTTGATCACCTGCCTGATCTCTTCGACCGGTTCCGGATCGGATATCGGCCCGCATGGATCGGGTCGGCGGCGCGGGACTTGGCTGTCCGACCCCGCTTTGCGATATACGCCGGAGCGACTCATCCTCCAAACCCGGCAGACCCGCGAAACACCGTAGGTCTTTCCCGTGAAGGAAAGAGATGACGGTACTCATCGCTTTGACCTGCGCGGCGCAAAAGGGCGGCCGGCTTCCATCCTCTAGATCTTCTCGTCAAGAAGATCGTTGGCCATGGTGAATCGCCCACCTCGGCGTGGCAGTCGGGCGATCTCCACATCTAGGGCATCACTCGCCCGGGACTTCAAGCAACTGATGCCCCCTGCTATAAGCCTCTCATGCCGGCGGCTGGCATCGGCAGCCGGCACCTAAGAAATTCCGGGCGATGAGTTCCATGTCCTCACCCTTCATCACCCGCAGCGCAACCTCTTCGCTGACGCGACGAGGAGTGTCTCAAATAACTCTAGGGCGGGGGAGGCATTTCACTTTGAAATGCGGAGTTTTAATACGGGTGTTCTTTGTACCGAGCTTGAAAGTACCTCTTGCCGCGCTTTTTGCTTCTACCCTAAGACGGATGCCGGTTCTGGCATGAGTGATCGCCAAATCCTCGTCGGCACGACTCGGCTGCGGGTTTAGATTCAGCTTTTGAACTCGCCAATTTCGGTCAAGATTTCTTTCCAATACGATCTTGGCAACGTATTCATTCGCCTTGCCCCGTATCATAGGAAGAACTTTTTGATCTTCGAGGATATCCATAAAACTCTCAAGGGGTATTCTGTATCGTGCACAATACTCTCTGATACTGTCAAAGATAGCCAACTCATTGAACTGATTCAAGGATCCGCTCCTTCATGCCGTGGTACCGAAACGTCATTTGTGCCGGCGAGCTCGAAGACGAGGTGTCTATCAGGTAGTTTTTGATAAACAATTCCTTGCCGTTTTGCCTCTCCGCACGATAACCGTCCACCAATTTCCGACCGTTCTTCTGATCATCGGTTCGGCTAATCGTATACTGCCATTCCCGCTCTTCGAAAATATCGCACCACGCATATAGATCTCTGACCTCGGTGGAATTATCATAGGTAATCAGAAAACGGAGTCGATCTTTGTGATCGGCAAGACATTCACTCAGTCGAATATGATCCGATAGATCAAAACTGCAAGGATAGAATTTCTTCTGATCCGCATTATAATAAGGCGGATCGATAAACAAGAATGTGTCGTCAGGGGCTGAATCGATGACAACTTCGAAGTCCAAAGATGATAATTCCACTCCTTGCAGTTTCTGGGACACAGAGCGCAGCAGACGCGGCCAATTTTCCGGTCGCATGGAATACTTATCATGGTACCCCCAGTAGCAGTTCTCAGGCTTCATAATTCCGGAATACGAAGTCCGATTTAGATAAAACCAGCGTAAGGCCTGCTCGAGATCACTCTGAGGCTGATATTTGTTTTTGTAGAAATAATGCACATCCTTCGTCGCGGGCAATCCGTCAAGAAGCGCAACGAGATCCTCTACATGGTCTCTTATTTGCATAAATGTATTAATTAGACTCGAATCCAGATCGTTCAGGATATTGATCTCCGACCTCCGCTTGGCAAAGAAGATAGACGCTCCGCCGGCAAAGGGTTCACAATAGATCTCGCTCACCGGCAACTGCTCCAAAATCAGTTTGCGAGCGTAGAATTTTCCACCTGGGTAGCGGAAGGGAGAGTGGTTGCTGGAAGAGTGCATGTACAAAAATCCCATTACATCGAAGCAAAGCGGATGAGCTCATTCCCGAGACTAGCCTGATATTCCCTGCAGTCACCAAGGGGGATCAGCCAGTGCTCGTTTGAAAATCGCGACGGTCTTATCTTGCCATTTTGTGCATATCCACGCAAATAGAGGCGCACATACCCTCATACCCGGCGGACCGCGCGGCGGGAAACCGTGCGAAAGCGCAAGGCAAGGAGGGCGGCGGTGGTCAATGCGCCGGCGGCGACCGAAATCATGAGGCCGGGGGCTCCCTTTCCCTGCACGATCGCCAGCCAGTAGCCGAGCGAGACCATCACTCCCCAAAAGCCGATGAGATAGAGCGCAACCGCAGGCCAAGCGTCGGAAGCTCCGCGCAGGGCGCCGACGATCACCGCTTGCATTCCGTCGGGGAAGGTCACCAGCATCGCGATGGCCATCGTGGTCGCCGCCACCGCCAGCACCGTCGCGTCGTTGGTGTAGATACCGACGATCGGATAACGAAACAGCGCAAAGAGCGTCGCCACCAGCGACATATAGATCAGCACCAAGCCCACCGCCACCCATCCCGCCCGCTGCACCCCCATGGAATCTCCGCGTCCCACCGCCCGGCCGACCCGAACGCTGGCGGCGGTCGCAAGCCCGATGGCACCCATGAAAGCGAGGGTCAGCATATTCATCGGGATCGCAAAACCGCCGACCTCGGACGTCCCCATCAGGCCGGCGATCAGCATCATCGCCCCGAAGGCGCTGGACTCCAACCCCTGCGCCAAGCCCATCGGGAAGCCGATGGAGCGCATGCGGGCGCCCAAACGCTCTTGCGGATTTCGGGGGGCGAAAATGCCGAAACGCCGGCGGTCGACATAGCGCAGCACATAAGCCGCCGCCGCGAAGAAAATGCCCCAGCGCACGATGCTCGAAGCCAGCGCGGCGCCCTCCGCTCCCATCGCGGGGAAACCGGCGTTCCCGAAAACCATCATCCAGTTGAGGATGAGATTGAGGATATTGGCTCCGATCATGATGTACATGCCCGGCTTGGGGCGTCCGATCCCCTC
Source organism: Gammaproteobacteria bacterium (assembly GCA_965220535.1). Classification (GTDB taxonomy): domain Bacteria; phylum Pseudomonadota; class Gammaproteobacteria; order HK1; family HK1; genus HK1. The sequence goes on along the minus strand of OZ244833.1, from coordinate 3,534,043 downwards.
CAGCAGAAGGATGGTGCAGACATAAAGCAGCATCCCCGGGATGCCGTAGCCCAAAGCCTGCAACACTCTTCCGGCCCCGGCGGCGATCTCCGGCGACTGACCGACGGCAAGAAAAAACGCCTCGCCTTGGGTGCAAAGCAGGAGCATCAAAAGACCTGCAACCGCCGCATGAGCGAGGGCGGTGCGCCAAATCGCCCCGCATTTTTCCAGCTGATTCGCCCCGACGGCTTGGGCGGTCATCACCACCGTCCCCATCAACGCCCCGATGCCGATCAGCAGCATCGGCACCTGCGGTGCCACCGCAATCGAGTACCAGGCGAGATCGTCGGCGGATATTCGACCGCTCATGGCGGTATCCATCACCACGATGGTCAACACGCCGAGCCGCGCCAGCATCACCGGCAACGCCAAGCGCACGGTATCGCGCACCTCGGCGGCAAGGGATAGACCCAAGGCGCCGCGAAAGCGACGACGAAGGATGGTGGTAGGCCGCAAAGGGCGACGCTTGCGAAGGGTCATACCTTCCTCTTGATCGGTAGTTCGACGGGTGGATCGACGGGTGAATCGTCTCTTGTCATGATGTTGACTTTCGAAGGCTCCGCCACGGCGACACCGGTGTCCTTCATGCTGCATGCCCTACTTCCGGAGATCCGACAATCTCCGCCGGCAACGCGCAGGAGATCTCGCGCTTCGGCGACGAGGGAAAGACCCGAAGAAACGCGGACAGCGAGGGCAAAGTATGGTGGCATACCGCAAAGGTCAACGCTTGCGAAGGCTCTTGCATTCCTCTTGATCGGTGGCTCGATCGGTGGCTCGATCGGCTGATCGCCGCTTGTCATGACGCTCGCTTCGAATCGTTCGCTTTCGGACATCCGCCATGGCGACGCCGCGTCCTTCATGCCCTCGGCCGATAATCCGAAGGGCTTCGCCGCCGGCCAAGCGCGGCATCGCGGAGCCGAGCGGCGCGGGAAAGATCTGAAGCACCACGGATAGCGACGGCCGAAAGCGCATGAGGGTGACACGCCGCACGATTCGACGCTTGCCAAAGATCATGCGCTCCTCTCGGGCGAATCAACCCTTGTCATGCTCACCCGACGCTCGCTTTCGGGCAACCGCCACGGGCGACGCGGCGGCCCTTTGCCATGCGTCGAAGACCCTAAGGGCTTCGCTGCCCCAAGCGCAGGGGAATCACGCATCTGCGCGGCAAGGGAAAAACCCGCAGCATCGGAGATCGTAATGGCCGAAAGCGAAGGATGGCGGCACACCGCACGATTCGACGTTTGCCAAAGATCATGCGCTCCTCTCGAGCGATGGCTCGACGGGCGAATCGTTCGCTTTCGGGCATCCGCCACGGGCGACGCGGCGGCCCTTTGCCATGCGTCGAAGACCCTAAGGGCTTCGCTGCCCCAAGCGCAGGGGAATCGCGCATCTGCGCGGCAAGGGAAAAACCCGCAGCACCGGAGATCGTAATGGCCGAAAGCGAAGGATGGCGGCACACCGCACGATTCGACGTTTGCCAAAGATCATGCGCTCCTCTCGAGCGATGGCTCGACGGGCGAATCGCTCGCTTTCGGGCATCTGCCACGGGTGACGCAACGCCCTTCATGCCCCACGCCGATACTCCCAAGGGCCTCGCCGCCGGCCAAGTGCACGCACGGGTTCGCGCAGCTCGGCGGCGAGGGAAAAGCCCAAGGCGTCGTGGTCGCAGCGGCGAAGGATGGCGGCGCACCGCAAAGCGTTATCCCTTCCTCTCGATCGATGGCTCGCTAGGGGAATCGCCGCTTGCCACGGCGCTCGCTTTGCATCGTTCGCTCTTGGACATCTGCCGCCGCTACGCAAAGATACTTACAACACTTTGCAGCGAAGATCCGAAAGGCTCCATCGCCGGCCAAGCGCACGGAACCGCATACCCCGGCGGCGATGCTCGGCAGCCGACGGCAAATCCTTGCGATAACGCTTATAGGCCTTGGGACTCGCGAACGCTCCGAACGACCGGCTTCCATATCGCCGATTCTCGGCCCTCGCCGGAACGAAGGGCGGTGATCCACAATATCCGATGGGTGCCCCGCGGCGGGCTCGGCTAGGATTCGCCCGGGGATTGTCCTTGTCGGGCTCGAAGGAAAAAGCGCAGCCCAAGCGCTCCGTCGCTCCGATGCGTTTTTCATTCTCCTACCGGAGGACTTGGCTCGCGCCCTTTTTCGGCGTTCTCGGCATCGAAGATGCCCGGGTTTCGTTCTCGATACCGCCGCTTCAACGCGCGCTTGGCGAACGAAGGGCAAGGGCTCCATGCCGAGGGAGGCCGACGGATGCCACCCGCCCGAACGACGAAAAAGAAGGGCACGCTTTGCCAGGAGATTCATCGATGAATCAAGAACGAGCGCAACCGGAAGCACCGTCGAACTCGAAGCCTGTAGCCGCCGACCGATCCGGCGCCGCGGCGCCGAGCCCGGATCGACCCGCTTGCGACGGGGCTTGCACCTTGGCTACCGGATCGACCGTTCGATCGCCCGAGATCGACGATCCCGCCTGCCTCGGAGCGAGCGAAGCGGCGGCGCGCATTCGCGCCGGGACGCTCTCGTGCGAAGCCCTGATGAGCGCTTGTCTGCGCCGCATCGAGTCCCGCGAAAGCCGAGTCGGGGCGTGGGCTTTTCTCGATCCCGAAAAGGCGCTGGCCGAAGCCCGCCGATGCGATCGAGAACTGGCCCAAGGACGCGCCCCCGAGCCCTTGCACGGTATCCCGGTCGGCATCAAGGATATCATCGACACCCGCGACATGCCGACGCAGCTCGGCTCCCCGATCCACGAAGGACGAAGGCCCGATGCGGATGCGCAGGTGGTTCGCCTTCTACGCGCCGCGGGGGCGATCATCCCGGGCAAGACGGTCACCACCGAGTTCGCCCTCTCCCATCCGGGCAAAACCCGCAACCCCCATGCGCTCGGACACACCCCCGGGGGATCGTCGAGCGGTTCGGCGGCCGCGGTGGCCGATTGCATGGTACCCCTCGCTTTGGGATCGCAAACGATCGGCTCGGTGATCCGCCCCGGTTCTTTTTGCGGCGTATTCGCCTACAAACCCACTTTCGGGTCGATCTCGAGAAGCGGGATGTTCTCGCTGTCGCAGCGGCTCGATCATGTCGGGGTTTTCGCCCGCTCGCTCGACGATCTCGCCCTCGTCGGAGAGGTGCTGATGCAGCCTTCACCCGCCGACCGAGACCGACATCCGCCTTCGGACCGCGGATCCGGCGAGAATCCACGCCTTCGGCCGGAAGCGCTCCCCGAGCGAGCGCCTCGCCTAGCCTTCGTGCCCTCCCCTTATCAGGAGCGGGAAAGCGAAGAGGCCCGGCGATGCCGCGCGGATTGGCTATCGAATACGGGGATCGAACTACCCGATGCCCTTCTGCCGCCTGAATTCGAAAGCGCCGACGAGATCCACCGAAGGATTTTGGGGGGATCGATCGCCGCCATTTTCGCCGAGCATCGAGCATCGCGTTCGGAACTTCTCAGCGAAAAGATCACCGCCCGCATCAAGGCGGGAGAGGATCTTTCGGTGGGAGAGTATTCACAGGCACTCGATGCCGCCGACGCGCTGACCGAAACGCTCGACGATTTTTTGAGCGACTACGACGCCATCTTGACCCAAGCCGCGCCGGGCACGGCCTTGAGCGGATTGGACAGCACCGGCGACCCCGTTTTCAACGGGCTTTGGACTCTGGCCGGGACTCCGGCGATCAACCTACCGCTGCTCGAGGGCGAGGCTGGGTTGCCCTTGGGGATACAGATGGTCTCTCGCCGCGGCCGAGATGCCGACCTTTTCCAAGCGGCGCACTGGTTGATGCAACACGCACGCCAAGAGGGGCAAAAAGGCGAGGGGGCGGGGAAATGACACGCCTTGCCGAGCGGCTCTTGATACCGCCAAGACGCTCGGCGAATTTTCGAGCGGCTACGACACGATCAACGCCATCTTGACCCAAGCCGCGCACCGGGCACGGCTTCGAGAGGCTTGGGCAGCACCGGCGACCCCGTTTCGGGCTTTGGACCTGGCACCCACACCGGCCATCAGCCTACCGCTACCCGAAGGCAAAGGAGGGTTGCGCCTAGGAATGCAGATGGTGAATGCAGATGGTTTCTCGGCGCGGCCGAGATCCCGATCCTTTCCAAGCAGCGCGCTGGTCGATGCGAAAAGAAAGCCAATGGCGTCAAAAAGGCGAGGGAGAAAATGACACGCCTTGCCGAACAGCGAAGGTCGGATCGATACGATGTCATTTATGATCTTCGAATCTCGCCATTCCGAAAAAAGGACTCCCCGAAAAAAGGACTCGGCCGACCCCGCCGGCACCGGAGAATCCCTTGTCCAGCGGGCTTTTTTCGGCGATGGAAGCGAGCGATTCGACCGGCTCGAAGGCTCTCGCACGGTCGGCTTGGCCATGCAAGGCAATGGTAAGGATCGCTTGAATCGATTTGCCCGTGAGAAAATCGCCGATCGCCGCTTGCTTGTGTCATCCGCCCGTAAAACCGATCGCCCACCGGAACCGGAATGATCGACGAAAATACCGGAGTATCGGGGAGTATCGGGGAATCCGAAACAATCCGAAACATCCAGGTCTGCCAACACACACTCGATAACGCATCATGAACCGCACCCTCATGACCATCGTCGCCCTCTGTCTGGCATGCGCATCGACAGCGAACGACATCCTGCCGGATTTCGACTGCATCAAATTCGAGGACGAGCAAACTCGCTTCGAATGCGAGACCTTCAGCCTGAAATCCAGCGAGATAGAGAGTCGAGTCGATGCCTTGCTGAAAAAAAGGCCATCGCGGGAAACGAGAGAGGAGCAACAAAGGCTACAGAAGGATCTAAGCGAACACCGAGCCAATATCGAACGATGGCTCACCGATAACAAGCGGCGAAAAATACTCGATATCGATCGTCGATGCGTCGTGGCCATCGACCGCGACACTCTCATCCAATGCGTGAAGTCCTATCGGGAGATGCTACGAGAGGCGGGGGTTTTGGAATGATGGGTTTCGTTGTCCGCCGATGTTAGAGATGCATCGATACCCAAATATCATCACTTCACTATAAGTATTTGCGCCTGTTGTGTACGGAAGAAATAAGGGCATGGAAAGCATACCGACGACGGTGCCTGCGATTTCCGATGATGGTGTCTTTATCGTGGAATTCAAATCCAGATATAATATGCATTGGAACACGGCCACAATGTTGCCAACTTCCGAATCCGAATATCGAGTATAATAAAGGCTTTCGTCGCAGACCGAAATCGTCGGAGCACCAATAACCAAGCATTATCGTCTCACTATGATCGTTTTCGTCCCGCTTCATACGAAAGGAGTAATAACATGAAGAAAATACCGCCGCCGAGGCCTTCGTTTTCCAATGATGGAATCTTCATCGTGGAATTCCAAGCCGAAGATGATGCAAATTGGAAAGTGGTCACAGCACCGAAGATTTACTCGTCCGAGTATCACAACAAGCCTTATCCTTTCTCCGATTACGTACACGCCAAAATTTACGCCGACATTTACCACGCGGAAACAAAATTACCCACCCGAGTTAATGTCTATGAAAAAAAATCCTATATACACTTCAAATCACGCTACCTCGACCCCGATATTTGGCATCTTTACAAACATGAGCAAAGCCCATTCTACAATCTGCAAAGCGCAATCGAAGGATGCGAACTTCTGATGCGAACGGGATATATCACCGAGACCCGCGTCAGTTTCGAAGAAGATACGACACTCCCCGGTTGTTATTACCACCATGACACCGATATCGTCAGTGCCTGAAAAAATGGATCCCAAACAGCCTCAATCCAAGTCCAGTTCGGGCAGGGTGCGAACGATATCGAGCGTTTCCAAACTGACGGTGATCACCCGCCGGAGCAGATCCAAGGGATAGCGGGGATCATTCATGGTCTCGTTGGCGTAATCGTTGGCGTCGTTGACGATTCCGCTGTCTTTGTCGATGCGAACGCATTGCCGATCCATGACCCATTCGATGGCGGTTTTGCCGTTGACTTTGTAATCGTAGGCCTTCAACGGAATACCGGCGAGGGCGATAGACGAGTTATAAACGATGCGGGTTTTATTCGGCTTGCGAGCGGTGCCTGCAAATTTCATTTGCTCGACGCGGTAGTATTTCTCGTCGGGCACGGAGAGGAGTTCTCTGGTTTCGAGGAGATCGACTTCATAGCGATCGACGCTTTCGTAGTTGACATGTAAATGCCCTAGTCTTCTACCGGCCTCGACGAAATCCTGAAAGGCTCGATCGCTCGGCGCCGGCGGAATCCGAGGCAATTCCTTAGTCAGATTGGCTGCGTATATTTCGCGATACTGCTCGGAGTGCAACACGGCGTAGGTGTAGTAGAAGATATCTTCTTTGGTGATGGTTAGGTTGGGGTGTTTTTGTTGGAAATGTGCGAGGCCTTGATCGGATATCGAATAACTCCATTGCGAGCCTTCGGGGTTGTCGGTGCTCAATAGGCTGGGGGTCGGGTTTTTCGGGTAGATTTTCAGGGGGAAATGCTGACCTGCATTAATCACAGAAAAATTGGGCAGATTTCCTATCATCAGGCTAGAAAATGAAAAAGATCCAACCCCTGTCAAGGATATCAGCAAATTTTCTCCCGAATCACCAATAGAAAATATATTGGTAAGCAGGTATACACAGCTATTGAAATGTCTATTGAAATAACACCATTGTTTATTGAATGGTCTGTAAATGGTTTGGATGACAGATTGTTCTTTAAAGTTCAAATATCGCCCCTGCTTTATTCTAATAAAATCAGGACGATCCCAACTAATTTTTATGGGATTCTTATCAACAAAAGATTTGATCGAAATCGTTTTATTTGATTTCTGATATCGATCAACCTCCGAATTATAAAAGGACAGAGTTCTCCTAATATTTTCGATCAATTTATTCTTGGAATGATTGACACACCAAGGATCTCTAGAAGTAACTAATCCGGCTGAATATAGATCGAATAATTTTTCTTCACTCTTTTTCTTTTTGTTTCCTATACATATATATTTCTTAAAATCAGAGCGCCGCTGATTCATCCAATCATGATGTTCGTCCGGTTGAATTTTCTTCCACTTGTCTTGTTGTTGCATCAAAGCAACGCCATAAAAGGCCCGTATAAGATCCAATTTTTCTTCCCGGCTCAGATAGTCTCCGATATCGCAGTAGAAAATCTCCCCCGACTTCTCCGCTTCGGGATTTTTGATCAATAAGGCAACCACGACAGGAACTCGAGCGCTAATACCAAAAACACTACCCTTTTCCCTTCTCCTCGCGTCACCAGATAAGCGTGCGTTACCCCTCAGATTAAACACGTAAAGGCTGCTGAACTCTTCCCGCAAACAAGCCCGCATGCGGTCGGCCGAGGCGTTTTCGATCCAACTGGCATTGGTGACAAAGCCGATGATTCCTTTGTCTTGAATGCGATCGGTAGCCCAACGTATCGCACGGATATAACTGTCGTACAAAGACTTGTGATTGGTTGCTGACGAGCCTTTGACATAAGTTTCGTTAACACGACCATTCAATTCCGGATAAAAAATATTCTGAGCATTATCATTTTGACTCCTCTGCCCCACCGAATAAGGCGGATTCCCAAGAATCACATCGATCCGCCGCTTTTCCATCCTCTCCCTTCGCTGATGGGTCTCCTCGAAATATCGGCGGAGAAGATCCGGTTTTTTCACCTCGAAAGTATCGGTCAGATTCAGGCCTTTGAATGATCTGTAGACCCCCTCTTTCGAGACCGCTTGATAGGCCGATTCGATATTGATCAGGGAAATATAATAAGGCAGCAGTTGTATCTCATTGGCGAAAATCTCGTTTTCGTATTTGCGCTCGAGATCTTTTGGCTCGATCAGACCCGATTGCAGCAGGCGGGCGATAAACGTGCCGGTGCCGACGAAAGGCTCCAAGATATTGATATTTTCCGAAGACAGCGTTTCGCCGAATTCCTGTTCGAGCAAATCGTTGATCGAGTGGATGATGAAATCGACGATTTCCACCGGGGTATAAGCCACCCCCAATCTTTGTGCGGTGAGGGGAAAGGCGTTGCGGAAGAAACTCTCATAGAGTTCGGCCGCCAGATTTTGTCGCGCCTTCGGATCGGTCAAGCCATCGGTGCGACGGCGAACGCTCTCGTAAAAACCCTCGAGGGAGACGGCTTCTTTTTCGAGATGCTCGGGCTCCAGTTGATCCAGGATCTTCTGCATCGCCCGGGATACGGGGTTCTGATCGATCGACGCTCCGCCCCGGAACAAAGCCTCGAATACCGGTCGTGTGACGATATGCTGCGCCAACATCTCGATGGCGTCGCTTTCTTCGATGCTGTCGTTGATCTCCGCTTTGAGTTCTTTCAGAAAGTCATCGAATTTTTCTCGAAGATCGAGCCTCGCTTTGAGAATTCCTTTCAGACGGCTGATATGTTTTTGCGCGATTTCGGCAACGTCCTTCGCCCAATCCGCCCAATAGGTCCGGTTGCCGCATTTATCGACCAACATCGCGAGCACCGCCCGCGAGAACTCCTCGTCGATCGGCAACGGCTCTTGTTTAAGGGTTTCATCGAGGGGCTCATCGGGGTATTCGGCAGGGTCTTGGCCCGCCCTGCCACCGATGTCGATCTTCTCGCCCGCGGGTTTGCGCGCGCTCGGCAACTGATCGACGACGGTGACGATTTCGATGCGATCGGAAATATCCTGGCCCAGCCCGCCTTGGTTGATAACCGCATCCAAACGCTCGTCGTGGGCTCGCAAAGCGTTGAGGATTTGCCAGATCACCTGGAATCTTTTGTTGTCTTTGAGGGCTTCCTCCGGCGGAACCCCTGCCGGAATCCCGACCGGTAGCACCACATAGCCCAGTTTCTTGCCCTCGGCGCGGCGCATCACGCGCCCGACGGCTTGCACGACGTCGATCTGGCTTTTACGCGGATGCAGGAACAAAATCGCATCGAGCGCCGGGACATCGACGCCCTCGCTCAACACCCGGGCGTTGGTCAGGATTCGACAGCCCGTCTCTTGCGAATCATCTCGCAACCAGTCCAGCAATCGGCCGCGTTCTTTGGCTCTGAAGGTGCCGTCGATATGCTCCACTTCGCAAGGGAGAAACGCTTGTTCTTGCCCTTCCCGATCCCGCTCCTGCTCGATATATTCATCGACGACCCGGGTGAACTCGCTCTCGATGAGTTTCGAACTCTTGATGCTTCGGCAAAAGGCCAAGGCCCGGCGCATCGGGCCGGGGTCGGTGCGTAAATCCTCCTTCAATCCTTGTTTGGCCAAGGCTTTGTAGCAACCGATGATTTTGGTGGCATCGTCGAGTTGCAGTTCGTTCGACTCGTCGGCCAATGCGCTTTGCACAGCGGCGCTGATGGTGCCTTCGTCGATTTTGAGGACGACGACTTTATAGTCCGACAATAAGCGCTGCTCGACGGCCTTGCCGAAACTCAAATAATGGAAAATGGGGCCGAAGAGTTTTTCATCGTCCATCGAGGCCAGCGAGGCCTCGACTTCGCGGGCGCGCTGAACGACGGCATCGGAGAAAATCCGAGGGGTCGCCGTCATATAAAGGCGTTTGTCGCCGGCGATGATATCGTTATCGTGAACCTTGACGAAGTTGGATTCCTCCGTACCCGCCAAAGTCGCTCCGGTGGTGCGGTGGGCTTCGTCGCAAACAATCAAATCGAAATGGGGGACGGCGTGTTTTTTCTGGGCCTCGGCAATGACTTGTATCGATTGATAGGTGGCGAATACGACCGAGAGCCCGCCTGCCGACCGGGGCTGCCGATTGGCCATTGCGATGCCGAGTTTTTGCGGGTCGGTCGTCGCCGGAATTTCCAAATCCGTGGTGGAGATTTCGGCGATATCGTCTTTGCCTGCATATTTTCTGCGGGTGCCGACTTGGATATCGGAGCACACCGCAAAGGAGCGCATCGGCAAGCCGGTATCGTTGTTCCATTCCCGAACGGTTTGGGCCATCAAGGCCAGCGATGGGACTAGGTAGAGGATATTTCCCTGAGGGTGGGTATCAATGGATCGAGGAAGCCCCTTTGAGGACGGGGAGGGGGGGGGGGGGGGGGGGGGGGGTAAATTATTGATTTATATATGCTTTTAGAGATTTCGGGAGAAGAAAACTCCTCGGCGATCTTGAGGCTAGTGAATGTCTTCCCCGTACCACAAGCCATAATCATTTTACCGCGGTCCGACTTTTCGAAGCCCTCCATGACCTGCTTGAGCGCCGCCTTTTGATGCGGCATCAAACGCTTCGGCTTTTTGAGGGCGCTTTCGTGTTTATGGATATAGCGGCCCCAATCGATGGCGCTTTTCTCCATCTGCTCCGTTTTCAACCGGATGAAATCCGGGGCGAGAGAGGAAACGAGTTTTTCGGCGTTGGCCCCCCAATCCGAGGTCGTCGTATCGACGAGGATTCTAAGCACGAATTCCTTTCGACTGGAGGCGGATATGAATCGATTCAAATCGCCCATGCCGATAGTTTTATCGGTTTCGTAGCATTTACATTGAATGGCGGCGTAGCCTTTGCCGTCGACCTGCTCGGCAACAAGGTCGATACCGATATCCTGCCCTTCCTCGCCGCGATCGTTGGCCCACTCGAGGTAGGTCTGCACCTTGCTATATCGGCTTTTTTGCAGCGGATCGGTCTGCAGATAGAAGCGCACGATGTTTTCGAAGGCCGTGCCCCGAGCCCGCGGCGTCCCTTTCGTATCCCGACGGATCTGATCGATATAAGCGGCGAGTTCGGACATCGGCCTTTTGCTTTTCGCGAAGGTATCGTGGTTGTCGACGAGGCGAGGATGGCTATCTATCCCCCCCCACACATACAAAACAGACGGAATATATATGAGCACGAAGATCGACGCAAGACCTCGCCGACCGAGAATCCGAGCAAAGACCAAGGGGCTGCGATCGATCGAGGTGAAAGCCTAAGTTTCGCCCTCGCACTGCGCTTAGCTCATACGACAAGAGATCACAAACAGGCTTCGATCAGGGCGCGAGTGTTGTCGTAGGTCATCTTGACCGGGTTGCCGCCGACGCTGGGATCGGCAAGCGCGGATTCGGTCAGCCGGTCGATATCCGGATCTTCGACGCCCAAGGCGGTGAGGGTTTTCGGTATCCCCATCGCCGCGTTGAACTCGTCCACATACGCGCAAAAGCCCTCGTATCCCTCGGGGATGCCGAGATAATCCGCCGCCCGCCCGATCACCTCTTCGATTGCCGAGCGATTGAAGCGAAGAACCGGCGGCATGCACACGGCGTTCGTCGTCCCGTGATGGGTATGGTGCACCGCGCCGACCGGATGGCTGATGGCATGGATAGCGCCGAGACCTTTTTGGAAGGCCGTCGCGCCCATCATCGCGGCGCTCATCAGGTGGGCCCGAGCCTCCAAATCCGTGCCATTTCGATATGCCCGCGGCAAATATTCCTTGACGAGACGCATCCCCTCCAAGGCGATGCCCTGGCTCATGGGGTGGTAATGCGGCGAGCAATAGGCCTCCACGCAATGCGCGAAAGCGTCGAGCCCGGTGCCGGCGGTGATGGGTTTCGGCATTCCTTGGGTCAGTTCAGGGTCGCAGATCACGACGGCAGGAAGCATTTTGGGATGGAAGATGATCTTCTTTTCGAGCCGCTCGGTATTCGTGATGACTCCTGCGCGGCCGACTTCGGAGCCGGTGCCTGCAGTGGTGGGGACGGCGACGATGGGGCGAATACCGGCGGGGTCGGCGCGGGTCCACCAATCGCCGATATCCTCGAAATCCCACAGCGGGCGCGATTGGCCGGCCATGAAGGCGACGGTCTTGCCGAGGTCAAGCCCCGAGCCGCCACCGAAGGCCACCACGCCATCGAATTCGCCCTCCCGAAAGACTTCCAAACCCGCCGCTACGTTCTTGTCCGTCGGATTGGAGTCGAGATCGGAGAATACGGCGTTGCCGAGACCGGCGGCCTCCATCAGCGACAGGGTGCGTCGGGTGATTTCCATCGAGACCAAACCGCGGTCGACGACCAAAAGGGGCTTGGCGATACCGGCGGCAGCGCAGGCCTCGCCGATTTCGGCGATCCGACCTGCGCCGAAGCGGACCGCGGTCGGGTAGTTCCAGTTAGCGACGAGTTTCATGGCCATATCTTCTTCGATCGTTAAGCGGTGGGCGATACCCGATGGTTATCGAGGCTGACGCTTGCGAAGTGTATATGCGAGGGAAGGGAGACGGTCGATCGCCGCGCATTTCGAAGGGAATCGGCGGACGATATCGGTGGCGATGACTCCATCGGAGTTCGCTGCCTTCGCCTTGGAACTCCTTTCTAGCGCCCGTTGCGACCCCTAGACGGTCTTCTCGGGCTTGGACCTCGAAGCGAGTTCCCCCTCCACAGTCGCGAACGAAGCGCTCGGCCCGGCCATTGCCTTCTTCGAAGGCGGATAAGAGGCGGATAAAAGGACGGCGACAAACCCCTTCCCGAGCGATGTCGTCTTGGAAGTCGTGAACGATAGCCGAAATCGAACCGCTTGCCGGACAACGGTCGACAAATACGAAGACGAACGAGCCCCCCGCTTTGCGCCGAATACTGCCGGCAGTCTTGGGCAAGCCGTTAGCCGAAAGCGAAGCCTCGTATGGCTTGTATGGCTCGTATGGCTTGTATAAAATGTCACGCAGAAAGGGTTGTACGTGCGCACATAAGATCGCCAAATCGCCATAACAATGCATTTTTCCGACCGGAAACAGACCATGAAATACCTGTCCGAGAAGATCATGGAGCATGCCGAGGGGCTCCCGGAAGGAACGCCTCTGGTGGCAAAGGAGTTGCTTCATCTCGGCACCCGGGCCGGGGTCAACCGAGCCTTGTCCCGCTTGGCCAAGCGCGGGCAGCTGATCCGTGCCGAGCGAGGCGTCTACTTTCGCATGGTAACGAGCAGATTCGGCACGCATCCACCTTCGGTGGAACGAATAATCAAGGGGCTGGCAGCACAGCGGGGAGAGGCCATCGTTCGGCATGGCGCGGCGGCGGCAAACGCCCTCGGGCTGATAACACAGGTACCGATGCGATACATCTATCTGACTTCTGGCCGCAGCCGCATGCTCATGCTCGGCAAACAAAAAGTAGAGCTGCGAAATGCGCCTCCTTGGCAGCTGATCTTGGCCGACCATCCGACGGGACAAGTGGTTCGCGCCTTGGCTTGGCTCGGACCTGAAGAAGTCGAGGACGCGATCCGGAGACTGAAACCAAGAATTCCTGCGGAAGCATTCGACATAATGGCGAGCGTTGCGCATCGTTTGCCCGATTGGCTGGCTCGAAGCATCGCCCGGGCGGCGAACAATGCCTGAAACATGCCTGTCTTTGTCAGGCGAGAACCGATTATGAGGCGACCGGTATCGCAGCCCGGTACGTGATGCGGGAGATCGAAAAAACGCCTCCCGCTTTGACGAAACCGATGGGAGATAGACCATGAAATACCTGACCGAGAAGATCATGGAGCATGCCGAGGGGCTCCCGGAAGGAACGCCGCTGGTGGCGAAGGAGTTGCTTCACCTCGGCACTCATGCCGGGGTCAACCGGGCCTTGTCCCGCTTGGCCAAGCACGGGCAGCTGATCCGTGCCGAGCGAGGCGTCTACTTTCGTATGGTGACGAGCCGATTCGGCACACACCCACCTTCTGTGGAGCGAGCAATCAAGGGGCTGGCAACGCAGCGGGGAGAGGCCATCGTCCAAAACGGTGCAGATGCAGCAAACGCCCTGGGGCTGATAACGCAGGTACCGGTGCGTTCTATCTATATGACCTCCAGCCGCAGTCGCATGCTCATATTCGGCAAGCGAAAGGTAGAACTGCGAAACGCACCGTCTTGGCAACTGGTCTTGGCCGACCATCCGGCAGGACAAGTGGTGCGCGCCTTGGCTTGGCTCGGACCCGGTGAAGTCGAGGACGCGATCCGGAGACTGAAGCCAAGAATTCCTTCGGAGGCCTTCGAGATAATGGCGAGCGTTGCGCATCGTTTGCCCGATTGGCTGGCTCGAAGCATCACCCGGGCGGCGAACAATGCCTGAACCATGCCTGTCTTTTTCAGGCGAAAACCGGCTATGAAAGGTGACCGGCATCGCAGCCCGGTATAGAATGTGGTGCGGGAGATCGGAAAAACGCCTCCCGCTTTGACGAAACCGATGGGAGATAGACCATGAAATACCTGACCGAGAAGATCATGGAGCATGCCGAGGGGCTCCCTGAAGGAACGCCTCTGGTGGCGAAGGAGTTGCTTCATCTCGGCACTCGTGCCGGGGTCAACCGGGCCTTGTCCCGCTTGGCCAAGCGCGGGCAGCTGTTCCGTGCCGAACGAGGCGTCTACTTTCGCATGGTGACGAGCAGATTCGGCACTCACCCCCCCTTGGTGGAGCATGTAATCAAGGGGCTGGCAGCACAGCGGGGAGAAGCCATCGTCGAAACCGGCGCGGACGCGGCAAACGCCCTAGGGCTGATAACGCAGGTACCGGTGCAGACTATCTACCTGACTTCCGGCCGCAGCCGCACGCTCATGTTCGGTAATCTAAAAGTAGAACTGCGAAACGCACCGCACTGGCAACTGGTCTTGGCCGACCATCCAGCGGGACAAGTGATGCGCGCCTTGGCTTGGCTCGGACCCGAGGAAGTCGAGGATGCGATCCGGAGACTGAAACCAAGAATTCCTTCGGAAGCCTTCGACATAATGGCGAGCGTTGCGCATCGCTTGCCTGATTGGCTGGCTCGAAGCATCACCCGGGCGGCGAACAATGCCTGAACCATGCCTTTATTTTTCAGGCGAAAACCGGGTATGAAAGGTGACCGGCATCGCAGCCCGGTATAGAATGTGGTGCGGGAGATCGGAAAAACGCCTCCCGCTTTGACGAAACCGATGGGAGATCGACCATGAAATACCTGACCGAGAAGATCATGGAGCATGCCGAGGGGCTCCCGGAAGGAACGCCGCTGGTGGCGAAGGAGTTGCTTCACCTCGGCACCCGGGCCGGGGTCAACCGGGCCTTGTCCCGCTTGGCCAAGCGCGGGCGGCTGTTCCGTGCCGAACGAGGCGTCTACTTTCGCATGGTGACGAGCAGATTCGGCACTCAGCCCCCCTTGGTGGAACATGTAATCAAGGGTCTGGCAGCGCAGCGGGGAGAAGCCATCGCTCGGCACGGCGCGTCGGCGGCAAACGCCCTAGGACTGATAACGCAGGTACCGATGCGTTCTATCTATCTGACTTCCGGCCGCAGCCGTACGCTCATATTCGGCAACCGAAAGATAGAGTTGCGAAATGCGCCGTCTTGGCAACTGGTCTTGGCCGACCATCCAGCGGGGCAAGTGGTGCGCGCCTTGGCTTGGCTCGGACCCGATGAAGTCGAGGATGCGATCCGGAGACTGAAACCAAGAATTCCTGCGGAAGCCTTCGACATAATGGCGAGCGTTGCACATCGCTTGCCTGATTGGCTGGCTCAAAGTATTACCCGAGCGGCGACCCATGCCTGACCTGTTCCTGTCTTTGCCGTACAAAGATCGGCGATACGCCATCGAGCAAGTAGCCAAGCATCTGAATCGTCGTGCTCGTCTTCTCGAAAAAGACGTCTGGGTAGTCTGGTCATTGCAGACTCTATTCGAATCTACGTTCGGCGAGCATCTCGTATTCAAAGGCGGGACATCGCTGTCGAAGGCTTACAACATCATCAAACGCTTTTCGGAGGATGTCGATATCACCTACGACATCCGTACAATCGCCCCTGATTTGGTGGGCGATAACGACGAAGCCTTGCCGGATAACCGCAGCCAAGAGAAACGCTGGTCGAAAGAAGTCCGTCGTCGCTTGGCCGAATGGGTCGAAAACGAAGTCCGGCCGTATATGCAAGAGGCTATCGCCGAGCAAGGTTTGCCCGCAAAAGTGCGTGCCGATGACGACAAGGTCTTCATCGATTACGAGGAAACAAGCGCTTCGGACTCTCTGTATGTTTCTCCGGTCGTTCTCTTGGAATTCGGCGCACGTTCGACCGGCGAGCCCGCCACCTTGCGGGATGTGAAATGCGACGTGGAAGGTTTCGTTGGCGGGGCCGTACTCCCGAGGGCAAGACCACGGGTCATGTATGCCGAACGGACCTTTTGGGAAAAGGCAGCGGCGGTCCATGTCTTTTGTCTTGAGCAGCGTCTACGAGGGGAACGCTTTGCGCGCCATTGGCACGATTTGGTCCGCCTCGATAATGCGGGCATCGCGGATATCGCATTGCACGACCGAGCCCTTGCCGAATCGGTGGTCAAACACAATACGATGTTTTTCCGCAAGAAAGCATTCGATGGCGAACTCATCGACTACAGCAATGTCATCAACGGAAACCTGCGGATGGTCCCGACCGACGCTGCGCGCTCGTCTCTTGAAGCCGATTATCAATATACCGTCGATAGCGGTTTTTTTATCGATGACAATCCCGACACTTTCGACGTGCTGATCGATCGCTGCGCCGAGATCGAGGAGCGAGCAAACCGGATAGCGCTTGAATATGCATGAATCAACGAAGACGTGGCTATCATCCTCGTTCGCATCGAATTGCATCTTTTCGATGCGAACGGCTCCGGTGGTAGCCACTTCCTTCTCGCGGTGACATTTCGATATTCTCTTCTATACCCCTTCTTTGGAATCGATGCAAAGGATCTATAAAGCGATAAGCGTTCCCGCTTTCGCACGCATTCGTAAGGCAATCCGCACCGGGGAGTCCGAGCATTCGATACCATCGATGAATGGCAACAAGCACTCGATGAGTCGAATGACTATAAAGATCGCCAGCCGATCATCCACCATGGACCCCGCTCGCCAAGCGCGCTCAAAGCGCGACGCAATCGACAAAATTCAGGGATACGCTCGAATTTATTTTGATAACCCTAGGACGCCGGATTTTACTCAGCACTGAATGATAGAAACTCCCGTCGGATTTGGACGAAAACCACCGATCCAAGAAGATAAAAAATATCGGTTCGAAAACGTTATTTCTTTCTATGCTTTTTCAAACCCTCGGGCGACTTCCCAATCGGTTACGACCCGATCGAATTCCTCCTGCTCCCACGAAGCGCAGCGCACGTAGTGGTCGATGACATCATCGCCCATCGCGCGGCGCAGCGCTTTCGATCCATAGAGCGTGTCGATCGCCTCGCGCAGGGTGCCGGGGATATCCGGCACCTCCGGGTTGTCGTAAATATCGCCCGTTGTCGGAGGCATGAGTTCGAGTTGCTGCTCGATACCCTCAAGACCTGCGGCCAATAGAGCGGCCTGCCCGAGATAGGGATTGAAATCCGCCCCGGGAATTCGGCATTCGATCCGCACAGACGATGTATTTGCCCCGCATAGCCGGAAACCGGCCGTGCGATTATCCACCGACCAAGCCGTCTTCGTCGGCGCAAAGGTGCCTTTGGCGAAGCGTTTATAGGAATTGACATAAGGAGCGAAGAACCAAGTGCAATCGCGCGCATAAGCGATGATCCCGGCAAGGAAATGGCACATCGTCTGCGACATCGCATATTCCCGGGAGGAATCGTGAAAGGCGTTCTCGGCCTCGCACGCAAGCGAGGTATGGATATGGCTCGCGCTGCCGACACGATCATGATGCCACTTCGGCAGAAAGGTCGCCGCGTGCCCTTGCTGCCAAGCGATCTCCTTGGTCGCATGCTTGGCGATAGTGTGATGGTCGGCGCAGGCCAAAGCATCGGCATAACGGATATTCAACTCTTCTTGACCGGCTTCCGCCTCGCCTTTCGAGTTCTCGACCGGGATGCCGGCGGCATGGAGGTGATTGCGCAACGGGCGCATCACATGCTCTTCCTTGGTGGTCTGGAAGATATGGTAGTCCTCGTTGTAGCCGCTGATCGGCTCCAGATCGCGATAGCCGGAACGACGAATCTCGTCGAGGGATCGACGAAAGAGAAAAAACTCGATCTCCGTCGCCATCATCGGCGAGAAACCTACAGCCTCGAGGCGGGCGATCTGCACCTTGAGGATCTGCCTTGGCGCGTGCGGCACGGCATCGTGCGTATGATGATCGAGGATATCGCACAGCACCATCGCCGTGCCCTCGAGCCAAGGCAGGCGGCGAAGCGTCGAGAGGTCGGGCTTCATCAGATAGTCGCCGTAGCCGGCTCGCCAACTCGTCGAGGCATAGCCGTCCGGCGTCGCCATTTCCAAGTCGGTCGCAAGGAGATAATTGCAGCAATGGGTCTCTCGATACGCGCTTTCGATGAAGTTGGAGACATGGAAGCGCTTGCCCATCAGGCGCCCTTGCATGTCGACCATACAAACCAAAACGGTATCGATCGCGCCTTTTTTCGCCTCGGCCTGCAACTGCTTGAAGGTCAGCAACCCGGTCATGACTCGGTCCTGTATTCGTCGGTTCGGGATAAAAACCCGTTTTTTCGCTTCATGGGATTCGAAGATGCAACGGCTACGTCCTCGATCCGTTCTCAAGATGCAAGAGCATCCGCACCACCACCCAAAAACTCTATCAAAGACGGGGCGGGATCGACATCTCGGATAGGAGGGTTAGGGCTCGCAAAGAGAAGGACAAAGAGAAAATTCGACCTCCTCGGAATCCCGAAGGCAACCACCCATCGCAACAAGCGGATGCCGAAAGAGTCTTCACCCTATCTACCCCAAAGTCCCGCCCGTTGATTATCGCAATGCCGAAACCAATACGATCAGCACGCTGACAGTACCGTAAAGGGCGGTGAATTGTCCCAAGATTTTCGAGTAATACTCCCATGAGTCATATTCCTCCTCCGACGGTTTCTTTCTGAATGTCTTGAAGCACCCTCCAAGGACAAAGGCAATAACTACACCGTAAAACTCTTCTTCATCGCTCATACCAAGGGCCAATTGCAACACGTCAAGAACAAATACGAAGCCGACAAAAGACCACACAAAGGGCCAAGTAAAAAACCGATTATTGACAACTATCTTCATGACCGAGAGCATTATCAAGCCCACAGCCGCACCCCAAATCAGATCGATCATCGGAACGTCAAGAATCTCACCCCAACCCGTTTTCTTGATAGATATCGTGATGACTATGAGGGCTACGGCTGTGACTAAAACGGCAATCATGCCGATGAAAATCTTAGTTATACCCATCATTCTGCACTCCTCTTCCAAGAGAAGGAATCCGAAAGACAATTTTCTCAAGGACAGAAAATCCCCGCCCGCGACAGCCCACTCCTCGTCGGGGATGGTCGTGAGTTTCATCTTGGTTCCGTTGACGCGCAAGTTGGCCTCGCCGCCCCAAGACCACCTAACAACCGAAAACTACCTATCGCTCCGAGCAGATGCCAAGCCTACCGATCCCGACCCACCTTCGCTCTTTGCCTCAAAGCCCCGCCCGTTGATTATCACATATTTGAAATCAGAACGATCAACACGCTGACGACAGCATAAACGACAGCATACGTGGCAGCGACTATCCCGTAATACCCCCAAGAGTCATCCTCCTCTTCCGACTCCCCTTCCGACGGTTTCTTTCTGATTGTCTCAAAGTATCCTGCAAGGGCAACAACAATAACCAAAGTGTAAAGCATCTCATAACTACTCTCATAAACACTCGCATCGAGGACCGAGTCCAATATGCCAAGAACACATATAAAGCCAACAAAGCACCACACAGAACGCCAAGTAAAAGACCGACTGTTAACGACTATCTTCATGACCGAGAGCACTGCCAAGCACATAACCGCATTCCAAATCATCTCGATCGTCGGATGATCGGCAAGGATCTCACCGAAGCCCGTTTTGTCGATAGGCTCCGCAATGGCTATGAAGGTTATGCCTGTAGCGATGCCGGAAATTGCCCCGATGAAAATCCTGGCTATGTTCATCGTCCCGCACCCTTCTTCTTCGGGAAAAAAATCAGAAAGAGGATTTTCTCGATGACAAAAAATCTCGGATCGATTCATCTCGTGTTCCTCTTGCGAGGAAAAACGCTTTGGCGGTGAGTCGGCAAAAGCGAATCTTGTCGATAGCGATATCGCCGATCGAGCACGCGAGCACGAAGACAAGCTCCATTATAGAATCCGTTCGCTTCGATCTTAGTGCTCGCTTTCCCTTCCGTCCTCGCAAAAATCACTTTTTGGGTCTGCGAGCGATTGCAAAAGCCTGTGCGAGTCTCGACGAAGAATCTTATGTGCCGAGGACGTTCTCGCAGCGATGAATTCGGTATCCGCATCACGAAATTAAAAAATGCCGCAACGAGTTCAAGATACCGAAATGCAGAGATCGTCGGCAACGAACGACGATCGATTCTGCGGATGCCATCGAAGGCTCGGATCGCTTCCCGAAAGGGTCGTCTTCTCCCCCGCTCTCGAAGGAGCGCGGTTATCGAAATACAGGCAAACAGGCGGGAGCGCCGGACGACGCTCCCGCCCTTGCGGATTGCGGATCGGGCGGACGATCAGCCGTAGCGATAGGGGCGACCGGCTTTTTGCATATCCGCGTTGTATTTGCGGAAGATCTCGACGACCTTCGCCTTCGTCGGCGATTCCTTGGCGATTTCGTCCCAGAAAGTCACCGCTGCGGCTTCGACCTGAGCCCACTCCTCGTCGGGGATGGTCGTGAGTTTCATCTTGGTTCCGTTGACGCGCAAGTTGGCCTCGCCGCCCCAATACCACCACTGGCGGTAGTAGTGGCTCTGCTCCATGCACACCATCAAGAGATGCTTCAAGTCTTCGGGCAACTCGTTCCAGCGTTCCATATTGGCGAAGAAATGGCCGATCCAAGCACCGGAGATGTTATTGGTCAGGAAATAATTGGTCACATCGGCCCAACCGACCGTGTAATCCTCCGTAATCCCCGACCATGCGATCCCGTCGAGTTCGCCGGTTTGGACGGCGACCTCGATATCCTCCCAAGGCAAAGTGACCGGAACCACCCCGAACTGGGCAAGGAAGCGACCGGCGGTGGGGAAGGTGAAGACCCGCTTGCCTTTCAGATCGGCAAGCGTATTGATCGGATCCTTGGTGGCGAAATGGCAAGGATCCCACGCCCCCGCCGAAATATGCTTGACGCCGACCCGCGAATATTCGGCGTCCCAGATCTCCTTTAAGCCGTATTGGTTGAAAAGCACCGGCACGTCGAGCGAGTAGCGGCTGCCGAAGGGGAAATAGCCGCCGAAAACGGTGACCTCCGTGGGAGAGGCCATCGAGTCGTCGTCGGATTGAACGGCGTCGATCGTTCCGCGCTGCATGGCTTGGAAGAGTTCGCCGGTCGGCACGAGTTGGTCGGCGAAAAAGAGCTCGATCTGCATCCGATCGCCGGCGATCTTGTTGAAGGTGTCGATCGCCGGTTTCACGACATGCTCGGCCAGCGCGGCTCCGGCATACGTTTGCATGCGCCATTTGATCGTCGACTGGGCAATCGCCGGTGCGGAAAGACCGGTGGCCGCTCCAGCGATGGCTGCGCCCTTGATGAAATTGCGTCTCGTCGTCATCATCCTGCTCCTTTTTCCATGAAGTGGTTGGACAAAAGTGGTTGGACAAGGGATTCGCCGCGGGGTTGCGGCGGCTTATTTTGCATAGATGTAGTCAGGCAGCCACAGCACGATCTCGGGGAAAATCGTCACGAGGGTCAACCCCAAGATCATGACGGCTACGAAGGGGATGATCGAGCGATAGATATCCTTGATGCCGATTTCCGGAGGCGACATGGCGCGCATCAAGAAGAGGTTATATCCGAAAGGCGGCGTCATGTAGGCGATCTGCGTGGTGATCGTGTAGAGCACTCCGTACCAGATCAGATCGAAACCCAAGGCCCCGACCAAGGGAATATATAGCGGGGCGACGATCACCAGCATGGCCGTATCGTCCAAAAAAGTCCCCATGACGATGAAACTGAGCTGCATCAGGATGAGGATCATGAAGGGCGACAAGCCGAGTCTCTCCGTAAACAGCCCTTCGATGGCCTTGACCGCACCTAGCCCGTCGAAGACGGCACCGAAAGCGAGCGCGGCGAGGATGATCCACAAGAACATGCAGGTGATGCCGAGGGTGTTGCGCACCGAAGTTTCGAATACCCGCCAAGTCATGCGGCGCTTGGCGGTGGCGACGGCCAATGCCGCGAGTGCGCCGATGGCCGAGCTTTCGACCAAAGAAGTCCAGCCGTTGACGAAAGGGATCATCATCGAGAAGAAGATGAACAGGGGCAGCAGGCCGGAAAGAAGGAGCCGGTATTTCTCCGCCCTCGGCATGGCGCGCTCGTCTTTCGAAAGCACGGGGCCGAGCGCAGGCTCGATGCGGCAGCGGAGCCAGATATAAACGATGAAGAGCGCTGCCATCATCAGGCCGGGAACGACCCCCGCAAGCCAGAGCTGACCGACGGGTTGGCGCGCGATCATCGCATAGAGAACCAAAACGACCGAGGGCGGAACGAGGATACCGAGCGAACTTCCCGCTTGGATGACGCCGGTCACCATTCGCTTGTCGTAGCCGCGCCTCAAGAGTTCGGGAAGGGCGATGGTCGCTCCGATCGCCATACCCGCGACCGAAAGGCCGTTCATCGCGGAGATCAGCACCATCAACCCGATGGTCCCGATGGCGAGCCCGCCGCGGAGCCCGCCCATCCAGACATGGAACATCCGGTAGAGATCGTCGGCGATGCCGCTCTCCGAGAGCACATAGCCCATGAAGACGAACATCGGAACGGTCAGCAGCGGGTACCAACGCATGACCTTGATGGCTTGGGCGAAGGCCAAGTCGAAGCCGCCGCGATCCCCCCACAGGGCGAGCGCGGCGATGACCGCAACGAAACCGATGGCGCCGAAGACGCGTTGCCCGGTGAACAAAAGCACCATCATCGATGCGAACATCAGCAAGGCGATGGCTTCGTAGCTCATGCCTCGACTCTCTCTTGGATCCCCTTCTTCTCGATCCCCTCTTCGAACTCTTCGCCCCGAAGCCGCAGGATATCCTTGGAGAGTTCCGAAAGCGCCTGCAAGAGCATCAGCACGGTGCCGACGCACATCACCGCCTTGATCGGCCACAGATAGGGGCGCCAGATCGTGCGGCTGCGCTCGAGCGTTCCCACCTCCTCGCTCCCGAGCGCGAGGCCGGCGAAAAAGCGAAAGGGCTCGGAGCCGAAATAGCCGAGCGAATAAGCGGTCGAGCCGATCGCGCCCCATAGCAGCACCGCCAGATAGACCAGCAGGCCGAGCACGGTGACGCTATCCAAAAAGGCCTTCTTGCGCATAGACAAACGCTCGTAGAAAAGGTCCATGCGGACGTGGGAGCCCATCTGGATGGCATAAGGACCGCCGATAAAGAAATAGGCGATGATCGCGAACTGCGCGGCCTCGAGCGTCCACAACGAGGGGACGCTCGCGATCTTCGTGAACGAGGACCACAGCAGGATCCCGATCATCGCGAAGATGCCGTACATCACGAAACGACCGATGCGGTAATTCATGGCATCGACGACGCGCACATAGCGGCGCAGGATCGCGATCATCGTTTCGCTTCTCCTTCTCCTTCCCCTTCCGAGGCGGCGTGCGCTCGCAAGGAAGCCATCGCCGCTTCGAGCCAATCGGCAAGCAGGTCGGCGATGGATGCGATCGCTTCGGGACCGCCGAGCAGATCGTTGCGCACTTCGACCATGACGTTGGCCACGCCGTTGGCGATGCCGTGAACCTCGATGGTGTGGGTGACGCCATCGTCGGGGCCGTAGGGTTCGTTGCGCCTTGTCAGGAACTTCGCGCGATGGGCCGCGGATGCGAGCATGGCGTCGGCGAGGCGGGTATCGCGATCGTGCAATATGCCGATCTCGACATCGCGATGCCGCCCGCCATAGACCGGCGTGAAACTGTGGATCGTTACCAACGCCCAATCCCGGCCGAAGCGGGCGTTGCACGATTGCGCGGCCTTCGAGATCGCAAAGCGAAAGGGGTCGTAGACCGAGGTCTTGCGCTCCCGGCGTCGCTCATCGTCGAGAGCGGAATTGCCGGGGATGGACCGGCGATCGCTCGTCTCGATTATCGCATCGGGAGCCTCGGGCGGGCGATTGCAGTCGTAGACCAACCGGGAAAGCTCGCTGCGGATCAACGGGGCGTCGAGTCGACGGCAAAGAGCCTCGGCGAGGGCGCCGGCTCCGATGTCCCAAGCGATATGGGAGGTACGGGCGTCTTCGCCGAGGCCGAGATCGTCGTAGCGAGACGGGATATGGTTCGAGGCGTGCTCGCACACGATCAGGTAGCGACCGGCGCCCGTCGGGTTGACGACGCTCAACGGCTCCTCGCCGGGCTTCGTCGCCCGATCTTGCGACGATATGGCTTGCGACGACATGGCTTGGAACGACATGGAATCCCTCGATTTCGTTCGATGTACATATCCTCGCGCTTCGACCCCTCGCGCTTCGATGACCGCCTTCGACGATCGTCACCGAGATTTTTCTTCCAAGGCATCACGCATCGGCACGCTCGTATCTTCGTCGTATCCGTGCCATGGCGGATATGGCGGATATCGTATTCGGCAAGACGTCTGCCGGGCGGCCTTAATCGAAGGCGGCGTCGATACGGCAGGGCTCGGAAATTATGCAGCGTTATCGGGGCATCGGAGCATCGGAGCATCGAAAGGCCGGCCGCCGGCGATTTGAATTGCTCCTCGTCGAGGCTTGCCCGCCTCCTCCACGCACTTTGTTTTTGTGGCTCTTCCAATGTTCAGGCATCGCTTGGCGCGATGGGGTCGACGGAAGCGTTTCGGGAACGATGACGAAGCGGAATCCCGAATCGGCAAAGCGAGGCCGCTTAAGCCTGAGCCGGATCGCATCTTACGGCCGTGCCGAAAACGAAGGACTGCGAAGGCGCGCTCCTTGCCGAGACTTGCCCGTCTCCTCCTCGCTCTTGATTTTCCATAGATCTTCCGAATTTCAGGGATCGCTTGCGCAAGAGGGTCAACGGGAGCGTTTCTGGAACGATGGCGAAACGAGTTCTCAAGGCGGCAACGCGCGGTCGCTCAAGCCCACGCCGGATCGCATCTCGCGGCGTCGCCGAAAGATCGTTCTCCGCCGACCGCCCCCGGCCGATCTCGGTGATCGCTCGCAAAGCATCGAAAACGATTGGCTCCGCCTCCGCCTCCGCCTCGCTCGCGAACGACTCCCTTCAAGCAGCATCGACGGGCTTGCGGATATCCAAGCGCTATTGCAAGGTGCGATCGGGATGCATGCCGTCGACATAGCCCATGAAGGGCGGGTGGATCGAATAGCCGATCAGCTCCCGCGCCCGCTTGGGGCTAAGTCGGATCGCATCTTGCGGCGTCGCCAGAAGGAAGTTTTCCAGCGGCCGCATCCAGCCGACGCAGTACTGCGGCGTGATGATCATGCGCGGGGCGTCGGAAAGGTTGGCCCCGCCGCGATGCCAAACGGTTCCCTTGAGCAGCATCAACGAGCCCGCAGGCATCACGGCCTTGATCGCGTCGGGACGGGCATCGGCGTCGCCGATCTTTTGTCGGCTGTCGAAATAGGAATCGGCGGCGGGGGCTTCGATGCGGTCATCGGCCCATCGGTGGCTGCCGGGGAGATACTCGGTGGCTCCGTTTTCCTCCGTGGTGTCGTCGATGGCCCAAAAAGCGCTGACCTGCAGCGATTTGCGCGGGCGCGGCAATCCGCAGTGCAAATCGTCGTGGTGCCAAGGCTGCACGGTCTCGCCCGGATGCAGATTGATCGCCAGCAGAGCGGATAACTGGCAACTAAGACCCAAGTCGGCCTCGGCGAATGCCAATGCCAGCGGATGAATCGCGAGCCTTGAAAAGACTTGCGACTTGGCCATCAGGGCGTAAACGCGATTGGTCTTGATACCCTCGAAATCCCCGCGACCCTTGATATCGGCCTTCAGATAAGGGTCCAGTGCCGAGCGAATTTCGCCGAGTTGCCCCTCGTCGAGCACGCGCTCGAAGCGGATGCAGCCGGTCTCATCGTACTCCTCGTAGACCTGCTGGAAAGTGCGCCCGCCTAGCCACTTGGCAATCTCTTCTTCGCGAACGGGCTCGATCGGATGGTCGGCAAGGCTCATCGGAAAGGCTCCTTTTGATTTTCTTGTCTTATACGGAAGAACTAGGTTTCAAAGGACACGGATTCTATCGGTCTTAGGGGGCGCTCGTAGAGGGCACTCGTAGAGAATGCCCGTGGAAGACGCCAAGCATCGGGCATCAGACATCGGGCTTCGGCGGGCTCGCATCCGCGAGACGCACGATGCGACGCGCCTGCTCCACGATGGGGTAGTCGATGAACTGCCCATCCAAACTGATCGATGCGCTGCCCGCGGCCTCGGCGGCCTCGAAAGCGGCGACGATGGCTCGGGCGCGGGCGACCTCCTCCTCGTCGGGGGTGAAAAGCGCGTTGATCGGGGCGATCTGCTCGGGGTGGATGCATAGTTTCCCCTGAAAGCCGAGCGCACGAGCGCGCCGGGCGGAGGCTTGCAATCCTTCCGAATCCCCGATGCGGGCAAAGACCGTGTCGATCGGGGCTTCCAATCCCGCGGCTCTCGATTCGATCGCGATGCGGCTGCGCACCGAATCCAGTTCATGCTCCTCGCGCGTCCAACGCATAGCAAGATCGAGGGTGAAATCCGCGGCCCCGAAACTGAGTCTACGCACCCGCGCCAACCCGCAAGCGGCGATCTCACGCAGCGCGGAGAGCGCGAGAGCGGTCTCGACGATCGGCATGAGATCGATCCCGCCTTCGGGGAGACCGCGCTCTTTTTCGAGGGCACGAAGAAGCCAATCCACCGCCACGAGCTGGGCTGCGGACTCCACCTTCGGAAGAACGATGCCATCGAGACCGGCAACCACCACCTCCCGCAGATCATCCACACAAAAAGGCGTGTCGAAGGCATTGACGCGGACTCGCCCGCTCCCTCGTCGCGGCAGTGCCAAGGCCTGTGCCACCTGCCGACGGGTGGAGACTTTCTCGCTGATCGCAACCGCATCCTCGAGATCGAGAATCACGCTATCGGCATCGAGACCCAAGGCTTTTTCGACCCGACGCGAGTGATTGCCGGGAGCGAATAGCATCGTCCGCACAAAAGACATCGAAGCCCTCCCCCTTTTCACGAGACGCACACCGACTCCGAGCGAACTTCGAAAACCTCCCCCGGCCGAAGACCTCGGCGAAAAGACTGCCGGTGAGATGGCGAATCTTATAAAAACGAGACCTGAGAGTGTGGATTTTCTCGGGCGACTTGAGAAGGCGCGGCATTCAAGGCTTCGGCTTTTCGCTCCTCGGCGCTCCTCGGGCAACTAGCCGCCGCCGAGACCCTAGCGATGGTCGAGGCTGCGTGATCGAGAGGCATATCTCAATCTGCATCCACTTGCCAAGACTCGCTTCGAGCGCCCTATTCCCTCGCCCCGAAGGCTTGATGCCGTGCTCCGTCGGATCGAAAAGCCTGCTTCGCCGCTTCGCTGAAACGCTTTGCCATGCTCGCCACGTGATTCTTCTCTGATCGGTAGAAAAACCCTTCCAGTCAGTAAATTTGATGACTCAAATCTCATTTTTGAAGTCTGTTCGTTGATTTTCGATTCTGAGTCCGTTATTATCCTGCTCCAATAGTAGATTTGGAGAGCGATATCATGATCCATCGAATCGAGATCGAGAACTTCCGATCGATCCGGGAACGCCAAGTGATCGACCTCACGGTGGGACCCAAGGTCCCTTCTGAGCCCGGTCGGTTAGAGCCGATTTTCGATGGTGCCGAACTACGAGCGCCGCGAGTCGTCGCCGTTTACGGAGCCAACGCCTCGGGCAAGACGAATCTGTTGCTAGCTCTGCGATTCGTCGGCTGGTTCGTGCGCTCGAGTTTTCTCCATGAATCCGACGAGGGGAGGCTGCCCTACGAGAAATTTCTGACTCATGAGATGGAGGCCAAGCCCACCCGGTTTGAGATTCATTTCAGCGGACCTTCGGATCTGAAAGAGCCAGAAGGATCTCCTACTTGCCTTTATAAGTATTTACTTGAACTCAGCTCTCGAGAATACGGGCAAGAAGATCGCGTGCTATCGGAATCCGTCAAATATCGCCCGGCAAATAAAGGACGATTCCGTCGGGTGTTTGAGAGAGGAGAAAAAGGTCTCATTTTTGCCGCGCCGGAAATGAAACTGGCACTGAAGAACTCGTCTCTGATATCAGCATTTCAACGACCCGACGCTAGTATTCTCTCTATCATGACTCGACTCCATCATAAGATTGCATATGCGATCGTCGACTCCATCGGACGTATATCCTCGAACATTCGAATCGGTAGAAGACGCTTTTATAACCCTTATATCTCTTCATTCATGACGCCCTTCGGACATAGTGTCCGCGAAAATCCAACTGATCTGAACCGTGAAATCCGTCGTGCCGATCTTGGTCTCAAGGAAGTCAAATTCAGACGAGATGAGGAAACCAAGAAAATTCATATCGAATTCATGCATCAAGGGTTGGATGAAGCGGTAGATTTCTCCGAAGAAAGCCACGGAACGAAAAAATTCATGGATTATTTTAATTCATTTCATCAAGTGTTTACACGAGGTCGTTTGGCAGTGTTCGACGAAATCGATGCTTCGCTTCACCCTATCCTAATACGGGAGATTTCGCGTTGGTTTGCCGACAAAGATCGTAACCCTCGAGGTGCGCAGATATGGATGTCCTGCCAAGATCCCACCTTGATGGATAACCTTCTCAAAGAGGAGATTTTTTTCTGCGAGAAAAATTCGCAAGGAGAAAGCAAGATCTACGGCCTCAAGGAGATTGGAGGAGTTCGTCGAGACGAAAATTTCAAGGAGAACTACCTCAGCGGAGTCTATGGCGGGGTACCGCAATACGGATGATATTTCGATATGAACAGAAACAACAATCTCAAAAAAATCGTTTTCGTTGCTTGCGAAGGCGAAAGTGAAAGAGGCTATGCGAAGATGTTGGACACATACGCCAAAGAGGAAGGCCTTGATATCCGTCTCAGTATAAAAATTCTGAATGGCGGGCATCGTTCAAGCATGGTGGAAAAAGCGATAAAGGCTGCAATCAAGGAAGATCAAGGAAAACCAAAATCTAGAAGAACATATATCCGGGCGATCTTTCTCGATACCGACAACGCAACCGAAGCAGAGATTTCAGAACTAACAGACAAATTGAAGGCAAATCACTTCATCGCAATCTGGCAAAAGCCGAATCACGAAGCGTTTCTTTGGCGTCATTTCAACAAAAAATATCAAAAACCTCCCGACCCGGGGAAAGTAAAAGAAGACATCAAGCAATTTTTTCCGGGCTATAAAAAAGGATGCCCCGCAGACGATCTCAAAAGAAAGATCGATCTTCCCAAAATCATCAAAGTCGCCCATTCCTTGGAAAATGAAGGGGACGATGGATTCATCAACCTGCTGAAAAAGATAGGCTTCGATTGCCAATGCCAATAAAGCGCGAGCGTACACCCTGCGCTTTGATATCCCCTTCCGAACAACCGAAGAACCCTCGAATCCCGCCCGCTCATTGATAAAGCCGTCTCGAAAAGCGTGCGAAGAGGCTTTTTTCGAGCCGCAGCCCCGTTCGCTCCCCCTCCTCTCCCCTTCGAACCCTCTCGTTCGTCGGAAACGACGATCTCGGGCAAAATAGACGCTGGCGAATCGTCCCCGTTGTCCCTTCATCGGAGCGTCATCGATATGAACCTGGAATCGACCCCCCGCAATCGTCGATGCGATATCCTGATCCACTCGGGCGATGTCATCGACGGCACCGGCGCCCCCCGAGCGCAGTTGGATGTCGCCATCGAAGGGGGGCGGATCGTCGCCGTCGATGAGAACCTCGACGAACGCATCGAAGCGGGGAACAAGATCGATGCCTCCGGGTTGATCGTCGCCCCGGGGTTCATCGATGTCCATACTCACGACGACCGGGCGGTTCTCAGCAGCCCGGATATGACCTGCAAGATCAGCCAAGGAGTCACCACGGTGGTCACCGGCAACTGCGGGGTGAGTCTGGCTCCCTATACGGGAAACGCCCCGCCACCGCCGATGAATCTGCTGGGCGGGGGCGATTGGTATCGCTTCCCAACCATGCGCGAATATCTGGCGGCGGTGGAGGATGCCCCGCCCGCCCTCAATCTCGCCCCGCTCGTCGGCCACAGCGCCCTACGAGCGGCGACGATGGGAGACGATCTCTCCCGCGCCGCCCTTCCCGAGGAAATCACGAAGATGGAAGCGCTTCTCGACGAAGCGCTGAGCGCCGGGTGTATCGGCATGAGCACCGGGCTTGCCTATCCTCCGGCGTTCGCCGCCCCGACCGACGAAATCGTCTCCCTCGCATCCCTTGTCGCGCAATACGAGGGCATCTACACCACGCACATGCGCGACGAGGGTGCCGGGGTGCTCGACTCGGTACACGAAACTCTCGATATCGGCGAACGCGCCGGGGTCCCGGTGGTCATTTCGCATCATAAATGCGTCGGGAGGCAGAACTGGGGGCTAAGTCGCGAGACCCTCGCCGCGATTGCCCGAGCGCGGGCCCGGCAAAAGGTGGATCTCGATGTCTATCCTTATGTAGCGAGTTCGACGGTGCTCTTCGCCGACTGGCTGGAAAAGGCCGAGCGGGTGTTGGTGACTTGGTCGACCCCGCATCCGGAGCTCGGAGGACGCGACTTCGAGGAGATCCGCCAGACTTGGGGTTGCAGCGCCGAGGAAGCGGTGGAGCGCTTGAGTCCCGCCGGGGCGATCTACTTCCAAATGGACGAGGAAGACCTCCGACGCATCTTGCAATTCCAAGGCGCGATGATCGGATCGGACGGCCTCCCGCACGACACCCACCCCCACCCTCGGCTTTGGGGGACATTCCCCCGAGTGCTCGGTCATTACTGCCGCGATTCGAAACTCTTCTCGCTCGAAGAGGCGGTGCATCGCATGAGCGGCACCCCCGCCCGCGTCTTCGGCCTCGAAGGACGCGGCACGATCGAACCCGACGCCTTCGCCGACCTCGTCCTCTTCGACGCCGACAGCATCATCGACGAGGCGGATTTCGCATCCCCCGAGCGCCCCGCTCGCGGCATCTACCAAGTCATCGTCAACGGCGAGCAAGTTCGCCGCGGCTTCGAATGGACCGGCGCTCGCCCCGGAAAAATCCTCCAACGGAAAAAACTCGGTACCGGGTGAAAAACGAAATCGACGAACGGAGATTGCCGAAGATCGGTGAGGTATGTGCACCCACCATGTACCCACCATGTACCCACCATGTACCCACCATGTATCCACCATGTATCCACCATGTATCCACCATGTATCCACCATGTATCCACCATGTGCCGACCATGTGACGTCCATGTGACGTCCATGTACCGTCCATGTGACGTCCATGTACCGACCATGTGACGTCCATGTACCGACCATGTACCATTGAGTCAGGGGCAGCGGATTGTCGATCAAGGCTGAAACGGCAAGCGCATCGACACCAATCGGGCGCGGCAGGAGAAACCCATGACCAAAGACGAACTCATGGAGAGGCTCGAAGGATATGAGTGGGCCGATTTGGAATGCAAAGAAACGGGGAAGGAGATACCCCGAAATATCTATCCCACCGTCAGTGCCTTTGCAAATACAAAAGGGGGATGGATTCTTTTCGGAATCGCCGAAGAACAAGGTCGATTTCATATCAAAGGAGTCGATTCGACAAAGATCGATCGTATGCACGGAGAGTTTTTGAATACGCTGCGTAGCCGGCAAAAGTTAAATCAACCCATCGATGCCGAGACTGCGATATACGATATTGATGGCAAGAAAATTCTCGCGTTCTTCATTCCGGAAAACGATCGAGATGCAAAACCCGTTTACGTAGAGAGTAACCCTAGGAATACCTATATCAGACGCGGAGCTCGTAATGAGAAGGTCACCGATAGAGAATTTCTATCTCTGATGAGAGACGCCGACAATCAGCGATGGGATGCACGGATTTTCAACGATGTGGACGCCGCCGGCGCGATCGATGAAGAAACCGTTCGTTTGTACATCTCTTTGTTCCATACACTCGAGCCTCAGCGAAGGAAAATCGATGATCCGCTGGAGTTTCTGAGAACTTGGAACTTCCTCCGGGATACCGAGGGTTCTTCCAATCTGACCTACGCCGGAGTTCTGCTCTTCGGAACCGATCAATACGTGCGTCGAATCGTATCCAGACCATTGCTGGACTATCAACGAATCGATCGTCGTTATGACGAGTGGAATAGCTATGAGCGCTGGGACGATCGATATATCTTCGAAGAAAACCTCTTCAAGACATGGTATGGACTGGTTGCCAAATACTGGCGGATGGCGGAACATCCTTTCCGGCTGGACCCCACCACTTTACGCCGGCGAGACGATCCTCCCGATTATGTCGCCTTTCGTGAAGCGGCTATCAATCTGTTGATCCATCAGGATTATGGGGATCCCTACAGAACTGCGACTTTGAAATCCTTTGTCGATCGATATGTTTTATGGAATCCCGGCGATGCCTATACCGATATCGACAAAATGCTCGCCCCCGGAAGCGGGGAGCTGCGCAATCCGTCTTTGGTGGATTGCTTTCGACGTATCGGACTGAGCGATCAAGCGGGAACCGGCATGGGAGCGATTTTCCATAACTGGTATGAATTGGGCTATCGCCATCCCCACATCGATAATGACAAGAAAGAAAAATGCTTCGGGATCATGATGGAAAAGATTCCTTTCTCCGCTCGCCAAGCCCGGCGTTTTCATACAGTAACCGGTATCGATTTGACGATCGAGCAATCTCGCTTGCTATCCTTGGCCTGCGAGGAGAAATATCTCAAAACGACCGACGCCGCCATGGCTATCGGAGGTCGATTGCATATCGCCCGACAGGCATTGCAAGAGATGGTATCCATGGATTTGTTGAGAAAACACAGCGATAACGTCTATGCCTTGACGGAATCCATCCGATCCCGAATCGATGATTCCAACTTCACGGATCCAAATACCGAGGATTTGGGTCATACCACCGATATCGACGCCGAGGTCGATTCGAATATTCCGAATATCAACCCGGGCATCACCCCCGGTATGCTGGCGATGATCCGATTATTGAAGGATGAGAAAAATCGCAAAGAGTTGATGCTCGATCTCGGCCTCAAACACTTAGGTAGCTTCCGCAACAACTACCTGAAACCAAGTCTGTCGCTCGGCATCGTCGAGATGACCATCCCGGAAAAGCCTCATAGCACCAAGCAAAAATATCGTTTGACGACATCCGGTAGGAAGATTCTCAATGGCATGCAGCAAATTGCCGATCATCGTCAGCATCGATAGACTTCTTCGCCTCGATGCTTTTTTGAAACGCAAATTGAATACCTGATCGAATAGTCGCCGATTTCATCTACCCATCGAGCGACCGATCCACGACATAGGGATACGAATCATGGCAAGAGCGGATCTGCTCACTCGTCTCGTTCAATCCGCGGTGCGAGAAGACAAGGCGGCCTTTAGGAAGGTCGTCGAAGCCATCATCAGCGAAGAAAGGAGCAAACAACACGGGGTTTTGGCCGATCGATTGGAGGAGACGCTCAACTCCCCGCCGGCCGAGCCCCCGGCGCTCAACGGTCGTCATCCCGGACGGATGATGGACCGCTGGAAAACGCAGAGCCTGTTTCACGAATCGACGCCGCAAAGAAAAATATCCGAACTCATCCTCCCTGACGAGGTGCTGGAGATTTGCCAAAGCCTGATTCAAGAACAATTCCGAGCCGACCTGCTCCGCTCCCATAATATGGAGCCGAGAAATCGCATACTTCTGATCGGTCCGCCCGGAAACGGCAAGACTTCCCTAGCCGAAGCCCTTGCTTATGAGATGGGAGTTTCCTTTCTTGTCGTTCGCTATGAAAGCGTCGTCGGTACCTTCCTCGGCGAAACATCCCTTCGATTGAAAAACTTATTCGAATATGCATCCACGCGCCGATGCGTCCTCTTTTTCGATGAGTTCGAAACCCTCGGCAAGGAAAGAGGCGATATCCACGAAACCGGTGAAATCAAGCGAGTGGTGAGTTCGCTGCTCATGCAAATCGACAATCTCCCGAGCCACGTTACGGTGATCGGGGCGACCAATCACGCAGAACTTTTGGATCGCGCGGTATGGCGTCGATTCCAAGTTCGTATGAGCCTTCCGGCTCCGACCCAAGCAAATTTGAAAAGGTGGCTCGAGAAATTCGAAAAAAGAATCGACACCCCCTTGGGCCATTCACCGATTTCTTTGGCAAAGCGTCTTGGCGGTTCGAGTTATTCCGAAGCCGAGGAATTCGGCATGACCGTGTTCAGAAAATATATTCTCGAACAAACGAATGCCGATATGAAAAAGATCATCTCCGAAACTGCCAAAAACTGGTCCGCCCGGTCGGTGAAAGTGGCACAGCAATGCTGATAAGAATGTTTCCTAGCCCGCTTTCAGCACCCCCGAATCCGCAAGAGTCCGACAGAAAGAAACGGTCCTCCGGTTTCGGTGCTATCGATGATTGACACGCCCAATATCGCAAGACCGGCAGAGCGTCTGTCACCGATATTTCAACGCCTGCAAGAGACCTTCGATGCGCCGATAGGTTAGATAGAGCATCGGCATCCACCCGCTCGCTTTCAAATCACCCCTTCCCTTTCCAAGGCGGCGAATTCCTCGGGGGAAAGGCCGAGCTCGGTTTGGTAGATTTCTCGGTTGTGGGCGGCGAGGGACGGGCCGAGATGGTGGATCTCGCCGGGGGTGTCGGATAGTTTCGGAATCGTTCCTTGTACCGCGACATCGCCGATGCGCGGATCCGGTACCCGAACGAGGGTGTCGCGAGCCCAGAATTGTTCCTCTTCGAATATGTCTTCGATGCTGCATATCGGGCCGCAAGGGACGTCGCCCTCGGCGCAGCGGTGGATGACGGTGTCCCTTTCGAGACTTTCGGTCCACCCTCGTACCGCGGCGTTCACTTCGTCTCGCTTGGCGAGTCGCGACTCCTTGCGACCGAAGATCGAGGGGTCGGCAAGAGACGGCTCTCCCATCGTTCGAGCGAGGCGGGCGAAGATGCGATCGTTGGTGCACGCGATCGCCACCCATTTCCCGTCGGCGCAAGGGTAGTGGCTATGAGGCACGGCGGCGTAGGTTTCGGTGCCGCTTCGTTCGCGTACGGTGCCGGTTCGGTCATAAACGGCGGCGATTTCGTCGAGAAAGCGAAAGATGCCATCGTGCAAGGCGACGTCGATGGATTGACCGCGTCCGGTCCGCTCGCGCGCCCGCAAGGCCAGCATCACGCCGAAGGCTCCGTAAAGGCCGGAAAGATAGTCGGCCAAGGTGGTGGAGCCGGCGATCAGTGGCGGGGTCTGCGGCGTGCCGGTTAGATAGGAAAGGCCCGCATAAGCCTGGGCGATGCGGGCAAAACCGGGGAGGGACGATTTCGGCCCGCTCTGGCCGTAGGCGGAGATGCGCAGCATGACCAGCCGCGGATTGATCGCCAACAGATCGGCGAATCCGATCCCCCAACGCTCCAAGGTGCCGGGACGAAAATTCTCGACCACCACATCCGCACTCGCCGCCAATCGACGAAAAAGATTCGCCCCGCGATCGTGCTTCAGATCGAGGGTGATGCACTTTTTGTTGCGGGCATCGTTGAGCCACCACCAACTATCCCCGCTATCGCTCGGGGTGCCGAGCCGACGGAGATCGTCGCCCTCCTTAGGGCGTTCTATCTTGATCACCTCCGCCCCGAACTCCGCAAGACAGGCGGAAGCGAAGGGTGCGGCCACGAAGGTGGCGATATCCAGCACCCGAATATCGTCCAAGGGTTTGATGGTCGCTGTCACGCGAATCCCTCCTGATCGTTCGTTCCGTTCACTCGTGCGCTTGGTCTTGGGGCGAACGAGGCGCGAAGCGGCGCTCTCGCGATCGGTCTTGGCCAAGCGATGCTTCCATTCCGCCTATCGAGCGATGGGGCAAGGGAAAGATCGTCGCCCTCTTCGGGGCGTTCTGAATTGATCATCCCCGCTTCGAACTCTGCAAGGCAAGCGGAGGCGAAAGGAGCGGCCACGAAGGTGGCGATATCCAGCACCCGAATTCTTCCCGACACGCGATCAATTCACCCGTCCGCCCGGTCTCGGGGCGAGCGAAGCGCGAAGCTGCGCTCTCGATCTCGATTCCGGGCGATGCCTCCTTTCCAACAATCGAGCGATGGGAGCGAAGCATCGGCGGTTATCTTGCACGAATATCTACCCATGGCTCGATTTTGCACTCTTGCAGACGATACTCGCCCACCTGCGCCCACGCTTTGCCTCGATGGTCGAGTATCTTTCGGCCGGCGCTTGCGATGCATCGCCGAGTCGTCTACCGGCACGTTCAAGCACATCGCTTGACTATCGATATCCTTTTTGCGCTCTTTCGGTTTCGGCACGATCTCGGGTGTGATGGTCGCATCGCTTCGAGATCGGTAACCGATCGAGCGCGATGGCGTCAAGCCGGTTATCGGAGCGATCGACATAAACGCGAATGCGAGCAATGCCCAAGGGCCCGGGATGAACAGCGTCATCGCGAATAGAACGAATCGACCGAGGCCCTTTTCGATCCGATCTTGACCGCCTCGAACGCCCCTTTCGCACCGACGGCGATACCGACAACCCCGAAGGCGAACGACCTGCGCGTGCCGGATCGGTCGTTCGCTCCGGCTGCGGTGGTCGATAGCGATGGGTCGGTGGTGCGCTCTCTTAGGGCGGTTTCATCGATATTCCCTTGCTTCGGGGTTTTTTCGAGACGCCCCTCAAGATGATCGCCGGCTCGATCTCGTTTTTTGGGGATTTCGGCGAGACGGCGAGCGCGGGCGGGATGGTCGGTGAAAGGCTTCCCCCACTCCTTTGCTAAGCGACGAACGATCGAGGGCTTGGCCGCGCGTTCGAAAGTGGGTTCGGCGATGGTCTTTTTTTCAAATATCGGCGAGAAGCGCAGGCTGAGGGCGACGCGATCGTGCGCTTTCGAGTCTATTCGAGCCGATAAAAGCGCTTCCGATAGCCCGTTGCCATCGGCGATCCCGTCGGGGGATCCGATGATGCGTATAATTGCGGGGAAAATTGCGGGAATTGGCGCGAGAAAAATCGCTACCCCTCTTGCATGGATTCATTCTCTTTGTCGCCCTCGCTCGACGATTGACACGATATCGACTTATCGAAGTCGGGCTGGCCGGGCGAAGCCATGGTCGATGCTCAGGGATCGATGCTCGAGGGTCGATCTTCGAAAACGACGACGCAGGAAACGATCGAGAAAGCCCGAGGGGATGGGTTGCGGGACGGCAAGCCGAGGCTCGCTTCGATGCCGACCGCTTTCGAGCGCACGGACGAAAGGGCCGGCGATTCGCCACTTGTCTCGATGTCGAAGGGATAAGGATTCCCCCCGATCCGGCCTTCGCGCCGGGGCTCGCCACGCTTTTGGCCACGCTCTTGGCGGGGCGAACGACATCCGAGCGATACCGAGGCCCTCGCCGCCCGTCTCCCCTTCGATAGCCAAGCCATCGGCCTGCAAGACTAGCTGCAAGACTAGCCGCACGACAAGCGCCTTGCCGGTTGCCGTCGGAATCAAGGCCAAGGATATCGAGGCCTCGATCGAATCCCGACCGGGGTGTCGGCGGTGTCGGGGCCGCCGTGGACCACCGGCAAAATCGAAGGATCCCGCACAAGACGTGCTTCGCGATCGATCACGCCGGTTCACGATTGCCGGCGGGGATTCGCATCGAAAAACTCCTTTCGTCTCCACCGATACCTGTGCCGATCAAACCCTTCTCTTTGCTTTGGTGGTTCATCCTGCTTCGTACCATCGCCATCGGTGCCGTGGGAGGCGCGGTTTTCGCGTGGCTGAACATGCCCTTGCCGTGGATGATCGGAGCGATGGTCGCCACCACCGCCTGCTCGCTCGGCGGGGCGAGGATGCAACTGCCGATCAAGATGCGCTCGGTGATGATCGCGGTCATCGGGGTGCTGCTCGGGGCCAGTTTCACCCCCGAGATATTCGAAAAAGCGGGCGAGTGGATGCTCTCGCTGCTGTGCCTGATGCTCTATCTGTTCCTCCTGATCGCCGTTCTCTTCGTCTATTTCCGCCGCGTCGCGGGTTTCGACGTACCCACCGCCTATTTTTCCGCCACCCCCGGGGGCTTGGCGGAGATGGTCGTTGCGGGGGCGGCGGCGGGCGCGGACGATCGGGTCGTCGCCCTGATCCATGCCTCGCGCGTGCTGCTGGTCGTGCTGATCATTCCTTTTTGGTTTCGCATCACCACCGGTGTGATCCCCGAACCCTCTTCGATAGGCCCCTCGCTCGTCGATGTCGAAGCCATCGATATGCTGATGCTGGCGAGCTGCGCCCTCGTCGGTTCGATCGCGGGAAAGATGATCCGCATGCCCGCATGGCAACTCGCAGGACCGATGCTCGCCAGCGCGGCGGTGCACGCCACCGGGATCAGCGAATCCGCTCCCCCGTGGGAGGTCGTGGCGGTGGCCCAAGTGATCGTCGGCTCCTCCTTGGGCTCGCGTTTTTCCGGGATCTCGCTGCGCACGGTGCGCAATATGATGGCGCTCTCGCTGAGTTCGACCGCCGTGATGCTCGCCGCGACCATCGCTTTCGCCTTCGGATTGCAAGAAATCACGGGGATCGAATGGCATTCCATCGTGCTCGCCTACTCCCCGGGCGGCCTGGCGGAGATGAGTATCATCGCCCTTTCTTTGGGAATGGATACCGCGTTCATCGCCGTCCATCATGTCTTTCGGATCGCTTTGATCGTGATGGCCGCTCCGATCATCTTCGACCTCTTTCGCCGATTCGGCCGCCATCGCGCAAGCGATTGATGTCTTTTGATCGACCTTCCGGGATATCCGGCATAATCATCGTTTTATGTCGGGGATACCCGCCCCTTGCCGATGCGAAAAAAGAATCGACCGAGCGATTTCGAAGCGCAAAAATCTCGTCTTTTCACCCCTGATCCGAAAAAACCTGATCCGAAAAACCGTCGATGGAACCGAGTGCATTCATAGAAATCCTGGACAAGGTCGGCATCCAGTCTTGGGTCGTCCAGATATTCATCGTCATCTTCCTGACCGCGCTGTTCGGGCTCGGAACGAAGTCGATGGTGGGCAAAATGCGAAAGGCTCTGCAGCGGACCCCGAGCATCTGGGACGAGAGTTTCTTCGAGGCCTTGAGCACGCCGCTGCGGATTTTTATATGGATCGTCGGGGTCGCCTTCGCGATCCGGATCATCCAGGCGGAGACCGATACGGTTCTCCTCGAGGCGATCAGTCCCTTGCGCGATGTCGGAATCATCGCGACCGCGGCTTGGTTCGCGGTGCGCTTCATCCGCATCGCGGAAAGAGAGATCGTCGCCGACAAACAGGCCAAGGGAGAACAATACGATCGCGCCACCTTGGATGCCATCGCGAAACTGCTGCGGCTGTCGGTGTTGATCACCGCCTTCCTCGTCGCCTTGCAAAACTTGGGCTTTAGCATTTCCGGGGTGCTGGCCTTCGGCGGGATCGGGGGAATCGCGGTCGGCTTCGCGGCCAAGGATCTGCTCGCCAATTTTTTCGGGGGGCTGATGATCTACCTCGATCGCCCCTTCGCGATCGGGGACTGGGTTCGTTCCGACGATCGGGAGATCGAAGGGGTGGTCGAAGATATCGGCTGGCGCCAGACGCTGATCCGGAAATTCGATACCCGCCCCCTTTATATCCCGAACAATGCCTTCGCCAATATCTCGGTCGAAAACCCCTCGCGCATGAAAAATCGCCTGCTCAACGAGACCATCGGCATCCGCTATCAGGATGCGTCGGTGATGGGGAAGATCGTCAAGGAGGTCGAGACGATGCTCAAAGCCCACGAGGATATCGACACCGACAATTTCCTGATGGTGAATTTCAATGCCCTTGCGCCGTCCTCGCTCGACTTTTTCATCTACTGCTATACCCGCACCACCGCTTGGGCGCGCTTTCACGTAGTCAAGCAGGACGTGCTGCTGCGCATCATCGATATCGTCGAGGCTCACGGAGCGGAGATCGCCTTCCCGACCTCGACTTTGCATCTCGTCAAGGAAGATAAGGAAGATGAAAACTCGCACGATGCCCCTCCGCAACCCTTAGCGAAAAGCCGAGGGTCCGACCGACCCTCCTTGCCGATCGATGCCGAGGATTGAAGGTATGCCCTCGGCTTGTCGCCCCCGGCCCGCCGGTTCCGAAACCCCCGGAATCCCCGGAACCCCCGGAATCAGCGGGATTTTTCGATCCCCCACCAATCCTTAGGAAGCCGCAACGATGATGGACGAGCGCTATACCCCCGAAGAGGTGGAAAAAGAAGCGCAGACCTATTGGGAGGAGCATCGATCTTTCGAGGTCGAGGAGGATCCCTCCCGCGAAAAATTTTATTGTCTGTCGATGTTTCCCTACCCGAGCGGCAAACTCCATATCGGTCATGTCCGGAACTACGCCATCGGGGACGTGATCAGCCGCTACCAACGCATGCGCGGACGCAATGTCCTGCAGCCGATGGGTTGGGATGCCTTCGGGCTGCCGGCGGAGAACGCGGCGATCGTCAATCGAGTGCCTCCGGCGCGTTGGACACGAGAGAATATCGCGCAGATGAAACAGCAACTGCGCCGGCTCGGCTTCGCTTACGACTGGAAGCGGGAATTGGCCACTTGCGATCCGGATTACTACCGCTGGGAGCAATGGCTTTTCACCCGCCTGTTCGACAAGGGGATCGCCTATCGCCGGGAAGCGGAGGTCAACTGGGATCCGGTCGAAGGGACGGTGCTGGCCAACGAGCAGGTCATCGACGGGCGCGGTTGGCGCTCCGAGGCCTTGGTGGAACGCCGCCGCATCCCGCAGTGGTTCTTGCGCATCACCGATTATGCGGACGAGCTGCTCGACGAGCTCGACAATATCGATTGGCCCGAGGCGGTCAAAACGATGCAACGCAACTGGATCGGACGCTCGACGGGCACGGAGATCGACTTCGAGATCGCCGACGAGTCGGATCTGGAACCCTTGCGCGTTTTCACCACCCGTCCCGATACCGTCTACGGCGCGACCTTCATGGCGGTGGCTGCGGATCACCCCTTGGCCGTTCGGGTCGCCGAGAGCCGACCCGAGGTGGCGGCGTTCATCGAGGAATGTCGCCGCGGCGGCACCTCCGAGGCGGAGATCGAGACGGTCGACAAACGCGGCTGCGATCTCGGCCTGCATGCGATCAACCCTTTCAACGATGAACGCATCCCGATCTGGGTCGCGAATTTCGTTTTGATGGCTTACGGCACCGGGGCGATCATGGCGGTCCCCGCCCACGACGAGCGCGATCACGAATTCGCCCGCCGCTACGGCCTGCCCATCCGTCAGGTCATCGCCCCCGACCCCGCAGCGAGCGACGAGAGCGTCGATATCCAAAACGCCGCCTGGACCGGCAAAGACGGCGTCGTCATCGACTCCGGGGAATACTCGGGCTTGCGCTTCGACGAATGCTTCGAGGCGATGGCGACATGGCTCGAAGAGAACGATCGCGGGGTACGCCGCGTCAACTACCGCCTGCACGATTGGGGGGTTTCGCGCCAGCGCTACTGGGGGTGTCCGGTCCCGATCGTCCATTGCGACGACTGCGGGATGGTCAAAGTCCCCGACGAGCAACTACCGGTCCTTTTGCCCGAGGATGTGGACCTCTCCGGCGGCGGCTCGCCCTTGGGCAAGCTCGACTCCTTCGTCGAGACGCAGTGCCCGCAATGCGGCGGTCCGGCGCGGCGCGATACCGACACGTTCGATACCTTCATGGAATCCTCTTGGTATTTCGCTCGTTTTTGCTGCGCGGATGCCGATAGCGCCAAACTTGACGAGCGGGCCGACTACTGGCTGCCGGTGGATCAATATATCGGCGGGATCGAGCACGCCATCTTGCATCTGATGTACGCCCGCTTTTACCAAAAACTCGTCAACGAAGCGGGGCTGAGCCGGGTGCGCGAACCCTTCGCCAGTCTGCTCACCCAAGGCATGGTGGTGGCGGAGACTTTTTATCGCGAAGAGGAAGGGCAGATCCGCTATTACGCCCCGGCCGAGGTGGATATCGAACACGATGCCCGCGGTCGGAGCGTGAGCGCCCGCACGCGCAGCGACGGGAAAGCCCTCTCGATCGGCCCCATCGAGAAGATGTCGAAGTCGAAAAACAACGGGGTCGATCCGGAGGATATGGTCGCTCGCTACGGCGCGGATACCGTGCGCCTTTATGTGATGGAGACTTCGCCGCCGGATCAGATGCTGGAATGGTCGGGGAGCGCGGTGGCCGGAGCCGCCCGCTTTCTGCGCCGCTTATGGCAGATGGTGCGGGCACATACCGTGCCCGAGGGATCGGCGGTCTTGCGCTTCGCAAACGGTGCCGCAAACGGTGCCGCAAACGGTGCCGAAAGCATCGATCCCGAATCGCTGGACAACAAAGCGCGCTTCCTTCGCTGCCGCACCCACGAAACCATCGCCAAGGTCAGCGACGATGTGGGTCGCCGCTATAAATTCAACACCGCCTGCGCCGCCTGCCGGGAGTTGCTGAACGAAGTCGCGACCTTCGACGGTCGATGGGAGGAAGGAGCGGCGGACAGCGCGCAAGGAGCGGACGATATCCGGCGGGCGGTGATCCAAGAAGCGCTCGAGGCGATCGTGCTGATGCTCGCGCCGGTGATCCCCCATATCTGCCATATCCTCTGGCAGGCCCTCGGGCATCGAGAAGCGGTGATCGATGCCGCTTGGCCGAAGGTGGACGAAAGCGCCATCGTGCGCGACGAGATCGATTTGGCGGTGCAAGTCAACGGCAAATTGCGGGCCCAGATCCGGGTTGCGGCCGATGCGGATCGGCAGACGATCGAGGCCGAGGCGACGCGCAATGCGAATGTCGCCCGCTTCATCGAGGGCAAGGAGATCCGGCGGGTGATCGTCGTGCCCGGCAAGATCGTCAATATCGTGGCGTAGACGAAGTCTTTCGGATCGAAGCGCAAAAAAATGCAAGCCGCGAAACGACTCCTCCCGCAGCGAGCGATGCGCCTTTCGAGCCCCCTTGCGCTCGCCTGCGGGCAGCGATGCCTGATCTTGGCAGCTGCGTTGCTCGCCGCCGGGCTCGGCAGCGGATGCGGCTACTCCCTGCGGGGCTTCGATGGCGGTCATGGCGGCCATGGGATCGATCGCATCGATATCGAAGCGATACGCGTCTTGGGCCCCGATGCGATCCGAAGAGAAGTGATCGAGGCCTTCGAGCGAGCGGGGACGATGGCGGAAAACGCCCCGGCGAATCGCGCCGGCGACCTGCAGGTCATCCACCTGCAGATCATCGAGGAGCGCTGCCGGCGCGAGAATCTGATCATCGATGTCGGCAGCGGCAAGGAGCGTGATTTCGCGATCGTCTGTCGGCTGCGCTTTCGGCTGACCGGGGCCGGGGGCGAGGAGATCGTCTCCGGGCAAAACTTGGAACTCCGCCGGGAATCCCGCCACGATCCACAACGCCTGCTCGCCACCGAGCACGAGGAGTCGATGCTGCGAAGCGATATCAGGCAAGACGCCGCCGCCGAGATCGTGCGCCGAGCGCGGGCGGCATGGGCGAAAAAAGAGCGCACCGGGCGGTAGGCGGACATGAAGATCAAAGCCGACGCGCTCGCGGCGCGTTTGCGCCGCAAGCCCGCGGATATCTACCTCGTCCACGGGGCCGAACCGCTGCAGCGCGAGGAGTGCTTGGATGCGATTCGATCTGC
The DNA here is from genome assembly GCA_965220535.1 of Gammaproteobacteria bacterium. Classification (GTDB taxonomy): domain Bacteria; phylum Pseudomonadota; class Gammaproteobacteria; order HK1; family HK1; genus HK1. The sequence goes on along the minus strand of OZ244833.1, from coordinate 3,490,258 downwards.
GGCCCGCGCCAAGGGCTTCGACGAACGCATCGTGCTCTATGCCGAGACCGGTTTCGACTGGAACACTCTGAAGGTGCAGGCGACGAGTCAGTCTCTTTTTGCGCAAAAAAAACTGATCGATCTGCGGCTTGCGGGCGGCTCCCCGGGAAAGGAAGGAGGGCAAACCCTGGCTTGGTACGCCAAAAACCCGCCGCCGGATACGATGCTGCTGGTCTCGTGCGATCTGCGTCTCGAGCGACGCATCACCGCCGGCCGTTGGTTCAAATCCTTGGAGAGCGCAGGCGACGTGATCGAGAGCTATCCCGTCAGGGCTTCCGAACTCCCCGGCTGGATCGTCGCGCGCTGCCGAAGCAAGGGGGGTGCCATCGAGCGCGAGGCGGCCGAGGTCTTGGCCGAGCGCAACGAGGGCAATCTTCTCGCTTGCGCTCAGGAGATCGACAAACTTCTCCTGCTGGGGCGGGGGGCGAGCCCGGACAAAGCGGCGGGCGGGGCCGAGCCGCAAGCCTCGCCGACGGATTCTTCGGGTTCTTCTCCTTGCGCGGAAAAGTCCGCAGGCGACGTTCAAGCGGGGGTTCAAGGGGTCGTTCGAAGCGATACGCCGCCGAATCCCGGGCCGAATACCGGGAATTCCGACGGCTCTGACGCCCCTTCGGCCGGAGACTCGCTTGGGAATTCGCTTGGGGCCTCGCCTAGGGCTCGCAAAACACCGCTTGTCACCATCACCTTGGACGACGTCATGCGCAGCGTTGTCGACAGCGCCCGCTTCGGGGCTTTCGACCTGCTCGATAGCGCGCTCGAAGGCCAAGGCGAACGCACCTTGCGAATTCTGCGCACCCTGCGCGAGGAGGGCAGCGAACCGGTCCAGATCCTCGCCTCGTTGACTTGGGGCATTCGCGGGGTCTGTGCCGTCGCCAAAAGGCTGGAGGGCGGCGCCGATCTCGACGAAGCCGTGCGCAGCGAGCCCGGCTGGTGGGCCCGCAAACGCCTTCTCGATCTCGCCTTGCGTCGGCTCCCCCGACGCGGCTGGATCAGAATTCTCGGAGTGGCCGAGGGGGTGGATCGAATCATGAAAGGCTCGCCGACCCGATCCGGAGCGATCGTCCGATGGTCGCGCGCCGATGCTTGGTGCGGTCTCGAACGTCTCGCTTTGGCGATGTGCAACGTCAAGCTGCGCCACCGGCAGCCCTATTCTTGATCCCTGACGCCCGGCCGATCGGATCGAAACGACACGTTCGAAAGACTGACGGGGCTTTCCCCCGCGGACGAGCCGCGAACGAGAAAAACGCCGCCGATCATCCTTGCGCCCTCGATGTCGGCGACGATTGACCATGACCACCGGCGACCGCATCGCTTCGCTCTACCGCTCGGTGTTCGTCATCGAACGGTCGGTCGGTCGCGGTGAGTGGACGCGGCGCGCTAAGCCATTCGACCGAGAGATCGGAGTTCTGAGAGATCGATGCTCTCTTCGCGCTCGCACTGCTTCGACGCAAGTCCGCAATCCGCTACCGCATCACCACGCTTCGAACCGTGGAGTAAACCATGCACCGCATCGTCCTGATAGCGAAGTCGGTCAAGCCGGTCGTCGTCCAAGCCATCGCCGAAGACCGGCGCGTCGTTGGCGCGTCGTTGTCGGTCCGGTCACCGAATCCGCCGACCGCGCTTCGCTTTTCGACTCGGCCGAGATCGCCGTTCGCCGTCGGCAGATCGCAGACCGCGAACCCGAACTATCATGCGTTCGCGGTCGCCGCGGATGACTCAATGGAGCCCAGCCATGCCAAGCCCGAGCGATACCGACGGCTTCTTCGTCGAGCGGTACATCCGCACCACCGGCGAGGATCGGAAGTACGCCGGCTGCTACATCGAGCCTGTCGCGAACTCGGCGCGGCGAATCACCACACCGACGATAAAGCCACTCCGAGCGAAGACGCCGAGACCGCCGGTCGCGGTGGTCATGGCGTCGGTTCCCGTATATCGTGCCCAGCGCAATCAACGGGCGCGTGAATGGCACGCTCGCCAACGGGCGGCTCGCCAACGGGAGAACAGCACCGAGTTCGTCGAGCGCGTCGATCGAAACGACCGCGAGCGAGCGAGCGACACCGATCATCGCGACCGATCGAAGACCTATCGGCGAGCGCAGTATGCGAAGAACATCGCAAGCCGCCGAGCGTATCAGCGCGAACATCAGCGCGAAGATCTCGGACGACGGTTTCCTTCGGCGACGAAGCGTGCGCTCGACCATAAGCGCGGGGAGTGGGAGCGACAAGGAAAGCGATGCGCGTTATCGGTCTGTCTTGGCACCGACTCGGGGATCTGCAATCTGCCCTATCCCAAGATATCGACGCATGCGCTTGCCTTCGATCACATGCTTTCGGTCGCTTGGCTCGCGTCGTCGTTCGGTGTCGTCGAAGATCGGCAAGCGATTGGCGTCGTCGGCAATATTTGGCTTGCGTACCAAGCGACGAACGCCGGCAAGTGCGACACGCTACTGATCGAGTTCGTTCGCCGTGAGACCGGCGACGCGCTGAAAGTCGAAGCGGCGCGGGCTCGGTGTCTCGACTCCGCGCACGCCATCGTCGAAACGATGGCACGACATTATCCGAAGCGGGAACGCGGCGCTGAACCGCGCTGAACCGATGGCGGCTATCCGTGATGCGTACATCCGAGCCGATTGGCGAGCCGATTCGATGGCACCGACAGGCAAGCCGGTTTCGTTCCTCCCCTTTTCAATTGGATAAAGTTCGCTTTTCGCTCGAGGGATCGACATCATGGCCAATAGCTCCATCGCCGACCGGGATTCTTCCGCCCTGCGGGAGCGGGAGGATTCGCCCATCGAAGATATCGATCGCCATACGCTCGATATCGGCCTTCGCGCCCGCGCGGCGGCCAAGGAGATCGCCCGAAGTCCGACGGAAACGCGAAACCGCGCACTGCTCGAGATCGCCGATCGCATCGCCCAAGCCGCGCCGGCCATCATCGAAGCCAATCGTATCGATCTCGAACGCGGGCGCGCCAAGAGCCTTTCCCCGGCGCTGCTCGATCGTCTCGAACTCACCCCGGCCCGCATCGACGCGATGGCCGCGGGCTTGCGACAAATCGCCGCTTTGCCGGATCCCGTCGGAGAGATCGACGAATTGCGGATGCGCCCCTCGGGTCTGCAGGTGGGACGGATGCGGGTGCCGCTCGGGGTGATCGGCATCATCTACGAATCCCGCCCCAACGTAACCGCCGATGCCGCCGGCCTATGCCTCAAATCCGGCAATGCGACCATCCTGCGCGGCGGCTCCGAAGCCCTGCGATCGAACCTTGCCATCGCCGATTGCATCGAATCCGGGCTCGAAGCCGCGGGCTTGTCGCGCACCGGCGTGCAGATGATCAAAAGCGCGGATCGCGCCGCGGTGGGGAGGCTGATCACGATGGACGCGCATGTCGACGTCATCGTGCCCCGGGGCGGCAAAGGGCTGATCGAACGCATCCGGCGCGAGGCCACCGTGCCGATCATCAAGCACTTGGACGGCAACTGCCATGTCTTCATCGACGAAAAAGCCGATCCGACGATGGCGATCGACGTGGCCTTCAACGCCAAGACCTTTCGTTATGGCATCTGCGGAGCGATGGAAACGCTGCTGGTCGACCGGGCCATCGCCGCCGCTGTTCTGCCCCCCTTGGCCGCTCGATTGAGCGCCGCAGGGGTCGAGATTCGCGGCTGCGAGGAAACCCGATGCTTGGTGGAGCAAAGCCTGCCGGCCAACGAGGATGACTGGGGATGCGAATACCTCGCCCCGATCCTCGCCGTCAGAATCGTGCCGGGGATCGACGATGCGATGGAGCATATCGCCGCTTATGGATCCGGCCATAGCGATGCCATCGTGACCTCGGACTTGGGCCGGGCGCAACGCTTCTTGCGCGAGGTCGACTCCAGTTCGGTGATGGTCAACGCCCCGACCTGCTTCGCCGACGGCTTCGAATACGGCCTCGGCGCGGAGATCGGGATCAGCACCGACAAATTGCACGCTCGGGGGCCGGTCGGCTTGGAGGGGTTGACCACCCGCAAGTTCATCGTCCTCGGCAACGGACAGGTTCGCCACTGACGAAAAGCGCGTGCAGCCCCCTTCCTCCTCTCCCCCTTTCGAGGTCGTCGGCATCCTCGGCGGGACTTTCGATCCGGTGCATTGCGGGCATCTGCGCCTCGCTTTGGAGATGCGCTTGGCCCTCGGCTTGGATTCGGTGCGTCTGATGCCGGCGCCCCATCCGCGTTTGCGGCCGCCGCCACTTTGCGCCCCCGCCACCCGCATGCGCTTGCTCGAAGCGGCCCTCGAAGGGATCCCCGGCCTTGTCGCCGATGGCTGCGAGCTGGATCGCGAAGGACCCACCGCCACCGTCGATACCCTGCGCTTGCTGCGAGCGCAGTTCCCCGCCGCTTCGCTGTGCCTGATCCTCGGCATGGACGCCTTTTCGCGCCTCGACACCTGGATCGAGCACGAGTGCATCGTCGATCTCGCTCATATCGCCATCGCCCGGCGCGCCGACAGCGCCTCCGACAAACTGGAGCCTCGCCTGCTGCGCGAGCGTCGCACCGACGATGCCGGGGTATTGCGCAAGCACCGCTCCGGCTTCGTACTGATACGCGACCTCCCGGTACTCGATATCTCATCCTCCCGTATCCGAGCGCTGCGCGCCCGCGGAGAGTCCGTGCGCTTCTTGGTTCCCGACCGGGTACACGACATCCTCATCAAGGAGGGACTTTATGCCACCACCCCCTGAGTCGACCCTCCCCGAGTCGATCCCCCCTGGCGAAGGGCCGCCGCCGACCGACAAAACCGGTCTCGATCCGCTCGCCCGGCTGGTCGTGGAGGCCCTCGAAGATCGCAAGGCGAGCCGTATCACCGTCCTCGATGTCCGCCGGCTGACCGATATCACCGATACCATGATCATCGCCTGCGGCCGCTCCACGCGACAAGTACGGGCGCTGGCCGAGAGCGCCGTCGAGAAATCCAAAGCCGCGGGGTATCGACCGATGGGGATCGAGGGGTTGCGCGAGGGGGAATGGATCCTCGTCGACCTCGCCGATCTCGTCTTGCACGTGATGCTGCCTTCGACCCGGGATCTCTATCAGCTGGAAAAACTCTGGGGCGGAGGAAGCGCACGGCCCGAAGAGCCGTCGGCGCTTTGACGGGCACGGCATGAACAAAAAAGACGGCAGCGAAAACAAGCGAACGAGCGATGCCTTCGACAAGACGAACGAGGGCAAGCCCTCCGGCGCCGGCGTCTTGCCAAGCACGACGCGAGCGGGCCGCGAAAGACGGGTGCGATTGGCCTCGCGCTCCCCGAGGAGGTACGCCCTTCTCGCCCGAATCGGCGTGACATGCGAGCCGATCGACGCCCCGATCGAAGAAATTCGGCGAGACGGCGAAGCCCCGCGGGATTTCGTCGAGCGGATGGCCCGCGAAAAAGCGCTTGCCGGATACGATGCCCTGCCCGTCGATGCCGCCGAATCGTTGGCCCTTTCCCCCCTGCTCGCCGCGGATACCGCGGTGGTCATCGGTGAACGGGTGCTCGGAAAGCCTCGCGATATCGACCAAGCGCAGGAAATGCTGCAAGCCCTTTCCGGGAGGATGCACCGGGTGATCAGCGCGGTGGCGATGATCGCGGATCACCGAAAGCCGCCGCGTATCCGCACCTGCGAAAGCCGCGTCTGGTTCAAGGAGATCTCCGCCTCGGAATGTCGGGACTACTGCGCCGGCGGCGAAGGGCTGGACAAGGCCGGGGGGTATGCGATCCAAGGGCGAGCCGCGATCTTCATCACCCGTCTCGAAGGCAGTTATTCCGGGGTGATGGGCTTGCCTTTGTTCGAAACGGCGGAGTTGCTGCGCGAGATCGACTTTTTCATCCCCTGATCTCCTTCGCTGCCGGGGGCGAAACCGTCTTCGATATTTTCGCCCTCCCCCGCCCTTCCCCCGCCCTAGAGTTATTCGAGACACTCCTCAAGACCTGATCTTAGGGGATAAGGGTGTGACTTCACGATGACAAAAGAGCATGTCGAGCACGCAGGACCCAAAGCCGCGGAGACGTCGCTTGGAGAGGGTCGGTCTTCGACCCGAACGCAACGAGTAACGGCCAAGCGTCAGCGAAGAGGCTGCGCTGCGGGTGAGGACGGGTGAGGACATGGAGATCATCGCCCGGAGTTTCTTAGGCGTCGGCAGCCGATATCAGCCGCCGGCGAGAGAAGGCTTACGAAGCGATGCTGTATGGCTTGCTGTCTCAGGCTCGAGACGCCCGAGATGTGGAGAACGACCCTCTGCGAGCCAAGGTGGGCGATTCACCATGGTCAAAGAGCTTCTTGACGAAAAGATCGAGAGGATGGAAGCCGGCCGCCCTTTCGGTCGGCGCAGGTCGAAGCGATGAGCGCCGTCATCTCTTTTCTTCGCGGGAAAGACCTATGGTGTCTTGCGGGTCTGCCGGGTCTGGAGGATGAGTCTCTCCGGCTTGTACCGCGGCCTGAAAGAGGGGTCGGACAACCAAGTCCCGCGCCGCCGACTTAGGTCCGTGCGGGCCGATGCCCGATCCGGAACCGGTCGAAAAGATCAGGCAGGTGATCACGGGCGGCGGGTTCCATGGCGAGGGCTATCGCAAGGTGCGGGCGCACTTGCAGCGCGAGAAGATTCACACATCGAAGGCACGGCTTTTGCGACTCATGCGCGAGAACGATTCGCTCGCCAAGCCATGTCGATGGCCGAGAGTGGCCCTCGGGCTCATGATGGAATCATCGTACCTTCGAGGGTCGATAAGATACGGGGCACCGACATGACAACGATCCTTCTCGGGACTTGGCAGCAGGTCTGCGTCTTCGTGGCGGTCGCCCGTCGTTCGGCGATCTGCGTCGGTCAAACACGCGGCCACGCGATGCACGCTTTTTGAAGCATTGGAACCGGTCCGCCAAAGGGGTGCTTTGCGAATGCTTCGGAGCCATCGGCAAGGAGGTGGCGACGGGGTTGACCATCCGCCATGACAACGGCTCGCAGTCCATCGGTCGCGAGTTTCTTTGGCGATATCTCTGGGGTGATATCTCCGGGGTGATATCTCCGGGGCAAGGATCACCTCGTCACCGTTCTTTGTCCGTTCCCGAAGAAGGCAATGGTTGTGCCGAGCGCTTCATCCCCACCTTGAAGGAGAAGCGCTCTGGCTAAGACACCGTCTGGACCATCGAAGCGTTGCCGCAGGCACTGCCGGAGTTCAAGGATATCTACAACCGGTTCTGGTTGATCGAAGGCCACGGACAACGCTCTGTCGAGCCAGTTCAGGCGAGGGGCGGCGGACGAGGGGCGATGGACGAAACCCGGACGGCCGCATAAGACCCAAAAATGTCTCGATCACCCTAGGGCGCTACAGCCCCTTCGTCGAGGGCCGGTGAAGGATGCGCCACGAAAGAGAACTTTCAGCCCCGAAAAGGGAGTCACCCTTTCAAGACTTGCAAGAGTTTTCGATGGGAGAAAGCGAGCGCGATCTCCCCTCGCTCGAAGATATCTTCGGCCCGTTGCGCTTGGGCAAAGTGTCTGTCCGAGTCGGGGTCTGTCGTTCATTCGGCGGGGAACAAAAAGACACTCCGAGAACGACGAATGACGACGGCCACCAAAGGCGGGACACCGATGGCTTTTGCTGTTTACCACGGACACGCATCCGTCATCGATGCGTTGTCGTCGCTCGGGGCGTCGGTCGATGAGCCCGTCGGGCCTGAAAGGATGGCGCCGCTGACGGTCGCGGCCGCCGACGGGTCCGTCGATGTCATCAAGGCATCGGTGTCGGCCGGCGCCGATATCGACAAAGCCGATCTTGCCGGAAGGACGCCGATGACGATGGCGACCGAAGCCGGGCAAAGGGCCGCCGACGAAGCATCGAAGGCGCTCGGGGCATGATCGTTCGCGAATCGGGCAAGCCCTCGACATATCGGAAATATCTGAAGTTCGATCGGGGTGCGGTCAATGAGCGCATGACGGCCGGTGAAAGGGTCTGTTATCCGTTCTTCCGGGATTCACGGTCGGTTCGGGTTTACACGGACGAAGCCAACACCAAGACGCACCGGCGCTTCGACCTTGATCGATGCGTGTTGATCACCGTCCGCTTGTTTTCCGAAGCGGTCAGCGCATACACGGGGCGCTGCGTCGAAGAAGTTAGAACGACGAGTCGAGTCCGAACGGCGAGTCGAGTCAAAGACCCCGACTTTTCGAGCCGGAAGATGCGTGCCTGGAATCGTTTATCACGAGCTTGGCCGATCGGATGCGTGGAAGGATATCCGCTTGCATCTTCGATGGTCGGATTCGGGTGCCTATCCCTGTTAGCGTAGCCGACCTATAGATTCGTATAGCCGTGCTTACCTGCCCCGCTCGCCGTCTCCGCCTTTACGCGCGTTTTCGCCCTTGGATATCACCATCCACTCGGCGCCCTACTAGCGCCCGACTCGACCTATTGCCATCGGGTCCAAAAGACGCGAAGCCCTCCCGAAACCCTCGTCGCCGGGGCAAAACACCGAGATGGATGTGGCATCGGCGCCGGATCCATGGCACCGGTTCCATGGCAAGGAGAACGCCGACGATCTCTTCGATCTTCGAAAGGACGAAGAAGGCGTCTCGCCCGGCCAAGAGCATCGATGCATATCAGTCGGATCGTCGATCGAAGCGGTCGCCGGGCCCGACGGAAGATCGCCGCCAAAGAGACTTGGCGGATCACCTCGCATATCCCCCGTTATCCAAGCCCGTCATCCAAGAGCGAAAACGCAGGTTCGGCGATTATCCCTCGCCTCTTTTTCGCTTGCTTCGTCGGTATCCGACGGCTAATAGAGACGAGTTCCCCCCTTAGTCTCCCTCCGAGGTGCGGAAGGTCGTCGGCCATTGCCGTGATCGAGGGATCGAGCGCCTTTTCTCGGGAGCCGAGGGCAAGAGGGCGATATGCCGAAGGAGGATCCCCTCGAATCGACTCCTCGTTCGACTCCTCATTCGACTCCCGGAATCGACTCTTGGAATCGACTCTTCACTCGGTATTCGCAGGCTCTCGGTAGACACCGCTCGCACTGTTGTTGACCAAGGCCCGGCCACCGCCGGTTCGAGTCAGGACCTGCACGCTGAGGGGAGCATCGGATTTCACCTCGCAGGAGAGCCCCATCCCCGACCAGCGATGCCCGATCATCGAAGCCAGCTCATCCGTTTGCAAATGCCTGGTATGCATCCGTCCGATGAATCCCAGCGAGCCGCTATATAAAGTCCCGTCATCCTCATAGCACTCGAATATCACTTCGGTGCAGTCTCTCTTGCTTTCGCAGTGGATACGGATATTGCTCAAATTCAAATCCCCGGGCGAGGGTATCGATTCGATATCCACTTGGTAGTAGGTTTTGCCCATCGCATCCTCTTCCTCGACGCTCCTGAGCGCTTGGCTGTTGTTGACCAATACCCCGTCGCCGGAGCGCGTGAATATCTGGGTGCTGATGGCCTCTTGGGATCTCGCATTGCACAGGAGGCGACCCTCGCCGCTCCAATCGCCTCCGACGATATCGACGATATCCGCCGTGCTCACGGTTCTTGCGCCCATCGCCTGGATCGGGGTATGCAAATGGCCTCGATAGATCGTGCCGTCTTGGGCGGTGCAATCAAGGTAAACATAGCACCCCCCGCTTTGCTCCTTGCAGTGGATGCGCAAGGATGCCAAGTCGCCGGAAACCGGAGGAGGAATCGCGGGAATCACGCTTTTGGCTTCCCACGACAACGAGGGATCGGGTTCGATGGTGACGATGGCGACCTGCACCACCACATTCGAATACTCTCTCGCTCCCGCGGCGTAAATCGAAACGCTCGTGGCGTTGCCGACATCGTCGGCGTCGTTGTCGGCGCTCACGATCACCGCCTGCACTTTGTTCCAGTTCGAAGAGGTGAAGACGAGTTGGTTTTGGTAGCCGGTCATGTCGGGGTCGGTGTCGATCTTCACCCCGGCATTCGCAGGCTGCGTCAACGTCAACATCACTCCGGCGCTCGGTCGGGTCGCCAACCTCACGGTGAAGGTACCGCTATCGCCCTCGGTCACGCTGACGCTCGTCGGGGGGGACAAGACCAAAGCGGGGGATTCTTCGTCATCCATCACCGCCACCGCTATCTCGCCGGTGAAGCCGGTATAGTTGCCGCCCGAAGCCCGAAGCGAGACTCTCGCCCGATCATCCTCGGCGTCTTCGTCTTCGGCGGCGTAGACGGTGACGCTTTGCGCCTCTTCCCAATCCGAGGGCATGAAGATCAGCGCATTTTGCATGCCGTCGACCCGGCCGTCGGTATCGACCTTCACGTCGGGGTTTGCCGGTTGCGACAAGATCACCTTCACGTTCTGTGTCGGACGGGTCGCCAGTTTCACCGTGAAGGCACCACTGCCACCCTCGTCCAGGGTCAGACTTTCCGCAGACAGCACCAAGCCACCGGCAAAGGAGTCGTTATCGAGCACCGATACCGCCACCTTGCCGGTAAGTCCGTAATAATCCCCGCCCGAAGCGCTCAGGTAAATACTCGTTTCTTCGTTCGTATCCCCACCGTCCTCGGCGGCGGCGACGGTCACCCTTCGGGGGGTGCTCCAATCATCGGCGGTGAAGGTCAATCGGCTCGGAGAAGCCGTCAGGTAGGCATTGGACGGCCGCTCCACGACGACGGTCACGTCCGCGGTCGGCGATGTCGTCAACCTCACCATAAAGGTCTCGGACGCCCCCTCGTTCACGACTAGCGGGCTACCCGAGATGAACAGGGATCCTTGAGGGGGCGGCGGCGAAACCGGATCGCTATCGTCGTCCTCCACCGTGACCACCATGCGTTCGCTGACATTGGCGTAGCCGCCTCCGGTGGCGATGATGGGGATCTCCGCGCGATCGTCGACGGTATCCTCGTCATGGGATGCGATCACCGCGATCGCCTGCTCCTTATCCCAGTTCGAAGCCGTGAAGATCAAGATATACCGATCGATGAGCACATCGACATTGCTCGGCTGCTCGAGCACCACCCTCACCTCGCCCGCAGGCCGGGTCGCCAGCCGAACAGTGAAGATATCGCTGGAATCCTCGTTCATATTCAAAAGCGATTCGGAAAGCACCAACGCCGGGGTGTCGTTGTCGGTCACGCTCACCTGCACGTTGCCGGTGATGCCGTCGTAATCACCTTCTTCGCTGCCCGCACTCGCAGCCGTCAACGAGATCGTCGCCGTATCCGCGGTCGCGTCGTCGTCTTCGACCGCGCTCACCTGAACCGTCTGCGCCCTATCCCAGTTGTCGGCCGTGAAGGTCAGCGAGGTCTTATTCACCCTCACGTCGGCATTCGACGGCTGCGCCAGGCTCACCCTCACGTTCTCGCTCGGCTGGGTTCCCAATTTCACCGTGAAGGTGCTCGATGCGCCTTCGGCGACGACCACCTCGTCCGCCGAGAACACGAGCCTCGGGGATTCCAACCCTCCGGGCTGGGTGCGTTTGTTATCGGTTATCGAGACCGATACGGTTTGGGCGACATCGTCATAGCCGCCCCCCGAAAGCGTCAAGGCCACGCTCGCGCTGTCGTCCACGGTATCGTCGTCCTCCGCCGCTCTCACCGTCACCCCTCGAAATGCACTCCAGTTGCGGGTGGTGAAGGTCAGCAAGGTCTCGTCCAGACTCACGTCGGGGTTGTTCGACGTCAGCGTCATCCGCACATCCCCGGTCGGGAGCGTCGCCAACCGAACGACGAAGGTGGCGCTGTCGCCTTCGGTGATATCCAAGGCGGTGGGTCTTAGCACCAAGCCCGCCGTATCGTCATCCTTCACGCTCACCGATACGCTTTCGGAAACGGCGACTTGGAGGTCGTCCCCCGAAGCCGACAGTTCGATGGTCTCGCTCTCGTCCAAGTCATCGCTGTCGTGGGCCGTGCTGACCCGAATCGTCTGCGGGGCATTCCAATTATCGGCCGTGAAGTTCAGCGAGGTCTTATCCACCGTCACGTCGAGATTGCTCGGCGGCGTCAAACTCACCTGCACCGCCGAGGTCGGTTGCCTCGTCAGTCTCACCGTGAAGGTGCCGCTTTCACCCTCGGCAATCGTCAAAGCAAGCGACGAAATGCGCAGCCCCAAAGCATCGTCGTCGATCACAACGACATCCACGCTGTCGCTCACGTCTTGGTAACCACCCCCCGAGGCCGCGAGGGAAACGCTCGCATCGTCATTCGCGATATCGTTATCATGACTCGCGCTCACCGTCACCGTTTGCGGGTCTTCCCAGTTGCCGGTGGTGAAGGTCAGCAAGGTCTTGTCCAGCGTGAGCGAAGCGCTCGGCGTCAAACTCACGCTCACATCCGCGCTCGGCCGGGTCATCAACTTCACGGTGAAGTTGCCGCTTGCCCCTTCGTCGATCCTCAGAGTTTCCGGATCGAGCACCAGAGCCCGCGTATCGTTATCCATCACCGTCACTTCGATGTCCTTGCTGACGTCGTCGTAGCCGCCACCCGAGGCGCTCAGAGCGATGGTCGCGCTGTCGTTCGCGCCATCGTCGTCCTCGGCGGCGCTGACCCGAATCGTCTGCACTTCGTCCCAGTTATCCCGCGTGAAGGTCAACCGGGTCTTGTCCAGCGTCAGGTCGGTGCCGGACGTGCCGCTCAAACTCACCGTCACGTCCCCGCTCGGGATGGTGGCCAATCTCACCGTGAAGGTATCGCTTGCGCCTTCGGTCACGCTCATCTCGGAGTCGGAGAGCGTCAGACCCACCGTGTCGTCGTCGTTCACCGTCACCGCTACGCTGTCGGAGACGTTGCCGTAATCGCCTCCGGAAGCCGTCAGCTCAATGGTCGCGCTTTCGTTCGCGATATCGTTGTCCTCGGCGGCGCTGACCTTCACCGTTTGGGTCTGTTCCCAGTTGTCGGTGGTGAAGGTCAACCGGGCCTTGTCCAGCGTCACGGCGCTATCGCTTGACGTCAGAGTTACCCTCACGCTCGCGCTCGGCTTCGTCGCCAACGCCACCGTCAAGGTATCGTCATCGTCGCTCCCGCCCTCGGTGATACTCAAGGTCTTCGAAGAGAGCGTCAATCCCACCGTGTCGTTCTCCGCCACCCTCACCGCGAGATCCTTGCTGACGTCGTCGTAGCCGCCGTTCGATGCGCTCAACCGCAAGGTCGCGGTGTCCGTAATGGCATCCTCGTCCTCCGCCGCGCTCACCGTCACCGTCTGCTCTTGGTTCCACATGCCGGTGCCGGAGACATTGAAGGTCAGCGTGGCCGGACTCACCGTCACATCGCCGCTGCTCTGGGTGGTTTTCTCTATCCCCACCGTCACCGGCCCGCTCGGCTGCGTCGTCAACTTCACCGTGAAGGTGGCGTCGCCCCCTTCGGCTACGCTCACGCTGGGCACCGAGAACATCAGCCCCGGCGTGTCGTTGTCCGACACCGCCACCGCTAGGGTCTTGGAGATGTCGTAGTCGCCACCCGAGGCGCGCAGCGTCAGGGTCACCCTTTCGCTCACGGTGTCGTCGTCTTCCCCCGCGCTCACCCTCACCGTTTGATTCGTGTTCCAGTTCCCGGTGGAGAAGGTCAGCGAAGCCTTGTCCACCGTCACGTCGCTGTCGTCCGACGTCAGAGCCACCCTCACCTCGGCGCTCGGCTGCGTCGCCAGCTTCACATCGAACTCGACGCTGCCGCCTTCCGTCACGCTCACCTCGGTCACGGCGTCATCGTTGCCCTTCGACAGCGTCAATGCCGCCGGGTCGTCGTCGGTCACGGTCACGGTTATCGTCTTGTCGTCGTCGACCTTCGTCGCGTCGAGACTGATGGTGATCGTGGCGCTCTCGTTCCCCGCATCGACGTCCTCGACACCCGACACGGTCACGGTTTGGTTCGTGCTCCAGTTCGATGTCGTGAAGGTCAGCGAGGTCTTGTCCAACGATATGTCGTCGCTCTCCTCCTCCTCCGCGACCGAAACGACGACATCCGCACCCGGGGCATGACTGAGCTTGACATCGAACGTCCCCGTGCTCCCCTCGGTGACTGTCAATCTGTCGTCGGCGTCATCGGTTGCGGGCGTTGTCACCACCAACGCCAGCGTCTCGTTGTCGGTCACCGTCACGGATACCGTCTTGTCGGCGTCGACATCCGGTGCGCTGAGAGTGATGGTGGCGCTCTCGTCCGCCGCATCGGCGTCATCGACACCCCTCACGGTCACGGTTTGGTTCGTGCTCCAGTTGTCGGTCGTGAAGGTCAGCGAGGGCTTGTCCAGCGTGATGTCCGTGCTCGCATTCCCCAGCGAAAGCGAAACGGTCACATCCGACACCGGGTCATGACTGAGCTTGACATCGAACGTCTCCGTGCTCTCCTCGGCGACGGTCAGGCTGTCGATGGTCTGATTGCCCTTCGACACCACCAACGCCAGCGTCTCCTTGTCGTTCACCTTCACCTCTACGCTGTCGGAGACGCTCCCGTAATCGCCTCCCGTAGCCGCCAGCGCAACGGTCGCTTCGTCGTCCGCCGCATCGGCGTCATTCGCCGCGCTCACCGTCACCGTCTGAGCCGTTTTCCAGTCGCCGACGCCGGAGACGGCGAAGGTCAGCGTGGCCGGACTCACCGTCACGTCCGTGTTCGACGGCTGCGTCAGAGATACCCTCACCTCGGCGCTCGGCTGCGTCGCCAACGCCACCGTGAAGGTGTTGTCGCTGCCTTCGGCCACCGACAGAGAACCCGTCGCAGGCACGATGCTCAATCCCACCGTGTCGTTCTCCGTCACCGACACGGCGATGCCCTTCGAGACCGAAACGTAGCCGCCACCCGATGCGCTCAGCGTCAGGGTCAATCTGTCCTCCGCGATGGCATCGGCGTCCTCCGCCGCGCTCACCGTCACTTCTTGGGTCGCGTTCCAGTTCGATGTCGTGAAGGTCAGCGTGTTCTGATCGTTCTCCGTGTCAGGATCGGTATCGACCGTCACTTCCGTGTTCGTCGGCTGGGCGATCCTCACTGTCACATCCCCGCTCGGCAGCGTCGTCAACTTCACCGTGAACTTGACGCTGCCACCTTCGTCTACGCTCACCTCGGTCGCCGACAACATCAGCCCCGGACTGTCGTTGTCCGAAACCGACACCGTGAGGTCTTTGGTGACGGAGCCGTAGTCGCCGCCCGAGGCGCTCAATCCCAAGGTCACGCTTTCGCTCACGGTGTCGTCGTCTTCCCCCGCGCTCACCCTCACCGTTTGATTCGTGTTCCAGTTCCCGGTGGAGAAGGTCAGCGAAGCCTTGTCCACCGTCACGTCGCTGTCGTCCGACGTCAGAGCCACCCTCACCTCGGCGCTCGGCTGCGTCGCCAGCTTCACATCGAACTCGACGCTGCCGCCTTCCGTCACGCTCACCTCGGTCACGGCGTCATCGTTGCCCTTCGACAGCGTCAATGCCGCCGGGTCGTCGTCGGTCACGGTCACGGTTATCGTCTTGTCGTCGTCGACCTTCGTCGCGTCGAGACTGATGGTGATCGTGGCGCTCTCGTTCCCCGCATCGACGTCCTCGACACCCGACACGGTCACGGTTTGGTTCGTGCTCCAGTTCGATGTCGTGAAGGTCAGCGAGGTCTTGTCCAACGATATGTCGTCGCTCTCCTCCTCCTCCGCGACCGAAACGACGACATCCGCACCCGGGGCATGACTGAGCTTGACATCGAACGTCCCCGTGCTCCCCTCGGTGACTGTCAATCTGTCGTCGGCGTCATCGGTTGCGGGCGTTGTCACCACCAACGCCAGCGTCTCGTTGTCGGTCACCGTCACGGATACCGTCTTGTCGGCGTCGACATCCGGTGCGCTGAGAGTGATGGTGGCGCTCTCGTCCGCCGCATCGGCGTCATCGACACCCCTCACGGTCACGGTTTGGTTCGTGCTCCAGTTGTCGGTCGTGAAGGTCAGCGAGGGCTTGTCCAGCGTGATGTCCGTGCTCGCATTCCCCAGCGAAAGCGAAACGGTCACATCCGACACCGGGTCATGACTGAGCTTGACATCGAACGTCTCCGTGCTCTCCTCGGCGACGGTCAGGCTGTCGATGGTCTGATTGCCCTTCGACACCACCAACGCCAGCGTCTCCTTGTCGTTCACCTTCACCTCTACGCTGTCGGAGACGCTCCCGTAATCGCCTCCCGTAGCCGCCAGCGCAACGGTCGCTTCGTCGTCCGCCGCATCGGCGTCATTCGCCGCGCTCACCGTCACCGTCTGAGCCGTTTTCCAGTCGCCGACGCCGGAGACGGCGAAGGTCAGCGTGGCCGGACTCACCGTCACGTCCGTGTTCGACGGCTGCGTCAGAGATACCCTCACCTCGGCGCTCGGCTGCGTCGCCAACGCCACCGTGAAGGTGTTGTCGCTGCCTTCGGCCACCGACAGAGAACCCGTCGCAGGCACGATGCTCAATCCCACCGTGTCGTTCTCCGTCACCGACACGGCGATGCCCTTCGAGACCGAAACGTAGCCGCCACCCGATGCGCTCAGCGTCAGGGTCAATCTGTCCTCCGCGATGGCATCGGCGTCCTCCGCCGCGCTCACCGTCACTTCTTGGGTCGCGTTCCAGTTCGATGTCGTGAAGGTCAGCGTGTTCTGATCGTTCTCCGTGTCAGGATCGGTATCGACCGTCACTTCCGTGTTCGTCGGCTGGGCGATCCTCACTGTCACATCCCCGCTCGGCAGCGTCGTCAACTTCACCGTGAACTTGACGCTGCCACCTTCGTCTACGCTCACCTCGGTCGCCGACAACATCAGCCCCGGACTGTCGTTGTCCGAAACCGACACCGTGAGGTCTTTGGTGACGGAGCCGTAGTCGCCGCCCGAGGCGCTCAATCCCAAGGTCACGCTTTCGCTCACGGTGTCGTCGTCTTCCCCCGCGCTCACCCTCACCGTTTGATTCGTGTTCCAGTTCCCGGTGGAGAAGGTCAGCGAAGCCTTGTCCACCGTCACGTCGCTGTCGTCCGACGTCAGAGCCACCCTCACCTCGGCGCTCGGCTGCGTCGCCAGCTTCACATCGAACTCGACGCTGCCGCCTTCCGTCACGCTCACCTCGGTCACGGCGTCATCGTTGCCCTTCGACAGCGTCAATGCCGCCGGGTCGTCGTCGGTCACGGTCACGGTTATCGTCTTGTCGTCGTCGACCTTCGTCGCGTCGAGACTGATGGTGATCGTGGCGCTCTCGTTCCCCGCATCGACGTCCTCGACACCCGACACGGTCACGGTTTGGTTCGTGCTCCAGTTCGATGTCGTGAAGGTCAGCGAGGTCTTGTCCAACGATATGTCGTCGCTCTCCTCCTCCTCCGCGACCGAAACGACGACATCCGCACCCGGGGCATGACTGAGCTTGACATCGAACGTCCCCGTGCTCCCCTCGGTGACTGTCAATCTGTCGTCGGCGTCATCGGTTGCGGGCGTTGTCACCACCAACGCCAGCGTCTCGTTGTCGGTCACCGTCACGGATACCGTCTTGTCGGCGTCGACATCCGGTGCGCTGAGAGTGATGGTGGCGCTCTCGTCCGCCGCATCGGCGTCATCGACACCCCTCACGGTCACGGTTTGGTTCGTGCTCCAGTTGTCGGTCGTGAAGGTCAGCGAGGGCTTGTCCAGCGTGATGTCCGTGCTCGCATTCCCCAGCGAAAGCGAAACGGTCACATCCGACACCGGGTCATGACTGAGCTTGACATCGAACGTCTCCGTGCTCTCCTCGGCGACGGTCAGGCTGTCGATGGTCTGATTGCCCTTCGACACCACCAACGCCAGCGTCTCCTTGTCGTTCACCTTCACCTCTACGCTGTCGGAGACGCTCCCGTAATCGCCTCCCGTAGCCGCCAGCGCAACGGTCGCTTCGTCGTCCGCCGCATCGGCGTCATTCGCCGCGCTCACCGTCACCGTCTGAGCCGTTTTCCAGTCGCCGACGCCGGAGACGGCGAAGGTCAGCGTGGCCGGACTCACCGTCACGTCCGTGTTCGACGGCTGCGTCAGAGATAC
The DNA here is from genome assembly GCA_965220535.1 of Gammaproteobacteria bacterium. Lineage (GTDB taxonomy): Bacteria > Pseudomonadota > Gammaproteobacteria > HK1 > HK1 > HK1. The sequence continues at coordinate 3,472,282 of OZ244833.1, read as the reverse complement.
CCTCACCTCGGCGCTCGGCTGCGTCGCCAACGCCACCGTGAAGGTGTTGTCGCTGCCTTCGGCCACCGACAGAGAACCCGTCGCAGGCACGATGCTCAATCCCACCGTGTCGTTCTCCGTCACCGACACGGCGATGCCCTTCGAGACCGAAACGTAGCCGCCACCCGATGCGCTCAGCGTCAGGGTCAATCTGTCCTCCGCGATGGCATCGGCGTCCTCCGCCGCGCTCACCGTCACTTCTTGGGTCGCGTTCCAGTTCGATGTCGTGAAGGTCAGCGTGTTCTGATCGTTCTCCGTGTCAGGATCGGTATCGACCGTCACTTCCGTGTTCGTCGGCTGGGCGATCCTCACTGTCACATCCCCGCTCGGCAGCGTCGTCAACTTCACCGTGAACTTGACGCTGCCACCTTCGTCTACGCTCACCTCGGTCGCCGACAACATCAGCCCCGGACTGTCGTTGTCCGAAACCGACACCGTGAGGTCTTTGGTGACGGAGCCGTAGTCGCCGCCCGAGGCGCTCAATCCCAAGGTCACGCTTTCGCTCACGGTGTCGTCGTCTTCCCCCGCGCTCACCCTCACCGTTTGATTCGTGTTCCAGTTCCCGGTGGAGAAGGTCAGCGAAGCCTTGTCCACCGTCACGTCGCTGTCGTCCGACGTCAGAGCCACCCTCACCTCGGCGCTCGGCTGCGTCGCCAGCTTCACATCGAACTCGACGCTGCCGCCTTCCGTCACGCTCACCTCGGTCACGGCGTCATCGTTGCCCTTCGACAGCGTCAATGCCGCCGGGTCGTCGTCGGTCACGGTCACGGTTATCGTCTTGTCGTCGTCGACCTTCGTCGCGTCGAGACTGATGGTGATCGTGGCGCTCTCGTTCCCCGCATCGACGTCCTCGACACCCGACACGGTCACGGTTTGGTTCGTGCTCCAGTTCGATGTCGTGAAGGTCAGCGAGGTCTTGTCCAACGATATGTCGTCGCTCTCCTCCTCCTCCGCGACCGAAACGACGACATCCGCACCCGGGGCATGACTGAGCTTGACATCGAACGTCCCCGTGCTCCCCTCGGTGACTGTCAATCTGTCGTCGGCGTCATCGGTTGCGGGCGTTGTCACCACCAACGCCAGCGTCTCGTTGTCGGTCACCGTCACGGATACCGTCTTGTCGGCGTCGACATCCGGTGCGCTGAGAGTGATGGTGGCGCTCTCGTCCGCCGCATCGGCGTCATCGACACCCCTCACGGTCACGGTTTGGTTCGTGCTCCAGTTGTCGGTCGTGAAGGTCAGCGAGGGCTTGTCCAGCGTGATGTCCGTGCTCGCATTCCCCAGCGAAAGCGAAACGGTCACATCCGACACCGGGTCATGACTGAGCTTGACATCGAACGTCTCCGTGCTCTCCTCGGCGACGGTCAGGCTGTCGATGGTCTGATTGCCCTTCGACACCACCAACGCCAGCGTCTCCTTGTCGTTCACCTTCACCTCTACGCTGTCGGAGACGCTCCCGTAATCGCCTCCCGTAGCCGCCAGCGCAACGGTCGCTTCGTCGTCCGCCGCATCGGCGTCATTCGCCGCGCTCACCGTCACCGTCTGAGCCGTTTTCCAGTCGCCGACGCCGGAGACGGCGAAGGTCAGCGTGGCCGGACTCACCGTCACGTCCGTGTTCGACGGCTGCGTCAGAGATACCCTCACCTCGGCGCTCGGCTGCGTCGCCAACGCCACCGTGAAGGTGTTGTCGCTGCCTTCGGCCACCGACAGAGAACCCGTCGCAGGCACGATGCTCAATCCCACCGTGTCGTTCTCCGTCACCGACACGGCGATGCCCTTCGAGACCGAAACGTAGCCGCCACCCGATGCGCTCAGCGTCAGGGTCAATCTGTCCTCCGCGATGGCATCGGCGTCCTCCGCCGCGCTCACCGTCACTTCTTGGGTCGCGTTCCAGTTCGATGTCGTGAAGGTCAGCGTGTTCTGATCGTTCTCCGTGTCAGGATCGGTATCGACCGTCACTTCCGTGTTCGTCGGCTGGGCGATCCTCACTGTCACATCCCCGCTCGGCAGCGTCGTCAACTTCACCGTGAACTTGACGCTGCCACCTTCGTCTACGCTCACCTCGGTCGCCGACAACATCAGCCCCGGACTGTCGTTGTCCGAAACCGACACCGTGAGGTCTTTGGTGACGGAGCCGTAGTCGCCGCCCGAGGCGCTCAATCCCAAGGTCACGCTTTCGCTCACGGTGTCGTCGTCTTCCCCCGCGCTCACCCTCACCGTTTGATTCGTGTTCCAGTTCCCGGTGGAGAAGGTCAGCGAAGCCTTGTCCACCGTCACGTCGCTGTCGTCCGACGTCAGAGCCACCCTCACCTCGGCGCTCGGCTGCGTCGCCAGCTTCACATCGAACTCGACGCTGCCGCCTTCCGTCACGCTCACCTCGGTCACGGCGTCATCGTTGCCCTTCGACAGCGTCAATGCCGCCGGGTCGTCGTCGGTCACGGTCACGGTTATCGTCTTGTCGTCGTCGACCTTCGTCGCGTCGAGACTGATGGTGATCGTGGCGCTCTCGTTCCCCGCATCGACGTCCTCGACACCCGACACGGTCACGGTTTGGTTCGTGCTCCAGTTCGATGTCGTGAAGGTCAGCGAGGTCTTGTCCAACGATATGTCGTCGCTCTCCTCCTCCTCCGCGACCGAAACGACGACATCCGCACCCGGGGCATGACTGAGCTTGACATCGAACGTCCCCGTGCTCCCCTCGGTGACTGTCAATCTGTCGTCGGCGTCATCGGTTGCGGGCGTTGTCACCACCAACGCCAGCGTCTCGTTGTCGGTCACCGTCACGGATACCGTCTTGTCGGCGTCGACATCCGGTGCGCTGAGAGTGATGGTGGCGCTCTCGTCCGCCGCATCGGCGTCATCGACACCCCTCACGGTCACGGTTTGGTTCGTGCTCCAGTTGTCGGTCGTGAAGGTCAGCGAGGGCTTGTCCAGCGTGATGTCCGTGCTCGCATTCCCCAGCGAAAGCGAAACGGTCACATCCGACACCGGGTCATGACTGAGCTTGACATCGAACGTCTCCGTGCTCTCCTCGGCGACGGTCAGGCTGTCGATGGTCTGATTGCCCTTCGACACCACCAACGCCAGCGTCTCCTTGTCGTTCACCTTCACCTCTACGCTGTCGGAGACGCTCCCGTAATCGCCTCCCGTAGCCGCCAGCGCAACGGTCGCTTCGTCGTCCGCCGCATCGGCGTCATTCGCCGCGCTCACCGTCACCGTCTGAGCCGTTTTCCAGTCGCCGACGCCGGAGACGGCGAAGGTCAGCGTGGCCGGACTCACCGTCACGTCCGTGTTCGACGGCTGCGTCAGAGATACCCTCACCTCGGCGCTCGGCTGCGTCGCCAACGCCACCGTGAAGGTGTTGTCGCTGCCTTCGGCCACCGACAGAGAACCCGTCGCAGGCACGATGCTCAATCCCACCGTGTCGTTCTCCGTCACCGACACGGCGATGCCCTTCGAGACCGAAACGTAGCCGCCACCCGATGCGCTCAGCGTCAGGGTCAATCTGTCCTCCGCGATGGCATCGGCGTCCTCCGCCGCGCTCACCGTCACTTCTTGGGTCGCGTTCCAGTTCGATGTCGTGAAGGTCAGCGTGTTCTGATCGTTCTCCGTGTCAGGATCGGTATCGACCGTCACTTCCGTGTTCGTCGGCTGGGCGATCCTCACTGTCACATCCCCGCTCGGCAGCGTCGTCAACTTCACCGTGAACTTGACGCTGCCACCTTCGTCTACGCTCACCTCGGTCGCCGACAACATCAGCCCCGGACTGTCGTTGTCCGAAACCGACACCGTGAGGTCTTTGGTGACGGAGCCGTAGTCGCCGCCCGAGGCGCTCAATCCCAAGGTCACGCTTTCGCTCACGGTGTCGTCGTCTTCCCCCGCGCTCACCCTCACCGTTTGATTCGTGTTCCAGTTCCCGGTGGAGAAGGTCAGCGAAGCCTTGTCCACCGTCACGTCGCTGTCGTCCGACGTCAGAGCCACCCTCACCTCGGCGCTCGGCTGCGTCGCCAGCTTCACATCGAACTCGACGCTGCCGCCTTCCGTCACGCTCACCTCGGTCACGGCGTCATCGTTGCCCTTCGACAGCGTCAATGCCGCCGGGTCGTCGTCGGTCACGGTCACGGTTATCGTCTTGTCGTCGTCGACCTTCGTCGCGTCGAGACTGATGGTGATCGTGGCGCTCTCGTTCCCCGCATCGACGTCCTCGACACCCGACACGGTCACGGTTTGGTTCGTGCTCCAGTTCGATGTCGTGAAGGTCAGCGAGGTCTTGTCCAACGATATGTCGTCGCTCTCCTCCTCCTCCGCGACCGAAACGACGACATCCGCACCCGGGGCATGACTGAGCTTGACATCGAACGTCCCCGTGCTCCCCTCGGTGACTGTCAATCTGTCGTCGGCGTCATCGGTTGCGGGCGTTGTCACCACCAACGCCAGCGTCTCGTTGTCGGTCACCGTCACGGATACCGTCTTGTCGGCGTCGACATCCGGTGCGCTGAGAGTGATGGTGGCGCTCTCGTCCGCCGCATCGGCGTCATCGACACCCCTCACGGTCACGGTTTGGTTCGTGCTCCAGTTGTCGGTCGTGAAGGTCAGCGAGGGCTTGTCCAGCGTGATGTCCGTGCTCGCATTCCCCAGCGAAAGCGAAACGGTCACATCCGACACCGGGTCATGACTGAGCTTGACATCGAACGTCTCCGTGCTCTCCTCGGCGACGGTCAGGCTGTCGATGGTCTGATTGCCCTTCGACACCACCAACGCCAGCGTCTCGTCGTCGGCGATGTTCACCGACACCGTCTTGGGTGTCAGCCCCGACGACGACACTGTGACCGTGTCATCTCGTCGGCCGCATCGGCGTCCTGCTTCGCCGTCACGCTCACGCTCTTCGAGCCTCTCCAATTCGAGGTGTCGAAGGTCAGCGAGGTCGGGGTCAGCGTGACGTCGTCGTTCGTCTTCGACAGCGACACGGAGACCGCCCCCGCAGGCTGGTGGCTCAACCGAACCGTGAACGAACCCGCAGTGCCGCCCTCAGTGATGTCCACCTGCGAACTGGACACTGTCAGCGCGAGGGTGTCGTTGTCGGTCACGGTCACTTCGATGTTCTTGCTGACGTCGTCGTAGCCGCCACCCGAAGCGCTCAGCGTCAGGGTCACGTTGTCCGCGACGGTATCGTCGTCCTCCGCCGCGCTCACCGTCACTTCTTGGGTCTCGTTCCAGTTCGATGTCGTGAAGGTCAGCGTGTTCTGATCGTTCTCCGTGTCAGGATCGGTATCGACCGTCACGTCCGTGTTACTCGGCTGAGCGATCATCACTGTCACATCGGCGCTCGGCTGGGAAGTCAACTTCACCGTGAAGGTGGCGCTTCCACCTTCGGCCACCCCCAGCGGATCCGTCCTTTCATCGGACGCGATGGTCAGCCCCGGTGCATCGTCGTCCGAGACCGTCACCCGCACGCTGTTTTTTACGCTGCCGTAATCGGCGCCGGAGGCGTTGATATCGATGGTGGTGTTGTCTTGGAGGGTGTCGGTGTCTTGGCCGGCGCTCACCGTCACCGTTTGGGGGTTATCCCATTTGTCATCGGTGCCGTCGACGGTGAAGGTCAGCGTGGCTTGATCGCCGTCCTCGTCCGCGTCGGTGTCGAATGTGATGTCGGGATTGTTGGTGCCTCTTTGCGACAGCGTCAGCGTCACGTTCCCGGTCGGCAGTGTCGCCAGTCTCACCGTGAAGGAGGTGGTTTCGCCCTCGGTGATGCTCAGCTCGTTCTTCGATAGCGTCAGAGCCCGCGTGTCGTTCTCCGTCACCGTCACCGATATGTTTTGGGCGATGGAGTCGTAGCCGCCGCCCGTGGCGCTCAGAGACAATGTCGCGTTGTCGACGAGGGGGTCGTCGTCCTCCGCTGCGCTCACCGTCACGGTTTGGGCCGTGTTCCAGTTGCCTTGGGCTCCGCCGGTGAAGGTCAGCGTACTTTGGTCCCCGCCGGTGTTCGCGTCGGTGTCGAAGGTCACGTCGTTGCTGGACTGGTCGCTTTTCGCCACCGTCACCGTCACGTTCGCGCTCGGCTGGGTTCTCAACTTCACCGTGAAGTCTTTGGTGCCGCCTTCGTCTACGCTCAGGCTGGTGTCCGACAAGATCAATGCCGGTGTGTCGTTGTCCCTCACCGTTACCGAGACGCTGTCGCTCACGCCGTTGTACTCGGAAGCGCCGGAGGCGCTTAGGTTGAGCGTCATGTTGTCGTTCACGCTGTCGGCGTCTTCTGCGGCGCTGAGCCTCACATCTTGGTCTTGGTTCCAGTTCGTGGCGTCGAAGGTCAGTGAGGTCAGATTCGCGCTCACGTCGGTGTTGGCGGTGCCGCTTAGCGTCACGGTCACGCTGGCCGCGCTCGGCGGCGTTGCCAAGCGCACCTCGAGGATCTGGCTGTTTCCTTCATCGATGGTCAGTTCATCAGCCGAGAGTGTCAGGGCCGCGGTGTCGCTCTCCGTCACATCGACCGAGACGCTGCCGGTCAAGCCTGCGTAGTTGCCTCCTGAGGCAGTCAAGGTGATGTTCACGCTTTCGACGAGGGCATCGTCATCCTCGGCGGCGCTCACCGTCACCGTATGACCCGTTTTCCAGTTGTCGCCGCCACCGGTGAAGGTCAATGTGTCTTGGTTGCCGGAGGTGTTCGGGTCGGTATCGAAAGTCACGTCGGAATTGGGGGTTTGCGTCACTGTCACCATCACATCCACGCTCGGTTGGGTCGATAGACTCACTTTGAATGTGTCGCTTCCACCCTCGGCGATCGTCAACCCTCTCGTCGAAAGATTCAGCCCTCGGTCGTTCTCGTTGACGGTCACCGATACGCTTTCGCTCACGCCGTCGTAGCCGCCTCCGGTTGCGCTCAAAGCGATGGTTGCATCGTCGTCCTCGGTATCGACATCCTCGGCGGCTTTGACCGTCACCGTCCGAGCGGTATTCCAATTCGAATCCGTGAAGGTCAGTTTCGTCTGGTCGCCGGATGCTTCCGAGTCGGCATCGACGGTGACGTCGGGGTTGTTCGTGCCGCTTTGCGAAAAGCTCACTTCCACATCCCCGCTCGGGCGGGATTTCAACTGCACCGTGAAGGTGGCGTTTGCGCCCTCGGGCACCTCCAAATCGCTCGCGGAGAGCATCAGCCCTCGGGTATCGTCGTCCGTTACTTCGACCGATACCGTTTCGCTCGCTCCTTCGTAGAAGCCACCGGTGGCTGTCAACTCGATGCTCGCGATGTCGTTGACGGCATCGGCGTCTTCGGCGGCGCTCACCTTCACCGTTCGGGGGCTATCCCAATCATCCAAGAACGTGAAGGTCAGCGTACTTTGGTCACCGCCGGTGTTCGCGTCGGTGTCGATGGTGATGTCGGGGTTGGAGGTGCCGCTTTGCGAAAGGCTGACCACCACGTTCTCGCTCGGGGCCTTCGTCAGCTGCACCATGAAGGTTTTGTCCCCGCCCTCGTCGATGGTCAGCGAGTTCGCCGACAGACTCAAAGCGATATCTTCGTCGCGCAGTTTCACCGTGACTCTGGACAGGGAGGCGAAGCCGGCGCCGGTGAAGTCGATGTGCTCGTCGCGGGTCGTCGAATCGGCGTCGCGGGCGGCGCTGACGCTGACCGTCTGATCGCTGCCCCAGTTGCCGTCGCTGCCGCCGGTGAAGGTCAGGGTGATTTCCCGACTCGCCGATCCGCCGCCGGTGGCGAGCGTGAGGTCGGCATGGCTGGACCTCAAGACGAGGCTTCGGTTGCCGCTCGGCTGCGATGCCAGCCTGAACTTGATGGAAGCATCGCTGCCCTCGTCCACGATGACGAGGCTGCCGGCGCTGCTGGTGATGGCGATGGCCTCCAGCGCGGTCACGGTCGCGGCGGTGGCGGTGATGCCGGTGCCGGTGAGATCGATCGTCACGTTGTTGTCCAACGCGTCGTTATCCGTCGCGGCGCTGACCCTTACCGTTTGGGCGGTATTCCAGTTGCCCTCGCTGCCGCCGGTGAAGGTCAACGAGGTCTGGTTGCCCGCGGTCGCCGAATCGGTGTCGATCGTGACGTCGGAGTTGTTCGATGCCAGCTCGACTGTCCGGCTGCCGCTCGGCGAGGACGCCAGTTGGACGGTGAAGGTCTTAGAGCCGCCCTCGGTCAGGCTCAGCGTCGTGGTCGACAGGGTCAAAGTGATCGCCTCGAATACCGTGGCGGTCAACGATGCTCTTCTGAACGCCGGCGTGCCGGTGAGGTCGATCGTCGCGGTGTCGTCGAGGGCATCGCTGTCAGCGGCGGCGGTAAGGGTCACCGTCTGCGCCGTATCCCAGTTGCCGTCGCTGCCGCCGGTGAAGGTCAACGAGGTCTGGTCGATCGTGACGTCGGTGTTGTTCGATGCCAACGTGACGGTCGTCGCCGCCAAAGGCTGTCTGTCCAGTTTGATCGTGAAGGTCGTCGAGCCGCCATCGGCCAGGGTCAACGACGATTTCGACAGAACCGCTTGCGGGATATCGTTATCGAGCATCTGCACCGCGATTCGGGGCAGGGTGGAGAATCCGGCGCCGGTGATATCGATATGCTCGCTGCCGTCCGTCGTATCGTCATCCTCGGCGGCGGCGACCGTGACCGTCTGCGCGGTATTCCAGTTGTCGCGGGTGAAGGTCAGCGAGATGCTTCGGCTCGCATCCCCGGCGCCGACAGCGAGCGTGAGGTCGGCATGGGTAGATGCCATCTCGATCGTTCGCTCGCCGCCCGGCTGCGACGCCAGCGCGACGGTGAGGGTTGCCGAGCCGCCCTCGTTCACCTGGATCGTCGTGGTCGACAAATCGAGGGCCGCAGGCTCAAGGGCCGTGACCTTGAGCGATGCGTGCCTGAAATCGCTCCCGGTGAAGTTGATCGTCGCGGTGTCGTCGACCGCATCGTTATCGGCGGTGGCGCTGACCGTCACGGTCTGGGGGGTATCCCAATCGCTGTCGTCCCCGCCGGTGAAGCTCAGCGTCGCCGGAGTGACGGTGATATCGGAATTGTCGGAGGCCAAGGTGATAGTCGTCGCGTTGCTCGGCCGTCTGTCCAGTTGAACGGTGAAGGTCGTCGATTGCCCCTCGAGAAGGGTCAAGGAGGATTTCGACCGGGTCAGTTCAGTTCTGTCGTCATCGCGTATTTGCGCTCTGACACGTCTGGTGGTGTGGTTCAAGGCAATCCCGACACCGGAAAAATTGATGCGCTGTTCGCTGTCCGTATCATCGTCGTCGTGAGCCGCACTGACGTTGACGGTCTGATCCGAGTTCCAATTGGCGGGGGTGAAGGTCAAGGTGAGATTGCGGCTCGATGCCGCGCCGCCGCTGGCGATCGTCAGATCGGCATGGTCGGTCTCCAAGCGGACCATTCGATTGCGGCCTGGCTGTGCTTTCAGCCTGACTTTGAAGGAGGACGTCGATGTACCCTCGGGCACGATGATGAAGTTGCGGTCGCGCTCGATCTCGATGGGCACCAGCGCGTAGATGGTTGCCGTGGATGAAGTGATGCCGTCGCCGGTGAGATCGATGGTTTCGGTGTTGTCACTTTGGTCGGTGTCGGCAGCGGCGCTGATCTTCACGCTTTGGGGGGTACTCCAATTGCCGCCGACTCCGCCGGTGAAAGTCAGTCGGGTCTGATTGCCCGATTCATCGGGGTCGGTGTCGATCGTGATCGCGGCGCTGCTCGATACCAAGTCGACCGTCCTTCCATGGCTCGGCCGAGCGCTCAGGGCGACCGTGAAGTTCCCCGAGCCGCCTTCGCTCATGCTGAGCGGCGCCCCCGACAAGGTCAGCCCGATCTCCTCCCGTGCGGTAACGACCAGTGTGCTCGAAACGATGCCGGTGCCGGTCAGGCTGAGCGTCTTTGTATCGTCGTTCGTGTCGCTATCCTCGGTCGTCGAGACGCTCACGGTCTGCGCCGCGTTCCAGTTGCCGTCGTCGCCCCCGGTGAAGGTCAACGAGCTCGGACTGAAGGTGATTTCGTCACTGCCACCGCTGGCGGCCAAGTTGACCGTCCGGTCGTCTTTCGCGGGCGGTTGCTTCGCCAGCATGACGGTGAAGGTGCCATCGTCGCCTTCGTTCAGCGTCAGCGATGTCGGCGACAGGGTCAGGGTGATCTCGTCATCGAGAATCGACACAGTCAATCTTTCGTCATTCCTGTCATCCCCCGTTTCCATACGTCCAAGGCCGGAGCCGAGGGTAGCGGAGACATACGCTGTCCGATCGTTCGCATCGGCGTCTTGAGCGGCGTGGAGCGTCACCGTCTGGGGGGTATTCCAGTTGGCGGAGGTGAAAGTCAAAGTGAGGCTCTGGCTCGCGCTGGCGTTGCCGGCGGAGATCGTGAGATCGGCGTGAGTGGTCGACAGATCGATCGTCCGATTGGCGCTCGGCTGCGCTCGCAACACATAAGTGAAGGTGGCGGTCTTGCCTTCGGTGACATCGATGCTGTTTGCACTGCGATGGGCTACGATGAGTTCGAACGCGTTCACGCTGACCTCGGCGGAAACGGTGCCGACACCGCTCAAAGTGAGCGTCGCCTCTTCGTCGGTCGAGTTCTCGTCCGATACCGCAGTGACCGTCACCGTGCGGGTAGTGTTCCAGTTGCTGCCGTTGAAGGCGAGCGTCGCCGGATCGAGGGTGACCGAGGTGCTGCTCGATACCAGATTGATCGTCCGGTCCCAACGGCGTGTGCCGCCGACGAGATTCAGCTGGCCTCCCAGTTTGACCGTGAAAGTCCCGTTTTCACCCTCGTTCAAATTCAGCGATGTCGACGACAGGGTGAGTGTCATATCGTTATCGCGCAGTTGCACCGTCACATTGCCGATTTGTTCCAAGCCGATACCGGAGAAGCCGATGGCATGGGTCCAGTCGTAGACGTCGTCATTCTCCTCGAGGCCTTGGACCTCGACGCTCTGGTCGGTTTCCCAATTGTCGGGGGTGAAGGTCAACGTGAGCGTCCTGCTCGTTTGATTGTTGCCCGTGGAGAACACGACATCCTCATGGTCGGTCGTCAACCGCAGTTCTCTTTGGAGGGTCGGCCTCGATGCCAACTTGACCTTGAAAGTGGAATCGGTCGTCGGTGCGAGACCCTCGTCGACGAGGATCGTGTTTTTGCTGCGGACAATTCGGATTTTCTCCAAAACGGACACGGTTGCCGATGTCGCAGTGATACCGGTTCCGGTGAAATTGATCGTCGAGCTTTCGTCGACGGCGTTTCCGTCCGTAGCGGCGGTGACGGTCACCGTTTGGGCGGTATTCCAGTTGCCGTCGCTGCCGGCGGTGAAGGTCAGCGATGTCGGGGAGAGTGTGAGCGAGGAGTTGTCCGAAGCCAGGCTGACCGTCCGGTCAGCGCTCGGCTGAGCGCTCAATTTGACCGTGAAGTTCCCGGTTTCGCCCTCGGCCACCTTGAGCGGCACGCCGGTCAGGGTCAGCCCGATACTCTCCCTTGCGGTAACCGTCAACGAAGCGGAGGCGACTCCGGCGCCGGTGAGGTCGATCGTCGCGCTATCGTCGACGGTATCGTCATCTGCGGTCGTGGTGACCGTCACGGTCTGCGGGGTGTTCCAGTTGCCGTCGTCGGCGCCGGTGAACTCGAGGGAATTCGGGGTAAAGGAGATATCGGAGCTACTCCCGCTAGCGGCGGCCAAGGCGATCGTCTTGTCGCCTTTGTTCGGCGGCTGCTTGGCCAGCTTGACGGTGAAGGTCCCGCCGGAGCCCTCGAGCACGCTCAACGATGTCGGCGACAGGGTCAGGGCGACATCGTCGTCTTTCACCTGCACCGTCAGCGTGTCATTCGTCCCCGTGGCATGGGCAACGCCGTCGCCGAGGGTGATATTGACGCTCTCTTGGCTATCGCTCGCATCGGCGTCTTGCGCGGCGCTGATCGTGACTACCTGTGGCTGATTCCAGTTGCTGGTGCTGAAGTACAAGGTCAAGTTCCGACTCGGGGCGCCGCCACCGGAGCCCGCGAGCGTGAGACCGGCGTCGGAGGTCGACATGCTGATCTCACGGGGGATGATCGGGCTCGCTTTCAGCACATAAGTGAAGCTGGAGGTGGAGGTGCCCTCGACGACATCGACCGTGTTTTTGTTCCGCTCCGCCTCGATGACCTCGTATATGGTCGCTTGTACCGTTGTCTGAATAAGAGCATCACCGTTCAGTCTGATGAGCGCAGAGGTGTCGATGGTATCGTCATCCGCAGACGTGGTAACCGTCACGGTCTGCGGGGTGTTCCAGTTCGCGTTGGTAAAGGCCAGCGACGTCGGGCTCAAAGTGATATCGTCGCTTATTTCTGACAAAGTGATGTTCCGACCGCGGAGCGGCTGACCGCTCAGTTTGACAGTGAAGGTCCCGCTTTCGCCCTCGGCCACATTCAGCGGGAAGCCCTCGAGAACGAGCGATATCCCGCTGTCGCGCATCAGCACCTGCAACCTGTACACACCGGATCTATGGACCGCGCCATTGAAGGCGGCATCGATATATCCATAACTATCCACCGCGTCGCTGTCTCCGGCGACACTGATCTTCACCCTCTGGGGTTGGTTCCAGTTGTCGGGGGTGAAGGTCAAGGTGAGGTTCCGGCTCGGGGTATCTTCGCCGACGAATATCTTGAGATCGTCGTGGGTGGTCGATAGGCTGATCGTGCGGTCGTTCTCCGGCCGCGAGTCCAGCACGTAAGTGAAACCCTCGTCCGAGGTGGTTTCGTCGACGATGACGAAATTCTTGTTTCGATATGCCTTGACGAGTTCCAAAACGGTCACGGCCGCCGTCGCGGAAACGATGCCGGCGCCGGCGAGGGTGATGGTCGCGCTGTCGTCGGTCGAATCCTCGTCCGTCGCGGCGCTGACCGTCACCGTCTGGGCGGTATTCCAGTTGCCGTCGCTGCCGCCGGTGAAGGTCAAGGTGCTCGGGCTCAAGGTGACATCGGCATTACTCGACTCCAGACCGATCGTCCTGCCGCTGGCCGGCTGTCGGCTCAGTTTGACCGTGAAGGTCCCGGAGCCGCCTTCGCTCACGCTCAGCGGCGCCCCGGACAAGGTCAGCCCGACGCCCTCCTTGGCGCTGACCGCCAACGAAGCGGAGGCGATCCCGGTGCCGGTGAAGTTGATCGTCGCGCTGTCGTCGGTGGTATCGTCATCCGCAGCCGCGGTGACCCTTACGGTCTGAGGGACGTTCCAGTTGCCGCCGGTGTCGGCGCCGGTGAAAGTCAGGGTATTCGGGGTGAAGGTGATATCGGGACTGCCCCCCGTGGCCGCGGCCAAGGCGATCGTCCGATTGTCTTTTCTCGGCGGTTGCTTTGCCAGTACGACGGTGAAATCCTTGGAGGAACCCTCGGGCACGTCCAGCTGTGTCGGCGACAGGGTCAATACGATATCGTCATCGCGCATCCGCACATCCACATACGAATTCCGGTCGGCTCTCTTGACAAGGCCAGGGCCCCAATCGAAGTTGATACGCTCGGTGCGGTCGGTCGCATCGTCATCATGAGCGACGCTGATCGTCACTTCTTGGTCGGTGCTCCAGTTCTCGGAGGTGAAGGTCAAGGTGAGATTTCGGCTCGCGGCCTTACCGGCGGCGGCGACCGTGAGATCGGCGTGGGTGGTCGTCATCTTGAGCGTGCGATCGACGCTCGGTTGCGATTGCAGCTTGAAAATGACGATGCCCCCCGAGGTGCCTTCATCGACGATCGCGAAGTGTCGATTTCGATCAACCACGACGGGTTCGAGCACGTTCACGGTGGTCGAGGCATCGGCAAAGCCGCTGCCGGTCAGGTTCACGGTCGCGGTATCGTCGGTCGAGTTATCGTCGGTTGTGGCGCTGACCGTCACCGTCTTGGCGTTATGCCAATTGTTGCCCCCGAAGAAAATCATTTTCGACGGGCTCACGGTGATACCTGCGGTAGGCGATGCCACGTCGACTTCCCGCCTATGGAGCGGCCGAGCTCCCAATTGGACCCTGAAGGTCCCGCTCCCGCCCTCGCTCACGCTCAGCGGTGTATCCGAAAGGACGAGCGGGGGGTCGCCGTCTATGAGTATCACCCGAAGACGGCTGTCATCGCCTTGTTTACGGGACAAGCCGACCAAGGTGAAATCGATATGCACCTCGCGGTCCCCCGTATCGGCATCCGCAAGGGTGGATAAGGTCACCGTCTGCGCTTGATTCCAGTTCTCGTCGGTGAAGGTCAAGGTGAGATTCCGGCTCGCGGTAGCGTCGCCGGTGGCGAGTTTGAGATCGTCGTGGGTGGTCCTCATCTCGATCGTGCGGTCGGCCGGCGGCTGCGATTCCAGCACATAAGTGAAGGTTGCCGTCGAGCCTTCTTGGATAACAAGGAAGTTTGTGTTCCGGTCCGCCATGACGGGCTCCAAAGCGTTCACGGTTACCGCGGCTTGGATGATGCCGGTACCGGCAAGGGTGATCGTCGCTTCGTCGTCGGTCGTGTCGGTGTCCGTCGCGGCGCTGACCGTCACCGTTTGGGCGGTATTCCAGTTGTCTCGGGTGAAGGTCAACGTTGTCGGGCTCGAAGTGATATCGGCGCTGTTCGAGGTCAGGCCGACCGTCCTGCTGCTGGCCGGCTGGGAGCTCAGTTTGACCGTGAAGGTTCCGCTGCCGCCTTCGGTCACCCTAAGCGGCGATCCTCCCGTCAGGACCAAGGAGACGCCCTCCTTGGCGTTGACCACCAACGAAGAGGAGACGACTTGGTCGCCGGTGAGGTTGATCGTCTTGCTGTCGTCGGTCGAATCTTCATCCCTCACCGTGGCGACCGTTACGGTCTGGGGGGTGTTCCAGTTGCCGCCGGTGTCGGCGCCGGTGAAAGTCAGGGTCTTCGGGTTGAAGGTGATATCGGGGCTGCCCCCGTCGGCCGCGGCCAGGGTGATCGTCCTGCCGCCTTTGTCCGGCGGTTGCTTCGAGAGTTTGACGGTGAATTCGCCGTAGTTACCCTCGACCACGTCCAACGATGTCGGCGAGAGGGTCAGGGCAACATCGTCGTCGCGCAGTTGTACCCGTAGATTCGGATTCCGGTCGCTTGTATGGACAAGGCCGGAGCCCAAGGTGATATTGACGGTCTCGTCGCGGTCGGCGGCGTCGGTATCTTGAGCGACGGAGGCCGTGACCGTCTGGGGCGTGTTCCAATTGCCGGAGGTGAATGTCAGGGTGAGACTTCGGGCCGCAGTGCCGCCGGCGGCGATCGTGAGATCGGCATGGGAAGTCATCATCTGGATCGTCCGATCGATGCGCGGCCTCGATCTCAACACATAACTAAAGGTGGAGGTCGATGTGCCTTCATCGGCGATGATGAAATTGGCGCTCCGGAAGGCCTCGATGCTATCGACGGTGGTCACGCTCGTCGTGGCGGTGGTAAGGCCGGCGCCTTCCAATGTGATCGTCACCAGATCGTCGGTGCGGTCATCGTCTTCGGCGGCGTTGATCGTTACCGTTTGATCGACATTCCAGTTTCCGTCGGTGCCGACGGTGAAGGTCAGCGCACTCGGGCTCAAGGTGACATCGTCGCTGTTCGATGTCAACATGACGATCCTGTTGGTCATCCCTTGGCCGGCAACGGTCGGCGCCGAGGCGAGTTTGACCTTGAATGTCCCCGTGCCGCCCTCGATCACGCTCGACGGCACATCCGACAACGTGATCGGGACATTGTTGTCGGCGACGACGACGGAGACGTTATGGGGTACGACGACATCGCCGGCAAAGGTGATCGTCGCCGCCCCGTCGTTCGAATCCCCGTCCGTCGCGGTGGTGACCGTCACGGTCTGAGGAGTATTCCAGTTGCCGCTGTCCCCGCCGGTGAAATCGAGGGTGTTCGGGGTGATGGAGACTCCGGAGCCGAGCACGTTCATATTGATCGTTTTGTCGTCTTTCGCCGGCGGCTGTCGACTCAAAGCCACCGTGAAGGTCTTCGATTCGCCCTCGTTGATCACCAGCGATCGAGGCACCACCAACGAAACATCGTCATCTTTCAGCTGAACGTTCAATCTTTTGTCAACGACCCCGGTGCCACTGATATCGATATGCTCGTTGTTGTCCTTATCGTCAAGGTCGTGAGCGGCGTAGACCCGGATCGTCTGATACTCGTTCCAGTTGTGTTGACCGAATGCCAAGTACGTCAGCGGCGCCGAACGAGGGCCATAAGGATGTCTGACGCTGATATCGTCGTGACCCGACTCCACGAGGACCGTCCTGGTATTGGGAGGCCGGGATGCCAACTTGATTCTGAAGGAAGCCGCAGTGGCGTCGCTCACGGAGGTGCCCTCGTCGACGGTGATGGAGGCGGTGTCCAAGGTGATTCCGACGCCATCGAACAGGGCGATACGGCTGATGGGAGCGGGGATGAAAACACCGGTGCCGACAACCCGGACCATCTGTTGGCTATAAGAAGTATTGATATCGCTCGAGATGCTGTTGGCGGCCACGCTGAGCGTCACGGTCTGAGGGGTATTCCAGTTACCACCGGCGCCGCCGGTGAATGTCAGCGTGGACTGGTTGCCCGCGGTAGCGGTGTCGGTATCGATGGAGAGGTTGTTGTGCAGCGATGTGAAGGTGAGAGTTCTATTGCCGGCCGGCTGGGCGCTCAAAGATACGGAGATCGTCCCCGAACCGCCCTCGGTCAATGACAAGGGCAGGCCCGTCGTACTTATCGAGACGGTCTCCTGCGCGGTAACCGTCAGCGAGTTCTTGGCGATGCCGGTGCCGGTGAGATCGATCGTCGCGCTATCGTCTTGGGCATCGGTGTCCCGGGCCGCCTTGACCGTCACGGTTTGGGGGGTGGCCCAATCCCCGTCGTCGCCCCCGGTGAACATCAACGTGGACTGATCGCCCGCGGTATCGGTGTCGGTGTCGATCGTGATATCGCTGTTGTTCGATGCCAAAGTCACCGTCCGGTTCCCCACCGGCGGTTGCGTTGCCAATCTGACGGTGAAAGTCCCGGAGCCGCCCTCGCTGATGATCAGCGACGTCGGCGACAAGGTGAGTCGCATATCGTCATCTCGTATTTGTACCCTGAGCCTACCGATCGGATCCAAGCCGATGCCGGAAAATTCGATGTAATGATTCCAAGTATGAAGATCCTCGTCGTGGAGGCCGCTGACCGCGACGCGCTGATTGACGTTCCAGTTGTCGGGGGTGAAGGTCAAAGTGAGATTCCGGCTCGGTTCGCCGTTGCCGATGGACATCGGGATATCACGATGGGTGGTCCTCAAATTAATTTTCCGGTCGAGGGTCGGCTTCGTGATCAGCCTGATATCGAAGAAGGAGCCGGCGGTAACGCCCTCGTCGACGGTGATGAAATTCGTGTCGCGAACGATCTCGATGGTCTCGTACATGGTCGCGGGCAGCGAAACGGAATGAACGCCGGTGCCGGCAAGGCTGATCGTCACGGAGTTGTCGAGCGCGTTGCTGTCGTCGGCGGCGGTGGCCGTCACGGTGCGGGCGCTGTTCCAATTGCCGGCGGTGAAGTTCAGCGTCGCCGGGCTAAGACTCAAGTCGTCGTTGCTGGATGTCAAGGCGATCGCCCGGTTGCCGTCCGGCTGCGAGCCCAACCTGACCGTGAACGTTTGCGAGCTGCCTTCGTCTATGGCCAGCGAGCTTTTCGACAGAATCGGTACGCTCCCGCTGGACTCGACCACCCTCGCCGTCAACGATGCCGCGTTCACCAAAGAGCCGGAGAGGCTGATCGTCACATCGTCGTCGACCGTATCGTCGTCGGCCGCCGCGGTGATCGTTACCCTTTGCGGGGTATTCCAGTTGCCAGCGTCGAAATTCAGCGACGAGGGCGAAAGGCTCACATCCGAGGCATTGGATACGATGTTCACCGTCCTGTCGCTCACCGGGGCATCCAAGCGGACGGTGAACGTCCCCAGTCCGGTTTCGGTAATGGTCAACTGCGAATCCGAGAGCGTGAGCCCGACGGGGTCGTCATCGGTTATCGAGACCGATACCGACGCGGACTCGAGACCGGCGCCGGTGAGATCGACGCTTACGCTGTCGTCGGTTTTATCGCTGTCCGAAGCGGCGGTGAGCGTGACGGTCCGATTGACGTTCCAGTTGCCGGTGTCGCCGCCGGTGAAGGTCAGCGATGTGGGGTTGAAGGTGATGTCGGAATCGCTCGCGGCAAAATCGATTGTGCGGCTACCGCTCGGCTGCTTGCTCAGTTTGACGGCGAAAGCCTTCGAGCCACCCTCGTTCATGGTCAGCGAGGTGACCGAGGGCGTCACACCGACCTCCTCGAGTACGTTGATGATCAACCGCTTGCCCGTCGCGGTGCCTACATCTGCGATGAGTGCCCCATTGAATATGAGCGTGTGGTTTTCATCGTCCGAGTCGGAGTCCGCGGACGTCCTCACAGTGATGGTCTGAGGGGTATTCCAGTTGCCGTCATCCCCGCCGTTGATTACCAGATGGCGCGGATTCAACGTGATATCGGTCGGAATATAACTGATGAGATCCTCGTTGACGAAGCCGTAGAAGACGGTCCTGTTGTCTTTCGCCGGAGGCTGCGATCCCAACTTGAGGGTGAACGATGCCGTATCGCCCTCGGTAAGATCCAACGATGTATGCGAAACGACCAACGATACATCGGGGTCGGTGATGCTCACATTCAATCTGTCAAGAGAGGCAAAGCCGTCACCGACGAATTCGATATGCTCGTTTTCGTCGCTTGAATCCATATCGTTATGGGAGGCGACCCACACCGTTTTATCGACATTCCAGTTGGATCGGTCGAAGCCCAAATAGATCTCGTGGCTGTAGAAATATCTGTTGCCCTCGGAAAAAACGAGGCCTCCGGGGCCGGTGCTGGACCTCAAAACGAGGGTTCTGGAACCGGGAGGCTGCGCTGACAACTTGACTTTGAAAGATACCTGTTGAAAGTACTCTGAACCCTCGTATATCGAGAGGGAATTGGTATTTCGGGTGATGGCGACGGCTTCGAGCGCATTCACCCTAAAGGAGGCGCTCCTGACGCCATCGCCGGTAAAGGCGATCATCTCGATATCGTCGGTTGTATCGGTATCCGCAGCGTGAGAGACCGTCACGGATTGAGGGGTGGCCCAGTTGCCGTCGGCGCCGCCGGTAAAGCTCAAGGTCTGCTTGCCAAGGGTGATATCGGAAGCGGGCGCTGACAGGCTGACCGTTCGGTTGCCGCTGATCTGCGACTTGATCCTGACGGTCAGGGTTCGCGAAGCGCCTTCGCCCACATTCAACGAGCTCCGAGGGCTGAAGACCAATTCGGCTATCTCGTATACCGCAACGCGCAGCGAGCCGGAAACGACGTCGGTGCCGGTGATATTGATCGTCGCGGTCTCGTCGTTCACGTTGGCGTCCGCGCTCGCGCTGACGTTCACCGTGTGGGCGCTGTTCCAGTTGCCGTCATCACCCCCGGTGATGGTCAGCGTGCTCTGATTGCCCGCGGTATCGGGGTCGGCATCGATCGTCACCCCGGCTTCGGTCGAGACGAAGGTGAGCGTCCGGTCGTCTTTCGCCGGTGGCTGCTTTGCCAGTTTGACGGTGAAGCTGGCCGTCTCCCCCTCGTCGATGCTCAGCGATGTCGGCGACAGGGTCAAGGCGATATCGGCATCTTTGATCCGCAGCTGCAACCTGTCGTTCGTCCCCGAGGCATGGACAAGACCCTGCCCCAAGGTGATATCGACGGACTCGTCGCGATCGCTCGAATCGTTGTCCCCGGGGATGTCGCTCAAGGTCACCGTCTGCGCTTGATCCCAGTTGGCGGGGGTGAAGGTCAAGGTGAGGCTGCGACCCGCGGCGCTGCCGGCGGCGGCGATCTTGATATCGGCGTGGGAGGTCGTCATCGAGATCGTGCGATCGGCGCTCGGTCTCGATTTCAGCACGTAGGTGAAGGTGGAGGTCGAAGCGCCTTCGGCGATATCGATGGAGTTGCCGACGCTGCGCTCGGCCTCGATGGCTTCGAGGGTGTTCACGGTGGCCGAGGCGGCGGTGATGCCGATGCCGGTCAGACCGATCGTCAATGTTTCGTCGTTGGCGTTGTCGTCTTCGGCGGCGGTGACCCTCACGCTGCGGGGGCTATTCCAGTTGCCGTTGTTGCCGCCGGTGAAGGTCAGCGTATTTTGGTTGCCCGAGGTCCCGGTATCGGTGTCGAGGGTGATGCCGGCACCGCTCGGCGCCAGAGTGACCGTCCGGCTGCCGCCCGGCTGCGATGCCAGTTCGACGGTGAAGGTTCCGGAGTCGCCCTCGTTCAAGTTCAGCGGTTGCCCCGAGAGGGTCAATCCGATCGGCTCTTTCGCGCTGACGCTCAGCGAGCCGGAGACGATACCGACGCCGGAAAGGCCGATCGTCGCGCTGTCGTCGATCGAATCGGAATCCGCCGTCGTTTTGATCGAAACGCTTTGGGCGACATTCCAGTTGCCGCTGCCGTCCGCTCCGGTGAAGGTCAGGGTATTTTGGTCGCCCGTAGTCCCGGTGTCGGTGTCGATGGTGATATCGGCGTTATTCGATGCCAAGGTGATCGTGCGATTCGCTTTGTCCGGCGGTTGCTTCGCCAATTTGACGGTGAAAGTACCGGTGGAACCCTCGGACAGGTCCAGCGATGTCGGCGACAGGGTCAAGGCGACATCGTCATCGAGCAGCCGCACCCGCACATACGGATCCAGGCCGTCTCTCCTGACAAGGCCAGGGCCCCAATCGAAGTTGATACGCTCGGTGCGGTCGGTCGCATCGTCATCGTGAGCGACGCCGATCGTCACTTCTTGGTCGGTGCTCCAGTTATCGGGGGTGAAGGTCAAGGTGAGGCTTCGGCTCGCGGTGCCGTCTTCGGCGGCGACAGTGAGATCGGCGTGGGTGGTCATCATCGTGAGCGTGCGATCGACGCTCGGTTGCGATTGCAGCTTGAAAATGGTGATGCCCCCCGAGGTGCCTTCACGGACGCTCGTGAAGTGTCGATTTCGATCCACCACGATGAGTTCGAGCACGTTCACGGTGGCCGAAGCGGAGGTAATGCCGATATCGCCGGTGAGGGAGAGGGTCACGCTGTCGTCGACGGTGTCGTCGTCGGTCGTGGTGTTGACCGTCACCGTTTTGGGGGTGTTCCAGTCGCCGTTGTCATCGTCATCGTCGTCATCGCCGCCGGTGAAGGTCAGGCTCGTCGGACTAAGAGTGAGCGATGAGTCGTTCGATGCCAAGTTGATCGTCCTGCTCCCGACCGGCTGAGACTCGAGTTTGACCGTGAAGGTCCCCGAAGCGCCCTCGCTCACATTCAACGGTACACCCGAGAGAACCAATCCGATCCCCTCTTTCGCGTCGACCCTCAACGAAGTCGATTCGATTCCGCTGCCGGTGAGGTTGATCGTGGCGCTGTCGTCGACCGCATCGCCATCCACAAGGGCGCTGACACTTACGGTTTGGGGGGTATTCCAGTTGCCGCCGTCGGCGCCGGTGAAAGTCAACGTATTCGGGCTGAAGGTGATATCGGAGCTGCTCGTAACATCGGCGGCCAAGCTGACCGTCTTGTTGTCTTTGTTCAGCGGCTGCTTTGCCAGTTTGACGGTGAAGGTCCCGTTTTCTCCTTCGTCCAAAGTCAACGATGTCGGCGACAGGGTCAAAGCGACATCGTCGTCGATGAGCACCACCTGCAGCCTCCAAAACCGGCCCTGTGCATTGGAAAGGCCGGGATCCAAGGTGAAATTGACATATTCATTGCGATTGTCCGCATCGGCATCGTGAGCGACGCTGACCGTGACCGTCTGGGCGGTCTCCCAGTTCTCGGGGGTGAAGGTCAATGTGAGATTCTGACTCGCATCACCGCCGCCGGCGGCGAGCGTGACATCGGCGTGGGTGGTGCGCATCCCGATCGTGCGGTCGGTGCTCGGCTGCGAGTTCAGCTTGTAAGAGAAGGTGGCTGTCGAGGTGCCTTCATGGACGTCGATCCTATTTTTGTCCCGAAACGCCTCGATGGCTTCGAGCACTCTCACGGTTGCCTGTGTCGTGATAATGCCGGCGCCGCTAAAAGCGATCGCGACGGTCTCGTCGTTGGAATCGTCGTCCTCAACGGCGGTGACCGTTACGGATTGAGCGGTATTCCAGTTGCCTGCGCTCCCGCCGGTGAAGGTCAGCGTCGTCGGACTCAAGGTGACGGAGTCGCTACTCGATTCCAAGTTGACCGTCCGATTTTCGTTCGGCTGGCTGCTCAGTTTGACCGTGAAGGTCCCGGTTTCGCCTTCTTCCACTTTCAGCGGCGTATTCGTCAAGGTCAATCCGAGCCCCTCCCTGGCGGTAGCCACCAACGAAGTGGATACGATTCCGCTGCCGGTCAAATTGATCGTCGCGCTGTCGTCGATATCGTCGCCGTCGGCAACGGTGGTGATCGTCACGTTCTGCGGGGTATTCCAGTTGCCGTCGTCGCCGCCGGTGAAATTCAGCGTGCTCGGGCTGAAGGTGATATCGGGACTGCCCCCGCTCGCCGCGGTCAAGGTGATCGTCTTGTTGTCTTTGTTCAGCGGCTGCTTTGCCAATTTGACGGTGAAGATCCTCATGCCGCCTTCGAGGATGTCCAGCGATGTCGGCGACAGGGCCAAAGTGACATCGTCGTCTTGCATCCGCACTCTCAACCTCCAATCATCCCGGCCCGAGCCGCTTGCCCGGACAAGACCGGGGCCGAAGTTGGAATAGACGTTCACTATGCGATCCTCGGCATCGTCGTCATGAGCGACGTGGAGCGCAACCGACTGGGCTTCGTCCCAGTTGTCGGGGGTGAAGGTCAAGGTGAGATTGCGAGCCGGGCTACCGCCGGCGGTAGCGATCGTGAGATCGGCGTGGGCGGTGCTCAGCCCGATCGTGCGGTTGGCGCTCGGCTTCGCTCTTAGCACATAAGTGAAGGTGGAGTTCGATGTGCCTTCGCCGGCGAAAGTGAAATTGCGATTCCGATCCGCTTGGATGACCTCGAATGCGTTCACGGTTGCCGTGGCTTCGGCAATGCCGGCACCGTTCAAGGTGATGCTCGCTTCGTCATCGGTCGAGTCATCGTCTGCCACGGTGGTGACTGTCACCGTCTGCGAAGTGTTCCAGTTACTGCCGGAGAAGGTCAGCGATGCCGGGTTCAAAGTGATATCGGCGTTATCCGATGCCAAGTTGATATTCCGATCCCACAGCGGCTGAGATCCCAATTTGACCGTGAAGGTCCCGGTGTGGCCCTCGTTGATGTTCAGCGGCGTACTCCCGAGGATGAGCGCCGTGTCGTTATCGCGAAGCAACGCCCGCACTCTGTGACTCACGCTGGATTTATGGCGCACGCCGGCGCCCAAGGTGATATTGATATATTCATTGCGATCCGTCGTGTCGCTGTCTTCGGCAACCGAGAAGGTCACCGCTTGGGCCTGATTCCAATTATCGGGGGTGAAGGTCAAGGTGAGGTTCTGGCTCAGGGTACCGTCGCCGGTGGAAATCTTGAGATCGTTGTGGGTGGTCGACAAAGCGATCGTTCGGTTATTTCCCGGCCGGGTTTCCAAGACATAAGTGAAGGCGGTACTCGAGACGCCCTCGTCGGCGATGATGAAGTTTCGGTTCCGATAGGCTTCGATGGGCTCCAAAACAATCACGCTTGCCGTGGTGTCGGTGATGCCGTTACCGGTGAGGTTGATCGTCACGTTGTCGTCGGTCGAGTCATCGTCCGCCGTGGTGCTGACCGTCACCGTCTGAGCGCTATTCCAGTTGCCGTCGCTGCCGCCGGTGAAGGTCAGTGTCGTCGGATTGAGAGTGACCGACGAGTCGTTCGATGCCAAGGCGACCGTCCTGTTGCTGGCCGGCTGTTTGCTCAGTTTGACCGTGAAGGTCCCGTTGTTGCCCTCGCCCACCGGCAGCGGGACATCCGACAGGGTCAGCGCGACACCCTCCCCCTCGGTGGCGGCGACCGCCAACGAAGCGGACACGACTTGGGTTCCGGTGAGATTGATCGTCGCGCGGTCTTCGGTTTGATCGTCATCCGCAGCCGCGGTGACCATTACGGTTTGGGGGGTGTTCCAGTTGCCGCCGTCGGCGCCGGTGAAAGTCAGGGTATTCGGGGTGAAGGTGATATCGGAGTCGCTACCGGTGGCCGCGGCCAACTCGATCGTCCGGTTCTGTTTGTTCGGCGGTTGCTTCGCCAACTTGACGGTGAAGTCCTTGGAGGAGCCCTCGGACAGGTCCAGCGATGTCGACGACAGGGTCAAGGCGACATCGTCATCGCGCAAGTTCACCACCAGCCCCCCGTGATCATCCCGTCCATCCCCCATATCACGGTCGGTGTTACGGACAAGGCCGGGGCCCAAGGTGAAAATAATACGCTGTTGGCGGTCGGTCCCGTCCTCGTCATGGGCGACGCTGATCGTCACCGTCTGGGGGGTATTCCAGTTCTCGGAGGTGAAGGTCAAGGTGAGGTCCCGGCTTGCGGTCTGATTGCCGGCGGCGATCTTGAGATCGGCGTGGTCGGTCCTCATCGAGATCGTGCGATCAGAGCCCGGCTGCGATAACAGTCTATAAGTGAAGGTAGCGTTCGAGGTGCCTTCGTCAGCGGACATGTTATTTCTGTTCCGGTCAGCCACGATGGATTCGAGCACGTTCACGGTGACCGTGGTATCGACAAAGCCGCCGCCGCTTAGGGTCACGCTCCCGGTATTGTCGGTCGAGTCGTCGTCGGCTACGGTGTTGACCGTCACCGTCCGGTCGTTATGCCAATTGCGGCCCGATTGGAAAGTCAGCGTCGACGGGCTCACGGTGATGCCTGCGGTAGACGATGCCACGTTGGCATCCCGCCTCTGGCGCGGCTCAGCTCCCAATTGGGCCCTGAAGGTCCCGCTCGAGCCCTCGGTCAGGCTCAGCGTCTTACCCCCCCCGGGGAGCCCGAGGATATTGAGCGCGGTATCCCCATCTATGAGCATCACCCGAAGACGATTGTCATCGCCTTGTTTACGGGTCAAGCCGACCAAGGTGAAATCGATATGTACCTCGCGGTCCGTGATATTGTCATCCGAAAGGGTGGATAACGTCACCGTCTGCGCTTGATTCCAGTTCTCGGAGGTGAAGGTCAAGGTGAGGTCCCGGCCCGCGGTAGCGCCGCCGGTGGCGAGTTTGAGATCTTCGTGGGTGGTCCTCATCTCGATCGCGCGGTCGGCCGGCGGCTGCGATTCCAGCACATAAGTGAAGGTTGCCGTCGAGCCTTCTTCGATGACGATGAAGTTTTCGGAGCGATCCGCCACGACGGACGACTCCAAGGTGGTCACGGCGACCGTGGCGGCGGTGATACCGGTACCGGCAAGGGTGATCGTCGCGCTGTCGTCGGTCGTGTCGTCGTCCGTCGCGGCGTTGACCGTCACCGTTTGGACGGTATCCCAGTTGCCGTCGTCGCCGGCAGTGAAGGTCAGCGATGCCGGGCTCAAGGTGACATCGGTACTGTTCGAGGTCAAATTGACCGTCCTGTCGCTGCCCGGCCGGGCGCTCAGCTTGACCGTGAACGTTCCGCTGCCGCCCTCGTTCACCTTCAAAGAAGTCTTCGACAAGGTGAATCCGATACCCTCGGTCACGGTGACCGCCAGCGAAGCGGATTCGACTCCGACGCCGGTGAAAGAGATCGTCTCCGTTTCCTCGACATCGTTTTCATCCATGGAGGTGCTGATCGTCACCGTTTGAGGGGTGTTCCAGTCGCCGGCATCGCCGCCGGTGAATGTGAGCGTTGTCGGAGTGGGGTTGATAGCGCTACCGCTTGGCGCCGCCAAGGTGACCGTCCGATTCGTTTTGTCCACCGGTTGTTTCGACAGCCTGACGGTGAAGCTCCCGCTGGTACCCTCGGGCACGTTCAGCGATGTCGGCGACAGGACCAAGGGGACATCCTCGTCGCGCAGCGTCACCCGTAAATTCGCGTCCACCCCGCTTCGATGGGCAAGGCCGGTGCCGAGGGTGATATCGACGGTCTCCTCGCGATCGGTCGCGTCGGTATCATGAGCGACGGTGGCCGTAACCGTCTGGGGCTGGTCCCAATTGCCGGGGGTGAAGGTCAAGACGAGGTTCTGGCTGGCATTATTCCCCCCGGAGGCGATCATGAGATCGGCATGGGAGGTCGCCAACGTGATCGTCCGATTGGCGAGCGGCTCCGAATCCAACACATAAGTGAATGTAGAGGTCGAGGTGCCCTCGACGGCGGTGATGGTATTGACGTTCCGGTAGGCCTTGATGATATCCAATATCGTGATGCTTTCCGTGGTAGTGGTAATGCCGGCGCCGGACGCCATGATCGTCACCGATTCATCGGCCAAATCAGCATCCGTGGCGGCGGTGATCGTCACCGTTTGATTTTGAACCCAGTTCCCGCCGGCGGAGGTGAAGGTCAGCTGCTTCGGGCTCAAGGTGATATCGTCGTTATTCGATTCCAGGTCGATGATCCTGGTGCCTTTCGCTGCCCCGTCCGGCCGGATTTGGAAGGTCGCCGAGCCGCCCTCGGCCACGGTCGACGGCATCTGCGAGAAAGTCACGCCGACGGTCCCGGTGGTCTGGTCGGCTATGACAACTTTCATTACATAGGGCACGACTTGGACACCGCCTTGGAATTGGATATCCGCCCCTCTGTCATCCTCACTGCCGTCAGTCGCCACGGTGAGCCTCACGGCTTGAGGAGTATTCCAATTACCGCCATCGGCGCCGGTGAAGGTGAGAGTTCTCGGATCGAGGCTTATGCCGTGGCCGCCGATCACTTTCAAATCGATCGTCCTATTGTCTTTCGCCAACGGCTGCCTGCTCAAGCCCACCGTGAAGACCCTCGGTACGCCCTCGACGACAACCAAGGGTTGCGGCGTGATCAATGCGACATCGTCATCCCTTATCAACACATCCATTTTTTTCGAGGCGATCCCGGCGCCGGTGAAATCGATACGCGCGTTATCGTCCACAGCGTTCAGGTCGTCGGCCGTGCCGACGCTGATCGTCTGATACTGGTTCCAGTTCGACCGATTGAACGCTATGACGGCTTCCGATATTCCGGAACCAACGTATCGTCGGATCACGACCTTGGCAGAACGCGCGATGACATTTCTGGCGAGGATCGGTTCGGACGCCAGCTTGATTTTGAACGAAGGCGCACCGGGATCACCCGCTAGATCGAAACGCTCCCTGAGCGTCATGGAGGTGGGTTCCAAGACGACCCCGATAGCGTTCAGCAAGGCTACCTGCTTAATATCGGCGGCGACGACGCCGGCGCCGGAAATGCTAATCATCGTATCGCTGTAAGCGGCGTTGATATCGGTCGATACGCTGTTGGCCGCCGCGCTGATCGTCACGGTCTGGGGGGTCTTCCAGTTGCCGGCGGAACCGCCGGTGAAGGTCAGCGTGGACTGGTTGCCCGCGGTAGCGGGGTCGGTGTCGATCGTGATATGGGAGTTGGCCGATGTCAGGGTGAGCGTTCTGTCGCCGTCCAATGATCTTCCGAGCACCGGGCTCGGGACTATCGAGAAAGTCGCCGAACCGCCCTCGGTCACATTCACCGGTAGGCCTGTAATTCTTGTCGGGACTGCCCTACGCGCGGTAATGACCATCGAAGCCGCAGCGATGCCGGTACCGGTAAAACGGATCGTCGCACTACCGTCGAGATGGTCATTAAGACCGAGGGCCCCTATGGCCGTGACAGTTTGGGGGGTGGACCAATTGTCTCGGGTGAAAACGAGTGTGGACTGGCCGCCGGAGGTATCGGGGTCGGTATCGATCAAGACCTGTTCGAGATTGTTCGATACCACATTCACCGTCCGGTCTCCCACCGGCGGTCGCTGTGCCAACTTGACGGTGAAAGTCCTCGAATTACCCCGGGTGACCGCCAGCGATGTCGGCGACAGGGTGAGTCGCATATCGTCATCGCGTATTTGCACCGTGATACCGCCGACAGGATCGAAGCCGATACCGGAGAAGGCGATGGAATGATTCCAAGTAACAAGGTCCTCGTCGTGGAGGCCGCTGACCGCAACGCGCTGATCGATGTTCCAGTTTTCGGAAGTGAAGGTCACAACGAGATCCCTGCTCGGTACGCTGCCACCGATGGATAAGGGGATATCGCGATGACTGGCCCGCAAACGCAGATTCCTGTCGACGGTCGGCTTCGATGCCAACCTGATGGCGAAGAAGGAATTGGCGTGGACGCCTTCATCGACGATCATGAAGCCTCGGTCGCGGATAACTCGGATCGTCTCCAACGCGATCACCGACAGCGAAATGGGATGAATGCCGGTTCCCCCGAGGCTGATCGTCACGGAGTCGTCGATCGTATTGTTATCCTCGGTGACGCTGACCGTCACGGTCTGGGCGGTATTCCAGTTGTCGGTGGTGAAATTCAGCGTCTCGTGGTCGAGGCTTACGTTTGCGTTGTTGGATGACAAGGTCATCGTCAGATTGGCAGCGGGCTGCAATGCCAACCGGACCGTGAAGGTATCCGAGCCTGCTTCTTGGATGATCAGCGAACTTTTCGAGGAAATCGGCACGATGCTGCCGTCGCTAGGCTCGACCACGCTCACCCTCAACGATGCCGTATTCACCAAGGCCCCTTCGAGGCTGATCGTCACCTCGTCGGTGCTCGTATCGTCATCCGCCGCCGCAGTGATCGTCACCCTCTGGGGGGTCTCCCAGTTGTCGGCGTCGAAACTCAAAGATGTGGGCGAAAGGCTCACATCGGTGTTATCGGATACGAGGTTCACCGTTTTGTCGCCGGCCGGGGCGTCCAGTGCGACGGTGAAATATCCGGTTCCGGTCTCGACGACGGTCAGCTGCGTATGCGAAAGTTTGAGCCCGACGAGGTCGTCATCGCTCACCGATACCGACACCGATGCGGCTTCTATGCCGGTACCGGTGAGTTCGATGGTCGCAGTGTCGTCCGTTTTGTCGCTATCCGAAGCGGCGGTGAGCGTGACCGTGCGGGCGGTATTCCAGTTGCCGTCGGCGCCGCCGGTGAAGACCAATGATGATGGACTAAGGGTGACATCGGGATTGCCAGATGCCAAATTGATTGTCCGGGCGGCGGTCGTCCGCTCGCTCAGTTTGACGGTGAAGGTCTTCGTCCCTCCCTCGCTCATGGTCAGCGAGGTGTCCGAAAGCGTCAAATCGACCTTCTTCAACACATTGACGGTAATCCGTTTCTCTACGACTCCGGGAAGATCCGAGAAAGTAAAGAGTCTTATCGTGGATGTATGGTCCTGCGAATCGGCCTCCTCCTTGTCTGACGTTATCGTTAAGGCCTGAGGGGTATTCCAGCTACCGTTATCCCCGCCGGTGAAACTCAGAGTATTGCTCGAGTTAAGGGGGTCAAAGGTAAAGTGATAGGGGGGGGAGGTATCTGGTGGGTGAACCAATAACAACCTATTGTCTTTCGCCGGTGGCTGCTTTGCCAACTTGACGGTAAATGTTGCCCTGTTGAAAGTACGACCTGGTACTGCCCCCTTGGGACTATAGTTCATGCTCACCGACGAGGGCGAAACAACCAGCGGTATATCGTCATCGCGTATCGTCACATCCATTGCGGCCGACGAGGCAATACCATCGCCGATGAAGTCGATGGTTTCGTCCTCGTCCATCGCGTTCCCATCCTGATTGGCACCGACCATGACCGTTCTATCGGTATTCCAGTCGAATCGACCGAAGGACAACGTGATCTGATTTACGTAGTCGTTCGAGCCTCGGTCAAAAACGATGCGTTCGGTGCTAGGCTTCAATACGAGGCTTCTGGTAGCGGGGGGCTGCGATGCCAACCTGACTTTGAACGATGTTCGGCCGCGGTAAGAGGAGCCCTCGTCGACGGTGATGGAGTTGACACTTCGGACGATGGCGATGGCTTCTTTTGCGGATACGCTCAAACTGACGCCTTTGATGCCGGCACCGGTGATGTCGATGGTCTCGTTATCGTCGGTCACATCGGCATCCGCCGCAAGGCTGACCGTCACGGATTGAGGTGTGGCCCAATTGCCGTTGGCACCGCCGGTGAAGGTCAGCGTCGACGGAGAGAGGGTGATATCGGTCGAGGTCGGTGATAGCTTGACCGTTCGATTGCCGCTCGTTTGCGATTTCATCTTGACGGTCAGGGTTTTCGAAGTCCCCTCGGTCAGTACCATCGACGACGAGGGATCCAAGATCAATTCGGCTATCTCATGGATCGCGACGCTCAAGGAGCCGGGGTCGACGATGTCGGTGCCGGTAATGGTGATCGTCGCGCTTTCGTCGTTCGCGTTGCCGTCCGCGCTCGCGCTGATCTTCACTTCTTGGGCATCGTTCCAGTTGCCGCTATCACCCCCGGTGAAGGTCAGCGTGGTCTGGTTGTTTGCCTGCGAGGAGTCGGTATCGATCATCACCCGGTTATCGCTCGAGGCGAAGGTGATCGTCCGGTTGTCTTTCGCCGGGGGCTGCTTCGCCAGTTTGACGGTGAAAGTCGACGAACCGGCCTCGTCGACGCTCAGCGATGTCGACGACAGGGTCAAGGCGATATCGGCATCCTTGAGCTGCACCTGCAAATCGTCGTTCTGGCCGGCGATATGGGAAAGACCCGGCCCCAAGGTGATATCGACGGACTCCTCGCGATCGGTCGAGTCGCTGTCCTCGGCGACGCTCAAAGTCACCGTCTGGGCTTGATTCCAGTTGGCGGGAGTGAAGGTCAAGGCGAGGTTTCGATCCGGGGTGCCGGCGGCGGCGATCTTGAGATCGGCGTGGGAGGTCGTCATCGAGATCGTGCGGTCGGTGCTCGGGCGCGATTTCAGCACGTAAGTGAAGGTGGTGGTCGAGGTGCCCTCGGCGGCATCGACGGAGTTGCCGACGTTTCGCTCGGCCTCGATGATTTCGAGAACGTTCACGGTGGCCGAGGCGGCGGTGATGCCAAGACCGGTGAGATTGATCGTTGCGCTGGCGTCGGTGGCGTCGGCATCCGAGGCGGTGCTGATCATAACGCTTCGGGGGGTGTTCCAGTTGCCGTTGCCGCCGCCGGTGAAGGTCAGCGTATTTTGGTTGCCCGCGGTCCCGGAGTCGGTGTCGATGGTGATGCCGGATCCGCTCGTAGCCAGATTGACCGTCCTGCTGCCGCTCGGCGAAGAAGCCAGTTTGACGGTGAAGGTCCCCGATTCGCCCTCGCCGATGCCGAGCGATCGGCTCGACAGGGTCAATCCGATCGGCTCTTTCGTCGCCACGCCGAGCGAGCCGGCGACGATGCCGACGCCGGTGAGACTGATCGTCGCGCTGTCGTCGTTCGAATCGGCATCCGCCGTCGTGTGGACCGTCACGCTCTGAGCGGCATTCCAGTTGCCGTTGTTCGCTCCGGTGAAGGTCAGGGTATTTTGGTTGCCCGTGGTACCGGGGTCGGTGTCGACCGTGATCTCGGCGTTATCCGATGCGAAGGTGATGACTCTGTTGTTTTTCGCCGGGGGCTGCTTTTCCAGCATGACGGTGAAGGTGCCCGAATCCACCTCGTTCAGATTCAGCGATGTCGGCGAGAGCGTCAAGGTGAGATCGTCGTCTGTCATTCGTACCCGGGTTCTGGCAAGGGAAGCGATGCCGATGCCGGAGTAGTTGATGTATTGGTCGCCGGTTTCGGTATCGTCGTCGTGCTCGTGGCTGATATAGACCCTTTGGCTCTTGCTCGAAGCGGTGAAGGTCAAGGTGAGGTTCTTGGTAAAGGGCCCGGCAGCGGCGGCGCCCATCTTGAGATTGTCATGGGTCGATGCCAAAAAGATCGTCCTCGCCGGATCCCCCTCTATCAGCGATGGCACGCCGAGGACGAGTTGGGAGTTGACGATGCCCTCGTCGACGACGATGAAGCCTCGACTCCGAGTGGCGGAGACGAGTTCCAGCGCGTTGACGATCATCGAAGTCTGCTCGATATCGGTGCCGCTCAAGGTGATCGTCAAGGCATCGTCGGCCGAGTCCCCGTCCGTCGCGACGCTGACGGTCACGGTCCGAGGAGTATCCCAGTTGCCGTCATCGCCGCCGGTGAAAGTCAGCGTCGTTTGGTTGCCGCTTTGTTCGGAGTCGAGATCGACCGTGAGGCGGTTGCCGGATACCGCCGCGCTGACCGTCCGATTGCCGGCCGGCTGCGATTGCAACCTGAGGGTGAAGGTCCCCGAGCGGCCTTCGCTGACGCTCAAAGTCGATGGAGACAAGAGAAGCGGCGTCGCCGCTTGCGCCGATGCCGATAGAGAAAACGCCAGCGCCGATATTCCCGTCAATAAATATCCCAACCCTCGACCCGACCATCGACCAATAAGCCTCGATCCGATATGCGATATCAGAGAATCTATGCGAAAACGGGATCGCAAGGCGACAACGCTTTTTTCCGGCGGCGAAAGGATCATCGATCAGATTCCCGATCGACCGCGTGGATTGCTCAGATCGCAACGATCACCCGGTTCCATTTTTACCCTCTTCGGTTTTCGGTTGTCTTTGTATCTTATCGGCCGAAGCCGATCGAATGGCATGATGCCAAAAGTGAATCGTCTATCGGATTTGCTTTTCTGAGATGAACGCTCTTGCCGAGTGTCTTTGACAATTTCGACAGAGGCTACCACTTCTCCTCTCTTTTGTACCTGTTTTCGGCAAGAAAATCAACCGGCACATCGATCGAACGCAAGGGACTTGTCATGCTCTCGAAAGGATCGAGACGAGGCCGGCGCGAGAAGCCGAATGGAGCCGGGGTCTTGCGATCCTTCGAAAGGCTCTGCGC
Source organism: Gammaproteobacteria bacterium (assembly GCA_965220535.1). Lineage (GTDB taxonomy): Bacteria > Pseudomonadota > Gammaproteobacteria > HK1 > HK1 > HK1. The sequence continues at coordinate 3,439,569 of OZ244833.1, read as the reverse complement.
AATCGCAGGAGTCGTCTTTCGATGACGGGCTTTGCGAGTGATTTCGAAAGCCCCCGAAACCGCTCGACCACCGGGTGCGAGCGGGGTGAGCGGTGGACGAGGGCAAGGATCGATCCGCCGCTCGCCGAGGATCGCCGAATTCGCGGGGAAGCGCTTTCGCGGATCAAGCATCTTCGGATACGCCCTCGCCCGAAGCAACGCATCCTCACCTGACCCCCACTCTCCGATAGACACCGGTCGCGCTGTTGTTGACCAAGGCTCGGCCGCCGCCGGTTCGGGTCAGGACCTGCACGCTGATGGGGGCATCGGATCGCACCTCGCAAGAAAGCCTCATCCCATGCCAACGATATCCGATCATCGAAGCCAACTCTTCGGTTTGCAAATGCCTCGTATGCCCTCGTCCGATGAACCCCAAAGAGCCGCTATAGAGAATCCCGTCATCGGTGTAGCATTCGAAAACCACATCGGGGCAATCCTCTCCTCGGCCTTCGCATCGGATACGGATATTGCTCAAATTCGAATCGTCCGGCGAGGGGATCGATTCGATATCCACCCAGTGATAGGTCCTGCCCCGGGCGCCGGCCTCCTCGACACTCCTGAGCGCTTGGCTGTTGTTGACCAATACCCCATCCCCGGAACGGGTCCAGATCTGCCCGCCGACCCTCTGTTCGGACCTCAAAGAGCAAAGGAGGCGGCCTTGTCCGCTCCAATCGCCGCCCACGGTATCGACGAGCTCCCGGATGCTCAAAGTCCTCGTCCCCAACGAGGGTATCGAGCGCAGATGGCCGCGATAGATCGTGCCGTCTTGGGATGTGCAATCAAGGAAAGCATCGCAATGCCGGCCTTGTTCCCGGCAGCGGATGCGAATGGATGCCCCGTCGTGGGCGCCGACCGGGGGGATTGCGGGGACCACGCTTCTCGACGTCCACGCCAAGGCGGGGTCGGATTCGATCGCGATGGCGGTGATCTGCGCCGTCACATTCGAATATTCTCCCGCTCCTTCGGTGAACATCGATATGTCCGTGCGGTTGTCGATATCGTCGGCGTCGGTGGCGGCGATCACGATCACCGGCTGCTTTTCGTTCCAGTTCGTGCGCGTGAAGACGAGTTTGTTCTGGTAACCGTCCCGGTTCGCGTCGGTATCGACCCTGATGTCGAAGTTCGTCGGCTGCCTCAATGCCAATGTCACTTCGGTACTCGGTCTCGTCGCCAGCCTCACCGTGAAGATGCCGCTGTCCCCTTCGGTGAGGGTGACGTTCGTTGCCGGGAACAAAATCAGCGCGGGGGGCAAATCGTCGTCGATCACCACGACCGACAGCTCGTCCATGACCCCGGAATAGCCCCCGCCCGAAGCCGTCAGCCTCAGGGTCGCGGAGTCCTCGTTGGCATCGTTGTCGACAGCGGCGAAGACCGTGACCGTCTTCGGCGTATTCCAGTCCTGCGAGGTGAAGGTCAGAAAATTCTGATTGCCCGGGGACCTCTCGTCGGTGTCGACCTTCACGTCGGGGTTGAAGGGTCGCGACAAATTCACCTTCACATTGATATCCGGGCGGGTCGATAGCCTCACCGTGAAGGTGCCGCTTGCCCCTTCGTTCAAAATCAACTCATCGGTGGATAGAACCAAGGCCCCGCCGAAGGAGTCGTTATCGCTTATCGATACCATGACGCCGGCGTCGACCCCGGTATAGCCCCCGCCCGTCGCATTCAGGGCAATCCTCACGCTTTCGTTCAAAAAGTCATCGTCCTCCTCGGAGGCGACGGTCACCCTCTGCGCCGTACCCCAGTTCGAGGGCATGAAGATCAGGCTGCCGGCGGAGATGTTGATTTCGCTGTCCGGGGGCAGCCTCAGACTCACCCTCACGTTCGAATCCGGTCTCGCCCCCAGCCTCACATCGAAACTGCCGCTTTCGCCTTCGTCCAAAGACAGCGAGGCGGGCGAGGCGACAATGGCGAAATTGGAGGGCGGCGGCGGCGGGGGAGGCGGCTCCCCGGCGTCGATCACCCGGATCGACACGGTTTCGTTAGTTCCCGTGTATTCCCCTCCCGAGGAGCTAAGGGTGATCCTCGCAGTGTCGTCGACGGTGTCATCGTCCACCTCGGATCCGACGGCGACGGTTCGGGCGATATTCCAATCCGAAGCGGTGAATGTCAGGAGCGAGGGGGATACGATGACGTCGGGATTCGAGGAGCGGCCCAATCTCACGGTCACGGTGGCGCTCGGTCGGCTGGCCAATCTCACGGTGAAGGAACCGCCGCTGCCTTCGTTGATCGTCAGCATTTTTTCCGGCGGGACGATCGTCAGCCCCGTGACGTCGTCGTCCTCCACGCTTATTCGTATGCTGATATCTTCGGAGTCGCCGTAATCCCCCCCGTCAGGACGCAGCCAGACGATCGCCGTGTCATCGACCGCGTCATTGTCATCGGCGGCGGAGACGGTGACCGTCTGCTCCCTATTCCAATTCGTGGTCCTGAAAGTCAGGCTTTCCCGATCGATCCTCACATCGGTATTGCTCGGCTGTTCCAATTCCACCGTCACTTCCGCGCTCGGCCGGCTATTCAACTTCACGGTGAAGGTGCCCGTTTCACCCTCGTCGATAGCCAGAGTCGGCGGGGTGAGCGTCAAACCGCGCTCGTCGTTGTCTTTTACGTTCACGTCGATATTTTTGGTGGCGCTGCCGTAGCCTCCGCCGCTCGCCCTCATCTCGATGCGAACAGCGCTGTCATCGATGGCGTCGTCGTCTTCGGCGGCGGAGACGGTGACCGTCTGCTCCCTATCCCAATTCGTGGTACTGAAAGTCAGGGTACGTTGGTTGCCACTCTGGCCGGTGTCGGTATCGAGGGTCACTTCGGTATTCGACGGCTGCGTCAAGGTCACCGTCACGTCGTTATCCGGACGTAGCGACAACTTCACCGTGAAGGTGCTGCTTCCACCTTCGTTCACATCCAGCGTTCCGCTCGGATCGATAATCAGATTGGGTACGTCGGTGTCGGTCACCGTGATAACGATGCTGTCGGTGACTCCGGCATAGCTATCGTCGCCGCTTCCGCCGCCGTTCGCCGTGAGACCGATCGTCGCCGTGTCTTCATCCCCGTCGTCGTCATCGATGGCGGAAACGGTAACCGTCTGAGGGTTGTCCCATGTGGCGGCCGTGAAAGTCAGCTCCCTTTGGTTGCCGGCGGTGGCGGAGTCGGTGTCGAGCGTTACGTCGGTATTCGTCGGCTGCGCCAGAGTCACTGTCACGTCGGCGGCCGGTTCGGTATCCAACTTCACCGTGAAGGGTTTGCTTTCCCCCTCCGCCACCGTCAATGCCGTCGGGGCGAGCGTCAGGCCCGGCTCGTCGTTGTCGGTTACGCTGACCGACACGGTTTCGCTGATATTGGAGTGATCGTTTCCGCCCGAACCCCCGCCTGTCGCCGTGATGGTGATCGTCGCCGACCCGTCGCGGGCATCGTCGTCCTCGTCGGCGGTGACGTTGACCGTCTGTTGAGTCTCCCAATTCAAGGCCGTGAAGGTAAGGCTGGTGGAGTCGGCGCTGATGAGATCGCTATCCGAGAGCGCCAACATCACCGTCACGTCAGCGCTCGGTTCGGTATTCAACTTCACTTTGAGCTCGGCGGCAGCGCCTTCTTCGGTCACCGCCAAACTCTTGTTCGTGGGATCGAACGTCAAACCGGGGGTGTCGTCGTCATCGACGGTAACGCTCACTACGACGTCGTCGACATTTCCATAGTCTGCGCCCGATGGATTCAAGGTGATCGTCGCCGTATCGTCGAACGCATCGTCGTCCTCGACGGCGGTGACGGTGACCGTCTTCCCGGTATCCCAATTCGAGGTGGAGAAGGTCAGACTAGCGGGGGAGACGCTCACGTCGGAAGACCCGCTTCGGGTCACGGCCACGGTCACGGTCCCGGTCGGTTGGGTATCCAACTCCACTTTGAAGGTGTCGCCGCTGCTGTCGCCCTCGCTAACCGTCAGACTCGTACCGGTGATATCGGAGAGCGTGATGCCGCGGACACTGGTGTCGTTGACGGTGATCACCATCTCGACGGCATCGAGATCGGCGTAGTCTCCGCCTGCGCTCGTCAGCTCGAAGGTCGCCGTATCTTCGGAGACATCGTCGTCTTCGTCGGCAGTGACGGTGACTGTCTTCGCCGTATGCCAATTCGTGGTGGAGAAGATCAGTCTAGTGGGGCTGACGCTGACGTCGTCGTTGGTCGGGGCCTTTTGCGCCAGAGTCACCGTCACTTGCGCACTCGGCATCGTATTCAATTTCACACCGAAAGTTTGGTTGTTGCTCCCTTCTTCCACCGTCAGGCTCGAAGGAGTGATATCAAGACCGGGGGTATCGTTGTCGGTCACCGTGATCGATACGGTAAGGTCGTCGACATCGGCATAGTCTGCGCCCGACGGGTTCAAGGTGATCGTCGCCGTATCGTTATCCGAGTCGGTGTCTTCGGCGGCGGTAACGGTCACTTCTTGGCCCATATTCCAATCGTCTCCGTCGAAGGTCAAACTAGGGGGGGAGACGGTCACGTCAGAATCCCCGCTTGCCGCCACGGCCACCGTCACCGTGCCGCTCGGCTGGGTTTGCAAACTGACATCGAACTTGCCCGTCCTGCCTTCGATTACCGTCAGGGTCGCGACGGTAGCCTCGACGGCGGGAGTGTCATTGTCTTCCACCGTGATGACGATGCTGCCACCAACGCTGTCATAGCCGCCGCCCTCCGCCGACAGTGTGATCGTCGCCGTATCGTCGGCGGCGTCGTTGTCGCTGTCGGCGGATACGGTGACCGTCTGCGGCGTATTCCAGTTGCTGTCGGCACCGCCGGTGAAGGTCAAGGTGGCTTGGTTGCCGTCCATAACGGAGTCGGTATCGACCCCCACATCGCTGCCCGACTCCGGCGTCAAGGTCACCGTCACGTTCGCGCTCGGTCGGGTATCCAGCTTCACCGTGAAGTTGCGATTACCCTCCTCGTCGATCGTCAATGCCGTCGGATTGAGGGTATAGCCGCGGGTGTCGGTGTCGTTGACGGTAACGGTGACGGTGTTGTCGGTGCTGACGTCGTCATAGCCGCCGCCGCTCGCCGAGAAGCTGATCGTCGCCGTATCGTTATCCGCGTCGTCGTCGTCGACGGCGGCGACGGTCACGGTCTGATCCATATTCCAGTTAGTGGCCGTGAAGGTCAGGGTGTCTTGGTCGCCGGTCTGGCCGGTGTCGGTATCGAAGGTCACGTCGGTGCTTCCGCTTCGGGCCAAGGTCACTGTCACGTCGGCGCTCGGCTGGGTCTTCAACTTCACCGTGAAGCTGCCGGTCGAGCCCTCGTCGAATGTCGGTGACGTCCCGAAGTCAAAGCCCGGGCTATCGTCGTCGGTCACCGTGACCTGCACGGTGTTGTCGGTGTTGACGTTGTTATAGCCGCCGCCGCTCGCCGTCAGGGTGATCGTCGCCGTGTCGTCGGTGCTGTCATGGTCCTCGGCGGCGACGACGGTGACCGTCTGCGGCGAGTCCCAGTTCCCGGTCTCGAAAGTCAGGGTGTCCTGATCGCCGCTCTGGCCGGTGTCGGTATCGAAGGTCACATCGGTGCTTCCGCTTCGGGCCAAGGTCACCGTCACGTTGGCACTCGGCAGGGTCTTCAACGCCACCATGAAGGTGCCGGTCTCGCCCTCGGCGACGGTCAGCGGCGTACGGGTAAAGGCAAAGCCCGGGGAATCGTCGTCGGTTACCGTGACCGACAGGTTGACGGCGGTGACGTCGGCGTAGTCCCCGCCCGAGGGTGTCAGGGTGATCGTCGCCGAGTCGTTGGTGATATCGCTGTCGTCGGCGGCGGAGACGGTCACCGTTTTCCCGGTGTTCCAATCCGAGGTGGAGAAGGTCAGGGTGCTTTGGTCGCCGTTCATGTCGGGGTCGGTATCGAAGCTCACGTCGTCGTTGTCGGTTCCGGTTTGGGCCAAGGTCACCGTCACCTCGGCGCTCGGCTGGGTATTCAGCCGCACCGTGAAGTCCTCGCTGTCGTCCTCGGCCACCGTCAGCGTCGAACTGACAAGCTTCGTACCGGCAAGCGTCAGACCCGGGGTATCGTCGTCGGTCACGCTGACGCTGACGCTTTTGGTGACAGAGGCGTAGTCCCCGCCGGATGCCGTCAGGGTGATCGTCGCCGTATCGTCGGCACCATCGCCGTCGGCGGCGGCGGAGACGGTCACCGTCTGCGGCGTCTGCCAGTCCGTGGTTGTGAAGTCCAAGGTGCTTTGGTCGTCGTTCATGTCGGGGTCGGTATCGAAGGTCACGTCGGCGCTTCCGCTTCGGGCCAAGCTCACCCTCACGTCGGCGGTCGGCCGGACACTCAGCCGCACCGTGAACTCCTCGCTGCCGGCCTCGGCCACCGTCAGCGTCGAACTGACAAGCTTCATACCGGCAAGCGTCAGGTCCGGGGCGCCCTTGTCGGTTACGCTGACGGGGACGCTTTCGGTGATATTGTCGAAGCCGCCGCCGGCCGCCGTCAGGCCGATCGTCGCCGTGTCGTCGGTGGTATCGCTGTCGTCGGCGGCGGAGACGGTCACCGTTTTCCCGGTGTTCCAATCCGAGGTGGAGAAGGTCAGTCTAGAGGGGTTGAAGGTGACGTCGTCGTTGTCGGTTCCGCTTTGCGCCAAGGTCACGGTCACCTCATCGCTGGGCTGGTTATTCAGCCGCACCGTGAACGGGGCGCTGCCACCCTCGGCCACCGTCAGCGTGGAATCCGGCGACACGATGAGTTCCGGCCCGGACTCGTCATCCATCACTTGCACTTCCACCGCCGCCGGTTGGGAGAGAGCGGCGGCGGTGAGGTTGATCGTCGCGCTATCGTCGGTGCCGTCGGCGTCTTGTTGCGCCGTGACCGTCACCGTCTGCGGGTTAATCCAGTCGCCGATGACACCGTTACTTTGGAAAGTCAGCGTGGATGGATCGACCGTGACATCGGCGGTATTGGTGGATGCTACGTTGACGGTGATATTCGAGCCCGGATCGTTGCTCAACCTGACCTTGAAGGTCTTGAAACTCCCCTCGTCCACGACCAATGCCGAGGAAACCGAGACCATCGGTCTCAATATCTCGTCGTCCAAGACCCGCACCGCCAGCGATGCGGCTTCGACCGTCGTACCGGTGAGGCTGACCGTCGTGTTTTCGTCGTCTCGGTCGACGATGAATTCGTCATCGTCGTCCGTCGGCGGGTCCGTATCCCTTCTTCTGAGGTCTATCTCGTTATCCCCGGTGACCCTCACTGTTTGGGGTGTATCCCAGTTACTGCTGGTGAAGGTCAGTTTGTTCTGGTAGCCGCCCAATCTCGAATCGGTGTCGACCTTGACGTAAATATGATTGGATCTGACGATGACTTCGGTCTCGGCGCCCGGATCGGCAGCCAACTTGGCCGTGAAAACACCCGTTTCCCATCCCTCGTTGATGGTTATCGAGGCCGGGGAGAGGACCAAATCCAAGGCGTCGTTATCCTTGACGCTGACGACCACCGCTCTGCCGTCGACCCCCAGCGCCCGGGGGCTGAGGGCGATATTGACCGTCTCGTTGATGCGGTTCGTATCCTCCGCCGCGCTCACCGTCACCGGCTTGGCGCTCCAGTCGTTCGCGGTGAAGTTCAAGGAGGTCGGGTTCGTCGACACGGCGGAACCGGAGGGCACGCTCAATCTCACCGTCGTCGCGCTGCCGGGGGCTTTGTTCATGGCGACGGTGAACGTCGCCGAACTCCCTTCGTCGATCTCCAATGCCGTCGTCGACAGCACCGGCTGGGCGGCGGTGCCGGTATCGGTCACCGTCACCCTCACAAAATCCAAGAATGTGGTGGCAACGGGGTTCGTCGGCAAGGGATTGCCGGTGCAATTTTGGCCTACGCAAGGCGGGTCGGGGTTGACGCCGGGGCCGGTCGGCAGGGTACCGCCGGTGCCGGGGGGAACGACGGTGACAGGGCCGCCGGGATTGACGATGATGGGCCCGCCGCCCGGATTGATGCCGGTATAGCCCCCGTCCTCGGAACCCACCAAGGAAATCGTCGTCGTATCTTCCGCGCTATCCTCGTCGGCGGCGGCGGAGACCGTCACCGTCTGATAGGTGCTCCAATCGGAGGTGGTGAAAGTCAGCCGGGTCGGCGTGAAAGTCACATCCGGATTCGCCGTCGGGGTCTGACTCAATAACGTGGCGATATTCTTTTCCGGCTTGTTGTTCAACCTCACTCGGAAGGTTGCGTCCCCGCCCTCGGATATCGTCAAGTTGCGCGGCTCGGGGTCGATATCGAATTTGACGAGGTCGTCGTCGACCACCTTGACCTCCTTGGTGGCGTTGACGTCGTCGAATCCACCGCCCGATGCCGTCAGCGTCAGGGTCGCTTCGTCGTCTTGGGCTCCCTCGTCTTGGGCGGCGGTGACCGTCACCGTCTGATCGGTATTCCAGTTCGATGCGTCGAAACTCAGCGAGGTCGGGCTGAACGTCACGTCGGTGTTGCTCGACGCGATGTTCACCGTCACCGCAGCCCCCGGCTGGGCGCTCAACTTCACCTTGAAAGTGTCGCTTTCGCCCTCGTTGACCGACAACGTCTCCGTCGGGTCCTCGAGCACCAGGTTCGCTTCGTCCGTTTCCGTCACTTGAATCGTCAACGTGCCGCTGACCCCGGCGTAGCTGTAATCGCCGCTGCCACCGCCCGTAGCCGTCACCGTGACCTCTACCGGCGCCGGCACCGCCACGTCGTCGTCCGAGGCCGAGGAGGTGACGGTCACTGTCCGAGGCATACCCCAGTTGGCACCGGTGAAGGTCACGGTGTTCTGAGCACCGCTTTGGACACTGTCGGTGTCGATGGTCAGGTCGTTGCCCGGCGAGGCGAAGGTCACCGTCACAGCGGGATCGTCATCGGGATCATCGAGGTTTTCTCGCGGCGATGTCGTCAACCTCACCTTGAACGTGCCGCTGCCGCCCTCCGGCACCTCCACCGTCTTCGGAAAACCCCTCAGACCGGCGTCGAGTTTTTCAGGAGGATACATCGTGAAAGGGTCGTAATCCTTATCATCCAAAGGCCTATTACTGGGACATCTTTTTTGGCCCGCGTCCCTCTGTTCCGCTTCGCCTCCGTTATCGGTTCTGCCATCAGCATATTCAACGCATACTCTTCCCGACGTGTACTCTATGTCTAGAATACCTGGACCAGTAGTCACACCTTTATTGATAGTCCCTTTTCCGATATTGGTAAATCCACCCCTTAGCCCATAGATAATAACTTTATGCTTGCATTCGTTCTTGAGAACGGGTCTCTGTGCAAAGTCAGCTACTAGTTTGAGACAAAGGTGAGCCGATTGGAGTTGAGGGTCGTTGGTGGGGCTGTGGTCCGCCTGCACCTCGGATGATTGCCCCAACACGACCACCGCCACCACCAGCGCGGCCAACACAGAGTCGATTCTCTTCATCTCCGGCGCTCCCCTTTCATCGTCCACGCTGCGATCACAACTCGGCCGACTCGGCAACCCTGGACTTCCGACAACCCCTGATCGGCTTGGCATTGGCTTTGAATCCCCTGAAATTACAAGCCGAGTATCGGACGGATATGTCCGCTTCGCCCCTCTTCTTTCGGTCGGGACAAAAGGGCGAGGGTTTGGCTTGCGCAACCGCAAGATCGCCAAGCAAGGGAAAAGCCTCGCCGAGATGCAAAAAATCGGCGTTGATTTTACCTTGTTTCGCTTGATCCTGCAGCGAATGCAAGGCGGTGCAAGATTGCAATCGACGCAAGGGAAGGAACGATGCCTTCGCCGCGAGAGGCGAAGGCAGAATCGATCGCCGGTCGAGGGGGTATCGAGGGGCGGCGCGAAGAAGGCAACGACCCTCGTCGACCGCTCGTGATCGGCAAGCAAGGGGTATCTGCCGGCGCCGTTATCGGAAAAGCCGGGGTTTCGGTCTTGATCGAGCGATAAAAGAGGCTGTCGAGGCGACGATGGGCAAAGCCGTCTCAAAGCCCGGGGGTCTTCGAGCCGCCTTCTATCCACACCTCCGAATATTTAGGCGAGCCGACAAAGACGAAGGAATCAGCTGCCCTTCGGCGATAGAGCATCGAGGGATATCAGTCTCCAAGACGCTCGAAAAACCCCCACGATGCCGAGCGATCTCGCTTGTTACGGACGGGCCGAGCCCGAAGACGCCTTCGAACGCTCGTCTCGCCGCTCGTCTCCGGGCGTCCGCAAGCCCCGGTATTCACTCGCGACTCGTCATTCGGTCTTCACTCAGTGTTCACCGGGTGTTCACCGGGTGTTCACTCGGCGTTCGCATCCTCCCGGTACGCGCTGACGGCGGTGTTGTTGACCAAGGCCCGGCCGCCGCCGGTTCGGGTCAGGATCTGGACGGTGAAGGGTCGATCGGAAAATACCGTGCACGAAAGATTCATCCCCTCCCATTCATGATCCAAGAGATCCGCCAGTTCCCGGGTCTGTATATGCCGCACGATGCCCCGCAAAATCGCTCCCACTCGGGCGGTATGCACCGTCCCGTCGTCTTCGGCGCATTCGAGGCGGGTATCGGTGCAATCATGGGCCCCGCCTTTGTTGCAACGAATGCGGATATTCGAGACATCGCGTCCGTTCGGCGACGGGATGCTACCGATATCCGCTTGGTTCTCATGACTGTGAATCGCATGGCTGTTGTTGGCGAGAACGCCGTCGCCGGAGCGGGTCCATACTTGGGAGACGATCATCTGCTGCGAGCGGAAACCGCAACTCAAACGCCCTTTTCCTTCCAGGGAATCGCCGACGATCTCGGCGATGGCATCCAAGGCGACGGTATCGGCGCCCCGAGGGGGGATCGCTCGCAGCCATCGACCGCGATAGGTGCCGGTGTCATTTTGGGCGCTGCAATCGAAAAATATCACGCAACTGACGCTTTCCTCTTTGCAGTACAAACGCACCAGCGCCTCGTCGCCTTGGGCGGCGACCGGGGGAATCGCGAAACCATGCGAACGAAGCGGCCATGTCGAAGGGTGCTCGCCCGGTTCGGTAATGCCTTGCTCGCGCTCGCTCTCTTCGTCGTCCATGATATTCAAATGGTGTCGGATAATGACACCCTCGTAGTTGCCGCCCGAAGCCGTCATGGTGATATCGGCGGTTTCCCAAGCAGCGTCGTCGTCTTCGCGAACGGTGAAGACGACGGGCTGCGGCTCATCCCAATTCCAGTTGGTGAACTTCAACGTATTCGGCTCGAATTCGATATCGTCGTTTTTGCTGCTCAAAGCGACGCTGATTTCGACCACCGTCGGTTTGCGCTCCAGATTGAGTCCGAAGGATCTCGATTCACCCTCTTCGATGGTCAATGTGTCCGAATCATCCGATGTGAGGGTCTCGAAATTGCTCACCAACTCCCCCGGTCTATCGATATCCATGACCATCAGCGAGACCCTGCGGACGATTCCTTCGTAGTCCCCGTTCGAAGCGGTCAGGATAATGGTCTCGCTCTCGTCTTGCGCATCGCTGTCTTTTTCCGTGGTGACGGTCACCGTTTGCGGGTTATTCCAGTTGTCGGTGCCGAAGGTCAGGCCGGTAGCGGTGAAGCCTATGCTCTCATTGGTCCGGGCCAATGCCACGGTGATCGTCACCTCTTGGCTCGGTCTGGTATCCAATTTCACCTCGAACTGCCCTCTTTTGCCCTCTTCTTCTATTTTCAAAAGCGTCTTGGAGAGCGTGATGCCCGGGGTATCGCCGTCGCTGACCGTTACCCCGATGCGATCGCCGACGCCATCGTAACCGCCGCCCGAAGAGCTAATGGAGATCGCGGCGACATTCGCGAATGCGTCATCGTCCTCGGCGGCGAAGACGCTCACCGTCTGCGGCGTCTGCCAGTTGCCCTCGTTGTCGTCGTCGCCGGCGGTGAAGGTCAAGGTGTCTTGGTTGCCCGTCGTATCGGGGTCGGTATCGACGCTTAAGTCGCTGTTCGGCGGGGACACGGCAAATCTCACGGTGACATCGGCGTTCGGCTTGGTCACCAACCGCAACGTGAACGTGGCGCTGCCGTTTTCGATCAGATTCAACGATCGCGAGGAGATGACGAGACCGGGGCTTTCGTCGTCCGTCACCGAAATCCTCACCTCGCCGCTGACGCCGCTGTGATCGTTCCCCCCCGAACCCCCGCCCGAAGCCGTCAGAGAGATCGTCGCACTGTCCATTTCCCCGTCATCGTCATCGACGGCGCGGACGACGACCCTTCGGGGGGAATTCCAGTTCTCGCTCGTGAAGATCAGCGTATCCTGATCGCCGGGGGTTGCACTTTCGGTGTCGACGATCACGTCGGAGTTGGCGGTACCGCTTTGCCCCAATCTCACCGTGACGCTCTGGCTCGGACGGGTTGCCAAATTCACCGTGAATTCGCCGCCGGGCTCACCCTCGACGACCGTCAGACTCGCCTTCGAAATCTCCAAGCCGGGGCGGTCGTCATCGCTCACCTTCAGCGACAGACCAGCGGTGACATCGCCGTAATCCCCTCCCGAAGCGGTCAAGGAAATCTTCGCTCCGTCCTCGCCCGCATCGTCGTCTTCGGCGGTGTTGACGGTCACCGTCTTGGGCGTTCGCCAGTTCGCGCTCGTGAAGGTCAGGCTCTGCGGGGATAGGGTGATCCCGTCATGCGACGATTGCGTCACCCTTGCCCTTACCGTGACCGTCGCGCTCGGCCGGGTATTCAATCTCACGGTGAAGTCGCCGCTTCGACCCTCGCTCACCGTCAGTTCCGGCGTCGAAAGCGTAAAGCCGGGGCTATCGTCGTCGATCACTTTCACTTCCACTTCGGCGGAAAGGCCGGCATAGGATCCACCGGTGGCAGTCAACGCGATGGTTGCTCTTTCGTCGCTCGCATCGTTGTCATCGGCGGCGGCGACGGTGACCGTCTGCACTTTGTTCCAATCGGCGATGGCGAAGGTCAGCGTGGTCTGGTTGCCGGGGGTGTCGGGGTCGGTATCGACCTTGACGTCGCCATTCGCCGGCTGCGTCAAGGTCACGGTCACGGGCACATCCGGCAGGATCGCCAATCTCATATCGAAGGTGCCATCGTCACCTTCATCCACCTCTATGAGCCGCGAGGAAAGAATCAGGCCGGGGGCGTCGGTATCGGTCACTTTGACCGACAGGCTATCGGTGACGTTGTCGTAGCTGTTGCCCCCCGAACCCCCGCCCGCGGCGGTGAAGGAGATCGTCGCGCTGTCTTCGTTGCCGTCGTCGTCCTCGGCGGCGGCGAGGGTGACCGTCTGCGGCACGTTCCAGTTCGCGGGCGTGAAGGTCAGCGTTTTTTGGGTGCCGCTCGTGTCGGCGTCGGTATCGATGCTCACATCCTGGTTGACGGTTCCGCTTTGCTCCAGGGTCACCCTCACGTCGGCCGCAGGCCGAGTCTTCAGTCTCACCGTGAAGGTAGCCGTGGCGCCCTCGACGATATCGACGCGCTGCAGGGAAAGCGTCAACCCGGCGGCGTCGTCGTCGCTGACGTTCACCCGCACGTTTTCGGTGATATTGGCGTAGCTATCCCCGCCCGAACCGCCGCCGGAGGCGGTCAGAGATATCGTCGCCGTATCCGCGACCGCGTCGTCGTCCTGCTCCGCGCTCACTCTTACCGTCTGCACCCTATCCCAGTTCTGTGGCGTGAAAATCAGTTCGTCGTCGTCGAGGCTGATGTCGTCGTTGGAGGTTCCGCTTTGCGCCAATGCCACCGTGACGTTCTGGCTCGGCTTGGTTTTCAATCTCACGGTGAAGTCGGCGCTGCCGCCTTCGTTCACCGCCAGGGTTTTGTTCGACGGGACGATCGTCAAGCCGGCGGGGTCGTCGTCGGTGACTTCTATCCCTAGACTGGCGGTGGCGCTGTCATAGCCCCCGCCGGTCGCCGTCAGGGAGAGGGTCGCCGTGTCTTCGGCTCCGTCATCGTCCTCGGCGGCGGCGACGGTGACCGTCTGATCCATATTCCAGCCGCCGGTGGCGTCGGTGGCGCTGGTGAAGGTCAAGGTAGCCTGATCGCCGGCCGTGCCGGTGTCGGTATCGAAGGTCACGTCGGTGCTTCCGCTTTGGGCCAAGGTCACTGTCACGTCGGCGCTCGGCAGGGTCTTCAACCGCACCGTGAAATTGCCGCTCGCACCCTCGTTCAGGGTCAACTCCGAAGCCGGGAGAAGGGTGAAGCCGATGGAATCGTCGTCGGATACCGTCACCGCCACGGTGTTGTCGGTGTTGACGCCGTCATAGCCGCCGCCGCTCGCCGTCAGGGTGATCGTCGCCGTGTCGTTGTCCCCGTCGCTGTCCTCGGCGGCGGCGACGGTGACCGTCTGCGGCGAGTCCCAGTTCCCGGTCTCGAAGGTCAGGGTATTTTGGTTGCCGCTCTGGCCGGTGTCGGTATCGAGGGTCACGTCGGTATTCGACGGCTGCTCCAAGGTCACTGTCACGTTGGCACTCGGCAAGGTCTTCAACGCCACCATGAAGGTGCCGGTCTCGCCCTCGGCGACGGTCAGCGGCGTACGAGTAAAGGCAAAGCCCGGGGAATCGTCGTCGGTTACCGTGACCGAAAGGCTGACGGCGGTGACGTCGGCGTAGTCCCCGCCCGAGGGTGTCAGGGTGATCGTCGCCGTGTCGTCGGTGATATCGCCGTCGTCGGCGGCGGAGACGGTCACCGTCTGCGGCGAATCCCAATTCGAGGTGGAGAAGGTCAGGGTGTCTTGGTCGCCGTTCGTGTCGGGGTCGGTATCGAGGGTCACGTCGGTGCTTCCGCTTCGGGCCAAGGTCACCGTCACCTCGGCGCTCGGCTGGGTATTCAGCCGCACCGTGAAGTCCTCGCTGTCGTCCTCGGCCACCGTCAGAGTCGTAACTGAACGATTCTGAACGGCTAGCGTCAGACCCGGGCTATCGTCGTCGGTCACGTTGACGCTGACGTTTTTGGTGACAGAGGCGTAGTCCCCGCCCGATGCCGTCAGACTGATCGTCGCCGTATCGGCGGCGCTGTCGCCGTCGTCGGCGGCGGAGACGGTCACCGTCTGCGGCGTCTGCCAGTCGTCGGTCGTGAAGTCCAGGGTGTCTTGGTCGCCGTTCGTGTCGGGGTCGGTATCGAGGGTCACGTCGGTGCTTCCGCTTCGGGCCAAGCTCACTCTCACGTCGGCGCTCGGCCGGACACTCAGCCGCACCGTGAACTCCGCGCTGTCGTCCTCGTCCACCGTCAGGCTCGAGTCGGATGGATTCAAACCGGCAAGCGTCAGGTCCGGGGCGCCTTTGTCGGGGACGCTGACGGCGACGCTTTCGGTGATATTGTCGAAGCCGCCGCCGGCCGCCGTCAGGCCGATCGTCGCCGAGTCGTCGGCGGTATCGCTGTCGTGGGCGGCGGAGACGGTCACCGTCTGATTCATATCCCAGTCATCGGCCGTGAAGGTCAGGGTGCTTTGGTCGCCGTTCGTGTCGGGGTCGGTATCGAAGCTCACATCGTCGTTGTCGGCTCCGCTTTGGGCCAAGGTCACCGTCACCGAGGCGCTGGGCCGGCTATTCAGCCGCACCGTGAACGGGGCGCTGCCGCCCTCGGCCACACTCAGCGTGTCCGGCGACACGATGAGTTCCGGCCCGGACTCGTCATCCTTCACCCGCACTTCCACCGCTGCCGGTTGGTCAAGAGCGGCGGCGGTGAGGTTGATCGTCGCGCGATCGTCGGTGCCGTCGGCGTCCTGTTGCGCCGTGACCCTCACCGTCTGCGGGGTGTTCCAGTTGTTGGCGCCGCCGGTGGCGGCACTGAAATTCAGCGTGGATTTATCGACCGTGACAGCGGTGGTATCGGTGGATACTACGTTGACGGTGATGCCGGTGCCCGGGTCCTTGCTCAACTTGACATCGAAGGTCGCGCTACTTCCCTCGTCCACGATCAATGCCGACGAAACCGAGACCTGCGGCCTCAATACCTCGTCGTCCAAAACCCGCACTCCCAACGATGCCGTTGCGACCGTCGCCGCGGTGAGGCTGATGGTCACGTCTTCGTCGTCGGGATCGACGGTGAATGTGTCTTCTTCTTCCGTCGGCGGTTCCGTATCCCTATCTCTGAGATCGATCTCGTCATCCGCCGTAAGCCTCACCCTTTGGGGCGTATTCCAGTTGCCGTTGCTGCCGGCGGTGAAAGTCAATGTGTTCTGGTAGCCGCCCAATCTCAAATCGGTGTCGACCTTGACGTAAATATGATCGGATCTCACGGCGATTTCGGTCTCGGTGCCCGGATCGGCGCCCAACTTGACCGTGAACTCCGCCGTCTCCCCTTCGTTGATCGATATCGAGGTCGGGGAGAGGACCAAATTCAAGGCGTCGTTATCCTTGACGCTGACGACCACCGCCCCGCCGTCGACCCCTTGGGCTCGGGGGCTTAGCGTGATATTGACCGTCTCGCCGATGCGGTTCGCATCCTCCGCCGCGCTCACCGTCACCGTCTTGGCGCTCCAATCGTTCGCGGTGAAGTTCAAGGAGGTCGGGCTCGTCGACACGGCGGAACCGGAGGGCACGCTCAAGTTCACCGTCGTCGCGCTGCCGGGGGCTTTGTTCATGGCGACGGTGAACGTCGCCGAACTCCCTTCGTCGACCTCCAATGCCGTCGTCGACAGCACCGGCTGAGCGGCGGTGCCGGAATCGGTCACCGTCACTTTCACCGAATCCAGGAATGTGGTGGCAACGGGGTTCGTCGGCAAGGGAGCGCCGACGCAATCTTCGCCCACACAAGGCGGGTCGGGGGTGGTGCCGGGGCCGGTCGGCAGGGTGCCCGGGGTGATGGGGGTGAGGGGGCCGGGGGTGACGGGAATGCCGTCGGGAGGGGGCAGCCCTTTGTAGCCGCCGTCCTCGGAGCCCGCCAGCGCGATGATCACCGTTTCATTCGCGGTATCCGCATCGGCGGCGGCGGAGACCCTCACCGTTTGATATACGTTCCAGTCGGAGGTGGTGAAGGTCAGCCGGATCGGTGTGAAGCTCACATCTGGATTCTTCGGCCGGGCTGCGGTGACGACCTGACTCAAATCCGCAACGGTATTCTTTGCCGGCTTGTTGTTCAGCCTGACCTTGAATGTCGCGTCCCCGCCCTCGTCTATCGCCAGATTGCGCACCCCGCTGCCGTCGGCGGCAATGTCGATATCGAATTTGACGAGGTCGTCGTCGACCACCTTGACCTCCTTGGCGGCGTTGACGTCGTCGAATCCACCGCCCGATGCCGTCAGCGTCAGGGTCGCTTCGTCGTCTTGGGCGCCATCGTCTTGGGCGGCGGTGACCGTCACCGTCTGATAGGCATCCCAGGTCGAGGCGCTGAAACTCAGCGAGGGCGGGCTGAACGTCACGTCGGTGTTGCTCGATGCGATGTTCACCGTCACCGCAGCCCCCGGCTGGGCGCTCAACTTCACCTTGAAAGTGCCGGTTCCGCCCTCGTTGACCGACAACGTCCCCGTCGGGTCCTCGAGCACCAAGTTCGCTTCGTCCGTTTCCGTCACTTGAATCGTCAACGTGCCGCTGACCCCGGCGTAGCTGTAATCGCCGCTGCCACCGCCCGTAGCCGTCACCGTGACCTCTACCGGCGCCGGCACCGCCACGTCGTCGTCCGAGGCCGAGGAGGTGACGGTCACTGTCCGAGGCATACCCCAGTTGGCACCGGTGAAGGTCACGGTGTTCTGAGCACCGCTTTGGACACTGTCGGTGTCGATGGTCAGGTCGTTGCCCGGCGAGGCGAAGGTCACCGTCACAGCGGGATCGTCATCGGGATCATCGAGGTTTTCTCGCGGCGATGTCGTCAACCTCACCTTGAACGTGCCGCTGCCGCCCTCCGGCACCTCCACCGTCTTCGGAAAACCCCTCAGACCGGCGTCGAGTTTTTCAGGAGGATACATCGTGAAAGGGTCGTAATCCTTATCATCCAAAGGCCTATTACTGGGACATCTTTTTTGGCCCGCGTCCCTCTGTTCCGCTTCGCCTCCGTTATCGGTTCTGCCATCAGCATATTCAACGCATACTCTTCCCGACGTGTACTCTATGTCTAGAATACCTGGACCAGTAGTCACACCTTTATTGATAGTCCCTTTTCCGATATTGGTAAATCCACCCCTTAGCCCATAGATAATAACTTTATGCTTGCATTCGTTCTTGAGAACGGGTCTCTGTGCAAAGTCAGCTACTAGTTTGAGACAAAGGTGAGCCGATTGGAGTTGAGGGTCGTTGGTGGGGCTGTGGTCCGCCTGCACCTCGGATGATTGCCCCAACACGACCACCGCCACCACCAGCGCGGCCAACACAGAGTCGATTCTCTTCATCTCCGGCGCTCCCCTTTCCTCGTCAACGCTGCGATCACCACTCGGCCGACTCGGCAACCCTAGACTTCCGACAATCCTCGATCGGCTTGGCATCCGGCCATCCGAGTGCGGTATCTTGGTATGGTACTTCATACGATATCTTGCAAAAATACAGGGCGGATATCAAACGGGCATTATCGCTTCGAGTTTTCTTGCGCTTGCCTTATCCCGATGAGCCGATATCTTGCATCCGAGGGGTAGAGGCGAGGGCCAGGGTCGGCGGGAATCGAAGAATACGCCCGCTAGAAGCGATCCCGCAGGGCGTAGAAGAGCATCCCGAGAACCAGCAAGGGATGGCGCAAGCGCGTGCCCCCGGGAAAGACGCGATGCTTCAAACCCGCCAAGAGATCGAAACGCTCGGCGGTGCCGCAGACCGCCTCGGCGATCAACACCCCGGCGATCTGGCTCGCCGCGACCCCGTGCCCGGAAAAGCCCTGCGCGAAAAAGCCGTTCGGCGGCAACCTCCCGACATGCGGCAAACGGCTCCTGGTGATGGCCAACTGTCCGCTCCACGCATAATCGATCCTTGCATCCGCAAGTTGCGGGAAAACCCGTAAGAGATAGCGCCGCACGAAATCCTTGGGGGCGGGCAAGGGATGGCGAGCCCAAGTCTCGCCGCCGCCGAATAAAAGGCGATGGTCGGGGCTGAAGCGGTAATAATCGACCACGAAGCGGGTCGAATGAACGCATGCCCCGCTTCTGATCAAGGCCCGCGCCCGGGATTCGCCCAATATTTCCGTCGCCGACATATAACCGGTGATCGGCATGATGCGGGATTGGATGCGAGGCTCGATACCGCCGAGATAGGCGTTGCCCGCCAATACTACATAACGCGACTTCACCTCGCCGTGAGCGGTGCGCAGCGATGCGGGCTGCGACCATCGGATCGACTCCACCTTCGACGATTCGAATATCTTCACCCCGAGCCTCGACGCCGCTCGCGCGAGCCCCAAGGCGTAGCGCAAGGGATGCAGATGACCGCCTCCGGCGTCCATCCGTCCGCCTTGATATTCCTCGCTGGCGACCTCGGCCCGCATCGCCTGCCGATCGAGCATCGAAAAAGCCTCGTATCCGTAGCGCTTGTGGCAGAACTCCGCCTCGCGCTCGATGGCGGGGAGATGGCGGGAGCGGATGCAGGCCAGAAGATTCCCCGGGCGATAGTCGCATTCGATCCCGTGGCGGGCGATACGCTCGGCGATTAGGGATTTGGCCTCCTCGCATAGATCCCACAGCATGCGGGCGCACTCTTGGCCCAAGGAGGCTTCGAGGGCGTCGGCGGCGGTGCGCAGGCCGCTGCCGATCTGCCCTCCGTTGCGCCCGCTCGCCCCCCAACCGCAGCGATGCGCTTCGAGCAGGATCACCGAATAGCCGCGCTCGGCCAGATGCATGGCGGCGGAAAGGCCGGTATAGCCGCCGCCGACCACGCAGACATCGGCGCGGTGGGCGCCGGCAAGCGGGGGGTTCGGCGGTGGCGGCGCGGCACTCGCGGCGTACCATGAATCGGGCCAAGCGAGGGAAGCGTTGGCCCCGGGGGTCGAAGCGAGGGAGGGTTTTGCCATTTTCCGTTTGGCCTTGGTTGGCCTTGCCTTGGTTGGCCTTGTCGAGGATCGACTCTTCGCTCGGGCGGGCGAATCCCCGCGATGCGAGGGAAAAGCCGCGGGGAAATGACTCCGAGAATGACTCCGGGGATGGCCCCGGGGAAAAAGCGCCGGCGACGGGACCGGCCTCGTTCGCCGCTCGCGAAGGGCAAAGCGGCTTTGGCAAACATATCACGCAAAGCCTCGCAAGCGGTTAAAATCCCCCGCGCTTGAAACTCGCTCGGCATTTTCCGTCGTCCGTCGCCGGAGCGACCACGGGTCTTTTTTCGAAGCACGGCAGCCGGTATTTTCATCGCTTTTCGCTACCCCTTCGCCTTCCAAGGCCCTTCGAAACGATTTTTTACGGAGGCTTCCGATGAGTGGTCATGTCATGGCTCAAATCGCTTGGATCCCGATCTTCTTCGGAATCCTCGGCTTGGCTGTCGCTTGGTGGGTCTATAAGAAGGTGTTGGAATACCCGGCGGGCACCGACGCCGTCAAGGATATCGCCGACGAAATCCATCTCGGGGCGATGGTCTTCATGCGCCGCGAATACAAGATGCTCGCCCTCTTCTGCCTCGTGCTGCTCGTCGTATTGTTCTTCTCCTTGGGCATCGATACCGCCATCGCCTTCGTGGTCGGGGCCCTGGCCTCGGCCGGCGCCGGATATATCGGCATGAGCACCGCCACCCGCGCCAATGTGCGCACCACCACCGCCGCTCATACCCGCGGGGCCGCCGAAGCCCTGACGGTGGCTTTCTTCGGCGGCTCGATCATGGGGCTGGCGGTGGCATGCTTGGGGCTGCTGGGATTGGGCCTGCTCTACCTTCTCTTCGGCGGGGATCCGGATACCGCCCATACCATCCACGGCTTCGGCATGGGGGCATCGAGCGTCGCCCTCTTCTCGCGCGTCGGGGGCGGCATCTATACCAAAAGCGCGGATGTCGGGGCGGATCTCGTGGGCAAGATCGAAGCGGGGATCCCCGAGGACGATCCGCGCAACCCCGGGGTCATCGCGGATAACGTCGGCGATAACGTCGGCGATGTCGCGGGCATGGGCTCGGATATTTTCGAATCCTATTGCGGGGCGATCATCGCGACCATCGCCATCGCCGCGACCGTCGATTTGGGCGGCATCGGAGAGCAGGAAAAACTGATGTTCTTGCCGCTGGGCTTGGCTTCGCTCGGGCTTTTATGTTCGATCGCCGGGATTTTGGCCGTCCGGGTCTTTTCCTCGAAACAGCCGGAGGTGGCGCTTCGCATCGGCACCATCGGGGCCACGGTGATCTTCATCATCTCCTCTTTCTTCGTCATCACCAATCTGATCGGGGTCGATAAAAACGTCTGGTGGGCTGTGGTCTGCGGTGCCATCGGCGGCGTGATCATCGGGCTCGTGACGGAGCATTTCACCTCCGGCAAGCCGGTGCGGGAAATCGCCCGCGCGGGCGAAACCGGCCCGGCGACGGTGGTCATCTCCGGTCTTTCGGTGGGGATGCGCTCGGTGGCGATCCCGCTGCTGACGATCTGCGCGATCATCGCGGTCTCCAACTATGCGGTCGGCCTTTACGGGGTCGGGGTGGCGGCGGTGGGGATGCTGGCGACGGTGGGGATCACCATGGCCATCGACGCTTACGGTCCGGTGGCGGACAACGCCGGCGGGATCGCGGAGATGGGGGGATTAGGACCGGAGACGCGAGCCATCACCGACTCCCTCGACGAGCTCGGCAATACCACGGCGGCCATCGGCAAGGGTTTTGCCATCGGCGCCGCGGCTTTGGCGGCGCTGGCGATCATCACCGCCTTCGTCGCCGAGGTCTCCCACGACAACCCCGATTTCCGGCTTGAACTCAGCAATCCGAAGGTGTTGATCGGGCTGCTGATCGGGGGGGTGATTCCCTTTTACCTCGCGTCTTTGACCATGGATGCGGTGGGCAAAGCCGCGTTCGAGATGATCAACGAGATCCGACGTCAATTCCGCGAGATCACCGGCTTGCTCGAGGGCAAGGCGAAGCCCGATACCGCGCGTTGCGTCGATATCGCGACCAGCGCCGCCTTGCGCAAAATGATCCTGCCGGGGGTGATCGCCATCGGCGCCCCTTGGGTGGTGGGATTCGGCATCGGCGCCGAGGCTTTGGGGGGGATGTTGGGCGGGGCCCTGCTCGGCTGCGTATTGCTGGCGCTGACGATGTCCAACGCCGGCGGGGCTTGGGACAACGCCAAGAAATACGTCGAAAAAGGGAATTTGGGCGGCAAGGGCTCGACGACCCATCATGCGGCGGTGGTCGGCGATACGGTCGGGGATCCCTTCAAGGACACCTCCGGCCCGTCGATGAATATCCTTATCAATGTGATGGCGATCGTCAGTCTGGTGATCGCTCCTTTGCTCGGCTAGTTCTTTGCTCGGGCACCGGTCGCTCGGGACACTCGTCGCTCGGGCCGCGGTCGCTCGAACACCCGGTGTCGCCGCTCGAGTCTCCGCTCGAGTCGGCGAAGGGAAAGCGAAAGCCGAGGGCCTTGGGTTTCGGGCTCTCGGCTTCGACGAGGCGGCTAGTCCTCGGTGTCGGATTCGGCGTCGGATTCGGCGGCCGGGTAATGTCGGCAGTATGCCGAACGGCGTCAGTTCGATGCCTGCGGTGCGAGTTTTTTCGGCACCGGGATATTTTTCAAACGCACATAATCGGGCAGACCGTTGCGGTAGGGGGGATAGGCCTCGCCTCGGATCAGCGGGGAAAGATAGATCCGACAAGCCGCGGTGATACCGAAACCGTCCTCGGTGATATATTCGCGCGGCACTTTTTTCTCGATATTGGCGACATCGGCCAGCAAGGCCTCGCCCACCTCCCATTGATAGGGATCGTCGCTGACGCGCACGATCACCGGCATCACGCCGTTGCGACGGCTCAAGGCGATATTGACCGCCGCCCGACCGAGGGCCACGGCTTGGTCGAGATCGGTGCGCGAGGCGATATGCCGCGCCGAACGCTGCAGATAATCGGCCACCGCCCAGTGATATTTATATCCGAGCCGCTCCTTGACCAGATTCGCGATCACCGGCGCGACCCCGCCGAGCTGCGCATGGCCGAAGGCGTCGGTCAAGCCGCTTTCGCTCAAAAAACGCCCTTGGCGATCGCGCACCCCCTCGGAGACCACCACCGAGCAAAAGCCGTCTTTTTCGACGGCGGCGCGAACTTTGTCGATGAACGCGGCTTCGTCGAATTCGATTTCGGGGAAGAGGATGACCTGCGGCGGGCCGCCCTCTCGATCGGCGGCCAAACCGGCGGCGGCGGCGATCCATCCGGCGTGGCGCCCCATCACCTCGAGGATGAAGACCTTGGTCGAGGTCGATGCCATCGAGGCTACGTCGAAGGAGGCCTCGCGGATCGACACCGCGACGTATTTGGCGACGGAGCCGAAACCGGGACAACTGTCGGTGATCGGCAGATCGTTATCCACGGTCTTCGGAATGCCGATGGCGATCACCGGATAATCGAGCATCTCGCCGATGCGCGAGACCTTGAGCGCGGTATCCGATGAATCGCCGCCGCCGTTGTAGAAGAAATAACCGATGTCGTGAGCGCGAAAAACGTCGATCAGCCGCTCGTATTCGGCCCGATTCGCGTCCAAGTCTCCGAGTTTGTAGCGACACGAGCCGAAAGCCCCCGCGGGGGTGAACTTCAGGGACTCGATGGCGGCATCGCTTTCTTGATCGGTATCGATCAGGTCTTCGGCCAACGCCCCGAGGATGCCGTTGCGGCCGGCGAATATCTTGCCGATCCGATCCGGATGCTGACGGGCGGTTTCGATGACTCCGGCGGCGGTGGCGTTGATGACCGCGGTCACTCCGCCGGATTGAGCGTAAAACGCGTTGCTTGGCATAATCGCTTTCTCGCACGAAACAAGGAAAAGAATCCGATCCTCGATCATACCCAAGGAAAGGCGAGGGGGCGATGCTTTCGTTTCGCGATGGCGTAAACTCGCTCTTTTCGCGGCTCTTTTCGAGGCTCTTTCGCGGCTTCGAAATGGCATCGACGAGGATGCCCGCACTCGTGAAGCCCTTGATTCTTGATTCTTGGCCCTTGAACCTTGCCCTTGGCCGCCTCGACTGCGAAATCCGACTGCGAAATCCGAGCGATTCGATCCCGACAGCGATGCCTTCGATGCCTATTTTCGACTCGACAGCCGGCGAGGCGGCCATCAGCGCGGTCCGAGATGCGCCTTTTCCGCCCCCCGACGCGCGGCCTGCTTGGCCGGCGCGGCATCGAAGCGAGGCTTCGACTTCGGGCGAGCGCCGGGCGCGGTCCCGGCGGCCGATTCTCGGCCTTCTATGCGCTGGCAAAGCGATGGCAGCGGCGATCTGCGGCGGGCTTTGGCTCGCAAGTGCCTTGGGCGAGAGCGCATCGGCGCAAGTCAAACTGCCCGATATCGGCGAGGGCGCCGGGGGGATCGTCAGCGCCGAGGACGAACGCCGACTCGGCAAGGAATTCATGCGTTCGTTGCGCACCCGCTTCGAGATCATCGACGAGCCGCCGCTCGACGAATATATCCGGGGTCTCGGCAACGCCTTGGCCGCCAACTCGGATCCGGCACGGGATACGGTTTTCACCTTCTTCGTGCTCGACGACGAGGAAATCAACGCCTTCGCCGCCCCCGGGGGCTTTATCGGCATTCACGCCGGTTTGTTCCTCGCGACCCGCAGCGAGGGCGAACTGGCCTCGGTCATCGCCCACGAAATCGCCCATATCTCGCAGCGTCATATCCTCCAAAGCCTCGAGCGCAGCAGCCGGGCGAACCTGCCGACGATGGCCGGGATTTTGGTCGCCTTGCTCCTTGGCAGCCAAAACGCCGAAGTCGGTCAAGCGGCGGTCGCTTCGGTGATCGGCTCGGCGATGCAACAACGCATCGATTTCACGCGCGAGAAAGAGGCGGAGGCGGATCGGATCGGGATCCGCCTGCTCGCGAAGGCGGGTTTCGATCCCTTGGAGATGGCGAATTTTTTCCGGATACTGGAGCGGGATTCCCGCTTCCGGCAACGCCCCTTACCCTTCCTCTCGACCCATCCGATCACCGGCGCTCGCCTCGCCGAGGCCCATAATATCGCCCGCGGCCTCGAAAAGGGCGAGCCCCCCGATCCCTTGGGCTATCACGTGGTCCATACTTGGTTGCAGGTGCGAAACGCGAACGATCCGGGGAGCCTGCTGCGCCGCTTCGAGGACGAGGCGGCGGCCGGGCAAAACCGAGCCTCGCCGGACAATCCCGAGGCGAACGAGGCGATCGAAGCGGCGAATCGCTACGGTCGGGCGCTTGCTTTGATCCGCCTCGGAAGGGAGGCGAAGGCGCGCGAGACGCTCGCCCCCTTGGTCGAGCGATATCCCTTGGTCCTCGCCTTCCGCTCGAGTCTGGCTTCGAGCCTGCTGCGGGCGGGGGAAAACGAGCGCGCCATCGATCTCTACGCCGCCGGGGCGGAACTGCTCGCGGACAGCCCGGGGATGATCGGGGGCTTTGCCAAGGCCTTGATCGACGACGGCCAATCGCAGCGGGCGCTGGAGGAGATCGATCGCTTCGCCCGCGACTCGGATATCGACGCCCGCCTTGCCCGGCTGCGAGCGAAAGCCCTGCAGATGCTCGGACGGGGGGTCGACAGCCGCATCGCCCTCGCCGAATCCTACGCCCTCGCCGATCGACTCGACGCCGCCATCGGGCAGCTCCTTCTCGCCTTGGAAGCCGAAAAAAGCGGTACCCGACAAAGCCGCTATCGCCTCTCTCGCATCGACACGCGGCTCGCCGAACTGCGCTCCGAGCGCAACCGCCGACGCTGACGCCCCGCCTTCTTCGAATGGCTCGCCCGGCTCCCTCGTTTCCCTTCGTCTGCGAGAAAGGACCCGCGACCGGCTCGCAGGGGATGATCGTTGCCAATCATCCGCTGGCATCGGCCGCCGGGGCCGGGGTATTGCTCGAGGGGGGAAACGCCGTCGATGCCGCGATCGCCGCCCTTTTCACCCTGAGCGTGGTCGAACCGATGATGGTGGGGATCTTGGGCGGCGGCGTCGCTCACCTGCGCGGCGCCGACGGGGAGCACCGCATCATCGACAGCCTCGGCTGTGCGCCGGCGGCGGCCCACGAGACGATCTACACCCCGGTGGAAAAGCCCGCGGCGGAAAAGCCCCCGACGGAAAAACGAGCGGCGGGGGCGCTGCCGGGGATCGAGACCCGCGACCGGGAAAATCTGATCGGGGGGAAAAGCGTCGCCGTCCCCGGGGCGCTGGCCGGTTGGTGCAACACCCTCGAGCGCTTCGGCTCCCTCGATCTCGAGGATGTTCTGGCCCCCGCGATCCGCTTCGCCGAACGCGGATTCGCCATCACCCCCTATCTTGCCGACTGCATCTCGGATCAGGCGGCGGATCTTGCGCGCGATCCGAATCTCGCCGCGCGCTTCGTGCCTCGAGGCTCGCCCTTGGTCGCCGGGGAGCGGCTCGTGCAAGCGGAATACGCCGACACCCTGCGCCATATCGCGAAGCACGGGCCGCAGGCGCTTTATCGCGGTGCGCTGGGCGAGGCCTTGGTCGCCAGCGTGGCCGCCGCCGAGGGCTTGGTCGAGGCCGCAGACCTCGCGGCTTATCGGGTGATCGACCGGGAGCCGATCTGCGGCGATTATCGAGGCTTCGAAATCTTGGGGCCGCCACCGCCGGCTTCCGCCGGCGTGCATATCGTGCAGATGCTCAATATCCTCGAGGGCTTCGATTTGAAGCGCGCCGGTTTCGGCAGCGCCGAGACGACGCACCTGCTGGCCGAGGTCATCAAAATCGCCTTTGCCGATCGAAGCGTGGCCACCGCCGACCCCGATTTCGTCGATGTGCCGGTCGAGCGGTTGATCGACAAAGCCTACGCCGCGCACCGCCGGGAGGAGATCGATCCGACTCGCGCCCGGGGCTATGCGCCGGGCGATGCGCCGGATGGGTATCGAGGGGAGTCGAGCGAGACGACCCATATCACCGCCGTCGACCGCGAGGGCAACGCGATCGCCACCACCCAAACCCTCAACGGACTCTTCGGGGCCTGCCTCGAGGTGGCGGGAACGGGGATGATCGCCAATAACTATATGTTCAACTTCGACCCCCGGCCGGGGCGAGCCCTCTCGGTCGCCGGGGGCAAAAGGGTCTTTACGTCGATGGCTCCGATGATGGTGCGGCGCGAGGGTCGGCTGCTCTGGGCGCTGGGGCTTCCGGGAGGGTTGCGTATCTTCCCCTGTGCGATGCAGTCCTTGGTGAATCTGATCGATCATGGGATGTCTTTGCCGGAGGCGGTCGAAGCGCCGCGGATCTGGACCGAGGGCGGTGCGCTCGAAATCGAAGCGGGGATCGCCGGCGAGGTCGAACGAAAACTGATCCGCTTGGGGCATGCGGTGCGGCGGGTGAAGCGCATCGCCGGCGGCATGAATGCGGTCGGCTTCGGCGAGGACGGGGAACTGATCGGAGCCGGGTGCTGGCGGGCCGACGGGGTGCCGGTGGGGATCGGCGGCGGCCTGGCCCGCCCCGGGGTACGCTTCTCGCCGCTTTGAAAGAACGAAGCCTCGGGGCTCGGAAGCATCGAGCCTCGAGCGCGCCCGGGAGAGGCCGAGCGCGGCCGAGGGATAGATGCGAAGCCCGAAAAAACGGGGCTTTGCAAAGCCTGCAAGGAATACCTGATGAAAGGTATATCTGAATGGTGTATCTGAATGGTGTATCTGAACGGTATATCTGAAAGGTATACCTGAAAGGAATCTCTGAACGATATACCTGAAAGGTGTATCTGAAAGGAATATATCGGATGTCCGAAATCATCGCCCTCCTCGATGCGATCGACGATCGCATCGCGCAGCGCATGCGCTCCCTGCTGCCGCCGGGCTTTTCGCTGATCCATGCGGCAACGCCCGAACCCGGCGCTTCCGAGCAAGAGCGGCTCGAGGGCTTGGCGGCGCAAGCCGATTACGCGATCTCCGGGCAAGTGGCGGTCAGCGCCCAGACCTTACGCGCGGGGAAGAGACTCAAACTCCTGCATAAATGGGGCGTGGGGGTCGACAACCTCGATCTCGAGGCCGCCCGCGCGCTCGGTATCCGAGTCGCCCGCACCACCGGCAGCAACGCGCTGCCGGTGGCAGAGTTCACCCTAGGGCTGATCCTTGCGACCCTGCGCAATATCCCCCAAGGACACCGCGCCTTGAGCGAAGGGCGATGGGAGCAATCCTTCGCCGGGCGGACTCCCTTTTTGCTCTCCGGCAAGAGGGTGGGGATGATCGGCTTCGGGGCCATCGCCCGCAGGCTCGCAGGCCTGCTGCAAGGCTTCGGCTGCGAGTTGCTCTACCACAAACCCCGCCCCTTGGAGCCCGCGGAGGAACGAAGCCACGGGGTTCGCTTCGCTTCTATGGCCGAACTGCTCGAGGGCTGCGATATCGTCTCCCTCCACTGCCCTTTGAACGCCGACACTCGCCACTTGGTGGATCGCGCGTTCTTGGCGGCGATGAAAAAGAACGCGGTGCT
The DNA here is from genome assembly GCA_965220535.1 of Gammaproteobacteria bacterium. Taxonomy (GTDB): domain Bacteria; phylum Pseudomonadota; class Gammaproteobacteria; order HK1; family HK1; genus HK1. Next base: position 3,411,158 of record OZ244833.1, on the reverse strand, counting down.
GATCAACGTCTCCCGCGGCGAGGTAGTGGTCGAAGAGGCGCTGATCGAAGCCCTTGCCGAGGGCCGGTTGAGAGGAGCGGCGATGGATGTCTTCGAGATCGAGCCGCCGCCGGCCACGAGCCCTTTGCGCAATGTCGATCGCCTGATCATCACCCCGCATATCGCGGCGATGGCCGCCGATAACTTCGAGCCGACCGTGCGCCGGATGTTCGGCAATATCCTCGCTTTTTCGAAGGGGGAGGCGATCGTCGACGGGGATCGGGTGATCTGAAAAGCCTCGTCGATTCGCGGCATCGAAAAGGGCTATCGAGTTCGCGGCGCTCTTGCGCTTCGGCGATGCGAGTCGTTTCGCGCCCGAGCGCTTCGGCCGACGGCGGCGGGCGATGATTTCGATCGAATTTCCAAGGCATCGGAGCGTCGAGATGCCTGCGAATCGGGGCCGCCGATCCTAACGCGGAGGGCATCGCAATTGCCCGTCGATATCCGGGCGCGGGCACAAGAATGCATCGTCGCTCTTGGAATATGTTATTTTTGTCGGTCGCAACTTCGCAGTTCCTCATAAACACGCTAATCGAGAACCATCGATCAGGAGGCTGGAAATGAAAAAAGCATGGATTGCCATCACCGCGATTGTCGCGACGACCCTGTGCGGATCGGCGATGGCCGAGCGCTACGTGATGATCACCCACACCCAAGGAACCGACCCTTTTTGGCCGGTCGTCGAAAAAGGCGGACGCGATGCCGCCAAGGCCGTCGGCGCCGAATTCGAGTACAACTTCGCCCCCAGCGGCGACATGGCGGATATGGCCAAGCTGATCGAAGCGGCCACCGCGACCCAACCCGACGGTCTGATCATCTCGCTGCCCGACCCCGATGCCCTCGGCAATGCCATCAAAGGCGCGGTCGATTCCGGTATCCCGGTGATAACCATCAACTCCGGCCTCGAGAGTTCCGGCAAACTCGGGGCCTTGATGCACGTGGGCCAACCCGAGCGTTTGGCGGGGGAAAACGCCGGTAAACGGGCCAAGTCCGAGGGGGCGACCAAAGCGCTGTGCCTCAACCAAGAGGCTTTCAACACCGCACTGGTCGATCGCTGCAGCGGCTATTTCGATGCGATGGGGGAGAAGCTCAATATGATCGACGTCTCCAACGATACCGCTCAGATCAAGACGCGAACCGCCGCCGCGCTGCAGGCCGATCCCTCGATCGACGCCCTGCTGGCCGTTGGCCCGCATGTCTGCGAAGCGGCGGCGGCCGCCGTCGAGGAGGTCGGGACCGCCGTGCATCTTTCCTGCTTCGATTTGAGCCCGGGGGTGATGGACCTGATCGGTTCGGGCAAGGTGAAGTTCACCATCGATCAACAACAGCGCCTCCAAGGCTATATGCCCGTCATCGTGCTCCATCTTTACACCACCAACGCCGGGATGCTGCCCGGGGCCAATATCCCCTCCGGTCCGGGTTTCGTCGACGCCTCCAACGCCGCCGCCGTGGTGGCCCAAGCGGGCGTCAATCGCTGATAGCCCGAAAAGCGTCGTCGATGATGCATCGCCATCGATAATCCCACGGGGTCGCTTGCGCGGCCCCGTCTTTTTTGTCATGCGGCATCCGGGGCGAAATCATGGCATCCGAAGCGAAAACCGCTGCGGGGGCGCAGCGTAGCGAGGCCGACCGTCGACAACGCCGCGGGGCCTTCGCCACCTTGATCAACCGACCGGAGATCGGGGCCACCGTCGGCTTGGCGCTGTTGCTGATCTTCCTTGCGGTGGTCGCGGGCAACGTCGTCTACAACCCGCTGGGGATCAAGAACAACCTCTCGATCATTTCTCAGCTCGGCATCATCGCCACCGGCGCCGCCTTGCTGATGATCGCCGGGGAGTTCGATCTGTCGATCGGCTCGATGATCGGCTTTGCCGGCATGTCGATGGCCATGATGCTCAAATGGGGTCTGCCCTTCGGGCTCGGCGAGGCCACTCCCTTCGCGGCCTTCGCCATCACCTTGTGCATGACGCTGGCGATCGGCTGCTTGATCGGCAATATCGTGGTGCGGTCGGGGCTATCGTCGTTCATCGTCACCTTGGCTTTCCTGTTCATCCTGCGCGGCCTGACCGAGGTGTGTTTTCGCACCTTCAACGAGGGTTCGACTCAAATTTCGGGGTTGCCCGATTTCAAGGAAAACGATTGGTTCGCCTACCTTTTCGGCGGCGAGACCTTTCAGTGGCTCTTCGATTTTCTGTTCTATATCGGCTGGAATGTCAATCGTTTGGGGAATCAATGGGTGACCGGGCTCGATGCCCGCTTCGCCTGGTGGCTTGCGATCTCCGTCGTCGCTTATATCGTGCTCTCTCGCAGCCAGCTCGGGAACTGGATCTACGCCACCGGGGGAAATCGCGAAGCCGCGCTCGCCAACGGGGTGCCGACGCGCAAGGTCAAGATCGGGCTGTTCATGTTCACCGCTTTTTGCGCCACGATCTTCGCCGCCTGTCAGGTATTCGATACCAATACCGCGGATGCCGCGAAAGGGAATCTGAAAGAGCTCGAGGCGATCGCCGCCGCGGTGGTGGGAGGGGCGATTCTGACCGGGGGTTTCGGGACCGTGATCGGGGTCGTCCTCGGGGCTCTGATCTTCGGCCTCGTGCAAAACGCCGTGTTCTATATCCCGTGGATCGATGGCTCTTACTATCGGGTATTCCTCGGCACCGTGCTGTTGATCGCGGCCTTCTCGAACGAAAATATCCGAAAACGGGTGACCGGGGGACTGTGATGTCGACGACGATGCCTCGACCCGTCATTCGCATCGAGAGGCTGGTCAAACGCTTCGGCGGCTTCACCGCCTTGAACGGCGTTTCCCTCGATGTCTATCCCGGCGAGGTCCACGCCCTGCTCGGCGACAACGGCGCCGGTAAATCCACGCTCATCAAAACCCTGGCCGGGGTCTTCCCCCCGACCGAAGGCACCATCGAAGTCGAGGGGCAGGCGGTGCATTTCCGCTCCCCGAAAGACGCCTCGGACGCCGGCATCGGCACCGTTTACCAAGACCTCGCTTTGAACGGCTTGGCCTCGGTGACCCGCAACTTTTTCATGGGCCGCGAGATCTTCGCCGGACCGCCGGTGCTCGGCCTGATGCGCATGAGCGAGATGAACCGCATCACCCGCGAGGAAATGCTCAAACTCGGCATCGATATTTCCGATCCGAGCCAAGCGGTGGGCACGATGTCGGGGGGACAACGCCAAACGCTGGCGATCGCCCGCGCGATCCACTTCGGGGCCAAAGTGCTGATCTTGGACGAGCCGACCTCGGCCTTAGGGCAAAAGCAGCAGATGGAAGTGCTGAAAACGATCAAACGCGTGCGGGATCTGGGCCATATCGCGATCATCTTGATTACCCATAACGAAGTGCACGCCGAACTGATTGCCGATCGCTTCACCTTCTTGAGCCTCGGCGAGGTGATCGGGGCGGGAACAAACGCCGACCTCGACAGCGCCGATATGCGCCGATTGATGGCCGGCGGCGCGGAGATCGCTCACCTCTCCGAGGAGCTGGCGGCGAGCGACTGAAACCCCCGATCGCGACCCCGGCCTTTCGCGACGCTCGCTCGATCGAATCGCTCGATCGAATCGAATATCACGAGACAGGCGCGCCCCTTGGCAAACGAGCGACACTCGGAGCGCCCCCCGGAGCGCCCCCCGGAGCGACAATCGGAGCGACCATCGGAAAATAACCGGCGGCGCATCGTTTTTTTCGAGATGGCGAACCCCTAGACGGCGAACCCCGAGACGGCGAAATCTTTGCCCCCTTCGCCGCCCTTTCCGCTTGCGCAAGGGCGACAGACAACCCCCCGTGCGATACGCTCTTTTCGCCCGGGCTCCAAAGCCCGATGCTTTGCGATCGCGACTCCATCCAACCCCCCGAGGGCATCCGAAGCCTACGCGAAAGCCCCGATGACGAGGCGGCGAACGACACCGAAAAAGGACTGCGAAAGGGCCGGCGACGATGAACGATAACAACCTCTACGATCTCTTGATCTCGGGTTTTGCCGAGGACCCTTCGGCTCCTTGCCTGATCACTCCCGAGGGCCGGCACTGGAGCCGGTCGGATATACAAGCCGAATCGGCGCGTTACGCCCGTCTTTTGAAAGAACAAGGGGCCACCGCCGGGGAGCGCGTGGCGGTACAGGTGGATAAATCGGCGCAAGCCTTGGCTCTTTATCTCGCCTGCTTGCGCGCCGGGGCGATCTACCTGCCGCTCAACCCCGCCTATCGGCAGCGCGAACTGGAATATTTTCTCGGCGATGCCGAACCGGCGGTGATGGTCGGTCGACCGCAATCGCTCGATGAATTGCGGCCTTTATGCGAAAAACACAAGGTGGGCGCCCTGCTCAGCCTCGGTGCCGACGGCGAGGGCTCGCTGATCGAACGAAGCCGAGGCGGAGCCGAGGATTTCGCCACCGTGCCCCGCAAAGGCGATGATCCGGCGGCGATACTTTATACCTCGGGCACCACCGGTAGGCCCAAAGGAGCGGTGCTCTCCCACGCCAATCTCTCGTCGAACGCCAAAACCCTGCACGCCGCTTGGGGCTTTCGCGCCGACGACGTATTGCTGCACGCGCTCCCGATCTTCCATGTCCACGGGCTTTTCGTGGCCTGCAACACCTCCTTGCTCAATGGCTCGCCGATGCTTTTTTTCCCGGAATTCGATGCCGCCCAGGTCTGCGAAGCCCTGCCCCGGGCGACGATCTTCATGGGGGTGCCCACCTATTACACGCGCCTGCTCGCACGAGAAGAACTGACCCCTTCGCTTTGTCGCGATATTCGCCTGTTCATCTCCGGCTCCGCTCCCTTGCTCGAACAAACCTTCACGGCCTTCTTCGAGCGCAGCGGGCATACGATCCTCGAGCGCTACGGCATGACCGAATGCGGCATGAGCGCTTCCAATCCCCTCGAGGGGGAACGGCGCGCCGGTACCGTCGGACAGGCCCTGCCGGGGGTCGATCTGCGCATCGTCGACGACGAGGGGAAAAGGCTTCCCCCGGGGGAGGTCGGGGGCATCGAATTCAAAGGGCCGAATGTTTTCTCCGGCTACTGGAAAATGCCCGCAGCGAGCGCCGAGGAATTCACCGCCGACGGCTATTTTCGTTCCGGGGATTTGGGTCGTATCGACGACGAGGGCTATATCGTCATCGTCGGCCGCAGCAAGGATCTGATCATCAGCGGCGGCCTCAATATCCACCCCAAGGAGGTGGAACTGCTGATCGACCGCTTGCCGGGGGTGGAGGAATCGGCGGTCATCGGCTTGCCCCATCCCGATTTCGGGGAGGAGGTCTGCGCGGTGATCGTGCCCTCGGCGAAAGCGCCGAGCCTTGACGGGGGCCTCAACGAGGGCCTTGACGAGGGCACGATGATCGCGGCCCTAAAGCGCGATCTGGTCAACTACAAGGTCCCCAAGCGCATCTTTTTCACCGACTCCCTGCCGCGCAATGCGATGGGGAAGGTGCAAAAAAACATCCTCAGGGAGCGATTCGCCGCCGACGATGCGAAAAGGCCTTAGCCCGCCGTCGGCCACTGAGGGGCGACGCTTTGCGGATTGTCGGGGCGGACTCTCGGGGCGGACTCTCGGGGCGAATTCGCGGGACGGATTCGCGGGACGGATTCGCGAGGTCGGGGCTTTCAGGACAAAGCCCGCAGGCGCTCCGCGAAATCGGGAGGCGCGATGAACTCGAAACGCTTGCCGACCCGGCGGCGAGAAAGCAGACCGAGCGATTCCATCCCCTCGAGATCCGAGCGCGCGGTTTGCAGAGACACGTCTCTGGCGCGGGCGTGACGTTTGACCGTCATCGGGATCGCCTTGTTGCGCAAGAGATCGCCGACGATGGATAGCTGGCGCGAATTGAGGTCGGCGCTGCCCGCCATCATCCTCTCGGCCTCCCTGACCTCGTTGGCCTTGCGATCGAGATAAGCCCGCAACCGATCCATCGCTCTTTCGATCACCTCCAGCTGGTGGAGGATGAAATAGGTCAGGTCGTTATCGTCGCTTTCGACATGAAGATAGGACTTCGCATATTTCGCCGGGGCTCTCATCAACACCCGGGAGATGGAGATGTACTCGCTTAGCCAATAGCCTTTGCGGAGCATCGACCAATAAAACAGGGTGCGCGCCAAACGACCGTTGCCGTCGACGAAATAGTGGTCGTAAGCCGCCTGAAAATGCAGCACGATGGCCCGCACCACCGGGTGGACGAAACCCTCGTCGGAGCCCTCTTCGTTGGCGAAACGGCATAGGGCCTCGAGACGTTCGGGAAGTTCGCTCGCCGCCGGCGGACGATGGACCACGCGAGCGCCGTAACTGACATGGACCCGCTTCTCGCCCTCGCTTTGCAAGCGACCGACGTCGGCGGGATCGTCCAAGGTGTCCTCGGTAACGCTATGATGCAAGGATAAAACACCTTTGGGGCTCAAGGGCTCGGCGACGAGTTCCTTGGCCCGGAGCATCGCCCGATAGTTGTTGAGGACCATCCTCTCGCCATGGCTGTTCGGCCGGCGCTCGCTGAGCAGCAATTCCTTCGCTTCCCGGCGGGTGGTCGCCGCCCCTTCGAGCAGGCTCGAGGAAATCGCTTCCTCTTCGATCAGCGAGGACACCAAATAGCGTCTGCCGAGGACATCGCCGTCGATCGGATGATCGACCATCATTTCCCCCCCGGCGTGCTGATCGATACGGTGCAGGCTCTGCTGCATGCGGTCGATATAACCGAAGCGAAAGGGCTTGCCATCGACATCCTTCAAGGGCAATCGACGGGCGATAGCGAGGCGAGCGAGCGCGGTTCCGAACCACCACTGCCGGTGGTCCAAGCCTTCCGGCGGCTGCCGACGGAGCATTTCGTCCCAGTGCAAATAATGGCCCTTCGCATCCGTCGGCTGTATGCGACGGATGAGATCGGGAAAAAGATCCGATGATTGGGCTTCGACGAAGAGCTCTTTGAAATCGGGGGGGTGTTCGGGGGTTTTCAAAGGAAGATCCTCCTTGAGATTCTCTCATTTGCTGCTAAATTTACACTTATTAGCACTAAATTGACACATTGACACTTCCGATTCTCCCTCGTCGAACCATGCTCGGAACCGAGGCTCGTACTGATCGGATCCGGGCGAGGCGACCCTTCCGATCGGGGAAGGCAAGGAGGGGCATCGAGGCACGACCTCTTTCATGGGCTTTTCCCTTTTGCTGCTAAATTTACACTTATTAGCACTAAATTGACACATCGACACTTCCGATTCTCCCTCGTCGAACCCTGCTCGGAACCGAGGCTTGCGCTGATCGGATCTGGGCGAGGCGGCCCTTCCGATCGGGGAGGCAAGGAGGGGCATCGAGGCATGACCTCTTTCGTGGGCTTTTCCCATTTGCTGCTAAATTTACACTTGTTAGCACTAAATTGACACATCGACACTTCCGAATCGTCCGCGTCAAATGCCACAGAGGACGAAGGCTCAACGCTCGGAGACGGGCGAGGCGGTCTTTCCGATCAGGCAAGACAAGGAGGGGCATCGAGGCACGACCTCTTTCGTAGGCTTTTCCATTTTGCTGCTAAATTTACACTTATTAGCACTAAATTGACACATTGACACTTCCGATTCTCCCTCGTCGAACCATGCTCGGAACCGAGGCTCGTACTGATCGGATCCGGGCGAGGCGGCCCTTCCGATCGGGGGAGGCAAGGAGGGGCATCGAGGCATGACCTCTTTCGTGGGCTTTTCCCATTTGCTGCTAAATTTACACTTATTAGCACTAAATTGACACATCGACGCTTCCGAATCGTCCGCGTCGAATGCCACCGAGGACGAAGGCTCGCCGCTCGGAGTCGGGCGAGGCGGTCTTTCCGATCGGGGGAGGCAAAGAACCATCGAAGCGCAACCCTTTCGTGGCGTTTTCTATGTTTGCTGCTGAATCGACATCGTCGATATCCCCCCCCCCTGCTCCTTCTTTCGAGCCCGAAAGTGCGCCGCGGCTATCCTCGCAGGTGTATCGCAACGATCGATTCGAGGCGCCGGTTCGAAAAAAGGGTTCGCGCCGATAAGCGATCTTCGCTAACCGGGTGAGATTTTTCGCTATCCTTAGCCCGTGAACGGCAATGCGGGATTCGAATGCTTGGAAAAGCGAAAGCCGAAATCCCGGTCGGCATCACACCGAAACGCTCGACAAGGCCCCGACAAGAGGGCCGCATCGACAACGAGACCGCGACGCAAAGGTCGAGCGGGAGCGCCGGCGGCCCGATGGCCGGGGGTCGACAATCCCCGGACATCGAAGGTCTTCGGCCCGGCGTTCTTGGAATTCCCGAAAGGCTCGACCCACGCGTATCGCTCGCCCCCGCCGACGACCGTCGGCGGAAAAAAGGAGGAAAGCATGTCCGAATCGAATATTTACGAAGTGCTGCCGCAGATCGCGCAGGACGCACTGATCGACGAGGAAGGCTACCGGAGCATGTATCGGCGATCGCTGGACGACCCTGACGGTTTTTGGGCACAGATGGCGGACGAGCATCTCGACTGGTTCAAAAAATGGGATCGGGTATCGAACTGGAACTACAAAGACGGTGTCTCCATCCGATGGTTCGAAGGGGCGAAGCTGAACGTTTCTTCGAATTGCCTCGACCGCCATCTCGAAGATCGCGGCGACAAGATCGCGATTCTGTGGGAAGGGGACGAACCGGGCGAGGAAAGACGCATCACGTTCAAAGAACTGCACGCGGATGTTTGCCGCTTCGCCAATGTCCTCAAATCCCTCGGGGTGCGCAAGGGAGATCGGGTCTGTATCTATATGCCGATGGTTCCGGAAGCGGCGGTCGCGATGCTCGCCTGCGCCCGGATCGGAGCGGTGCACTCCGTGGTCTTCGGCGGCTTCTCCCCCGATGCGCTGCGCGATCGCATCCTCGACTCCGATTGTCGGGTCGTCATCACCTCCGACGAGGGGCCACGCGGCGGTCGCAATATCCCGTTGAAGCGCAACGCCCATCAGGCCCTCGAATCCTGCCCCGATGTCGGCACCTGTATCGTGCTGCGGCGTACCGGCGGCGATATTCCTTGGCGCGAGGGGCGCGATATCTGGTATCACGAGGCGATGAAGGAGGCGGCGGCCGAATGCGCGGCGGAGGAGATGGACGCGGAGGATCCCCTTTTCATTCTCTACACCTCGGGCTCGACCGGCAAACCGAAAGGAGTCCAACACTCTCAGGCGGGCTATCTTCTCTATACCACCATGACCTTCCGCTACGTCTTCGACTACAAAGAAGGCGATATTTTCTGGTGCACCGCGGATGTGGGATGGGTCACCGGGCACTCTTATGTCGTCTACTCGCCGCTGTCGAACGGAGCCACGACGGTGATGTTCGAAGGGGTGCCGAACTATCCGGATTTCTCTCGTTTTTGGGAAGTCTGCGACAAGCACGAAGTCAATATCTTCTATACCGCACCCACCGCGATCCGCGCATTGATGGGGCAAGGGGATGAATTCGTCGCCCGCAGCGAGCGCAAGAGTTTGCGCATCCTCGGCACCGTGGGCGAACCCATCAATCCCGAGGCTTGGGAATGGTATTACCGCGTCGTCGGCGAGAGCCGCTGTCCGATCGTCGATACTTGGTGGCAGACCGAAACCGGCGGCATCCTGATCGCTCCCTTGCCCGGCTGCACCCGCCTCAAACCGGGCTCCGCAACCCGACCCTTCTTCGGTATCGAACCGGTGATCGTGGACAACGAGGGCCAGGAGCTCGCGGGCGCGGCCGCGGGCAACCTCTGCATCAAACGAAGCTGGCCGGGGCAAATGCGCACCGTCTTCGGGGATCACGAACGTTTCGTGCAAACCTATTTCTCGACCTACGAAAACCTCTATATGACCGGAGACGGGGCGCGGCGGGACGAGGACGGCTACTACTGGATCACCGGACGGGTCGACGATGTGATCAATGTTTCTGGCCATCGTATGGGAACCGCCGAGGTCGAAAGCGCGCTGGTTCTGCACCCGGATGTCGCCGAAGCGGCGGTGGTGGGCTACCCGCATCCGATCAAGGGCCAAGGGATCTATGCCTATATCACCCTCAACAGCGGCACCGACAAAAGCGACGAGTTGGAAAAATCGCTGGTGCAGATCGTGCGCAAGGAGATCGGGCCGATCGCCAGCCCCGATCTCGTCCAGTTCGCACCGGGGCTTCCCAAAACCCGATCCGGCAAGATCATGCGTCGCATCCTGCGCAAGGTCGCGATGAACGAGATCGAGGATCTCGGCGATACCTCGACCCTGGCCGAGCCCGCAGTGGTCGAGGATATCATCGAGAACCGTCGCAATCGCTGAACCGACCGGCAAGCGCGAGGCGCACCCCGACGCGCTGCTCGCCCTCTTCGATGCGGGGGTCGACGATCTTCTGCGCGGGCGGATCGGCGAGGCCGGAAGGGCCTTCACGGCGATATCGAGACCATGGATATCGCTGATCCATGGCCTCGAAAAAACGAGGGGCCGTGAGTCGTCGCCGGATGAAATGGCGCAGGCGTTGGAGGCGATCGCCCTTTTCGGGCGCCGAATGTCATTGAACCTCGCCCTCTCGATCCAAAAAGCCACGGCTCGAGAGGGGGCGTCGCCGACGATGCGAACGCCCAAGCCGAGCGGCGAGCGTAGCGCCGCTTCCGGATCGGCATCCCCGATCGAAGCCTACGATCGGATCATCGAAGAGGCGGACGAGAATTTCCGGCGCCTCGCCCGCGATGCCGTCTTCGACGATGCCCGGCGACGGGCGATCGCCGCCTCGTTGCAATGGCTGGAGCGCGATCCGCTTGCGGCTCGAGGAATCGCTTGCGCCCTATCACCGCCCGACATCGACGCCGACCCGACACCCTCGGGGTCCGCGCCTGCCGGGGGATCATCGGCATTTTCTTCCGCCGTGCCGGTGCTGACGCTCGAGGGAGGGGATATTCTTTTCCGCCGGCGGGCTTGTGCCCCCGGAAATCCGAGCGCATTGATCATCCCCGGCTTTCTCGCCGGTTCCTCCCTTTTCGATCTCGATCCGGAATATTCGGCGATGGCGACGCTGGCCCGCCACGGCATCGACACTTGGATACTCGAAAGAAGACGAAGCGCCGACAGCGGTCGCTCCGGGACCCTCTCGCAGCTGATCGAGGATATCGACCGGGCTTTGGATGCCGTGCATCGCCTTCGCGCCGGCCCGGCGGCCAAGGCGCTCCCTCGCCCGGCCCTCATCGGGCATTTTCATGGCGGAACGCTGGCTCTGCTCCACTGCCTGCGCCATCCCGGCAAGGCGAGCGCGCTGATCACCCTCTCGACCCCGATCGATTTCGCGACCGAGGACGATCTTTTCTCTCACTGGATCCGGAGCCTCGAGGGCGAGAGGCTGATCGACGTTTTCGGGGACCTGCCGGGGGGATTGCCGGCGCTCTTGGCGGCGGCGGTTTCGCCGATGCGCAACTTCGGACAAAGCCTCTTGGCGCTGCCGGAAACGATGGGTCGTCTGCGCTCGCCGCGCTCGAAGGGTTTGGAGTTCGCCCGCCGGAACGCCCCGGGCTTTCCCGGTCGATGCTTTCTTTCGCTGCAGCGCATGCTCTATCGGGATAATGCCCTGATGACGGGAACGCTCGAAAGCCTCGATCGATACGACGATAGGGATATCGACGGGTGCTCGAAGGGGGATGGGCGATCTTCGAGCCTCGATGCCCTTGAACGACCGATCCTCAACCTCGTGGCCCTCGACGATCGCATCGTGCCTCCGGTCGCCTCCCGCCCCTTGGCGAGGATCGCCCCGAAAGCCCCTTATCGCTTGCTGGAATATCGCGGGGGACACTTCGATCTCTTCACCGACGAGTCGGCGCTCGATCGGCTCTTCGGCGAGATCGCGGCTTGGATCGGCCGAGCGGCGGGCGAAGGATCGCCCCCTCCCCGATAGCGTTGCCTCGATCGCCGCGCGATTGTAAAAATCGATTGTCGAAATCGACTGTCGAGGGCGATTGTCGAAGCCGAAAAGCCGAGGGCGATTTTCCCCGCCAGAGGCGAACGAGCGGCGGGATTCGCCGAAGGCTGTCGGGAACGCTCTTTGAATAACGCAAGTCGGCGGGGGTATCGGCGGCCAAAAAGATCCGAAGATCCCGCGAGCGCGCGGAGCCGAAAAACTGCCGAAGAGGAAAAACGAAGGCCTTCGACCTCAGCCCGATGCGCCTTCGCGCTCCTTGGCCGGACCCGGCGCATCCGACGATCCGCCCTGCGGCGCTCGGGTCGAATCGGCGCCGGGGGCGAGGGTCGAAAGGCTTTTCCAAAAAGCCTTTTGCATCGCCTCCATCCCCGCCGGATCCGGGGCGACGAAAGGACGCATCATCTGCACCGGATCGAAATCGTCGATCCCGGATTGCATCCGCCGACGAAGCGATTCGAGCATCTCCTCCTGCAATGGCTGCACGTTCGGAAGGCCGAGGAATTCCCGCATTTCCACCGGCGTCATATCGACCTTGATACGGATTTTCATATTCTCGACTCCTTATCGCTGTTTCGGAAATCCGGCGACCCTTTGCCGCTTGTCGCATATTCGATCTTAACCGCAGGCGTCGAGGGCGAGAGGGATCGCCCTTTTCTTTTCCACCGGGCTTCGAAGCCGATGACGGTTTTCGGCTCGTTCGCCTCGGGAGGAGGAGCGAGGAAGGCGCCCAGTTTCGGCCAAGGATCGAAAGCGACAATCGTCGAAGCCTTAGGTCACGAGATCTGCGCACCCGAACCGCGAAGGGGGATTGCGCGCTCCTTGCTTGCGAGCGTTGCCGACGGAGGGTCGGGGCCTCGATCAAGGGGGTTGGCCAGTGGCATCGTCGTGGCTCGCGGATCTTCGGGGGAACGAGCGTCGAAGCCCCCCGTCGAAGTCTCTTGAACAAGAAAAATCCCCCTTCCGCTTCGAAGCGGAAGGGGGATCGGGACGGGGCCGCTTTTTCGCCTTTGGCCGGCGGCGCAAGCGCAAGCGGCCAAGCCGGCAAGGGGCCTCGTTCTAAAAGGGCGCCTGACCGGTGGCGTTGTTGTTGACCAGCGCCCCGCCGCCGGTGCGGGTCAGGACTTGCACCGTGAAGGGTTCGTCCGAACGAAACTCGCAGCCGAGCGTCGCGCCGCTCCAGCGATGGCCGATGAGATCCGCCAACTCCGAAGTCTGGACGTGCCTCACGCGACCGCGCTCGATCGTCCCCAAGTCGCCGCGGTATCCGCTTCCCTCGTCGTCGTAGCAGGACAAGGCGGTCATGCTGCAATGCTTCGTATAGGCCGCCCGGCAACGAATGCGGATATTCGACAGGTCCAACTCCCCGGGGCCCGGAATCGATTCGATATCCGCCCGATGCACCCCTTCGATATTGACGCTCCTCACCAGCGCGCTGTTGTTGACCAGCACCCCGTCGCCCGAGCGCGTCCACACTTGGGCGCTGATGCGCTCCTCGCTGTGCAAGGCGCATCCCAATCGCCCCATCCCCGACCAATCCCCGCCGGTGATATCGACGATATCCTGCGCACTCAGCCTGGCCACGCCCCAACCGACGATGGACTCCGGCAGCCCGCCCCGGAAACTCTCCCCGTTCTTCTGCGCGCTGCAGTCGAGGTAGACCTCGCAAGCGCTTTCTTCGCGGCAGCCGACGGAGACCACCGCTCGGTCCCCGACGCTCGGCGGCGCGATGGCCAACGCCAGCGTGCGCACCGGCCACCAATAGCGCGGGTCCCCCTCGTCCGTGTACTCGCCGACACCGAGCGGCACCGTCACCCGGTCGACGATGCCCGCGTAGTCGCCGCCGCCGGCCGCAAGGACGATATCCACCGATGAGCCCTCGAAGTCCTCGTCCGCGACGACGACGACCCGTTGCGGGACGTCGAAGTCAGACGCCGCGAAGGCAAGGGCGGTTTGATTCCCCGGCGTGTCGGGGTCGGTGTCGACGGCCACGCCCTCGACTTCCCCCGCCACCGACAAGGCGACACCGACCGCCGCGCTCGGCTCCACCGAGAGCCTGACCGTGAAACTCGCGCGCCGGTCATCGATGATGGCGGGATTCGAAACGAGCAGCGCCGGCGAGTCGTTGTCGTCGATATTCACCGACACCTTGGCGTTCAAACCGTCGTAGTTGGCCCCCGACGCCGTCAGCGACACGCTCGCCCGACCGTCGTTCGTATCCTCGTCTTCGGGCGCGAACAGGCTCACCACCCGCGTGCCGTTGTAGTTCGAGGGCGAAAAGCGCAGCGCGCTTTGGTTGCCCTCGCGCCATGTGTCGGCATCGACCTCGATACTCGCGCCGGAAACGCTCAAAGCGAGCTCGACATCACCCGTCGGGCGGTTTCGCAACTTCACCCGCAAATCCCTCGTGCCGCCCTCGTCGATCTCGACCGGCGCACCGACGATCACCAAGCCCGGGGTCGCTTCCTCGGGAAGCGTCCCCGGCGCCGCTTCGTCGACGCCGACCTGCACCCGTGCGGAAACGCCGTCGTAGCCGCCGCCCCGGGCCGTCAACGTGATATCCGCCGGCGCGTCGTCCTCGGCGTCCACGTCCGCGACCCCGTCGACCGTGACGCTGCGCGCCCTCCGCCAGTTCGACGAGGTGAACTTCAGGTTCGGCGGCGACAACGCGGTATCCGTCTCGCCGTTGTCGAAGGAGACCAGGATATCCCCCAACGGCCGCGTCACCGGCCGCACCGTGAAGCTCCCGCTCGTGTTTTCCGCGACCTGCAACGCCGCGGGGTCGACGCTCAGCCCCGGGGTGTCGTCGTCCGCCACCGCGACCGACACCCGCCCGAGGATGATGACCTTGCCGCCGGCGTCCACGAACGAGGCGCTCGCCCGGTCCGGCGCCGCGTCGTCGTCCTCGGCGGCGCGCACCGACACCGGTTGCTCGACATCCCAGTTGTCGGGGGTGAGGGTCAAGGCGCTTTGAAGACCATCGGTGTCGGGGTCGGTGTCGAAACTCACGTCGGGACTGCCGCCGCCGACCAAGGTGACCACCATCTCTTCGTCGACCGGCTGTGCGCGGGCGCGCACGGTGAAGCGCGCGCTCGAGCCCTCGTCGAGACTCAGCGACTCCGGAGTCAGCGTCAGGTCGAAGACCACCTGGGGATTGATACCCTCCTCGGCATCGTCGTCGATGACCGTGATCTGCATGCTGCCGGTGATATCGTCGAAGTCCGCGCCCGAGGCCCGCAGCGTGACCGTCGTCGAATCCGCCAGCAAATCGTCGTCCTCGGCGGCTCTTGCGACCACCGTTTTCGGCCGGTTCCAATCCGATGGCGTGAAGCGCAAGGTCGACGGCGACAGAGTCACGTCGGGGTTCTCGCTCGTCAAGGCGACGCTTACGTTCCAGTTCGGCTGCGCCGTCAGACTCACCGTGAAGGGCGCTTCCTCGCCCTCCCTCACTTCCAACTTGCGCGGCGTGACGCTCAACCCGAAGGCCTCGTTTTCCACCACCTGCACCTGAACCCCGGCGGTGATGCCCTCGTAGTCGGCGCCCGTCGCCGTCAGCGACAGACTCGCCGTATCCGGATGCCCGTCGCTGTCCTCGGCGGCGTTCACCGTGATGGCTTGAGACTCGTCCCAGTTCGACGGCGTGAACGTCATCGACGAGGGCGTGAACGATACGTCCGCGCTCCCGTTCTTCGTCAGGGCCAAGGACACATCCCCGCTCGGCTCCACCGACAACTTCACGCCCACGCTGCCGCTCCCCCCTTCGTCCACCGCCAGCAGCAGCGACGAGAGGACCAAACCCGGAGCGTCGTTGTCGGACACCTGCACCTGCACGCCGCCGCTGACCCCGCCGTAGTCGGCACCCGATGCCGACAGCGACACGACCGCGCTGTCGGCGATGCCGTCGTGATCCTCGTTGGCCCTGACCGTCACGCTTTGCTCGACGCTCCAGTCGTCGGCCGTGAAGATCAGATTCGTCGAGGTCAGGAGCACGTCGGGGCTGCCGCTCTTGGTCACGAACAAGGCCACGTTCCCGCCGGTGGGCTGGGCGCTCAGTTTCGCGGTGAAGGCGCCCTCGCCGCCTTCGGTCAAACCCAAGATCGCGGGCTCGACCACCAGACCTACGGTTTCGTTTTCGCTCACCCGCACTTGGACGTTGCCGGTGATGCCGTCGTAGTCGGCGCCGGACGCGGCCACGGAGAGGGCGGCGGTGTCCTTGACCCCGTCGTCGTCTTCGGCGGCGACGACGGTGACGATGCGCGGCGTGGTCCAATTCGAAGGGGTGAAGGTCAGCGAAGCCGGGGAGAGGCTCACGTCCTCGCTGCCGCTCTTGGTCAGGGCGAGGGTGACGTCGCCGCCGGTGGGTTGGACGGTCAAGCCGACCTCGAGCGAGGCCTCGCCCCCTTCGGCGACATCCAGGGTCGAGGGGTCGAAGGTCAATCCGGGGGCGTCGTTGTCGTTGACCTCGACTTGGAGCTCGTCGGCGATGGCGCCGTAGTCGGCGCCGGAGGCGGCCAGCGAGACGGTCGCGGTGTCCTTGACCCCGTCGTCGTCCTCGTCGGCATCGACGGTGGCGGTCTTCGGCGCGTTCCAGTTCGAGGCCGTGAAGGTCATCCTCGCCGGCGAGACGCTCACTTCCGAACTGCCGCTCGCGTTCAAGGAGACGACGACGCTCCCGCTTGCGGGCTGCGTTTTCAGAGCCACGGTGAAGTTCTTGGCGCTCCCTTCGGTCACGCTCAAACTCTCGGGGGCGAGGGTCAGACCCTTGGGATCGTCGTCGTCGACCTCGACTCGGACGTTGTCGACGATGCCTGCGTAGTCGGCTCCCGATGCCGTCAGCCGGAGGTTGGCGTTGTCGTCGGCGCCGTCGTCGTCTTCGGCGGCGCTGACCGTCACGCTGCGCGTCGAGCGCCAGTTGGAAGGCGTGAAGGTCAAAGAAGTCGGTGAGATCGTCACGTCGTCGCTGCCGCTCTTGGCGATGGCGACGGTCACGTTGCCGCCGCTCGGCTGTGCGCTCAGGCTCACTTCGAGGGTGGTATCGTCCCCTTCGTCCACCTTCAGCGTCGTCGGGGCGAGGGTCAGCCCGGGGGTGTCCTTGTCGCTGACCTCGACCGAGATGTCGGCGGTCAGCCCCCCGTAGTCGGCTCCCGACGCCGACAGCGAGATCCTCGCGCTGTCGTCGACTCCGTCGCTGTCCTCGGCGGCGCTGACGTTGAGCGTTTGCGGATTGTTCCAGTTCTCCGCCGTGAAGGTCAACGACGACGGCGAAACCGATACGTCCGTACTGCCGCTCTTGGTGATGGCGACGGTGACGTCCCCGCCCACCGGCTTCGTTTTCAGGCTGAAGGTGAGGTCCTTGTCGCCGCCTTCGTTCAGCGACAAGGTCGGGTCGACGGACAAACCCTTCTCGTCGTTGTCCTTCACGGCGACTTGCACGACGTCGCTTACGTCGTCGTAGTCGGCCCCCGAGGCCGAGAGCGACAGACTCGCGCTGTCGGCGGCGCCGTCTTCGTCCTCCGCCGCTCTCACCGTCACGCTTTGCACCGACTTCCAGTTATCGGCCGTGAACGTCAACGACGCCGGCGAGACGGTCACGTCATCGCTGCCGCTCTTGGCGATGGCGACGATCACGTTGCCGCCCGTCGGCGCCGCCGTCAGGCTGATGCCGAGGCGCTCGTCGCCCCCTTCGTTCACACTCAAACTCGTCGGGGCGAGGGTCAAACCCGGACTGTCGTTGTCGCTTACGTCCACCCGCACGCTCTCGCCGATGCCGCCGTAGTCGGCTCCCGACGCCGACAGCGAGATCCTCGCGCTGTCGTTCACCCCGTCGGCGTCCTCGGCGGCGCTGACGTTGAGCGTTTGCGGATCATTCCAGTTCTCCGCCGTGAAGGTCGCGCTTTCTTTGGAGATCGTCACATCGCCGCTGCCGCTCTTGGTGACGGCGACGCTCACCTCCCCGCCTACCGGCTTCGTTTTCAGGCTGAAGGTGAGGTCCTTGTCGCCGCCTTCGTTCAGCGACAAGGTCGAGTCGACGGACAACCCCTTGGCGTCGTCGTCGCTCACATCGATTTGGACGCCGGCCGAGACATCGCCGTAGTCGGCGCCCGATGCCGTCAACGCAAGACTCGCGGTGTCATCGGCGCCGTCTTCGTCCTCTTGCGCGCTCACCGTCACGCTTTGCACCGACTTCCAGTTATCGGCCGTGAACGTCAACGATGCCGGCGAGATCGTCACGTCGTCGCTGCCGCTCTTGGCGATGGCGACGGTCACGTTGCCGCCGCTCGGCTGCGCGGTCAGGCTTACGCCGAGGGTTTGGTCGCCCCCTTCGGCCACTTCCAATTTCAACGGGAGGGTCAAGCCCGGCGTGTCGTTGTCGGTGACATCGACCGAGACGGCCTCGGAAACGCCGCCGTAGTCGGCTCCCGACGCCGCCAGCGACACCCGCGCACTGTCGTTTGCCCCGTCTTCGTCCTCGGCGGCGTTCACCCTCACCGTCTGCGGCGTGTTCCAGTTCTCCGCCTCGAAGGTCAACGAAGACGGCGACACCGATACGTCCGTACTGCCGCTCTTGGTGACGGCGACGGTGACGTCCCCGCCCACCGGCTTCGTTTGCAGCCGGAAGGTGAAGTCCTTGGAGCCCCCTTCGTTCAACGACAAGGTCGAGGCGACGGACAAACCCTTCTCGTCGTCGTCGCTCACATCGATTTGGACGCTTGCCGAGACATCGCCGTAGTCGGCGCCCGATGCCGTCAACGCAAGACTCGCGTTGTCATCGGCGCCGTCTTCGTCTTCGGCGGCGCTGACCGTCACGCTTTGCACCGACTCCCAGTTATCGGCCGTGAACGTCAACGACGCCGGCGAGATCGTCACGTCGTCGCTGCCGCTCTTGGTCAACGACACGGTCACGTTGCCGCCCGTCGGCGCCGCCGTCAGGCTGATGCCGAGGAGCTCGTCGCCCCCTTCGTCCACTTCCAATTTCAACGGGTCGAGGGTCAAGCCCGGCGTGTCGTTGTCGGTGACATCGACCGAGACGGCCTCGGAAATACCGCCGTAGTCGGCTCCCGACGCCGCCAGCGACACCCGCGCACTGTCGTTTGCCCCGTCTTCGTCCTCGGCGGCGCTCACCCTCACCGTCTGCGGCGTGTTCCAGTTCGACGCCTCGAAGGTCAACGAAGACGGCGAAACCGATACGTCCGTACTGCCGCTCTTGGTGACGGCGACGCTGACGTCCCCGCCCACCGGCTTCGTTTGCAGCCGGAAGGTGAAGTCCTTGGAGTCCCCTTCGTTCAGCGACAAGGTCGATGCGACGGACAAACCCTTCTCGTCGTCGTCGCTCACCTCGATTTGGACGCCGGCCGAGACATCGCCGTAGTCGGCGCCCGATGCCGTCAACGCAAGACTCGCGTTGTCATCGGCGCCGTCTTCGTCCTCCGCCGCGCTCACCGTCACGCTTTGCACCGACTCCCAGTTCCTATCCGTGAAGATCAAAGATACCGGCGAGATCGTCACGTCGTCGCTGCCGCTCTTGGTCAACGATACGGTCACGTTGCCGCCCGTCGGCGCCGCCGTCAGGCTGATGCCGAGGCGCTTGTCGCCCCCTTCGGCCACTTCCAATTTCAACGGGAGGGTCAAGCCCGGCGTGTCGTTGTCCGTCACCTCGATGCGCACGACGCTGTCCGCGATGCCTGCATAATCGGCACCCGACACCGTCAACGACACGCTCGCATTGTCAGCCACACCGTCGCCGTCCTCCGCCGCGTTCACCGTCACGTTCTGCGGCGTATTCCAGTTCTCCGCCTTGAAGGTCAACGACGCCGGCGAGACCGTCACGTCATCGCTGCCGCTCTTGTTCACGGTTACGGTGACGTCCCCGCCGGTCGGCGCCGCCGTCAACTTCACCGTGAAATCCTTGCTCGTCCCCTCGGTCAGCCCCAGACTCGAATCGCTCAAAGTCAGGTTGCGCTCCTCGTCGTCGCTCACTTCGATGTCGACGCTGTCGGTGATGCCGCCGTAGTTGGCGCCCGACGCCGTCAACGAAAGACTCGCGGTGTCGTTCGCCGCGTCGTCGTCCTCGGCGGCGTTCACCGTGACGGTCTGTGCCGAATCCCAGTTCGACGCCTTGAAGGTCAATCTCGCAAGCGAAATCGTCACATCCCCGCTGCCGCTTTTGACGATGGCGACGCTTACATCCCCGCCGTTCGGCGCCCCCGCCAACTTCACCGTGAAATCCTTGCTTCCCCCCTCAGGTACATCCAAACTCGACGGGTCGATCGTCAGCCCCGGCTTGTCGTTGTCGGTTATCTTGACGCTCACGCTGTCGGAAATGCCGGCGTAGTCCGCACCCGACGCCGACACCGCGAGAGTCGCGCTGTCATCGACGCCGTCGGCATCCTCCGCCGCGCTCACCGTCACGTTCTGCGGCGTAGTCCAATTCGAATCCGTGAAGGTCAGCCTCGCCGGAGAGAACGAAACGTCATCGCTCCCGCTGCTTTTGGTGATGGCGACGGTTACGTCGCCTCCGCTCGGCTGCGAGACCAAATTCACCGTGAATTGTTTTTGACTCCCTTCGGTCAGCCCCAAGGCCAAGAAATCCAAGGTCAAGCCGCGCGGGTCGTCGTCGAGGATCGAAACCTGCATGCTCTCGGTGACGTTGCCGTAGTCGGCCCCCGAGGCCGACAGCGAAACGCTCGCGTTGTCGTTGGCGGCGTCGTCGTCCTCGGCCGCTCGCACCGTGACGGTCTTCGGGGCGTTCCAGTTCGACGCCGTGAAGGTCAATCTCGTCGGCGACAGGCTCAAATCGGAGCCCGTGTTTGCGCTCGCACCCGCGCTCGCACCTGCACCCGCACTCACGCCGGTGCTCACGGTCACGCTGCCGCCGACCGGTTGCCTGTCCAGCACGACGGTGAAGTTCTCGCTGCCCCCTTCGGAGACTCTCAAGGTCGAGGTGTGAGACAGGGTCAGACCGGCCGGGGTGATCCGTTGCAAGACGGTGTTGTCCTTCACCCGCACCTCCGCCGTGCGCGTCGCCGAACGCGTCTGGTAGGCGCGCCATGCATTGCCGGACAGGTCGGCCCCGGGCGGCGGGTCGTAGTAATAGGCGTTGAACGAAAAACTGCCGTTCTCGTTGTCCTGATCGGTGTCCTCGAGTGCAGTGAGGGTGACGGTTTGGGGTCGGCTATGGTTCGTCGAGTCGAAGCGCAACACCCGCGGGGAAATCGACAGAATCCTCTCCGTGATCACCCGCGAATCGACTCCCCCGGGCTTGGCGAGGTCGACATGGGCTCTTTCGTTGCCGTTCAGCGCATCGCGCAAGACCACGGTCAAGGTGGCGCTTTCCCCTTCGTCGATCTCCAAGGGAGTCAGCTGTCCCTCCGAAATGCCCAACCCGTGCCAATCGTCGACCGTGACCGGCAGTTTGCGGACGACGTCGTCGTAGTCGCCTCCCGAAGCCGAGAGAGTCAGGGATTTTTCCGTGGCGCCATGGAAAATCGGGCTTCGGACCCTGAACTTCTGCAGCGTGTAATAGTTCGAAGGCGTGAAAGTCAAGGAAGTCGGCTCCACCGTCAGGCCCGCATGCCCGCTCGTGGCCAGACTCACGGTCACGTTCCCGCTCGGCTTCGCCTCCAAGTACATCCCGAGAATGCGGTAGGAAAACTCCGGCATCCTCAGTGCGTCGATCGCCTTGCGGCGACCGCTGGCGTCGATCTCGTAGACGGGGGAAAAGCGCACGGCATCGTCGTCGCCGATGCTGACGGCGACGCGACCGGTGATGCCGGCGTAGTCGGCGTTGGAGGCCGACAGGTCGATGCGGGCCGTGCTCGCGACCCGGTCGTCGTCTTCGGCGGCGGTCGCGATGACGTTTTGCGCCGAGTTCCAGTTCGAAGGCGTGAAGGTCAAAGAAGCCGGAGAGACGCTCAACTGGCTGTCCGACGAAGTCAGGCTCACGGTCACGTTCCCGCTCGGCTTCGCGGCCAGTTCGACGTTGAAACGCTCGCTGTCCCCTTCGTCGATATCCAATGTCGAGGGGGAAAGGACGAGCGCTTTCTCCTTGACCGAAATGCGCACGCCGTCGGTGAGATTGGCCGTGCCGAAGGTGGTGCCGCTCGCCGAAAACGAAACGCTCGCGCTGTCGTCGGCGTTGTCGGCGTCGGCGACGGTGCTCACCGTGACGGTCTGGGCCGTGTTCCAGTCGGAGGGGGTGAAGGTCAGGCTCGTCGGAGAGATCGTTACATCGCCGCTGCCGCTCTTCCTCAAGGCGACGACGATGCGACGCTTATCGTCGGTCAAATTCGAATCGTCGACGGGTTTTTCCCTCAGCCTGAGCGTGAAGGTCCCCGAACTCCCTTCGCCGATATCCAAGGCATCGGACGACAGAACCATCGGGCTTCCGTTGCCCGCGATGATGACTTGGTCGTAGACGTAGCTTTCGGTTCTTCCGCTGATGCCGGTCAACATCCGAGTGGTCAGCCGACGCACGTTATCGTCGTTCGTGCCCTTGGATTTCCACAGCGCGAAGTAGGAAACGGTTTG
Organism: Gammaproteobacteria bacterium; assembly: GCA_965220535.1. Taxonomy (GTDB): domain Bacteria; phylum Pseudomonadota; class Gammaproteobacteria; order HK1; family HK1; genus HK1. Next base: position 3,388,680 of record OZ244833.1, on the reverse strand, counting down.
CGGCACGTTCCAGTTATCGGGCGTGAAATAGAATGTCGTGATGCCATCGCTTTTGTCTTCGATGCGATAAAGACTGCTGCCCCCCTGCGGAATGTTATGAACCACCGTCATGTTCTCGGCGGGTTTCGCCGTGAGGCGGATCGTGAAGTCGACGCTCTCCCCCTCCTTGACCGTGACGCTGCCGGTGGGCAGACGAATATAGGTGGGAATGTCGTTGTCTTGGGCGTAAACGTCGATGGTGCGGGAGTAGTCGCCGTAGTCGGCACCCGAAGCGGCGATCGTCAGGGTCGAATCGTTCCGGATTTCATCGTCGTCCTCGGCGGTGGTGGCGGTGACGGTTTGCAGCGTCTTCCAATTCGAGGGCGTGAAGGTCAAGGAGGTCGGAGAAAGGCTCACATCGGAGCCGCTGCTCATGGAGAAGTCGAGGGTCACGTTGCCGCCTCTCGGCTTCGAGATCAGCCTCATCCGATAGTCGACGTCGGCCCCTTCGAGCGTCGTCAGGCCAAAGGGTCGAACCCCGCTGCTGTTGTAGACATCCACCCCGGCGGTGTCGGTTTCGACGACATTGATTTTGACGCTGTCGGAGGCGTCGCCGTAGTCGGCCCCCGAAGCGGAGAGGTCGATCTTTATTGCCGGAGTCGCCGCATCCTCGTCGACGGTGGTATCGACGGTGATGGTTCGAGGGTTGTCCCAGTTCACCCTTGTGAAGGTCAGGCTCGATGGGGAAACGCTCACTTGACTATCCGACGAGACCAAGTTCACCCTCACATCGTCGGGGCCGCTCGCAAAGGGCTTCGAGGAAAGTCTTAGCGTGAAGTTGCCGCTATCCCCTTCCGTCATCGACAACGTCGAGGGGGCAAGGATGAACCCGACCTTGTTGTTCGTGATCGACTCGACCGCCGTTATTTTGACGAGGCCGTTGTAGTCGGAGCCCGAGGCGGTGATTTTCACGCTTGCGTTCCATGAAATCGCTTGGTCGTATTCGTCGACTCTCACCGTCACGGTTCGAGGCTCGTTCCAGTTCGAGGATGTGAAGGTCAGGCTCGATGGATAGACGTGAAAACCTAAAATCCCCCCCAGGGTCAGGTTCACCGTCACGTCGGTGTTCAGCGGTTCCAAGGCCGACAAGTCGTAGGGTTGCGAGGCCAACTTCAGCGTGAAGGTGGTGTCTTCTCCTTCCTTTGCTTGGATCATCGACGGTGCAACCAACCCGGCAGTGTCGTTATCATCGACGTTGAGGACGATACTTGTTACTCGTACTTGACTTCCGGACGTCGTTGTACGATAGAAGATTATTTGGGCCCAGCCGTCGACCGCATCGACATCCTCGCCCACGGACAAAGTGATGCTCTTTGTCAAAGAGCCTGATGCCGTAGGGGGAAAGATCAATGATCCGGTAGAAAGAGACCTATTGCCGGCGCGCGGGGCAAGGCTGACACGGTAATATCCGATTATCGTGGCATCGACAGCAGAAGTCAGCCGAGTGACATTGATGGTAGCGGTGCTTCCCTCGTCCATCGTTATGCTTGCGGGACCGACGGCAAGATCTTTCCCCGGCACCTGTACAGTCAGGGCAAGCTCTTGCCCTAGCACTTGTGCCGCCGAGGCCGCAAGCACCGATAACGAACAGATAATGGAGAATACGAATCGCTTCATCGGGGCGTCTCCGATTGATTGGGCGGTGATCCGAAAAGCGCAACGGTCCGAAAAACCGATCGGCGACTCGGGGACGACTTGAAAGTCGGCCGAATCCGATTCGGTGACTGCATTCATACCTACTTCATACTCGTGCCGGAATCGAATCCCTCGTTGTCATCGCCGAGACATCGCGGCAATAATCGATTTCCAATCCCGGCCAAAAAGAATAAAACCGGCGAAAATCGAAATCACGAGCGTGAAATTCGTCGACCGCCACGGAGTTCGTTCTTGCCGATAGCCGAAAGGCATCGAAGGCTCAAAGCCCGGGAATGCCCTTCTATCCCCCGCTGAAAGGGGTCCTCGACTCTCGTCGAGGCGAGAGTAAATATCTACCCCCCCCCCCCCCCCACGGCGGAAAGAAGCGATCTGTGGGCAAAAAAGACCTGTCAGACAGCGTCTTCATCTTAGCTCTCCTTACTTAATTGATATTGAACCTAGTACTCGGCCGAATATTACCATCAAATCGGCCACGATGCACGGGCTTCGCTTTCAAGCCGCTTGGAAGGGAATTGGATACCCGCGCATCGACGACCCGAAGCCTCGTCGTTCGATTGCAAAGTCTCTTCCGAAAGCCGAATCATGCCCGAAAAAGGCAAGGGAAAGACCCTCGCCCTTCGCGCGATGCAAGTTTCCCGAGCGATTTTCGGGCGCGGCACCCGGGCGCTTCGACAATCACGCCCCTCATCCTTTGGCAAGGTATCGCCGGAGCGAAGCGGCATCGCCTTGCACCACCTCGCTCCGATGCCCTTGCCTGCGCCGTCAGTGCATATGAAGACCGCCGTTGATGTCGTAATTCGCCCCGGTGATGAACGCCGCTTCGTCGGAGCACAAAAAAGCGACGAGGGCGGCGATCTCGCGGGTCTCGCCCAAACGCCCCACCGGGATTCGATCGACGATCTCTTCGAGGATCTTCGGCGGTATCTTCTCGACCAGCTTCGTGCTCATATATCCCGGGGAGACGGTATTGACCGTCACCCCCTTTCGTGCCACCTCTTGCGCCAGGGCCATCGTGAATCCGTGCATCCCGGCCTTGGCTGCGGAATAGTTGGTCTGACCGAACTGCCCCTTGACCCCGTTGACCGAGGAAATATTGACGATGCGCCCGAAACCGCGCGCCATCATGCCGTTGACCACTTGACGGCTCATGTTGTAGACGCCGTCCAAGTTGGTCGTCAGCACCGAATCCCAAGCCTCCTTTTCCAACTTCTTCAAGGTCGCATCCCGAGTGATGCCCGCGCAGTTGACCAGAATATCCACCGGACCCGACTCGCGCTCCGCCTGCGAAACCGACCGGGCGCAGGATTCATAATCGGTTACATCGCCTTCGACGAGGGCGATCCCTCCTCCGTCGGCGGCCTGCCGGGCAATCCAATCCCTCGCTTCGTCGCTGCCGACGGTTCGCGAAAGATCCAGCGCAATCACCTTGAAATTCCGCTTCGACAAACTCTCGCAAATCGAGCGGCCGAGCTGGCCCAACCCCCCGGTTACCAATGCAATCCTTCCTGACATCGAAAACCTCCCTTGACGTGACATGAAGATGTCGATTCGCGGCCGCCTTACCAAGGCTTCGAATTCGCAGACCCCGAAGCGCCCCGAAGCGCCGAAGCGCCGAAGAGCGCATCGACCCCTCGACACCGACGGGAAAAAGCGAATGGAGAGCCTTCGAAGACGCCGAGCCTAGAAGACGCTGCGAGCAAGATTATGCTGCACTGCAACAAGCGCGAATGATAGCAGCAAATCCGACCGGCTTGCCGTGATTGTCGAAAGGAAGCGCGCCGCATCGATCAAAAAGCATCGGTGCGGATATCGGGGATAAAGGGGTTTTTCCGATCAGGACAGGCGTCCGTCGGCAAAAAAATATAAAGGGGGCGCTTTCGGAGTCCCGGCAACCCTCGCATCCCCGGTTTATCGGTCGATGGCGGGGGCCCTTTCGGATCGAGATCGTTCGAAGCTTCGACGAGCGGGACTCGAGCCGCCGCTATCCGATTCTTCGGTCGGCGTCTAGGGGAGGATCTACGGGAGGGTCGCTATTATCCGCAGCCGAATCGGTCAGGGGATCCGAAGGGGGCTCGGAGGCGCCCGGGGAAGGAGGCTCTCCGTCGGCGGATTCGGAATGCTGCCGGGAACGATCCAAGGGGGCGGTGGCGGCCCGCATCAGATTGCTCTGCATTTCCTGCCAAGCGAAGAGATTGCGCTCGGTGATCTCGCGCATCGCGGAGATGGGATCGCTGCTCATCATCGCCTGCATCTGTTTTTGGAGACCCGCCTGCTGATCCACGAAGAGGCTCAAACTCCGCTCAAGGTAACTGGTCACCGCTCCTTGCAGCGAACCGCCGTAGAAGCGGATGATCTTCTCGAGCACTTGCTCGCTGAAAATCGGCGTCCCCCCCTCCTCCTGCTCCATGATGATCTGCAGCAGAATGCTGCGGGTGATATCCTCTTCCGAGCGCGCATCGCGAACCTGAAAAGGAATTTGCCTAAATACGAGATCCTTTATATCGATCAATGTGACATATTTGCTGATCTCCGTATCATAAAGACGGCGATTCGGATATTTTTTGATGATGCGCGGTTCGCTCATTTCGAATCCTCGGGGTCGGTCGACACACTGGAAAGCGAAGGCGACAGCGATATCGATCGTGCGAAGGGAGGGGGGGATACCCGACCGGGATATGGTACCCGTCGGCCCGACATCTTGCACCCGCTTTGCGCACCCGCCTCGGGCTTCGGGATCGATCGCCCTTTATCGTTAGAATCCTCGGGGTTCGTAGCGGCCAAAAGGCCGATGGCAAAAAAGAGCGCTGATCGCAGCGCTATCGCCCCCGCCGAGGGGTCGATGCGCAGCGGAGCCGCTCTTCGAAAGTGGCGTATATTGCACCGTGGCATTTCGCCGCGGCGAAAGCGCTCTTGTCCTTGGATGAAAAATCGACGTCGATCCGGATGATATCAGCGACTTCTTTTTTGGCCCTTGCCGCCACCCTCGCCTATTTGTCGGCGGCGTTTCGCATCGCGCAAGGGATTGCGAGCGCCCCCGGCGGCGAGGACTCGCCTTCGTCTCTCGACGGGCGCGCCCGCACCATCACCCGAGGCGGTATCGTTGTGCATGCCCTCGCCCTTTGGCCTTCGTTGCTGCCGGGCTCTTTCGCTCCCGATCTCGCCATCACCCTTTCGCTTGCGGGATTGATCACGGTCGCCATTTTCGCCATCGCCGCCGACCTGCGTTGGATGGATCAAGGAGCGGGGATGCTGGTCCTTTCACTGACCTCCTTCGCCCCGCTCGTGCCCGTTGCCTGGTCTTCGCCCCCGGCGGTCGCCTTGAGCGATGCGACGATCCATCTCCATGCGACGATTTCTCTGGCGGGCTATGCGATACTGACGCTTGCCGTTTTTCAGGCCTTGGTCTTCTCTTGGCAGGAATTTCGCATCCGCCATCATCGGCCGAGCGCGGTTTTGAGTTCCTTCGCCTCTTTGGAAACCCAAGAACGCTGGCTCTTCCAATGGGTCGGGCTAGGCTTCTTCCTCCTCAGCCTGAGTCTCATCAGCGGATTGATGTTCATCGACGATATCTTGGAGCAGCATTTGGTCCATAAAACGGTGCTCTCATGCTTGGCTTGGGCGATCTTCGGCACGCTGCTTTGGGGTCGCCGGCGCTACGGCTGGCGGGGACAACAAGCGGTACGCTGGTGCATTGTCGGTTTCGCGGCCCTCGCCATCGCCTATTTCGGCAGCCGTTGGGTCCTCGAAGTGCTGCTGGATCGACGCTGGTATCCGGCTTGATCGATGCCTTTTTCAAAAAGCGCTCTTATCCGAAAACCGGCGACATCCTTGCATAAAACCGTATATTTCGATCCTCGGCGCCCGCTCCTGCGGTCTTGCAAAGCGCGAGCCTTCGGCGCGCCCGTCTTGACATTCAGCCCGATACTCCTTAAAAGGAGATCGGGTTTTCGCAGCAGAGCGAAAACCGCCTGTCGAATCGCGAACCTCGGGAGAAACCGAATTTGAAATTGCGCGAAATTCCCGAAAACCGCCGTTTCGCTCGGCAGCGGCAAGCGATGTCTCCCTCGGGATCGGGGATCGACAGCGGCTTTTGTGGCATCCCTCGCCTGCGAACGCGGCATCGTCATGCCGGGGATGCGAGCGCGGTCGCCGCTTCGATAGCGCATCCGGGATTCGTCGCCTATCTGCGCTCCTGTTCGCAAGCGGTCGTCGGCACCGCACCTGAACGCTCGATATTTTCGCAAAAGAGCGTTCTTCGAACCGCCTTCGTTTTGCCGCCGGTTTCCGATCGATGCGGCGAAATCCGGGATTTTGAAATGTCGGCAAGGATTTGCGACATCCGACAACCGAGGAGATCGACATGAAAAACAAGGTTCTGTCTTTCGACGATGTCGAGGAGATCGTGCAAGAGGTCAACAAGAACAACTACAGCGATTTGAAAATATTGAAGCTCTCGGTCGAGGATATGTACCAGCAGGAATACTATTCGGATCAGGATATGGATGCCGTCGATATATTGATCCGGCTGACCTTCGAGGGGGTCTTCGACGATTTGGATTTCATGACGAAATTCGGATTCATCTCGAGGGTCGGCAAGGAAGCCCGAGAAAGGGGCGAGGAGCGAAATATCTACATCGACTTTCGTCCCTCGGACAGCGACTGAGGGGCGAGGGATATCGCCGCGGGCAAATCTCTTCGATCAAAGTCCTCGGATTCGGATATCGTCGATGAAAAAAATCTCTTTCGCCCTCGCTGCCGATACTCGAAGTCGATGCCCGGGCTTTGCGTCGCTTGGGCCTTAGGGGCCGAAAGTCCCGAGGCCTGCGAGGATCGCCCGCGGCCCCCGAGGATCGAATGCGTCGCTGATGATCGCTGCGCGAAATCCCTCGAAGCCGAGCCGAAAGGCGGCGGATTCGAAAAACGCTCGCCCGCCACCGGCGAATTCCGGCCTTAAGGATTATCGGCCCCTCCAAAAGAACCTGCATACAAGGATCCATCTCGTTTGAGCGACGTTCCTTTGGGAATACTAATCGGTATTCTTGTCCTTCTGATCCTCCTCTCGGGGTTTTTCTCCGGCTCCGAAACCGGCATGATGGCCCTGAACCGGTACCGTCTGCGCCATCTGGTGCGAGCCGGACATCGAGGCGCGACAAGAGCCAGCCGGCTGCTCGAACAACCGGACCGTCTGATCGGGCTGATCCTTCTCGGCAACAACCTCGTCAATGTCGCCGCCGCATCGCTGTCGACCTTGATCGCGCTGCGCCTGCTCGGCGAGGCGGGGATCGCCTTGGCCGCCGGACTGCTGACCTTGGTCATCTTGATCTTCGCCGAAGTCGCCCCGAAAACCCTCGCCGCCCTTCATCCGGAGCGCGTCGCCTTCCCTGCGGCTTGGGTGCTGACCATTTTGATGGCGATCTTTCGCCCCTTGGTGATCGCCATCGCCTCGGTGGCCAACGGGGTGCTCTGGCTGCTTAGGCTTAGGCCCCACGATGCGAATCGAGATACCTTCAGTCGCGACGAGTTGCGGACCGTCGTCAGCGAGGCGGGGGCGCGGATCCCGCTCAGTCACAAACAGATGCTGATCGGGATCTTGGATCTCGAGAGGATGGCGGTCAACGACATCATGATCCCGCGCGACGAGATCGAAGCCATCGACTTGGACGCCCCGCCCGAAGAGATCTTGGAAAGAATCCACGGCGCCCAACACACCCGCATCCCTCTTTATCGGGGCAATATCAACGAGATATTCGGCGTGCTGAATATCAAGAAAGCCTTCGCCGCCCCGAAAGACGAGAATCTGTCCGCATGGCTCGCCGATCAGGCCGACGAAGCCTTTTTCGCTCCCGTCGGAACTCCGTTGGGGGTGCAACTGCGCAATTTTCAGAGATCGCGCAACCAGCTATGGCTCATCGTCGACGAGTTGGGGGATATCGACGGTTTGCTCACCATCGAAGATCTTTTGGAGGAGATCGTCGGGGAATTCGCCACCGAGCCCATGAAGGATGTGCGCGAAGAGCCCGATGGCTCCTATCTCGTCGACGGGCTCGCCAATATCCGGGAAATCAACCGCGAGATGCAATGGGATCTCCCCACCGACGGACCCAAAACCCTCAACGGCTTGCTGCTCGAACACTTCGAAACCATCCCCGAACCCGGCACCGGCATCATGATCGCGGGCTATCCCTTCGAGATCATCGAAACCACGCATAAGGGGGTGCGCTCGGCCCGGATCAGTCCGGCAAAACGACAAAAACCGACGCCCGCCGACGATATCTGATCGCCGCTCGCATCGCCGCTTGCAGGGAAACCCCCTCATCGGGAAGCCGCAAGACCCCGACACAAGACCCCGACACCAAGGCCCCGATCCCGACTTTCGCCCAAGCACCGCCGATTCGGGCTCCCAAACACTGCCTTCAAAGGTGATCGAGAGCCGATTCGATGCGTTTGACGGCGATGATCTTGATGCCTTCGGGGGCGTGTCGCGGGATATTGGCCGCCGGCACCAGCGCTTTGACAAAGCCGTGTTTGGCCGCTTCGCGCAAGCGCTCCTCACCCCCGGGGACGGGTCGGATCTCCCCCGCCAAGCCGACTTCTCCGAAAGCCACCGTACCGCGATCCACCGCTCGCTCGCGCACGCTGGAGCGGACCGCGGCCAGCAAGGCGAGATCCGCACCGGTCTCGGTGATACGCACCCCACCGGCGACGTTGGCGTAGATATCCAACCCTTGAACGGAAATGCCGGCATGGCGGTGAAGCACCGCGAGCAACAGATTCAACCGCGACTGATCGAAGCCCGTGGCGAAGCGGCGGGGCGGACCGAAGGATTCGTCGGCCAGGGCTTGCAGCTCGACGAGAAGCGGGCGAGTGCCCTCGCGGATCACCGCCACCACGCTGCCGGCGACTTCCTCTTCGGAGCGGGCGAGGAAGATCGCGGAAGGGTTGCGCACTCCTTTGAGGCCGGTATCGGTCATCGCGAAAAAGCCGACTTCGTTGGCGGCCCCGAAGCGATTCTTGACCGCCCGGATCACGCGAAAGCGACGCTCGACCTCGCTTTCGAAATAAAGGACGGTATCGACGATATGCTCCAATACCCGCGGCCCGGCCAGGGCCCCGTCCTTGGTGACATGCCCGACGAGAAAAACGACCGTTTCGTCCTCCTTGGCCCGACGGACCAGCCGCGCGGCGCATTCGCGCACTTGGGAAACGCTGCCCGGGGCCGATGGCAGATCCTCGGTGAACAGGGTCTGGATGGAATCGATGACCACGACCTCGGGCCGCTCGGCGCGCAAAAAATCGAGGATCGGCTCGGCTCGGGTCTCGGCCAGCAAGCGCACCCGATCCGCCGACACCCCCAAGCGACGGGCGCGAAGGGCCACCTGGCGAATCGACTCCTCCCCGCTGACATAGAGCACCGAGCGCGTGGCATCGCCGGACAAAGCGGCCAGCGCTTGCAAAAGCAAAGTGGATTTGCCGATACCCGGCTCGCCGCCGATCAACACCACCCCGCCGGGGACGAGGCCGCCACCCGATACCCTGTCGAGCTCGGCGATACCGGTTTCGATCCGAGTCTCGGGCGATATATCCACGCTCGCGGCCATCACCGGGTGTACCGCGGGGGGGCGATCCGAGCCCGAGGAGGAGCGGGGATCTTTGGCTCGATCGAGATCGAGGGAGTCCCAAGCTCCGCACTCGGGACACTGGCCATACCATTGCCTCGTGGTGGCTCCGCATCGGGTGCAGATATAGATGCTGCGCTGCTTGGCCATAGCCGACGAAGATTCCGCTGCGAGAGCCGCCGGCCGACGCGCCGATGCGCCGGACTCGGAAGCCGTGTCGAAATTCCGGCGAGCCTTGCGGACCGCCACCTCGGGCGATGCTCGTCGAAGCCGAAGGCCTCGCCGGCGGTGCCGTTGTTTAAAATCGGCGCCCTCGACGCTTCCCGAGGCCCTCGCCGACCTAAGGGATCGAGATGATAATCCCGCCGCCCCCTTCGCTTTCGAGCGAGGGATCGAAATATCGGCGATCCCGGATCGTTGTGCCTTTGCCTGAAAAGGCCTGAAATCGAAAAGAGCCGACTGCCCCCATGCCGCCTTCTTCTCCCGCCTCCCCTTTTCCCTTGCGCCCTTTGCTCGCCGAGGGTCGCGAGGCCGAATCCCTGCGCCAAGAGATCCAAGGACTACCGGCGATCGTCCTGTCGATGCCTCAGATGGACGATCTCGAATTATTGCTGAACGGCGGCTTCACGCCCTTGGACGGCTTCATGGATCAAGAGAACTGGCATGGCGTCTTGGAATCGATGCGCCTTGCCGACGGGGAGTTGTGGCCGATCCCTTTGACCTTGGATATCGATGCGAAGACCGCCGCGGGGATCGAAATCGGAGCGCGGGTCGCGCTGCACGACCCCGAGGGACTGGCTCTGGCGGTGATCGAGGTCAGCGATCGATGGCGCGCCGATCGACGGGCGGAAGCCCGCGGAATCTACGGCACCGCATCCGGCGACCATCCCGGGGTGCGGCGCCTTGCGAAAAGGGTCGGGGAATTCCGCATCGGGGGGCGCGTGCGCGGCCTGCACCTTCCGGCCCGTTTCGACTATCTGGATTTACGCCACGATCCTAAAAGCCTGCGCCGTCTTTTCGCCGAGCTCGGCTGGCAGCGGATCCTCGCCTTTCACACCCACCGTCCGATCCACAAAGCGCAGCGGGCGATGACCCTCGAAGCCGCGCAAGAGGCGAAGGCGCGGCTGCTGCTCCACCCCGTCGTCACCGAAACCGCGATTTACGGTTTGCGCCGTCTTTCCCGGATGCGCAGCTACCGAAAGGTCTTGCGATATTACCCGCCGCAATCGGCGCTGCTTTCGCTCTTGCCCTTGAGGACTTACGGAGCCGGGCCTCGCGAGGCCCTTTGGCATGCGCTGATCCGCCGCAACCATGGCTGTACCGGATTGATCGTCGAGGTCGGCCATGCAAATCCGAGCCCGCAAGGCCAGGGCTCGAAGGGCGATGCCTTTTATCCCCCGCGGGCGGCCTACGAAATGGCCCGGGAATACGAAGACGAGCTGGGCATCGCCATCATCCCCGGCGAGGAAATGGCTTGGGCTCCGCAGCGGCGATGCTTCGTGGCCCTCGGCCGCCTCGAGGGGCAGGCCAAGGAGGTAAGCGTGGATCTCGATCTGCGGCCGGGGGCGAAAGCTGAGCGCAAGGGTTCTCGCAGCGAGGGATCTCGCAGCGAGCCTCGCCCGCAGGCGAGCGCGGGATCGGAGGCGCTCGAAATCCTCACGCTCGGCGATGCCGAATGCGAAGCCCGCCTCGCGCGCGGGGAAAAAATCCCCTCTTGGTATTCCTGGCCCGAGGTCATCGACGATCTGCGCAAGGCCTTTCCGCCGCCACACGAGCAGGGATTCACGCTCTTTTTCACCGGGCTTTCGGGCTCGGGAAAATCCACCTTGGCGAGGATCGTCTACGGCCGTTTGATCGAGGAGGAGGCAAGGCCCGTCAGTTTGCTCGACGGCGATGTCGTGCGCCGTCATCTTTCGAGCGAACTCGGCTTTTCGAAGGCGCATCGGGATATCAATATCCGTCGCATCGGCTTCGTCGCCGGCGAAATCACCAAGAACGGCGGCATCGCCATCTGCGCCCCCATCGCCCCCTACGCCGATACCCGTCGGGATGTGCGGGCGCTGATCGAAGCCTTCGGGGCGATGATCGAAATCCACATCTGCACCCCCTTGGCGGTCTGCGAAGCCCGCGACCGCAAGGGGCTCTACGCCCGCGCCCGCAAGGGGTTGATCCGGGAATTCACCGGCATCAGCGACCCTTACGAAGCGCCGGAAAACCCGGAAATAAGGATCGATACCACCGATACGAGCCCGAGCGAGGCGGCCCGGGAAATTTTTCGCTATCTCCGGGAAAAGGAATTCATCGGTTCGCCGAAGCGGCGGCGAAGCGAAGAGCCCTAAGCGCACCTTCCTTCGCCGACCTCGCCGCCCTTCGCATCGCTCGGTTTTTGCCGCAAAACCGCATCGAATGCCGCAACGAGGGCGGCGAGGCGAGGCTCTCGATCGGGGGAAAGAGGATATTTCAGTCCGGGATATCGGAATCCGAATACGCCACTTCCTTGTAGTCGGATTGGGAATAATCGTTGCGCGCGTAATTTTCGAAGCGGGTGTACTGACTCAAAAAAGCCAGCTCGACCCGTCCGATGGGGCCGTTTCTTTGCTTGCCGATGATGATCTCCGCCTTGCCCTTGTCGTTGCTGCTCTCGTTATAGACCTCGTCCCGATAAATGAAGAGGATGAGGTCGGCGTCTTGTTCGATCGCCCCCGACTCGCGCAGATCGGACATCACCGGTCGTTTGTCCGAGCGTTGTTCGAGGCCGCGATTGAGCTGCGAAAGAGCGATCACCGGCACCATCAGCTCTTTCGCCAAGGCCTTGAGCGAACGCGAGATCTCGGAGATCTCGGTGGCCCGGTTCTCGCGAGAACCGGGGACGTGCATCAGCTGCAAATAGTCCACCACGACCAACTCGAGGCCATGCTCGCGCTTCAAGCGCCGGCAGCGGGCCCGGATATCGTTGGGGGTCATGGCCGGATCGTCCACCATGAAAATGCGGGTCTTTTCCAACAGGGTGAGTTGGGCGGTCAACCGCGGCCAATCATCGCTGTCGAGACGACCGGTGCGCACTTTTTGCTGGTCGATTCGTCCCAAGGAAGAGAGCATGCGCATGGTCAGCTGCTCGGCGGGCATCTCCATGCTGAAAACCGCGACCGGTATCCCCTCCTTGATCGCCGCCTCCTCGACCATATTCATGGCGAAGGAGGTTTTGCCCATCGAGGGCCGACCGGCGACGATGACCAAATCCCCGGCCTGCAAACCCGCGGTTTTGTGATCCAGATCCTGAAAACCGGTCGAGATGCCGGTCAAAGAGCTCCCGCTGCGGCTGAGCTCGTTGATACGGGCGAAGGCGCCGGCCAGCAAGGCGCTGATCGGAAGGAACTCGTCCTTGCCTCCTTGCTTGCCGATCTCGAGGATCCGCCGTTCCGCATCGTCGAGAATTTCGGCGGGCTCGCGGCCTTCGGGGCGCCAAGCGGCATCGGCGATATCGCTCCCGGCACGCGCGAGTTCACGCAAGATGGCGCGTTCTCGCACGATCTCCGCATAAGCGACGATATTGGCGGCCCCGGGGGTGTTGTCGACGATCTCGTAGAGGTAGTCTTGGCCGCCGGCGTCATCCAATCGACCCTCTTGATCGAGGCGCTCGACGACCGTCAGCGCATCGCAGACCTGCCCCTTTTCCCCCAAAGCGAGGACCGCAGCGAAGATATGCCGGTGCTCGGGGCGATAGAAATGTTTCGCCTCGATCAGCGAGGCGATGCGGTCCAAGGCCTCTTTGTCGAGCATCAAAGCGCCGAGAACCGCCTGCTCGGCCTCCGGCGACCAAGAAGGCGCGCGCTTCGATGCCAAGCGCGATGCATCGGGCGAGGGGGCGACCTCTTCGCTGCGCTCGCTCACGGGAGTATGAAAAAGAGTTTCGTCGCTCGTCGGGTCGGGTCATCAAGAAGAAGAAGCCGAGGCTTGCTCCTCTTCGACCAGCACGTCGACCGTGGCCTTGATATCGGAGTGGATACGAACGAGCACGGTATATCTCCCGAGACGACGAATGCCCTCGTCCGGCATCCGCAGCTGCTGACGGGAAATTTCATGGCCCGATTCGGCCAGCGACTGCGCGACGTCGGCAGCGTTGACCGAGCCGAACAAACGCCCCTCGCTTCCCGCTTTGCGTCGGATCACCAGTTCGGTCTCCTCCAAGGCGGCGGCGAGCTTCGACGCTCGACTCATGGCTTCGGCTTCTTGGCGCTCCAATGCCGCTCGACGCTCTTCGAAGTCAGCCAAATTCCTCGGGGTCGCCGGCAGCGCCATGCCCTTGGGGATCAGATAATTCCGGGCAAAACCGGGTTTTACCTGCACTTTGTCTCCCAACTGGCCGAAACGCCCGACCTTCTCCAGCAGTATCACTTCCATCGTGCCACCTCTTGTCGATGTTCGTGGTTTTCGAAGCGAAAATATTCCACGGCTTCGAGGCTCTCGCTATCCCCGACAGCCGAGCGTTTTTTCATCGATCCCGATATCGCATCAGGCTCGATGAGCCAAACGGGCCCGGTAATTCATCCACGTATCCGAAAAACCGGCCAACAGCAAGGTCAAATTGATCACCAGCGCCAAGCCGGGAACCAAAAAGGGTCCGAGGAAAATCCCCAGATACATCAGGAGCAACCAAGGCCCTCGAAGGCGGTATATCCTGACCAGGGCATGGGCCAAGGCAATCCCTTGGACGATATACATCGACGCTGCCAGAATGAACAGATCCTGAAATATCCCCGGATCCGAGGCGTTCGAAAACAAAAACGCCATCACCAGCAGCGCCGAGGTCGCGATCGTGAATCGGCGACCCAAATCGAGCGTGCGAAATTCACGCCCGAAGCCGCCGGGGTTCACCAAAAGCGCTTGCGCATAACGGGCCATGCACATCGTTGCGAAGAGCGCGATGACGATCGTCGCCATGAGAATGCCGACGATCGGCGAGGCCGAGAGATCGATGGGGATCGTCTCGCTGTCCGCGCTCGCATCGGCCGGAGCCTCGATCGTCTCGCCCGCCGGAGAACCATCCGACGGCGCGGGCATACCCTCGATCGACGGCAGATTCCGAAGCAGCATCGAATCGCCGTATTCGACCCTATCCGGGGCTTGGAGATGGACGATGACAATCCCGATAGCGGCCAGCGCCGTCGCCAGCGCCAGCAAATTCCCCCAAGAGCGACCGATACGCAACGCGCCGCAAGCGATGACCACCATGAAGATCATCGACAAATGCCAAGGCAGATGGAAGGTCACCCAGTTTTGGGAAAACAACCATAGCGAAAGCAGGGTCAAGAGCGCCGTGGCCACCCCCACGCCGATCCCTTCTTTCACCCCGTGGAGCAACGTGGCCAAGCCGATGATCGCCAAGCTGAACAACAGACCGAAGGCCGGTACCAACAGGCTCAGGGACGACACCCCTATCGCATGGTAGCGGCTGCGGGTGATGAAACGAAGAAAGGGCACGAGCTTGGATTCCCCGATGCTGCGCCGAAGAAGGGGTGGAGCGACAGCACCGCCGGTCAGCGTCAACTATGTTGATCGGTATAAGGCAGGAGTGCGAGGAAACGAGCGCGTTTGATCGCTCGCGCCAGCTGGCGCTGGTAACGAGCGCTGGTTCCCGTGATCCGGCTGGGAACGATCTTGCCGGTTTCGGAGATATACGACTTCAAGGTGGCGATATCCTTGTAGTCGATCTCCTTGACCCCTTCGACGGTGAATCGGCAGTAACGCCGTCTACGATAAAAACGTGCCATCGACACGATCTCCCGATGTTATGCGAATCCGCAGGTGAAAATCAAAGGACATCCGGCCGACCGCTCGAAGGGTCGATTTTTTCGAAAAGCCGGTTCGTCCCTTAGAACGCCGTTTCGACAAGACGCTATTTCGACTCGCTCTCGTCGGAGGGCTCTTCGGAGGGCTCCTTCGAGGGCTCGTCGGAGGGCTCGTCCTCGTCCTTGCCGGCAGCGGCCTTCAAATCCTCGGAAGAATCCTCGGATGGGTCGGCAGCGAGCGCTTCGTCTTCTTCGGCCTTTGCCGAAGCGGCTTCGGGAGGAGTCGAAGGATCGGCGGCTTCGGCCTCCTCCGATGCTTCCGAGCGAGCCTCGCCATCGCCGCTAGCGGAGGTAGCGGACGCCTCCTCGGAGGGAGTCGCCTCGGCATCGGCATCGCCGGTATCGCCGGCATCGCCGGCATCGTCCTTCGCCTGATCCTCGGCGTTCGCGGCGGCGAGCTCCCGCTCCGCAAGGTCGTCGAGTTCACGCTCCTCTTTGGATCGGGCCAAGGGAGAGGGATCGGTCGGGGAATCGTCGCGACGGACGATCAGATTGCGGATCACCGCATCGTTGAATTTGAAAGCGTTGACGAGCTCGGCCACGGCGGCATTCGTGCACTCGATATTCATCAACACATAATGCGCTTTGTGAATCTTGTCGATGGGATAGGCGAGCTGGCGCCGACCCCAGTCCTCGAGACGATGAACGCTGCCTCCGTCCTCGCTGACGATGGCGCTGTAACGCTCGATCATCGAGGGAACCTGGTCGCTTTGGTTCGGATGAACCATGAAGACCGCTTCGTAATGACGCATCTTGATCGCTCCTTGCGGAAAATGCCTCCCGGGTCGATCTCGGTGAGGCAAGGAGTCGGGATATCGTTCCTTTCGCTATCGGAAATCGAGACGGAAATCGAGCCGAAAAGGGCCGAAATCCGTCATGGAAAGAATCGAATGCCGGGCAAAATCGCAATGATAGCGAATTTCGCGCATCGATGCCGGTTTTTCGGCAAAAAAATCGTCTCCTCGACGATGGATCGAGCGCGCGCCGAGGCCCCCGCCCTTCGGGCGAGGGTCAAGGGTCGGGATCGATCGCGCACGAAGGCCCTCCCGCTCGACTTCGGCGCCCTCGACGGCGGCGCCCTTGCACCTTGGCTTGACCGAAAGCATCGCCGTCGCGTAAAATTCGCGAGATGCGGGTACCGGATCGGATCGGCAAGTATCGAATCCTTGCGGTTTCTCGCCCTTTGCCGAAACCAGGCCCGGCAAAGCGCATACCGTCTCCGGATGTCGGGGACATTGCCGGTTAGAATACGCAATCATGGAAGCGTCGATGCGGATAACTTCGAAGGAACCCTTCGAATTCTCGAGCGACGAAAATCGGGACACGACAATTGCGCTTGATATCATGATGCAATCTTCGAATGGGCATGCCGGCGCCGACCGGAAGCGGCTTTCTCACCCCGTCTCTCGACCGATCCGACGGTATATCCTCGATCGAGATCGCCGTCCGGGCTTCGTTCGGCCAAGCGCGATTTTGCACCGATCGGTCGGATGATCGTGGCCGATCCCCGGTACTCGAAGACAATCGCGGCTCATGAATCGACACTCGTATCGACGCTTGCCTTGAATCCCCGACACTCCCTTTGGCCGACGGCTTCGTCGGACGGACGCGGGATCGCCGGAAGAATGAAGAATATCGAGAATCCGACCCCATTCCTTCGTCATCATCCCCGGTCGAGCCGACCGCGGTTCGCTCCCCTTTTGCGGGGGCTGCCGATCTTGTTACTACCCTTGCTCTCGGCCTTGCTCTCGGCCTGTATTCCGACACAAGAAACGACGCCGGGGGTGCACAGCGCCCTGACCCTCGCCGGATATACGAGAAAATCCGACATCGAGCCCGACTCCTTGGTCGAGGTCGCTCGCAGAAACGACGAGTCCCGGCTCGAGGAGATCGAGCTCGGCAACCTGCGACCCGGGACCTCTCTTTCTCGTCTTTATCGACGCGGCTACTACACCGATACTTGGGTGCGGATTCGTCACGGTCTTCGACTCTCGGAGCCGATGCGTCCGGAAATCGAACGCCGCATCGCGCGCTATCGAGAACACCAACGCTATCTCGACAATATCGCGGGCACGCGGGCGAAGAACTATCTTCCCTATATCGTGCGGCAGGTGGAAAAGCGCGATATCCCTTCCGAAATCGCTTTGCTTCCCTATCTCGAAAGCGGCTTCGACCCGCGAGCGAAATCCCATAAGGGGGCGGTCGGGTTATGGCAATTCATGCCCAAAACCGGCGTCGCCTACGGACTGAAGGAAAGCTACTGGTACGACGCCCGCAAAGACGTGGTCGATTCCACCCGCGCCGCGCTCGATTATCTCGAGCGATTGCACCGGGAGTTCGGGGATAACTGGCTGCTGGCGGTCGCCGCCTACAACTGGGGGCAAAGCAAACTGAAGCGGGCAGTGGCCAACAATCGCCGCGCCGGTCGACCGATCGATATCTGGTCATTGAAATTGCCGCGGGAGACACGGGATTTCGTGACCAACCTGATCGCTCTGTCGGCCATCATCCGCAACCCGAAACGGCATGGGGTCGAACTGACTCCGATTCCGGATTTCGTGGAGTTTCGGGAAGTGGATCTGAGCGGCAAAGGACAGGTGGACCTCCGCCAAGTGGCGAAACTGGCGGGGATCAGCATGAGCGAACTGGAAAAACTCAATCCCGGTTTCATACGGAACGGCTTCACCGACCCCAAGGGTCCGCACCGGGTGCAGATCCCGATCCGTTCCGTCGAACGCCTCGAGGCCGCTCTCGGCGCTTTGCAATCGGTGGAGGATTTCGCGCCGGGCTTGAGCAAATACCGCATCGCGCCTGGTGATACCCTCTCGGAAATCGCGCATAAAAACAATACCAGCGTCGAGCAGCTCAAGGAACTCAACAATCTGGATTCGGAGGATCGGATCCGCGCCGGTCGCACCTTGTTGGTTCCCGGGCTCTTTCCGGTACGGGGAAGCCGAACGCTTCGATACCGGGTGAAGCAGGGCGACACCCTTTGGGGAATCGCAAAACGCCATGGAATTCCGCTGAAAAGCCTGCGCCAATCGAACGAACTCCCGCGAGGGGATACCCTGCTCCCGGGGCAGGAGATTCAAGTGCCCACCGGGCTGGCGCGGCTATCGCCTTCGGGCTGATCCGATCGACATCCGGCCGACGCGACCCCCCGACCCTTTCGAGACTCGAAGCGATGCGCCCCGCCACCTTGTTGATCGCCTTGCCGCTGGTGGTATTGGTGGTCCTCGTTCAGTCCCACTTATGGCTTCCCACTTACGAAGATCAGACCCGAGCCACCCCCGAGCGCCTGACGCGCTTTATCAATAGCGCCACCGGCGACGCCAAACTGCTCAACCCTATCCTCTATAGCGATGCCGTGAGCGGCCAGATCATCGATTTCATCTTCGATGGGCTGCTCGAATACGACGAAAACCTCGCCTTGCAGGGGGTCTTGGCGAAGCGCTGGGAACTCGGCGAACTCGCCTCGATCACGGTCCGTTCCGAGGCCTTCTTTCCCGATGGCCGGGCGGTCGATGCCGACGCCATCGAAGAACGAGTCCTCGCATACCTCGCTCGCTCGGCGCAGACATCCGATCTCGTGCGCTCGGTGCACCATGAGCCTGCGATGACCGAGGAAGAGGAGATCGATCTGCCGGAAGAGGAAGCGAGCGCCACCTTGCGCATTCGGCAACCGGCCAGAGTCGTTTTCGAACTGACGCGTATCGATCCGGATTTTTTCGAGCGCCTCGAAACCGTATTGGGTCCGAACTACGACGAGCCGCCCGCTGCCGAGCTCCGAGACCGGTTCATCGAGGTCGAGCCCGCTCGCCTGCGTACACCGGCCTTGGCCTCGACGAGCGCTCCGACAGAGGAGGATTTCGAGACCTTCCGCCACCGGCCGACCATCGACTTCGAGCTACGAAAGGGAGTGCGCTTTCACGACGGACACGAATTCGATGCCGGGGATGTGATCTTCACCTACGACTCCATCGTGGATCCGACCAACCTCTCCCCGCGCTCTTCCAATTTCGAACCGGTGGATCGCATCGAGCGCTTGGACTCGCATCGGCTGCGGGTGATTTACAAACGCCTTTTCTCCCCGGCGATACTGGCTTGGACGATCGGAATCCTGCCCGAGCATATCCTCGGCGATGAATCGGTCACCGCCGAAAAGGGAGGGGACGAAGGAGCGGACGATCCGGCGAAGCAAGCGGCGCAGAACGAACGAGCCGACACCGGAATGCGCGAGAGATATTTCAATAAAAACCCGATCGGCACCGGAGCCTATCGTTTCGCGCGCTGGGAAAGCGACGAAGACATTCACTTGGTGCGCAACGACGACTACTACGACGGACCCTCGGGCTTCTCGCACTATCACCTGCGGATCATCCCCGACGCCCTGACCCGGGAACTCGAATTTCGCACCGGCGCTCTCGATGTCTATTCACCGCAGCCGCATCAGGTGGACCGACTTTTGCAAGATCCCACGTGGCGGGGTTTTTCCTATCCGGGCTCCGGCTATAGCTATATCGGCTGGAATACGCGCAAAGAGATTTTCCGGGATCCAAGGGTACGGCGCGCCCTCGGAATGGCGATCAACATCCCGGAGATCATCGATTATTTGCTCTACGGTCAAGGCGAAAGGACCACCGGTCCCTACCCTAAAAACACCCCGTGGTACGACCACGAAGTCCCCGCGCTGCCCTACGACCCCAAAGCCGCCCTCGCATTGCTCGAAGAGGTCGGCTATCGACGCGCGGATGACGGATGGCTTTATAAAGACGGACAGCGCCTCGAGTTCAATCTCGTCACCAACAACGGCAACGACGAGCGCAAAGCGATACTGAGCGTCGCCCAAAATGCATGGGCCAAGATCGGCGTCAAAGCCAATACCCGGCTATTCGAGTGGACGGTCTTTTTGGAGGATTTCATCAATCCTCGGGCTTTCGACGCGGTTATTTTGGGCTGGAACTTGGGGATCGATCATGACCTTTACGATATCTGGCACTCGAGCCAGTCCGAAGAAAGGAAGTTCAACTTCGTCAGCTACAGCAATCCGAAGGCCGATGCGCTCATCGCCGAACTTCGAAACAGCTATGACCAAGAAGAACAGATGCGCCTCGCCCACGCCTTGCATCGGCAGATCGCCCAAGATCAACCCTATACTTTTCTCTACTCCCCGCGCACATCCGTGGTCTTGGATCGCAAGATCGTGATGACCGAGGACGGAAAAACGATTCCGATTCGCACCACCCCCCATGGCCGACTTTTCTATTATTTCGATCGTTGGCACAAAGGCGGGACGGGCTCGGAACTGACTCCTTAGGACGAGCGAGCGGGGACGATAAATGCGATCGAAAACATCGACGATCGAGGCACGCAAAGCGCCGCATCGGCTTTCTCGAGCCTTTCGTGCGCCCACCTGCCCCTCGCCGCCCTCGCAGGCGAGCGATATCCGCAACCGGGAAGCGGGCGGGCTCGCGCCGGCGCGGCGTCGATCGGCAGCGAAAGCGCCGGAATCGGTCGAAAAACGCATCGAAGCGATCGCCGAACCAGGCGCGGGAGGGCGACGATGATCGGGAATCTCCTTTATCGGATCGGACAACGCATCGTTCTCCTTTTCGTCATCTCGGTGATCGCGCATGCCGTCATCTACCTCGCACCCGGGGAGCCGAGCGCGGTGGATCCCTCGAATCCGCTGATGAAAGCGGAAGATATCCCCAAGCTCCGGGAGGCATTTCACCTCGACGAGGCTCCGTGGGTGCAGTACGGCCTATGGATACGCGATCTCTTCAACGGCGAATTGCGCTCGTTCAATAGCTCGGAACCGGTCCTGCCGAAGATCTGGGGACGCTTTTTGAATTCCTTGCCCCTGTTCATCGTCGCAACCTTGATGGTGTGGACGATATCCTTTCCGATCGGAATTTACGCCGCGCTCGCTCGCGGATCTCCCGGGGATCGGGTATCGACCCTGATCGCTTGGGCGTTGATCTCGATACCGGGATTTTTCCTCGCTTATCTCCTGATCATGGGGGTGGTCGATATCGTGGGGGTACCGGTGATCGGCCGGCGCACCTTCGGGAGCGAGGGAGCGCCGCTGTGGTTCTCGATCATCGATCAGATGTGGCATATCACCCTGCCCTCGCTGCTGCTCGCGGCCACGGGCATCGCCGTGCTTTCGCGCTACGCCCGCTCCCAAATGCTGGAAGTGATCGAGGCCGACTATATACGGACCGCCCGCGCCAAAGGGCTCGACGAGGGCACCGTGCTCTACCGCCACGCCCTGCGCAACGCCCTGCTGCCCTTCGTGACGATGTTCGGGCTGATGCTGCCGGGGCTCGTGGGGGGATCGGTCATCATCGAGCAGATCTTCTCTTGGCCGGGCATGGGAAGGCTCGGCTACGAGGCGATCCTCGCACGGGATTATCCGATCATCTTGACCTTGAATCTCGTGGCTGCCGCTCTCACCCTCGTCGGCACCTTGATCTCGGATCTGCTCTACGCGGTGGCGGATCCGCGGATCAGCCACCGATCCGGCTAAAGGCTTTGCTTCCTATGCAAAACGAACGATCGGACGCCGACGATCTCGCGCGCGCCCCCCGGCGTCAGGCCACGGACTCGCCGGATGCGCCGGAGGAGGAGCGTTTGTCGCGCGGACGAGAGATACTGCGCAGCATCGGCCGCAACCCCTTGGCCTTTTGCGGCCTGATCGCGCTAGGAACGATCGGCTTCGTCGCCCTTGTCGGGCGGCTCGCGATCGCCCTCATCCCCGCCCTCGATCCGGCCACCGTGCGCTTGGTCGATAAATTGCGTCCCCCGCTCGCCGCCGCTTCGGATCTGGTGGCGGTGGCGGATCGCCCCTTCCTCGGGCTCTACCTGCTCGGAAGCGACGAGCTGGGCCGCTGCGTTTTGGCCCGGATGCTGCAAGGAGCCTCGGTTTCGCTGCTCATCGGATTGTTGGCCGTTTCCATCGCCATCGGGGTGGGGGTGCTCGTCGGAGCCACCGCGGGATATTTCGGAGATCGTCGCATCGGCTTCGTCACCATCGACACGCTGCTGATGCGCTTGACCGACGTGATGCTCTGCTTCCCCACCTTTTTCTTGATCTTGACGGTGATCGCGCTGCTTCCGCCGAGCATCTACAACATCATGGCGGTCATCGGACTGACCAGTTGGATGGGCACCGCGCGCTTGGTACGGGGGGAGTTGCTGACCCTGCGCGAGCGGGATTTCGTCACCGCCGCTCGCGCCCTCGGCCTCGGGAGGTGGCGCATCCTCATCGTTCATTGCTTGCCGAATACGCTGGCGCCGGTATTGGTCACCGCCACCGTCGGTATCGCCGATGCCATCCTCACCGAATCCGCGCTCAGTTTCCTGGGTTTCGGGGTTCAGCCCCCCGACGCCACTTGGGGGAATATCCTTTCCGACGGGAAATCCTTTATTTTCGATGCCCCCTGGCTTTTCTTCACGCCCGGGCTTGCGATCCTCACTTTGGTTCTCGCCTTCAACTTGGTCGGGGAGGGTCTGCACGACGCCTTCAATCCCCACGCATCCAAGGGTCGGGGCAAGATCAGGTAGCGAAGGGATATCCCTTCCATCCCCTTTTGCCCGGCGCGGCACCCGTCGCCGGCGATCTTCCCAAGCGGGATACAATCCTTAGAAATATCGCTCGAACCACAAAAAGCGTATCGTTTGTCGACCGATGAGCGATCCGCCTCGGACCGCCACCGAACCCTCAGGTAAGCCTCAAGGAGCCCTCATGGCCTTTCTCGAAGGCAAACGCGCCCTGATCATGGGCGTGGCCGGCAACCGCTCGATCGCCTTCGGAATCGCCCGCGCGATGCGCCGGGAAGGGGCCGAAATCGCTTTGACCTGCCAAAACGAGCGTTTCCGCCAACGGGTGGAATCCTTGAGCTCGGAGGTGGGAGCGAGCGCCCTGATCGAATGCGATGTGGGCTGCGATGCCTCCATCGACGAGGCCTTCGATGGTCTGGAAAAACACTGGGGGGAAACGGATATCGTGGTCCATGCCGTGGCTTTCGCCCCGCGCGAATCCTTGCAGGGCGATTATTTGGAGTCGCTCGATCGCGAGGCGCATGCCGTCGCCCATGATATCAGCGCCTACAGTTTCGCGGCGGTCGCCAAGGCCGTGCGCCCGACGATGCAGCAAAGAAAGGGCTCCTTGTTGACCTTGAGTTACCTCGGGGCGGAGCGGGCCATCCCCAACTACAACGTGATGGGAGCGGCCAAAGCGAGTTTGGAAGCCAACGTGCGCTATATGGCGGCCGCTTTGGGCCCCCAAGGGATTCGGGTCAACGCCATTTCCGCCGGTCCGATCCGAACGCTGGCGGCATCCGGCATCGCCGGATTTCGATCGATGCTCGATAGCGCCGCGACCCTTGCCCCCCTTCGGCGCAATATCACCATCGATGAAGTCGGCAATGTCGCGGCTTTTTTATGCTCGGATCTGGCCAGCGGAATCACCGGGGAGATCGTGCGGGTCGACGCCGGTTTCGGCATCATGGGGACTTGAGGCCCGCGGTTTTTTTCGAAAAAAGCCGGTTTTCGCTACGCTCTTTGTCAAGGCACTCGATATCCATTCTGCAAAGGAGAGAATTTCGATGGCCCCTTCGACCGTGAGCCCGCGTAACGACCCTTTGATCCTTCGGCTCGATATCGCCGGCCGACCCTTGCGCTGGATCCCTTGGCAAACGGCAGTGGTTCTGATGTCGCGGGAGATGGTCGCTTGGTCCGCCGGGGAGCGCTCGTTCACCTTCCACGGCGGCATCAATCGATTGACCGGCTATCGATCGAAGATAACCGTCAGTTCGATCGTCGCCGTCAAAGGAAAGGCTCGGGACAGCGAGGGGGAACGCCTGATACCGCCTTTGTCGAATCGGGAGCTCTTCTTGCGCGACGATCATCTTTGCATGTACTGCGGCAACGAATTCCCCTCGCAACTCCTCACCCGGGACCATCTGATCCCTCTTTCGCAAGGCGGCAAGGATTGCTGGAGCAATGTGGTGGCCGCCTGTCGCGCCTGCAATCACGCCAAGGGGGCGCGCACCCCGGATCAAGCCGGGATGAATCTGCTGGCGATTCCCTATATCCCCAACCGAGCGGAGTATCTGGTGCTCTCCAATCGCCGCATTCTCGCCGACCAGATGACCTTTCTCAAAAAACGCTTCCGCCGTTCCAGTCGACTCGGCTAAGAAGCGGCGATTCATCGACTGACCACGATTGACTTGGGCTCGACGGTGATCACGAACCGAGCGTCGGAAACGAACTCGCAGTTGCCCTCGCCGATACCTTGGAATACCACGGGGTACTGCACTGCCGACCCGAGCGGATAGTGGATATTGGCGTCGCCTGCGCCATTCGACACGAGCATGGTGCACCCGTCCGACAGGCCCGTGAATCCGCTCGACCTGTCCCTCGGCTCGAACACGGCGAACCAAGTGATTTCGCCGGCCACGTCAGCAAGGATGACGTGCGGATGTCGGTAAAGCAGCGAAGCGGGATCGATAGGCTCTTCCATGCAAAACAGGTCGCGCACTGGCCCGAACGACATTCCGCTTTCCGTGATGGCGTCCTCGCCTTCGGTCTGTGCGCCCCGCCCGGCGATCTCGCACGCGGTGATGCCTTCGGAGCCGTCGTGAGTTTGCGGGCGCCGCTTCGGGTTTTCATCGTAGGAGTCGATGAGGAAGTCGCGCATATTCACCGCGCCGCCGCGCGGCATGGTGGATCAGCGCATACCCGTACTCGTCCTCGCAAACCAACGAGTTCTCGCCCATTTCGCTGTCGATGGTATCGGTGTGCCCCGCTCTTGCGGCGTCGAATCGATCGAAGATGCGATCCTCGGAGTCGGCGCCCTCGATCGGATACGGAGAAGCGTGGACTGCCTATGCGAATGCGAACGCGACGCTTGCGATGATGGTGAGTGCGGTGTGCTTCATGATGATGCCCTCGCTGAGATCATGAATGCGGGAAACCCTGCCTGACTTCCGTCTTGCTGATATTTCGGCGATCTCGCCAACCACCAAAATTGCGCCCCCTTTTTAGCGCCGGATCGGACTGTCGCCTTAAGCCCCGACGCGTCCCGATTTTGGTACCGGTACGAAGAATAGGCGCCTCGATGCCTCAGGCGCTTTGAAATGCGATCCCCGATTCCGCGCTTGGTCTTCGGGGCTCGGGTAAGCGCTGTCATGTCCGCAGCGCATTTCTCGTTGATCGACGACGGCGCGAGCTCGGCGATCGTGTCGATCGTGAATCGCCGGTCCTCGAAGTCCATCGCACCGAATCGCTGATACCCGATCACGGCGAAATGCGCGATCCCGTTCGCAGCGCCGCCGGCCACGCGTTCGAGCGTGGCTTGCGCTTCAAGGGGGTGGAGCGCCGCCGCTCGGGGGAAATAAGCCGCATGGTGAATCGGCGAGTCCCCGCCCTTCGGGGATCGCAAGTCGGCGTCCGCTCCTTGCGCGAGCAGGTAGTCGATGATCGCCACGCTTTCGCCGCCGGCGGCAAGGGGCGAGGTCGATATCGGTCGATATCGGCCGATCCCGGATCGGGCGACGAAGGAATCTACGATATCGACGATAAGGGCTTTTTGATATCTCTACTTATGCGTCTTGATACTTATGCGTCTTGATACTTATGCGTCTTGATACTTATGCGTCTCGAACCGAAAAAAGCCCGTCGAGGGCGGGCTCGTCGATCGAGGAATCATCTATCTTCTATGCATCTTTTGCATCTTCTATCTATCTTCCATGACCTCATAACGCTTTTTTTCGAGCCCGGGGTTTATCCCGCTTGCCTTCGATGCCTGTCCTTCGGGTCGCCTCGTCGGAAAATCGCGAGGAGTCGGGATTCCGTCAAAAACTGAACAAGCCGAAATCGCCGTCGACGTTTTCTTCGAATATCTCGACATGGGCGACCTCGCGACGGCTGCTCAGAAAAGCGCCGTAGATATCCCGTCCGATCTCGCCCTCCAAACGCTCTTGTCGGATCTCTTTTTCTTCCTCCTCGATCGTCTGAAAATCGCCTTCGGTGACCGACGAAAGAGAGAGCACGAGATATTCGGAGGTGGCGGGATCGTAGATACCGTCGAATTGCAAGACGCCCTCTTCTTCGGGTCGAGGGATGCGGAAAGCGGCTTCGACGAGTATTTCCGACAGTTCGAAGTCCGTGCGGCTCACATCCTCATGGACGCTCCACTCCAGACCCTCCTTCTTCGCCACCTCTTCCGGATCATTCCCCCCTCTCAGATCGGCGAGGATCCGGCGCCCGCGCATCGTGATTCGATCCTTCGCACGCTCGGCTTTCAGCGAATCGACGACTTCTTGCCGCACCTCGTCGAGCGATTGCCGACGCTCGGCTTCCCGATCGAAAGTGCGCAGGACCACGACCCTGCCCGGCTCGTATTCGATCATATCGCTGTTGTTGCCTCCCTCGAGGACATCCTCGGAGAAGGCGGCTTCGAGCAGCCGCGGGTGGGAAAGGGCGGAGTCGGCAGAGTCGGCGGATTCTTCGATCGGCCCGGTACGGCTCACGAAATCGCTTTCCTTGATGTCAAGAGCGAGTTCGTCCGCCGCCGCTTCCAATGATTCGGGATTTTCATAGCTGAGATTCGCCAGGGTATCTACGTTCTCGGCATAAAGATCCTCGGCCTCGCGTTGGCGGTACTCATCGAGGAGCTGATCGCGAACCTCCTCGAATTCCCGGACCTGCTCGTCGTTGATCGCGGTGACCTTGATCAGATGCCAGCCGAAAAGCGAACGCACCGGCTCGCTGAGTTCATCGACCTCCAAGGCGAAAGCGGCGCCCTCGAAGGAGGCGTCCATCACCCCGCGCTCGACCACGCCGAGGTCGCCGCCGGCAGTGGCGGAGCCGGGGTCTTGCGAGAGTTCCTCGGCCAGATCTTCGAAGGATTCACCGGCGACGATTCGATCCCGAATGGCGATCAGATCGTCCTTCGCTTTCTCCTCCGCTTCGCTGTCGGCATCGGAATCGACCGATATCAGGATATGGGAAATATTACGGGTTTCCTCGGTGAGAAATTCCTTCTTCCTCGTTTCGTACTGGGCGCGCAACTCCTCGTCGTCGGTATTGATCGCCGCTGCGATATCGTCTCGGGAGATCTCGACATAGCGCAAGCGCACCCTTTCGGGAACGATATAGGAATCGCGATTCTCCTCGAAATGGGCCGAAATCTCGGCGTCGGAGAGAGCCTCCTCTTCCTCTTCGCTGTCCTCGGGATCGACGGGGGTCAAGGTCAAAACGGAAAAAGCCCTCTTTTGCCCCTCGATGCGCAGGATATCGCGCAGTTCGGCGTCGGAGGCAAAAGCGGCGGCGGAGATTCCGAAGACGACCTGCGATTGCAAGAAGGTCTCTCGCAAAGAGTCCTCGTACTGTCCGACGGAAATTCCTTGGCTTTGTATGACGGTTTCGTAGACCTCGCGAGAAAACTCCCCCTCGGATCGAAAAGAGATATCTTCGAAAATAGTCTCGCTCAAACGAGCGTCGCTGGTCCGCATCCCGGCATCGAGCCCGGTATCGATGATCACTTGGTAATCGATCATCTCGTCGAGGACGCTTCGACGCTGCTCCGCTTGCTCCTCGTCGGTGAAATAAGTGTTCGGATTGGATCTGCGCAAGCGCTGCTGGTAACGGGCATATTGATTTTGAAAATCGTAATAGCCGATCTCCTCGCCGTTGACGATGGCGACGGCCTGATAACCCCCTTCCGGGGGAACGTAATATTGATGCACTCCCCAAAGGGCGAAAGGAATGATCAGCAAAATGACGATCGCCCAAGCAATCCAACCGGTGGCCTTGTCACGAATGAACTGGAGCATGAGATCTTTTCCGATGCCGGTGAGGGAGTGAAGATAACGAAAAAAGCATCGACGACTATCCGCGGCGACCGAGATCGGATATCGATGCCCCGACAAGAGGATTTCCTACAGCGATCAAAACCCTTCGCCCGAGATCCTTTGCAAGCCGCCCAAGGGATTTTTCTTCCAAGGTCTTTGCGTAATTTCCATAAAAGGGGAAGGATTGGCGGAGTGGACGGGACTCGAACCCGCGACCCCCGGCGTGACAGGCCGGTATTCTAACCAGCTGAACTACCACTCCGATAAAACCGAAAAACCTGGTGGGTGCTGAGGGATTTGAACCCCCGACTTTCGCCTTGTAAGGGCGACGCTCTTCCAACTGAGCTAAGCACCCTTGTCTTTTTTCTTCTTTTTTGCCGCTTCGAACAAGGGCGGCGGCGGCAAAATCATCAAGGGATTCGAGGGTTCTTTTCCCCGGCCTAAGCCTTCGGCGAAGCCACCCGAAAAAATCCGCTTGGAACCCGACTCCGGCGAATATTAAACGATCATGCGCATCATGCGCAAGGGATCGGGGGGATTTTTTTTCGCTCGCCCTCCTCGTTCGCCTTCCGCTCGTCTTCGACGGACCGTCGATCGATAGGACCAATCAATGGGCCGTCAAGCCCGGCTCGATCGTCGCCTCGCCCGCCTCGGTGGAATCCGGCGGGGGCGCGGCGATGATATCGGCCTTCGCCGCCGGCCGATGGACCAACGCGAGTTCCAAGACCTGATCGATCCACTTCACCGGACGAATATCGAGGTGATCCTTGATATTGTCGGGGATTTCCGGCAGTTCGCGCACGTTCTCCTCGGGGATCAACACCCTTCGAATCCCTCCGCGCAAAGCGGCAAGCAGTTTTTCCTTCAAACCGCCGATCGGCAACACCTCTCCGCGCAAGGTGATCTCCCCGGTCATCGCCACATCGGAGCGCACCGCGATTTCGGTGAGCGCGGAAACCAGCGCGGTACACATGCCGATGCCCGCGCTCGGGCCATCCTTGGGGGTCGCCCCCTCGGGCACATGGATATGCACATCCTGGCGCTGATAGAACTTCGGGTCGATGCCGAGGGGATTCGAACGAGCGCGAACGACGGTCATCGCCGCTTTGATGGATTCTTGCATGACATCGCCGAGCCGACCGGTATAAAGCGCCTGCCCTCGGCCGCGCGTCACCACCGCCTCGATGGTCAACAAATCGCCCCCGACCTCCGTCCAGGCAAGACCGGTGACCTGACCGATTCGATTTTCCTCTTCCTTGCGTCCGAAACGATATTTGCGCACCCCGAGATAGTCCTCGAGATTCGCCGGCTCGACATGAATGGTGCCCTCCTCTCCCTTGGCGACCTTTTTCCTGACGATTTTGCGGCAGATACGGGCGATTTCACGGTCGATCCCCCGCACCCCGGCCTCGCGGGTATAGTGACGCACGATATCGCGAATCGCCTCCGGGGAGAGATCGAATTCGTCTTTTTTCAGCCCCGCATCCTCTTTCTGCCGCGGCAGAAGATAGCGCTCGGCGATATGGAGCTTTTCGTCTTCCGTATAGCCCGAAAGACGAATCACCTCCATACGATCCAATAGCGGCGGCGCGATATCCAGGGTATTGGCCGTAGCCACGAACATCACCTCGGAAAGATCGTAATCGACATCCAAGTAGTGGTCGTTGAAGGCATGGTTCTGCTCCGGATCGAGCACTTCGAGCAGCGCCGACGAGGGGTCGCCGCGAAAATCCATCGATATCTTGTCGACCTCGTCCAGCAGAAAAAGAGGGTTTCGCACCCCGACTTTGGCGAGGTTTTGCACGATTTTCCCGGGCAGCGCCCCGACGTAGGTTCGACGGTGCCCGCGAATCTCGGCCTCGTCGCGCACTCCTCCTAGCGACATGCGGGTGAATTTCCGACTTGTCGCCCGGGCGATCGATTTGCCGAGGGATGTCTTTCCGACCCCGGGAGGCCCCACCAAGCACAAAATCGGACCCTTGATTTTCTTGACCCGGCTTTGCACCGCCAAATACTCCAAAATACGCTCTTTGACCTTATCGAGGCCGTAATGATCGGCCTCCAAAACCTCCTCCGCCTTGTTGATATCGTGCCCGATCCGGGTGCGCTTTTTCCAAGGGACCCCGATCAACCAATCGATATAGCTGCGCACGACATTCGCCTCGGAGGACATCGGCGACATCATCTTGAGTTTGTCGAGCTCGCTCTTGGCTTTCTCGCGAACATCCTTCGGCATGCCCGAGGATTTGATTTTCTTTGCCAGATCCTCGTTCTCGTTGACGCTTTCCTCGTCGCCGAGCTCTTTTTGAATCGCTTTCATCTGCTCGTTGAGGTAGTACTCGCGCTGGCTTTTCTCCATTTGCTGCTTGATACGCCCGCGAATCCGCTTTTCGACTTGCAGCAGTTCGATCTCCTCGTTGATACGGGAGATCAGATAGCCGAGCCGCTCCTGCGCCGAGGGGATCTCGAGCACCGCCTGCTTGTGCTCGGTGCGGATATTGATATGGGTGGCGGTATTGTCGATGAGCTTCTCGACATCGTCGTAGCCCGACAGGGTCGCCACGATCTCCGAGGGCATTTTTTTATTGAGCTGTGAATATTGCTCGACATGGGTCAACAGCGTGCGGGCCAACACCTCGATCTCCCGCGGATCCTCGATCGGCGGTTCGAGGGCGACGACCCGGGCGGCGAGGAAATCATCGTTATCGTCATAAGCCTCGACCTGCGCCCGGTATTGACCTTGCACCATGATCTTGACGGTGCTGTCGGACATTTTGAGCATATGCAAAATGGTGGCGACGGTGCCGATATCGTGCACATGCTCGGCGTCGGGGTCTTCGTGGGCCCCGTCCTTTTGCGCCACCAAGAAAACCTGCCGGGAATCCTCTTGCATCGCCCGATTCAGGGCCTTGATGGATCGAGGTCTGCCGACGAAAAGAGGGGTGACCGAATTCGGAAAAATGACGACATCCCGCAAGGGAAGCACGGGGATCATGGCCGATACCTCATCGCTGTCATGGTCGAAGGGGTGTTTTCATTCGGTGGCTATCCGTATCGGATAGCGTCGGGCTTCGAAGAGCGCACCGGGTGGGACAATGATGCCGCTTTCGGGATGCCGCTTTCGGATCGCCATCATACTCGTCTTTTCGAAAATCTCGATTCGCCTTGGCGCTCGCTCCCTTCGCACAAGGCTTGCGCACGAGGCCGGCGAATCGTCGCCGCCAAGGATCAAATGATGCCGCATCGGAGGCATTTCAACCCTTCGCATCCTGTCGATTTTTTGTCGCCGCCCCCGGGGCCGATATCTCGATCCTCGGAGATCGTCGCGCGATCCGTCGAGGTCATCGGCGACTTATCGAGGGGAGCGACTTTCCGTCGAAAGATCTCGGCAATGGCGAAAAAGCGACGATCGACAAGCCGAGATACAAAGAAGCCGATCCTTTTTGAAATCGAACTTGAAATCGAAAGGGCTTCTAATCGGAGGCGGCGCGCTGAGAGGGTTGACTTTCGTCCGCGAGGCGTGGGCGATCGTCGCCGGAATAGCTGCCTTCGTATATCAGCAGAGGATCGGATTTTCCATCGACGGTCGCCTCCTCCACCACGACTTTGGCGACCCCGCCCATCGACGGCAGGCAATACATGGTATTGAGGAGAATTCCTTCCAATATCGAGCGCAACCCTCGAGCCCCGGTCTTGCGCTCGGTGGCCTTGCGAGCGATCGCCCGCAGCGCTTCTTCGCGAAACTCGATATCGACGCCTTCCATGCGGAAAATCTTCCGATATTGATTGACCAGCGAATGTTTCGGCTCGGTGAGTATCCTTATCAACTGCTCTTCGTCGAGCTCCTCCAAGGCGGTGAAAACCGGCAAGCGACCGACGAATTCGGGGATCAATCCATAACGAACCAGATCGTCGGGCTCGACCTCGGAAAGGATCTCGCTCGTACGCTTCGCATCGCTCTCGCCTTTGACGTCGGCGCCGAAGCCGATTCCGCCTCGTTGCGAGGTGCGCCGCTCGATGATTTTATCAAGCCCGTCGAAAGCCCCGCCGCAGATGAACAGGATATTGGATGTATCGACTTGAATGCATTCTTGCTGCGGATGCTTGCGTCCGCCTTGGGGAGGAACGGCCGCCACCGTCCCCTCTACCAATTTGAGCAATGCCTGCTGCACCCCTTCACCGGAAACATCCCGGGTAATCGAAGGATTGTCCGATTTGCGCGCGACCTTGTCGATCTCGTCGATATAGACGATGCCGGTTTGGGCTTTTTTGATGTCGTGATCGCATTTTTGGAGAAGTTTCTGGATGATATTCTCGACATCCTCGCCCACATAACCGGCCTCGGTCAGGGTCGTGGCATCGGCAATGGCGAAGGGAACGTCGAGGAGCCGGGCGAGGGTCTCGGCAAGGAGGGTCTTGCCGCAACCGGTCGGCCCGATCAGCAATACATTGCTTTTGGAGAGATCGACCTCGTCTTTTTCCTTCCCCCCCTCCTCCAAAGCCAATCTTTTGTAGTGGTTATAAACCGCGACCGAGAGAACCTTCTTGGCGTGGGATTGACCGATGACGTGCTCGTCCAACTTACGGTTGATCTCCTGCGGCACCGGGGGCTTGATTTCCTTCGGCACCGGGGTTGCGCTTTTGGCTTCCTCCATAATGATATCGTTGCAGCGAGAGACGCATACATCGCAGATCAATGCCTGCGGCCCGGCTATCAGCTTGCGCACCTCGTCCTGACTCTTGTTGCAAAACGAACAGCGCAGCACCCTTTCGCTGCGACCCCTGCCTTTTTTCTCATTCGCCATCGAATATCACCTCGATTGCCGACGATCTCGCAGAAAATTCAAAAAGCCGGGCTCGAAAAAACCCTTTCAGTCCTCTTGCCCCGAAGCCGAAGGCACCGAACGCCGATCGAGGACATCGTCGATCAAACCGTATTCCTTCGCTTCGAGAGCGTGCATGAAACGATCGCGGTCCGTATCCTCTCGAATGCGTTCGATCGACTGACCGGTGTGAACCGAAAGAATATTGTCGAGACGTTCGCGGGTACGCAGGATCTCGCGAGCATGGATATCGATATCCGATGCCTGGCCTTGAAAGCCGCCCAAAGGCTGATGAATCATCATGCATGAGTGGGGCAGACAATAACGTTTGCCCGATGCGCCTCCGGCCAATAACAAAGACCCCATGCTCGCGGCCTGACCGATGCACATGGTGCTGACATCGGGCTTGATGAACTGCATGGTATCGTAGATCGCAAGCCCGGCGGTGACATGCCCCCCGGGCGAATTGATATAAAGATGAATATCTTTGTCGGGATTTTCCGACTCCAGAAAAAGCAGCTGGGCCACGATGACATTCGACACGAGATCGTCGATCCCGCCGCACAGAAAAACCACCCGCTCCTTGAGCAGGCGAGAGTAGATATCGAAAGCCCTCTCTCCTCGAGCGCTATGCTCGATCACCATCGGCACCAAGTTGAGGGCGCGCATCGGCGCGTATTCGTTTTTCATGGCTCTTGGTCTTTTGCGAAGGATGAGGGTCTCGGGGCTCTTATCTCGGGGCTCTATCTCGGCTCTATCTCGGCTCTATGGGCCGATTCGGGGGCCGATTCGGGGGCCGATTCGGGGGCCGATTCGGGGATCGGCGGACTATCCGTCGATGCCGTCGGCTCGGGGTTCATGATCCGGTCGAAAGAGGATTCCTCGATATCGATGACGGCGCGTTCGGCAACCCAATCCATTATTTTCTCTTCGAGCACCTCGTTTTCAATCACCTCGAGGCGTTCGTCCTGGGAGTAGTACCAGTCGATGACCGCTTGGGGATCTTGGTAGGTCGAGGCGAGCGTCTGTACCCGATCGCGCACCCGGGAACCGTCCGCCTCGAGACGATTTTCGCGCACGATTTCGGAAAAGATAAGCCCGGCGGCGATGCGGCGCCGCGCCGCCGGAATCAAGCTCTCTTCTTCCGGCAGCATCGGAGCGATTCGATCCGGGGGGACTCCGGCCTGTTCGAGGTATCGGCGACGGCTCGTCAAAGTCCGCTCCACCTCCTCGTGCACCATCGACTGCGGAAGCTCCATTTCGTTGGCCTCGACAAGAGCGTCCACGATACGACGCTTGAGCATCGAGGCGAGGGCGCTTTCCAACTCGCGCTCCATATTCCGGCGCACTTCCGCTCGCAAGGCATCCATGCCGCCCTCGGCGATACCGAAGCCTTCGGCGAATTCATCGTCGAGAGCCGGAAGTTCGGGCTCCTCCACCCGATGAACGTGCAATTCGACGCGCACCGTCTTGCCCGTCAGATGGGAGGGATGAGGCGCGGGATAGACCATATCGAAGGTACGCTCGTCCCCCGCTTCGGCTCCGATCAGATTCTCCTTGAGATCGTCGATCGTCTCCTTGGCCTCCAGCTCTATCAGGCGCCCCTTGTCCTCGAGCGCCTCTATCTCCTCGTCCTCGAAATAGCCTTTGCTATCCACCGTCACCCGATCGCTTTCGGTCGCCGCTCGTTGCACTTCCTTCCAGACTCGGCGCTGCGTTCGCATATTCTCGACCACCCGATCGATATCCCCTTCCTCGACCGAGGCTCGGGGGCGGGCGACTCGAAGATCATCCAAAGGCGCCAAACGAAGTTCGGGCAGAACCTCGAAGGTAGCGACATAGCTAAGCCCGGGGGCGGCGGGGTCCTCGGGCTTGTCGGCTTCGATATGCGGGGCGGCGGCGGGTTTGAGCCCTTCTTGCTCCAAGGCGGCGGCGAAGGTCTCGCGCAGGAGATCGCCGATCACCTCGCTGCGTACCCTCCCCCCGAAGTGGCGAGCCATGACCTTCGGCGGCACCTTTCCCGGGCGAAAGCCGGGAATGCGCACATTCTCCTTCGCCAGCGCTCCTAGTCTATGCGTGACCTCGCCCGATACACGCTCTTCGGGAACCTGCACGCGCATCCGGCGCCCGAGACCCTCGGTCGTTTCCACTGTCACGTGCATCTCGTCAATGCCTCGTCGTCTATGTCAATCTCGTTTGTCGATGGCCTTATCGACAAAGCCGACTCGCTCGAAGGGCCAAGCGATGGTGCGAAAGGAGAGACTCGAACTCTCAAGGGGATAACCCCACTGGCACCTAAAGCCAGCGCGTCTACCAGTTTCGCCACTTTCGCATCGTATCCTTCGAAAGCCATCGATTCCGGTGGTGGGCCGTCCAGGGCTCGAACCTGGGACCCGCTGATTAAGAGTCAGCTGCTCTGCCAACTGAGCTAACGGCCCTTCTTTGGCCAACCGTTTTTCAACGAAGCGCTTTCGATCGAAAAAAATGGGGTGAGCGAAGGGATTCGAACCCTCGACCACTGGAGCCACAATCCAGGGCTCTACCAACTGAGCTACGCCCACCATTGAAACTCTCGCATCATCAGGCCTCGAGCCAGGCCTCGAATCCGGCATCGAATTCTCGATCTTCGAGGTCGGATAGCCGGCACGATGCAACGACCCCCTTGGCCTTGCCTGCCCTTCGCTGCCGACGCTTCATCGTTTTTCCGACAAAAAACCCGATCTTCGCCAGACGAAGAAGGGCTCGCATGGGCCTTTCGGATCGATACGCTCTCGATGGCACGCCCGGCAGGATTCGAACCTGCGACCCGCGGCTTAGAAGGCCGCTGCTCTATCCATCTGAGCTACGGGCGCATGATGTCTCCCGCATGGCATCGTCGATCGAAGGCCAAGGGATATGCTTTTGCACGATTTTGCGCGACGCCTCCCCCTCGCTCCCCCTCGCTCGATCGAGCCGAAAAACGATTGGTCGGGGCAGAGGGATTCGAACCCCCGACCCCCTGCTCCCAAAGCAGGTGCGCTACCAGGCTGCGCCATGCCCCGCTGCAAATAGCGAAATGGTACCCGCCGGACTTGAATGGGTCAAATATCGCACGGTTCTTTCGCGAGCGGCGGCTCGGGGAATTCTCGCCGATAGGCAAGGGATCGAGTGCGGCGGATCAAGACCGCCGCCCCGCCGGCTTCGCGCTTGCCGGACGAAAGCGAAGGCTCGTCGGCATCCTAAGTGAAGATGCTTCGCCGCAAGCCTGCGTCGAATTCGAATCGCTGCGGTGCCGCAATCATCAATGGAGGCGTCGATTCCGGCAAGCGGAATCGATCGAGATATCGGGCCGACGATATCACGCCGCCAGGCATCGATGCCGCGGCGAAAACGATCGAAAAGGGCGGCTCTCGCCAAGCGGACTTCGAATCCTTCTCTTTCGAAAAGCAGCCTTCGCCGATCGCCGAAAGCGTCCGCCGTTGGCCGCTTGCGCTCGGTTTTTTTCGACGAGCCTTTTTTCGGTGACCCTTTTTTCGACGATATTTTTTCGACGACGCTTTTTTCAACGAAACTAGAGAGAGCCCTCGATCGATCTTTTCAGCGCAACCGACGCCATGTCGTCTTTTGCGCTCCATCCTCGATCGCGACGCCGGCAGCCTCTATCCGCTCCCGCAAGCGATCCGCTTCGGCGAAATCCCGGCGGGCTCGGGCGGCGGATCTTTTTTCGATCAACGCTTCGATCTCGGCGTCGTCGATGCCGGCGGAATCCCCCCGCAACCAGGATTCGGGGTCGGCTTCGAGCAGGCCGAGCACGCCGGCCAACTCGCGCAGGGCTTGCCCGTGGCTCCGAGCCCGCAAGGGCTGCGTTTCGCGCAGACGATTGACTTCGCGAGCGAGGTCGAAAAGCACGGAAAGGGCTTGGGGGGTGTTGAAATCGTCGTCCATCGCCTCGTGGAAGCGCTCCTTCCAGGCTTCGAGATCGGCATCTTCCTCGCTCTCTTGCTCCCCGCTCTCTTGCGCCCCCGAACGAGCATCGGCGTCTTTTTCATCCTCCTCGAGCTCGCGCACCGCGGTATAGAGCCTGCGAAGCGCGGCCGTCGCCCGCTCCAAGCGCTCGGTGGAATAGTTCAGCGGGCTTCGATAGTGACTCAAGAGCATCAGACAACGCACCGCCTCCGCGGGAAAGCGCTCCAATACGCTGCGGGTGGTGAAGAAATTACCCAAGGATTTCGACATCTTTTCATCGTCGATGCGCACGAATCCGTTGTGCATCCACACGTTGACGAAGCGGCAACCGGTAGCCCCTTCGCTTTGGGCGATCTCGTTCTCGTGGTGCGGGAATTGCAAGTCCATTCCCCCGCCATGGATATCGAAATGCTCCCCCAAGCAAGCGGTGGACATCGCCGAGCATTCGATATGCCAACCGGGACGACCCGACCCCCAAGGGGATTCCCAGCTCGGCTCCCCGGGCTTGGCCGATTTCCAAAGCACGAAATCGAGGGGATCGTCTTTGGCCTCGTCGACTTCGATTCGCGCCCCGCTGCGCAGATCTTCGAGGCGACGATGCGAAAGACTGCCGTATTCGGGAAAGGCGCTGACATCGTAGTAGACGTCCGAGTTGCTCCCTTGATAGGCAAGTCCTTTCTCGACGAGCCGCTCCACCATCGCGATGATGTCGTCGATATACTGCGTCGCGCGGGGTTCGATATCCGGGGGCAGCGTCCCCAAGGCTTGGCAATCCTCGTGCATGAACTCGATGAAGCGTCGAGTCAAGTCTCGAAAATCCTCGCCCTTTTCCTTCGCCCGAGCGATGATCTTGTCGTCGATATCCGTGATATTGCGCACATAAGTGACGCGATAACCCAAGCTTCGCAGATAGCGAACGACCACGTCGAAAGCGACGAGCACCCGAGCATGACCCAAGTGGCAATAGTCGTAAACCGTCATGCCGCATACGTAGATTCGGACATGGCCCGGTTCGATGGGACGAAAAACTTCGCGTTTTCGAGTCAGGGTGTTGTAGATTCGCAGCATCTCGAGTTCGTTTTCCGTGTCGTTCGAAAGGAGAATCAAGGAGTGTCGATGCACCGTCGAGGTCGAATGAAAAAAATCCCGCGCCGCAAGATCGTTTCGGCATTGCGCGAAAGACGAGCGATGGCCTGTCTCGATGCAAACCGCGCCGCCGTCGATCCGCAAAGCGGTGCCGTTGGCGGTGCCCTTCGCATCGTCGTCGACCGCACCGGGGCGATCTTGCGATGAATCTTTTCGTCAGCGACGTGCATCTCGCCGCCGAGCGGCCGGAAACGACCGCCGCTTTCCTCGCTTTCTTGGAAGGGCCGGCGCGAAAAGCCGAGTCTTTGTGGATTTTGGGCGATCTTTTCGACCAGTGGCTCGGCGACGACGACGATCGTCCGCCCCATCTCGATATCGAGGCGGGTTTGGCGGCGGTCGCCGAAGCCGGGGTACCGGTCAACCTGATGCGCGGCAATCACGATTTTCTGCTCGGATCCGATTTCGCCGAACGCACCGGTTGTCACATCCTCGCCGAGCCCTTCGTCGCCGAGATCGCGGGCGAGCCGGTGGTCTTGGCCCACGGCGATTCCTTATGCACCCGGGATATCGAATATCAAGCCTTCCGACGCTATACCCGCGATCCGGAAAACCAACGCCGATTCCTCTCGCTGTCGATGGAAACGCGGATACGCGAAGCCCAAGGCTTGCGCAGCGCATCGAAATCCCGCTCTCGGCTGAAGCCGGAGGATATCATGGATGTTACACCCGAGGAGGTCGTGCGCACGCTCGCGAAATACGAATCGACGCTGATGATCCACGGTCATACCCATCGTCCGGCGATCCATCGCCTGCAAAGCCCGCAAGGAGAGGCGCGGCGTATCGTGTTGGGGGATTGGTACGAACAAGGCACGGTGCTGATACAAGACGACGAAGGCTACCGCCTCGTCGGCCCCCACGAAGCGGAAAACTGATCTTTCGAAAGGGAATTACATATCTGTGCATCCTCCTGTCGCACAATCCTCTGATTGTCGAACTAGGCAGGAGAGAAAGCCATGCAAGAAAAAGCGAAGAAAAAGGCCCTCACGCCAAGCGTGCTGCAGTCTCACGAGCGATTTCCGGACGAAGCCTTGCGCCCCTTCCTTCGTCGAGCAGTCGATTTCGGACGGCGAGCCCTCCTGCCCGAAGTGCGGAAGCCGACGCCATGGCTTATGGAGCGCGCGAGAAGGCCATTATCGGTGCAAGGACTGCCGGGGAATCCACTCGGTGAGTAATCGGCACCGTGTTCGAGAACAGCCCCCTCGAGAACAGCCCGCTGCCTTGCGCGCCACTGGATCGATGCCATCTACCTGATGCAAACCGCTCGCAAGGGCATCTCGTCGTCGTCGCTGCCGCCGGCACAGGCGCTGGGCATCACGCAGAAATCGGCTTGGTTCACGCTCCATCGCATCTAAGCCTCGTGCGCCGACGAAACGCTCAGGATGTCAGGCGAGGTGGAGATGGATGAGACCTGTATCGGCGGCAAGGAAACCGACAACCACTCCGACAAGAAGCGGCGAGCCGGGCGGGGAAGCGTCGAAAAGCAGGCTGTTCTTGGCGTGAGGGACCGCGCCACAGGGAAGGTAAAAGCCCTTCCGGTCAACTCCGAAGAGATGGCGTGCGTTCGTTCCGAACTCACCGCCGGCGTCGAACCGGGAGCGAGGGTCTACACGGACGAGCGCCGTGCCTATTCGAATCGTGCCGAATCATGCCGAGGCAAAGATCGGCGGCCCTGACCCCGCGACCCGGTTTTTATCCCTTCGACTCTCGCAAATCCCGCCGCAGGATTTTGCCGACATGGCTTTTCGGGAGGCTCTCGACGAATTCGATATCGCGAGGACGCTTGTAGCCGACCGCGTGCTCCTTGCAATAAGCGCGCAGTTCTTCCTCCGTCAGCGTCGGCGAACGCTTGACCACCATCGCTTTCACCGCTTCGTCGCCGTGCTCGTCCTTGACCCCGATCACCCCCGCTTCGAGCACGTCGGGGTGGCTTGCGATCAGATCTTCGATCTCGTTGGGATAGACATTGAAGCCGGAGACGATAATCACGTCTTTTTTGCGATCGACGATGCGGATAAAGCCTCGTTCGTCGATCGTGGCGATATCTCCGGTGCGCAACCAGCCGGATTCGTCGACCACCTGCGCACTCTCGTGCGGGCGTCGCCAATAGCCGCGCATCACCTGCGGCCCGTGCACGCATAACTCGCCGGGCTCCCCCGCTCCGAGGCTCGTACCGGCATCGTCGATCACCTTGCACTGCGTCCCCGGCAGGGGCACGCCGGCGGCGCCGGTGAAGGCCTCGCTGTCGGCGGGCATGATACAAACCGCCGGCGAAGCCTCGGTCAACCCGTAGCCCTCGAGAAGAACGACGCCGGTCGTCTCCTGCCAGCGCTTGGCCACGCCCTCTTGCACCGCCATGCCGCCGCCGACCACCAAGCGCAGGTCGGAAAAATCGAGCGCCGAAAAGCCGGGGGTATTCATCAACCCGTTGAAAAGGGTGTTGACCCCGGTCATCGCGCTGAATCGCCGCCGAGAAAGGGTTTTGACGAAACCTGCGAGATCGCGCGGATTCGGGATCAGCAGATTCATGGCTCCGAAGCGAAAAAAAGCGAGGCCGTTGGCGGTCAGCGCGAAAATATGACAAAGCGGCAGGGCGGTGATGATCACCTCCTCGCCCGGGCGAACGAAGGGGGCGAAAAAAACCTCCACCTGCAAGACATTGGCGACCATATTGCGATGGGTCAGGATGGCCCCCTTGGCCCCGCCGGTGGTTCCCCCGGTGTACTGAAGAAGGGCGATATCATCGCGACCGACGGGCGGCGCCGGGAAAGCCCCGGCGCGGCGACCGGCAGCCAGCGCCCGCCGCCAACGCCGCGCCCCGGGGATCGAAAAAGGCGGCACCGAACGCCGTAGATAGCGCAAGGCGGCATTGACGAACCACGATTTCGGGGCCCCGAGCATATCCCCGAAACCCGTTACCAAAACATGCTCGAGAACGCTGTTTTCGATACAGGCGGCGACGACGTGCGCGAAATTCTCCATCACCACCACCACCTTGGCCCCGGAATCGGACAGTTGATGGCGTAGTTCGCGCGCGGTATACAAAGGATTCGTATTGACCACGACGAGCCCGGCGCGCAAGGCACCGAAAAGCGCCACCGGATATTGAAGGATATTGGGCATCATCAAGGCGATGCGATCCCCGGGCTTGACCCCGGGCAAGCGACCGACCCAAGAAGCGAAATCCGCCGACAGGCGATCGAGTTCGGCGAAGGAGATGCGCCGGCCCATGCACTCGAAAGCCGGCCGATCCGCATGGCGGGAAAAACTCTCCTCGATCAAGGAAACGAGAGAAGGCCAACGATCCGGATCGATATCGCGGGGAACGCCGGCAGGATAGATCGAATGCCAGGGTCGATCGGGGCTCGCTCGATCGGCCGCGGTATTTTCGCTCGCGGAAAGCGTCGGCTCCTCGCTCATCACTGTTTGCACCCTCTCGATGGGCGAAAGCCCTTAGTTAGAAATCATGTTCGAATTCATGTCCGAAATCATGTTCGAAATGCCGCTTCGATGCCTTCGAATAGCCGTTTTGCAAGAATATCGAAGGGTCTCGGTCGGCTCTGTCACGGCGATCTTTGGTCGCCGAGGAAAGTCGGAGCGCCGGCACCCGAGTCTTATTGCGATCGGGTCCGAAGGCCGCCGCGGCGTTCGAGGATTCATGGCGGCGAAAGCCAAGGCTTGTCCTTGGCCGAGCGAATATTACCGACAATATCCGCTTGGGGACGCCGAATCAACGACGATCGAGAGCGAAGCCTTCGCAATGGGTCGCCGCTCGGCGCTTATCGTCTTTCGAATCGTCTTTCGAATCGTCTTTCGAAAGGGCGGCGGATGCGTCATCTGTGCGCCGCGCGAAAAAAAAGATCGGGTTTCGCTGTCGCCGAGTCGATCTCGTTTCCCGGGCACGGATGGGCCAAGAACGGGGCCCTAAGGTGCAACGCGAGATGCGACGCGAAAGCGAAGGGCGCCGGCACCGGGATCGATACCGATCCGAAAGACGCTTTCGCCCGCCTCGAAAGCGACGAAATCCCGCCGCCGATCGAGAGCGCAAACGATCCGCAAACCATCGATGCCGAGCCTCGTCGAGCGCACCTTCGAGCGGACCGGCTCGAAGGCTTCGAAGCCGCCGGCGACGAAGCCCGGTCAATCATGGCACAGCGATGCCAAGACATGATGCCCCGACGATGCCCCGACGATGCCCCGACGATGCCCTAGAGCAGGCCGGCTGGCTAGAGCAGGTGGGCGTTGAAAAACGCGATGGTGCGCTCCCAAGCGAGCTCGGCGGCCGCCGCGTCGTAGCGGGGTGTCGAATCGTTGTGGAAGCCATGGTTGACGCCCGGGTAGATATGCGCGGTATAGGTCTTGCCATGCTCTTTCAAAGCCGCTTCGTAAGCCGGCCAGCCCTGATTGATGCGCTGATCTCGCTCGGCGTATTGCAAAAGCAAGGGCGCTCGAATCCTCGGAACATCCTCGGCGCGGGCTTGGCGACCGTAAAAAGGCACCGACGCTGCGAGTTCGGGATAAGCCACCGCCAGCGCGTTGCAGACCCCGCCGCCATAGCAAAAACCGACGCACCCGACCTTGCCCGTGGTGTCTTCGTGGTCGGCGAGGAACTCGTAAGCGGCGAAGAAATCGTTCATCAACTTCTCGCGATCGACGGTGCGCTGCAACGCTCGCCCTTCGGCGTCGTTGCCCGGATAGCCTCCCACGCTGGTCAAGCCATCCGGCGCCAAGGCGATGAAACCGGCCTTTGCGACCCGCCGCGCCACATCCTCGATATAGGGATTGAGGCCGCGGTTTTCGTGCACCACCACGACGGCGGCCTTCGAATCGGCGGCATTCGCCGGCGCCACCAGATAGCCGCGCACTTCGCCATGGCCATTCGGCGAGGGATAGACGATGTACTTGGCCGTGATATCGGGGTCGTTGAAGCCGACCTGCTCGGCCAAGGCGTAATCCGGCGAGAGCATGCTCAAAAGCGTCGTCGCGCCCAAACCGGCGACGGCGAACTTCCCCGCTCGGTCAAGGAACTCGCGCTTGGTGATCTTGCCGTGGGCGTAAAAGTCGTAGAGATCCAACAGCTCCTGATCGAAATCCGCCGCCGTCATCCGGCGCTTCCTCACTCCTTCTGCCGATGGACTTTGCATGTCTGAACTCCTTTCGATTCGGACTTCGGGATATCCGATCAAGCGGATCTTTTTCCGATCGGCCACCGCCTTCGGGAAACAAGAAGAGCATTGTAGCGACGAGGACGGGTAGCGACGAGGATGGATCGCACGGAATTCACGGATATCCGGCCGCATCCATCGCCACCTGACAT
The DNA here is from genome assembly GCA_965220535.1 of Gammaproteobacteria bacterium. Classification (GTDB taxonomy): domain Bacteria; phylum Pseudomonadota; class Gammaproteobacteria; order HK1; family HK1; genus HK1. The sequence goes on along the minus strand of OZ244833.1, from coordinate 3,345,429 downwards.
TAACATACGATACATCGCTATACGATACATCGTTCGGCAGCATCCTCGGGATCGACTTGCTGTCGATTCTTTATCGATGATCGGGCCGATGATCCGGCCGATGATCAGATCGATGATCCGGGCTTCACGGATATTTTCTTCATGGACACCCCCTCGCTCGACAATCCGGATTTCTATATCAACCGCGAGCTCGGAATACTGGCATTCGATCGCCGGGTCTTCGAACAAGCCTGCGATTTGAATACCCCCTTGTTGGAACGACTGGAATTTCTGTGCATTTCCTGCTCCAACCTCGACGAATTCTTCGAAGTTCGGGTCGCCGGATTGCTGCACCAAATCCGCTACGGCGCCGCCCGCAACACCCCCGACGGATTGTCCGCAGCCGAGACCCTCGCTCGCATCGGCGTCGAGGCCCACGCCCTCGTCGCCGACCAATACCGGCTTTTGAACGAAGATATCCTTCCCGCTCTCGAGCGAGAAGGGATCCGCTTCATGCGACGAAAGGAGTGGAGCGAAACGCAGACCGCCTGGATCAAAAAATACTTCGACGAACAGATCCTGCCCATCGTCAGCCCCATCCGACTCGATCCGGCGCACCCCTTCCCTTCGATCATCAACAAGAGCCTCAACTTCATCGTTTCGCTCAAAGGAGAGGATGCCTTCGGCCAAGCCGGGGAAATGGCCGTGGTGCAGGCTCCGCGCCCTCTGCCGAGACTGATCAAATTAGGCGATGCCGCCGGCGAAAAAGGCGAGCGCCCGAAGGGCCACGATTTCGCTTTCCTGTCTTCGGTCATCCATGCGCATGTCTCGGATCTCTTCCCGGGCATGGAGATCATCGGCTGCTATCAGTTTCGAGTGACCCGCAACAGCGATCTTTTCGTGGATGCCGAGGAGGTCGAGGATCTGATGCGAGCGCTGGTCGGCGAACTCCCCTCGAGGCGTTACGGCGAAGAGGTCAGGCTGGAAGTGGCCGACAACTGCCCCGAGAATCTCGTCGAATTCCTGATGCGCCGATTCGGTTTGGCAAAGGAGATGGTCTTCCGCGTCAACGGACCGGTCAACCTGCATCGCTTGCGCGCCCTGCCGAATCTCGTGGAGCGAGCGGATTTGAAATACCCGCCCTTCACCCCCGGGAGACCGGCACGCATCGGTCAAGGCCGCAACACCCGTATCTTCGATACGATAGCGGCCGGGGATATCCTTTTGCACCATCCCTTTCAGTCCTTCGCCCCGGTGATCGATCTCGTCCGCCAAGCCGCCGCCGACCCCGACGTTCTGGCGATCAAACAAACCCTCTACCGCACCGGCACGGTATCGGTATTGGTCGATGCGCTGGTGGCCGCCGCTCGCGCGGGCAAGGAAGTGACCGTTTGTATCGAGCTGCGCGCGCGCTTCGACGAGGAGGCGAATATCTCCCTCGCCGAGAGACTCAAAGAAGCCGGGGCGCATGTCGTCTACGGCGTGGTGGGCTACAAAACCCACGCCAAGATGTTGTTGATCGTGCGCAAGGAAGCCACAAGGATGCGGCGCTATGTCCATCTCGGCACCGGCAACTACCACGCCGGCACCGCCCGCAGCTATACCGATATAGGCCTTCTCACCGCGGACCCCGAAATCGGCAAGGATGTGCACGAGCTTTTCATGCAGCTGACCGGCTTGGGCCAAGCCTCGCATCTGACGCGGCTGCTCCAATCCCCCTTCACCTTGCACGAGAGATTGCTGGAGTTCATCGAGCGCGAGGCGGAAATCGCCCGCGGCGGCGGATTCGGCCGCATCGTCGCCAAGATGAACGCGCTGACCGAGCCGAGGATCATCCGCGCCCTTTATCGCGCTTCGCAGGCCGGGGCGAAGATCGCCTTGATCGTGCGCGGGGTCTGTGGGCTACGCCCCGGGATCCCCGGCGTTTCGGAAAATATCGAAGTGCGTTCCGTCATCGGCCGCTTTTTGGAACATAGCCGAGTGTTTTTTTTCGAGAACGGCGGCGACCACCTGCTTTTCGCCGCCAGCGCGGACTGGATGAATCGCAACCTTTTCCAACGCGTCGAAATTTGCTTCCCGATCATCGACGAAACCCTGCGTAAACAGGTCTTCGACGACGAACTCGCCATCTATCTGAAAGACAATACCCAGGCTTGGAGCCTCGAGGCGGACGGCTCTTGGCGACGAGAACCCCCGGCCGCGAACGAAGCGAGCATTTCGGCGCAACAAGAAATCCTCAAACGCCTCGGAAACTTGGAGCCATCGTGACCGAGGCGCTTTTCGACAAAGCCGAAAGCCGCCTCGCCGAGAACGAAAAAAGGGGGATTATATACATGTGCAACCTCCTATCGCACAATCCTCTGATTGTCGAACCGGATAGAGGGAAAGCCATGCCAGAAAAACAGAAGAAAAAGGCCGTGACGCTAAGCCTGCTGCAGTTTCACGAGCGATTTCCGGACGAAGCCTTGCGCCCGTTCCTTCATCGAGCAGTCGATCCGGGACGACGAGCCCACCTGCCCGAAGCGCCTCCCCCGCCTTGGAGTTATTCGAGACACTCATCAAGATCTGATCTTATGGGACAAAGGAGTGACTTCACGATGAAAAAAGAGCATGAGGGCCACGCATGATCCAAAGATGCGAAGACGTCGCTTGGAGAGGATCGGTCTTCGACCGGGAAGCGACGAATGACGGCGTCGCCTAGGCGAAGAGACTGCGCTGCGGGTGATGAAGGGTGTGGACATGGAGCTCATCGCCCGGAATTTCTTAGGTGACAGCCGCCGATGTCAGCCGCCGGCGAGAGAGGGTTATCGAAGTGAGTCTGTATCTTGATAGCTTGCAGTCTCGTGCTCGCGACGCCCGAGATGTGGAGAACAACCGGCTACGCACCAAGGTGGGCGAACAGACCATGATGATCGGGCTTCTTGACGAGAAGATCGAGAGCTTGGAGGTGTAGCCGCCCTTTTGCGCCGCGCAGGTCAAAGCGATGAGCACCGTCATCACTTTCCTCCACGATAAAGGCCTACGGTGTCTTGCGGGTCTGCCAAGTTTGGAAGATGAGTCGCTCCGGCGTGTACGGTGATCTGAAAGCGGGGTCGGACAACCAAGTCCCGCGCCGCTGGCTTAGGTCTATGCGAGTCGATGCCCGATCCGGAACCGATCGAAAAGATCAGGCAGGTGATCGCGGACTGTCCCGTTCCATGGCGAGGGCTATCGCAAGGTGCGGGTGCGCTTGCAACGCGAGAAGATTCACACATCGAAGGCGCGGCTTTTGCTACTCATGCGCGGGAATGGTTTGCTCGCCAAGCCATGCCGAGGACCGCAATGGCCCTCGGGCTCATGATGGAATAATCGTGCCTTCGAGGGTATGAGATGTGGGGCACCGACATGACAACGATGGTTCTCGGGACTTAGCAGCAGGTCCGTGTCTTCGTGGCGGTCGCCCGTTGTTCGGCGAGTTGCGTCGGTCAAACACGCGGCCACGCGAGGCACGCTCTTCGAAGCGTTGGAGCCGGTCCGCTAGGGAGCACTTCCGAGCGCTTCGGAGCCATCGGCGAGGGGGTGGCGACAGGATTGAGCATCCGCCATGACAACGGCTCGCAGTCCATCGGTCGCGACTTCCTTTGACGAGATCTCTGGGGCGAGATCTCTGGGGCAAAGATCACCTCGTCGCCGTCCTTTGTCCGTTCCCGAAGAAGGCAATGGATGTGCCGAGCGCTTTATCCGCACCTCGAAGGAGAACTTGCTCTGGCTAAAACCCCTGTGGACCATCTAAGCGTTGCAGCAGGCACTGTCTGAGTTCAAAGATTGCTACAACCAAGTCTGGTTGATCGAACGCCACGGACAACGCTCTGTCGAGCCAGTTCAGGCGAGGAGGAGCGGTGGACGAGGGGCGATGGACGAAACCCGGACGGCCGCATAATTCGAAAGTGTCTCGATAACCCTAGGGCGCTACAGGCCAAGCACTGCCACCGGTACATCGACGAGTTCACCTTCCCTTCGAACGAAGGGAACTGTCGCATCGATACTATCGACCGCATCCTTGCCCTTTCGCAAAGGCGCATCGGGAAAGCGGCTGACCTACGCATCTTTGACGAGGGGAGGAAGGGCGATCGGAACATCCTCATTCATCGATGGATGCACTGATATGTAAATCCCTAAAAAAGGCTTGGACCGAGTCCGTGAAATTCGTCTCGATCGGCAACGGCACTTGGTCGTTCTCCGGTTGATCTCGTCGATATCGTCTCGCGCCGCGGCCTCGATCTTTTGCTTCCCTTTTCCGACACGATCGGCATCGACCGGGCGGTCCGACCGGGCGATCCGATCGGGTAAAAGGATCGCCCGGAAGGCATTGCTTGGAATCGAGATTGACTCGAAGATGCGAGACGAACGCCTATCGGGGGCTATATACCACCGCTACCGCTACCGCTGCCGAACGCCCGATACGCACTCGCCCCCGGCAAGGTAAGAGCGAGCGATTTTTTCGACGAGACACTCCCGTCTCGACTCGCTCCCTGCTCGACGATCGACAGACCGAGCGGCGTTTTAACCGCCGCTCAATCCGATCCTCGCACCGCCACCGCCGCTGTTGTTGACCAAGGCCCCGCCGCCGCCGGTGCGCGTCAGTATCTGCACCGTGAACGAAGCGTCCGAGCGCAGCTCGCACGCCAACTCCATCCCCCGCCAGCGATGGCCGATCATCGAAGCCAGCTCCTCGCTTTGCAGGTGGCGCACGCTCGACGCCGCGATATCGAAAGAAGCGCTGTCGTGGCGAACCCCGTCGTCCTCGTAGCATTCGAAACGGGTGCTCGTGCAGTTCTCGCCACCCGATGCCGTGCACCGAATGCGGATATTCGATTTCTCGAAACCGTCGGGGGAGGTGATCGACTCGATATCCGCCCGATAGCCATCGCCCTCGGGATAACTGCGGATATAGCCGCTGTTGTTGACCAAAACCCCGTCTCCCGAACGCGTCCAGACTTGGGAGGCGACTTCGTCCTTGCTTCGAAGGGCACATCCCAAGCGACCCTTGCCGGACCACGAACCCCCGGTGTAGGTCTCGATATCCGCCGTCGTCAGCCTTCGGACCCCCCGCGCCGGGATCGCCTCGGGGAGGGTGCCTTGGAATGCCGAACCGTCGCTTTGCGCCGCGCAATCGAGTATGACCGTGCACGGACGATCTTGTTTGCATGCGATGAACAAGGTGGACTGATCCCCGGCGACCGCCGGCGGGATCGCCAAGGCTTGGGCCTTGATCGGATCCGACAGGCTCGCCGGCTCCTGCCCCGAACCGTCTTCGATATAGACCACCGAGACCGTCCGGCGCACGCTCGAGTAGTTCCCGCCGTTGGCGGCCAACGTGATGATATCCAAACCGCCTTGGCGATTGCTGTCGGCCGCCGCTCGGGCGCTGACGCTTTGGCCTTGTTTCCAAGCGTTCGCCATGAAGACGAGGGAGGAGGGGGTGAACTCGATGCCCGGGTTCGAACTCGTCAGCGAGACGATGACCACTTGGGTATCGAGCGGTTCGACGCCGAGACCGACCGTAAAAGATACCGATGAACCGCCTTCGGTCAGTTCGACGCTCCCGGGACTGACTTCTATCCTGCCGGGGTTGTCGATGCCCGCCACCCTCAGGGACTGCATCGCCCCGTCATAGCCGCCGCCGGTGGCGGCCAAGGTGATGGTGTCGGTATCGTCTTGCTTGTCGTCATCCACCGCCAAGGTCAAGGTGACGCTTTGCTCTTCGTCCCAATTCGACGGGGTGAAGGTCAGCGACAGCGGTGATATCGTGACATCGTCGTTGGTCTTGCTCAAGCCGACGACGACATCATCGTCCGGCTCGCTCCCTCGAAGACCGACGGTGAAGGTCCTCGACGATCCCTCGCTGAGCACGAGGGCAGCGGGTGCCACGGTGATCGATCCTCGAGCGCCCACCGGAGGCGGGGGCGGGGGATCGTCATCGTCGATCACGCTGAACGCCACTTGCTTCGAGGGGATATCGATACCGGTGGCGGCCAAGGTGATGGTGCCGGTATCGTCGACGCTATCGGCATCGTTCGCCGCTGTGACGGCGACGGTTTGATCTTCGTCCCAATCGGATGGCGTGAAGGTCAGCGATCCCGGCGAGAGCGTGATATCCCGATCGCTCGTCGTCAGCACCACGGTGACGTTCGATGTCGGGACGACGCCGTAGAGCTTGACTGCGATGGGACTCGACGAACCCTCTTCGAGTCGAAGGTTCTCGGGAGTTGCGACGATCGCGCCTTGGATATTCCCGGGAAGCGTTATCAGAGAGTCATCGTCATCGATCACCTCGACCGTCACGCTGCCGGCGACACCCCCGTAGTCGGCGCCCGAGGCCGTATAAAAGATCCTCGCATCGTCGTTGTCGGTATCGTCGTCTTGGGCGGCGCTCACCCTCACCGCTTGGCCCGTATTCCAGTTGGAGGTGGTAAAGATCAGCGATGTCTTGTCGATTCTTACGTCGGTATTGCTCGGCGGGGTCAGCGTCACTGTTACATCGTCGCTCGGGGGTCTGGCCAACTGCACCGAGAATACGGCGCTGACCCCCTCGACGATCTCCAAATCCCCCGGGGAGACGGTCAGGCCCGGGCTGTCGTTATCCGTCACCTCGATCCTCACGGTGTCGCTGATACCGTCGTAACCGCTATCCGAAGATGAATCGAGGTTCGAAGCCCTCAGGGAAAGGGTCGTGATATCTTGGGCGGTATCCTCGTCTTCGCTCGCGCTCACCGCCACCGCCTGCCCGACGTTCCAGTTATCCCGCGTGAAGATCAGCGAGTCCTTGTCTATCGTTACATCCGGATTGTTGCTTGGCTGCGTCAAGAACACCCTCACGCTCGCGCTCGGCAGCGTCGCCAACTTCACATCGAAGCTACCGCCGGCGCCTTCGGTGATGCTCAAGGACTCCGGGGCGACCAAGGCTTGGCTATCGTCATCGCTCACCTTGACATTCACGGTGCCGTTCAAATTATCGTAGCCACCGCCCGAGGCGCTGACGGCGATGCTCGCGCTCTCGTTCGCGGCATCGTCGTCTTCGCTCACCGCCACCGCCACCGTGCGGGCGTCGCGCCAAGTGGTATTCGTGAAGGACAGGGTGTTCTGGTTGCCCGCCGTGTCGGGGTCGGTATCGACCATGACGTCGGCGTTGCTCGGCTGGGTCAGCCTCACCGTCACCGTCGCGCTCGGCTGCGTCGCCAACCGCACCGTGAATGCCCCGCTTTTCCCCTCGCCGATCTGCAAGTCGTCCGGCGGCAGGACCAAAGCATCTTCGTCGTCATCCGTCACGTCGACGCGGACGCTTTCGCTCACGTTATAACCGCCGCCCGACGCCGAAAGGGAAACGCTCGTGCTCTCGTCGGAGGCATCGCCGTCCTGGGCGACGTTCACTCGCACCGTCTGAAGTTGATTCCAGTTGGTTTGGCCGAAGGTCAACGTGGTCTTGTCGACCCTCACGTCGGCATTGCTCGGCTGGGTCAGCGTCACCCTCACCGTCGCGCTCGGCTGCTGCGTCAGCCTCACCGTGAAGTTGCCATGTTCTCCCTCGTCGATATCCAAATCGGTCGGCGAAACCGTCAGGCCCGCGCTGTCGTTATCTGGCACGGTGACGCTCATGCTCTTGCTGACGCTGTCGTAGCCACCGCGCGAGGCCGAAACGGCGATGGTCGCGCTGTCCTCCGTCAGATCGTCGTCCTCGGCCGCACTCACCCTCACCGTCTGATCCGTATTCCAGTTGCCGATGGTGAAGTCGAGCGTGTTCTGATTGCCGTCCGTGGTGGAGTCGGTATCGAGCGTCACGTCGCCGTTGCTCGGCTGGGTGAAAGTCACCCTCACCGTCTCGCTCGGCAGGGTCGCCAACTTCACCTTGAACTCGCCGCTTTCGCCTTCGGTGATGCTCAAAGACTCCGAATTGAAGACCAATGCCTCCTCGTCGTTGTCCGCAACATCGACACCCACGCTGCCGCCGAGGTTGTCGTAGCCACCGCCACCGCCGGCGGCGGAAATCGAGATGCTCGCCCTCTCGTCGGAGGCGTCGGGGTCCTCGCCCGCGCTGACGGTCACCGTCTGCTCTTCCTCCCAAGTGGTGTTCGTGAAGGTCAACAAGGTCTTGTCGATTGTCACGTCGGTATTGCTCGGCGGGGTCAGCGTCACTCTCACATCCGCGCTCGGCTGGGTCTCCAGCCTCACCATGAAGGCAACGTTTTCCCCCTCGTCGACGCTCAATCTGTCCGACGGCAGCCGCAAAGCCTCCTCGTCGTCATCGCTTACGTCGACTCTCACCAATCCGGCCGCGCCCGCATAGTCGCCGCCGGTCGCCGACAGGGAAATGCTTGTGCTCTCGTCGGCGGTATCGTGGTCTTCGGCGGCGTTCACCCGGACCGTCTGCGCGTTATTCCAAGTGGTGCTCTTAAAGGTCAGCGAGGTCTTGTCGAGCGTCACGTCGTCATTGCTCGGTTGGGTCAGCGTCACTCTCACATCCGCGCTCGGCGAGGCCGCCAACTTCACCGTGAAGTCGACGAAGCCGCCCTCGTCGACATTCAAATCGTCGCTCGAGAAGACGAGCTGCGCCTCTTCGTCGTCCGACACGGCGATGTTCAGGGTCTTCTCGCTGACGTTGTCGTAGCCGCCACCTGCGGCCGACATCGAAACGCTCGTGCGCTCGTCCGTGGCATCGGCGTCTTGGGCTGCGTTCACTATCACCGTCTTGGGCATGTTCCAGCCGCCTTGGGCGTCGGTGGTGCTGGTGAATGTCAAAGTATTCTGATTGCCCGTCATGGACGTGTCGGTATCCACCCTCACGTCGTCATCGAGGGGCTGGGTGAAGGTCAACGTGACCGTCGCGCTCGGCAGCGTCGCCAACTTCACCGAAAAGGTGCCGGCGCCCCCTTCTTCGAGACTCACGGTCGTCGCCGGGAGAAGGGTCAGCCCTTCCTCGTCGTCGTCCCTCACTTCGACGGCGACGGTGTCGCTCACGTCGTCGTAGCCGCCGCCCGATGCCGAGATCGAGATGCTCACGCCGGTATCGTCCCAAGCATCGTGGTCTTGGCCCGCGCTCACTCCTACCGCCTGCTCGACATTCCAGTCGTCGGCGGTGAAGGTCAGCGATGTCTTGTCGACCCTCACGTCGGTATTGCTCGGCTGGGCCAAGCTCACCGTCACCGTCCCGCTCGGCAAGGTATCGAGTTTCACCATGAAGCCGCCGCTGCCGCCCTCGGCGATAGTCAAATCGTCCGACGAGAGGGCCAGGGCCTCCTCGTCGTTATCCGTCACCTTGACCATCACGGTGCCGGTCTCATCGTCGTAACCGCCGCCCGATGCCGTAACGGAGATGCTCACGCCGGTATCGTCCGCAGCATCGTCGTCTTCGGCGGCGCTGACGGTCACCGGCAGGCCCGTACTCCAGTTGCCGGCGTTGAGGGTCAAGGTATTCTGATGGCCGTTCGTGGACGTGTCGGTATCCACCTTGACGTCGGTATTGCTCGGCTGGGTCAGCGTCACCAAAACATCATCGCTCGGCCGCGTCGCCAGTTTCACCGAGAAGGTGCGACTACCGGCGGCACCCTCGGTGACATTCACGGCAGCCGAGGGCAGGGTCAGCGCTTCTTCGTCGTCGTCCGCAACTTCGACGCTCACATCGCCGGTGGAATCGTCGAAACCGCCGCCCGTCGCCGAAAAGGAAATCGTCGCGCTGTCGTTCCAGGCGTCGTCGTCGCGAGCGGCGCTCACCGTCACCGTCTGCTCCTCGTTCCAGTTGTCGGTCGTGAACGCCAAGGTATTTTGGTTGTCGGCCTCCTCGGTATCGGTATCCACCGTCACGTCGGTATTGCTCGGCTGAGCCAGCATCACCGAAACATCCCCGGTCGGGACCGCCCCCAACTTCACCTTGAAGGTGGCGCTGCCGCCCTCGTCGACGTTCACGGTCTCCGGGATGGCGAATGTCGGCTCGTCGTCGTCTGTCACGTCGACGCTCACCATGCCTCTCGCACCGTCATAACCACCGCCGGAGGATGAAAGGGAGATGCTCGTGTCCTCGTCCAAGTGATCGTCGTCTTGGGCGGCGCTCACGCTCACCGTCTGGGGGTTTTCCCAGTCGGAGGCCGTGAAGGTCAACGTATCCTGATTGCCGGACGTAGCGGTATCGGTGTCCACCGTCACGTCGGCGTTGCTCGGCTGGGTCAAGGTCACCGTCACGTTCGCGCTCGGCTGCGCCGACAACTTCACCTCGAAGGTCTCGCTGCTCCCTTCGGTGACAGCCACGGCTTCCGACGGGAGGTCCAACGTCCCCTCGTCGTCGTCCATCACATCGACGGCCACATTGCCTCTCAGATTGTCGTAGCCACCGCCGGAAGCGTTCAACGCGATGGTCGCTGTATCGTCCTCGGTATCGTCGTCTTGGCCGGCGCTCACCCTCACCGTCTGGGGGTTTTGCCAGTTGGATGTCATGAAGGTCAACGTATTCTGATTGCCGGACGTAGCGGTATCGGTGTCCACCGTCACGTCGGTGTTGGTCGGCTGGGTCAAGGTCACCGTCACATTCGCGCTCGGCGAACTCGCCAGTTTGACCGTGAAAGTGGTATTGGCACCCTCGTTGATATCCAGCTCGGTCGACGAGAGCGTCAATCCCTCGGAGTCGTTATCCGTTACATAGACCCTCACATTCTCGCTCAGGCCGTCGAAACCGCCGCCCGACGAGGAAATGGTTATATCCGCACTCTCGCTCAAGGCATCGTTGTCCTCGGCCACGCTCAGATTCACCCTCTGGCTCTGGTTTTCACTCCAGTCGTCTCGCGTAAAGGTCAACATGGTCTTGTCGACCGTCACGTCGGTGTTGTTCGACGACAGCGTCACCGAAACATCCGCACTTGGCTGTGATGGCAACTTCACGTTGAAAAATTTGCTCGTATCGCCTTCGGTGATATTGAAGCTTTTCTGCGATATATTCAAAATCCTATCGTTGTCCTTCACTTCGATTACATAACGAATGAAAGGCAATTCACCTGAGCCGTTGGGGAGAAAGAGTATTCTATACCGGTTGTCGATATAATTGCTGTTGTCCTCCGTCGCCGTCACCGTGATCTGCTGATTCACATTCCAGTTCGCGCTGGTGAAAGCAAAGGTTTTCGGGCCAAAAGATATCCTGCCGGGATTGTCGCCGCTAGGCGCTATGGTCCCGTAGCTGCTTTCCAAAGTTACCGTCGTATTCTCGCTCGGCTGATTCTTCAGTTTGATGTTGATGGTCCCGGTGCCGCCCTCGTTCATCGTCAACGTGGTCGGCGACAAAACGATCAAGTCGTCATCGACGATGGTGATCCTCACTGTGCGGCTCGTGCCGTCGAAACCACCGCCGGAGGCCCGGAAAACAATATCCGCGCTTTCGTCCGCAGAATCGTCGTCTTGGGCCGCGTTCATACCGACGAATTGAAGGGTTTTCCAGTCACCTGGCTTGATGGTGAGCAAAGTCTTGTCCACCGTCAAATCGGTGTTGCTCGGCTGGGTTATCGTTACCGTTACGTTCCCCGTCGGCTTCCTCGCCAGTGACAGGGCGGGCACAGTGGTATTCGACGTACCCTCGGTTATCTTGGTAAGATCGGCTTGAGCCGGGGGGAACACCAATAGATTGGCATGATCCGTCACATCGACATAGACGCTATCGCTCAGGCCGTCGTAGCCGCCGTCCGATGCCGCAATAGAAATGGTCGCGTTCTCGTTCAAAGAATCGCTGTCCGTAGCCACGCTCACATTCACCGTCTGGTCCATGTGCCAGTTGGATGGCGTGAAGGTCAACATGGTTTTGTTCAAAGTCACATCGGTGTTGTTCGATGTCAGCGTCACCGAAACGTTCGCGCTCGGCTGCGATGTCAACTTCACGTCAAAACTGTTGTCCGTATCACCCTCGAAGAGATTCATTCTTTTCGTCGATAGCACCAAGTTCCTATCGTTGTCTTTCACTTCGATCACATAACGAATGAAAGGCTCTTCATCTGGCCCGTTGGGGAGAAAGAGTATGCGATACCGGTTGTCGATATAGTTGCTGTCGTCCTCCGTCGCCGTCACCGTGATCTGCTGATTCACATTCCAGTTCGCGCTGGTGAAAGTGAAGGTTTTCGGGCCGAAAGATATCCTGCCGGGATTGTCGCCGCTAGGCGCTATGGTCCCGTAGCTGCTTTCCAAAGTTACCGTCGTATTCTCGCTCGGCTGATTCTTCAGTTTGATATTGATGGTCCCGGTGCCGCCCTCGTTCATCGTCAACGTGGTCGGCGACAAAACGATCAAGTCGTCATCGACGATGGTGATCGTCTCTGTGCGGCTCACGCCGTCGAAACCACCGCCGGAGGCCCGGAAAACAATATCCGTACTTTCGTCCGCAGAATCGTCGTCTTGGGCCGCGTTCATACCGACGAATTGAAGGGTTTTCCAGTTTCTCGTCGTGAAGGTGAGCGAAGTCTTGTCCACCGTCAAATCGGGGTTGCTCGGCTGGGCTATCGTTACCGTTACATCCCCCGTCGGCTGCCTCGCCAGTGACAGGGCGGGCACGGTGGTATTCGACGTACCCTCGGTTATCCTCGTAAGATCGGCTTGAGCCGGGGGGAACACCAATAGGTTGGTGCGATCCATTATATTGACATTTACGCTGCCTCGATGGCTCGCGCTGTTGTAGCCGCCGCCCGATGCCGAAAGAGAAATGCTCGCGTTCTCGTTCAAGCCATCGCTGTCCGTAGCCACGCTCACATTCACCGTCTGGTTCTTATCCCAGTTGGATGGCGTGAAGGTCAACTCGGTTTTGTTGACCCTCACGTCGGGGTTGCTCGGCTGGGTCAGGGTCACCGAAACGTTCGCGCTCGGCAGCGTTGTCAACTTCACGTCAAAACTGTCCGTTTCACCCTCCAAGAGGTCCAGTCTTTTCTTAGAGAGCACCAAGTTCCTGTCGTTGTCCCTCATCGTGATGCTCACGGTGCCATAAGGCGACCTATTCTTCCCGACCAGCGAAAGGTATAGGCGGTGGTTGGAATCGTCCCCGTAATCCCCGTCTTCCTCCGCCGCCGTCACCGTGATCTGCTGATTCACATTCCAGTTCGCACTGGTGAAGGTCAACCTTTCCCGGTCGAAACTCAGACGGCCGGCGTGACCGCCGATAGGAATGAGTCTTCTGTACCACAGATATACCGTCGCATCCTCGCTCGGCTGTTCCGCCAGTTTCACGCTGACGGTGGCGGTGCCGCCCTCGTCCATCGTAAACGAGGTGGGCGAGTAAATGATCTTGTCGTTGTCGAGTATCCTGATCTTCGCCGTGCCGGTCACGCCGGCATAGCCACCGCCCGATGCCGAAAAAACGATGGTCACGTCCTCGTCCAAGGTATCGGCGTCTTCTGCTGCTTTGACAGTGAAAACCGGCCAAGGGTAGGAGTCCCAGCTGGTGGTCGTGTACATCACCGTGGGGGGAGAGTCACCGTTGGGGGAGGACAATTCCAAGTCGGGGTTGCTCGGCGTCCCCGCCGTTATCGTCACATTCCCGCTTGGCTGAGTATTCGGTTTCACGACGAGAAAAAGCGAGTTCGTTCTACCCTCTTGCAGCAAAAACACGTCGTTCGGTAGATTTTCCGTCGCGACGAACAAACTCGGAGCCTGCGCCGACGATAGCGAGGGTAGCGTCATCGCCGACGCGAAAAGACCGAAAACGAGTCCGTATCCGACGGAACCGAAAGTGAACTTCCCGATGCGTTTCATTGCCTTCTTTCCTTTTCGTGGATTCGACTCGTACCGGCCCTTTTTCGAAGATCGGCGAATGGCGCGACTCGCCGCTTCGGCTCGATCATCGATGACGATACAAAGGATTTGTACCGCTCTCGCTATTGAATATAGCGATGGATATTCTTCAAATCAATAAATCAATCCTGCATCAAAATCGATCGAGCAGGCACGACCGAATCGCCGCCGAGGGACAGGGCCGAATCACCGATCTCGATGCTCCCTTCGAATGATTCCGATCATCGAAATACCGACCGCAACGATGACAACCCCTTCGCTTCGAGCGAAGAGTCTCGATGTGTCGGTTTCGTGGATTTATACCGGCGTTCGTAACGAGGCTCGCCCGGTTGAAGGGACGAGCCGGGGAGGGGGGGGGGGGGGGGGGGGGTAATCGATACGCAAAGGAGCTGCTTCCAATCGCGCCGATTTTTCCGAGTACAGCCTTGAATCGACATTCCACCATCTCCCGCACGAAGCCGAACCCGGAACGCTACGATACACGAAGCGCAAGCCTTTTGCAAACGATTTTGCAAAGGATCGCCCAAGGGTCGATCGAAGGTCGAAGCAAAGGGAAAGCGAGCCGCATATATCTCGGTAGGGATACACCGCCGATAGCGCCCGATGCGGCACCCTCGCCCTTCGAAGCGCCGTGCGGTCGTTCTTCCCGACTCGTTATTCCCGACTCGACGAGCGACGGATCGAGCGGCGTTCAGTCGTCGCTGTTGTTGACCGACGCCCCGCCACCGCCGGTGCGCGTCAGCACCTGCACCGTGAAGGAGGTATCCGAACGCGACTCGCACCCCGACTCCATCGGGGCCCGACGGTAGCCGATCGTCGAAACCGATCATTCGCTTCGCGAAAGGGCGGGCGCTCGATGCTTCGACAGCGAAAGAATCGTCGCCTTAGTGCATCTCGTCGTCTTCGTTCGATTCAGCCCCGACCTTTCGGTGCCGATGGTGCCGAGGGGGTATCGACGGGTGAATCGTCATTGCCATGCAGAACTCTGGCGGCGGGAAAGATGCAGGAGAAACGGCTGCCGACTCCCGGCTCGCTTTCGATGACGATCTGAGCGTCATGGCGCGTCAGGACATGGCGGACGATCGCAAGCCCGAGTCCCGTGCCCCCGGTGCCGAGAGAACGCGCCTTGTCGATCCGATAGAAACGCTCGGTCAGACGGGGGATATGATGGGCTTCGATCCCTTCTCCCGTATCCGAGATGCGCAAACTCGCCCGCCCCGAAGGATCCGCGCTCCACGAAAGATGGATCGCCCCGGGGGCCGGGGTATGGCGCAGCGCATTGAAGGCGATATTCGAGATCGCGCTGTAAAGTTCGCCCGCATCCCCTTTCAAGCACAGACCCGGTTCGGCCTCGTATTCGAGGGTGCGCCCTTCCCCGCCCAATGCCCGTATATCGCGCACCACCGCCGCGATCATCGCTGCGATATCGACCCGGTCCTCGGCCGCCGAGCCCTCGATCGTTTCCAGCCGCGAAAGGCTCAGCAAATCATCGATGATCGATCGCATCCGTATCGCCTGCAGGTGCATCCGCTCCATCGGCTTTTGCAGCTCGGCAGGCAGGGTCTCGTCTCCTTCGAATGCCTCCAAATAGCCGAGGATCACCGTCAAGGGGCTGCGCAGCTCGTGCGAGACATTGGCGACGAAATCCTTGCGCACCTCCTGCAAGCGATGGATATGGCTGATATCGCGCACCAACATCAGGAGTTGATCCTGACCGTAAGGAACGACCCGCACCGACAGCCGCAGATCGTCTTCTTGCGGCGATTCGATCTCCAAGGGCTCGTCGTATCGTTTCGCTTCGAGGTAATCGCTCAGGCTCGGGTGGCGCAGAAGATGACCGATCGGCTGCCCCTCGTCTCGCGGGTGGGCCAAGCCGAGCAAGCGATCCGCGGCCTGATTCACCCAACGAATGATGCCGGGGCGATCGAGGATCACCACCGCATCGGGCATGACCTCCGAGACCTGCTCGAAACGGCTGACGAATTTTCGCAGCCGTCTTTTTCGTTTGCGGTTGACTTGGCGTACTTGGCCGAGACCCTCGAAGACCCGATCCCAAATCCGACGATGGCGCGGCATCGATTTCCCGTCTTGCGAGCGCAGCAGACGATCCAAACGGTGGACATAAAAAATCTGCCTGAGCAAACCGATCGATGCGCCGGAAAAGAGCAGCCACGGCAGGGTCCCGAAAACGAGATCGAGGACGAGCAACGACAAGCCGCCGAGCAGCAAGGGGCGCCATTCGTCGAATGGATATCGAGGTGGAGGCATGGGCGCTTTCTAATGAGTCGAAGGCTTTTTGGCCGCACGAAGTCGGGGCAAAAAGATCGGGCTTGGCCGAGAACCGAGCCCGCTGCCGAAGCACGCACCGGATCGTGCATCATAGCGAATCGATATTGCGCTTGGGCGACGCGAAAAAGACGCATTCGCTTTCATGTCTCGGCCCCGCGTTCGGGCGGCATCGCGATCGACCGGTCTTTCGCGGGTTTTTCCGAAAATGCAGGTCAACGGGCTCCGCGCTCGGGTACCATGGTATCGACCCCTCGCTCGAAAGGCGACGAGCGGCCGGAGGCGGCTTCGACACCGATGGAGACGAAAAAACCCTCCGCCCATCGGCGCCTGTCCTCTCTTACTCGTCTTCGATCCTCTCGGTCGATCGGATTGCCCTTCATCGTTCGAGCGTTCTTGAAATTCCGGCATTTGCCACCATACTCTCGCCTATGTCCGAAAAAATCGCGAAATTTCGAGTCGGTCAAATCGTCCGCCACCGAGTCCACCCCTTCCGCGGGGTGATCTTCGACGTCGATCCGGTGTTCAACAACACCGAGGAGTGGTGGCGCTCGATTCCGGAAAATATCCGCCCCGACAAAGACCAGCCTTTCTATCATCTGCTGGCCGAGAACGAAACGACGACGTACGTCGCTTACGTCTCGGAGCAAAATCTACAGGTGGACAACACCGGCGAGCCCGTCGGACACCCCTATATCAATCATTTTTTCGAAGACGAGCCGCATGACGGGCGTTATATCCTTCTCGAACACCACATGCACTGAACCTTGGAACCCTCATCATGTCCTCACCCTCTTCCGCTGTGGAGACGCCTCCTCCGGCACGATTCATCTACCTCGACGATCGGGTTCTGCCTTGGGAAGACGCACGAGTGCATGTGGCCGGCGTGGGCTTCAAATTCGGAGCCGGAGTCTTCGAAGGAGTGCGCGGCTACTTCAACCCCGAGAAGAAAAGGCTCTTTCTCCTGCAGCTGGACGAGCATCTGAAACGATTGGAGTTTTCGCAAAAATTCATGCGCTTCGACGAGGTTTTCGAAGCCCCGATCGTCGCCGAGAAAACGCTCGAACTCCTAAGGGCAAACGCCTTCGAAGAGAACGTGCATATCATGATCACCGCCTTCGTCAAAGGCTACGGCTCCCCGGCGACCACCGGCCCCGTCGGCCTTTCGATCGTCGCCTCCCCGAGACGAGAACCCCGGTGGACGAAGACCGGCTGCACCGCGCATATCAGCTCTTGGCAAAGAGTCCCCGACAGCGCGATGCCGATGCGGGTGAAGTGCAACGCCAACTACCAAAACGGGCGTTTGGCAACGATGCAAGCGCAGGCCGACGGCTACGATACCGCCATCATGCTCAACGCTCGGGGCAAAGTCGCGGAAGGGCCGGGGATGTGCTTGTTCATGGTGCGCGACGGCAAAGCGATCACCCCGCCGATCACCAGCGATATCCTCGAAAGCATCACCCGCAGCACGGTGATGCGGCTCTGCGCGGAGTCGGAGATCGATGTGGTGGAGCGGGATATCGATCGCAGCGAGCTCGTCGCCGCCGACGAAGTCTTTTTTTGCGGCACGGCGTGGGAAATCACCCCGATGATCAGTTTGGATCGGATGCCGATCGGTAAGGGCGAGGTCGGCCCCGTAGTCCGCCGGCTGCAAGAGCGCTTCTTCGCGCTCACCGGCGGGCAAAGAGAGGACGCGATGCAATGGCTGACTCCCGTCTAGCCGCCCTCATCTCCTCGAGCCGCCTCGAGTCGCCTCGACCCGGCTTCGATCGTCGGGCGAGTCGATGAAAAAGCCTCTCGTTGCAGCACCGCTTCTTGCGGCATCGCCTCGAAAAGCCCTTCGATAGCGCTGTCTTTCTCCTACCCTTTTCCTATCCTTCTCCTAAAGCCCCCGACCCCCCCTGCCGAGCCCGGCTCGACAGCGACAAGAAACGATTCCCTGCGGGCATCGACGCCGAAACGCCCTGAACACAAGTCGCTCGGCGCGATTGCGCGATTCACAGGCTCGCCCTCGAAAACCCGTCGATCTTGGAATCGATCTCGGATCGGTGATCCGAGATCCGATATATCACCGAGACCGCCCCTTCGATTCGCGTTGATGATCCGAGATCGACTCGTCCCGAAATCAGCTGACGAAAAAGAAGGGGCGAAAAACCCGCAAAGCCCGCTCGACGGACAGCCCGATCTCCGACGAGGGATCAGGCCGCAAGCGCATCGAGGACGGGCTTGAAGGGATAACCGAGGGCCTTGGCGACCTCAAGGCAGGTGATCTCCCCGGCGTGCACGTTGAGTCCCTCCCGCAAATGCGGATCGTCTTGCAGGGCTTTGCGATAGCCCTTGTCGGCAAGGGTCAGCACATGCGGCAAGGTGACGTTATTGAGTGCGTAGGTGGATGTACGGGGAACCGCGCCGGGCATATTCGCAACGCAATAATGCACCACCTCGTCGACGATATAGGTGGGATCGCTATGGGTGGTCGGATGCGATGTTTCAAAACACCCTCCCTGATCGATAGCGACATCCACCACCACCGAGCCGGGCTTCATCTTGCGGATCATCTCGGCGCTGACCAGCTTCGGCGCCGCCGCCCCGGGAACCAAAACCCCGCCGATCACCACATCCGCCTCGAGCACGAGACGCTCGATCTCGCTGCGCGTGGAATAGGCGGTCAACAACGAATGCCCGAATTGGCGCCAAAGGGATTTGAGGGCTTCGGGCGAACGATCGATGACGGTGGTATCGGCTCCCATCCCGACCGCGACATCCGCCGCATGGGTCCCGACCATCCCGCCCCCGATCACCGCGACCTTAGCCGGCGAGACCCCGGGCACCCCGCCCATCAGCACCCCCTTGCCCCCGTGCACCCTTTCCAGGCAATGGGCCGCCGCTTGGATCGAAAGCCGACCGGCGACTTCCGACATCGGGGCCAGCAAAGGCAATCCCCCGGTGGGCGATGTAACCGTCTCATAAGCGATGCATACCGCCTTGCTACGCATCAGATCGTCGGTTTGGGGGCGGTCGGGAGCGAGGTGCAAATAGGTAAAGAGGATCTGGTCTTCGCGCAGCATCGCCCTTTCGACCGCCTGCGGCTCCTTGACCTTGACGATCATCTCCGCTTGGGAAAAGACTTCGCTCGCGCTCGAAGCGATTTGCGCTCCGGCGGCCTCGTACTCCTCGTCCGCCGCCCCGATGCCATGGCCGGCGCCGCTTTCCACGAGCGCCCGATGGCCGTGCACGATCAGCTCCTGCACGCTCTGCGGGGTCAGCCCCACACGATATTCGTGATCCTTGATTTCCTTCGGCACTCCGATGAGCATCGCAACGACCTCCTTGTAGGAGAATGATCGAAAAAGCGAACTGAAAATGCCTCGACTTCGAGATCGAATCTTGTAAAGATCGAATCTTGAAACAAAATTCCGCGGCTGCGACTCCCGGCGGCTCTAAGACGAATCCATCGTCTGTGAAAGAACACGGGATTCTATGCATGAATTGAACACCGAATCGCTCGCTTTCGCAGCGCGTTTTCTTCGCGGTGCGATTGTATTTTCGCATCGATGGCATCCGATGCGCTTTTTCTTCTTTCGACCCTCCGGTGCCCCGTACGCACCTCGCACGCACATCGCACACACATCGTAGGCAGCGAAGAGTTTTTCAACGGCGATCTCGAGATAGCCGCAAGACAATCATCTCGCTCGCGCGAAGGACAAGCCTTCGAATTCCTTCGATCGATCGAGACGCGATCGCAAGATGATCGAAAAGCGATCGAGATATTCGCGAAACGCCCCCTTCGCCATGGCTACAATGCCAAGGGGAAAGCCCCGAAGATCGAAGCGACATCGACGGATCGTATTCCCTTGGAGTCTCATCCTTGGAGCCTCATCGTCGCAATCAACCGAGACCGAAGAAAAATGAAAGCGCTGAAAAATCACGACGCGAAGGGGCTGCACCAAGCCGATCTCGACCACTGCATCCACCCATGGACGGATTTCGCCGACTTCAAACGAACGGGCTCGACGATCATGGTCCGCGGCGAAGGGGCGTTCATCGAGGATGTCCATGGCAATCGCTATATCGACGGCATGGGCGGATTGTGGTTCGCGAATCTCGGCTACGGCCGCCAAGAGCTGATCGAGGCCGCAACCGCCCAGCTCGCGGCCTTGCCCCAATACTCCTACTTCACCAATATCGGCAACTCCCCGGCCACCGAGCTCGCCGCCCGTTTGGCGGCCCTCGCTCCGGGCGATCTCGATCATGTCTTTTACAGCACCGGCGGCTCCGGCGCCAACGAGAGCGCGGTGCGCATCGCTCACTATTATTTCGACAATATCGGGCAACCCTCGAGGCGCTTGCTGATCTCGCGGCGCAACGCCTATCACGGCAGCACCTACTTGACCTCCGGCCTTTCGGGGAAGATGGACGAAAAGCCGGGCTTTCATTTTCCCGACGATCTCGTCCATCGCATCTCGGAAGCGAACTGCTACCGGATGCCCGAAGGGATCGACAACGAGCCCGAATACTGCGATTTTCTGGCGCAGGAGTTCGAAGACAAGATCGCCGAACTCGGCGAGGAAAATATCGCTTGTTTCTTCGCCGAGCCGATCATGGGCGCCGGCGGCGTCCTCGTGGCCCCCGCGGGCTATCACCGGCGGATGAAGGAGATCTGCGAGGCTCATGGCATCCTCTATGTCTCCGACGAAGTGGTCACCGCCTTCGCCCGCCTCGGGCACTTCTTCGCCAGCCGCGAGCGATTCGACGTGCAGCCGGATATCATCGTCGTCGCCAAGGGGATCACATCGGGCTATATCCCGCTCGGGGCCACGCTGGTTTCGGATCGTATCTACGAAGGGATCTCGCGGCCGCGGGCCGACGGCGGCATCTTCTCCCACGGGTTCACCTATTCCGGACACGCGGTGGCGTGCGCCGTCGCTTTGGCCAATATCGATGTCATGGAGCGCGAGGATCTTTGCGCCCAAGTACAACGTTCGGGTCCTTATTTTTTGGAACGATTGAAAACGCTGGGCGACTTGCCGATCGTCGGCGACGTGCGCGGCAGTCATTTCATGCTCTGCGTCGAGCTGGTGGAGGACAAGGAGACGAAAAGGCTCTTCCCCGAGGAGATCGACGTCGGCAAGATGGTCGATCTGCACGCCCAAGAGCGCGGCTTGATCGTCCGTCCGATCCACAATCTATGCGTCCTTTCGCCGGCCCTGATCCTCGGCAAGGAGGGGATCGACCGCATCGTCTCCATTTTGCGCGCCTCGATCGAGGCCACCGTCTCCGACCTTTTGCAGATGCCGGGCCACGCTCTGCGAACAAAATGAACCGCCACGGGAGAAAGCCTTCGTCATGAAATCGCCGCTTCACGCCGATATCGCCGCCATGCAACAAAATGGCATCACCCGCATCGCCGCCAAGCGGCTCGACGATCCTAGGGTGATCCCCTTGTGGTTCGGCGAGGGGGATATCGCCACCGACGAGAAGATCCGCAACGCCGCCAAACGCGCCCTCGATGCCGGCGACACCTTCTACGACTACCCCCAAGGACGGCGAGATCTCTGCCTCGCCATCAAGAATTATCTCGACCGACTCTACGGGATCGACCTCGATCCGGTACGCATCGTCGTGCCCGGCTCCACGATGCTCGGGATCACCATCGCCGCCCGCATGGGGGTCGGCCATGGCGACCACGCGCTGATCGTCAGCCCCAACTGGCCCAATATCGAGAACAGCTACCGAGCGACCGGAGCCGCTTTCGATTTCGTGCGCCAACGCCAAGGGCAAGATGGCTGGTTCCTTTCGATGGACGATCTGCGTTCGGCTCTGCGCGAAAACACCCGCTCGATCTTCGTCAACACCCCCTGCAATCCGACCGGCTGGGTCATGCCCGCGGAGCAGCAAGCGGAGCTGCTCGAGATCTGCCGCGAGCGCAATATCCTGCTGATCGCCGACGAGGTCTACCACCGCAATCTCTTCGACGAGCGCGCCGCCGCGCCCTCTTTCCTCGCCTTGGCCCGCGCCGACGATCCGGTGGTGGTGGTCAACGGCTTTTCCAAGGCCTGGGCGATGACCGGCTGGAGGATCGGCTGGGCGGTAGGCCCGGCGCATTTCGCCAAGGCCTGGGCGGTTCTGTGCGAGTGCTACAACACCGGGGCCACGGTCTTCGTGCAACAGGCGGCGATCGGCGCCCTCGAAGAACAAGAGGTCGTCGCTCGGCTGCGGGCGCAATACACCCGCGGACGCGAGATCACCGAGGAGATTTTGGGCTCCTGTCGGGCGCTGGAATTCACCCCGCCGCAAGGCGCGTTCTACGCCTTCCCTCGCCTGCCCGGGATGCGTTCGAGTTTCGCCCTCGCCGAGGGCATTTTGGCCGAGGAGGATGTCGGCATCGCCCCTGGATATACCTTCGGCCCCGGCAACGAGGAATCCTTTCGAGTCTGCTTCGCCATGAGCCACGACCGCTTGCGCGAGGGACTCGAACGCGTGGTGCGCTATATCGAACGCCACGCGGAGGCGCTGACGAGCGGCTCGATATAAAGCGGATCGACAGCCGCGCCCACCGAGCCCGCCGATCGACAGTCGGCGCCCCCGAATCACCCTCGGGCTTTTCGGCCCTAAGGAGGAATCCGGGGGGATGACGAAACGGACTTCGGCGCCGCGAAGCGAAACGGCCCCGGCGAAAGACAAGGCGAAAAACGATCCGAAACGAAAACGGAGCGGCGGCGATGGAGCGGACAAAGCCAAGGCTCAAAGCGTCGACACTGATCGAGCGCGCTTGGTTCCAAACGCCGATCGAGGCCTTGGGGCAATTAAGCGCCGCCGATATCGTCGACAAACTGAGCGGGCGCAGCGAGTTCGACCTAAGCCTCGAGCAAAAGCGGGCGTGGCATCGCCAAGCCGAACTCCTGCAGCCGGCGCTGGCGGGCATGCGGGGCAAGATCTATTTCGAATTCGAGATCCCGCGCATGGGCCGTCGTGCGGATGCGGTGCTGTCGATGCAAGGCCGACTGCTGGTCTTGGAATTCAAAGACGGCGCGAAATCCTTCCTCGGCGCGGATTTGGACCAAGCCTGCGATTACGCGCTGGACCTGAAGTATTTCCACGAGGGTAGCCACGAACTGCGAATCGTGCCGATGCTGGTCGCGACCGCAGCGACGCCCGTCGCATTCGCATTGACCGAGCACCCCCGGCAACAGGGCGTCTACTGGCCGCTGCGCGTCGCCGGCATCGACTTGCGCGCGGCGATCGAACACGTCCTCGCCGAGATCCCTAGCGACCCCGACTTTCGCGTCGATGCTTGGGAAAACTCGCGTTATAGCCCGACGCCGACGATCGTCGAGGCGGCGCGGGCCCTGTATGCGGGCCATAGGGTCGAGGATATCGTCCGCAACGATGCCGGCGGGGAGCACCTGCGCCGCACCCATGGCTATTTGCGCGACCTCGCCGAGCGCATGCGAAAAAGCGGCGGCAAGGCGATCTCCTTCGTGACCGGGGTCCCGGGGGCGGGCAAAACGCTGGTGGGGATGAATCTCGCCACCGAAAATCCGGGAGCGACGAACGCCGAGAAGACCAACTGCGTCTATCTCTCCGGCAACGGGCCGCTGGTCGATGTGCTGCGCGAGGCACTCGCCCGAGACCATGTCGTGCGCCAACTCGAACGCGGCAGGCGGCTGCGCAAGGGCGAGGCGAGAACCAAAGTCAAATCCTTCATCCAAAATATCCATCATTTTCGCGACGAATATATCAAGGACCGAAAAAATCCGCCGGCGGATCACGTCGTGATTTTCGACGAGGCGCAGCGCAGCTGGAATCTGCAGCAGACGCGGAATTTCCTCAAACGTCGCAAGCGGATCGACGACTTCCCGATGTCCGAACCGGAGTTCTTGCTCTCGTGCATGGATCGGCACGAAGATTGGGCGGCGGTGGTCTGCCTCGTCGGCGAAGGCCAGGAGATCAACACCGGAGAAGCGGGCATCGGCGAATGGCTTCGGTCGGCGGCGCGCTCCTTCGGGCACTGGGAGGTGCATGTTTCGCCCAATCTCGGACATGACGAGTACGGCGCCCGAAAAGCCCTCGCGAGCGTCGAGCGGATCCACTACAGCGAAGATCTGCATTTGAGGGTGTCGGTACGCTCGTTCCGCGCCGAGAGGCTATCGGACTTCGTCAACGCGCTGCTCGATCACGAGGCCGAATCCGCCCGCCGGCTGCTCGACGATATCCGTGATCGCTATCCGATCGTGCTGACGCGAGACTTGCGGCGCGCCCGGGCTTGGCTACGCGAGCAAGCGAGCGGGGGCGAGCGCTACGGCCTGCTCGTTTCGTCCCACGCCGAACGCCTCAAACCGCATGCCGTCGACGTGCGCACGCCGGTCGATCCGGTCAAATGGTTCCTCGACGGCAAGGACGATGTGCGCTCTTCTTACTACCTCGAAGACGCAGCGACGCAATTCCATGTTCAGGGCTTGGAGCTGGACTGGGCCTGCGTGTGCTGGGACGGCGACTTCCGCCGGGTCGAAGGGGGCTGGAGCAACCACTCCTTCCGCAAGAATCGATGGCAGCGCATCAACAACGAGGCGCGACGCGCCTACCAAAAGAACGCCTACCGCGTGCTGCTGACCCGCGCGCGGCAGGGGATGGTGATCTGCGTACCCGAAGGCGCAGCCACTGACCCGACGCGCCGCACCGAATACTACGACGGGACCTACGCCTACCTCGAAGGCGCCGGAATCCCCGCGCTGTAGCAAGCGCAACGCATCGCCGCCCCGCACACGAGCCGCGCGAGTGCCGGTCGGCATTTTCACGCGACACGCTTTGCCCGACGCGCTTCGAAAGCGGCAACGAAGGCCCGCATCGCCGCCCTCGCCCCGCCGGAAACTCGAAGCCCGGCCATGTCGTTACTTTCACAAAGGGCTCGTGATCGAAAAGGACCGACGGGCGAGACTTTTCCCTCTCGTTGCGGAACTTGCGGAAGGCTTCGTCTCTCGGCGAACTCGACGATCCTCTAGGGTTTTGCGGTTCGATACCCGCGCATATCGTTCCTTTTTTATCTTCGACGCTCGGCAATCGATAGCGCATAAGTCCCGATTCGATGAGTCTGATCTTGATATGGCCTGCCATGGCCGACCCTATCGCGCGAAGCACCTTCACTCGGCGATAGGGCATCTTTCAAATCCCGATACCTTGCGATCGGCTTCGATAGGCCCTCCGCTCGGGCGAGCGAATAATCCACCCTTCGCAGATCGCTTGACCGGATCTGCATGAGGGTGCATTTAGGCAACCGGAAGATTTTTAGGGTAAATTTACGAAAATGGCACCGAGTACACGGCGGTTGCCGGTCGACCCCGACAAGGGTCGATTCCGGCTTTCGACTCCATCCCCGGGCCGATTTGGTCTTCGCTTTCAAAACAAGGAGTACACGACGATGACGAAGCCCCCGATAAACGGGTCGGTGCCCGAGGTGCCGACCGCACCTGAAATAATCACCCCCCCCCCCCCCCAGAAAACGCTTTGCTGCTGAACTGATCGCTTTATGCGCTTTGTCGTTGTTGACGCTCGTTCCTCTCTTTCCTCATTCCGTAGCCGCACAACAAGACAACACCCCGCGAAAGCTGGCAAAAGAATGTTTCTCTTATGACCCCGCTACCGGAGCGAGTCTCGGATATGGGAATTCTTGTAATGAGGCAATAAGATATAAGGGTAAAAATAACACCCCCTGCAGCGATTTCGAGCGTACGATAGCCGGAGGGTATGATCCCGCGGATGGCACCGCCGCTTCATATTTCATCGTAACCCCAGCCAAAATATGCGTTGATTATGTGGATACCGACAAGCAGAATGATACCGGCCGACTAAGTTGCGATACCGTCACCATCAATGATTGCGGATCCACAGGCGACACCGCCTGTGGGGGGCAGTTGCGAAGCGGCGTCGTCTGTGTCGAACCAGCTGCCCTCCCCTCGGGCAATATCGAGCTGAACAATACCGATGCGCTGGTCATCAGCGAAGGCAACACCGGCACTTTCACCGTCAAGCTTGACACCGAGCCCGGTGCCGATGTCACCGTGGCGATTTCGAGCGCCGACCCCGGCGCCGTGACGGTTTCTCCCGCCTCGCTGACCTTCACCACGACGAACTATTCCACCGCGCGGACGGTCACCGTCACCGCGGTCGAGGATAACGACGACGACGACGAGTCGGTCGTCCTCACCGTGAGCGCCTCCGGCGGCATCGACGCCGATGATGTGACCAAAACGGTCACCGTCAGCGAAACCCCCGAAGGCAATATCGAACTGAGCGCCGAGAGGCTGACCGTCGACGAGGACGGAACCGGCACCTTCACCGTCAAGCTCGACACCGAGCCGAGCGAAAACGTCACCGTGGCGATAACGAGCGACGATACCGGCGCCGCCACGGTCTCTCCCGCCTCGCTGACCTTCACCGACGAAGACTACGACGAAACGCAGACGGTCACCGTCACCGGGGTCGTCGACGCCGACAACGACGACGAATCGGTCGATATCGACCTCACCGCCACCGGCGGCATCGTCGCCGACCCCGTCGACGTGGACGTCACCGTCGACGACAAAGAGCCGCCCTCGGCGCTCGTCGTGAACCCAAAAACTCTGAATGTCGACGAGGGAGGGACCGCCACCTTCACCGTCAAGATAGAACCGGCGTCGTCGAAGGCCGTCTCGGTCAACGTGACAAGCAGCGATACCGCCAAAGCCACCGTTTCCCCGGCGAACTTGACCTTCCTCGCCAACGACGCTGCGGCGAAGACGGTCACCGTCAACGGGCCCCAAGACGACGACAGCCTCGACGAGAACGCCACCCTCACCGTCGAAGCCACCGCCGGCATCGACTCGGAGGTCGAAATCCCCGTCGTCGTCGCCGACGACGACGGCACCATCGTCGCCCCGGGCTCGTTGAACATCCCCGAGGGCGAGATGCGGACCTTCGGCGTCAGCATCAGCGCCGCCCCGAGAGCCGCCGTGACGGTCAGCCTGTCCAAGACCGATGCGAATTTCACCCTGTCGCCGACCTCGCTGGTCTTCACCGTCGACAACTACGCCGCCGCGCAGAGTGTCACCGTCTCCGCGCCGACCGACGACGACGCCGTCGACGAGACCGCCACCCTCACCCTGTCCGCCGTCGGCGGTATCAACGCCCCCGACTGGACGATAGCGGTCAGGGTCGACGACGCCCAACGCCCCGGCTTCGACCTGAGCGTCGCCGCATTGGACCTCGAAGAAGGCGGACAAGGCAGTTTCCGGGTGCGTCTGGCGACACGGCCGACGGCGGATATCGTCCTCGACCTCGTTCCCTCGGACGCATCCCTCACCGTCGATGCCGACCCGAACGCAGCGGGCAACCAAGACACGCTCGCTTTCAGCCGCAGCGGCGGTGCGAACGCTTGGAACCGCTATCGAGACGTCAGCGTGTTCGTGGCCCACGACGGCGATGCGAACGACGAATCCTTCGACATTCTTCTTGTGGGCAACGGCGGGGATTACACGGGCAAGGGCACGCGCCTTGCCGTCAGCGTCGCCGACGACGACACCCCGCCGCCTTCCGCCTACACCGGGGGTCTGGTCATCTCCCCTTCCGGAGCCTTCGAAATCGACGAAGGCGGGCGAGCGTTCATCTCCCTTCGACTCGACTCCGAGCCGAGCGAGTCCGTGACCGTCGGTCTGTCGACGACCAATCCCGACCTCTCCCTCTCCCCGACTTCCTTGACCTTCACCCCCGAGAGTTGGAAGGTGCCGAGACGGGTCGAACTCGTCGCCGGGGAAGACGCCCGCTCGTCGGACGACAGCGACACCGTCGTCTTTTCGATACCGGGCCGGGTGGTGCATTCGCGGGCGCTCGTCATCCTGGACAACGACGCCAAGCTCGTCCGCCGTCCTGCGGGCAATATCGAGCTTCCCGAAGGCGGGCTGCAAACGCTCCGCATCAGGCTGTCCCAAGAGCCGCCGGAAGCCGTCCTCGTCACCTTGTCGAGCCGCAACGCTCTGGTTTCCCTCTCCCCGAGCACATTGACCTTCTCCCCTTCGGCGTGGGAGACGGAGATGGCGGTGCAAATCGTCGCCGGGGAAGACCCCGACACCTTCGACGATTACGACTCCGTCGTCATCGAAGCCACGGGCGGGACGAGCGAGCGGATGTCGATAACCACCACCATCGTCGACAACGACGACGAGCCCGGTGGCGTTCCGAATTGGGAAGTGAAATCGCAAGCCTTGGCGATACCCTCGATGAGCGCCCGAGACGCCGCCACCGTCAGAGTCAGGTGCAAGCAAGACACCCCGTGCGCGGTCTTCCTCGATTGCTCCACGCAAGCCGGAAGAGTCTTGCAGGGACATTTCCCCGCGATACGGGCGTGGGCGACGACGACCCTCGTTCCCGGTCATATCCAACGCTTGATAGGAGCGGGCTCGTCGTGGGAGGGAAGACTCGGCTGCGTGCTGAGAAGCCAAGCGAATATCGGCTCGCAGGTGTGGACCCGCTCGGGCGACCGAGTGCTGGTCAACAACGGCGCGTTGATTCGAAGCGTGCAAGAAGGCGGGCTGCACCGAGCGGATATCGAGTCGATACCCTCTCCGGACGCCTTCGACGAATCGAATATCCGCATCCGCTGCAACGCGGGCGAGAACTGCCGAGAGACATCGCTCGTGTGCTACACCGACGAGGGGTCGAGATACGAGGCGAGCTTGGGAAACATCGCCCGAGCGAGCACCAGACACCTGCAATCGGAAGAGTTGGCAGAGCGTTTGGGTCACAGATGGCAAGGCTTGGGCTTGGCCTGCGAGATACGCTCGCAGTCGGGCTTCACGGCACAGGTGCTGACGCGCACCGGTGGCGGCGGGGCGTTGGTCAACAACAGCGCCACCGGGTCGGTGGGGAACTAGCCTCGGTCTCGCATCTTGACCTAGGGGGCGGCTTCTCCGACGAGGGGAAGCCGCCCTTTTCGTCGGAAATCGCACCGGTTGCATCTCGATATGCGTTCGGGGTAGACTTCCGCCGACTTGCCGACCCAAGGAGCTCTTTGTCAATCCCGAGAGCACGCGACGACGATGAACCCCATGACCCACGAAAGCCTTGATTCGAAGCGCCGACCGAAATCGGCGTCCGTGGCGTTCGGCGTGTCTGAATTAATTACCCCCCCCCCCCGATAAGAAAGCGCTTCGCTGCTGAACCCCTCGCATCACCCCTTCTTCGTTCGTTATCGACGTTAGCGGCACCGCCTTCGGCGCAGTCCCGAAAGCCCGACGCCGCACGGGAATATGTATCTATAACCGACGTCAGTGAAAAGACGTCGGCATTCAATCGTCGAACCCACCGAACAAGCGATTCCGGTAGAAGAATAAACAGCGGAGAGGTTTCAGCCTCTTCCGCAGTGCCCCTTAGTGTTGCCGTCGCCCCCGCATTGCTGACCTTCGCCGCCGACAACCGCGTCGAAGCGCAAACCCTCGCCGTCGCCTCGCCCCGAAACACCGATACAACTGCCGCCGACGCTTCGTCGGCGCTTACCCGCATCGACATCCACCGAGACGCATCGAGAAGACGCGCCTCGGTTTTTTCGTCCCCGACGGCATGCCGTCAGGGCTCTCCGGTGGCTCGCCACCTTGTTCTCAAGAGGATTGCATAATGAAAAGGATTCGCTTCTTGGTTTTGACTTTGCTTGTCGCTGTCCCCTTTGCCGGTAGCAACGCACAGACTTGCGACCTGCACAAAAAAGTGGAGAAGGACGACATCACGGCTGTGCGCAATATGCTCGAAGCGGGCTGCGCGGTCGATGTGAAGGATTCGTCGGGACGGACACCCCTGCATACAGCGGTATA
This sequence comes from Gammaproteobacteria bacterium, assembly GCA_965220535.1. GTDB lineage: Bacteria > Pseudomonadota > Gammaproteobacteria > HK1 > HK1 > HK1. Next base: position 3,315,541 of record OZ244833.1, on the reverse strand, counting down.
TAGAAATAGAGCCAAAATTGCCAAGCTGCTGATTGATGCCGGTGCGAACGTCGACTTACAGGCCACCCACGGATGGGGAGCCCCCTTGCATCTAGCGGCAAATCTCTATCGGGCCGAAATTGCCCAGCTGCTACTTGATGCCGGTGCGAACGTCGACTTTCAGACCAAATGGGGAAGTACTCCCTTGCATCTGGCGTCGTCTGGCTATGAGTTAAGCATATCTGATCGGCAGAGGCGTGAGGATACTGTCCGCGTGCTGCTTGACGCGAATGCGAATGTGAAATTGCGGGACGCCTTGGAAGAGACACCCTTGCACCGGGCGGCCGCACTGCATGTGTCAGATGAGACCTCTGTGTTGTGGCACGATGCTTTTGACGTAGTCATCCGAATGCTCGTCGATGCCGGTGCGGATGTCGATGCGAAAAACAACTATGGGATCACCCCTTTGCACAAGGCTATGTATTCCAACAGAAAAGCTGATGTTGTACGCGCAATGGTCGAGGTCGGAGCGGATGTCAATGTGAAAAACAATGACGGAAATACAGCCTTGCATTTCGCTTCGATACTCGGCCATGCCGATGCGATTCATGTACTTGTCAAAGCCGGAGCGGATATCAACGTGAAACGTAATGACGGAAATACGCCCTTGCATCTCGCTTCAATGGCAGAGGCAACCTTTATCGAGATGGAACGCTACATTGAAACCATCCGCGTGCTTCTCTCGCTCGGAGCGGACGATCAGATCAAGAACAACGCCAAGTTCAAACCCAAGGCCGTCGGCAAGACCAAAGAGATCCGCAAGTTGCTCAAAACCCCGGGGCTTTATTGGCCGATCAAGGCTTATGCGATGGGGAATGCGTCCTCCGATCTGATCGAGACGAGCGCTCGGGTCGGGTGTGCCGACAAGAAAGATTGCCGGGTGTTTCTTGAGTGCACCGACAAGGACGGCGACGAGTTCAAGGGCTCGCTCGACAGTGCATCGAAGGTGGCGACCGACGAGGATTCGATTGACCGAGGGGCGACGGTTTCGTTGTCGGCGAGCGAGATAAAGACGATTACCGGGGCGACGGGCGACGATGCGCTCGATTGTGCGTTGCGTAGCCAGCAGCGGATCACGGCGCAGGTTTGGTCCTCGACGGATTCGGTGAACGCCAATACCACCGCCTACCGGTTGAGCGAAAACAACGAGGCTCGTATTCAGTTCAAGGTCGGTGAAAGCAACACCCCCTTCGTCAACATCAGGTGCCTCGCCGCGACGGGCAAACAATGCACCAAGACCAAACTCGTATGCACCGACGACAGGGGTCGGGATTGGCCGAAGATCAAGGCGGGGACGATCGATCGTTTGAATGTATACACCGTCTCCACCGTCCAAGGTGCTGACCATCGGATCGACGATGACGACACGGGTTGGTATTCCTGCGATATCGAGTCGGAGAATCCCTTCATGGTCTATGCGACCCACTTCTTGACCAAGGGGGATTCGCGGTCGTTGGTCAGCACCACCGCGGTCAGCATGGAGTAGAAGTAGGCACTGAGAGTGAAGTCGGGGCACGGGCGGCTGTCCGTGCCCCGATTCTCTTGGATTTCGGCAAGATTACGGACTCGTTCGGTAGAGGTTCGCAAAGCGTGCCGAGAGATATCGTTCGTCTGCTACTGGAAAAGCCGCCCTTTTTATCGGGGTGTCTCAAGGGCGTTTGTCGAGAATCCCGTTTGCGGTGAGCGGTGTCGAAACTCGGAGCCTTGACCTTCGGGCGATGGTCGAAGCCATCGACCCGTTTGACGCCGAGAGCGATGTCGGGGCACAGGCGGTCGCCCGTGCCCCGATTCTCTTGGTTTTCGGCAAGACCGCAGACGCCCTCGTCGGGAAAGGTTAGGTTGACGATGCTCAGCCTGGATAGCGATATCAGCAACCGGCCCGGGACATTGGACTTCGAAGCGAACGCCAGTGCAGCCCAAACGGTCACCCTCAACGCGCACCACGACGCCGACATCTTTGACGACGGCGACAACAGCGCGAGCCTGGAAAGCGCCCTTGACAGCCTCTACGGCGCCAAGCGGGTGGATATCGAGTCGATTCCCTCGCCCGACGGGGACGAGGAGACGAACCTTCGCATCCGCTGCGTGGCGCCGTCGGGGCAACATTGCACGCGCACCCGATTTGCCTGCTTCGACGACGACGGCACCCGCCACGAGGGCGATTTGGGTCGCATCCCGCGATTGACGGTGAGGCACCTGCAAACCAGCGAGTTGGCGGATTTGATCGACCACCGTTGGGAGGGGATGGGCCTGTCGTGCGAGTTGCGCTCGGACAACGACTTCACGGTGCAGGTGATGACGCGCACCGGAGGCGGCGGGGCGTTGGTCAACAACAGCGCTACCGGGGTGGTCGAGGAGTAGTCGTCGAGGACTAATCCTGATCTGAATACCGCTCGGGGCTTGACCTGAGGGCGGCTTCTCCGACAAGGAGAGGTCGCCCTTTTTTATGGGAAGCCGAGACTTCGGCGACGACGATCCCAAAAAAATAATGGCCAAAACACTCCCCGGCACCTCGCTGCCAAGTCGGGTCATTACGACATGATCGCCATCCTGATCAAGGGCGGAGCGAACGACCGGGCGAGAAACAACGAGCGCAAGAAACCCCAAGGGTCTTAGCAGGAACGACCGGATCAGACGTCAGATCAGAAAGCCGGGCGTCTATTGGCCGCTCAAGGCGTACGCGATAGAGGATATTTCCAATGACAATATCACCACGACTACACGGATCAGGCGTGCCGGTGCCCATGACGAGGCGTGTCGTGTTTCGTTGGACTGTGCCGACGACGATGGCAACAAGTTCCAACAGAAACTCTATGGCCATCCGTCAAATCGATATCCCGTCGACACGAGGACGACGGTCTCGTTATCGGCGAGCGACATAAGGACGCTCGTTGCGGCGACGGCAAGCACCGGGGCGCTCGGCTGCGCGGCATTGCGGAGCCGGGAGCGAATCACGGCGCAGGCTCGGTCCTCCTCGGACTCGCTGAACGCGAATATCACTGCCTATCGGATGAGCGAAAAGAACAAGGCACCGATTCGGTTTTAAGTCGGGGAAACCAGCGCTCCTTCCGTCAAATTCCGATGCATCGCCGACGGCGGCGAGAACTGCACCGATACCCGATTCGAATGCACTGACGATCAAGGAGTGTCCCCGACGGCGATCGATGCCCGGACGGTCAATCACTTGAATGTCTATACCATCTCGGCGAGCGGCACGCCCGACCATAAGATCCCCGATACATCTGCCGCCAAGGTTGGTATTCCTGCGATGTCGGCTCGGACAATCCCTTCGTGGTTTATGTGATCGACACTTCATCCAAAGGGGATTCAGTGTCTTTGATCAATACCACCGCGATCAGTATGGAATCGATGCAGGCATCGCCGTCGAGGCCTGAAAAGCGCAAGGGCGCACTCCTCCTTGCGCTTTTCGGTCCATCGGCTTAGCTTCGCTTGTCCTTGTAATTCATCCAAGGAGCGAAGCCGACGCTCTAAGGATGCGATGCCGATGCCATGCCTCCCGTCATCCGGCAAGCGAGAGATCGCGGATCTTTCGACCCGCCTGCACCGGGCGTTCCAAAGCGGCATGGGCGGCGGCGATCTCTTGTAATCTCGCCGCTATCTCCGGCGGGAAGGGGCTCACGCGCACGCCCTCCTCGTGCTGCGTCACGTGCAACAACATCAAATCCATGGTGGCCGCAAGCACGCTCTCGTCGCTCGCCAGGAGATATTGGAAAAGGCGAAGGCGTTTTTCGTCCACCCCCGCAACCAGGCTTCGGGTATGGATGCGCTGCCCCAAGAGGAGTTCTTTCTCCCACGTGATATGCGCTTCGACGGAATAAAGCGTACCGCCGGTTCGCTTGCGATAGTCGGCGTCCATGCCCAGCCAATCCTGCACGCGCCAAGTCGCCTCGCCGAAAGCCACCGCATAAAAGCCGTCGCTCATGTGGCGATTGGCGTCGATCCAAGCCGGGAGCACCTCGCCCTCCCAAAGGTGCAAGAGCCCATCGTAGGATTGTCTGTTCCCGGACATTGCGAGGGCGATATTTTCTTGTCGAGACGCGTTTGTCGAGACGCGGCTTTTCAGCCCTTGGCGAAATGGCGGTTGACCGCGCCTAGGATCGCCAGCAAAGAAGCGATGGTGATATTCGGATCCTTGCCCACCCCGAACAGGGTTTTACCGGCCTCGTCGGCAACCTCGACATAGGCGACGGCGGTGGCGTCCGCCCCTCTGCCGAGGGCATGCTCGTTGTAATCCCGCACCGAAATCTTGATCCCGCAACCGGACTCCAACGCACCGACGAAAGCGGCGATGGGTCCGTTTCCTCGACCTTGGATCGTGAGTTCCTCGTCGTTGCGGCGGATGGTGGCGTCGAGGCGGCGCTGTCCCGGGGCATCCGGATCCGGCAACGACCAGTGCTCGACCAAGGCGAAGGGACCTCGGCTATGCAGATATTCGCTTTCGAACAGACTTAGAATCTCCTCCGAATCGATCTCGCGTCCGCTGCGCTCGGCGGCATCTTGCACGATGCGGCTGAATTCGATCTGCAACCCGCGGGGGAGATCAAGGCCGTGGTCCGCCTTCATCAGATAGGCCACGCCTCCTTTCCCCGACTGACTGTTGACGCGGATGATCGCCTCGTAATCGCGCCCCACATCCTTGGGATCCAAAGGCAGGTAAGGCACCTCCCAGGAACGGGAATTGCTGCGCTCCAAAGCCTGCATGCCCTTCTTGATCGCATCTTGGTGGGAACCGGAAAACGCGGTATAGACCAGCTCCCCGGCGTAAGGATGACGGGGATGGATCGGTAGCTGATTGCAGAACTCGGCGACCCCTTTGAGACGATCGATATCGGAGATATCGAGTTCGGGATCGATGCCCTGGGTAAAAAGATTCATCGCAAGGTTGACGACATCGACGTTGCCGGTGCGCTCGCCGTTGCCGAAGAGGGTTCCTTCCACCCGATCCGCACCCGCCATGATCCCCAGCTCGGCCGCGGCCACCCCGGTACCGCGATCGTTATGCGGATGAAGGCTGATAATGCACTGCCGACGATAACGAAAACGGCGGATGAACCATTCGATCTGATCCGCATAGATATTGGGGGTCGCCATTTCGACCGTGGCCGGGAGGTTGATGATCGCCTTGCGATCGACGGTCGGCTCCCATACATCGCAGACCGCCTCGCAGATTTCGAGCGCGAAATCGAGCTCGGTGCCGGTAAAACTCTCCGGCGAATATTGAAAGACGATCTCCGATTCGTCGGTGTTCGCAGCCAGTTCCCGAACCAGCCGCGCTCCGTTGACGGCGATCTCGACGATACCCGCTCGATCCGTTTCGAATACCACCCGCCGCTGCAGGGTCGAGGTGGAGTTATAAAGATGAACGATCGCTCGCCGACAACCGGCAAGGCTTTCGAAGGTGCGCCGGATCAGTTCCTCCCGGGCTTGGGTCAACACTTGGATGGTGACGTCCGAGGGGATACGATCCTCTTCGATCAACAGGCGCACGAAATCGAAATCCGGCTTCGAGGCCGACGGGAAACCCACCTCGATCTCCTTGAAACCCATATCGACCAGCGCCTTGAACATATGCATCTTGCGGCGACCGTCCATCGGATCGATCAAGGCTTGGTTTCCATCGCGCAGGTCCACGCTGCACCATAAAGGGGCGCGAAGGATCCGACGCGACGGCCATTGTCGATCCGGCAAATCGACGGGGGCGAAGGCTTGGTACTTTTCGAAGGGCATCGGGTTCATAATGGATCACGCATCTTAGAAGCGATAAAGACGAAAAACGACGATCAAGGAAAACGAAGGGATATTCATCGAAACGGATTCTTTTTGAAGTGTACGATATCCGAGGCTTCGTCTGAGGCTTCGCCCGATGTTGCGGATGCCTGATATTGCGGATGTCTGCCGTTGCGGATATCGGCGAAGGGCCGGCGCCGAGAAATTCGCTTCGTCGGCGGGCGCGAATCGATCTTATCGTTTCGATTCTTTGCAAACGAGATCGAGGCCCGTGCCCGGCCGCCGACGAAAGCGAGGCTTTCGAAGAGCCCGGATCGAGCACCGCCGCCCGCTTTCGAAAAAGGGCGAACGATGGATTCAGGCGACTTCCGGCTCTATCGGCACGAAAAGCGGTCGATTGTTGCGGGCGGCGTCTTTCGGGCGGCGTCTTTCGCACACCCTCTCGAGGGCCATCGGACGGGGCTCGAAAAAACACCCTCGCCGGGCTTTCTCGGGCGCGACTATCAGCGACTATCCAGTGCGAGTCTTTTTCGCAACGAGCCTTTTTCCCAAAAGGATTCCCTCATGAACAATGCATCGGCCACCGAAGAAGTCTTTCGCCAAGACGCTTACGCCAAATCCTGCGATGCCCGCATCGTCGAGGTCGACGGCGCCGGAATTTACCTTGACCGCACCGTCTTCTACCCCACCGGGGGCGGACAGCCCGGCGACATCGGCGAGTTGATCTTGGAAGACGGAAACGCCATCCCCATCGTCGATACCCGCAAGAGCGAAGGGGCACGAGGCATCGTCCATCTGGCACAAGAGCCGGTGGATCCGAGCCTTGTCGGTCATACGGTCAGCGCCCGCATCGACTGGGAAAGAAGGCATCGCCTGATGCGGATGCATACCTGCATGCACCTTCTTTGCTCGCTGATCGAAGCCCCGGTCACCGGCGGATCGATTCGCGACGGCAGCGGTCGCCTCGATTTCGACCTCCCCGAAAGCGTCCTCGACAAGGAGGCTCTCAGCGAGGGCTTGAACCGGCTCGTCGCCGAGGGCCATCGCGTCGCTCCGCGCTGGATCGGCGAAGAGGAGCTCGATGCGAATCCCTCGTTGGTGCGCACGATGTCGGTTGCACCCCCCAGGGGACAAGGAAAGGTGCGCCTTTTGGAGATCGAGGGGGTGGATCTCCAGCCCTGCGGCGGAACCCATGTCGCCTCGACCGCCGAGATCGGAAAGGTCCGGGTATCGAAAATAGAGAAAAAAGGGCGACAGAACCGGCGGGTCAATGTGGTTTTCGAGCCCTGACGGATAGATCTTCGGCTCTCGACTTTCGCTTGTGGCTTCGAAAACCGCTCCTTGCTGCTCCGCGGCGACCTTGATAGACGCCCCCGATAGACAACGCCGAAGCCCTCTTTTTACGAGGGCGATTCCCCTTCGAAAAGAGCGGCGAAGCGGGAGAAGAAATCGTCCGCGATCTTGCGCGCGGCACCGGCGACCAAGCGCGAGCCGATCTGCGCGAGTTTGCCCCCGACCTGCAACTCGGCATTGTATTTCAGCAGCGTTCCTTCGCCGTCTTCTTCGAGCGTCACCACCGCTTGTCCCTTGCCGAAACCAGCCGGGCCGCCCTTGCCCTGACCCGATATCGTGTACCGTGAAGGCGGATCGAGATCGCTTAGATTCAACTCGCAGGAGAATTTCGATCGCACCGGACCGATCTTGGCTTCGACCACCGCCGTGAAGCGATCCGACGACAGCCGCTCGATGGACTCGCAACCGGGGATGCTCGAAGCGAGCCGATCGGGGTCGTTGAGGGCTTCCCATACGCTCTGACGCGCCGCGGGAATCTTGAATTCGCCCGCAATATCCATGCGAAAACTCTCCTTTTGAAAAAACGATTCTTCTCGGACCGGGCTCGGGGCAAATCCCGCCCTCCGTCTTGGCCTACGCCCTGTGGCCTATCGAGCGGCAGAGAGCCGAGGGGTCGAACGAGCGGGCGTTCGAACCCCCTTCGTTCGCCGACATGAATCGAAAAAACGTCGGCGGCGCCGACGTTAACCGGAGACTTCGATGCGCAGACAGCGCTTTGCCAAAATCATCGCCACTTTGGGTCCGGCCACATCGGATGCGGAGGCGATCCGGGCCCTCTTCATGGCCGGAGTCGATGTATTCAGACTCAATTTCAGTCATGGCAGCCATTCGGATCATCGCAAATCCTTCGCCACGATACGCGAATTGGAGGCGTCGCTCGGCCGACCGATCGGGATTTTGGTCGATCTTCAAGGACCGAAACTGCGGATCGGCAAATTTTCCCGAGGCAGCGTCATGCTCGAAGAGGGCGATGCCTTCAAACTCGATCTCGACCCTTCGCCCGGCGATCGACATCGGGTATCCCTGCCGCATCCGCAAGTCTTCGCCGCCCTTCGCCCGGGGGCGCATTTGCTGGTCAACGACGGCCGGATCCGATTGGAGGTCGTCAGCTCCGGCGCCGACTTCGCCGATACGCGGGTCCTGACCAAGGGCGAGATCTCGGATCATAAGGGAGTCAATCTCCCGGGCGCCTTTCTCCCCCTCTCCCCGCTGACGGAAAAGGATCGCGAGGATCTCGAGTTGGGGCTCGAGCTCGGGGCCGACTGGATAGGCGCCTCGTTTATCCAGCAGCCGCAAGATCTGCTCCTCCTGCGCGAAGCGATCGACGATCGCGCGGGGCTGATCACCAAATTCGAAAAACCGACCGCGGTGGATCGATTGGAGGAGATCATCGGGCTTTCCGATGCGATCATGGTCGCGCGCGGAGATCTGGGGGTGGAGCTGCCACCGGAGGACGTGCCGAGCATCTCGCGCCGCATCGTACGGGCGAGTCGCGATGCGGGCAAGCCGGTGATCGTGGCCACCCAGATGCTGGAATCGATGATCGACGCCCCGATCCCCACCCGCGCCGAGGCCTCGGATGTCGCCGGGGCGATCTACGACGGCGCCGACGCGGTGATGCTCTCGGGCGAAACCGCAACCGGAGACTATCCCGTCGAGGCCGCGACCATGATGCATCGCATCATCTCCCGGGTCGAACGAGATCCCTATTATCGAAAGATGATCGATCGATCCCCGGCGACCCCGGAATCGACCACCGCCGATGCCATTTCCGACGCGATGCGGCGTATCGTCCACACCCTGAATGCGGCCGTCGCCGTCACCTACACCAAATCGGGCTCGAGCAGCCTGCGCGCCGCCCGCGAACGACCGGCGGCACCGATTTTGAGCCTCACTCCGCACCGCGAAACGGCCCGTCGTCTGACGCTGGCTTGGGGCACCCACTCCGCCCTCGGCAAAGAGGTCGACAGCGTCGAGGAGATGGTGAGCCAAGCCTGCGATACCGCCGTGTCGGAGGGTTTCGCAAAAGTCGGGGATCGGATCGTCATCATGGCCGGGATGCCCTTCGGGATCTCGGGGACCACCAATCTCATGCGTATCGCCCGCGTCAAGGATTCGAAAAGCGCTTGAGGCTGCGACAAAACGACGACGGGCGAAATCCCCGCTCGGCCGACCCGACCGCGCCCGCGGTGAAAACGAGCCGAGGCTCATTCATCGATCGGGGGATAATGAGGCTGCACCCCCCAATCGCCGTCGGGGTTGTCGATCATGATATCGATGAAGATCGGCACCAAAAACCCCAAGATCGCCGTCCCGTCTTTTACCTGCGAACGATTTTTGCTGCTGTTCCAAGTCGCACCGCCATGTATCAGCTGGTTGCGCAAGACATAAAGACGATCGAAGACTCTTCTGAGGACATTGGAGGTCTCCTCCTTGCCGAACTCGCGAAGGAATCTTTTAAGCTCGCCGCTCATCTTCTCTTTCCAATCACTGTGCTCTTCCCGCCCGTTCCGATAATGCCAATAAGGCGCAAAGACATAGCGATTGTCCATCAACTGTCGAATCGGCCCGGGAAATTTCTCCCAAAGCGCATCGTAGATTCGCCGATCTTTATCGTGCTTGACCAGCTCGTCGAAATATTTTCGATGCCTCCACCTTTCGACCGTATCGGATTCGGCGTCCTTCAAATCGGCATAAACCGCGTTGAAGGCGATCCAAAGAAAAATGAAGCGGGCATCCAAACCATCGCCGAAACCCGCGTCCTTTTTGTCCCTCGGCTCGACCTCGGAACGTCCCAACCATCTCAGCGAGCGATGAATACGCAGGAGGATATGGCGCGGGATGTCGTCTTGAATCGCCTCGTATTTAGCGCCCAGAGTCTTGGATGTGATATCGTGGGTTATCATTGACATTCAGCCCTCCTTGTCATGGTCTTAGGCTATCGGAAACGATCTCAGGCCTTGGACAGCGCCCACCCCTTTTCGGCCTAACCAGCGACGATGCCCTTGCAAACAAAGCGCATGCCCCCTTCGATCCTCGTCGGCATCGCGGCGATGGCCGTCGTCGTCTTGGCATCGAATATTTTGGTACAATTTCTCTTCGGTCAATGGCTGACATGGGGGGCTTTCACCTACCCCATCGCTTTTCTCATCACCGATTTGGTGAACCGATTCCACGGGCCCGAACAGGCTCGCCGCGTGGTTCTTGTAGGCTTTGCCACGGGTATCGTCTGCTCGTTTATCGGTACCCGAATTATCGGCGATTTCGGCCCCTTGGTGACCTTTCGCATCGCCCTCGGATCGGGCACGGCCTTTTTGGTGGCCCATCTCATCGATATCAACATCTTCGATCGTCTGCGCACCGGGGTATGGTGGCGAGCGCCTTTGATATCGTCTTTGATCGGATCAAGCATCGACACGGCGCTTTTTTTCAGTTTGGCTTTCTCTGCATCGATGCAATTCTTGGAGCCCTCCGGCGATGTGAGCTGGGCCAACGAGATTTTGCCGCTGCTCGGCTTGGGCCCGATGATGCCCCTGTGGGTTTCGTTGGCGCTCGCCGACTGGGGTGTCAAGATCGCCTTGGCGCTGATCGCATTGGCACCCTTTCGCTTGGCCGTACGCTCCCTATTACCCAAAGCAGTCTAAAACCGCCTTTTAACCCCCTAACCCGACCGGATGACATCCGGCGCTTTTTTTCGCCGCCATCTCGACGGGCCGACATCCGGCGATGAGCGATGACGATGTTATCCGCTTGAACGGAGAACCCAAACAATGAACGGAGCAGATACCGCATGGATCATCGTGGCGACCGCCCTCGTGCTTTTCATGACCCTGCCGGGACTCGCGCTCTTCTACGGCGGATTGGTACGCGCCCGCAATGTACTCAGCGTCTTCATGCAGTGCTACACCATCGCTTGCATGATGGGAATCCTTTGGTTCATCGTCGGTTATTCCATCGCCTTCGGTGAAGGGGGGAGCGGCTTTTGGGGAGGGCTGAACAAAGCCCTGCTGATTGATGTAACCGCCGAGAGTTTGAGCGGCACCCTGCCCGAAATTCTTTTCTTCGCCTTCCAGATGACCTTCGCGATCATCACCCCGGCCCTGATCGTCGGGGCTTATGTCGAGCGTGTCGGCTTCGGCTTCGCGATCCTTTTCTCCGCTCTTTGGATGCTGCTGGTCTACGCCCCGGTGGTCCATTGGGTCTGGGGCGGGGGCTTTTTATCCGACGGCGGAATCTTCGGCGATACCGGCGTCAGAGATTTCGCCGGCGGTATCGTGGTCCACGAAACCGCCGGACTGGCGGCGTTGGTGATCGCCGCTTTCCTCGGTCCGCGCCGGCAGCTAGGCATCCCTCCCCATCGGCCGGGCTACGTCATGATCGGGGCGTCGATGCTATGGGTCGGGTGGTTCGGCTTCAACGGGGGATCCCAGCTCGCCGCCGACGGAGGCGCAGCCATGGCCCTGACCGTAACCCATATCTCCGCCGCCGCCGGCTCGCTGACGTGGGCCCTTTGGGAGCAGATCCGCTTCGGTCGGGCCTCCCTCGTCGGCCTCGTCACCGGCACGATCGCCGGCCTCGCCTCGATCACCCCGGCGTCGGGTTTCGTCGACCCTTGGCAAGCCCTGATCATCGGCGCGATCGCCGGTATTTTGTGCCAAGAGGCCGTCACCCTGATTCGATATCGGCTGAAAATCGACGATACCTTGGACGTCTTCGCAGTCCACGGTCTAGGCGGAATATTCGGCACCTTGATGGTCGCACTCTTCGGCAGCGGCAGCTGGACAGCGCAAGCGGGTTCGCTGCTGATCGTGGGAGTGTTCACCATCGCCCTCACCTCGCTCTTGGTTCTGATCTGCCGCAAAGTCACCCCCTTGCGAGTCAGCGTAGAGATCGAAGCCAGCGGACTGGACCTCTCGGTCCACGGCGAACGCGCTTACGACATGAACTCGTAAGCGACAAGAGGCATCGACCTTTACCTAGCCGAGGGGAGTTCGAAAAAAACCGTCCGAGCGAGAAGATCGATCGACTCGCCCCGGTATCCAAGAAAGTCCGCCTTTCGCCGGCATCCGATTCGACGATCAAGACGTCGCACTTCGAGGCTTTGCGCTTTTGCAAAGCCTCGAAGCGAACGATATCGTCACGGTCCGAAAAGCACGATCCGAAAAGGAGGAGGATACGAATCATCCTCGTCGGTCTTGACGGTCCATCGTTATGGACCCGATACCGAAAATCTCTCTATCGACGATGAAATATCCCGGCCGAAGCCAGATACCGAATAGCCAAGCCTTCGAGTCTTCATAAGGACATCATGAGCGTTCGGGGAGATCGATCCGAAGATCGAGGCGAGCACGACCCGAAAAATCATGCCCGGACTATCGAAGGCTCAAGCGAAACCCACGATCTGCGCCGAAATGCGCCGAAACCCGGAGAGAAAAGGTCCGACCCCTCGTCGATAAGCCAAGGGTGAATCGCATCGCTACGCGCACCGCGTTCATGCATCGGGTCCGCATCCGCGTACGAGCCTTGAATCGCTCTGTCTCGAACCAAGAGAAGACCTACCATGCGCAATGTCAACGAAGACAATATCACCGATGTTTTCATGGGCTATATGGGGGACGATATGGATCCCCGGCTGCGGACGGTCTTGGGGTCTTTGGTCAAGCACCTGCATCGTTTTGCCAAAGAGGTCGATTTGACCCATGAGGAGTGGCGCAAGGGGATCGAGTTTTTGGAAAAGGCGGGCAGGATTTCGAATGCGCAGCGGCATGAATTCATCCTTTTATCCGATGTGCTCGGGCTGTCTTCTTTGGTCGACATGCTGCATTCGAGCCCGCAAGGCACCTCTTCGTCGGTGCTCGGTCCCTTCCATATCGCAGGTTCGCCGCCGCTGCCATCGGGCGGCGATCTGCGAAAGGGTCTTTCGGATCCGGTCTTGCTCGTCGAAGGGGTCATCGGCGATGCGCAGGGGAACCCGATCCCCGGGGCCACTTTGGATATTTGGCAAACCGCGCCCAACGGCCTTTATTCGAGCCAAGACCCCGATCAGGATACCTACTCCTTCCACGGCATCCAGAGGGTCGGCGACGATGGGCGCTATACCTTCACCACCGTGCGTCCGGTCGAATATACGGTGCCCGGCGACGGTCCGGTCGGCGATATTCTGCGCGCCTGCGGGCGTCATCCGTGGCGACCGGCGCATTTGCACTTCATCGTCGAAGCCGAGGGCTTCAAGACCTTGGTGACGGAGATTTTCCCGGCCGACGACCCTTATCTCGATCAAGATACGGTCTTCGGCGTCCGCGAAGACTTGGTCATGAGATACCGAAAGATGCCGGCGGAGAGTTTTCCCGACGAGGGCTATGAACTTTCCGGCAAGGTCGACGAGCCCTATTGGAAGGTCGTCTTCGACTTGGTCTTGGCCCCGGCCGATTGAGTCTCGAGGCCTCGGGCTTCTTGATCGAAGAACTTGGCGCAGCCGAAAACGGGGCACGAACGGGGCACGAACGACGCTCGCCGAGTCCGATGAGCGAGCGAACGACGAGCGAACGAGAAGACCGACCGATGAGAGCGATGACTGCCGAAATTCCTCTTTCGAACGACAACGAGCCTTTGGCGGGCAGCCTCGAAGGACGCGTGGCCCTCATCACCGGAGCCGGTGGCGGACTCGGGGGCGCCGTGGCGCGTTTGGCGGCGAAGTCGGGGGCGCAAACGATTCTGCTCGGACGTTTCGTGCGCGGGCTCGAAGAGGTGCACGATCGGATCGTCGAAGACGCATCGCCGAGACCGGCGCTCTATCCGATGGATTTGTCGGGAGCGACCCCCGGGGATTATTTCCGCTTGGTCGAGCGAATCGACGACGAATACGGATCGCTGCATGCGATCGTGCATACCGCCACGGCTTTTTTCGGCTTGGCGCCGATCGAGCACGTAGAACCCTTGCATTGGCTGCATACGCTGCAGATCAACCTCAACGCTCCTTTTTTCCTGACCACCGCCTGCCTGCCCTTGCTGCGGCGAAGCCCGGATGCGAGGGTGATCTTCATCGACGATCGATTCGAGAGCGCTCGGGATAGCGTCGGCGATGAATCGGGGGATCAAAGCGCCCCGGCCGCCAGCGCTTATTGGGGGGCTTATGCCGCTTCCAAAGCGGGGCTTGCAGGGCTCGTCGAAGTCCTTGCCGAGGAGACGGAAGCGGCGGGAAACCCGAAGATCCTTCGGATCGCTCCGGGTCCGATGCGCACCGGGCTGCGAAAAAGGGCTTTTCCGGCGGAGAATCCCGAAAGAATTCCGACGCCCGAGGATGCCGCGGCTCAGGTGGTGCTCGCGCTCGCTCCCCGGTGTCCTTTGGAAAACGGCCAGATCGGAGTTCTCCGGCGATGAACTCGGCTTTCAGCCGACAACATACCGGGGGCGATATCGGGTCCGATATCGGGTCCGATAGCAAGGACGAAGCCCCGACGATACGCGCTCTGCCGACTCGACCTTCGGCCGGCATCGACAGCGGTGCCGGCTCTGCCGAGTCCTGCGGGCACGGCCTTTCTCGCAGCCCTTTCGAACACCCCGAGCACCTCGTCGACAGTCAGTGGCAGCTGAAAGCGGCGCTCGCCTTGCAAAAGAGCCTGGACCCCGGGGATCTTCTCGATGATTTCTCGAGCCTGCTGAACGAACGCGTACTCCATAGCGGGGTGCGCGTTCGGGCGTCTTTGTCGGCAAGGGATCGAATCGTCGATCTCACGATCGGTCGCCCCGGCAAATACTCGTGCAGCTTTCATATCGATTCGCATCCATCAGGCAATCAAAGAACCTCCATCACCTATATCGAAGGGGATCACTCGAAGGAGAGATCGACCGAGAAGGCCGAGGAAAGACTCGGCGATATCCTTTTCTTTCGCGACGTCCCTTTCAGCACCGCCGAGAAAAAAGAAATCGCGCACGTGCTGCCGCTGATCGAATACCCGCTTCGCAATACGCTGCTCCACGAAAAAGCGCTACGAGGGATGTTCAAAGACCCCCTGACCGGCTCCTATAACCGGGCGATGATGGAAGAGATATTGATCAGTGATATCGAAAATGCCGCCCGCGAGGGAACGCCGCTTTCGCTGATGATGATCGATATCGACGATTTCA
The DNA here is from genome assembly GCA_965220535.1 of Gammaproteobacteria bacterium. Classification (GTDB taxonomy): domain Bacteria; phylum Pseudomonadota; class Gammaproteobacteria; order HK1; family HK1; genus HK1. The sequence goes on along the minus strand of OZ244833.1, from coordinate 3,300,274 downwards.
AAAGCGTCAACGATCGTTTCGGCCATCTCGCCGGGGATGGAATCCTCGTCGCTTTCGCGAAACGAATCCAAGGGGCGATACGAAAAAAAGACCGACTCTTTCGCTATGGCGGAGACGAGTTCGTGATCGTGGCCGGCAATACCGACTTCGATGGCATCCGACGCATCGAAAAGCGTCTGCGCCGGGTCATCGGCGATGCCGGCTTCGATATCTTCGACTTCGACAGCGACTTCGACAACGCATTCGATGGCTCGCAAAATCCGATATCGCTTGGGGCCGGCTTCGGTATCGCGAAATATCGCCCAGGGGATTGCGCTCTCGACTTGATTTCCCGCGCCGACGAAGATCTCTACCTAAAAAAACGAAAGAAGAAAAAGCCTTCGCCTTCGCCTTAGCCTTGGCCCTTGCTATCCGCCGCGGGGCTCTCCTTTTCGGAAACCACCAGTTGCGCCCCGGAAAGGATATCGGCCAATCGACGGCGGATGATCCAAAGGAAAATCAAGGACGGGATCACCATCAAGGTGGTGATCACGAAAAAAGTCCCCCAATCCCCGCCCAACCAATCCACCATCGCCCCGGAAGTGCTGGCGAGGGTGGTTCGCCCGGCATTGCCGATCGATGCAAGCAGGGCATATTGGGCGGCGGTGTAATTTCGATCCACCAGCATCGAGATGAAAGCGACGAAAGTGACGGTCGCCAAGGACGCCGCCAAATCATCGGCGATGACCGCGACCGCAAAAAGCAACTCCGATTTTCCCGCCCAGGCGATCTGAGCAAAAAGCAGATTGGTCAGAGCCATCGCTATGCCGGCGAGAACCAAGCCCCGCACCAAGCCGATACGAATGGCCAGATGAACGCCGAGCAGAGTGGCCAGCACCGTGATCATCCAGCCGAGTCCCTTGGAATAAATCGCGATATCGGTCTTCGTGAATCCGATCTCCTGATAGAAAACCACCGACATCCGCCCCAAAAAGGCCTCGCCGACTTTGAACAGGAAGATGAAACCCAGCAACGATACGGCGATGGTAAAACCGTTTCGCCGGAAAAAACTGGCAATCGGGGCGATAAAGGTACTCGATAACCACAACCTGGCTCGACGAACGAAGCCTCTCATACCGGAACGAGCGGCAAGCCGTTCTTCGTCGAATTTTTCCTTCTGATCCGCTATCGGCACCCGCGGCGATTCATGCGCAAAAAGCAATGCGATATTGCAAAGGATGATCACCGCTCCGAGCAGGACGAAGGTCATCGGCCAACCAAGTATCTCGGCGATTGCAAAAGCCACCGCCCCCCCGAGCTTGAATCCCGTATGCCAGCCGATAATGTAGACCGCCGCTCCGGCGACCATCGCTTCGCTCTCGGTGCGGCCGAATTGCTCGATACGCATGGCATCGATCACGATATCTTGGGTTGCCGAAGCCGTGGCGATAAGCAACCCGAACGCGATCACCGCCGCCAGATTGTCCGCCGGATTCAAGCCGCCCCACGCCAAAAGCGCCAGCAGGATGATCAACTGCAACGGGATGATCCAAGCGCGACGATGCCCGAGGATCCTTGCCAAAACCGGGATCCGGATGCGGTCGACCAGCGGTGCCCAACAAAAATTGACGGCGTAAACGGTGAATATGAGACCGGAAAAACCGATCGTAGTGCGGCTCAATCCCCCATCATCCAGCCACGAAGACAACGAACTGCCGATCAACACCCACGGAAACCCGGCGATGATCCCGAGCAAGAAAATACGAGCCATGCGCGACTGAAAATAGATGGAAAACGATCGGTTCAAGTGCGGACCCGCCTCTTGGAGCGATAAGAATCTTGATTGACAACGCCGGGGACCATCGACCCCGGCAGGCGGATCTAGGAAGAGAGGGATTCCTCGCCGATCATCTCGAGCAAGGCCGCTTCGTCGAGAACCGGAACTCCGATGCTCTCGGCCTTGGCGAGTTTCGATCCCGGATTGCGACCGACGAACACGGCGTCCGTCTGCGAAGAGACGCTGCCGGTGACCCTCGCCCCCAGACTTAGCAAGCGGCGTTTGGCATCGGCCCTCGCCAGACTCTCCAAACTGCCGGTCAGGACGAAGATCTTACCGACCAAAGGGAGCGCCGAGGGAGTTTTATCGGCATCGCTCCCGTCGTCCGTGTTTTTGTCGAGCGTGGTCGGTGCATCTCGAGACTCGGCGGGGTTCGCCGCCGCTTCCGGCCACGTCAAATAACCCTCGAGATCGTCGACGACCTTGGCCCGCTTCTCATCGGCAAAAAAAGCGCGGACGCTGGCAGCGACGATCGAACCGACATCCGGCACCTCGAGCAACGCCTCCTCGTCGGCCGAGCGCAAAGCGGCAAGGCTACCGAAATGGGCCACGAGAGCAGCGGCGGTGGCTTCGCCGACGTGCGGGATCCCCAAGGCGATCAGCAGGCGCTCCAAGGTGGTGTTGCGGGCGCGCTCGATCGACTCGATCGCATTGCTCGCCGCCTTCGACTCTTCCGGAGGAGCGCTCTTGCGGTTCTTGGGAGGTTCCAAATAAACATCTTTCAAATCATCGACCCGAAGGCGAAAAATATCCGCGAAATCGTTCACAAGGCCCTTATCGACCAGTTTGGCGACGATTTTTTCCCCCAAGCCCTCGATATCGAGCGCCCCCCGACTCGCGAAATGGCGGATCGCTTGTTTGCGCTGGGCGGGACAAACCCACCCTCCGGTGCATCGCAGCACCGCCTCCCCTTCTTCGCGCTTCGCCGGTGAATCGCAGATCGGGCAGCGCGACGGCAAGGTGAAAGGATGCGTCCCTCGGGGACGGCGTTCGGGCACGACACGAATCACCTCGGGGATGACATCCCCGGCCCGGCGCACCCAAACCGCATCCCCGATGCGGATATCCTTGCGATCGATCTCGTCCTGATTATGCAAGGTCGCGTTGGTGACCTTGACGCCGCCGACCTGCACCTCCTCGAGCCGGGCCACCGGGGTCAACGCACCGGTACGACCCACCTGCACCTCGATGGCGGCGATCTTGGTCAGCGCCTCTTGGGCGGGAAATTTCCAAGCGACCGCCCATCTCGGGGCCCGCGCCACTTGCCCGACGATCTCTCGCGCCGGCAAGGAATCGAGTTTGAGCACCACCCCGTCGATGTCGTAGCCGATGGCATCGCGTTTGGCCTCGATATCCGCGTGGTAGGCGATGCATTCCTCGATGCTCGAAAGGCTTTCGATATGAGAGCCGATCGGAAGCCCCCAATCGGCGAGACGATCGAGCAATCCCCGGTGATGCGAAGGCAGGGTCGATTCCGGGCTCGACGCCCCGACCCCGTAGCAATGGATCTGCAAAGGACGAGAGGCGGTGATCGCAGGATCGAGTTGGCGCAGCGATCCGGCGGCGGCGTTGCGGGGATTGGCGAAGGTGCGCTCGCCGCGTTCATGCAACTGCGCATTCATCCTCTCGAAACCGGATCGATCCATGAAAATCTCGCCGCGCACTTCCAGCACCTCGGGCCAACCCTTTCCCCGAAGCGTCAGCGGAAGCGAGCGAAGGGTACGAACGTTCAAGGTCACATCCTCGCCGCGCTGACCGTCGCCGCGAGTGGCGGCGCGCACGAGTTCCCCTCGCTCATAGAGCAAGTTGACGGCAAGGCCGTCTATTTTGACCTCGCCGATATAGACCACCTGCGCGATGACCGGAGGATCGGCGGGGGGATCGTCGAGAGGATCGGCGGCGTCGGCGGACGAGGGCTTTTCCGCCGGCTTTTCCGCCGCGGGGTCGGTCTCGAAAAGATCGATGACGGCGCTTTTGCGAGCGTCTCGCGGCGCATCGTCCGGCGCATCGTCGACCGCCGCGGCCGAAAGCCCCAATCGATCGCGCAAGCGCCGGTCGAAAGCGCGGATATCGGCTTCGCCGAAGGCATTGCCCAGCGACAGCATCGGTTGCAAATGCACCGCCTCGGCGAAACGCTTTTGCGGCGCGGCCCCGACCCTTTGCGTCGGGGATTGGGCGGTGACGAGCGCGGGATAGCGAGCCTCGAGCCCCTCGAGCTCGCGCATCAAAGCATCGTATTCGCCATCCGATATTTCCGGATCGTCGAGCACGAAATAGCGGTGATCGTGATGGGCGATCGCATCCCGAAGCCAAGCGATCCGCTTCTCCGCCCGGCCTGCGTCCGGCGGCGAGGGCGAGGAATTCGCATCGACCTCCGCCGAGCCCGTAGCGGGCGAATCGACTCGATCCTCAAAAGAATCGGCCACCTTGGAATCCTCTCGAACCGATGAGCGAAAAAGCGAAGGGGCATCGGAACCGTCGAAAGCAGGCGATCGGCGAAGGGCGGGGCAACGCCGATCAGGCGTCGACGGCGCTCGTCAACCCTGGTTCCGGGCAAGATTCAAGGCGTGCTCGCGCAGCGCATCGCGCGCCCGAGGAGTCAGATAGTTACGCTCGGCATCGCCCAAAATCGCATCCAACCGGCGGGCGAGGCGCACCCCCACGCTGAGCATCGCATCCAAGGTGCGCATCGTATGCATCGGATCCGACGCGTTCATGAAGACGACCAAGCCCGGTGTCCTCTCCTCGTGCAGGGTCTTGGGCTCCAAGACCCCGGGCTCGACCGCGTTGGCGATGGAAAATACGATCGGCTGCGACCGGCCGGACGAGTTGCCGGACGAGGTGCCGGACGATGCGAAGGAGGAGGATTCGCCCGAGTCTTCCGGGTAATAGCGATAGTGGTAGATGCGCATCGGCCCCGGCTTCAAGCCCTCCAACTCCAAGGCTTCGATGATCGCCGAACCGCTCATCGACCCGCGACGGGCGATCAAGGTCAAGGCGATGATCGGCAAGGAGGGGTCGGGCAGGAAGGGGTCGGAGGGATCGAGGCCTTCATCGTCGGCCTCGGCGTTTTCTTGCTGCTCCACCGCCCGCAGCCCCGCCAACGCACTGACATCGACGACGCCTTTGGATAGGCGACCATGCCTATCCGAACGCGCCGCCTTGCGACGATGCGCAAGATGACCGGTCAAGTAGATACCGATGACGAGAGCGACACCGGCGATCAACAGGATGAGACGCAGACTGTCCAATCCTCGCTTCCTGGTAAGGGTTCAACTCCCGGATCGGAATGCACGCGATGCAAAGATCGCCGCCATCGAATCAAATGCCGATGGATGCACCCGGTAGTCCGTCGTATTTTACCGAGTGAGCGAGCGATATGCCCTCTTCGCTCATGCTCCCGCCATTTCGACCGCCGCATCGATATCCACCGCGACCGGGCGCGACACCCCCGGCTCGTGCATGGTCACCCCGACCAACTGCTGGGCGATCTCCATCGTGATCTTGTTGTGGGTGATGATGATCAGCTGCACCCGCGCCGACATCTCCCGCACCATCGCGCAAAAACGCCCGACATTGGGATCGTCCAAGGGCGCATCGACCTCGTCAAGCATACAAAAGGGGGCCGGATTGAGCTCGAAGATCGAGAATACGAGCGCGATCGCGGTCAGCGCTTTTTCCCCGCCGGAAAGGAGCTGGATGGAGGTATTGCGCTTGCCCGGGGGATGCGCCATCACCGTCACCCCGGCCTCGAGCAGATTGTCGCTGGTCAAGCGCAGCCCGGCGCTGCCGCCGCCGAACAAGCGCGGGAACATCGCCGCGATTCCCTTGTCGACCCGCTCGAAGGTATCGCGAAACCGGGTGCGCGTCTCGGCGTCCATCTTTCGAATCGCCGATTCCAGGGTCTTGAGGGCCGATTCCAGATCGCTGTGTTGGGCATCCAAATAGCGTTTTCGTTCGGCATGCTGCTCGCGCTCTTCGATCGCCGCTAAATTGATCGGACCCAAGCGCTGGATACGCCTTTCCACCGCTTGGATTTTTTCCGCCCAAGCCTCGGCCGTCGCTCCCTCTCCCATGCGCTCGAGCAAGGCTTCTATCGCTTCCTCGCCATCCGCAAGACGTTTTTCGATCGACGTGCGCAGCACCAAGGATTCTTGGCTTTCGATGCGAAAACGCTCTAGGGTCTGCCGCTCGACCTCGACCTGCGCGATCCTTCGCTGCCGCTCCTCGTCGACCCGGCGCACCGCCTCTTCCAGCCTTTCGGCTTCGCTGCGCTTTTCGCGCATCGACGCTTCCAACTCGCTGCGACGAGCGAGCTGCCGTTCGAGGTTTTGCAAAGCCGCGGCCAGCGGGGGCTCGATCTCCTCGATGGCCACCCCGATCGTGCGCCGACGCTCCTCGATCTCCTCCAACTGCTGCTGATCGCGAGCCTTCGCATCGTGCGCCGCGACCGAACGCGAACGCATCCCCTCGACCTTGAGCCCCAGCGTATAGGCATCGTCGCGCAAAGCCTGCCAACGCTCGCGCAGGGCTTCGAGATCGGCGCTGCGCACCCGCCACCGCTCCTCGCATTGCAAGCGCTCGGCGGACAGCCGCGACTGCTCCTTCGACGAATCCTCGTATTTCTCGCGAGCCTTTAAAAGACGTTTTTGCGCATCCTCGATACGCGTGGCGAGATTGTCGATCTCGTCGTCGAGCCGAAGACGATGGCTTTTGGCTTGCTCGGCTTCGGCGATGCGCGTGGCGAGATCCGAACGCAGCGCGGCATAGCGACGATGCTCTTCGTTGAGAGCCTGCTGGCCGGTGGAATATTCCTCCTCGGCGGCGCGCAGGCGCTCTTCGTTATCACGCGAGCGCTGCCTCGAATCGTTCTCGCCGGCCTCGGCCCCAGCGATCTCCTCTTCGAGAGCGAGGAGCGCCTTTTCCCGCTCCAACACGCCGTAGCCCTCGACCTCCCCGCCCCGACTCACATGCAGCCACGCGGAGCCTAGCCACGTCCCATCGGGGGTGATCACGCTTTGGCCCGGGCTTAGATGCGCCCGCGCGGCCATCGCCTCGTCGATCCCGTCGGCGCAGTGGACCCCGAAGAAGAGATCGGAGATCGGCCAATCGCTGCGGATCTTCGACCTCAAGGGCGAAAGCCCTGTTCGGTCCTTCTGTTCCGAGCGTTGCGGATCGTCCGGATCGTCCGGATCGTCCTTTGGCGAAGCCTGCGAGGGATCCTGCGTGGCATCGATCGCGGTAAAACTTCCCTGCTCCAGATTCGAAAGCCCGGCGACCAAGCCCTCCATCCCTTGGGCCAGCACCGCTTGCAGGCGAGCGCCGAGCACCGTCTCCACCGCACGCTCCCAACCGGCATCCACCTTTATCGCCTGCGCCAGACGCGAACTTTCAGCGAAGCCCGCGCTTGCCAGCCAGTCGGTCGCCGATCCCGTTCCGATGCCGAGCGCTTCTTGCTGCAGCGCGGAAAGGGAGGCGGCACGGGCCCTCAGCTGAGCGAGGGTCGCCCGCGTATCGTGCAGCGCTTTGGCGAGGGATTCGGAATCGGCGCGCAACCGACGCACCCTCTCGCCGAGCGATGACTGGTTTTCCTCTCCCGCGGCCAATGCCCGCTCCGCTTCGCCGATACGATCGCGCAAGGGTTCCACATCCCGCGCCGGAGTGTCGGCATCGATCCCCTCTCGCTCGCCTTCGAGCGTCTTTTGCCGCGAGCGCATCTCTTCGATTGCCGACTCGAGATGAGCGATCCCCGCTTGCTCGGCATGCGCACTACGCGCCGGCTCGCGCTCCCGCTCGGCGAGGTCGTCGAGCTCCGATTTCAGCGACTGGGCTTCTTTTTCGAGCGCTTCGAGCTTCGTGCGCTCCGCCGCGGCTCGGGCGTGCAGCTCCTCGAGCGCAGGCTCGTCGACCGCCAACTGACCGACGAGGGATTCGCGCTCGGCCCGCTCTTTCCCGATGCGATCCTCGATCGCTCGAAAACGCTCGTCCTCCGCCGCCAAGGACTCCGCCAAATCCTCCTTGCGCCGCCGCAAAGAAGCGATGGACTCCTCGCTGCGGGCGACACTCCCTTGGGCGTCGATCAGTTCGCGGTAGCAACGATTGCCCGCCTCCGTCGCTTCCTCGCTCGCCGCCCGCGCCCGCTCCAGATCGCTCTCGTACTTGCGCTGCTCCGCGAGCGAGGCATCCACCTTGGATTGCTGCTCCGTCACCCGGCGGGAGTGCGAAGCGGCTTCTTGATCCAATCCCTGCCACTGCAAAGCCAGATGCTCGCTTTCGAGTCGGCGCTGCTCGGCTTTCAGTTCACGGAATTTCGCCGCTTGCGTCGCTTGCCGCGCCAGATGCGCCAGCCGTCGATCGAGCTCCTCGCGCAGATCGTCGAGACGCTCGAGATTCTCGACCGTATGCTGCATTCGATTTTCCGTCTCGCGCCGACGCTCTTTGTACTTCGATATCCCCGCCGCATCCTCGAGAAAATCGCGCATCTCGTCCGGTTTGGCCTCGATCAACCTCGAGATCATCCCCTGCTCGATGATCGCGTAGCTGCGCGGACCCAAACCGGTGCCATGGAAGATATCCATCACATCCCGCCGGCGACAACGGGTGCCGTTGAGCCAATAAGTGGATTGACCGTCGCGGCTGACCTGCCGGCGCACCGCGATCTCGTTGTAATCGGCGAAACGGCTCCCGGCACGACCCTCGCCGTTGTCGAAAACGAGTTCGACGCTGGCGGCGCTGACCGGTTTTCGGGTATTGGAGCCGTTGAAAACGACATCCGACATCGTGGCGCCACGGAGATGACGAGCGGAAATTTCGCCCATCACCCAACGCACCGCATCGATGATATTGGACTTGCCTCCCCCGTTCGGGCCCACGACTCCGGCAACGGCACCGGGAAACTCGATGGTCGTGGGATCCACGAAGGATTTGAATCCCGCGAGCCGAATCTTACGCAGCCGCATAGCGATATCCGAAAACTTGGTAAAAAAACGCCCGCACACGCCCGCACAAGGACGCCGAAGGAAGGGTTCGACAAAGGAAAGACGAGCGACAACGACTCGCGGTCAGGATCACCGCACCGTCGCTCTTCGGATCGAGACGATAATGGTACATCAAGGCACCGGCAGCACCCTCGTCATCCTTGGATTATCCCCTCGTCCGCACCCTCCGGCCCCCCTTCGGATGTTTCACCCGAAACCCGGAGCCCGCCCTTCTCTCGCAGATCTTCGAGAAGCCGCCACACCCTCGGATTTCGCCCTCGGATGTCGGCTGCAAGGGCTTCGTCGGATCGGACTCTTCTTTTTTCATCGAAGTCGTCGATGCCCGGACCGATGCCGGAAAAAAAGGACGGTCGTTCACCCGAAATGCGTCGATGGAAATATCGTACCGAGGCGAAAAACAGGTAGACAGGGTAGCCGGAACTTTGTATTCTTCGAGCCCCTTCCTTTTCTCTTGGAGAGAACGCTCTATTTCACCCCTTTGGAGAAAGTCGCGATGGACAACGAGAAGGATTCAAGGAGCACAGAGGAGGAGCGGACTCGTCAATTCTTCAAAAATGCCATCGAAGAAGCCGTCGAGCGGATCATCGTCCCTAAATTCGACGAGCAAGAACGCAAGATCGAGAAACTCCGTACCGATATGCGCATTGCCATCAGCCAGAGCAACGCCGACAAACTGAAGGGAACCATCACGATATCAGCCCTTATTACGGGCTTCGGAAGCGCGATCTTGGTCGAACTCCTGACTTGAGCGATCGACCCGTCTCGTCTTCGTCCTTTACGCCTCGAATCCTCGAGGCACTGCGCGATCCATCGGCCGATCATCCTTCAAGCGCCGCTTCGACCTCCTTCAAAGGAGTATCAAGCAATCGTGCCGCCCGCAGGGGAAGGATCGTACGCTCTCCCAGTGCCTGCCAAACCAAACGCTCGAAACGCTGCGGTCCCTCGAAAGCGGCAAAACCTTCGCAAGACTGCATCGGCTCGGGCTCTTCCTTCCTCCGATTGCGCGCAAAAGTCTTGAGCAATCCGGCCACGACCTCCGACGGCAAGATACCGACCTGTCCCAGTCGCATCGACATCGCCGCCGCCGATACCCCGTAGAGATTTTTCAAACGAAAGAGTTCCTCGACAGTCATACCGCTTCGATCCTTGCCGACACTTCCCATCAGGTGCTCTCGCTGAACCAAAAAAGCACCGGCAAAACGGTCCATCGAGGATTCGTGCTGCCGCCCCTCGCTACCGGTATCGACAATGAGCCTATATGCCAGTTCGCGCGCCAAACCGAAGCGGCGCCGCCCGATATTCCCATCCCGAGAGACCACGATGACCTCGATCGGCACTCGCCCTTCGCACTCGACCTTACAAGTCAAGCCGACACGCTCGGGCAAATCGCCTTGGATAACCATCAAACCCCTGTCTTCCAGCAATGCAGTCATACTAGGAATCGGATCGATCCCCAGTTTCCATTTCTTACGCAGTTTCAAAGCGAGCCCTTCGATCTCTCGCTCATCGCTCACCCCGTCCACGCGCAAATCAGCGAAGAGATCCCCGATCGGCGGAAGGTCGAGGATGCTCTCGATCTCCAAATATTTTTCCACCCGCTCGATCGCCAGCACCTCGGCACAAGCACGGTCCTTGGCCGAAACATTGACCGAAACACCGGAATGCTTGCACCATTCGACATCCTTCAGCGCAAGAACCCGCCTTCCCAGCAAAAAAAACCTCGATACATCCAACGCATCGCTCAACCCCGACAACACGGAAAGAGAAGGCAGCCCCCGGCCATGCTCGTAATCACCGATGCTCTTCGCCATGCTCCCGCCCCCGACGCATTCAGCCAAAGCCGATCTCGAAAGCCCGGCCCGCTTTCGAGCGAGTTTGAGTCGGTCGGCAAACATCGTCTGTCTCCTTGTTTCGAAGCGGTGGATATGCCCCGTAGTCTAACGGGATATGCGCCGATCCGAGAGCTGAAGCGAAAATCCGAGGAAAGCCCGCTATCCGACGCCCCACGACAACCACCGAGGGTTACCCCACATCGTCAAACGAGGGATAATCGATGCGCCGGCAGGCGATCGACGCCGCTATCCTCTTCCTTTCATGGAACCTGCACTGTGCCGACAATCTACGACAACGAAAGCGAAATTCTGCTTGATAGTCTCGAGGAAACGCTGCAGACGGCCAAGCGCGGGGATTTTTGCGTCGGGTATTTCAACTTGCGCGGCTGGGGAAAAATTTCCCGCACCATCGAGTCCATCTCCCGGGAGCCCGGCAAACCGGCATGCCGCCTGATCGTCGGAATGCCGGGGAACGACGATATCACCGTGCGTCACCATTATGCCGACGATCGGCAAGAAATCACTCAAAAAATCGCTTCCAAGCACAAAGAGCGCTTTGCCCACGATCTTGCCAAGCAATTGACCTATGGCATTCCCACCGCCCGGGATGAAAAGGGACTGAAAAACCTGGCGAAACAACTCCGCGAAGGAGTGATACAGGTGAAATTTTTCGGTGCCTACCCCTTGCATGCCAAGCTTTATCTGGCGTACACCGACAATCGAATATCCCCGATCGTCGGCTATGTCGGCAGCAGCAATCTGACGATGGCCGGATTGGTGAACCAAGGCGAGCTCAATATCGATGTGTTGGATATCGATGCCACGAAAAAACTGGCTGATTGGTTTGAAAGCAAGTGGAATCATCGCTGGTGCTTGGATATCAGTGTCGAACTGGCCAAGATCATCGAAGGGAGTTGGGCCGGAGACAAAATCGATCCTTATGAGATCTATATCAAAACCGCATACGAACTTTCGAAAGATGCCATCGAGGGTGCACGGAATTTCAAAATTCCGGAGATATTCCAAAACAAAATGCTCGAATTTCAAATACAGGCCGTCACCCTTGCGGTACAGAAATTATATTCCCGCAGAGGTGTCATCATCAGTGACGTCGTCGGATTGGGAAAAACGATCGTAGCCAGCGCCGTCGCCAAAACATTTCAAGAGGATTATGGTGGAAATATCTTGGTGATTTGCCCCCCGAACCTAAAGGATATGTGGGAACAAGATTATTTGCAAGAATACGAAATATCGGGAAACGTGCTTTCCTTGGGAAAGACAAATAATCTGAGCAGGATGAAACGATTCCCTACCCTCATTATCGATGAAAGTCATAATTTGCGCAATCGGGAATCTCGTAGGCATATACAAGTCAAGAAATATATCGAGCAGAACGATTGTCGAGTCATTCTCATAACGGCCACTCCTTATAATAAACAATTCACGGATATGAGCAGTCAGTTGAGATTGTTCTTGGATCCTACTATGGATTTAGGAATGCAGCCGAGTACGTATATTCAAAAATTAAAGAATTTCGACTCGGATTTCAAAATCAGACACACCAACACCCCCATTTCCTCTCTGGCCGCCTTTGAACATAGCGATTGCGTAGACGATTGGAAGGAATTGATGCGGATATTCATGATCCGGCGCACTCGAAATCACATCAAACAGAACTATGCCTTGAAAGATCAAGAAAAGAACCTGCATTATCTTGTCTTCGAAGACGGAGGAAAACACTATTTTCCTAACAGAATTTCCAAATGTCTTCATTTCTCGATCGACAAGGACGAAAGGGATCAATATTCCGTTCTCTATTCAGAGGAAACCGTCGATAAAATAGCCAACCTCAAACTGCCTCGCTATGGCCTCGGAGAATATCTTTTCGCAAAAGAATTGCCGGATAAAGCGACCGCCGAGGAAAAGAAGATCGCCAAAAATCTCAATCGAGTCGGAAAACACCTGATCGGCTTCACCAAATCGCAGATGTTCAAGCGATTGGAAAGCTGCGGCCCCTCATTCATCCTCTCGATACAACGACATATTCTGCGCAATGCGATCTATCTTGCAGCATACGACAAACGTCAACGATTTCCGATCGGGGATCTTTTTACTGTCTATGAGGACGAAGAAGACGAGAGTTCGGAAAAAGGCGATGGTGAAATTCGAAAAGTCTTCGACTTGAATGATTTTCTTGAAAAGGGATCTCTTCACTATGAATCCATGCGGAAAAAAGCGGATAAAAAAATCCAATGGATTGACGTTGGATACTTCGATGCATCCATCGCCGAAAATCTGAAAAAGGATTGCCGAGACCTGATCGATATCATATCCGATATCGGCTTATGGGATGCGAAGAACGATCGGAAGCTGACAAGACTTCGAGAACTTTGCATGAACAGACATGCAAACGAAAAATTGCTGGTCTTCACTCAATACAAAGACACCGCGGAATACCTTCATCGAGAACTCCTTGCCGAGGGGTTGAATCAGATCGAGATGGCCAGCGGAAAAACGAATCGTATCTCCGATATCGTGAGAGATTTCAGCCCCGAATCCAACGGGCAGCCGGGGACCGACAACCCTATCCGAGTTCTCATTACCACCGATTCGCTAAGCGAGGGGCAAAATCTTCAGGATTGCCGAATCGTTGTCAACTTCGACCTGCCTTGGGCAACCATTCGACTGATTCAACGAGCCGGCAGAGTGGATCGAATCGGACAAAGAGCCACGGAAATTCTCTGCTACAGCTTCCTGCCGGAAGACGGGATCGAAAAAGTGATCGGCCTTCGATCTCGACTGGATAATCGTTTGACGCAAAGCGCGGAAATTCTTGGTTCCGACGAAAAGTTCTTCGACGACAAAGAAATCAACTTGGAAAAAATCTACAAAGATCAAGTGGTTTTGGAAGAACCCGACGATGATGTCGACCTCATCACGAGAGCGTACGATATTTGGCAACAGGCCATAAAAGAAAATCCCGACCTGGAAAGCAGAATCAAAGCCTTACCCGATGTCGCTTACTCCGCCAAACGGACCACAGGACAAGCGAGCACTCTGGCTTATATCAGGACCGATAGCCATCGCCACTTTTTGGCCCAAGTCGATGACGACGGCAATATCATCTCTCAATCTCAGTCCAAGGTGCTGGATTTGCTTCGATGCCCTCCTGATGAACAAAGGATACCACCTGCTTCGAATCACCATGCACTGGTAGCGGCAGCGGTGAAATACGTCCAGCAAGCACGAATGGATTTGAGCGGAAATTTGGGGGGTCATAATAATATCCGCAATCGAATCTACAACAAGCTGAATGCCTACAGAGATCGAGGGCAAAGCGGTCTTTTCAAAGGAGAGCATTCCGATATCGATTTGCGCGATGTTATCGAGGGAGTGTATCGATATCCTCTCCGTGAAGCCGCCAGAGACAGGCTTGTCCGTCTCAACCGGCAAGGTGCCACAGATACGGAATTAATCGATTCCGTCGTGGGGATGTGGAAAAGAAATCACCTACTCGCAATCCCCGAGGGTGATGGACCGATACATCCTCATATCATTTGCTCGATAGGACTGATTCCATGAACAAAACACATCTGACCGATCTTCTTCGTAGCCGGGATTTCAAAAAACTCTTCAACGAACTGGGATGGGATGATGAAACCCCTTCGTCCCCTATTTCCTTCGAGTTACCCGATCCTTGCCCAGAGGGGGGGGGGGGGGGGGGGGGGTAGAGAAATTAAGGCTCACAATCGATGTGGTGGCCGAAAAACATCGATTTTATATATGTGTCGGAGAAGCGAAGGATATTCTATTGACCAAGGACATAAAAAGAAAATTGATCAATCAAATATCCAAATCCTATTATGAAAATCTCCTGATACTGCTCTTTGAAAAACGGCAATATTGGATTCTTGCCATTCGCCCGCAAAACCGACCGAGAAGGATCATCGAGGTCGTTTGGCGAGAGGACGAGGATCCTCAGAAGTTATTGGAAAAAATCGATGGTATTTTTTTCGATATCAGCGAAGAAAACGATCTTCGTCTAACGGATGTAGTGGATAGAATCCGTGATTCTTTCATGGTCAACTCGGAAAGGATCACCAAGAGATTCTATGAAGAATTCAAGAAGGAACTATCCGAATTCCGCGATTTTATCGCCGGGATAAAAATTGAAACCAAAAGGGAATGGTACTCCGCCCTGATGCTGAATCGACTCATGTTTATCTACTTCATCCAGAAAAAAGGCTTTTTGGATGGCGATAAAAACTACTTGAGAAATCGATTGAGGAGAATACAAGACGAATACGGAAAGGATGAATTCGACAAAAAATTCTATCGCCTTTTCCTTCGAGTCCTTTTTTCCGATGGGTTGGGAACCCCTATTCGAAATCGCTCGAAGCAGCTCGTGAATACCCTGGGACGCGTTCCGTATTTGAATGGCGGTCTCTTCGATGTCCATGAGATCGAAAGAGAAAGCGAGAATATAGAAATACCGGACATGGCTTTCGAAAGGCTTTTCGACTTCTTCGATAAATATAACTGGCATTTGGATACTCGAAGCACCGCCTCGGGCAAGGATATCAACCCGGATGTCATCGGATATATATTCGAAAAATATATCAACGATCGATCGAAGATGGGGGCTTATTATACCCAAGAGGATATCACCGGATATATCTCTCGCAACACGATATTGCCTTGTTTGCTCGATCGAATCAAAGAAAAATATGAACCGGCATTTCACCCGGAAAAGGGTATATGGCGGCTACTAAAGGAGGATCCAGAAAATTATATCTACCCGTCGCTGGGAAAGGGATGCGATATTGACGATGAAAATATCCCCGATGAAATAGCAAAAGGATTCGATACGGAGAAAAGCGAAGTTATTTCAAGACGAAAATTCTGGAACGACGACACCCCGGAGGAATTCGGCCTTCCGCGAGAAATTTGGAGAGACACGATGACAAGGAGAGAACGCTTCTTCTCGTTGAAAAGAAAACTCGAAAACGGAGAGATACACCGTATCAAGGATTTGGTGACTTACAATTTGGATATCGAAAGATTCGTATTGGATGCCTTGAATACCTGCGAAGAGAAGGAATTCGTCGAGGCCTTCTACGAAGCCATCTCCGGGAGGCAGTTCACCAAAGTCGAGGATCGCGATCATGGACGAGGCATCAAGATCCTCGATCCGGCATGTGGTTCAGGTGCATTTCTTTTCGCCGCTCTCAATATCCTCGAACCCCTATACGAGCGCTGTATCGATCGAATGAGGGGATTCGTTGAAAATGATGATTTGCGACGAGAAAAGAAGGATAAATCAAGTACGAAAGAGATTCGATATTCGCATTTCAGGTCCGTTTTGAGAGATATCGACCGTCATCCCAATCCGCGCTATTGGATATATCGGGAAATCATCCTGAACAATCTTTATGGCGTCGATCTGATGAACGAAGCCGCAGAAATCGCCAAACTGCGATTATTCCTCAAATTGGCAGCAGAAGCGGACTACGATCCGGAACACGAGAACTGCGGACTGGAGCCATTGCCGGATATCGATTACAACATCCGATCCGGAAATTCTCTCGTCGGATTCGCCGATATGGATCAGTTCAAAGCGGCAATTCAAGGTGAGCTGGATATTGACGGACACCATCAAGCCATCGAAGAAAAATTCAAGGAAGTCGGCAATGCGAGCGAGATGTTCAGGAAATCGCAAGCCCGAGAAGACGGCTTTTATTTGAAGGAGAAAAAGACACTGGAGGGTAAATTATCGGAATTGAATCATGAAATGAATATCTACTTAAGTCATCTATACGGCATCAAGGAAAACGAACTGGATAGCTGGATCGACTCGCATAACCCCTTTCATTGGATCACTGAATTCTATCCCACGATCGAATTATCCGGGGGATTCGATGTCGTTATCGGAAACCCTCCCTACATCAAATATTCCGAGGTTTCAAAAGAGTATGATATTCTGAATTACTCCACACAATCGTGTGATAATCTATATGCCATGTTCATTGAACGCGCCGATCAAATATCGAGCGATTATATGGGGATGATCGTCCAACTTCCTCTGGTATGCACTGACGGAATGATGGCCGCCCGGAATATACTGGGCAAATATGATACTCATTATTTGAATTTCGACGACGCCCCGAGCAAGCTCTTCAAGGATTTGCAACATATTCGAACTTCCATTTTTTTAACCAAGAAAAGAGATACCGATAAAATAATATTCTCGACAAACTATAATCGCTGGTATTCCGAGGGTCGAAATTCACTCTTTCAAATAGTCAATCTGCAGGAAAACGATCGTCTAATGGATTATTTCGGCATTATTCCTAAAATAGGAAATGATTTGGAAGCGTCTATTTATAAAAAAATAACGAGTGTCGAAAGTAGAATAGGAGATCGTTCTTCGGGAAAGCATCGATGCTATTTCCACAACGCTGCGACGTATTGGATTCACGCCCATGATTTTATTCCGTATTTCTGTAACGAACGAGACGGTGAAAAAATATCAAGTGGACTCAAACCGATCGAGTCGAATTCGAGCGAGCAATCGATCGCGATTTGTTTGATCCTTAACAGTACGTTGTTTTATTGGTGGTATATCGTCGTTTCCGATTGCCGTCACCTCAATTCAAGAGATATTGTCTATTTTCCCGTCGACCTGAATGTTTTTTCGGAAAAACGACAATTTTCGAAATTGTCTTCGCTCCATAACGGACTCATGGAAAACTTCAAAAAATTCAAAACCACCAAAAACGCTAAATATCGCACAACCGGGAAAGTCAAATATGACGAATTTCATCCCTCTCATGCAAAGGCAATCATCGACGAGATCGACTGTCTTTTGGCAAAGCACTATGGCTTCACGGAGGAAGAGCTGGATTATATTATCAACTTCGATATCAAATACAGGATGGGGAAGCGATTTCGTCAGGAGTGAAAGCGGCATCGGACAGCCATGCATATTAAGCGGGGACTACGGAATCCTCCCCCCTTCGATTCTGCGATTGACTCCGGTCGGTTGCAAAGGCACATTCCATCGAAGTCTTTTCAATCGGCGTATTGCAAGGACATGCGCGTGATTTTGCGCTCTTCGTTCCACCAATAGGAATAGTGCACGATCCAGCTGAGCCAGTTCACTTCGGTTTTGGCGTAGCCCTGTAGCAATCGATTGCGGTTGGCAGATCGTCTTCGGCGATGGTCGAGGTTGCGACAAGAAAAATCGTGGCGATGAGGTATTTTATGGGCGTTTCCTCTGGTGATCGGGATCCGAATCATGGCGGGTAGCCAAGCCAGGCGTCGGATTGATCGAAGAGGCGATTCTCGAGTCCGACAAGCGATCGTCAAAGGGTGAAGTCGAACTCGTTTATCGGATATCAAGCGATTCGATCATCGACTTATTCCTCGGAGAGTCACGGTAAAACCGGCTGTTTTATAGCGGCTGATCGATTTCCGGCGGAGGAAACCATTTGTCCATATCAAGTTCACCGATATAGATAAAGTTCCAGCCTTCGTCTTCCTTGATGGGAGCGAAAATGGAGCGATATTCGTTGACATAGAACCGTCCTCCGCTATGGCCTTTGTATTTGCTTATTTTATCGGCGACCTCGGCGGCGATTTGCGGGCTACGCGCTTTGCTCAATATCACTTTCTTTTCCACATTTGGCCGTGGATGCGATTTATAGTAAATATCCTTGCCGCCGGCTGCCAATCGATAAGGGATGCCCGGGTGTGGACCTACCCATTTGTCGCCGGGCTTGATCGGGTTGCCTTGCAAATCGATCGGTGAGCCGCTCAGTATATTGCCTTCGAATTTGAATTCAAGCCTTTCCTCGTATATACCGGCAAGATAATAATCCTTGGTGTCGATGACTGGAACGATGACCTGCTTGTATTCATTGATATAAAACGATCCGTTGGGGGGATTGCCGCGTGATATTTTGACATCGTTCACTATTTTGACCAAACCGGGGTGTTTTTCCGTTGTCGTATACCATCGTTCATCATCGCCTGCGTTGTATGTCAATCCGATGACCGACGTTTTTCGATCTTTATCTATTCGTACCGTGTACTTGGCGTCTTTGCTGACGTTTGTCGGACAGTTTCCCCGAAATATCGGAAATTGACGCATGTCATTTCTCCTTTTCGAACCACAAATCGAAATTGATTTTTCCCACATAGATCGGTTGCCATCGCTCTTGCTGCAAGCGGCTATCTTGTACCGGACGCTTCGTCAAGACGATGCCTCGGTGATTGACGATAAAGCGAACCGGGCCGCTCGGCCGTATCGAACGAAGCGCTTTGACAAGGGAGGGGTCTTGCCGTTCAGGATAGATGGAACGACGACCGTCTTCGTCCTCTTGATTGAAATAAATTTTGCTGCGGGCGTTCAAATTGAAGCGGAATCCGACATAAGGTTGCTCCCAAGGATCACCGGGCTCGAGTCCCTCGCAATCCCCCGGATCGATCGCTTCGTCTTCGTCGAAAGGATTTTCGAATAGCCATCGTCCGGTCAATTCTCCGACGATGTATCGCCGCCCCGAAGCGTCGCTTGCGGGGACGAGCGTTTGTCCGTATTCATTGATCACGAACGAACCGCCGCCTTTGCCGCCCGCTTTACGCTTGGCGGCTTTTACCGCATCGGCAAGCCGGCGAGTCGCCTCGCTGTCGAAGGCGGCGCAAGTCCCCGTCCCGGTTTCCCTTTCCCAGTAGATCACGGGCCACATTCGGCCCTTTATATTCTTGAGATGGAAAACCGTGTTGTCTCCGGGGATTCGCGCATAACGACCGTGCCATATCGATGGTTTGCAAGCCTTGAATTCAATCTGTTCGCTCATTGTTCGCCGATTTCACGATCCAGTTTTTCATTATCGTCATCAGGGAATTCCAATCCCCGTTTCAAAGGGCAAACGAAGAACAATCGACCACCCTCTCGAAATACCGCATGGTTCGCATTGTTGATTTCGATCATACTTACCATACGACCACGATTTTGCAAGGTTTGAAGCGATGCCACGAGACGATCCGCATCGGCCCCTTTTTCTTGGTTCGAAGCGCGACGAGAACCCCGCGCGTAGATTTCTCCTCTTCTGATCTTCTTGCAGATCACCCCGCCGGATTTGCGTTTGAAGCGCAATCCGCTCTCCACCCCCGGCAAATCGCCGAAGGGGTAGGGATCCCCGGTATTTGCGTTCTTCGCCCACTCTTCGGGGGTAACTTGCGGACGATCGGCGGCGACATCGGATGGAGAAGGCGTATATTCCAAGGGCTTTTCCAAGCGCGTCACGAATCTCGTTTCCCACCGATCTCCGACGGGGATTCGTACCAGCACATACCCTTGCTTGGGGGTGATTTTGAATCTGCCGGGGCCGCCTTTGGCTTCGATCACCGCTTCGGCAAGGGCTCGCGTATTCAGCGCATATCGACCCTCGCCATTGCGCACGTTCAACTGGGCGTCGCAACTCATCTCGATCCCTTCGTATTGACCGGAATAAAGCGCACCCGGCTCCAGCAGATCGAGAGGCATTTGCGTTTCGGTCGGAAGCGGTGTTTTGGGCGGGCCGCCCTGCTCCACCGGCGGATCTTGAAGATTCCATGTCCAGTAGCGATTTTGCTCGACCCCGGTCGTTTCCTCCCAGCTGTTCTTTGCGTATAGATATTCGTCGCTGCTGTTCTTTGCGTATAACACGTGAATACAAGAGGTTTTTTCTTCTCCGTCCTTTCCCCGGTGGCGCCTGAGAACCCGGCCCAAGCTTTGGATGCGTTGCCTGACCGAGGCGGACGAGGCCACGATAATTCCGACATCGACCGCCGGGACATTGAAACCCTCGATCAACGAACGCGCCGAGACGATGATTCGAGCGACCCCGCGACGAAAAAGATCGAGTCCCGTCTGCCGAATCGAATCCGGCAAATCGCTGTGTTCGGCGACCACCGGCAGTCCGAGACCGTGAAGCCGAAGGTACAGGCGCATGACCTCTTCGATATTCTCGTGAAAGAGGATCACCCGAGCGTCCTCGTTGACCTCGAACTCGGCTTCGATCAGCTTTTGCACCGCTTCGTGCCGCGAGACCAAGCGGTTCAACAGCTCCCGGCGTCTCGTCGAGTCGGTGACGAGTCGCCTGGCGATCGTCCCGGCTTCGCCTTTGTTGCGGGCCGCCAGGCTGCGAGCCCACGAAAAGAAGTCGCCGCCGGAGGAGCGTGAATCCCGGTAGCCATTGAGTTGCGACCTCGAATCCGTGATCGATCGCGACAAGGACTCGTATTTCGTTCGTTCCTCGGGGTTCATCGGCAGGCCGTAGTGATTGATCGTGAACTTCGGCACCAAGCCTTCTCGCAGGGCATCCGCAAGATTGAACTCGTAGACGATCCGGCCGAGCGAGCGACCGACGAGGGATTGGTCGTAGTGGGCATCGTCACTCTCGCGCTCCGGAGTGGCGGACAGGCCGAGAGACCATTTTCGAGAGGTCTGAAAAATCTGCGATGTTTCGCTCGCGCCGGAACGATGGCATTCATCCACGACCAGCATCAGGCGATCCCCCACCTGCGATTTGTCGACAATCCGGGCAAGTCGTTTGTAAGCGGAGGCGAGCACCGTGATGAGGATCCGCCGACCGTTTTCGAAATCGTCTTTATGGTTGTCGCCCAGCCGACCGATCGCCCCTTGCGGGAGGTTGCCGTGTTCGAGCAGGGCGTCATACCATTGATGCATCAGCACGATGGTGGGGACGACGATGGCAAGCCGCAACTCGCTGTCTTTCGTATTTTGCACTCGCTCGGCGATCGCCAGCGCAAGGAATGTCTTGCCGCCGCCGGTGACCACTTTGACCGTCCCGCTGCCGCCGTTTTCGAACCAGCGATCGATGCATCGGCGCTGCCATTCGTAGGGTCGGACGCCTTTCGTCAACTCCCATCGCTCGGGCATGACGCTCGATCGATTCGGGCTTTCGTCGTCCTCCTCGCCTTCGTCGACGATCCGCTTTCTCTCCTCCTTGGCCATCCATTCGAGCAAGCGCAGCTGGTGCAGCGTAAGCCGCTGCTCGGAGTGAAAGGGGATTTCCGATTTGTCTTTGGACGCTGTCATATTCGTTCGACGATTGGATCGCGATCCTCGATGCCGCCTTTCGCCCGATCAAGACCTAAGGCCCGCTCGGTCGCGCCCTTTCGCGCAGGCTCGACGCACAGACTCGACGGGCGAATCATCGAGTCACGAAGCCGGTGGATGAAAAAAGACGATTCCGCGGCGGAGGATTACAATCCCCGCTTCGCTCTCGACGCTCGCAAGCGACGTCGAATACCCGCTTGGAAGTTCCTCGCCCATGATTTTGGATTCCGGATATTCGTCGCGACCGGAATATCGGCCGCGCAACCACCGAAAGCGCAACGACCCGCTGAGCGGAGCCGCCTATTTTCTGCGTGGAATTCCCCTTGCCTTGCGCCCCGGGATTCGGCGTTATATCGTACTCCCTTTGCTCATCAACGTCAGCGTGTTCGCCGCGGTCATCCACTTCGGGGCGGGCTGGATCGATCATGCCGTCGATCGAATGCTGCCCGAAGGGGAATGGCTCGAATTCCTGCGCTTCATCTTGGTCCCCGCCTTCGTGGCCGGCGTGCTCGTTGCCGGATTCTTCGTCTTCAACCTCGTCGCCAACCTGATCGCGGCTCCTTTCAACGGGCTGTTGGCGCAGGCGATCGAAAGGCGAATCCTCGAACGAAGAGAGGCCCCCGAGGCGGCAACGGGCAGTGCGCGGGGGATATTCACCGACATCGGGATCGGTATCGCGTCGGAATTCCGCAAGTTCTCGTATCTGGCGCTGCGCTGCCTTCCCTTGCTGCTGTTGTTCTTGATCCCCGGGCTCAACCTGCTCGCACCGCTGCTATGGCTGCTGCTAGGAGCGTGGATGATGGCCATCGCCTATATGGATTATCCGATGGCGAATCATGGCCTGGAATTCCCCGAGCAGCGCCGGCGGCTGAAAGGGAAATGGCTGCTATCGATGGGCTTCGGGGGGATGACGATGATCGCTTTGGCCGTGCCCTTGGTCAATTTTCTGGTGATCCCCTGCGCCGTGGCGGGAGCGACATTGATGTGGGTCGAGCAGTTCGAAGACGAGGCTTGAAAGGGCGCTCGAAGGGTGCTCGAGAGGCGATGGTCGCCCCGATTTCTCGGCACCCGCATCGTTTCGACGCGAATTCAAGGCTAGCCCTCGTCAACGGGGAGAATATGGGGATAATCACCGGCTGCCGCAAAACCGGGGGATCGCGCATGCCCCTCGGGGCGCGAAATATCACGAGGGACGGGGGAAAGTAAGTCTTGTCGAACGAGGAGCCGGACCTTCGGATCTCGGCGCAAATCCGAAGGCTTGCAATCGGCAAGAAATAAAGGTAAGAAAAATGATGCAATGACGGACGATGATGACGGGCGATGACGCCCTACCGACTTGCCGCCGACTTTTCGATACCCGCTGACGGGTCTTGCAAATCCCGAAGCGTCACAGACACTACCGAGGAAGAAAAACATGGCACAAAGGCGTAAGAAAAAAGAGGGTGATTACGAAGGACCGGATTTCAAGCCGTACAAGGAAAAACGAGGCGAGGAATATATGAGTCCCCGCCAGGTGGAACATTTCCGGGCGATCCTTTCGGGTTGGAAGCAAAAGCTGATGACCGGGACGCACCATACCCTCAATCACCTGCAAGATCAGTCGGCGAATTTCCCCGATCCCAACGATCGGGCGACTCAGGAATCGGAATTCGCATTGGTGCTGAGAACTCGCGATCGCGAGCGCAAACTGATACGCAAGATCGATGAAGCCATGGGCGCGCTCGATAGCGGCGATTACGGCTTTTGCGAGACCTGCGGCATCGAAATCGGGATTCGTCGATTGGAGGCCCGTCCGACCGCCAACTTATGCTACGACTGCAAGGTGATCGACGAGATCCGCGAAAAACAAAAGAGCTGACATCCGCCACGACACGACAAAGGCCTTTCGATCGAGGGCCCGGCATTCGATCGGCGAGATGGCTTCCGCTTGGGATCTTGAACGAACGCCGATGTCTTTTGCCTTGCCAAGCGATATCGAGAGTCGGTTTCGGCATTCGCCGAAGGGCTTCGATGCGCCCGCCTTGAAGGATTTGAAGGATTCGAAGGTCGATTCTCGTGTGCGGGCCTCGGCGAAAGCCCGGATACCGCCGAAGCGAAGAGCAAAAACTCGGGGAAAACACCCTTATTCTCCCGACGATCCTCACCCGATTTTTCGCCAAGACTTTTCGCCAATCGGTGACAAAGCCGACTTCGAAAATCGACGCTCTGAAATCCCGAATATCCGGATATCCGAATATCGATATCGCTTGGCTCAAGACACTCTCGCCCGGCCTTTGCAGCGAGGATAGGTGACGCATCCCAAAAAACGACCGTATTGTCCCTTTCGCTCGACAAGCCATCCGTTTTCGCATTCGGAACATTTCGGATACTCGGCGCCGCAGGCGCATACCATCAGCCCGGATCGCTCGTCTTCCACCGGCAGGGCGTTGGCGCATTTCGAACACGCTTTGAGCGAAAACCCGCATAGATCGGCATGCTCGCACCGATATCGAATCCCTCCGTCCGTGGCCGGAAAAGCCAGCAGTTCTCCCCCGCACTCCCCGCAGATATGCTTCGTCGGCTCGTATTCCATATCGCTGACGAAACCGTATTCGGGATCTTCGAGCAACTCTTTTATAAAAACCGATCGCCTCAAGACAGAGGCGATCAGGGTTACCGTCAAACGGGCTCGAGTCAAAGCGACATACATCACCCGCCTCTCCTCCGCATTTTCGAAAGGCTCGGCCTCGGGCGAGACCAAACTCAACAGAGGATCGTCGACGACCTCGGAGGGGAATCCCAGTCGCCCTCCGACGAGGTTCAAAACAACGACATGGTCCGCTTCGAGTCCCTTCGACGAGTGAATCGTTTTGAATCGGATATCGAGCTGCGAGAACTCGGATTGCAGCCGAGAAAGTCCTTTCGGGGCAAGGTGGCGATAACGCCCGAGGATCAAAACGGAGGCCTTCTTTTCTCGATCCGCTCTTGCCGCCAACGATCGAAGAACCCGCTCGATTTTTTCTTCGCCATCGCGATCGAGAGTCGAGACCACCCTCAACGCCGGAGTCCTCGCAACCCCGGCGGGGATCACGGTCTTTTCCAACTGCGCCGGATTTTGCAAAACGAAGCGTCTCGCGGCGTGGGCGATTCGATCGACGGATCGGAATGTTCGACCGAGATCGACCGATCGGTGGATCCCCGTTCGATCATCGAAAACGCCGCCGAATTCTTGCGCGAAATTCCGCATGATATTGATATCCGAACCGGCGAATCTATAGATCGACTGCCAATCGTCGCCGACGGCAAAAAGACGGGCATCGGCGTGCCGGGCTTTGAGAGCCTTGACCAAACGCCCTCGGCTTCGTGAGATGTCTTGAAACTCATCCACTAAAATATGCTTGAACGGACTCGAATATTCCCCGCGTTCCACGTATTCGCAGGACCTCGTGATCATATCCTCGAAATCGATCCGATCGTTCAATCGCTTTTGATAGCGCTCGTAAACCGGCTCGAAGATAGCCAGGAAAGCCTGTGCCCGTCTTGCGAAATTCAAGACTTTCCCCTTTTGCTCGCACTCTTCGATTCGATAATCGCCGCCTTTGTAGTGGCGCAGAAAGGTCCCGACGAGCTGAACGAAACTATCGATCTGCTTCAACTCCGCTACCCGATCGAAAAGCGTTTCCGGAGATCGCGGAGAAAGGGTTTCATATTCTTCGACGAGGGCGGCCAACGCCTCCAGTAAATTTCCCTCTTGACGTTGATAACTGAAGGTCGAGATCAGGGTAGTGTTGTATTCGAAATGAATACGACGCTTCCATTCCAGATCCTGCAAATATTTTTCTCGATCGACGCAGGAAGCGGTCGTGAATCGAAAAATACCGTCTTCGTCTTTCTCGCGACGAATGCCGAAATGTTCGATATAAACCCCGCTCTTGGTCAAACGAAAATCAGGAGTGTAAGTACGATATCCCCCTTTGGACACTCGATGCTCGTAGATCGGCTCATACCGATACTCGACCCCGTTTGCGTAGAGCCAATTGGCAATTATCAATTCCTCGTAACTCCTGACCCTTTCACCTTGCAGGCTTCGCATATCCTTTTTTTCGACAAAGGTATAGTAGTCATGTTTTTTCTTGAAATCCCACTCGCTCTTTTCCTCCAAACGGGCATAGGAAAACCAATCGATGATCGCTTTCGAAACCCTCGGGACCGTTCGCACCAACTCCCGCAAAATCCCCCGGATCAGCGCCAAAAAGGCTTTGTCGTCGCTCGCGTGCGCCGCCAACGCAGGTTTGCTGCCTTCAACCGCGCCGATGATTTCGTATGCCAATGAATGAAAAGTTCTGGCTTCCAAGGGCTCGCCGCATTTTTCTTCGATACGCTCGGACATCTCCTTGGCCGCGTCCTTCGCATAAGCGAGCAATAGAATTTCCTCCGGCTTGCGAGTGCCCGACTCGATCAGATAACCGGCCTTGGCGGTGATGACACTGGTTTTACCGGAACCCGCTCCGGCAAGAACCAGCGTTGCGTCTTCGTCGGCGACGATCGATGCCCGCTGTTCATGGGTCAGCGGATGACTCTCGAAGGTATCGAAAAAATCCTTCCATGCGGGGATTTGCCGCGCTTCGTACCGGGAAATCGCCTCGTTTCGCATCGCCGTGGCATTCTTTGCGAAATCTTGAATCGTCAAGATCGTCGATCGAGTATCGGCACTCAACGCTTCAGGCGGGAGTTTCGAAAGCAGATTTTGATTCAAATCCTTCGCCCGAACGAGGATCGGGGCGACCAAACAAGCCGATGGATAGACCTTAGGGCTAGAAAAGCCCTCGATCGTCAGCATGATCTCGTCGATCGACGCCCTCTCGGCCTCGAACTTGGCGGTATTGAACCCCATCCATTCGCTTTTCAAAGACCAAGCAAAGGATATCGCTTCGTACCGGCGCACACCCCTCAATACGAAAGTCTTGCCATCATCGAAGCTCACCGCCAACCTGCAGGGAAAACCCTTGCCTTCGATCACCGGAGCTTTGGCAAGCCTTTCTATATGAACGACATGCGCATTTCTTCCGCTGATCGACAAATGCTCATCCCGATACTCGAAAGCTCGGGCATACCTGCCGAAGAGGTTCAGAAGAAGCGCCGCCAAGGGTCTCGGTTTGATAGAAGCCAATGCCATCTTTCCCTTCGATGTCGAAAATTCACTCGAAGCGTTGTTCCCGCTCGATATCGTAACGTCGCTCACGCTCTCGTTCTTCATCGATAAATTTTGAAAGTTCGGTCAATGCCAAGGGTGCCGCAACCGCCGGAAGATCGAGCCCCCGGAGGCTGGATCGATTCGCTTTATCCTTGGCGTCGACCGGAAGACGATTCGGAAGACGATGATGCCGCTTTGATACGCAAACCGAAAAGGGGCTTGACCGAGTCTGTATTTTGCCCGGATCATCGGCGGGATAACGACGCAACGTAGCCATCCAAGCAATCTCTCTATCCGGTAAAGGAGAAATTCCAGCCCGTCCACCGACCCGATCGACGATGCCTCGACCATGCAGTTCACCGATTATGCCTTGGAGCGCATGAATCGACGGGGTATCGATCGGGAAAATATGCGGCAGTTCTTCTGAAACGAAGATCTCGACAAACCCGAAGGTCGAAGCGATAAGAGCGGAAGAGCGAGATGCGGATGGACAGTAAAAAAGGCTTCTCTTTTCAGCAAATTGCAGAGACGGAAAAACCGTCGGAATCCGATGCCGAAAGACTCGATAGTGTGATGATGATCCGCGAAGCGTCAACCTTCGAACGATTTCCGGTGATTGGCGCAAAACATATCACTCGGCGTCACCACCATCGCTCGATACCTAAGCGATCGCAAGTGCCGCGTTCGGATTGCATATCTCGTGTCGATGAAGTCCATGCGCCTTGGTATTGGTTGTGATCTGCGAATCTCGTCGAGAGAAACGATAGCGATGTTTTCTGCGATCTCCGGTCATTCTTCCGCGTTCCCTTCGGATAACGG
The DNA here is from genome assembly GCA_965220535.1 of Gammaproteobacteria bacterium. GTDB lineage: Bacteria > Pseudomonadota > Gammaproteobacteria > HK1 > HK1 > HK1. The sequence continues at coordinate 3,272,511 of OZ244833.1, read as the reverse complement.
TCTTGGGTCGCTTGAAACTGACGCGGTGGGTCGAGGTGGGGGGCTGCGCGGTCGTTTTGCTCCCTCTCCTACCGGGGATTTGCATTTCGGATCGTTGGTTGCCGCGCTCGGCAGTTATCTCAGTATGCGGCGGCGCGGGGGGAAGTGGCTCGTGCGGATCGAGGATATCGACACTCCCCGTTCGATCCCCGGGGCTGCGGATGCGATTTTGCGTAGTCTGGAGCGTTTGGGGCTGCGGTGGGACGAGGAGGTGCTTTATCAGAGCCGGCGTATCGATATCTACGAGGGGGCTTTGGCCGCTCTTGCCGCGAGCGGGAGGACATTTCCCTGCGCTTGTTCTCGAGGGGATCTTCTTGGCGGGATTTATCCTGGCACCTGTCGCAAGGGTATCGCTCCCGGGCGATCGGCTCGTTCGGTTCGGATGCGGGTCGATAACGAGCGCATCGGGTTTTCGGATGCGATTCAAGGTCGTTTCGTCGAGGATCTCGCTCGCACCACCGGGGATTTCGTGGTGCGCCGGGCGGACGGTATCGTCGCCTACCATCTGGCGGTGGTGGTGGACGATGCCGAGCAGGGGATCGGCGAGGTGATGCGCGGTTGCGATCTCTTGGATTCGACTGCGAGGCAAATACTGCTCCAGCGCGCCTTGGCTTTGCCCCGGCCTGTGTATGCGCATCTCCCGCTGGCGATCGACGATCGGGGCAACAAGCTCGGCAAAAGCGACAAGGCGCCGGCGATCGAGTCTTTGCCGCCGGCGACGATACTGCGCGCCGCGCTTCGTTTTTTGGGTCAAAGCCTGCCGCCGGATGCGCGCACTCGAGCGGGGCGGCGCGACGAGCCTCCGGAGGAGATCGTCGCCCGCGCCGTCGAGCGTTGGGATCCGAGCCGGATTCCGCAGCGGGCGGAGCGACCGGCCTTTCCCGCTTGATCGAGGGTGAGAGGTGGGCGCGGGCGATATTCTCGGCTTGGGGCGGTCACTGAAAACGCGATCGCAAGGAAGGATGCCGAGCATGGGGTCGGACTCTTATGCGACAAGACGGTCAATCGATCATTGTCGGTTTTAACGTTCAGGTCGAGCGGCGATGACCGGGACAGTTGTTCGGGGTCGGGGCAGATCGCGCCATCACCGCAACGGAGGTCGCCGGTGATGGCGATATCGCACTGAAGCGACCGCAAAAAAGCGCGACCAAGCGGAAAGCCGCGCGAGTCGAAATCTGCATCGAGACCCATGATCGAATTTCGAGATCAAGATCGATACCCGACTCTCGCCGAGCGTCGCCGGATGTCGAAAGCGGGGCTCTTTTCGTCGGCTCGAGCCTTTTATCCCGTCTTCGATGGTCGACCGCTTGCATGTTCCGGTATCATTCTTTCGCCCCGAGCCTCGATGCTCGAATCGATGCTCGATCGAAAGGCAAAGGCCTAGGAACACTCGAAAAGGAACGCGGCCGAGCCGAGCCCTCAGCCCTTCGCCTGTCTCTCGTGCTTCCAATACACCTCGCCCGCATCGGCTCTGGCGAGCACCCTGGCGGCGACGAAAAGGTAATCCGAAAGGCGATTGACGTAGCGACGACTGACGGGGTTGATCTCCTCCTTCGAGTCCGATGACAACTTGACCAACACGCGCTCGGCGCGTCGGCATACCGCCCTTGCCAAATGCATTGCCGCCGCCCGCGCTCCGCCGCCCGGCAAGATGAACTCTTTCAACGGAGGAAGGTCGGCGTTGAGATGATCGAGGGCGGATTCGAGGCGATCGATCCGCTCTTGCTTGACCACCGAGGCCCCCGGCATCGCCAACTCCCCGCCGATATCGAAAAGCGTATGCTGCACGTCGGTCAATACCTCGCCGATCGCTTCCGGCAAAGGATGGGTGAAAACGATCCCGAGGCAGCAGTTCAGCTCGTCTATCGTACCCATGGCTTCGACTCGAGGAGCGCTCTTGGAGTAGCGCACCCCTCCGACGATGCCGGTCGTTCCGTCGTCGCCGGTACGCGTGTAAATCTTGGTCAATCTGTTTCCCACGGGCGAATACCCCCTTTGTAAAAGAAAATCGAACGATCGAAAGACTCGAAACGATACTCCGACCCTCCTCCCTCCCCTTCCCCTTCGACTCGAACTCGTCACAGGCTAGCGAAATATGAAAGATTTGCTGCGCGATGTACAAAGCGATCCCTCGATCGCGGTGATCCCTCTTAGCGCCGACACTCTGCCCGCATGGCAAGAGAGCGCCCCGGCGAAGGCTGTCACGTGGGCAAAGAGCACCGGGTTTTCCGCCCGTCCCGGCGAGCGCTGCTTGATCCCCGGGGACGATCATCGTCTCGATTCGGTGCTGGCGGGCATCGACGAGGACGATGATCCATGGTGTCTCGCCCACCTTCCCGGCCTGCTTCGAGAGGATCTCCCCTGCCATCTCGATAGCCGCTGGACTTCCTCGGCCATCGAGGCCGCCGCGCTGGGCTGGGCCCTTGCCGCCTATCGCTTCGATCGCTACCGCAAGGGCGAAAGTCCCTCGGCCACGCTCTTTCCCGGCTCCGCCGCCGTTGCCGAGCAGGCTCGCAAAAAAGCGCAAGGGGTGGCCCGGGTGCGCGACCTCATCAACACCCCGGCCTGCGACATGATGCCGCAAGACTTGGCCGATACCGTCATCGAGATCGCTCGACGCCACGGGGCCAAATGCGAAATCACCGCCGGCGAGGCGTTGCTGGAAAAAGGATACCCCGCGATTCACGCCGTCGGACGGGCCAGCGCCCATCCCCCCTTGCTCATCGATCTGCGCTGGGGGGAGGAAAACGCTCCGCTGATCGTACTGGTCGGCAAGGGCGTATGCTTCGATTCCGGCGGTCTCGATATCAAAAACGCGAGCGGCATGCGGCTGATGAAAAAGGATATGGGCGGTGCCGCCCACGCCATCGCCTTGGCCGAGATGATCATGCAATCCGGTCTCGACCGGCGTCTGCGACTGCTGATACCGGCGGTGGAGAACGCGATCTCCGGCAATGCCTTTCGCCCCGGCGATATCCTCGCCACGCGCAAGGGGCTGTCGATCGAAGTCGACAATACGGATGCCGAAGGGAGGGTCGTGCTGAGCGACGCCCTGCACGAGGGGGCTTCGGAAAAGCCCGATCTGATGATCGATTTCGCCACCCTGACCGGTGCCGCTCGCATCGCTTTGGGTTATGAACTGCCGGCGATGTTCACCGACGACGACGCGATCGCCCACGGAATCGAGGCCGCCGGACGCAAGGTCCACGATCCCGTCTGGCGCATGCCTTTGCATGCCCCTTATCGGCGACAGATCCGCAGCGAGATCGCGGATATCGCCAACGCCACCTCGAAGTCCCCGGGCGGCGGCGCCGGCGGCGCGATCACCGCCGCTCTCTTCCTCCAAGCCTTCGTCCCTGCGGAAATCCCTTGGGTGCATTTCGATATCATGGCGTGGATGAGTCGCTCCCGTCCCGGGCGTCCCGAAGGCGGAGAGGCGATGTCCTTAAGGGCGGTTTTCGAGTTCTTGGAAGGGTGGCGACCGCGCTGAAAAAGCGAAGAGTCGCAAGAGCCGCCTCGGACTCGCGTTCGGACGGGGACGAGATTTCGAAGGGGTGCTCGAAGGGGTGCTCGAAGGGGGCGAGCGAAGACGAGATCGAGATCGAAGACGATCGAGGAATTGGCCATGACTCGGGCGGATGCGGGCGGATGCGGGCGGGTCGAAAAGTCTTATACAGTCGCAAAGTGCCGTTTCAGCCCGGCGAGCGTCTCGCTTCCCACTTTCGCACCGCCTCGGCAAAGCCCGCTTCGTCGTTCGATGCCACCACCTCGAAACGCTCTCGCATCGATCGCGGGGCGTTGGCGACCACGAAGGAATCCCGCGCCCACTCCAATAAATCGAGATCGTTATAGTCGTTGCCGATAGCGAAGGTGGCGGCAAGGTCGATACGATGACGCCGCCGAACCCAGTTCGAAGCCTCCGATTTGGAGGTGCCCGAAGGGAATATCTCGACCCAAGTCGATGCATGATCGAGCGGCGAGGTCGTGCGCACGACGTGCATGTTCGGAAACTCGCGCGCGATGGTTTCCAAGCACGATTCCGTCCCCGGCGGCTCGATCACGAGGAGCTGGCCGACTCCGGCATCCGCTCGCGCCGCCGGCGACGACTGCGACCACTCATCGGAAAAACCGACATAGCGCGCCAAGCGGTCTTCGAAATCCGCGTTGGGCTTCGATCGCCGAGCGCGGTGCACATAACAGCGATGCGTATCCGGCGGCGCATGGTGCACCGTGAAATCCACCGCCAAGGAACGAAGCCTGTCTATCAAACGATCCGCCGAATCCGAATCCATCTCGTGGGTGAACAGAAGTTCCTTCGAAGGCCAAGAGACGATCCCGGCGCCGCTGGAAAAAGCCAGATAGTCCACCGGGAATTCCGCATCCATCACCTTGCAGGCGGAGTGCAGGGATCGTCCGGTCGCCACCATCCGCACCCTCGCCGCCCGATCCGGCGACTCCAAAGCCTTGCGATTCGCACTGCCGAGGCGGGCCTTCGAATCGAGCAATGTGCCATCCAGATCCGTCACCAGAAGGCTCGGCGAAACGTCGACGGGAAGGGTTTTCACGATGGATCGTCATCCTCGAATCGAAAAAAGAAGGGCCGCGAAGATAAAGTCGAACGCTCGATCGAAGCGACGATCGGCATCCGATGCATCCGGTATCCGATGCCTCGAAAGCCGGGAAAATATCATGCCGATATCAAAGTTGACGGAACGACGACCCGACCTGCTCGACGAGCGAGCCCGATCAATCGCTTCGGTGAATCGCTCGACCGAGTGCGGGTCGGTCGGGCTCTATGCGATGCATGGCCCGAAACTTCACGAGGACCATCTCCCGCTATTCGGTCGCGTCTGCGATCTCTTCTTCGTCAAGCAAGCCCCTCGCGACTTGCAGAGTCTGCTCGAGGATGAGAATTTTACTGATCGCAGTGCGAGCGGCCAAGCCTGAGATGATGTTCGAGTCCTCCCCCGGACCAACCTCTCGGTCGAATCGCTTGCCCGCCATCTCGATGACGATCTGCGTTTTTTCTTCCTCGGTGAGTTCGGCATGCATATCTAAATCATCCCAAGCGGCGAAGCGCACCGCGAGGGTGAGCCGGTGGTGCGCCGGTGGCGCTATGGATTGCGGTCGCGGTCTTTGTCCTTGGCAATCTTCGCGAGATATTCCTTCATGCGTTCATCGCGTCGGACTTGACGCTTGCGCTCGTTCTCTTCTCTATCGCCATTCGGTATTCACCGAGGATGCACCGACCGACGAGCAACGCGAGCCCGATCCGATAAAGACCGGGGTGAGTGATCGCAAGCAGCATGCGACATCCGAAAGGATCGACGAGATGCGCGATAGCAAGACAAGGGCGATAGGGCAACGAGCGTTCTTTCGAACAGACAAGGCCGGTGGCCGTTTTCGTGGCCGTCGAAGGAAGCCCCTTTCGGCTGCACGAACGCTCGCTCGGTCCAAAGTTCGAGATTCGAGTGTCGTCGGCGCTTGCCCCCGAGCCGGCAAGTCGTTCGGGGATATAACGAGGCCGCCGGATATCGATATGGTTCGGCGATCAGGCAAGAACCGACTCGGCTTCGCCCCGATGCCCCGAGCCCGAAAAGGACGACGGCCGGGCCGAGCGTTTCGTTCGTGCTTCGAAATGAAAGATCCGGCTTCGCGCCAAGGTCTTGAAAAGACCGCCGAGGATCGACGAGCGGCACTCGCAAGGGGCAAGGACGATGACAACGAAGGCCGGTCGCTCCGGCACCACGCCCGTCCGCCGCTTGCAAAACCCGCTTCGAAAGGCGACGCGATCGATCGAAATCCAAAGCCGCCGCTTGAATCCACGCCCGCTTCGACGGGTCTTCGATAAGTCTTCGACGAGTCTTCGATGACCCTATGGCGATCCGGCATCGATCTCGATCGCATCGGCTATCTGCGTCGACGGGCTTTTGGGCCTCGGCAGCGAAGGGCCGGCAACGGGCAAGGGCGATCTCGCTCTTTGCGAATCGGCATGGTTTGCGCCGCATGTCCGGCGATCGAATAGCGATTGAATAAGGCTATCAAATAATCTTTTGACCGGCCGGGGGCAATCTTGTCTACAATACCCGACTGATTTAGTCAGGAATACCGATACGATCGCGCAAAGACGGATGGATTTTGCCCTATCCGACCGATGCGCACGACCCGACAAGGACGCTCAAGGGTATCTTCGAGCGACTTTCTTTGAGCACCTTTCTTCGAGTGCCTTTCGGGGAAGATCGTCCGGTCTTTGCTTGTGAAGATAAAAAAAGTTCCTTATTGCCGGAGAACCGACATGAGCAGCAGCCTTCGCGAAGTCGACACCCTTGTGCAGCGTGAATATCAGCACGGTTTCGTAACCGATCTCGAATCCGATACCGTTCCCCCGGGGCTGGACGAGGATGTGGTGCGGCTGATTTCGCGCAAAAAACGCGAGCCCGAATTCCTCACCGAATGGCGGCTGCGCGCTTACCGCCACTGGCTGACGATGTCCGAGCCGAACTGGGCGAATCTCGAACATCCACCGATCGACTACGGCGACATCTCCTACTATTCCGCCCCGAAATCCGACAAAGACGGCCCCAAGAGTCTCGACGAGGTCGATCCCAAACTTCTCGAAACCTACGAGAAACTCGGCATCCCCTTGGCCGAGCGGGCGGCGTTGGCCGGGGTTGCGGTCGACGCGGTTTTCGACAGCGTTTCCGTGGCCACCACCTTCAAAGACACGCTCGCCGAACAAGGGATCATTTTCTGCTCCTTCTCCGAGGCGGTCCGCGAGCATCCGCAACTGATCGAGGAATATCTCGGCACCGTCGTCCCTTATACCGATAACTTCTTCGCCACCCTCAATTCCGCGGTTTTCAGCGACGGATCCTTTTGCTATATCCCCAAGGGCGTCCGCTGCCCGATGGAACTTTCCACCTATTTCCGCATCAACGCCGCCAAAACCGGGCAATTCGAGCGCACTTTGGTCATCGCCGACGAAGGAAGTTATGTGAGCTACCTCGAGGGCTGCACCGCTCCGGCGCGAGACGAGAACCAACTCCATGCGGCGGTGGTCGAGCTCGTGGCCCTCGAGGATGCGCAAATCAAATACTCCACCGTACAGAACTGGTATCCCGGGGATGAAAACGGCGTCGGGGGCATCTACAACTTCGTCACCAAACGCGGCGATTGTCGCGGGGACCGCTCGAAAATCTCCTGGACCCAAGTGGAAACCGGCTCGGCGATCACTTGGAAATATCCGAGCTGCATCCTGCGCGGCGAAGGGTCGGTCGGCGCTTTTTATTCCGTGGCTTTGAGCAACATGCGCCAACAAGCCGATACCGGCACCAAGATGATCCATCTCGGACGCAACACCCGCAGCACCGTCGTCTCCAAGGGAATTTCGGCCGGTCGCGGGCAAAACGCCTACCGCGGATTGGTGCAAATCGGCAAGGGAGCGGAAAACGCCCGCAACTACACCCAATGCGATTCGTTGCTGATGGGGGATCGCTGCGGCGCCCATACCTTCCCCTATATGGAGGTGAAGAACCCGAGCGCGAAGGTCGAGCACGAGGCCACGACATCAAAGATCAGCGACGACCAACTCTTCTATTGCCGTCAACGCGGGATCGGGGAGGAGGATGCGGTGTCGATGATCGTCAACGGATTTTGCAAGGAGGTCTTTCGCGAACTGCCGATGGAATTCGCGGTCGAGGCGCAAAAACTGCTGGAAGTCAGCCTCGAAGGCGCCGTCGGCTGATGGCTGATCGCCGCCGCCGCACCTGAATCCTCATCCTCGTCGAAGCCCGACAAAACATCCCCGACAAAGCGCTTTTCAGGACACTCATGAAACCCATGCTCGAAATCACCGATCTTCGCGTCGAAGTCGACGACAAGGAAATCCTCAAAGGCGTCGACCTGAGCGTATCGCGCGGCGAAGTGCATGCGATCATGGGTCCGAACGGCTCGGGCAAAAGCACCCTGGCCCATGTCCTTGCCGGTCGCGAGGGCTACGAGGTCACCGGCGGCGAGGTGCGGTTCGAAGGAGAGCCGCTGCTCGAACTCGAACCGGAAGAGCGAGCCCGCAAGGGAGTGTTTTTGGCCTTCCAATATCCGGTCGACATCCCCGGGGTCAACAATACCTATTTCATCAAGGCCGCGGTCAACGCCCTGCGGCGGCATCGGGGACTACCGGAACTGGACGCGATGGATTTTCTCGGCTTGGTGCGCGAGAAACTCAAGATCCTCCATTTGGATGAATCGTTGTTGAAGCGCGGGGTCAATGTCGGCTTCTCCGGCGGCGAAAAAAAGCGCAACGAGATCTTCCAGCTCGCCCTGATGGAGCCGAAAATCGCGATCCTCGACGAAACCGACTCCGGTCTCGATATCGACGCTTTGAAGGACGTAGCCCAAGGGGTCAACGCGCTGAGAGGACCGGAATTCTCGGCCATCCTCGTAACCCACTATCAGCGTCTGCTGGACCATATCGTGCCGGATCGCGTGCATATCCTCAGCGGCGGACGCATCGTCCGCTCCGGCGGCGCCGAGCTCGCCCACGAGCTCGAAGCGAAGGGCTACGAGGGATTGATGCGTAGCGAGGACAGCCCGTGAGCGCCTCGCCCGCCCCCGACACCCTTTCCCCCGGCGCGATGGCATATATCCAAGCCTTCGCCGAGCGGGAAAAGGATCTGCCCGGCAAGGGCTTGGAGTGGCTGCACGCCGCGCGCCGCGAGGCCATCGAGTTTTTCTCGCGCAGCGGTTTTCCCACTCCTCGGGATGAAAAGTGGAAGTACACGAATTTGGGTCCCTTCGAAAAACGATCCTTCGATTTCACCGGCGAGACGGCATCGACCTCGCTTGCAGGCGAGTTTTGGACCGACGACGATCCCCAAGCCTGGCGCTTAGTCATCGACGAGGGTCGTATCAATCCCGCCCTTTCGAATCTGGCAGGCCTGCCCGCAGGCCTGCAAGTCGAAGGGCTTGCCGAAGCCGTCGATGCCCCGCGTAGCGGGTCTTCTTGCGCCCCCGGTTTCGAGCTCGAATCCCGGCTGACCCGAATCGCCCCCGCTCGCCGCGATGCTTTTTGCGCCTTGAACACCGCGTTGATGGACAGCGGAGCGGTGATCCGGGCGCAACCGGGGACGCTCTTGGAGCGTCCCTTGCACTTGGTTTTTCGAGGCTCGAGCGCCGGCAAAGCGCTCTTCCCCCGCATCCTGATCGTCGCCGGCGCCGGCGCTCGCCTGACAGTGATCGAGCATTTTTCCGGACCTGCCGAAGCCGATCGTCTCGAAAACACGGTCAGCGAAATCGACCTCGCCGAGGATGCGCAGGTCGGATATATCAAGGTGCAGCGATCCGGCGCCAAGTCCTGGCATTTCGCGACGCTGCGAGCCCGTCTTGCGGCCCGCGCCGGGCTTCGCTCCTCGGTGCTCTCGCTCGGCGCCCGGCTTTGCCGACACGATATCGATATCGAACTCGAAGGCGAAGGGGCGCATTGCTCGCTCGACGGTCTTTATCTTGCCGACGGCCGGCGGCATACGGATTTTCGCGCCAATATCGAGCATATCGCCGCGCACTGCAAAAGCGATGTGTATTGCAAGGGGCTCGCCGCCGGGCGCGGACGCGGGGTGTTCAACGCCCGGGCCCACGTTCACCCCCAAGCGCAAAAGAGCGAGGCCCATCAGACCAATCGCAACCTCATCTTGGCTCGCGAGGCCGAGATCGACACCAAGCCCCAGCTCGAAATCCATGCCGACGACGTGAAATGCTCGCACGGGGCGACGATCGGCCAACTCGACGATCAAGCGCTTTTCTATCTGCGCTCCCGCGGCATCGATCTCGACAACGCTCGCGCCATGCTGACCTTGGGCTTCATCCGCGACATCGTCGAGCGCATCGACGATCCCGATTTGCGCCGACGGATCGGCCGCGAGACGCTGGCCTACCTGCCGGGGGTCGGCTTCGACAGCGACCCGTTCAACGAAGATTTATCGGAGGTATTCGAATGATCGGCTCAGATGGCGCTTTTTGCGAAGGGGCTCGGGTCGCTTTGTCGGCCGAGACCGCGCAGGGTTCGAGCGCATACCGGCCGGCGGCGAAGACAAGCGCCGCGCCGATACAAGACGCCGGGTCAAGACCCGAAGGATCGTTCGATGTGGAGGCGGTCCGCCGCGAATTCCCGATCCTCGCGCAGGAAATCAACGGTCATCCGCTGGCCTATCTCGACAACGGCGCGACCACCCAGAAACCGCAGCCGGTGATCGACGTCATTCGCAACTACTACGAATCCGACAATGCCAATATCCATCGCGGCCTGCACGCCTTGAGCGAGCGCGCCACGCGCGATTGCGAGAACGCTCGGGAGCGGATCCGATCCTTCATCAACGCTTCGGATTACAAAGAGATCGTCTTCGTCCGCGGCACCACCGAGGCGCTGAATCTCGTTGCCCAGAGCTACGCCCGCCCCCGCTTGGCGGCGGACGACGAAATCGTCATCACCACCTTGGAGCACCATTCCAATATCGTCCCTTGGCAGATGGTTTGCCGGCAGACGGGGGCGAAACTGCGGGTGGTCCCGATCCACGACAGCGGGGAACTCGATATCGAGGCCTTCGAAGGGATGCTCGGCAGCCGCACCCGCATCGTCGCCTTCGCCCATATCTCCAACGCTTTGGGAACCATCAACCCGGTGGCCGAGATGATCGCGATGGCTCGCGAGCGAGGCGCCGTCACGGTGCTCGACGGAGCCCAAGCGGTGGCCCACGGGGCGGTCGATGTCCAGGACTTGGGTTGCGATTTCTATGCCTTCTCCGGTCATAAAGTCTACGGGCCGACCGGGGTCGGAGTTCTTTTCGGGCGCCAAGCGCTGCTCGAAGAGATGGAACCTTGGCAAGGCGGAGGGGACATGATACGTACCGTCTCCTTCGAAGAATCCACTTGGAACGAACTGCCCTATCGCTTCGAAGCGGGCACCTTGAACATCGCCGGGATCATCGGGCTCGCAGCGGCGATCGAGTTCCTCGACTCGTTCGATATGGACGCCGTCGTCGCCCACGAAAACGAGATGCTTTCCTACGCCACCGAGGCTTTGGAAGGGCTTTCGGGGATCCGCATCATCGGTACCGCCGAGCGCAAAGCGGGGATCGTCTCCTTCGTGATGGACGGGGTGCACCCCCACGATATCGGCACCATCGTCGATCAGCACGGGGTCGCCATCCGCGCCGGACACCACTGCGCGATGCCCTTGATGAGGCGCTATCGAGTCCCGGCTACGTCCCGGGCGTCGTTGGCGCTTTATAACAACCGAGACGATATCGACGCTTTGGTCAAAGGTCTTCGCCAAGCGAAGGAGATTTTCCGCCGATGAACGATCTGCGCGAACTCTACGAGGAGGTGATCCTCGACCATAACCGCAATCCGCGGAACTATCCCTGTCGTCCGGATAAAACCAACCACTCCGCCCACGGCTTCAATCCCGTTTGCGGCGACGAGTACTTCGTGCATCTGTACGTGGACGAAGAAGGCATCGTTAAAGATATCGGCTTCGACGGTGCCGGATGCGCCATCGCCACCGCTTCGGCATCGCTGATGACCGAGGCCGTCAAGGGTCTTCGTATCGAGGAAGTCGAGCGGCTCTTCGCACAGGTCCATTCCCTGCTGACCGAAGAGCGTCAAGTCGGCGCTCCCGAGGATTTCTTAGGCAAACTCACGGTGCTCACCGGGGTCAAGGAATACCCGATGCGCGTCAAATGCGCGACCCTCGCTTGGCATACGATGCGGGCCGCCCTCGACGACGACAGCGAAACGGTATGCACCGAATGAACCCTTCCGACGACGACCGACGCAACCCTTCCTTGCGAACCCCCGAGGGGACGCAGACGAGCCTTTTCGGGGAGGCAGCAAACGAGGCGCCGGAAGAAGCCCTCTCGCAGCGAAGCGGCGGGGTTTCGCCGAGCGCCGATCCGGCCGACTTGGCCGATCCGCAAAAGACTCCCGATCTGGCATTCGATCGGGCTCCCGACCGCGCTCCCGATCGGGCTCGTCCCCTCGGCTTGGCGCCGAACCCTACCGCCTCGGCCTTTGTCGCACCGCCCACCTATCCTTCGAGCGAAACGGCGCAAGGCGTGCGAGGAGATCGAAACCCTTCCGCAGCGGCGGAGGGAACGCTCGACGAGCGCATCGTCGCCGCCTTGCGCGAGATATACGATCCGGAAATCCCCGTCAATATCTACGATCTCGGCCTGATCTACAGCGTCGACTGCGACGATATGGGCGTGGTCGAAATCGACATGACGCTGACCACCCCGGGGTGCCCGGTCGCCCAAACCTTTCCCGGAGTGGTCGAAGCGGCGGTGCAAAATGTATCCGGGGTCGCCGCCGCCGAAGTCAATCTCGTCTGGGAGCCTGCTTGGACGATCGATCGAATGAGCGAAGCGGCGAAACTCGAACTCGGCTTTTTCTGAAAAGCGAGACCGCCGAAGGCCTTGGCGCTCGTTCTTCATCAAGCGGACGAGTCGAAGAGAATCTCCGAGACGGTGCCCTCTTCTCGCTTCGACGATCGATCGCTTGGAAACGTCGTTTTTCGGGGAGACGGCCAGATCTCGAAAGCCCGCTGCAGGAAGCGTCCGCACCCTCCCCGACGATCTGCGCGGAGCGTCGATAGCGAAAGATGCCATTCGAAGCGCTTGGAACGACCTGATACCGATCGGACACAACGAGTCCATCTGCCGGATCGCATGGCCGGTTCAAATTGCCGAATCAAATCCGCCGAAAAAGCGCCGTCGATGGCCAAAAGGATCGAGGGAATTCGCGCGGATTCGCTCGCAGGCAAGCGACGGGGCCATGTTGCCGGCCGGGCTGCCCCCGTCGTCGCCCCCCACCGCCTTTCCTCGCCCGCTCGACAACCCCTTCGACCACCGGATCGAAAAGCGATGAGTGATTGGATAGATGAGTGATTGGATAGACGTCATCGCCGCCAAGGATCTCGCTCCCGACGATCACCGAATCGTCGATATCGACGATACCGCGATCGCGGTCTTCAATATCGAGGGCGAGTTTTTCGCGATCGAGGATCTATGCACCCACGATTTCGGCGGCCTTGCCGGGGGGTGCGTCGAGAACGGACAGATCATCTGTCCCCGCCACGGCGCACACTTCGACATCCGCACCGGCGAGGCCCTCACTCCGCCCGCCTACGAAGCGGTCGCCACCTTCCCCGTACGCGTATACGAGGGGATCGTACAGGTACGAGACGATCGGGACGATTGAGGGAAAAGCCGCCGAGCGAGCGCACCATGGATCGCAAGACGAAAATCACGGCGAAAATCGAGGCGATCGAGGTCAAGAACTATCGATCGTTCAAACACCTCGAACTTCGCGATCTGCAACCGCTGACCGTGGTGATCGGAGCCAACGGAAGCGGCAAATCCACTCTTTTCGATATCTTTTCCTTCCTCAAAGAATCCCTTGCAGAGAATGTGGCTTCGGCCGTCGCCCGACGCGGAGGATTCGGCGAACTGGTCAGTCGAGGGAAATCGGGGCCCATCGAGATCCTCGTCAAATTCCGGGAGGAAGGAGGGCGCCTCGCATCCTATCGGCTCGACGTAGCGGAAAAAAACGGCAAGGCCTTCGTCCACCGCGAGGTGCTCAGCTATCGCCGAGGACAAAAGGGAGCGCCTTGGCATTTCGTCGATTTCTCCGACGGCCAGGGCACGGCGATCACCAACGAAAGCGTCTACGGCCAAGCGGGGGCGAAAGAAAAGCGCGAGTACCGCGAACTGAAAGACCCGAGCGTGCTCGCGATCAAGGGCTTGGGACAGTTTCGCGATTTCCCGGTGGTAGCGAACTTTCGCAATATCATCGACCACTGGTATATATCGAATTTCCATATCGCCGACGCCCGGCCCAGCGCGGATGCCGGATACTCCGAACACCTTTCGACCCGAGGCGATAACGTGGCCCAAGTCGCCCGCTATCTTTACGATCACCACCGAGATCGCTTCGAACAAATCCTCGAGGCGATGCGGATCAGGGTCCCCGGCATAAAAAACGTGCAAGCGCAACCGACCGAGGACGGACGCTTGGTACTCAAATTCGAGGACGAGAGTTTCGAAAACCCCTTCGTCGCCCGCTATGTATCCGACGGCACCATCAAAATCTTCGCCTACTTGGTGCTGATGCACGAACCCGAAACCCACCCGCTGCTGGCAATCGAGGAGCCTGAAAATCAACTCTACCCCGCCTTGCTGCGCGATTTGATGGAAGAGATTCGGCTCTACGCCAGAAGAGGCGGGCAGGTTTTCGTCTCCACCCATTCCACCGACCTCATCAACGAGGCGAGACTCGACGAAATCCGGTGGTTGGAGAAAAAAGAGGGATTCTCCACCGCCTATCGAGCAAGCGAAAGCGATCTTTTGAAAAACCTGATCGAGGAAGGGGATTGTCTGGGCGATCTGTGGCGACAAGGATTCATCGGTAAAACATGAACGAGTCGGGAATAACGAAAGTCGTATTCATGGTGGAAGAACGATCGATGGCGGATCTTCTCGATCGCTCGCTTTCCAACCTTGTACCCGGGTTGCAGTTTCAATGCATCCCTCATCAGGGCAAAAAAGATCTCCACAAAAGCATTCCGAGAAAACTACGAGCATGGAAGGAGCCGGGAATACATTTCGTTGTACTACAAGATCAAGACGAAGGCGATTGTCGAAAAATCAAGGAAGATCTCCTCGCCCTCTGTCACGAAGGCGGACGCTCCGACTCCTTGGTTCGAATCGTATGCCGGGAATTGGAAGCATGGTATCTCGGGATTCCCGAGTCCTTGGCCGACGCTTTTTCGATCGACCGAAAAAGCAAGGCGATCAGAAATCTGAAAAAACCCAAGTACGCGAGAGACCCGGATACGGTTGCAAAACCGTCCGGAGTCATCGAGCGTTCGATTCCTGATTTCACCAAAGGAAAGGCGGCAAGACGAATGGCCGCCTATATCTCCAAAGACAACCCTTCGAAGAGCCTGCGGGTGTTGATCGACGGTGTGGAAAAGCTAGTCGGTATCGAAGCGTTCTCGTCGGCACCGAAGGGCGATCGACGATCCCTAGCCGGATCCGGCCACCACCGAAGAAAAAGAGACAAGACATGATCCGATTGGCGGTATCGATGCTGGCGTTGATTTGCGTCGGCAACGCAAGCGCACAGCGAATCGACTCCTCGCAGGGTCGGCTGGAGGTCACGCCCGTCGTTGAGGGTCTGAGAACCCCTTGGAGTTTCGGCTTCCTGCCGGACGGCAAGATCGTCATCACCGAGCGCGGCGGAAGAATCCTGCTGGCGGAGCAAGGGGCGGCGACGGTCGAGATCGAGGGTGGCCCCGAGGTCGTGGCCAGAGGCCAAGGCGGGCTGCTCGATGTGCTGGTGCCCCGCGATTTCGCGACCACCCGCGAACTCTACTTCAGCCACTCCAAAAAACAGATTCGCGCACGACAGGGCTTGGGAGCGGGAACGGCAGTGGCCCGAGCCGTGCTCGACGAAGAGGGCAAAAGGCTCGTCGATCTCTCGATCATCTTCGAGATCGCCCCCGGATCGAGCGGCGGACGCCATTTCGGCTCCCGCCTGCTCGAAGCCGAGGACGGCACCCTCTTCCTGACCGTCGGCGATCGCGGCGACCGCCCTTCGGCACAAGATCTTTCGCGCGAAAACGGCTCGGTGGTCCGCATCGAGCGCGACGGCTCGATCCCGCCTGATAACCCCTTCATCGGCCGCGCCGATACCCGGCCGGGGATCTGGTCCTACGGCCATCGCAACGCCCAAGGGATCGCCTCGGGGCTCGACGGTCGGCTGTGGGCCGTCGAACACGGCGCCCGAGGCGGAGACGAGATCAACCGCATCGAGCCCGGGAAAAACTACGGCTGGCCGATCATTTCCTACGGCAAGCATTATTCCGGCTTGAAGATCGGCGAGGGCACGGCGAAAACGGGGATGGAACAGCCCGCTTACTACTGGGATCCGTCGATCGCCCCTTCGGGCATGATGATCTATTCCGGCAGACTCTGGCCGAAATGGCGCGGGGCTTTCTTTGTCGGGAGCCTGAAATTCAACATGATTTCGCGCCTCGAAGGCGATACCGAGTTGGAAGAAGCCGAGCGCTTGATGTCCGACGAAACCCTCAGGGTGCGAGATATTCGCGAAGCCCCCGATGGCAGCATCTGGTTCTTGAGCGTCGGCAAAGGAGCCTTGTACCGCATCGCCCCGGCGGGAAAATAGCGCCACGGCACCCGTCGAAGAGCGCAACGAAGGCTCGCATTCGCTGTCATCCGCTTCTCGGATAACCGTACTTTTTTTCCGCGTACATGCTTTTTAGGGTAAATTTGCGCAAATGGCACCGAGCGAAAAGCGGTTGCCGAACGACTCGATCCCGAAAAGGGTCGATTTCGGCTTTCGACTCCATCCCCGGGCCGATCTTGGTCTTCGCTTTCAAAACAAGGAGTGCACGACGATGACGAAGCCCCCGATAAACGGTTCGGTGCCCGAGGTGCCGATCGCACCTGAAATAATCACCCCCCCCCCCCCCAGAAAGCGCTTTGCTGCTGAACTGATCGCTTTATGCTCGTTATCTTTATCGATACTTGTCTTTCCCGGAACGGCGGTCGGCCACACGGCGAATAATACGCACACCCATCAACCGGCAAAGAATTGTTTGAATGACAACCCACAAGATGGTAATGATCCTACGGAGTACTATAATGAATGTGCCACTGTGAAGCTTTCGGGTAGGTGGACCGATAGTAATGGCGATTGCGTAGTCTTCACTCCTCGACTTATTACTGGTGGTGTCGCTAGTGCTAAATCTTCTTTCAGTGCCCCGACAAGGATCTGCGTCGAGTATGCCGATAACGACTCTGGCCGCACCGGCAACCCCCGTCAAATCGATTCCGGCTTCAAAACTTGCCCTGATCCCGTCACTATCAACGAATGCGGAACGAGCGGGATTACCCTCGAAGATAGCTCCCCCATAATCGAACTGGACAATAACAATGCGCTGGCCATCAACGAGGGCGGCACCGGCACATTCACCGTCAAACTCAATACTGCGCCGCCCACTGTCGATGTCACCGTGTACATAAAGAGTGCCGATACCGGCGCCGCGACGGTTTCCCCCGCCTCACTGACATTCACCACCGGCAATTACTCCAACACGCAAGATGTCACCGTCACCGCGGTCGATGATAACGACGACGACGACGAGTCGGTCGTCATCTATCTCGGCAACTCCACCGATAAAAGCGGCCCCAACAGCGGCAACCATGTGATCCAAAAAACGGTCACCGTCAACGAGGCCCCCTCGGGCAATATCGTCTTGGCCCCCACCGGCACGTTGGCTATCAACGAAGGCAGCACCGGCACCTTCACCGTCGAACTCGATACCATGCCCAACGCCAATGTCACCGTGGCTATTTCGAGCGCCGATACCGGCGCCGTGACGGTCTCTCCCGCCTCGCTGACCTTTACCACCTCGAACTACTCCGACGAGCGGACGGTCACCGTCACCGGGGTCGAGGACGCCGACGACGACGCCGAGACGGTCGTCCTGACCGTGAGCGCCGACGGCGGCATCGACGCCGATGATGTGACCAAAACGGTCACCGTCAGCGAAACCCCCGAAGGCAATATCGAACTGAGCGCCGAGACGCTGACCGTCGACGAGGACGGAACCGGCACCTTCACCGTCAAACTCGATACCGAGCCGAGCGAAGACGTCACCGTGGCGATAACGAGCGACGATACCGGCGCCGCCACGGTCTCTCCCGCCTCGCTGACCTTCACCACCTCGAACTACTCCGACGAGCGGACGGTCACCGTCACCGGGGTCGTCGACGCCGACAACGACGACGAATCGGTCGACATCGACCTCACCGCCACCGGCGGCATCGTCGCCGACCCCGTCGACGTGGACGTCACCGTCGACGACAAAGAGCCGCCCTCGGCCATCGTCGTGAGCCAAAGAACTCTGAATGTCGACGAGGGAGGTACCGCCACCTTCACCGTCAAAATAGAACCGGCGTCGTCGAAGGCCGTCGCGGTCGGCGTGACAAGCAGCGATACCGCTAAAGCCACCGCTTCCCCGGCGAGCTTGACCTTCCTCGCCGGCGACGCGGCGGCGAAGACGGTCACCGTCGAGGGCCCCCAAGACGACGACAGCCTTAACGAGGAAGCCACCCTCACCGTCGAAGCCACCGCCGGCATCGACTCCGAGGTCGAAATCCCCGTCGTCGTCGCCGACGACGACGGCACCATCGTCGCCCCGGGGTCGCTGAACATCCCCGAGGGCGAGACCCGGACCTTCGGCGTCAGCATCAGCGCCGCCCCGAGAGCCGCCGTGACGGTCAGCCTGTCCAAGACCGATGCGAATTTCACCCTGTCGCCGACCTCGCTTGTCTTCACCGTCGACAACTACGCCGCCGCGCAGAGTGTCACCGTCTCCGCGCCGACCGACGACGACGCCGTCGACGAGACCGCCACCCTCACCCTGTCCGCCACCGGCGGTATCAACGCCCCCGACTGGACGATAGCGGTCAGGGTCGACGACGCCCAACGCCCCGGCTTCGACCTGAGCGTCGCCGCATTGGACCTCGTCGAAGGCGGACAAGGCAGTTTCCGGGTGCGCCCGGCGACACGGCCGACGGCGGATATCATCCTCGACCTCGTTCCCTCGGATGCCTCCCTCACCGTCGATGCCGACCCGAACCGAGCGGGCAACCAGGACACGCTCGCTTTCACCCGAAGCGGCGGCACGAACGCTTGGAACCGCTATCGAGACGTCAGCGTGTTCGTGGCCCACGACGGCGATGCGAACGACGAATCCTTCGACATTCTTCTTGTGGGCAACGGCGGGGATTACACCGGCAAGGGCACGCGCCTCGCCGTCAGCGTCGCCGACGACGACACCCCGCCGCCTTCCGCCTACACCGGGGGTCTGGTCATCTCCCCTTCCGGAGCCTTCGAAATCGACGAAGGCGGGCGAGCGTTTATCTCCCTTCGACTCGATTCCGAGCCGAGCGAATCCGTGACCGTCGGTCTGTCGACGACCAATCCCGACCTCTCCCTCTCCCCGACTTCCTTGACCTTCACCCCCGAGAGTTGGAAGGTGCCCAGACGGGTCGAACTCGTCGCCGGGGAAGACGCCCGCTCGTCGGACGACAGCGACACCGTCGTCTTTTCGATACCGGGCCGGGTGGTGCATTCGCGGGCGCTCGTCATCCTGGACAACGACGCCAAGCTCGTCCGCCGTCCGGCGGGCAATCTCGAAGTCCCCGAAGGCGGGCTGCAAACGCTCCACATCAGGCTGTCCCAAGAGCCGCCGGAAGCCGTTATCGTCACATTGTCGAGCCGCAACGCTCTGGTTTCCCTCTCTCCGAGTTCCTTGACCTTCTCCCCTTCGGCGTGGGAGACGGAGATGGCGGTGCAAATCGTCGCCGGGGAAGACCCCGACACCTTCGACGACTACGACTCCGTCGTCATCGAAGCCACGGGCGGGACGAGCGAGCGGATGTCGATAACGACGACCATCGTCGACAACGACGACGCGCCCGGGGGCGTTCCGAATTGGGAAGTGAAATCGCAAGCCTTGGCGATACCCTCGATGAGCGCCCGAGACGCCGCCACCGTGAGGGTCAGGTGCAAGCAAGACACCCCGTGCGCGGTCTTCCTCGATTGCTCCACGCAGGCCGGAAGAGTCTTGCAGGGCCATTTCCCCGCGATACGGGCATGGGCGACGACGACTTTGGTTCCCGGTCATATCCAACGCTTGATAGGAGCGGGCTCGTCGTGGGAGGGAAGACTCGGCTGCGTGCTGAGAAGCCAGGCGAACATCGGCTCGCAGGTGTGGACCCGCTCGGGCGACCGAGTGCTGGTCAACAACGGCGCGTTGATTCGAAGCGTTCGAGAAGGCGGGCTGCACCGAGCGGATATCGAGTCGATACCCTCTCCGGACGCATTCGACGAATCGAATATCCGCATTCGCTGCAACGCAGGCGAGAACTGCCGCGAGACCTCGCTCGTGTGCTACACCGACGAGGGGTCGAGATACGAGGCGAGCTTGGGAAACATCGCCCGAGCGAGCACCAGACACTTGCAATCGGAGGAGTTGGCCGAGCGTTTGGGGCACAGATGGCAGGGCTTGGGCTTGGCCTGCGAGATACGCTCGCAGTCGGGCTTCACCGCACAGGTGCTGACGCGCACGGGAGGCGGCGGTGCGTTGGTCAACAACAGCGCCACCGGGGCGGTGGGGAACTAGCCCCGAAATCGTCTTGGAGGTATCGGGCGGCTTCTCCGATGGGGAAGCCGCCCTTTTTTATCGGAGTGTCTCAAGGGCGTTTGTCGAGAACCCCGCTTGCGGCGAGCGATGTCGGGGCGCGGGCGATCGACCGTGCCCCGGCCCTCTTAGGGTTTCAGCGAGACCGCAGACGCCTTCGGCAGCGAAGCGAAGGCTCGGGAACTGCGGTGTTTGCGGGCGGGTATGCGATTGGGGTAGATTTAGGGTAAATTTACGCAAATGGCACCGAGTACACGGCGGTTGCCGGTCGACCCCGACAAGGGTCGATTTCGGCTTTCGACTCCATCCCCGGGCCGATTTGGTCTTCGCTTTCAAAACAAGGAGTGCACGACGATGACGAAGCCCCCGATAAACGGTTCGGTGCCCGAGGTGCCGATCGCACCTGAAATAATCACCCCCCCCCCCCCCCCAGAAAGCGCTTTGCTGCTGAACTGATCGCTTTATGCTCGTTATCGTTGTCGATACTTGTCTTTCCCGGAACGGCGGTCGGCCACACACAAAATAGCAATCCTTCGCACACCCATATACCGGCAGAGGATTGTATTAAATTCGAGAACGGTGAATATACAAATGAGGCTTGTGCGACTTTGAAACTTTCGGGTAAGTGGACCAATAGTGGCTCTTGCGAAGACTTCACTCGTAATTTTAGTAGCGTCCTTCTTCCTTCTGCCCTCAAAGCCCCGGCAACGATCTGCGTCGAGTATTTGGACAATAACCTCCCCGACGGCGGCAACCCCCGTCAAATCGATTCCGGCTTCAAAACTTGCCCTGATCCCGTCACCATCGACGAATGCGGTGTGAGCGGGATTACCTTCCAAAATAGCTCCCCCATAATCGAACTGGACAATAACAATGCGCTGGTCATCAACGAGGGCGGCACCGGCACATTCACCGTCAAACTCAATACTGCGCCGCCCACTGTCGATGTCACCGTATATATAAAGAGTGCCGATACCGGCGCCGCGACGGTTTCCCCCGCCTCGCTGACTTTTACCACCGGCAATTACAACAACACGCAAGATGTCACCGTCACCGGGGTCGGGGATAACGACGACGACGACGAGTCGGTCGACATCTATATCGGGGGCACCAGCACCACCGACCTCAACAGCAACAATTATGTGATCAAAAAAACGGTCACCGTCAAAGAGGCCCCCTCTGGCAATATCGTCTTGGCCCCCACCGGCACGTTGGCTATCAACGAAGGCAGCACCGGCACCTTCACCGTCGAACTCGATACCATGCCCAACGCCAATGTCACCGTGGCTATTTCGAGCGCCGATACCGGCGCCGTGACGGTCTCTCCCGCCTCGCTGACCTTTACCACCTCGAACTACTCCGACGAGCGGACGGTCACCGTCACCGGGGTCGAGGACGCCGACGACGACGCCGAGACGGTCGTCCTCACCGTGAGCGCCTCCGGCGGCATCATCGCCTCCAATGTGACCAAAACGGTCACCGTCAGCGAAACCCCCGAAGGCAATATCGAACTGAGCGCCACGACGCTGACCGTCGCCGAGGACGGAACCGGCACCTTCACCGTCAAGCTCGACACCGAGCCGAGCGAAGACGTCACCGTGGCGATAACGAGCGACGATACCGGCGCCGCCACGGTCAACCGCTCATCGCTGACCTTTACCACCTCGAACTACGACGACCCGCAGACGGTCACCGTCACCGGGGTCGCCGACGCCGACAACGACGACGAATCGGTCGACATCGACCTCACCGCCACCGGCGGCATCGTCGCCGACCCCGTCGACGTGGACGTCACCGTCGACGACAAAGAGCCGCCCTCGGCCGTCGTCGTGAGCCCAAAAACTCTGAATGTCGACGAGGGAGGGACCGCCACCTTCACCGTCAAGATAGAACCGGCGTCGTCGAAGGCCGTCTCGGTCAACGTGACAAGCAGCGATACCGCCAAAGCCACCGTTTCCCCGGCGAGCTTGACCTTCCTCGCCAACGACGCGGCGGCGAAGACGGTCACCGTCAACGGGCACCAAGACGACGACAGCCTTAACGAGGAAGCCACCCTCACCATCGAAGCCACCGCCGGCATCGACTCCGAGGTCGAAATCCCCGTCGTCGTCGCCGACGACGACGGCACCATCGTCGCCCCGGGCTCGCTGAACATCCCCGAGGGCGAGACCCGGACCTTCGGCGTCAGCATCAGCGCCGCCCCGAGAGCCGCCGTGACGGTCAGCCTGTCGAAGACCGATGCGAATTTCACCCTGTCGCCGACCTCGCTCGTCTTCACCGTCGACAACTACGCCGCCGCGCAGAGAGTCACCGTCTCCGCACCGACCGACGACGACGCCGTCAATGAGACCGCCACTATCACCCTGTCCGCCGTCGGCGGCATCAACGCCCCCGACTGGACGATAGCGGTCAGGGTCGACGACGCCCAACGCCCCGGTTTCGACCTGAGCGTCGCGGCATTGGACCTCGTCGAAGGCGGACAAGGCAGTTTCCGGGTGCGCCCGGCGACACGGCCGACGGCGGATATCGTCCTCGACCTCGTTCCCTCGGACGCCTCCCTCACCGTCGATACCGACCCGAACCGAGCGGGCAACCAAGACACGCTCGCTTTCAGCCGCAGCGGCGGTGCGAACGCTTGGAACCGCTATCGAGACGTCAGCGTGTTCGTGGCCCACGACGGAGATGCGAACGACGAATCCTTCGACATTCTTCTTGTGGGCAACGGCGGGGATTACACGGGCAAGGGCACGCGCCTTCCCGTCAGCGTCGCCGACGACGACACCCCGCCGCCTTCCGCCTACACCGGGGGTCTGGTCATCTCCCCTTCGGGAGCCTTCGAAATCGACGAAGGCGGGCGAGCGTTCATCTCCCTTCGACTCGACTCCGAGCCGAGCGAGTCCGTGACCGTCGGTCTGTCGACGACCAATCCCGACCTCGACATCTCCCCGACTTCCTTGACCTTCACCCCCGAGAGTTGGAAGGTGCCCAGACGGGTCGAACTCGTCGCCGGGGAAGACGCCCGCTCGTCGGACGACAGCGACACCGTCGTCTTTTCGATACCGGGCCGGGTGGTGCATTCGCGGGCGCTCGTCATCTTGGACAACGACGCCAAGCTCGTTCGCCGTCCGGCGGGCAATCTCGAAGTCCCCGAAGGCGGGCTGCAAACGCTCCACATCAGGCTGTCCCAAGAGCCGCCGGAAGCCGTCCTCGTCACCTTGTCGAGCCGCAACGCTCTGGTTTCCCTCTCCCCGAGCACATTGACCTTCTCCCCTTCGGCGTGGGAGACGGACATGGCGGTGCAAATCGTCGCCGGGGAAGACCCCGACACCCTCGACGATTACGACTCCGTCGTCATCGAAGCCACGGGCGGTACGAGCGAGCGGATGTCGATAACCACCACCATCGTCGACAACGACGACGCGCCCGGGGGCGTACCGAATTGGGAAGTGAAATCGCAAGCGCTGGCGATACCCTCGATGAGCGCCCGAGACGCCGCCACCGTCAGGGTCAGGTGCAAGCAAGACACCCCGTGCGCGGTCTTCCTCGATTGCTCCACGCAGGCCGGAAGAGTCTTGCAGGGCCATTTCCCCGCGATACGGGCGTGGGCGACGACGACTCTGGTTCCCGGTCATATCCAACGCTTGATAGGAGCGGGCTCGTCGTGGGAGGGAAGACTCGGCTGCGTGCTGCGAAGCCAGGCGAACATCGGCTCGCAGGTGTGGACCCGCTCGGGCGACCGAGTGCTGGTCAACAACGGCGCGTTGATTCGAAGCGTGCAAGAAGGCGGGCTGCACCGAGCGGATATCGAATCGATACCCTCGCCGGACGCCTTCGACGAATCGAATATCCGCATTCGCTGCAACGCAGGCGAGAACTGCCGAGAGACCTCGCTCGTGTGCTACACCGACGAGGGGTCGAGATACGAGGCGAATCTCGGAAACATCGCCCGAGCGAGCACGAGACACCTGCAATCGGAGGAGTTGGCAGAGCGTTTGGGTCACAGATGGCAGGGCTTAGGTCTTGCCTGCGAGATACGCTCGCAGTCGGGCTTCACGGCACAGGTGCTGACGCGCACCGGTGGCGGCGGTGCGTTGGTCAACAACAGCGCCACCGGGGCGGTGGGGAACTAGCCTCGGACTCGCATCTTGACTTGGGGGCGGCTTTTCCGATGGGGAAGCCGCCCTTCTTGTCGGAGGCCTAAGGCCGTCGAATCGACGAGCCTCGCTCAGGGCTCGGCGCGGGCGCTCGCTCGAACGGGCTCGGAGGTCGTGAACTCGAAATAACGAAAGCGCTTCAAGGAAAGGTCTTGGTCGGTCTATTCCGTAAAAGAGGCGAAGAAGGGCGAAGAAGACAAAACGATGACCGATCAAGAACTTCGAGCGAGACTCGACGAAGTCACTCGTGGTCGAGGATGGGCGTGAATACCCTTCGATGCCGGCATCGAAGGTCGGTGCTCGCCTCGAAGGGGTTTTGACCCGAAGGCGGCTTTTCCGGTGGGGAAAGCCGCCTTTTTTATCGGAGGCCTAAGGCCGTCGAATCGACGAGCCTCGCTCAGGGCTCGGCGGGGGCGCTCGCTCGAACGGGCTTGGAGGTCGTGAACTCGAAATAGCGAAAGGGCTTCGAGGGAAAGTCTTGGTCGGTCTATTCTGTAAAAGAGGCGAAGAAGGGTGAAGAAGACAAAACGATGGCCGATCAAGAACTTCGAGCGAGACTCGATGAAGTCACTCGTGGTCGAGGATGGGCGTGGATACCCTTCGATGCCGGCATCGAAGGATGGCGCTAGCCTCGAAGGGGGTGCGACCCGAAGGCGGCTTTTCCGGTGGGGAAAGCCGCCTTTTTTATCGGAGGGCTAAGGCCGTCGAATCGACGAGCCTCGCTCAGGGCTCGGCGGGGGGCTCGCTCGAACGGGCTTGGAGGTCGTGAACTCGAAATGGCGAAAGGGCTTCGAGGGAAAGTCTTGGTCGGTCTATTCCCTGAAAGAGGCGCACAGGGGCGTAGGGGACAAAATGATGAGCGATGACGGGAAAAAAGGGATCGGCGAGTTGAAACGAGCGGCCGAAGACACTCGAAAAGATGTCTTTCGAATGCCTTGGGGCGTCGTTTCTCCGATGGCGGCCTCGGTGGTCATCGGCGGAGCCCTCGTCGGGGCTCTTTCGCTTGTCTTAGGAGGGTGATTTTCGGGTCTTGGCCCCTTCTTGGCCCCTTATCTTGGCACTGAAGACAAGGCTGGGCGAAGGTCTTCGATACTCGTTTTCGGGGGCTTTTCGGGTCGGATCTCGAGCGTCGATCGGGGCGGTTCACTGCGCTGCGCTTTTCTTCCGGTATTCGCATAGATCGGAGATCGCGCACTGCGGGCATCGCGGACGCCGGGCGGTGCAAATATAGCGCCCGTGCAGGATCAGCCAATGGTGGGCGTTGAGCAGGAATTCCTCGGGAACCGATCGCAGCAAGCGATTCTCGACCTCCTGCACGTTCTTGCCGGGGGCGATCCGAGTGCGATTGGATACCCGGAAGATATGGGTATCCACGGCGATCGTCGGCTTGCCGAAGGCGGTGTTGAGCACCACGTTCGCGGTCTTTCTTCCGACTCCGGGCAGGGCTTCGAGGGCTTCGCGCTCCGCCGGCACCTGCCCTTCGTGGTGCGCAAGAAGCAGGCGGGAGGCGGCGATCACGTTTTTCGCCTTGGTGTTGTAAAGGCCGATATGACGGATATGGGTGCGCACTCCTTCTTCGCCCAAGGCGACCATCGCCGTCGGGTCGGGGGCGGCGCGAAAAAGAGTGCGGGTTGCGCGATTGACGCTTATATCCGTCGCTTGCGCCGAAAGCATCACCGCGATCAGCAGTTCAAAGGCCGACGAGTATTCGAGTTCGGTGGTCGGGGAGGGATTCGCGAGGGCTAGCCGCTCGAAGATCGTCCGTCTTTTGGCCGCGTTCAAGCCTCGTCCCTCGTCCGATCGCCGGCGGATCGCTCGTTCGTCGATCGACGAGAGCGGGATTGACGCGTGCGCTCTCGCTCCAAGGCGGCCGCGATCACCGCTCGACGCCGCTCGGTATCGGCCTTTCCCGCGGGTCTTGGCTTCGGGGTTGCGGCGCCCTCTTTCGGAGCCTCCTGCGAACCCCGCCGGCGCTTTCGTATGCGAGAGGCGAGATCTGCATGCTCCTCGCGCCGACACCGGCGTCGATGGCTTCTTCTGGCACGGGGCGCGCGTTCGCTTTGCCAGCGTCTCTCGCGTTTTTCGCGGCGGCGATCTTCTTGTCGTTCGTCGAGCGGGGCATCGGAGGGCGGGGGATCGCGGGAGTCGAGGCGAATGCAGTCCATCGGGCAGGGATCGATACAAAGGGCGCAACCGGTGCATTCAGCGGCCAAGACGGTGTGCATCCAACGCCTCGCGCCGATGATCGCATCCACCGGGCAAGCGCGAATGCAAAGGGTGCAGCCGATGCAAAGACGCTCGTCGATGACCGCGATCGGGGGTGGAAATTCGGCCTCCCCGCAGTCGGGATCCGGTGGCAAAACCGGGACTTCGAGCAAGTTTGCAAGCGCCGCGATCGTGTTTTCGCCGCCCGGGGGACAGCGATTGATCGCTGCGCCGGCGCCCGCTATCGCTTCGGCGTAGGGACGGCAGGCCGGATAGCCGCAGCGAGCGCATTGGGTCTGCGGGAGAAGATCGTCGATGCGATCGATCAGATCCTTCGAATCCACCGGTTTTCCGCCACCCCTTCCAAGTGTGCGCGCTTTGTCGACGAGCCTTTTATCGACGAGCCCTCGACGAGCGCCCGGATCGGAACGCCCGCATCGAGGCGCGCCGAGATATCACTTCACCCGCATACCGGGGCGGGCGCCTTCGTCGGGGCCGAGCAAGAAGACCTCGGAGGGGTTCGTTTCCGACCCCGCCGACAAGACCATGGCCTCCGATACCCCGAAGCGCATCGAGCGCGGGGCGAGGTTGGCGACGATCACCACCAGCCTGCCGACCAATGTCTCGGGCTCGTAGGCGGCGCGGATTCCGGCGAAGATCGTGCGCTCGTCTCCCTCGCCGACATCCACGCGCAGTTCGAGCAGTTTGTCGGAGTCGGGGACGGCCTTGGCTTCGATCACCTTGGCGACCCTCAGCTCCGTTTTCATGAACTCGTCGATTCCGATCCGGTCTGCGCCCTTAGGATCGGCCTTCGAATCCGCATCCCCTTGGCCGCCGCTCGACTTCGGTGCGGCTTGGGCGGCTTGGGCGGCTTGGGCGGCTTGGGCGGCTTGGGCGACCGGCGCGGACTCTATCGAGGAGGCGACCATCGCCTCGAGGGTCTTGGCTTCGAGGCGCGTCAAAAGGGGCTCGAAGGGGGCTATCTCCCGATCCAGCAAGCAGGTGGCGGCATCGTCCCAACGAAGCGGGTTCGAACGAAGGAATTCCCCGGCGCGTTCGGTCATCCGCGGCAGCACCGGAGAAAGCCAGATCATGATCGCCTTGAAAAGATTGAGCCCTCCGGTGCAAATCTCGTGCGCCCGCGCTATCGTCTTTTCCTCTTTGATCAGATTCCAGGGCTTGTGGTCGTCGATATGGCGGTTGACCCGATCGGCGAAAGCGGTGATCTCCCGCATGGCTTTGGCGAATTCCCGCGCCTCGTAGAGGGCCGCGATGCGCTGCGATGTCGGGGCGACCTCGTCGAAGAGTTCTTTGGTCTCGTCGAGACTCGCCGCCAGCCGGCCGTCGAATCGACGGTGGATGAAGCCTGCGCAACGCGAGGCGATATTGACCACCTTGCCGACGAGATCGGCATTCACCCGTTGCCGGAAATCGTCGAAGTTGAGATCCATATCCTCGATGCCGCCGGCCAGCTTGCAGGCGAAGTAATAGCGCAGGTACTCGGGATCGGCGTGATCGAGGAAGGTTCGGGCCTTGATGAAGGTGCCGGTGCGCTTGGACATCTTCTGGCCGTTGACGGTCAGGAATCCGTGCACGAAAACATCGCTCGGCATCCGAAAACCGGCTCCGTGCAACATCGCCGGCCAAAAAAGGGTGTGGAAATAAGCGATATCCTTGCCCACGAAATGGCAGAGTTCGGCCTTCGAATCCGGCCGCCAAAAAGCGTCGAAATCGAGATCGGGGTCGCGATCGCATAGATGGCGAAAGCTCGCCATATAGCCGATCGGGGCATCCAACCAAACATAGAAGTATTTTTCTTCCGCGATGTCGGGGATCCTGAAACCGAAATAGGGGGCGTCGCGGGAGATATCCCAATCTTCAAGACCCTTTTCGAACCATTCGTCGAGCTTGTTGGCGATCTCTTTTTGCACCGGCGGGAGGGCTCTTTGCCGCCCGCTCGCCGCGGCCTCGCCTGCGCCCGAAATCCATTGCCGCAAGATCGTCTCGAAATCCGCCAGGCGCACGAAATAATGCTCGGATTCGCGCATATCCGGGGTTTCGCCGGAGATCACGGAGACGGCATCGCTCAAATCCGAGGGGCTATAGGTGGCGCCGCAGACCTCGCAATTGTCCCCGTATTGATCCGGAGCCCCGCAGTTGGGGCAAGTGCCTTTGACATAGCGATCCGGGAGGAACATGCCCTTGCTGCGATCGAAGGCTTGCAGCACCCGGCGAGTGTCGATATGCCCTTTGTCGCGCAAGCGGGTGTAGATCAGCTCGCATAAGGCTCGATTTTCCTCGGAATGGGTGGTGTGATAGTTATCGAAAGAGATCGCGAAATCCGAAAAATCGGCGCGGTGCTCCTTGCCGATCCTCTCGATCAAGCCTTCCGGGCTCAAACCCTCCTGTTCCGCCTTGAGCATGATCGGGGTGCCGTGACCGTCGTCGGCGCAAACGTGGATACAACGATGGCCGCGAGCGCGCAGATAGCGCACCCAGATATCCGCTTGGATATATTCGACCAGATGGCCGATATGGATCGGGCCGTTGGCATAAGGCAAGGCGCTGGTCACCAACAAGGTGCGCTGCGAGGCGTCTTGCGGGGAGAAATTCCTCGGGTCGGACATAAGATCGATAGAATCCTTGGCGGTGGCGACGACGAGGCGGCGATGGTTTTGCGGACGGGGGATCGATGTCGCCTGCGGGGAGTCGAAATCGGGGCGAAGAGCCTTGGGATTATGAACCTTTTTATCGTCTTCCGCCGATGGTCTTTCATCGGATTCTTAGTTATCGGGCGGGGATGGGTGTGGATGTGCCCGGTCCGAATCCGCCAAGGCTTGGGCTTTTCGGTCGTGCATCGATTCGAATCGATGCGGTTTTTTCGATGGCGAGGGCATGGCAAAGGCATCGCCTAGAGCCCTTGCGAGCGAAATCCGACCCCGCCCGATGCATCGTCAAGTGTAGAATCGCCCTTTCGCTCGAATCGTCGGCCTCTTGGGCTTGACCTCTTGGGCTCGATCTCTTGGACTTGAGCTCTTGGGCTCGACCTCCTGTCTCGATCCAGACGATCTCGAGCCCTTGCCCGACGAACCCTCCTTGGAATCACTCCCTTGCCGGAGCGCGAAGATGCCCGAACCCAAGCGCGATCAAATCGAAGAAGCCATCGTCTCGTATTGCGATCCCTATAGCGAAAGCAGTTTGAAAAGCGCCGGGGCCCTCAAATCCCTCGCCATCGAGGGCGGCAAGATCGAAGCGGAGGTCGTGCTCGGCTTTCCCGCCGCCGGCTACCGGGAAAACCTGATCGCGACGCTGAAAGAGCGCGTCTCGGCGGTCGAGGGGGTGGAGGATGTGAATATCCGCGTCGATTGGAAGGTCGCCTCCCATGCGGTGCAGCAGGGTTTGGAAGCGCTCAAGAACGTGCGCAATATCATCGCCGTCGCTTCCGGCAAGGGCGGGGTCGGCAAATCCACCGTGGCCGCCAATCTCGCTCTCGCTCTGTCGGCCGAGGGCGCGACCACCGGCGTGTTGGATGCCGATATCTACGGGCCCTCGCAGCCGCGGATGCTCGGGGCGCAGGGCAAACCCGATTCGCGCGACGGGAAGTCCTTGGAGCCGATGACCAGCTATCGCGTCCAATCGATGTCGATCGGCTATCTGATCGAGGAGGATACGCCGATGATCTGGCGCGGGCCGATGGTGACCCAAGCCTTGGAGCAACTCCTGCGCGATACCAACTGGCACGAACTCGATTACTTGGTGGTCGATCTACCGCCGGGGACCGGCGATATTCAGCTCACCTTGGCCCAACGCATCCCGGTCAGCGGGGCGGTCATCGTCACCACCCCGCAAGATATCGCCTTGCTCGACGCCCGCAAAGGGCTGGCGATGTTCGAGAAAGTCAAGGTGCCGGTGCTCGGGATCATCGAGAATATGAGCATCCATCTTTGCAGTCAGTGCGGCCACGAAGATCATATTTTCGGCTCCGGAGGGGGGGAGCGGATCGCTTCGGAATACGGCGTGTCCTTGCTCGGGGAACTGCCGCTGGATCGCCGTATCCGCGAGGACGCCGACGGGGGGCAACCGACCGTGGCCCGGGATCCCGATAGCCCGACGGCGGAAAAATATCGCGATATCGCGCGCAAGGTGGCGGCCAAACTCTCGCTGCGGGCGCGCGATTACAGCCAAGCCTTTCCCCGCATCGTCATTCAATAAAGGCTCGGCGCGCGTCGATGGTCGGTGGTCGACGCTTCGCTTTTTCCCCTTCTTTTTCCCGTTCTCGCTTCGCGGCGGGCCGCATCGGAAACGACCGATGAGCATCAAATCCGATCGATGGATCCGCGCCATGGCGCGCAAAGAAAGGATGATCGAACCCTTCGAGGAGGGGCAGATCCGCGAACGAGACGGGATGAAAGTGATTTCCTACGGCACCTCGAGCTATGGCTACGATATTCGCTGTGCCGACGAATTCAAAATCTTCACCAATATCAACTCCACCCTCGTCGATCCCAAGAATTTCGACGATTCCAGTTTCGTGGACGTTATCGCCGATGTATGCACCATCCCCCCGAATTCCTTCGCCCTCGCCCGCACCATCGAATATTTCCGTATCCCGCGCAATATCCTGACCCTCTGCGTCGGCAAATCCACCTACGCTCGCTGCGGCATCATCGTCAACGTCACCCCTTTGGAGCCGGAATGGCGAGGATATGTCACCTTGGAGTTTTCCAATACCACTCCGCTGCCGGCGAAAATCTACGCCAACGAGGGAGCGGCGCAAGTGCTTTTTTTCGAATCCGACGAGGATTGCGCCCTTTCCTATCGAGATCGTGCCGGGAAATATATGGAGCAAAAAGGCGTCACGCTGCCGCGGGCATGAAACTCTCGAGCGCACGGGAAAGCGAGATTCGAAGCCATGCCCCGCAAGGCGCAGCAAGTCCCCCTGTTCGAGACCGAGGCTGACGGCATCACCCCGGGGGTGATGCGCCGACTCTTCGCCCTTCTATACGACTCGCTGCTGCTCTTTGCGACCCTTTTCGCCGCCACCCTTCCCGCGCTCGTCCTGACCGGCGGGGAGGCGGTCGATCCCGGGAATCTGCTCTTCCTTCTTTATTTGCTGAGCGTGAGCTATCTCTATTTCGGCTGGTGCTGGACCCGAAGCGGGCAGACCCTCGGCATGCGGGCTTGGAGTTTGAGGTTGCGCCTTTGCCGCGGCGGGCGGATCGGCTGGGGGCGGGCGCTGCTGCGCTTCGTCGCCGCCGTCTTTTCTTGGGCTCTCTTCGGGCTCGGCTTTTTTTGGTTTCTTTTCGATCCCGAAAAACGAAGCCTCTACGATCGTCTTTCGGGCACCGTGATCGAGCGTCTTCCCTCCTCCGGTGCGAAGGCGGCAAAGCCGCGCGGGGCTTGAAGGCTGCTCGAAGGCTCCTTGAAGGCTCCTGGCAAAGGATCTCGATGGCGCTTCGATGCCCCGCTTCCCGAGGCGCTTCGGATCGAGGGGCCGTCGCAAACGCTGCGGTCGAGGGAAAAGGGCCACGCCGGCGCGGCAAGCGATCGAGGCTCGGCGAGGACTAGATGCGCCTTAGCGACCACAACCCGACGAGCAGCAACAAAAGGGTCGGGGCGGATGCGCTCAACAGCGGGGAGAGTCCGTAGACGATCCCGGCCTTGGCGCTGATCTGGTTGAGAACATGCACGCCGATGGCCAGCAAGCAGCCCCCGATGATGCGCAGCCCGACCCCCGAATCCCCCAAACGACCGAATACGAGGGGCACCGCGACCACGATCAGCGCGACGATCGAAAAGGGATAGACCAGCTTCGACCACAGGGCGATTTCATAATGATCGCCGGCGATGCGATGTCGCTGCAAATAGCGAAGGTGGCGGACGAGGTCGATCACCGGCAGGTTGTCCGGCGATGCCGAGAGGGTTTCGATGAGTTCGGGTCGGAAGGAAACCGGCCAGTTCGCTTCCTCGACGAAGGAGGGATCGATCCCGTCAAGGGAAATATCCTTGCGTTGCAAACCCTCCAAGACCCAGCCCGCATCCTCGCGATAGCGAGCCCCTTTCGCCGAGATTTCCGCGCGCAAGCCCCGCTCGGGATCGATTTCATAGATCGTCACGCCCTCGATCCGCCCTCCGCTCAAAATGCGTCGCAGGTGGATGACGCTTTCGCGGCCTTGCAACCACACCCCGATATCATGCACGGCGTCGTTGCCGAGCGCACGATCGCGATGGGCCTGCGAAAGACGCTCGCTCCAAGGAACGACCGCCTCCCCGATCGCGAGGATAACGAGGATCAAAGGCAAACAGGCGCGCAGGACGCAAAGGACCAAGCGCGAGGGCGACATACCCGAGGCGCGCATGACGATCAGCTCCTTCGATGCCGCCAAGGAGCCGAGCCCCGTCAGGGCCCCGATGATCACCGCAAAGGGAAAGAGGAGGAAAAGACGAAGCGGCAGGCCGAGCAGCATTTGCTCCAAGGAATCGAGGAATCCGTACTCGCCTCGACCCAAATCCTCGAGATCGCCGACGAATGCCAGCACCGTCAGCAAGGCGACGAGGGCCGCCGATACCAGCAGCACGTTGCCGCCGACGCGGCGGGCGATATAGCGATCGATGATCTTCATCGTCGGGGCTTCATCGTCGGGGCTTCGTCGACGCCTTCGGAGCGTCTTTCGGCTGTGCGCTGCGGGGGCTGCGAGGATCGCCCTCGATCCGATCGGAGGCGGGGCGGCTTGGCGAGCGCCCGGGCGAAGGCCGCGAGCGCGCCGGTCGGCGCAGCCTTCCGCTGATCTGCCTGATCATCAGGATCGAAATCAGCAGCGCGAGCAGGCCGTGCGCCGGCCACGGACCCACCCAGCCCGGGATACGGCCTTGATCGACGAAAGCCTCGAGGAGATTGACGGCGTTATAGTAGGCGAAGTAGATCACGATGGCGACGACCAGGCGGACATGGCGCCTTTCCTTATAAGAGGTGCGGGCCAAGGGCAGCGCCAGCATGCCGAGCAGGACGATCGAAACCACCGCCGATAGACGGCGCTGCAACTCCGCCCGATGCGCCGACGACGAAGAGGCGAGCAGATCCATGGTGGCGACGGCCTTGATCTTGGCGGAGACGGCCGCGAACTCGCCCGCTTCGCGAATGCGGACCCCGTAGGTCGCAAAGCGACTCACCGTGAAGCCTCGATCCCCCGTCGATGCCGAATAGCGCTCGCCGTTTTCCAGCACGATATAAAGACTGCCGTCGCTCGCCTCGCTTTGTCTGGCTTCGCGAGCGCTGAGAATATAGGACTCGTCGGCGTTGCGCACCCGCACGAAGATATCGAACATCCGACCGGTGGCGGCGTCGATCCGACCGATGGATACCACCCGCCGACCGCCGTCGAATTCCCGAAAACGCCCGGGGACGAAGAGCTCGGTTTTGCTCTTCTCGCCCGCTTCGTGCAACGACTCGGCCTGCATCGACACCGCCGCCGGGGAAAGGAAGAAGGCCAGCAGTCCGCCGGCGAGGGCGAAAAGCGATACCAACTCGAAGATCGCCAAGGCGAGGGAGGAGGGTCCTACGCCCCCGGCTTCGAAAGCGACGATCTCGCTGTCTCGATGCAGCCGTCCCAAGGCGATCAGGATCGCGATATACAAGGAAATCGCAAGGATGGTCGGCGCATGCTCGAGCAGTTTCAGCGCCAGCATCTTGAAGATCAGATCCGGGGCGAGCGAGCCCGCGGCGGCATCGCCGAGGTAGCGACCGAAGCGGTTGGAGGCGTAAATCAGCATCAACGCCGCGAATACCGCGGCCACGACCGGCAGGGTTTCACGATAGAGATAACGCCGGACGATCAACGACCGATCTCCGCAGCGAGGGCATCGAAGGCCGCCGCTTCGGTCGCGATCTCCGGCGATCGACGACGGCAAGGCCATGGATCAAACGCGGCCCGACGAGCCCGAGGGCGGGTGCATCCGAAGCCGAAGCCGAAGCCGAGAGGATCGGGCGGCGATCGGCGTTCGATCGCTTCGCGGGCAAGGAATATCGCCGCGAGCGAACGCACGAACCCGGCTTCGAGGCCCCTTTCGAAGCCGAAGCCGAGAGGATCGGGCGGCGATCGGCGTTCGATCGCTTCGCGGGCAAGGAATATCGCAGCGAGCGAGCGCACGAGACCGGCTTCGAGGCCACTTTCGAAGCCGAAGCCGAGAGGATCGGGCGGCGATCGGCGTTCGATCGCTTCGCGGGCAAGGAATATCGCCGCGAGCGAACTCACGAGCCCGGCTTCGAGGCCCCTTTCGAAGCCTCTTTCGGAGCGCTCGCTCGCCTTGCCGCCGCATAAGCCTCGCCATCCTCGCCCCGCTTCTTTTATGATCCGCATCATGCTCGTGATCTTCGCTTTGTGCGCTTTTCGATATCGAAAGGGATGAAATCGCCGAAACTCGCCGAAATACCGAGGCTTCGAATTAAAAACTCTCGTCCTTCGCAACCCCCACCTGAACCGCCGGATCGTCGGCATAAGGATCAGCGAACCCATGGAAATCAAATCCACGACCGACAACCCCCTTCGCAGCCGCAAGGGCTGCCTCGTCGTCGGCCACTACGAAAAAAATACCCCGCCCGAGACCTTCGGCGCTCTCGACAACGCCGGTGGCGGGGAATTGCAAAGGATATTGCGCAAGTCCGGCTTTCGCCCCGAAATCGGCAAGACCTTGCATCTTCACTCCTTGAGCGGCAGCGACAGCGACAGCGTGCTCGTCGTCGGATGCGGCGCGAAAGCGCCGAGCCCCGCCGATTTCCGCAAGATCTGCGCCGCCGCCGCTCGAGCCCTCATCGACGCTTCGGTCCCCGGTATCTGCTGGACCTTGGGCGAAATCGAGGTCGAGGGAAGAGATGCCGCGGCGCGCACCGCCACCGCGGTCGAGGAGATCGAAAACGCCGATTATCGATACGAGCACACCCTGGCCAAGACCCGTCGAAAACGATCAGGCCTCAAGCGCATCGGCATCCATGTCGCTTCCGGGGCGAAACGCTCGCAGATAGACAGCGGCATCGCCACCGGACAGGCCATCGCCGCCGGCCGCAATCTGACCCGCGATCTCGGCAACCTCCCCGGCAATATCTGCACCCCGGAATATCTGGCCGCGACCGCCCGCGACATCGCCAAAAGACACCCTAAGGTCAAGGCCCGAATCCTCGACGAAGCCCGTATCGAGCGACTCGAAATGAACGCCTTTCTCGCGGTCGCCCGCGGCAGCCGCGAGCCGCCGCGTCTTATCGTCCTCGAATACCGGGGAGCGAAGGCCTCGCAAGCGCCGGTCGTGCTGATCGGCAAGGGTATCACCTTCGATTCCGGTGGCATCTCCATCAAGCCCGCGGGGGCCATGGACGAGATGAAATTCGATATGTGCGGGGCCGCAAGCGTCATCGGAACGATCGAGGCTTGCGCCCGTCTCGGGCTGCCGCTGAATATCGTCGCCGCCGTTCCGGCCTGCGAGAACCTCCCCGGAGGGCGGGCGGTGAAACCGGGGGATATCGTGACTTCGATGGACGGGCGCACCGTCGAGATCCTCAACACCGACGCCGAGGGGCGCTTGGTTCTATGCGACACCATCACTTGGGCAAAGAGCCTAAAGCCTGAGATCATCATCGATGTCGCCACCTTGACCGGAGCCTGCGTCGTCGCCCTCGGGGCCCATGCCAGCGGTCTTTTTTCGAACCATCAACCCTTGGCCGACGCCCTCCTCCTCGCGGGCGAGGAGAGCGGCGACCGGGCGTGGCAGATGCCTTTATGGCCCGAATACGTAGCGCAGCTGAAAAGCCGCTTCGCCGATGTCGCCAATATCGGAGGGCGCAAGGCGGGGGCGGTCACCGCCGCGAGTTTCCTCTCTCTCTTCGCCGATCGACAGCATTGGGCCCATCTGGATATCGCGGGCACCGCTTGGAAAAGCGGCCACGAAAAAGGGGCGACGGGACGACCGGTGGGGCTGCTTTGTCGATACCTGATCGAGCGCGCGAGCCGAGCCCGACCGACAAAAACCGGCGCCGAGGCCGAGGCCGCCAAGCGGGGGAAAAGCGCGGCGCGGGGCGCATCCGCCAAGGTCGCCACGAGGGCCGCCACGAAAGCCTCCACCAAGGCCGCCACCAAGCGCACCCCCGCAACCCGAAAAGGATGAGGGTTTCGGGGATGCTCGATCGATCGCGCTGCGAAGGCCTTTGAAGCCAAGACCCGTGTCGACCAAGGTGGATTTCCATATCCGGAACGAAAGCGGCAGCGAAGCGCGCGAGTTCTTCCTTTGCCGCTTGAGCGAAAAGGTTTGGCGAAAGGGACATCGGATCCTGATCCTCGCCCCGGATCGCCGGGCGGCAGCGCGCATCGACGATCGGCTGTGGACCTTCAAAGAGGACAGTTTCGTTCCCCACGAAATGCTCGCCGACGAGGGCCCGACACTCGAGCCCTCCCCTTCGACGCCGATCCTCATCGGCACTGCGGGGCAGTGGAAAGACGATATCGACGTGCTCGTCACCTTGGCCTTGGAGGTGCCGGAAGAAGCGGCATGCGCCAAGCGCGTCGTCGAAATCGTCGCCGCCGACGAAAGCGCTCGCGAGGCCGGGCGCCGACGCTTCCGCGAATACCGCCGACGCGGCTTCATTTTGGAGATCCATCGATGAGCTCGGTCAACGAATCCGGTGCGAGCGAAGACCTCGGCTTGGCCGAGCCCATGGAAAAAACCTGGGATCCGCAGCGAGG
Organism: Gammaproteobacteria bacterium; assembly: GCA_965220535.1. GTDB lineage: Bacteria > Pseudomonadota > Gammaproteobacteria > HK1 > HK1 > HK1. The sequence continues at coordinate 3,235,099 of OZ244833.1, read as the reverse complement.
CGAGCGCTACTGGTACGAGTTCTGGGAGCGCAAAGGATATTTCTCTCCCGCCGGGAGCGGCGAGGCATGGTGCATCATGATCCCCCCGCCCAATGTCACCGGCACCTTGCATATGGGGCATGCCTTTCAGGACACCCTGATGGACGCCTTCACCCGTTGGCAGCGCATGCGCGGGCGACGCAGCCTTTGGCAGCCGGGGACGGATCACGCGGGGATCGCCACGCAAATGGTCGTCGAAAGGCAACTCGAGGCCGAAGGATCGAGTCGGCGCGATCTCGGGCGCGAGGCCTTCATCGAACGGGTGTGGCGTTGGAAAGAGCATTCCGGAAGCACCATCACCCGCCAACTGCGACGCATGGGGGCGTCGGTCGATTGGGAGCACGAGCGCTTCACCATGGACGAGGGCTTGTCGGCGGCGGTGCGCGAGACCTTCGTCAGGCTCTACGAGGAGGGTCTCGTCTATCGCGGGAAACGCTTGGTCAACTGGGATCCCGTGCTGCGCACCGCGGTTTCCGATCTGGAAGTGATCGCGCAAGAGGAAGAGGGATTCCTGTGGCGGATCCGCTACCCCCTAAAGAGCGGCGAGAAGAGCGGCGAGGGCTTCATCGAAGTCGCCACCACCCGTCCCGAGACGGTGCCGGGGGATGTCGCGGTCGCGGTCCATCCGGACGACGAGCGCTATCGCCATCTGGTGGGGCAACACCTGATCGTGCCGATCGGGGAGCGCATCGTTCCGATCATCGCCGACGAGATGGTCGACCCCGCTTTCGGCACCGGCTGCGTCAAGATCACCCCGGCGCATGACTTCAACGATTGGCAGGTAGGCGAGCGCCATGCTTTGGAGAGCGTCAATATCTTCACCCCCGAGGCCCGCCTCAACGACAATGTTCCCGAAGCCTATCGAGGTCTCGATCGCTTCGAGGGACGCACGCGGATCGTCGAAGATCTACAAATACGGGGGCTGATCGCCCATTGCGAAAAGCATCGCATGACGGTTCCGCGGGGGGATCGCTCGCAGGCGGTGATCGAGCCCTATCTCACCGATCAGTGGTTCGTCAAAACCGCCCCCTTGGCCGCCCCGGCGATCCGCGCGGTCGAGGAGGGTCGTATCCGTTTCGTCCCCGAGCATTGGGATAAAACCTATTTCGAGTGGATGCGCAATATCGACGACTGGTGCATCAGCCGCCAGATTTGGTGGGGGCACCGGATACCGGCGTGGTACGACCCCGAGGGGAATATCTATGTCGGCCGCGACGAGGCCGAGCTGCGCCGGCGGTTCTCTCTCCCCGATTCGTTGGATCTGGTCCAGGACGAAGACGTGCTCGATACTTGGTATTCGTCGGCGCTGTGGCCTTTTTCGACCCTGGGCTGGCCCGAATCCACCGAGCGCTTGGCGAGCTTCTACCCCACCACCGTGCTGATCACCGGATTCGACATCATCTTCTTTTGGGTCGCCCGCATGATCATGTTCGGGCTGAAGTTCATGGACGAGGTTCCTTTTCACGAGATCTATATCCACGGCCTCGTGCGCGACGGCGACGGCAACAAGATGTCGAAATCGAAGGGCAATATCCTGGATCCCATCGACCTGATCGACGGTATCTCGCTCGACGACCTGATCGCCAAACGCACCCTCGGTTTGATGCAACCGCAACTGGCGCCGCGGATCACCGCCGACACCCGCCGACAGTTCCCCGAGGGCATCCCCGCTTACGGCACGGACGCTTTGCGCTTCACCTTCTGTTCGCTGGCGACCCAGGGGCGGGATATCCGCTTCGACCTCGGGCGTATCCAAGGCTATCGCAATTTCTGCAACAAGATGTGGAACGCCGCCCGCTTCGTGCAGATGCAAAGCGAGCGCTCGGCGCCCGACTCGCACAGCGATGGCGGCGGGGTCGAAGAGCGCTGGATGCTTTGTATCCTGCGCCGCACCGAGGAGCGGATGCGCCGCGCTTTCGAGCGCTATCGTCTCGATTTGGCGGCGCAGGCGATCTACGATTGCATCTGGAACGAATTCTGCGACTGGTATCTCGAATTCGCCAAAGCCCGTCTCGCCGACCCCGAAACCTTAGCCCCGAGACGCCGCGCGATCCTCGACACTCTGGCGCGATCGCTCGAGATCCAACTGCGTCTCGCCCATCCCCTGATACCCTTCATCACCGAGGCGATCTGGCAACGCATCGCCCCGCTCGCGGGTAAAAGCGGCCAAACCCTCATGCTGCAAGCCTGGCCCTCGCCGAGCGAGGAGGCGGCGCTCGCATCGGACGATGCCGAGTCGGTCGCCCATGTCGACTGGATCAAGGAACTGATATTGGCCATCCGCAATATCCGGGGAGAGCTCGATATCGCCCCCGGGAAACGAATCCCGGTGGTGCTGCTCGACGCCGGGGTGATCGAGCGCGAGCGCTTGGCCGCCTGCGAATCCTGCGTGCGAAACCTCGCCCGGCTTGAATCCATCCGCTTTCAAGACAAAAGCGCGGCGGCGAGCGGCGCGAATACCGCCACCGCCTTGCTCGGCCGCATGGAGATCCTCGTTCCCTTGGAGGGTCTGGTGGATATAGAAAGCGAGATCGAGCGGCTGGATCGGCAAATCGAAAAACTCTCCCGATCGATGAAACAATCGACGGGGAAACTCGCCAATGCATCGTTTTTGGATCGTGCGCCGACGGAAGTCGTCGCCAAGGAGCGAGCACGGGTATCCGAAATCGAATCTACGCTTTCGAATCTCGAAGAAAGGCGAAAGGCCCTTGCGAAGGAGCGCCGATAATAGGGTTTCGCAAAAATCCTTGAATCATTCCCGATGGGACTTGGCGCTGGCTGGGCAACGCGAATTTCGCTTTGCCCGCAGAACACTGCGCTCCCCTGGTTGTGAAAAACCATCGTGAAAAACTATCGTGAAAAACCGCCGTAAAAAACGCTGTCCCTTGGCTCGCCGATCTCCGATCGAGACCCACCACGGGCCGATGATCGACGCCGATGAGTCGGAATGTCGATCAGGGCGTCGATCGGGGTGTCGATCGGGACTTCAATCGTAATTTCAATCGAGATTTCGATCATTGGGGCTTGCCCCAAGCATCTATTTTGGGTAAATTTTCACCTATCCCCGATCACTCTTATCCTTGATCCCTTGCGATCGCTTGCTTGCGCTCATTTGCTTGCGATCCCTTGCTTGCGATCATCTTGGCGGAGCAACCGATATGCGGCTCACTGCAAAAAGTCGCTACGCAGTGACAGCGATGCTCGACTTGGCATTGCACTACGATCAAGGATCGGTTCCGCTCGGTGATATCGCGCAGCGACAAGGGATTTCGCTCTCCTTCCTCGAACATCTTTTCGCCCGGCTGCGCAAACGGGGATTGGTGAGCAGCATCCGCGGCCCCGGCGGTGGCTATCGATTGGGTTCGGCGCCGGAATCGATCGCGGTCGCCGATGTCATCGAGGCCGTCGACGAAAGCGTCGACAGCACCCATTGTCGGGGCAAGGAGAACTGTCGTAACGACGAACGCTGCTTGACCCACGATTTGTGGACGGATCTCGGACATCGGATCGAGGAATTCCTTTCCGGCGTCGATCTTGCCCAGTTGGTCGAGCGGTGCCGAGCGCAAGAAAGGGCATCGAAGGAGAAGAACGAGCGATCCCGAGGGATGCACGATGCCGACCCAAGCGCTCGCAAGACCCCCGATGGCGCAGCGGCAAAGCCATCCGCGGCGATCGGGATCCCCGCGCTTGCCAGCAAAGCGCCCCGCGAACGACAAAAGACGATGCCATGCCAATCACTTTGAGCGAAACCGCCGCCCGACGCGTCCATCGCTTCATCGGGGGTCGCGACGATACCGGTCTTCGGCTTGCGGTCAAGAAAACCGGCTGTTCCGGTTTTGCCTACGTCGTGGATCTCGAGGATCGAATCGACGAGGACGATCGGGTATTCGAATCGATGGGAGTGAGGGTGATCGTCGATCCCAAGAGCCTGCCGATGGTCGACGGCACCCATATCGACTTCGCCCACGACGGGCTGAACGAGGGTTTTACCTACGATAATCCGAACGTGAAAAATCGCTGCGGCTGCGGCGAGAGTTTCGGGGTTTGAATCGGGCTTCGAAAAAACCCAAGAAAGCCGGATCGAAGGAAAGTCGGATCGAAAAAAAGCCGGATCGAAAAAAGGGTCGATTTTTCGAAGATCGACCCTTTTCGCTCACCGTCCATCGCCGGGAATCTGACGGTTTTTGTCGACTCGGCCTCTCGCCGAGTCGGAAAAACGTCGATCTCGGCAACTTGTCTGCTTTGACCGTCTTTTGTCAACTCGGAGTCTTTTCGCATGGCCCTCGAACGAACGCTCTCCATCATCAAACCCGATGCCGTCGGCAAAAATCTCATCGGGGAGATCTATCGTCGCTTCGAATCCGCAGGGCTGCGCATCGTCGCCGCCCGCATGGTGCATCTTTCTCGCGAGCGGGCCGAATCCTTTTATGCCGTGCACCGGGAGCGTCCTTTTTTCGACGAGCTCGTCGGCTTCATGACCTCCGGCCCCTGCATGGTACAAATCCTCGAGGGAGATGAAGCCATCGCCAAGAATCGCGAACTGATGGGGGCGACGAATCCCGCCGATGCCGCCCCCGGGACCATCCGAGCGGATTTCGCGAAAGAGGTGACGGAAAACGCGGTGCACGGATCCGACGGGGTCGAAACCGCCGGTAGCGAAATCGAGTTCTTTTTCGCGGCGGCGGGCGATATCTGCCCCCGCACCCGTTGATTCCCTCCCTCCAAGATCGCCTCTCCCTTCGAAGTCTTGCGTCGTGCAATCCCCCCCTCCTTGCCTTGCGGACAGTCTCGGTGGCATCGACGACGTTTGCGTCGAGCGGACCGATCTGTTGGGATTGACCCGCCCGGCGATGCGCGATTTTCTCGCGCGCTTGGGCGAAAAACCCTACCGCGGCGATCAAATCCTGAAGTGGATTTACCATCGCAACGCCCGCGATTTTTCGCAGATGACGGATTTGAGCAAGGCCTTGCGCGCCCGGCTCGCCGAAAACGCGATGATCCGCCCTTTGAAGATCGCCTCCGATCGCGTCTCCGCCGACGGCACCCGCAAATGGCTCTTTCAGCTCGAGTGCGGGAATTGCGTCGAAACGGTTCATATCCCCGACGGGGATCGCGGCACGCTATGCATCTCTTCCCAGGTCGGCTGCGCCCTCAACTGCAGTTTCTGTGCCACCGCGAGACAAGGCTTCAATCGCAACTTGCGATGCGAGGAAATCGTGGCCCAGATCTGGCTGGCGCAACAACTGCTCGAGGATGCGGATCCCGGCGGCCCGGGCATCACCAACGTGGTGCTGATGGGGATGGGCGAACCGCTGCTGAATCTTGCCGGTGTGCTCCCGGCGCTCGAACTGATGCTCGACGATCTGGCCTTCGGACTGGCACGCAAAAAAGTTACGCTGAGCACCGCCGGCGTGGTGCCGGGAATTCGCCGCCTCGCTCGCAGCTGCCCCGTCAGTCTGGCGGTCTCTTTGCACGCCCCCGACAATCCCTTGCGCGACGAACTCGTTCCGATCAATCGCAAATACCCCATCGAGATCCTGTTGGATGCCTGCCGGGAATTCGCGAACGCCCTACCCCGGCAGAAGATCACCTTCGAATATGTGATGATCGACGGCGTCAACGACAGCCTCGATCATGCTCGGCGCCTCGTCGAACGACTGATCGATCTTCCGGCCAAGGTCAACCTGATCCCCTTCAATCCCTTTCCCGGCACCGACTACCGGCGTTCCGCGCCGGAGACGATCGAACGCTTCCGCGATCGACTGATGGCGGCGGGATTGATGACGGTCACCCGCAAAACCCGGGGCGATGATATCGACGCCGCCTGCGGGCAACTGGCAGGAAGGGTGATCGCCCGCGGGCGACGCAGCGCGGCGCGGCGCGGGCGGCCGTCGTCGACGATCGCCTCGTCGACGATCCCCTCGCCCCCGAACCCGATACCCCGGCCCCCGCTCGTAGCCGGGGACTCGGTATCGCATCGCGATAGCCCTTCGGGTTGAGCGTTTCTCCCCTCGCCCGTTCTCCTTTCGCCCATTCTCCTTCTCGCCCAGCGCATCGATCATGGACAGCACGATTCCAAAAGAAGGCCTTGGCGATCACTTGGAGATCGGAGCGCATCTTCGCCGGGCACGGGAAAGCGCCGGCCGCAGCATCCAGGAAATCGCCGATAACCTGCCCTTGCGGCCGGGCATCTTGGAAGCGTTGGAAAACGATGATTTCGAAAACCTCCCGGCTCCGATTTTCGTGCGCGGCTACCTGCGGACTTATGCCCGGCAGCTCGATATTTCACCCGACCCTTTGCTCGAGGCCTACGAACGCCGCTCCTTTCCTCCGCCCCGGCTGGAAACCAGCACCCCGCTCTCGCAATCCATCCAGCCATCGGAAACCCTTTTTCGCACTTTGACGCATGTGGGGGTGGCGGGACTGATCGTGCTTTTCATGCTGTGGTGGCAATCCCAAACCCCCGATGGCTTCAGTTTCCGGCTGACCGATACGGATTCGGCCGAGACGACGGATACGCAAACGACCGGCCAAGTGCAGATACCGGATGATTTCTCTGCGCCCTCCTCTACGGGATCCCGGCCTCCGGGAGTCGAGCAAGACATCGAAGACGAAGCCGATCCCTTGATCGGCGATATCGAGCCTCTCGCCGCGCCGCAAGCGCCCGATGCCGAAGCGAGCTTGGCGGCAAACGATCTCCGGCAAGAGCCGCAGGACCCTCTTTCGACCTCGGGCCGCGAGATATCCGATCTATCCGAGCCGCCATCGACGACGAACGAGAACGAAAGCGCGGCGAACGGCGGCCAAGGCGAAGCGGAAGCGATTATGAGCGCGGGGAGCGCGGGTACGAACGGCGCTGCCGATGATCCCGTCGATGCGCCTAGGGCATCGACGTCGCCAAGCGCATCGGCGGCGCAATCCTCGCCCGTCGACCCGCCTGCGGAGGGCTTGTCTCGACTCGTCATCCGTCTTCGCCATGAAGCATGGATCGAGGTCTACGACCGAAACGGCGAGCGCCTCATGTTCGAACTCGCCGAAGCCGAGCGTGAAATCTCTCTCGTCGGAGCCTCGCCCTTCAATGTCCTGCTCGGCAACGCCCGGGATGTGGAGGTGGAATATAACGGGGTGCCTTTCGATTACGGCCCCCACACCCTCAACGGCATCGCCAGATTTCGTTTGGAGTGATGGATCCCCGTCGACCGATCATTCGCCCGATGCGATAATTCGCCCATCGACCCCGACGAAAAAGCGATATTGGAAAATGCGACCCTCGTCTTAAACGATCCCCTTGCCAGAAACGCGAGGCCAAAAACGCAAGGATCTTGCCGAAGCGCGCCATGCGAAGTCCGGTTCGGCTTCGTTTTCGGCTTCGTTTTTGGCACCCGCTTTCGAAGCGCCCTTTCTTTACAAGCCGAAGGTCGAATATGAATTCCATCAAGGCGGTCCGCGGGATGAACGATATCCTGCCGAGTGCCGTGGGCACCTGGCAGTTTATCGAGCGGGAGGTGCGGCGGCTGCTTGCGGCCTTCGGCTACGAGGAGATTCGCCCGCCGGTCGTCGAGCGCACCGAACTCTTTCGGCGGTCGATCGGGGAAGTCACCGATATCGTCGAAAAAGAGATGTATAGCTTCGACGATCGCAACGGCGAGAGTCTGAGTCTGCGCCCCGAATGCACCGCCGGCATTGCCCGGGCGGCGATCCAAAGCGGGCTGTTGCGCACCCCCGGCCAAAGGGTGTGGGCGATGGGGCCGATGTTCCGGCACGAGCGGCCGCAAAAAGGGCGCTACCGACAGTTTCATCAGGTGGATGTGGAAATCCTCGGCATCGCCGATCCTGGTGCCGAAGCGGAATTGATCGTCATGAGCCGGCGATTATGGAAAAATCTCGGCATCCACGATCTCGTTTTGGAAATCAACTCCTTGGGGGATCGGAGCATCCAAAAGGGCTACCGCGAGGAATTGGTCGAGTATTTTTCGGCCCATATCGCCGATCTCGACGATGATTGCCGACGCCGCTTGAAGAGCAATCCGCTGCGTATCCTCGATTCGAAAAACCCCTCGATGCAGCCTTTGATCGAGGCCGCTCCGCGTATCGTCGATCGTCTCGATCCTTGCGCTCGCGACCGTTTCGATCGCCTGCGGGCGATGCTCGACGAGGCGCAGGTGGAATACCGCATCAACCATCGCCTCGTGCGCGGCCTCGATTATTACACGGGGACGGTTTTCGAGTGGACGACCGCTGCCCTCGGAGCCCAAGGCGCGGTTTGCGGCGGCGGGCGCTACGACGATCTGATCGCCGAAATCGGGGGGGCGGCAAGCCCGGCGATCGGTTTCGCCATCGGTATGGAGCGCTTGGTCGCCCTTTTGGATCTCCGGCAAGTCGAAGGGCCAAGGCTCTTCCCTCATGGCTATCTCGCGGCGGTCGGGAGCGCCGGGGAACGAAGGGCTCACGCCGTCGCCGAGCGGCTGCGCGATGCAATCCCGGATTTGCGTTTGATCGTCGACGCCGAGAGATCGAGCCTCAAGGCCAAACTCAAACGCGCGAATCGAAGCGGGGCTCGCTTCGCCTTCCTCCTCGGAGAAGAGGAAGTGAACAACGAAGTGCTGGCGGTTCGAGATCTGCGGGAGGAGACTCCGCAATCATCGATATCATTGGAGGGGATAGCCGCTTTGATCGCCGCCGCGGATGCGGTGCGAGGGCGCCCCGCTCCCGAGCCGACGATCCTGTCGCCGAGGGAATGAATCGATCCCTTCGATAAACGCCCCTTCGACGGGGCGAAACGGACGAGCGAGGAATACGAATGGCAGGCGAAGAAGAACAGATCGAATCACTGAAAAAGTGGTGGTCCGAATACGGCAAGGGCATCGCGGCGGGCGTCGTGGTCGGCTTGGTTTCGGTCGGCGGCTGGAGTGCGTGGCAGTCGTACCGAAACGACCGGGCCGAACGCGCCTCCGTCGAATACCAGGAGATGATCGAGGATATCGCCGAGGGTGAAAACGACAAGGTGCTCGCTCGCGCCGAAACCTTCTTCGATGAATATCCGAGCTCTCCTTATACCTCCCTGGCCTCGCTGCTGGCGGCCAAGGCCGCGGCCCGCGACGACGATATCGAACAAGCGCGAACGCATCTGCAAAGGGCGATCGATCGCACGGTTTTGCCGGAGGTCGATACCATCGCCCGGATTCAGATGGCCCGCCTGCAGATCGATGCCGATGATTTTCCCGCGGCGTTGGCGACCCTCGATACCATCGGCTCCGAGCATTTTCGAAGCATCGTCATCGAGCTGCGAGGGGATGCGCAAAGACTGAGCGGAGACCACGATGCCGCTCGCGCAAGCTATCGATCCTTGCTCGACGAAGACTTGGACGAAGACGAGGCCCTCGCCGCGGATGTATCTAGGCGTCTGAACGCCAAGATCGACGATCTCGGCCGCATCTCCGAAGCGCTGTCGATGGACGACTCCTCTTCGGGCGACTCTTCTTCGGGCGACTCCTCTTCGGACGACTCTTCCTCGGACGACTCTTCTTCGGACGACTCTTCCTCGGACGACTCCTCTTCGGACGACTCTTCCTCGGGCGACCCCTCTTCGGACGACTCTTCTTCGGGCGACTCCTCTGCGGGCGACTCTTCTTCGGACGACTCTTCCTCGGGCGACTCCTCTTCGGGCGACTCTTCCTCGGACGACTCCTCTTCGGGCGACTCCTCTTCGGGCGATTCTTCTTCGGGCGACTCTTCCTCGGGCGACTCCTCTTCGGGCGACTCCTCTTCGGGCGACTCCTCCTCGGACGACTCCTCTTCGGACGACTCTTCCTCGGACGACTCCTCTTCGGGCGACTCTTCCTCGGGCGATTCTTCCTCGGGCGATTCTTCTTCGGGCGACTCTTCCTCGGGCGACTCCTCTTCGGGCGACTCCTCTTCGGGCGCCGACGATTCTCGCACGGCGGGCGAGGACGCCCCGACAGACGACGACCCGTCTTCGTCCGTGGACGGATGATCTTTTTTGTCAATAGCGCAGGATTCGAATCATGCTCGCCGATCGACGACATCCTCCATCCCCCGATCGCCTCCGAAAAGAGACTTCGCATGCGATTCGACAGGGCCGCCGCGCCGCCATCGGCAGGGAGCGGCGGCGCCGCTTTTCGGCGAGCGCGCTGGCCGCCGGGGTCGCCGGGCTCCTCGTTGCCGGCTGCAGCAATCTCTTCGAACAGGACAACGCCCTCCCGCCCGCGGATCTGACGAACTTCGAAGCCTCGATCGACCTTCGCGAGATCTGGAGCAAGCGCGTATCCTCCGGTACCGGCGACGAGCATATCAAGCTGCCGCCGACGCGCAGCGAAGACCGCATCGTCGTCGCCGGCCATGACGGGGATGTCAGCGCCTATTCCTTGGCCGAGGGCAAACGAATTTGGGAGATCGATACCGGCATCGAGATCTCCGGCGGTCCGGGGGCGGGCTTCGGACGCGGGGTGGTCGGCAGCCGCGAAGGACAGGTCATCGCCTTTTCCCTCGCCGACGGGAGTCGGCTATGGGAGGCGAGGGTATCGAGCGAGATCCTCTCCACCCCGGCGATCGGCCGCCTCCCCTCGGCGAAAAGCGACGATTCGAACGCCGATGGCGAGGGGGATGATCAAGGGGGGGAGGCCCAAGAGGGAGAGGCCCAAGGAGACACCGTCGTGATCGTGCGCACCGTCGACGGACGCCTCTTCGCTTTGGACGGCGACGACGGGGGTCGGATCTGGATCCACGACAGCACCGTTCCCGCCCTCTCCCTGCGCGGGACCGGCAATCCGGTGGTGGCCGGAGATCGGGTGATTGCAGGTTTCGACAGCGGGCTGCTCGCCGCCATCGGGCTCGCCTCGGGCGAAGTGCTATGGGAGGTGCGCTTGGGCACGCCCTCGGGTCGCTCCGAACTCGATCGCTTGGTGGATATCGATGCCGGTCCTTCGATCTCCGACGATCGGGTCTACTCCACGGTCTTCCAAGAGCGCATCGCCGCCGTCGGCCTCCAAGACGGCCGAATCGGATGGGAAAGAGAACTTTCCTCCCATACCGGAGCGACTCCCGGCTCGCAGCTCTATGTCGCGGACGAAAACGACCATCTATGGGCCCTGGATATCGATTCCGGGGAGGCGATCTGGCGACAAGAAGGCTTGGCGCACCGACGCCTGACCCGACCGGTCGAATTCGTTTCCTTGTCGGGGGAATATCTGGTCGTGGCCGATCTCGCAGGCTATATCCATTGGATCGACGCCAAGAACGGGAATTTCGCCGCCCGCAGCCGCGCCTCCTGGAGAAGAGCAAGGGTCAGCGCTGTCCCGCTGGTCACGGACGATGCGGTTTTCGTACTCGATGATCGAGGCACCCTGACCGCATTGACCATCGAGAGCCCGAACCCCTGATCGAAAACAACACCCCGGCTTCGAGAACTCTTCGGCCGCGACGATATCAGCGATAGCCGTTAGAGGATTGAATCGTGCCCTTGACCCTGGCCCTGATCGGGCGGCCGAATGTCGGTAAATCCACCCTCTTCAATGCCATGACCCGCAGCCGGGACGCGCTGGTGGCGGATTTTCCCGGCCTCACCCGAGATCGGCGTTATGGAAAGATACGCATCGGCGAGCGCGATTTCATCATCGTCGATACCGGCGGGTTGACCGGTAAAGCGAGCGCCACCGCCGACTCCGCGGCGATCTCGCAAATGATTTCGGAGCAGACCCAAAGCGCCATCGAAGAGGCGGACGCCCTCTTGCTGGTTTTCGATGCTCGCGAGGGTGCGGTCGGTTTGGATCGGGAAATCACCGATCGGATGCGACGCTGCGGCAAGCCGATCATCGCCGCCGTCAACAAAATCGACGGCTCGGACGAACTCGCCGCCCTTTCCGAATTTCACCTTTTGGGCATCGGCGATCCGATTCCGATGGCCGCGGTCCATCGTCGAGGGATGACGCGGCTCTTCGAGCGGATCGAAGAGATCTTCCCCCGCGAAAGCGAAGAGGAACTCGCTCGAGACTTGCCCGCAAGCGATGCGACTCGCGTTTGTTTGATCGGAAAGCCCAATACCGGCAAATCGACCCTCGCCAACCGTCTTTGCGGACAAGCGCGGGTGCTGGCCCACGATGCGCCGGGAACCACCCGCGACAGCATCGAGGTCGACTTCGACTATCAAGGACGGCATTATGTATTGATCGACACCGCGGGAATTCGTCGGCGAGCGCGAATATCCGAAGCGATCGAGAAATTCAGCGTGGTCAAGTCGCTCGAAGCGATCGCCGACTCCGAGGTCGCGGTGTTGATGCTCGATGCCCGCGAGGGGCTGAGCGAACAAGATCTCTCGTTGTTGGGATTGGCGATCAAGAGCGGTCGGGGGACGGTGATCGCCCTCAATAAATGGGATCGTCTTTCGCGCCGCGAGAGAAATGCGTTCAAGGCCGATGCCGAGCGGCGGCTGGAATTCGCCTCTTTTTGTCCCCTTTGTCCGATCTCCGCCCGGCACGGTGCGGGTTTGGGCGAGCTGATGCGCCGGATCGACGAATGCCGCTCGTCGGCCTTCGCCCGTCTTTCCTCGAACAAATTGACTCGCATTTTGGAGCGGGCATTGGCTCGAACCCCGCCGCCGCTGGTACAAGGGCGGCGGATTCGTCTGCGCTACGCCCACCAAGGAGGAAACAATCCGCCGGTGATCGTCGTCCACGGCAACCGCAGCGAATCCCTCCCCGAGCATTACCGGCGCTATCTCATCGGACGCTTTCGCGCCGCCTTCGATCTCGTCGGCGCCCCGATCCGGCTCGAACTGCGCAGCGGGGACAACCCCTTCGAAGGACGACGCAACCCGCTGACGCCGCGGCAGATAAAAAAGCGCAAGCGCTTGCTGCGGCATGTCTCTCGCAAATAAAAGCCGCTCGCAATCCGCGATCGAGCCTTGCGTGTCGGTATTCGTGTCGGTATTCGAAACTACCCGAAAGGAAAAACGCGAGATCCCGCCCTTGCGCGCCGAATCGAGCTAGATGCGCCCAAGCCTTGCTCGAGAGGCGAGCGATCAGTCGAGAAATTCTTGCACGCGAGAAAGGATTCTCATTGCATCGGGACCGGCATCCACCGTCCCCGGTTCGTCTTGCACGATCAGGCGCGTGCGCTTCGACGCCCCTTCTTCGACGCCGGACTCGACAAGAAGCAGGCGGTAGGATTTGGGCCGGCGCTCCGATCGCTCCCAGAATTTAAGACCCGATAGCCAAGAGGCGGAGGAAGCCCCGGATGCATCGGCATCGTCGCGCACCCGATAAAGGCCTTGCCCCCGATCGCGATCGTCGATGACGAAACCGGCTCGATCCAAGGCCAAGCCGAGTCGCTGCCAAGCGCTCGGAAGATCCTCGTCCCATACCAAAAAGAGGGGGTGGCGCTCGTCGCTCTCGAGGCGAGCGCCAAGCGCCGGCACCGCCCCCGCACCCTCGGTCCCCGCACCGTCGATCAATGCCCCCGCCTCGCTCTCGTTCAACCCCAAGAAGACCATGATCCGGGTCAGCATTTCGGCTTCGAGCCCCGGATCGGCGGCAATCGGCTTCCAGACCATCTCCCCGACACCCTCGCGACGTTGCTGCCCCGAGGCATCGCCGTCGTAGAAAATCCGCTCCGCTCCTCGGTGCGTAACGTAAATTTCCGTCGTTCCCGCCTTCGCACCGCGCTCGAAGCGGGTACGGTATCGATCCCTTATCCCCGTCCCGTAAAAAGCCCTCGACAGATTGCCGAGCAAGGATTGGAAGAGCCCTTGAGAGGCATCGCCGCTCCTTTCGAGCCATTCGGTCTCCATCACCCCCGCAAGGGATTCCTCCCGCGCCAGCGCGAACCCGCGGCGCTGCCAAAAATCACGCAGGAGAGGCCAAAGAGCCTCGGGCTCGCCCTCGACCACCAACCATCGCCGGTTGCCGTCGCGCTCGAGGGAAATGCGATCGACATCGGGGAGAACCGCCGACGCGAAGGGCGTATCTCGGCCTGCGGATTGCGCATCGATCGCTTGGTTTTGCGGCAAAGCGAGAGGATCGTTGACCGCGGTCCGCGCAAGATCCGGCGGCACTTCGAGCGGCGGAAGACTGGTGCTGGATTTATAGGAGGGCTCCCGCTCCGGAAGCAGATCATCGACATCGACCGTCGTGGTGCACCCGACAAGTCCGATCAGGATCCCGCAGGCCGCGGCCCTCGCGATCCGAAAAGGGAATGATGTTTCGCTTGCTATCGAGCCTGTTTTCGTCGCTCCGGTTCGCACTTCGGGCTCTTTGCTATCTGGCCGATCCTCGTTGACTTTCCTGCTTTGCATCTCGCTCTCCGAAATACGACACGATCACTCGACAACCGATGAATTCGATTCACCGATGGTTTGCATAAGAAACGCACGCCGGGCGTGAAAATCAAAGCGACGAATGCAAAGGCGCATGTCGTTCGTCGAACGCACCCTTCCATCGATGACCCGAAGGGGAATTATGCTATATCACAGGGATTGGCGGAGAGTGCGAATCTCGCCTATCGCCACCGATATCATCGTGAAATCCGTGCGCTCCGCACTCTTGATATCGGAGAGAATTTCCCGACAGCGAGCGAGATGGATACGGTTTTGCAAAAGCCAAGCCTCGACTCGCTCCGCCGGGGTCGAACTGCCGGCGTCCATGCGCAAAGCATCGAGAGCCAACTCGCTCAACTGCACGTGGAGATCGTCCCGCAATGCCGCTCGCGAAAGCGCCTCCCAGCGATTCTCACGAGAAAGAAGCCCGATTCGTTCCCGTATCCAGTAAAAATCCAACGCTTCGCCGATAGTGAAATAAACCGTCGCCGATTCCTCGAAGGGGATATCGGCACTGTGGGCGATCTCCGCCGCATCGAGGGCAAAGAGCAAGTCATTGCAACCGGCGACTTCGACGGCGATCTCTCGAGGCACCCCTTGCTGCACCAACCGACGGGTATTTTCATCGATCACCCGGCGATTTTCCACCGCCAAAAGATCGGGCAAAAGCCCGCGCAGGGCTTTGACGCCGCCGGCAAAGCGAATGCCGTCTCGCTCCACGTCCAAAGGCCGCGGACGGTTGCGCAATAACCAACGGGCCGCCCTCTCCGCCAACTTGCGGGTCTCTTGCAGCATCATGGTCTGGGCCGCGGCCGGCACCCGATTATCCAACGATTCGATGGAGCTCCAGATCCGATCCATTTCGTAGACATCGCGCGCCACCAGATAAGCGCGAGCGATATCCGCCTCGTCCGCTCCCGTCCCCTCGCCGAGGCGGAAAGCGAACGTGATGCCGCAACGATTGACCATCTCGTTGGCGACCAAGGTGCTGACGATCTCTTGCGCGAGGGGGTGGGCGCTCATCCGATCCGAGAAACGTTCCCGCAAAGGCGAAGGAAAATAGCCTTGCAGCTCCTTCGAGGCGAAGGGCTCTTTCGCCAGCGGGGAGGCGAGGAGTCGCTCGAAGAGGTCGATCTTGACATAAGCCATCAACACCGACAGGTCGGGGTTGTGCAAACCCTTTCCCGCCGCAAGACGCTCCGCGATCTCCTCCCCCGAGGGCAAATACTCGATCGCGGGGTCCAAGACCCCGTCCCGCTCGAGGCCTCGGATCAGGCGCGAGTGGACCTCCAACAACGAGGCCGACAAACTCCGCGCGGTTCCCAACGCTTGGGTCTGGAGGTAGTTGTTGCGGAGCACGCTCGAGGCGACTTCGTCACCCATTTCCTCGAGCAGTCGGTTGCGCTGCTTGGAAGTCATATCCCCGCTCGCGACCACATCGTTCAGCAGGATCTTGATATTGACCTCGTGATCCGAGCAATCGACCCCGCCGGAGTTGTCGATGGCATCGGTATTGATCCGCCCGCCGGCGGCGGCGTATTCGATACGACCGCGCTGGGTGAAGCCTAAATTCCCCCCTTCGCCGACCACCCGACAGCGCAGATCGCCGCCGTTGATCCGCACCGCATCGTTGACCCGATCTCCGACCTCGGCATCGGATTCGAGGGTCGATTTGACGTAGGTTCCGATCCCCCCGTTCCATAGAAGATCCACCGGGGCTACGACGATCGCCCGAATCAGCGCGTTGGGGGTCAAGAAATCGGCTTCGATCTCCAGTATCGCTTGCACCTCCGGGGATATCGCTATCGACTTGGCGCTGCGAGGCCAGATACCGCCTCCGGGCGATATCAGCGAGCGGTCGTAATCGTCCCAGGTGGAGCGCGCCTTCGAGAACAATCGCTCCCGCTCTTGAAAAGATTTTTGGGGGTCGGGCTGCGGATCGAGAAAGATATGTTGGTGATTGAAAGCCGCTTGCAATCGAATATGACGCGAGAGAAGCATCCCGTTGCCGAAAACATCCCCGCTCATATCCCCGATGCCGACCACCGTGAAATCGCTGTTTTGGATATCGACCCCCAACTCGCGAAAATGGCGTTTGACCGATTCCCAAGCCCCGCGGGCGGTAATCGCCATGCCTTTATGGTCGTATCCTTGAGATCCCCCGGAGGCGAAGGCGTCGCCGAGCCAAAATCCGTATTCCTGCGCCAGCGAGTTGGCGATATCGGAAAAGGTTGCGGTCCCTTTGTCCGCCGCGACCACGAGATAGGGATCGTCCGGGTCATAACGCACCGCATCCGGCGGCGGAACCACCTCGCCGCCGACGAGGTTATCGGTCAAATCCAACAGCCCGCGGATGAAAATGCGGTAGCCGGCGATTCCCGCCGCCGTGATCGCCTCGCGATCGGATGTCGGCAGGCGCTTGCAGACAAAACCGCCTTTCGATCCCACGGGCACGATCACCGCATTTTTCACCATCTGGGCCTTGACCAAACCGAGCACCTCGGTGCGGTAATCCTCGCGGCGATCCGACCAGCGAATACCGCCCCGGGCCACCGATCCGCCGCGCAAATGCACCCCTTCGACCTCGGGTGAATAGACGAATATCTCGTACTTCGGACGGGGCTCGGGAAGGCTTTCGATCCGATGCGGATCCAGCTTGAACGAGAGATAGGCTTTGGGCCGGCCCTTCTCGTCCCGCTGGAAATAATTCGTGCGCAGCATCGCCCGCACCGCCCCGAGATAAGCCCTTAAGATGCGATCCTGATCGAGGTAGCTCACATCGTCGAGGGCGGCATCGATCCGCGATTGCACTTCGTCGATCTCCTCGCGCCGAGCCTCGTCGCTTGGCCTGTCGGCGGGATCGAAGCGCAGCCGAAAAAGTTCGATCAGCATCCCGGCGATATGGGAATGGGCGGCTAAGGTATCCTCCATATAGGCCTGGCTGAAACCGACCCCCGCTTGGCGCAGGTATTTGCAGCAGGCCCGCAGGACGACGACCTCGCGCCAGCTCATGCCGATCCTCAGCACCAAGCGATTGAAACCGTCGTTGTCGATCTCCCGCGACCACAAGCGCGCGAAGGCTTCGCGAAAGCGATCGCTGATCCGATCCGGATCGATATCGAGCCCCTCGGTATGCCGCATGCCGATATCGTGCAACCAGATCGCCGACGTCCCGGCGCGATCGATGCGATTGGGCTGCTCCTCCTCGACTTCCAAGCCCATATTTTCCAACATCGGCAATACATAAGAGAGCAAGACCGGTTTCCCGCATAGAAAAAGTTTGAAACGAAGCCGTCCTTCGCGCGCATGCAAGGGACGGTAAAGGCTCATCTCGATATCGCCGCTTTCTTGGATACGCTCCATTTTCTCGATATCGAGCACCGCGATCCGGGCCGAATAGCTCTCTTTATAGCCGGGGCGGAAGGCCTCGCCATAACGCCGAAAAAGATGCGCGGCTCGTTCTTCGCCGAAGCGATCGAGCAAAGCGTCGTAGAGATCGTCGCTCCAAGTTCGGCTGACCTTGCGCAGCCGGCGCTCGAGCTCGGCGACTTCGTAATGAGGCGGATGCGCCGGATCGACCCGAATGAGAAAATGCACCTGGGCCAAAACCGATTCGCTGAGCTGGATACCGAATTGGATATCCACCGCCTTGAAAGCCTCCTCGAGAATGCTTTGGATCGCGACGCGAACCGCGGTGTTATAACGCTCTCTCGGCACATAAACGAGGCAGGAGAAGAACTCGCCGAAGGGGTCGGGATGCACGAAAAGACGGATCCTCCGACGCTCCTGCAAACGCAGGATGCCGATGGCGGTATCGAGCAGCGCGGGAACCCGTAGATGGAAGAGCAAGGGGCGAGGCAGGGTATGGACGATATGGCGCAAGGCCCTCATCGCATAGCCGGTTGCGGGAAAGCCGGCAAGACGCCGGGTTTGTGCGATTTTGCGGCGCAACAAAGGAATGTCCTCGGGGGCGCGCAAATAAGCCGAGGAGGCATAAAGACCGACGAAACGATGTTCGCCGCATAACTTTCCCTCGGCGTCGAATTGTCGAATGCCGACATAATCGAGATAGCCCGGTCGGTGGACGGTGGAGCGGGCGCTCGCCCGCGTCAAAGCGATCCGGGAAAAGGTACCGGGATCGTCGGCCGCCGAGTCTCGATCCCCGTCGCCGGGGGCGTCGGGCACGAGGCTCTTCGAAGGCGAAAGGCCCGGCAAGAGCAGCGGCGGCAATCCCGACCAAATATCCCCCGAACGCGGGTAGCCGTCTCGCAAAAGACCGAGACCGCTGCCGGATTCCGGAAGGCAGCGGATATCGTCCTCCAAGCCCTCGATCCGACAGTTGACATAGCCTAGAAAAACGAAATTGCCGGCATCGAGCCATTCGAGAAAAGCCCTTTCCTCGCGCGCGTCGATGCCGTCGGATGCCAAGGGTGCGGATGCCGAGGACGACAGCGATCCGGCTTCGTCGCCGGCGTCGGGGATCGTCTCGCTTTGCGAGCCTTGCGAGCGCTTGTCCACCGCCTCGCAAGCCGCCTCCCGCAAACGGCTTTGCATCGCGTCGCGATCGTCGACCGCGATCCGCACATCGTTCAAAACCCGGCGGATCGATTCCGTCAGCGCATCGAGGGCCTCCTGCTCCGTCTGCCGATCCACCTCGATCAACAACATCGACTCCGCGATCGTTCCCGGTATATCCGGCGACGAAGCCGGGCCCCCTTCTCGCGCATCCCCGCCGGGAATATCGTCTAAGATTTCCTCGATATCCCCGTCCGCGCCGCGCCGAAAACGCATGACATGGTTGACCATGAAATGGCAGGTCAATCCATGGGCATTCAATATCATGCGGACGGAATCGACGAGAAAGGGACGATCGTCGGTAACGATCTCGACCACGCTATGGGTGGATTGCCAACCGTGCCGCTCGAGTTGGGGGTTATAGACCCGAAGATGGACCTCCTCCGACTGGCGTCGATAGCAAAAATCGAAATGCGACGCCGCCGCCCCGTAGAGATCCGCCGGTTCGCGATCGCGCAGATCGTCGAAGGAAATATCGGCGTAGTAGCGATCGACGAAGCCCCGAACGAGTTCCGCGGCCTCGCCCGGGGCGCGCTCGCAAGCCATCTCCTCGAGGCCTGCAAGCAGCTCTTCCCGCCGAGAATCGATATGAATATTCATCGCTTTTGCACTCCTTGGCAAAATAGCGGGCGGTCACCAGACGGTCATGGGATCCGCCGACCGCGTGATCTTGCGCAAACCGAAGGCTTCCTTTTCCTTGGCCAGGGCTTTCAGCGAGACGGTGCGGCGTCGCCCGCATCCGATATCATTGTCGAAAAGCGCTCGATATCGGAGTTTCGATCCCCATCGCCGTCGCTTCGACGATCGAATACTCGCAGCGTGCGCTTTCGATCCGCGCCCCTTTTTCGTCTACGAGCGAACGATCCACGCACCGAAAAGCCGTCAAGGTCAAGGCATGAACAAGCCCGATACACAAAAACGCCTGGCGAAATGGCTGCACGCCGCCTTCGAAAACCACGGCAAGGGGAAAGGGCGAGAGGCGGAAAAATACGCCCGTCGCGTCCTCGATGCATTGCCGGATCAGCCGGATGCCTTGCACCTTCTCGCCGCTTTGGCGCGCGAAAGCGGCCGCCAATCCCTGGCCATCGAACGCTACCGTCGCCTTCTCGCCCGCCACCGAGGCATCCCCATTGCCCACAACAGCCTCGGCAATCTCCTGCAAGAGCGCGCCGACTATGCCGGGGCCATCGAATGTTATCGCCGAGCGCTGGCCCTCGATGCCGACTATATTTCCGCGTGGATGAATTTGGGTCAGGCCCTCGTATTCATCGGTCATTTGCCGCAGGCGCGCGAATGCTTGGAAAAAGCCTTGGTTCTGGCCCCCGACGATCCGGAAATCCACGCCAAACTATCCGCGGTGATGATCGAGTCGGAGGATACGAGCGACGCGCTGTCTCATGCCGAGAAAGCGGTCGAGATCGCCCCCGATTCTGCGGATTATTGGACCAATCTCGGCTCTTTGCGCAGCACGATCGGGGAGTTCGATAGCGCCCATGCGTGCTACCGTCGAGCCCTTTCCCTCGATCCGGGTTTTGCCAAAGCCGCGCTTTTGCTCACCAAAGCCCGAAGATTCGGCGATGAGCGCGATGACGACGAGGATATCGCGCGGGTCAAAAAGGCCACCGAGCTGGGGCTCGGGGATCCGACGAAGAAGCGCGATCTTCATCTCGCCTTGGGCAAAATACACGATGATCGAGGGGAATGGGAAGAAGCCTTCTCGCATTTCGAACAAGCCAATCGAAGTCGGGCCGAAGCCGCCCGTTCCGGGGTCGAATCGTCTTTGGAATTGATGAGACGGATTCGCGAAAGTTTCGGCCCCTCGTGGCTCCATGGCCTATCCGCCCGGCCGCCGCCGCTTCGCCTTGAGGATCCGACCTGCGTTTTCATCGTCGGGATGCCCCGCTCCGGCACCTCGTTGGTGGAACAGCTGCTCGCGGCCCATCCCGAAGTATACGGTGCCGGCGAATTGCGCGAGATCGATCGGCTGGCGTGGGAGTATCCCGACGACGAAACCGAGAAAGGGCTCGATTATCCGGAGCGATTC
Source organism: Gammaproteobacteria bacterium (assembly GCA_965220535.1). Taxonomy (GTDB): domain Bacteria; phylum Pseudomonadota; class Gammaproteobacteria; order HK1; family HK1; genus HK1. Next base: position 3,214,112 of record OZ244833.1, on the reverse strand, counting down.
GAAGATCTCGATGCGGAAAAATGCGCGACGATGGGAAGAAAATATCTCGATTTCCTGCGGACTCGCTCATCCGACGCCAAGCGGATCACCGACAAACTCCCCGGCAACCACCTCCATCTCGGCCTGATCGCGGCGATCCTGCCGAGCGCGAAGATCATCTATTGCCGACGCAATCCCTTGGATATCGCCGTCTCCGTCTATTTCACCGATTTCTGGGTGGGTCATGAATATTCCTACGACTTGGGCGCCATCGGGCGCTATATCCGGGGGATGCATTCGCTGATGGAGCATTGGCAATCGATGATCGGGGAGCGAATCCTGCCCGTGGACTACGAGGATCTCGTCGAGGATCCCGAGCCCCGGATCAAAGCGATGCTCGACCATATCGATCTGCCTTGGCACGATGCCTGCCTGCGTCCGCACGAGGTGAACCGCAACGTACGCACCGCCAGCGTTTGGCAGGTGCGACAACCGATCTACTCCCGTTCCTCGGGGCGAGCCCGCCATTACCACCGGTTTTTGGCGCCGATGCGAGAGGCCTTGGGTATCGATAGCATCGATGGCGACGACGACGAAGGAGCATCGGAATCGGATTCGGATTCGAATGCGTCGAATGCGAATTCGAAGTGAACGAAAGGGCACGACGATATCGGAAGATCGGATCACGACGACACGATATCGGGATCGAAAAAAACTCGCCGAAGGAAGCGGATTTCGATTCGAGCCACCGCCGCCTAAAGCCACAGGATTCGAATCGAAACGAAGGATATCCTCGGATTGTCGGCAGGACGAAATGATAGAAATTATATAAATCCCGTCGAGCGGTCAAAACGATTCCGAGCGAAGAACACGATAGAAAAAGTCGATAGAAAAGATCGAAAACGACAAGATCCTCGTCCTTGTTCTCAAGCGATCTTCGATCGCCGACTTAAAAACTTAAAACCGCCGGGGCTCGAAACCTTCGTTTCGCCGAGCGTTCACCGCGCTCGCATCGTCATGCTCTTAGGCCTTTTCGAGCGATCTCGGATCGGCCCTGGCTTTGGCAAGCGTGTCCTCTCGATAGAATCGATCTATCGAGAGGCCGATTTAGATGTCGGATCGATCGCTTCGGCCGGAGGACGAAAACTATCCTCTTCCGAGATCGTTCAAAATGCGGTATCCCCGATCGCTCATGCATCGATCGACGACTCGCCGGGGACCGAAACGGACGATATCCTCGCTATAGGCATTATCCGATGCCGATGCGAGGGCTCCGGTAAAGGCTCCGGCTCGGGTATATCGTCCTTGATGGTGACCGCTGTCGCCGGCGATCGAACCGACGATTCCTCCCACTATCGCACCGGTGATCAAATTCGCCATGAATTCGTTCGCTTGCCGCTCTTCGTATTCTTTTTGAAGATCGATTGCGATCGCGCGACAATCGGCCAAATTCGATTCGAATTCGCTCATATCCGTCCTTTTCGTATCCACGACCGGGCGATATTCCGATAGGGGTTGCATCGCACAACCCGCTATCGACAACGAAAGGACACCCAAAAAACACTTTTTCGACGACATCGACATTCTCCTCATCGAAGATCATGCAAAAACATGATCGCTACCGAAGGAGGCGGATCACGCTCCTTGTCGCCAAGCGATACCACCCGTGTTTCGCTCCCTTGCGAAATTCCGACAACCGCCGATATATAAGAGGTATACAGATCGACATGACGATATCACTCGTCTCGTCGAGGCGAGTTTTTCTCGGCCGAGGAATCCTTTCGAAAAAGATCCTGTCGATCGAGAGATCTCGCTAAAAAAAACGAGGCTTTTGTTATTTGCATAAAAGATAAAAGACTCGCCCCTTTTCCTCGGCGACGAGCCGGTCCCGGCATTCCCGACGAATCGAGAATATCCTCTTTCTCCTCCGAAGATAAAGATGGAGATCGAGATAGAGATCGAGATGAAGATCGAGTCGAAAAAAGATTCCGAAGGTCGATCGGCGAAGGCGCTTGCCCTGATCGCAAGCGGGCCGCCGTGGTATCCATCCTCGATCCGACGAGGGATCGACGAGGATCTTCGGCGGGCTTCGATGCTCGCCGGATCGCTATCGAGCGAGCGAGGAAAAGAAAAAACGATAATGGAGGGGGAAGGCCGATCGGCGAAGGGGCATATAAAACGTCTTCGCTCGCAAGCGATCCGCCGATGCGATATGCCCTTGCATATTCACCGGCGAGACAAGCCTTCGGATAAACGACAATCCTGCCGCCGAGCATAACGCTCAGGCAAGACCGGTTTCCGGTCTTGAATGCCATCTCGTGCTCCTTGTCATTCGATGCTCGATGCGATTTTGCATATCGAGCATCACCCGGTGCCGACTATAAATAACCGCTCGGAAAAAATCGTTCGCAGAAAATCAGGACTCGACGATGATTTTTATCGATTCGAAGCGCGAACGACGAGCGCCGGGCTTCGATCGATCGGCGATCGAGGGGAACAAGCCTATGGATCGATCGATAATTTCCCGTCCCCGACGAAGCATCCACCAGGCGAAGCGCTTGTCGCCGAAGGAGGGGCGTCGAGGCTATCGGGCTCGGCAATAATCCCTTCGGCGCAAAAAGAGAAAAAGCGCCGCAGAACGAGCGCCGATAAGGGCAACGACACTTAGTATCGATCAATGCGAATAGCGGGAATATCGTGTACTATCCAAGACGTCAGGGGGGAGTGGTCGTGCTCCTTGTCAAGCTGTACCACCCACCGCACTGCCGCTTCCTCCTGACACTTTGATCACCGAAACCCAAGTTTGGTTCGAAGCCGTCTTCGACGCTTCTCGGCTTTTGATCGGCTTTCGAAACGATCTCTTTATTGCCGACGGTCGTCGCTATCTATATCTTTGCCGCTGCGCTTTTTCGTTCCCTTTTGCCGGACGCCATCGCTCGCTCGTATTGCCGACGAATGCCGACCGGGCTTCGCCTCTCGATGCTTGGCATCCATACGCTTTTTCGAAAAAAGGGGAGATAAAAAGGGATCGTTCGGAGCAAGAATATCGACGAGCGCAAGACGATCGCCAGACGAGTCGGGCGTCAGATATCGAGAGGGTGGCGCTCGACGATGGTCTCTTCTCTATCGGGACCGGTGGAAATGATATCGATGGGGACTTCGGCCATCTCCTCGATGCGCCGAAGATAATCCCTCGCCTTTGCCGGCAAATCGGCGCGCGAGCGAATCCCTTTGGTCGACGCCTCCCAACCCGGCATTTCCTCGTAAACCGGCTCGATACGATCGAGAGCCTCCGCCGAGGTCGGGGGAGTGTTCCGCACCGCCCCGTCCTCCCGGCGGTAGCCGATACAAAGGCGTATCACCGGGGATCGGTCGAGAACGTCGAGTTTCGTCAGACAAAGCCCCGATATGCTGTTGATCCTGATGGCGCGTCGCAATGCGACCATATCCAACCATCCGCAACGTCGCGGGCGACCGGTGGTCGCACCGAACTCCTGTCCGCGATCGGCAAAAAGACGACCCGTTTCATCGTGGAGTTCGGTCGGGAAGGGTCCCGATCCGACGCGGGTGGCATAAGCCTTTACGATGCCCAAAACATAGGAAATATCGAGCGGACCGAGCCCGCTCCCCGTCGACGCGGCGCCGGCGGTGGTATTCGACGAGGTGACGAAAGGATAGGTGCCCTGATCGATATCGAGACTGCTGCCTTGGGCCCCTTCGAGCACGATCCGCCGGCCGGCATCGAGGGCTTCGTGCAAGGTGGCGGGGACATCGCCGAGGAGGGGGCGGATACGCTCCGCCGCCGCTTCGAGGCTATCGCGTATTTCCGTCGCATCGATCGGATCCGCTCCGAGTTGGCGCACGAGAACGAAATTGTGGTGTTCGTCGAGGGCGCGAAGCTTTTCATCGAGCAGCGCGGCGTCGAGGAGATCGCCGGTGCGCAGGGCCCGACGAGCGGATTTATCCTCGTAGGCCGGGCCGATCCCCCGACCGGTCGTCCCGATCGCGGCCTTGCCCCGAGCCGCTTCCCGAGCCCGGTCCAAGGCCTCGTGATAGCCGAGGATCAAGGGACAGGCTTCGCTGATCTGCAAGCGCTCGGCGGCCGGGATCCCACGGGCCTCGAGCATCTCCAGCTCGCTGACCAACGCCGTGGGGGATAGCGCAACCCCGTGTCCGATCAGGCATCGCACTGTCTTGCGCATCACCCCGGAGGGGATCAAATGCAATACCGTGCGCTCTTCGCCGATGACGAGGGTATGTCCGGCGTTATGTCCGCCTTGGAAACGCACGACCAGATCGGCGCGATCCGTCAGCAGATCGACGATCTTCCCCTTGCCTTCGTCGCCCCATTGCGCTCCGACGATCACCACCGCACCGCTCATCTATCGCTCCTTCGCATCGCTTCGAACGACTGCGGGCGTTTTCGCTTGCTCGCCCTTGGCGACGGGCTCCCCTTCGACGGGCTCCCCTTCGACAAGCCTCCAAGCCCCGTCGCTGCCTCGCACCAATAGACGCACCCCCGGTCGAGGGGATTCCCCCGGCAAACACCGAACGACCCTCTTGCCGGTCTTTCGCATCGCGGCGATCGCATCGTGCACTTCGGGATCGTCGGACCATGGAACCTCCACCGTCTCAGGTCCTAAAAAGCCCTCGCCGGCATCGTCGGCAAGCAAGGAAACGAGGATCTTCAGATCCATGCTGAAGCCGGTAGCGGCGCGAGATCGCCCGAAAACCCCGCCGATCTCGTCGTAGCGCCCCCCTCGCGCCACCTCTCGTCCGTAGCCGGCGACGAAAGCGGCGAAAACCGTGCCGGTGTGGTAGCGATAACCCCGCAAATCGGCGAGGTCGATTTGCAGTTCGATCCCCGGGCAACGGGCATGGACCGCCCGCGCCAGTCGATCGAGATCGAAAAAGGCCCTTTCGATCTCCTCGCCGCAATCGGCCAAGGGATTGTGCGGGGACAATAGGGATCGACGCTCGCGATCGGCGAAAAAATCGGCATCCAATACGAGCGCGGTATCGATCAAGGCGACGATCGCTTCGCTCCATCGAGTCTCGACATTCCACTTCCCGAGCAAGGCACAAGCCTCGGCCCTCGCCTTGCGCTGCAAAATATCGTGCAATGCCGCTTCGCGCGAGGCATCGAGCCCGGCGCTCTTGACCAGATGACGAAAAATACCCACATGACCGATACATAGATGCAGCGCTCCGATCCGGCAGGCTGCGATGAACTCGAGCATCGAACAGATCATCTCGCAATCGCTTTCGATCCCCGCATGGCCGTAGATCTCCGCTCCCGCCTGGAAGGGACTGCGAGTGCCGGAAAGGCCGTCGGGAAGGGCATGAAGGACGGTTCCCGCATAGCACAGGCGAGTGGGACGATCGAGGCGCAAGCGGCGAGCGTCGATGCGGGCGACTTGGGGGGTCATGTCGGCGCGCACCCCCATCATGCGCCCGCTGAGCTGGTCGATCAGCTTGAAGGTATGGAGATCGAGATCCTCCCCCGCTCCGGTCAGCAAGGACTCCAAATATTCGATGAAGGGCGGGGTGACCAGATCGAAACCCCAGCGGGAAAAATGATCGAGCAAGTCGCGGCGCACTCGCTCGAGCACGAGGGAATGAGGAGGGACGAGCTCCTCCATCCCCTCGGGCAACAACCAAGGCTCCAAAGCGGGGTTCACCGGCTTCGAAAAGGCGCGATCACGCTTTCGATCAGCGAACGAGATAGAGCAGAAAACAGCCGCCGAGCATCAAGACGAAGCCCATGCGGCGCAGCGTGCGATCGCTCATCTTGTCGATCCCCTGCATGGCGCTGCGCACGATCCGCGGACTCGAAAAGGGCACGATGCCCTCGATGACGAGCAGCAAAGCCAATGCCGCAAGCAAATCGTTCCATATCAAAAGATCGCCCTCGCACCCTGATAGGGATATCCCGCCGAACGATGCCGCCGGCAAAAGAAAAAGGCCGACCGCGAGATCGCGGATGTCGACGGCCAAGGCAAAGCGCGAGCCGGGGAATCGGATATCCGACGATACCGACAAGCGACGGAAGCGTTGTCGATCGATACCCCGCTCATGGGCTCGCCTCTTTGAAATAACGGAAAAATTCGCTGTTCGGCTCGAGCAGCAAGATATCGGCGGTACTCCCGAAGGTCTTCCGGTAGGCATCCAAGCTACGATAGAAACGGTAGAACTCGCGATCCTGTTCGTAGGAAGACGCGTAAATCGCGGTCGCCGAGGCATCCCCCTCGCCGCGGGTTATCTGGGCTTCGCGTTCGGCCTCGGCGATGATCACCTCCCGCTGTTTGTCGGCCTCGGCCCGCAATTCACGCGCCTGCTCCTCGCCCTCGGAGCGAAAACGCTTGGCCACCTCCTGACGCTCGGCCCGCATCCGGTTGTAGACGGATTGGCTGACATCCTCGGGCAGCTCCACCCGCTTGATACGCACGTCGATGATCTCGAGACCGAGTTCGTCCGCTTGGTCTTTCGCCGCCACCCGTAGCTTGTCCATGATTTCGGCGCGTTCGCCGGATACCACCTGCTGGATCGTGCGCTTGCCGAATTCGTCCCGCAAACGCTTGATGATCACCTCGCTCAAGCGATTGTTGGCCTGTCCGATACGTCCCCCGGCAGCGGTATAAAAACGCTTTACATCCGCGATCCTCCACTTGACGAAGGAATCCACGATCATGTTCTTCTTCTCGAAGGTGAGGTATTTCTCGGGGTCGCTGTCCAGGGTCTGGATACGACGATCGAATCTGAGAACGGTTTGCACCACCGGCATCTTGAAATGCAAGCCCGGCTTCAGATCGGTGCGCTCGACCTTGCCGAACTGCAAGAGGATCGCCGTCTCTTTCTCGTCGATGGTGAACAGGCTCATCGCTCCGAGGATTCCGAGACCTACGATCAATACCGCAAGGGCCTTGATATTCATCAGCGATTCCTCCCCGCCGAGCTGTCATTACGCGAGCGCAGATCTCGCAAGGGGGAGGCGGCATCGATATCGCCGCCCGAACCCGCGCTCTCGAAATCGAAGCGTACCGAGTCGGAATTGCCCCGTCGGGAATTGACGATCTGATCCAATGGGAGATACATGAGATTATTTCCCTCGGGAATATCGACCAATACCTTGCTGGTATTGGCGAGAACGGACTCGACCGCCTCCAGATAAAGGCGATCGCGAGTCACATCGGGGGCCGCGCGATAGGCTTGCAATATCTGATCGAAGCGCGAGGCCTCGCCCTTGGCGATCGCCTCGACCCGTTCGCGATAGGCTTGGGAGCGAGCGAGGATCGCGTTGGCTTCGCCGCGCGCCTTGGGAACGACATCGGCCTGATAGGCCCGAGCCTCGTTGACGATTCGCTCTTGATCCTCGCGCGCCTTGATCGCATCCAAGAAAGCGTCTTGCACCTGCTCCGGCGGCTGGGCATCTTGCATATTCACGCTCATGACGTGCAAGCCGGTGCGGTAGCGATCGAGCACTTCTTGAATCAATGCCTCGGCTTCGGTGGCGACCGCTCCGCGACCCTCGGTCAGCACGAAATCCATCGGCGTTCTTCCGACGATCTCCCGCACCACGCTTTCCGTGGTCTGGCGCAAAGCGGTCTCCGGATCGAAATTCTGGAAGAGAAATTCCGCCGGATCCTTGACTCGGTACTGCACCGCGAACTGGATATCGACGATATTTTCATCCTCGGTCAGCATCAAGGCTTCACGCGGAACCACGGCAACGCCGTTGCCCCGATTGCGAAAACCGATCTCGGCAAAGCGCACCCGATCGACATTCACCGTCTCGACGGTGTCGATGAATCGAGGCGCCCAGTTGAAGCCCGGTTCCATGACCCGATGCATCTCGCCGAATCGCAAGACCACGCCTCTTTCCGGCTCTTGGATAATCGAGATGCCGGTCAGCCACCACCCCGCGAGAAGCACGACGGCGACGATGCCGATGATGGCCGAGCCCCCGGCGCGAATCCTCCCGGCGCCGAAACCCGACGATCCTCCGTCTTTGCCCGAGGGGCTTTTCCCTCCCCCCGAGGGGGGCTCGGAAGAAGAGGAATTCGAAGGGCCGCCCCAACCGAAGAGGCGACGAAACTCCTGCTGCAACTTGCGCCAAACCTCGTCGAGATCCGGCGGACCGGACTGCCCCCCGCCTTGGCCTTTGCTCTGGTTGCGATCCCGGTTCGGGCCTTTGTCGCGACCCTCATCGCCGCTCCAAGGGTCTTGATCCCCTCCTCCCGACTGATTCCATGCCATCTTTGTGAACTCCTGATCGTTACGAAAAATCGACTTTCCCGAAAAGCGAAGCCGCCGGATTGTCCGTCGAACGAAAGAACGAAAAGGCCCGGGCGGGGCGAGGGCAACGAAAAACACCGCCTTCGAAAAAACCCGGCGCGAAAAGAAAACGAGGCTCTAAGCTCGATCGCGAACTCGGATTCGAGCACTTGGATAGTATGCGACATCCGATCGACGATCTCGATGATCCGGTATCGGATCCGACCGACATACCAAGGAATTTCGAAAGAAAACGCGCGTATCCGCAATCCTCGGGGTCTTGCTTGTGCGGCAAGGTCTTTTCGACGGGGCGGATTCGCCTCACGGGCCCTCGGCAAGGCATTGCTTGAGCTCCGTTTCTCGACACAAACGCGCGAAGACCCTCGCTTCGATACGAAAAGTCATCCGCGCCGTCCCGTCGGGCTCCCCGCATTCGTTCATCACCTGGGCGCTGCGATAAAGCGCCGACCTCAAGCGTCCGCCGGTCGGAGGGATACATGCCACCCGCACCAGGCATCCGCCCTCGACGCCCTCGCGGATCGCGCGCACCGCTTCCGACAGTCCCTTGCTCTTCGTCGCCGAGACGAAGACGCGGCGGGGCGAGTCTTTTTGCGACCCCGAAGTTTGCGACCGGGAAGCGGGATCGCTCGAGGGGGCATCGCCGGTGATCGAGGCATCGTTTGCCGCTTCGTCCGACGATCCGCTTTCGAGGCTCGCGGCGGGCCGGGCATCGAGCAGATCGGATTTGTTGAAGATCTCGATACTCGGAATGCCGGCGGCGCCGATCGCCTGCAAAACCTCGTGCACCTCGTGCATCTTCTCGCGACGATCCGCCGCCGCGGCATCGACGACGTGCACCAGCAGCGAGGCGTTGCGCGTCTCCTCCAAGGTCGCCCGGAAAGCGGCCACCAAATCCGGCGGCAGGCGACGGATGAAACCGACGGTATCGGCGAGAACGATCTCGCTTCCGGCGCCGAATTCCCCGAGCGGGTCCAATCGCCTCAAGGTCGGATCGAGGGTCGCGAAGAGTTGATCCCGTACCAGCGACGCCGCTCCCGTCAGGCGATTGAAAAGGGTCGATTTTCCGGCATTCGTATAGCCCACGAGAGCCACCAAGGGCACTTGGGAGCGAGCCCGGGAACGCCGGCTGAGCCCGCGTCGACTGCGTACCCGCTCGAGACGCGAGCGCACCGTGCGGATACGCCGATCGATGAGACGGCGATCCGTTTCCAGCTGGGTTTCCCCGGGACCGCGCAGACCGATCCCCCCTTTTTGCCGCGAAAGATGCGTCCAGCCCCGCACCAAACGGGTCGAAAGATGAGCCAACTGGGCGAGCTCCACTTGGAGTTTGCCCTCGAAAGTGCTGGCCCGCCGGGCGAATATATCGAGGATCAGAGCCCGACGATCGAGGACCCGACATTCGATCTCTCGCTCCAAGTTTCTCTCTTGTGCGGGGCTCAAGGGGGGATCGAAGATCACCGCATCGGCTCGCCTTGAACGCACCGCATCTCGAACTTCCTCGACCTTGCCGCGACCGATGAAAAACGCCGCGTTCGGCGCTCGCGCCGGACAACGCACGATCTCGAGCGGCAGCGCTCCCGCCGCCACGGCCAGTTCTCGCAGTTCGGCGATCGCGTCCTTCGCATCGACGGTCGCTTCGTCGACATAAACGAGCACCACCCGCTCGCTTGCGCCCCGCTCGATCGGGGTGTTTTCGCGATGACTCTTTTCGCGATGACCTGGGGGCTCGAACATGCCGGCATTCATCGTGCGCGAAAAAGAGGGCGCACGATCGCGCGGCCCACGAGTTTTTCGGCGATCGAGGTCTTAGGCATCATATCCCGCTGACGAGGATCGATCCCGCCGATCTCGATCCGACTCCGACTCCGACGCACCGGAATCACCGGGATCCGGAGCCGGCGCCGAAGAAGACGATGCCGCCCTTTTTCGCGGCGGCGCTTCGGTCGGGATCTCGTCCTCGATGCGATATAAACGCACTTGGCGCGACGGCGAAATCGTCGAGATCGCGTGCTTGTAGATCATCTGGGTTACGGAACTGCGCAGCAGCACCACGTATTGATCGAAAGATTCGATTTTACCCTGCAAACGGGTGCCGTTGACAAGAAAAACGGAGACCGGAACATGATCCCGGCGCAGGGCATTCAAAAAGGGATCTTGGAGGGTTCGGCCCCTCACCCTCTCGTTGCGTACCGGTGCCTCGGCCGCTCCACCTTCATCCGACATCATCCGCTCCTTAGGATTTGCGATCGTCCGCTTCCGAAAGATGACCGCCAGCGGCCGCACGAGCGGCGATGACCGGCGGGGCATATCGCCTCCAAGCGATACGCTCTTGGGTTTGGATCCTCAATTTACCAAACCGACGGCCTTCGTGGCTTCGCCCTTGGCGATCTCCGGCGCCGGCCCGCTTTCGCACTCCGCAAGAAAGCGCTCGATCCTTTGCGCGGCCCGCTCCGCCCGGTTCGGGGCGTGGCAATCGACGCGAAAGGCGTGGGCCGCCGGTCGCAGCCAGGTGATCTGCCGCTTCGCCAACCCGCGAGTGGCGGCCAAGGCCCGGGCGATCATGTCATCGAAGCCATAGGCGCCGCGCAAAAAAGATCGAACTTGTCGATAGCCCACCGCCCGCATCGACGGGCTATGGGCATCGAGCCGCCATTCGCGATCGAGGGCCTCGACTTCATCGACCAAGCCCTTTTTCAACATCCCGAGGAAACGATCGTGGATCCGCCGGTGCAAAGCGCGGCGATCCCCGGCCCTCTCCACCGGTTCGAGAATTATCCGGCAAATCGGACCGGCGAAGGCCGAGCGGCGACCCGAGGCGAGCCATTGCGACATCGGCAGACCGCTCAAACGATATATTTCGAGGGCGCGCTGGATACGCTGGGGATCGTTGGGATGGATGCGCTGCGCCGCTTCCGGATCGATCCGCGCCAACCGGGCGTGCATCTGCGACCAACCTGTCAACGCCGCCTGCGCCTCGATCTCCTCGCGCACCGAGCGATCCGCTTTCGGCAATCGCGACAATCCGAACTCCAAGGCGCGAAAATAAAGACCGGTGCCGCCGACCAAGAGCGGGAGTTTTCCTTGGGCTCGGATATGGCGAATCGCTTGCCTCGCATCGCTGCGAAATTCCGCCGCCGAATAGCATTCGTCGGGGTTGCGAATATCGATCAGGCGATGGGGAGCGCGCATCAGCAGGGATCGATCCGGCTTGCCGGTGCCGATATCGAGCCCGCGAAAAACCTGGGCCGAATCGACGCTGACGATCTCCGCGGGAAAACGCTCGACGAGATACGCGGCGAGCTCCGTCTTGCCCGCCGCCGTCGGCCCGGTGAGAAAAACGACGGGACCCGAATCATCGGCGGCAGGTGCTGTCGACTCCTTCGAAGGCGTGGCTTCGATTCGCATTCGCGCCCCCTTGCGAGATCCGGATCACCCGCCCGCCGAACCCCGATCCCCTCGCTCGGAGTCCGCGAGATCGATCCCGGGATCCGAGCCCTTCGGGGAGGCGAAGAGTCGACGAAGGATCGCTTCGTCGAGTCGCATCACCGCCGAGCTCGGATATGCGGCGTTGATATCCTCCAAGAGATCCGCGATATCGGCGTCGCTCGCGTTCTTGGCGGATATCGATACCAAGCGGCGGTAAAGATTCTCGACGAGCCTGTCGGCCAAGCCCGACGCCTCGCAAGCGCCGGCCGCCGCCACCGATTCGGCCAGCAACTCCGCCGCCTCGATTCCGCCGATGCCGCGGGGAAGGGTGCGCAGGGTCATCGCATCGGGAGCGTTGCGTCGGAACTCGACGCCCAGGCGACGGAGCGCTTCTTCGGCTTCTTCCAAGCGATCGGCGAGTTTTTTCGGCACCGGGGACGAGCCGGGGATCAGCAAGGGTCGCGAGGGCAATGCCGGCGCCGAAGGATCCAGCGCTCGTTTCATTCTTTCGCGCACCGCCGCCGCGATATCGACAAGCAGCAAGGAGCCGCTGTCGGCGGCGGAGTCGTCGGATCCGGATTGTCCTCCCTCGACCAGCAAATAGCCGCCGACGCGAAAGCCGAAAGCCCCGGCGGCTTCGAAACGCCTGTCGGAGTGCGAGGCGTGCGCCAGATCCGACAAGAGGGCGATGCGTTCTTTGACCTGATCCGCGGGCGAGGGATGCGAAGGGCGCGGATAGCGGGCAGCAGCCGTCGGATACAAGATCGAGCGAGCGCCCGAGGAGGGCTTCGGCGACGACGGGAGGGAGGAGGAGATCGATGCGGTCGAGGAGGAAGCGGTCGATGCGACCGGAAGATCGGATGATCCGAGGCTATCCGCCCTCGGGGCGACGTCTTCTTGGCCTTGCGGCGTTCGCGATTCTCCTATCCCCGGCTCCGGTCTTTGGGGCCCCGGCCTTTCCCGCTGACTTGTTTGCCCCCCCTCGACGCCCGCCGGCGGTCCGCCCTCGCGCAGGGCGCGGGCGATGGCGTGGCGGATGAAATCGTGGATATGGCGCGACTCCTGAAAACGGATCTCCTGTTTGGCCGGATGCACGTTGACGTCGACCAGGGATGCGGGGATCTCGAGTTTGAGCACGAAAACGGGATAGCCCGGGGCCTTGATCGAATCCCCGAAAGCGACCCGCACCGCATGGCGCACCGTTTCGTTGCGCACGCTGCGGCCGTTGACGAAGAGGTATTGGGCATCGGGGCGGGAGCGCGCCGCCTCCGGGGGGCCGACGAAGCCCTCCGCCGAAAAATCCCCGCGGGCGAAGGAAAAGCCGATCGACTGCTCGGCAAAGGATTTCCCCAAAAGCCTCGATAGGTGCTCGCGAGGGTCCATCCGGCGAGCGGTCTCCAAACCCCGCCGCCCCTCGTTATGGAGTTTGAAGGATATATCGGCGCGAGCGAGGGCCAAGCGCCGCATCACCCCTTCGACATGGTGGAATTCGGTACGGGGGGTGCGAAGGAATTTGCGTCGGGCGGGGAGGTTGAAAAAAAGATCCCTCACCTCGACCGTCGTCCCCGGCGAGCCCGGCGCGGGCTCGATCTCCGAATGCGCGCCGCCGTCGACTTTGAGGCGGGCGCCGGCGGCGGCGTCGTGAGGACGACTGGTGATCGAAAGTCGAGAAACGGAGGCGATGCTCGGCAGGGCTTCCCCGCGAAAGCCCATACTGTCGATACGATCCAAATCGCCCAAGGTCGCTATTTTGCTGGTGGCATGGCGCGACAGAGCGAGTTCGAGTTCTTCTCGAGGAATGCCGATGCCGTTATCCCGCACTCGGATCAGACGGCTACCCCCGCCTTCGATCTCGACTTCGATGGTATCGGCCCCGGCATCGATGGAATTCTCGACCAACTCCTTGACCACGGACGCCGGCCGCTCCACGACCTCGCCCGCGGCGATCTGATTGGCCAATACCGAGGGCAGAATCCTAATAGGCGGGATTTGGGGGATCTCGTCGAGCCTCCCCTCCCCCTCGTTCGAAGGCGAAGCAGCGTCGGGTGGACTCGAGTCATTCATCGCTTTGTTTTCAAGGCGGCGGGCTTGGGCGTCCGGCTTGGCGAGGGGCCGAATTCCGCCACCGCTTCGATATGGCCGGTATGCGCGAACATATCCGCGATACCGACGCGAAGCAAGGCATAACCCTGGGCCTGCAAACGGGCCGCATCGCGGGCCAGCGTGCCGGGATTGCAAGAGATATAGACGATGCGATCGGGGCGGGCGAGATCGATATATTCGACCAGCGTCGCCGCCCCGGTACGCGGCGGATCGATCACGAGGGTATCCCAGCCTTGGCCCAGCCAATGCCGTACCGACTCCTCGTTATCGAGATCCGCTTCTTCGAAAAGCGCCGACGAACGATTGGCGGCGGCGTTCTCGCGCGCCCTTGCGACCATCGCCGATCCGTATTCGAGGCCCAAGACCTGCGCTCCGGCGGCCGCCAGCGGCAGACTGAAATTGCCGATGCCGCAAAAAGCGTCGAGGACGCGCAGGCCCGGGCGCGGGCGAACCATCTGCAGCACCCTTTGCACCAAGAGGCGATTGACCTCGGCGTTGATCTGCGTGAAATCGAGAGGGGAAAATCGAAGGCGAAGAGGGCTCGCCTCTTGGGGCTTCGCTGCTTGGGGCTTCGCTGCTTGGGGGTCGGCCGCCGGGTTCACCGGGTTCGGGGGATCTTCGGCCCTCTCGCTTGGCCCCGCAGGCGAATATTCGAGCCGATCCGATGCCGGCGGGCGCGGAGCGGCGCTTGCCGGACCGCCCGGCTGCAACCAGATTCCGACCTCGTGCTCGGCCGCGAAAAGGTCGATGGCCTCGATATCCTCGCCGACCAAGGGATCGAGATGGCGAAGCACGAGCAGGGCTTGTCCCTCGCTCGTCGCCGCCTCGATTTGCGGGATCCGGGCACCGGCTTTCAATCCCCCGATCAGCCGACGCAGGGGGGCGATCAACCCTCCCAAGGGATCGGCAAGGATCTCGCAGTCGTTCATATCGGTGATACGGCGCGGCTGCCGCTCGCGAAAACCGACCAAAACCCCGCCTTTGCGCGGGACATGGCGGGCCCCGAAGCGGGCCTTGCGACGATAGCGCCAAGGATCGGCGCTCAGCGCCGGCAAGGTATCCGAGGGGGCAACGCCGCCCAACTTGCGCAAGGTGGTCAACAGCTGTCGCTCTTTGTAGCGCAGTTGGGCGTCGTAAGACAAATGCTGCAGGCTGCAACCGCCGCAGCGAGCATAGTAGGGGCAACGGGGTTCGACCCGGTCGGCGGAGGTGGTCAGCAGCCTGTCCACCACCGCTTCGTCGAAATTGCGAGAACGCCGAATCCGACGAAAGAGCACTTCCTCGCCGGGCAAGGCACCGGCGATGAAGACCACCTTGCCCTCGCTGCGCCCGACCCCTCGACCCGAACTGTCGAGATCGTCCACTGCGACGGAGGCGACGCTCATCGATCGCCCTTGGCGGCAGCCACCGACGGGATATCGTCATCGCCCCTCGAATCGCCCTCGCTCGTCGACGCCCCGGATTCGCCGCCGGCCTCCCCCAAGACCGGGTCGGCATCCCGGTTCGCCTGCCAGGCCCGCAGGAATTCCGCGAAATGCTCCCCCTTCGCCTCGAGCGACTTCTCGGCGAGAAATTCCCGCACTCGTTCGCATTCGGATCGATAACCTGCGGACGAAAGATTCCCCCGCATCAGTTCGAAGCGCAAGTAGATCAGCCACGTATTGAGGGCGTCGCACTCGCAGTAGGCACGGATCCTTTCGATACCGCCGGGGCTCGCCCAAGCCTCCTCCACTTGCGAACCCTCCATCCCCAGCTTGCCGGGAAAACCCAGCATACGAGCCAATACATCCAAGGGGGCGTAGGAGGAGCGGTTCCAAGAAGCGAGCACATCCATCAGATCGATATGACGGTAGTGAAAGCGATTGAGATAGTTGTTATAACGATAGGAAACCTCCCGATCGCCGATTTCCCAATACCTCGGAGCGCGCACCCCGTGGAGCATCGCTCGATAATGCAGCACCGGGAGATCGAAGCCGCCGCCGTTCCAAGTGACCAGGGTCGGGGCGTGACGCTCCATCCAATCGAAGAAGATCTTGACCAGTTCGCACTCATTGGAATCCGGCTCGCCGATGGAGCGCACCAAAAAACGATCGCCGCTGCGGCGGACCACGGAAATCGCCACGATTCGATGCAGATAAGGGGGCAACCACTCCCTTCCCGAGGACTGCAGGCGATACTGCCGCATGATCCGCACGACGCCCTTGTCGTCGATCCCTTCAAGCTCATGGAGCCGACGGCCGGAGGCGGCATCGGGCACCGTCTCGATATCGAAAGCCAGGATATTGTTCATCGTCACCCTCGCTTCGAGTTCCCTCGCCTCGTATCGCAGGCGATAGCGACGCGATGACGAGAGGGGCGGCAAGAGGAGTTCGCGCTCACGACGAGGGGATTCCTTCCAAGGTCGAACGCAGCCGCAGCAGATCCTGCCACGCCTTTCTTTTTTCTTTCGGGCTGCGCAGCAAATAGGCCGGATGGTACATCACCAACAGCGGCAGGCCGGTGGGCTCGTGCCGATGGATCCTTCCGCGCAGTTTTCCCATCGCTTCGGTGGTCGCCAAAAGCCGTTGGGCGGCGACGCGACCGACCGCCACCAGCAGGCGCGGCGAGACGGCATCGATTTGCTCCGCAAGGTATTGGGCGCAGGACTCCACCTCTGAAGCCACAGGATTGCGGTTGTTCGGGGGGCGGCATTTGATCATATTGGCGATATAGACCCGATCGCGATGAAAACCGATCGCGATCAGCATCGCATCGAGCAATTTCCCGGCGCGGCCGACGAAGGGTTCCCCTCGACGATCCTCCTCCGCTCCCGGGGCCTCCCCGATCAGCATGCAATCGGCTTTGACCGTGCCCGTTCCGAAAACGACACGGTTCCGCGTGCGGTGCAAATCGCAGCGGGTGCAAGCCTCGACCCTCGTCTCGATACGCCGCAGGGCGGCGTTCGCCGCCTCGCTCCCGGTCACGCTCGCAGCCGCGCTCACAGCCGCGCTCGTCCTCATCGAGGGCGCATCCTCCTCCTTGCGTCTTTCTTCCGGCTCCGGTGTCAAAGGCCGCGAGAGGGAAGAGGGGTCGGCATGCGCTTCGATCGGCGCCGGAAAGCCCCGGCGGTGCCAGATCGGAATTCGAAGGGCGGCAAGGTAGGCGCGGGTGGAGTGCGGCATCGTCGAATCGACGGCTATCTCAGGCATCGCTCGCGATGCGACGGGGCGCGAAGGGGCCGGGGCCAAGACGCTCAGCCGGGGTCGATATCGTAAGGCGGAGACGACAGACCGCGACGACGGGCGCGGCGGCGGCGAAGACTCAGCAGCGTCAACAAGGGACCGGAAAGGGCATAGCCGAGCGCCGCCAAAAAGAGCACCAGCGGAGGATCGCTCGATACCAGCACGAAGATCAAGACCACGGCGAAAATGGCGGAGAAGGGAACCTGTCCGCGCAGATCGAGATTCTTGAAACTATGGAAGCGAAATCTCGACACCATCAAAGCCCCGGCGGCGATGGTGACGGCAAAGGCGAAAGGCGCGACCGCCGTTCCGAGGAGATCGTGATCGCCGACGAACCAGACCAAGCCCGCGAGCACCGCCGCCGCCGCCGGACAGGGCAAACCCTGGAAATAATTCTTGTCGGCGCTTGCGACCTGGGTATTGAAACGGGCCAGCCGCAAGGCGGTCGCCGCGGTATAAAAAAACGCCGCGACCCAACCGGGCTTTCCCATGCCCGCCAACACCGATTCGTAGAGCAGAAGGCTCGGGGCCAGACCGAAAGAAATCACATCCGACAACGAATCGTATTCCGCCCCGAAGCTGCTCTGGGTGCCGGTCATGCGCGCGATCCGGCCATCCATCCCGTCGAGAACCATCGCCACGAAGATGGCGATGGCCGCAGACTCGTAGCGACCGCTCGTCGCCGCCACGATCGCATAAAAACCGGAGAAGAGGGCCGCGGTGGTAAAGAGGTTCGGCAGCAGGTAGATGCCACGCCGACGCGGGGCTCGGGGATGCGAAGCGCGCGGCGGAGAATCCTTCGCCGCCGGTCGAGGCCGCGAGCCGCCGCTCGCCGCGGGCTTTTCCCCCGAGGAGGGGTTCGAAGAGGGGCTCAAAGCCGCAACCCCCGCTCGCCGCGAGCGATGGCCAAGGAACCGGAGCGCACCACCTCGACGATCGAACCCCGCTCCATCGCCCCCAAGAAGGCGCCGAGTTTCGGCCCCGCCCCGGTCAACTCGATGATATAGGTGGTGTCGGTCACATCGAGGATACGACCGCGAAAAATATCGCATAGCCGCTTGATCTCGTTGCGGGTCGAAGCCTCGGAGGCTTGCACCTTGACCAACATCATTTCGCGATCGACGTGCGGGGCTTGGGTGATGTCCTGCAGCCTCACGACCTCTATCAGCTTGTTGAGTTGTTTGGTGATCTGCTCGATGACCTCGAACGACGCCGTGGTGACGAGGGTCATCCGAGAGACGGCTTCGTCTTCGGTGGGCGCAACCGAAAGAGACTCGATGTTATAGCCGCGAGCGGAAAACAAGCCGGCGACCCGGCTCAGCGCTCCGGGCTCGTTCTCGAGCAAGAGCGAAATGATATGGCGCAATGGCATCACTCCTTGCGTATCGATCATGCACCGATGGAAAAAGTCGTGGATCTCGAAGGCCGGGGCGACTGTCCCTCCTTCGCCGACCGGCAACGGGGGTGTCCTTGCGCGACAACGCCCGGTGGCGACGATTCCCCTTGTCTTTCGAGCAATTGTCCTTCGGGCAACCGTCCTTCGGGCAATCGCTTCGAGGGGCGGATTTTCGCAAAAGGCCGCGAAAAAGCGAAAGGCTTCCGTCTTTAGGCGAGTTCCCTTTCCCGTGCCTGCTGCGAAAGCAGCATCTCGTTATGCCCCTTGCCGGAGAGCATCATCGGATAGACGTTCTCCGAGGGATCGGTGATGAAATCCAAGAAGACCAAGCGATCTTTCTGCGCGAAAGCCTCGCGCAAGGCCCCTTCCACATCCGCCGGATCCTCGATGGTCATTCCGACATGGCCGAAGCTCTTGGCCAAGGCCGCGAAATCGGGCAGAGAATCCAAATAGGAATGGGATTCGCGATTGTCGTACATGAACTCCTGCCACTGCCGCACCATTCCGAGGTAACGATTATTGAGATTGACGATCTTGACCGGCAATCCGTATTGCTTGGCGGTGGAGAGTTCTTGGATACACATGATGATGCTGCCCTCTCCGGTAACGCAAGCCACCTGCGCCTCGGGCCAGGCGAGCTGCACTCCCAAGGCGGCGGGGAGGCCGAATCCCATCGTCCCGAGTCCGCCGGAGTTGATCCAACGCCGGGGTTTGTCGAAGGGATAGAACTGCGCCGCCCACATTTGATGCTGACCGACATCGGAGGTGATATAGGCATCCCCCTTGGTCACTTCATAGAGTTTTTGCACCACCGACTGCGGTTTGATGCATTCCGAGGACGGGGTGTAGGCGAGACAGTCCACCGATTTCCAGGCTCGGATACGCTCCCACCACTCCGCCAGCGCTTCGCCGTCGGGGCCGCGATTGCTTCTTTCGAGCATCGCGTTGATCTCGTGCAACACCCTGCCGACCGAGCCGACGATCGGGATATCCACCTTGACCGTCTTCGAAATCGACGCCGGATCGATATCGATATGCACGATATGGGCTTCGGGGCAGAATTTGCTGACTTCCCCGACCACCCGATCGTCGAAACGGGCCCCGATGGCGACGAGCACGTCACAGTGGTGCATCGCCATATTGGCCTCGTAGGTGCCGTGCATCCCGAGCATGCCGACGAACTGATCGTCGGTGCCGGGATAGGCGCCCAAGCCCATCAATGTGCTCGTGATCGGATAACCGAGGGCGCGGGCGAAACGCACGAGTTCGTCCGCGGCATCGTCGAGAACCACCCCGCCGCCGGTATAGATCATCGGCCGCCTGGCGGAGAGGATGAGCTCCATGGCTTTTCTCACCTGACCCGGATGACCGCGAGTGACCGGGTTATACGAGCGCAGAGCGACCTGCGCCGGGTATTCGTAAGGGATTTTGAGATCGGGGCGGGTCACGTCCTTGGGGATATCCACCACCACCGGCCCCGGCCGACCGGAGGTGGCCACGACGAAAGCCTTTTTGAGGGTGCGGGCAAGATCTCGTACATCCTTGACCAGATAATTATGCTTGACACAAGGTCGAGTGATGCCGACGCAATCCACTTCCTGGAAAGCGTCGCTGCCGATAGCGTGGGTGGGGACTTGACCGGTGATCACCACCAGCGGGATCGAATCCATATGGGCGGTGGCGATCCCGGTAACGGCATTGGTGGCTCCCGGCCCCGATGTAACCAATACCACCCCCGGCTTGCCGGTGGCGCGGGCATAGCCGTCGGCGATATGGGTCGCGCCTTGTTCGTGCCGCACCAGGATATGGGTGATATCGTCTTGGCGATGGAGCTCGTCATAGATATGAAGCACCGCTCCGCCCGGATAGCCGAAGATGTACTCCACTCCCTCGTCTTTCAAGAACTGAATGATGATCTGCGAGCCGGTGAGCTCCACTTCTGACTCCTCCTTCGATTTTCGATGCGATCCGCTCGGTCGATACCGACGGGATTGTGCCCGAATACGCCTTCGAAGCGATGGCTTCGGCCGATGCGTCGACGAACGCAAGCGCTCCGCCGCCGTCGAAAAGGCCTTCCTCGACGCTCAGGTCTCGACGCTTGAAAGGGCTTTCGCTCGTCGCCGAGCCCCGGTGGATTTCACTCGAAGCGAAAGGCGGCGAGGGGAATATCCGCGCCGAAGGCGAGAACGCCGGGGGCTTTCTCTTTGCAAAAGGATACTTTTTTTGCCGAAGGATAGCCCTTCCACCGGGAAAAATCTCGACCGATAATTCATGCGATAGGAAAAAGCGCGTTCGACAAGGGTCAAGCGTACCCTAAACAAGGTGCGAGCGGGAAGGATTCGAGTCGAAGATCGTCGACGCCGACATCTTTCGATCCCCCCGAGAACGATCGCCGGTCGATGATCCTGCGAATCCCAAGGGCCGAGATCTCTCGGTTTTTCGCGCGCTCGCGCCAAGGCGACGAAGGCCTTGGAAGGGACTTTGACCTGACGAAAGCGCCGGTCTATCGCCAAGCGCATCGTACAATCCATCGATGGAACGATGTCGTCTGGGATAACGATGTCGTTTGGGATAGCGAGGGCAAGGGCCCTGTCGACGCAAAGTCGCCGGCCACCCTTTCGGATCCAAATGCGAGAAGAAGCGAACGACGCTTCGCCTTGCCCCTCTTCCACCCCGACCGAAGGAATCTTGCTTCGATGAGATGCTCAAGAATGCTCCTCGCGACGATGAGACAGAACCCGACGGAAAGCGAGATCGCGAGCCACCGGCTGATGCAAAGAGCGGGAATGGTGCGATTGTTGGCTTCGGGCATTTATACGTGGCTTCCGCTGGGGGTGCGCGTCCTGCGCAAGGTGGAGGCGATCGTGCGCGAGGAAATGAACGCCGCCGGAGCGCAAGAAGTCATGATGCCCGCGGTCCAACCGGCCGAGCTGTGGCAAGAATCGGGGCGGTGGAACGATTTCGGCCCCGAGTTGCTGCGACTGCAAGATCGCCACGAACGGGATTTTTGCATCGGCCCCACCCACGAGGAAGTCATCACCGATATCGTGCGGCGCGAGGTCCGTAGCTATCGTCAACTGCCGCTCAATCTTTATCAGATCCAGACGAAATTCCGCGATGAAATCCGGCCGCGCTTCGGGGTGATGCGGGCCCGGGAATTCATCATGAAAGACGCTTATTCCTTCGATCTCGATGCCCGAGGACTGGAGCGCTCCTACCTTGCGATGCACGATGCTTACCACCGTATTTTCAATCGCGTGGGGGTCGATTTCCGGGTGGTGGATGCGGATTCCGGGGCCATCGGCGGTTCTCGCTCGCAAGAATTCCACGTATTGGCCGACTACGGCGAGGATGCCATCGCTTTTTCGAGCGCCCCCGACGATGCCCCGGGGACCGAGGGCGCCGACACCGCCTATGCCGCCAACTTGGAATTGGTGCCTTGCCCGGCGCCCGCAGGCGAGCGCCCGGCACCGAGCGAGGCCATGCGCTCGGTGCGAACCCCGCAAGTGCATACCATCGACGATCTCGCTTCGAGCCTGGATATCGCTTGCGAGCGCTGTTTGAAAACCCTGCTCGTCGAGGGCGAGGACGGCGGCATCGTCGGGCTCGTTTTGCGCGGGGATCACGAACTCAATATCGTAAAAGCGATGCGGCTTTCGCAAGTGAAAAGCCCCTTGGCCTTCGTCGAGCCGGATCGCATCGAGAAAGAAAGCGGCTGCCCCATCGGATCGGTCGGGCCGGTCGCCGCCGCCTTTCCCGTCATCGTGGACGCCGCCGCCGCCGCCGTCGGGGATTTCGTCTGCGGCGCCAACCGCGAAGGCGAACACCTTGCCGGGGTCAACTGGGGGCGAGACTTGCCGGAGCCCGTCGTCGCCGATCTACGCAATGCCATCGACGGCGACCCCGCCCCCGACGGCAGCGGCCCCATCGCCATCCGCCGCGGCATCGAAGTCGGTCATATTTTCCAGCTGGGCGACAAATACAGCACGGCGATGGAGGCGGTGGTGCTCGACGAAGCCGGCGAAGCCATCCGCCTGATGATGGGCTGCTACGGAATCGGCGTCACCCGCATCGCCGCCGCGACGATCGAACAGAACCACGACGACGACGGAATTATCTGGCCCGAGGCCATCGCCCCCTTCCATGTCACCCTGCTGCCGATGAATATGCATAAATCCCGGCGCTTGCAAGAAGCGGCCGAGGGACTGTGGGGGCAGCTGGAAGCGGCGGGCTTCGAAACCCTCTTCGACGATCGCAAGGTGCGCCCGGGGGTGATGTTCGCGGATGCGGATCTGATCGGAATCCCGCATCGTTTGATCGTCTCGGATCGCGGACTCGATGCCGGGAAGATCGAATACCGCCATCGCTCGAAGCGCGAAAGCCTTGAAATCCCCCTCGCCGACGCCGTCGAATATTTGCGCTCGCAGCGAAGCGCCTAAAAGACGCCGGCAAGATCGTCGATCCGCCTCGGCCATCGTTTTCGCCCACCGACCATCGACCCTCCTCGACGATGCGAGAAATCCTTGTCCTTTACGACTCCCGCCATGGCAGCGTGGCCCGGATGGCCCGCTGCATCGCCCGCGGGATCGAAGGCGAAAGCGACGCCCAAGCCGTGGTCCGGACCGTCCCCCCCGTTTCCCCCGTCTGCGAGGCCGTCTCGGCGCGCGTGCCCGAAAGCGGTCCGCCCTACGTCCGCATCGAGGATCTGAAAAACTGCGCCGGGTTGGCCTTGGGCAGCCCCGCCCGCTTCGGCAATATCAGCGCCGGGCTGAAATATTTCATCGAGACCACCTCGAGCCTGTGGCTGTCGGGAGCGTTGGCGGGAAAACCGGCGGCGGTATTCACCTCTTCCTCTTCGATGCACGGAGGGCAAGAGAGCACGCTGTTGTCGATGATGCTGCCGCTGTTGCATCACGGCATGGTGATCTGCGGCCTTCCCGGCACCGAAGCGACACTGATGCGCACCCGCAGCGGCGGCACCCCTTACGGTGCCTCGCATGTCGCCGGGGCCGACAACGGCCGCCCTTTGGACGAGGACGAGGAAAGGCTATGCCTCGCCTTGGGTCGACGGCTGGCCGAGTTCGCCCGGCGCCTCGATCGGCAAAGCGATTCGAGCGGCCGATAAAACAAGAATCGACGGGATGAGGGTCTAAACCCGACAAGCGGGCCGCAGGGGATCGATCGGGGCCGAAGGGCTCGGATCTCGAATCTCGGATCAGGAGGGGACTCGAGGGCATTCGAGGGATTGCAGGGTTTCGCGGACGAAGGGAAGCGTCAGTCGCCGCCGGGCCCCCAAAGAACGCCGGTCCAAACGCTCCAACAAAGCCATCAAACTCGGCATATCCCGGCGATGGCGGGAGAAGAGGTAAGCGAGAACCCCGTCGCCGAGTTCGATACCCCGATCCATCGCATGCCGACGCAGCGCTCGGCTGCGACCCTCGTCGTCGAGCTCATGCAAGCGATAGACGGTCGAGGCGTTCAAGCGCGAACGCAGGTCGGCCAGGCACCAAGGAATATGCGCCGGAAGGCGGCGAGCGCCGATGAGCAAGCGCGCTTTTCGTCGCATCGAGGCTTCGATCAAAAAGACCAAGGATTCCTCCCAGGCCCGGTGTCCGGCGATGGCATCGATATCGTCGATGCAGATCGGATCGGCTCCTTCCATCCCTTCGATCATCCCCGGCGGGCGATCTCTCCACAAGCGAAGAGGGATCAACGCCGCCTTGGGGCTTGCGCTCGCCGCCGCCCGCAAGACCGCAACCGATAGATGGGTTTTTCCGCTGCCGCGCTCCCCGACGATGAATATCCGCGCTTTCAAACCGGGCTCGAAGGGCAAGGATCCGGCGGCGAGGGTTCTCAAGGCTTGGACGAGCTCGGCGCTGCGGGCCGGGGTTTCGAAATTCTCGAAGCGAAGGTTCTGCGGCAGATAAAGGGGCAAGGGGATCTGGCCGGCATCGACGGCGGCGATCGATCCGATATCGGCAACGGCTCTTGGGCTTTCGGGACAAGACCCGTCGCCGGCGGCCGACATCGCCGCCGGGGAAATCGCGGCGGGGGATCTCGTATCCCCCTTGCGATGATTCGCCGACGAGGGGCGATCGGCGCTCACGGCAAGAGGCGAAGCGCCAATACCCCGGGGGCGAGGGCCTGCGTATCCCGGGTATCGTCGACCAAGGTCGTGCCCGCGGCGATCAGATCGCGCAATCCCTCGGCATCGGTACGCGCGCGCAAATCGACGATCATTCGCTCGGGTTCCACCGCCACCAATTCCACCGACTCGACTCGGCTGAGCGATTCCAAATAGCGCACGGTGCGCACGTAGTCATCGAAGGTGTGCACGCCGCCTACCTCGACCGAGAGCGCCCCCTTGCTGCTCGGGCCTCGAGTTTCGCTCTCGAAATAGCCACGGGCGAGAATATCCATCGCCCGCTGCGCGGCGTCCCCGACAAGGGCATCGACGCTCTCGCCCTCGGCCTCCCACTTGCGCGAGCCTGCGGACAACAACAACCTGAAGTGCGCACTCCATCCCGATGACGCCTCTTTCGGGGCGATCTCGCCGACGAGGATCGCACCGGGGCGATAGCGTTGCGAGGCGGCGCGAATGCGCGCGTCGTCGACGGCACCCGGATCGGCTTCGCGCACAAGATCGTCGACTTCGAAAAGGGGAAAGGAGATCGGCACCCCCCGCTCCCTCGAGGCCTGACGCAGGACTCTCATCGCTTCGGGGACGCGTATCGACGCCTTCGGGTCGCCGATCATCGACCGGGTATCGCCGTCTCGCAGCGCGAGTCGAATCAATAATATCGGCCGGGGGGACTCCCAAATCGGCAGCCGGGCGGCGCGGATACGCGGCTCGAGCGAGGCTCGGTCGAAAATCACATGCAGCGAAGAGGCGCTTGTCCCCTCTTCGCTGCGCCCGACGATCTCCCGATAGCCTTGCACGTATGCGGGCGCATCCTCGATCAGCGAGCGCCCCGCCGGGGTCTCGAGCTCCGGCACCCTTTCGTCGGAGCGCTTGCCCGCAAGACGGGCGATCACCTTGTGCAAAGCGCGACGATAGGATTTCGCCCGATCGCCCTCCGCTCCCGACCACCGGGCTTCGGCCTCGTAAAGGGCTTCCTCGGCCTTCGCTTCGAGGGACGAAAACCACGATAGCGCCAAGAGCAGCGACAAGGCCGCGGCGACAGCGAATATCCGCATCGGCGGCCGGCGGCCGGCGCGCGGCGGATCGGGATACGGGAGGGTATCGGCAAGGGCTCGATATCGGCGAGAAAAAACCCTGACCGGGATGAACAAGGGCATATTGGGCATCGGAGTTTTCAAATCGGAGTTTTCAAAGGGGTCTGATGGGGCTTTTATCAAGCGATCTCGGCCGCGAGCGAGTATTCGATCGATCGGCATCGATGCTCGTCCAAGGGGGATGGTATCGTAAGCCGAAATATCGCGAATCCGAGGCGAGGGTCGCCGTAAAAACGATTGCGGACACGGAGGGATAGGGGCCCATGGCCTTTTCGCAATGGGGCATCGCGTGGCGAGGCTGCCGATGCTGCGAGCTCTTCGCGGCGAGCGCCGGAAATCGCCGGCGAGCGTCGGTGATCGAAATACGCCCTTTTCGGCGATCGGGCGTAGTGCGCAAGGGGTGCGCAAGGGGTGCGTCGGGAGCGCGCAGGGAGCGCCTGGAAAGTGCACAGAAAGCGCATCGGGAATGCGCGATTTTTCGAATGCGGGCAAAATCCCCTCCCATCGCCCGAAAAGCCCCCTTCGCCTCATGTTCGCCTCATGATCGATCCCCCGCCGACACTCCCGTGAAGCCCGCATGAACGACGATCCCTCCTCCGGCAAAGCCTTGCGTTACCGCGACGCCGGAGTGGATATCGAACGCGGCAACGCCCTCGTCGCCCGCATCAAAGACATCGCGGCGAAGACTCCGCGCCGAGGAGTGCTCGGCGGCGGGATCGGCGGCTTCGGGGGGCTCTTCGAGCTCCCGCGCTATCGCGATCCGGTGCTGGTTTCCGGGGCGGACGGGGTCGGCACCAAACTGCGTTTGGCCATCGCCGCCGACCGCCACGAGAGCATCGGCATCGACTTGGTGGCCATGTGCGCCAATGATATCTTGGTCCATGGCGCCAAACCCCTTTTCTTTTTGGACTACTTCGCCACCGAGACCATCGATGCCCCGGTCGCCGAACGGGTGATCGCCGGTATCGGCGAGGGTTGCCGGTTGGCCGGGGCCGCCCTGCTCGGCGGCGAAACCGCCGAAATGCCGGGCTTTTACGCCCCCGGGGACTACGATCTGGCAGGCTTTTGCGTCGGAATCGTCGAGCGCGATGCGATCATCGACGGACGGGGGGTGGCGACGGGCGATCGCATCATCGCATTGGCCTCGAGCGGGCCGCATGCCAACGGCTATTCCCTGATCCGAAAAATCATCGACGAACGCGCCCCGAGGCGAGAAAACAACCGCCCCTCGGAGCGCGACGGGGACCCGGCTTCGCATATCGACGAAGCGAAGGGCGCAGCGAAGGACGAGGCGAAGAAGGAGGATCGTGAGGGCGCGGACCCTCTCGATCTTCTGATCGACGGCAAAAGCCTGCGCGATCGTCTGCTCGCTCCGACCCGTATCTACGCAAAAAGCATCCTGCGCCTTCTGGACGAGGGAACCCGGCACGGGGCCGGGGATATCAAAGCCATCGCCCATATCACCGGCGGCGGCATCGTCGAGAACCTGCCGCGGGTCCTGCCCAAGGGCATGCTGGCGCGGATCGACCTTTCCCTTCGATCGGAGCCGAAGGTATTCGCATGGATACGCGAACGAGGCGGGGTCGACGAAGCGGAGATGTGGCGTACCTTCAACTGCGGGATCGGCTTGATGCTGATCGTCGCCCCGGCGAAGTGCGCCGCGATCCTTCGTCGTCTCGAAAGGCTCGGCGAGGATGCTTGGTGTATCGGGGAGATCGGCAACGAGCCCGGTGACCCCGATGCCCCGCCGAGGGTGATTGTCGAATGAATCCCCCGACGGCCATCGAAACCCGGCCGGCGCCGAGCGAGGGGCTCTTGGCCGTGGTGGTCCTGATTTCGGGACGGGGCTCGAATCTGCAAGCGATCATCGAGGGCGCCGCGACGGGGGCGCTGCCGATCCGGCTGCGGGCGGTCATAAGCAACGAGCCCGAGGCGCTCGGGCTTTCGAAAGCGAAAGCCGCCGGGGTCGAAGTCGCGGTGGTCGACCACCGCGACTTCCCGACGCGCGAAGCCTTCGATGAGGCCTTGGCGGCGACGATCGATCGCTTCTCGCCGGGGCTGGTGGTCCTCGCGGGCTTCATGCGCATCCTCGGCGCATCCTTCGTCTCTCGCTTCGACGGGCGCTTGATCAATATCCACCCCTCCTTGCTCCCCGCCTTTCCCGGGCTCGATACCCATGCGCGGGCGATAAAAGCCAAGAAGGAGGGCCAAGGGAGCGCGTTTCACGGCGCGAGCGTGCATTTCGTCGGCGATGCCCTCGACGCCGGACCGATCATCGCTCGCGCCCGCGTTCCGATCCTCGACGGAGACGATCCCCCTCGCCTCGCCGAGCGGGTGCTCGAGCGGGAGCACCGCCTCCTGCCCCTTGTCATCCGTTGGTTCGCCGAGGGTCGGCTGCGGATCGAGGGTTCACGGGTCCTGCTCGACGGCGTCCCCGCCCTTTCGCACCGCGAGGCTCCGACTTAAAAGCCGCGCTTCGCTCTTTGCCCGGACTCTTTGCCCGGGCTCTTTGTCTTAAGAGCCCTCGCCGCCCTCGGGGGAGGCGGGTGCGCCTCGGAGACGAGCGGCAGCGGAAGGAGCCAAAGGAGACGAAGCCGCCGGCTTCGCCGCCGCCGAGAGGATTCCTCGCAGGATATTGATCTCCGATCGATCGGGCTCCGCCCGATTGAACAGGCGGCGCAACCTTCGCATCAGCAGTTTCGGGGCCGCCGGATCCAGATAGCCGATATCGATCAACGCCGATTCGAGGTGGCGATAAAAACCCTCGAGCTCCGCGGCGCTCGCAGCGTCAGGCGATTCGTCGCGCCGCCGCGCCGAGAGATCGGCGGGCGCAAGGGCCTCGTCGGCGGCGGCCGCCCCCCTCGCCGAACGGCTCGATGCGCCGAGCAGCTCGTAAGCGATGATCTGCACCGCGGCCGCGATATTCAAGGAGCGGAAATTCGCCGCCGTGGGGATGCGAACCGCGGCATGGCATCGATCCAGCTCGGCATTGCGAAGGCCCGAATGCTCGCGACCGAAGACGATGGCCACCGGGAGCGGCTTCGACGATGCCCGCAAGCGGGCGAGGGCATGGTCGGCGCAGGTGCGCGGATCGAGAACCCTCGTTTCGATCCGGCGAGCCCGGGCGGTGGTGCCGAATACCGTTCCGCAATCCTCGATCGCCTGATCCAGGCTATCGCTGATGCGCGCCGACTGCAGAAGATCGTCCGCTCCCGAGGCCCGGGCGGTCGCTTCGGCGCTCGGAAAATGCTTGGGCGCGACCAATGCGAGTTGCGAAAAGCCCATCGTTTTCATGGCTCGCGCCGCGGCCCCGATATTCCCCGGATGACTCGGCTCGACCAGCACCATGCGCACCCCTTGCAGCAAGGCCGAAGAGGAATCATCGGATTCCGTCATCTTGGATCCTTATTTTTCGAAGGTGCGAGTTTCGAAGGCGCCAGTTTCGAAGGCGAGTTTCGAAGGCGCCGCCGGAGCGTCGCCCCGCCCTTTTCGGCCCCTCGATCGCCGATCGACGAAGCCCTCCCTTTCCTCTCCTTGCTTCGTCGCGACTTCATTGCGACTTCGTTGCGACTACAATCCACCACCCGCCGACAAGCATTTTATCCCCCGCCTTCGCGACGACGCCCGCTGCCGAGGATTTTGCGTGCAATCTCATCCTCTGATCAATATCGCCGTCCGCGCCGTGCGCCGTGCCGGGTCTTTGATCGTCCGCAATATCGACCGCATCGATAAAGTCGCCGTCGACGAAAAGGGTCGCAACGACTTGGTGACGGAGATCGATCGGCAAGCGGAGCGGGAAATCATCGCCACCATCCTCAAGGCGCATCCGAATCATTCGATCCTCGCCGAGGAGAGCGGAGCGAAACCCGGGCGATCGGAGGTCGAGTGGATCATCGACCCCTTGGACGGCACTTCCAATTTCGTCCGCGGACTCCCCCATTTCGCGGTCTCGATCGGCATTCGCATCCGCAAAAGGCTCGAGCACGGGGTGATCTTCGATCCCCTGCGCCAGGAAATGTTCACCGTTTCGCGCGGAGCGGGAGCCCGGCTCGACGATCGGCGCATCCGCGTCAGTCCGAGGGAATCCTTGGTCGGAGCGATCCTCGGTACCGGCTTCGCCAACCGCGGCCATCAACGCATCGAGCGCCATCTCGAGGCCTGCGCGGCCCTGCTGGCCGCCGGCGCCGAATTCCGCCAAGGAGGCAGCGCCGCGCTGGAACTCGCCTGGGTCGCCGCCGGACGCCTCGACGGCTATTGGGAATCGGGCCTCTCGCCATGGGATATAGCGGCCGGAGCGTTGCTCGTGCTGGAAGCGGGGGGACTCGTCAGCGAGCCCGACGGGGGGAGCGATTACCTGCGCTCCGGTCGGATCATGGCGGCCAACCCGAGGCTGCTACGGGAAATGGCAGGGCCGGTCCATCGCTCGCTGCCTGCCGAAAACGATCGGCGGGAAAAGCGAGATTCCTTGGAGCCCTCCGAGCCCTCCCGATCGATGCAGCGCTATCGATAGCGGCTTTCGACCCTAGCCTCGAAAACCCCGTCGCCTTGCGATCCCTAGTCGATATCGAAAAAGCGTCGGCCTTCGAAAACGCCGCCGCTTCGATGCTTGCGCACCCTTCGCTCTTCGGATCGCCTTCGCCCTCGCTTGGGACCGATCCCGTCATTCACTCGGCCGGTATTTTCGCGGCAGGTCGCCGTCGACGGTCCACTCGATCCCGCCCTCGAGGCAATATCCGGTGAATACCAAACGAGCGCCTTCCTCGATCGCATCGTCGAGCGCGGCGAAGGTCATCGATATACGGCCGCCGCGCTTGCCCTCGAGGCTATCGATCGGCTCGACGAGCAAGTCGCGGACATGGCCCGGCAAGGGGGTCGAGGGTAGGGTCGATGACAGGCTCGATGCCGCTTCGGATCCGGCTCCCTCGGCGCTCGACATGATGGCTTCGGGGTCGGCTTTGCGATCCTTGCAGGAATCCTCGATGGCCTTGCGGGCCTCGAGGGTCACTCCGACGGCCTCGCTCACCTTGGTCCTGATACGCCAATCGGAAAAAACGGGGAGAGCGAAAGCCAATACGATGCCGAGAAGGGCCACGAGAAAGGTGGTTTCGAGGATCGAAAGACGGCGTCCCGATTTTCGTACCAAATACTCGCCGTGGTCGCGGCGGGGCTCGGCGGGCTCTTCGGGCGGCGAATCTTTCATGGATGAACCATCCTCGGGCGATCGTATTCGACCGCCTAAGAAGGGGGATCGAGTCGGCGGGGAATTATGCGCCAAGGGGAGCGGCGGGGAATTATGCGCCAAGGGGAGCATCGACGCCGACGGCCCACCGATCGCGTGCGCCGACATCGGGTCTGCGCTACCCTTTCGCTATCGGATGCTCCCTTCCCGGAGGCATCATCGGCTTGGCGGGGAATCGAGATTGCCATGAACCTGCACGAATTCCAAGCGAAAGAACTGCTCGGGCGATACGGAGTGCCGGTACCGGTGGGCCGCGCCGCCACCGACCCCGAGCAAGCGCGCGAAATCGCCGAGAGCTTGGGCGGCGAGGCCTGGATGGTCAAAGCCCAAGTCCACGCCGGCGGACGGGGCAAGGCCGGGGGGGTGAAAAAGGCGGCTTCTCCCGCCGAAGTCGAATCCCTCGCCCGAGGGATGCTCGGTTCTCGCTTGGTAACGAAACAGACCACGGCCCAAGGACAGCCGGTTTCCACCGTGCTCGTCGAAACGGTTTCGGATATCGCGCAAGAGTTCTACTTGAGCCTGCTGATCGATCGGACGAAGGCTCGAATCGCGATCATCGCCTCCGCTGCCGGAGGGGTGGATATCGAGGAGGTCGCCGCCGCCGAGCCCGAACGCATCGTCAACGAATTCATCGATCCCGCCGCCGGTTTGCAGCCCTTCCAAGCACGGCGGATCGCTTTTGCCTTGGGGCTCGATGCCGAGGGCCGCAAACAGTTCGACGATCTGCTCGCGCGGCTGGCTCGGGCTTTTGTCGCCGCCGACCTCGCCCTTCTCGAGCTCAACCCCTTGGTCGCCACCGTCGGCGGCGGCCTGCTGGCCCTCGACGCCAAGATCGATATCGACGACAACGCCCTTGGCCGGCGGCCGGAGCTCGCGGCGCAGGCCGACCCCTCGCAGCAAGACGAGAAAGAAGCGCAGGCCAAACGCTTCGATCTCAACTATATCGCCTTGGAGGGCGATATCGCTTGTATGGTCAACGGCGCAGGGTTGGCGATGGGAACGATGGATATCATCAAGCTGCACGGCGGGGAACCGGCGAATTTTCTGGACGTCGGCGGCGGCACCGATGCCCGCAAGGTCAGCGAAGCCTTCAAGTTGATCGCCTCCGACAAGGCGGTCAAGGCGATCCTCGTCAATATCTTCGGCGGGATCGTGCGCTGCGATCTGATCGCCGAGGGCATCATCGAAGCGGTACGCGAAACCGGGATCGATCTTCCGGTGATCGCCCGCCTCGAGGGCACCAATGTCGAACGCGGACGAGAACTGCTCGAAAATGCCGATCTTTCGGTGATCGCCGCCGATTCGCTATCCGATGCCGCCGACAAAGCGGTCGCCGCCGCCCGCACCACCCTCGGAGGCAATGCTCGATGAGCGTTCTGATCGATCGAAATACCCGCGTCCTGTGTCAAGGAATCACCGGTCGCCAAGGGAGCTTCCACTCGCAACAAGCGATCGAATACGGAACGAATCTCGTCGGCGGAGTCACCCCCGGACGCGGCGGCGAACGCCACCTCGACCGACCGATATTCGATACCGTATCGGAAGCGGTACGAGAAACCGGTGCCGAGGCCTCGATGATCTACGTTCCCGCGGCCTTCGCCGCCGACGCGATCTTGGAAGCCGCCGCGGCCGGCATCCGCATCGTCGCCTGTATCAGCGAGGGCATCCCGGTGCTCGATATGCTCCGCGTCAAAGCGGCCCTCGAGCGACGACCCGATACCCTCCTCGTCGGCCCCAACTGCCCCGGCATCATCACCCCCGGGGAATGCAAAATGGGCATCATGCCCGGGCATATCCACTTGCCGGGCTGCATCGGGATCGTGTCGCGCTCGGGTACCCTGACCTACGAGGCGGTCCACCAAACCACGCGCTGCGGGCTCGGACAAAGCACCTGTATCGGCATCGGAGGCGATCCGATCCACGGCCTCGATTTCATCGACTGTCTGCGTTTGTTCGAGGACGACCCCGCCACCCGCGGGATCGTCATGGTCGGGGAGATCGGCGGCAGCGCCGAGGAAGAAGCCGCCGATTTCATCGCCGCCGAGGTCGAAAAGCCGGTGGTCGCCTATATCGCCGGGGTCACCGCGCCGCCGGGGCGGCGAATGGGGCATGCGGGGGCGATCATCTCCGCCGGGAAAGGCACGGCCCAAGCCAAATACGAAGCCCTCGAGGCCGCCGGGGTTTTGGGGGTGCGCTCGCCGGCGTCGATCGGGGAGGCGATCGCGAGCCGTCTCGACGGCGGCAATTGAAAGAGCGGAGTCTTCGCTCGCTATCGATGCGAAATCGGCGCCGCGAAGCGCCGACGGTTTCGATCTAGGCAAAAGGCCGACGACCGAGAAGAAAGCGGGGAAGAAAAGCGGGGCGAAAAGCGTTCTCGCCGAGGGCCTCGACATCATCGATAGGACGTGGCCCGCTCGGGATAATTCAGCGTCAATACCCGCAGCGCATCCTCGCTCAAATCATCCAACTCCAACTGCCGGTAAGCCTCGACCATGATCTCCAAGACATCGGGAATCGCCGGGGTGCCTTGGTAGTTCTCGACGACATAGCGCGCACGATTCGACGCCGCCAGCCACGCTCCGCGGCGTAAATAGTAGCGGGCGATATGCGCCTCGCGCGCCGCCAGGGTATTTTTCAGATGGACCATCCGCTGGCGGGCATCGGCGGCGTAGCGGCTGCCGGGAAAACGCTGGATCAACTCCTCGAAGGAACGAAAAGCCTCCAAGGCGCTGGACATATCCCGCTCGGTTTTGTCGAGGGGATAGATCTTTTCCACGAAGGAACTCTCCCCGGAAAAATAAGCCATCCCCTTCATATAGTAGGCATAGTCCACATTCGGATGGCGAGGGTGCAATTTGATGAAATGCTCGGCGGTGGCGATCGCCACCGAGGGTTCTTCGTTGCGGTAGTAGGCATGAATGAGGTCGATCTGCGCCTGTTGTGCCAAGGGGCCGAAGGGATAGCGGGCCTCCAGTTTTTTATAGTGCCCGATGGCCTGCTCGAAATCGCGCTTGTCCGCGCTTTCGCGAGCGGCATCGTAAAGTTGCCGAGCCGTCCAATCGGCGGTGGGATCTTGCTGATCGGTGATTTGGGAACAACCGGCAAGCATCGACAGGCCGAGCAAAAGAACGCCGGGGGCGAAGCATGAGATCGAGATCGAAGGCATGACGCAAAACTCCTTGGCGAGTCTGTCAACGGATTTCATTCGTCGCCACCGCATATCGCTCGAAAAAACGCTCGCCCGAAGCATCGAGGGCGGGGCGAGATCGAAACGACGAAGCCGATGGATGAAGACATGCCATTATATTGTCGTCGGTCTATCGTCGTCGGCTAGGGCGGCGAAATCCGAAAAGGGCATCGAGGGCTTCGAGCGCTTCGAAGGATCCGAGCGGACGAGTCCCGAAACGAAGCCGGTATTTCAAAAAACGTCTTGGAAGGCGGCGCCGGACGGGAAAAACCGGCGAGCCGAGGAAGGCCCCCTACGCATGAAAATCGAGCGCTTCGTCCCTGTAAAAAACGATGATCGTCGATAATTCCCTCGGTATCGGCCTTGGCATTGGCCTTGGAATCGGCAGCGGCTCGTCGCCGACTCCCTCATCGGGGCGACGAGATCGACAAACCCCGACGACGGCCCCTCGCGAACGGCTTTGCGCAACGATCCCCGCCGAGTATTGCGGCCTGCGCGCGGATCAGGCTTTGGCGAGGCTTTTCCCGGAGCATTCACGGACTCGCATCGCCCGCTGGATCCGATCGGGCTCGGCATCCCTCGACGGCGTGAGATTGACGCCCCGGGCTCGGGTGGTCGGGGGGGAGAGGGTGGATATCCTGTGCGAAGGGGCGACGGACAATCCTTTCGCCGCTCGCGCCGGGGCGCTGGCCATCGTGTACGAGGATGCCGACGTGCTGGTGATCGACAAACCCCCGGATCTGGTGGTGCATCCCGGAGCGGGAAATCACGACCATACCCTGCTCAACCGCCTGCTCTTTTTCGATCCGGGTTTTCGCGATATTCCGCGCTGCGGCATCGTGCATCGCCTCGACAAAGACACCTCGGGTTTGATGGTGATCGCCAAATCCCTCCCGGCCCATACCCGCTTGGTCGAGATGCTGCGCCGGCGCGAGGTGGAAAGGATTTACGAGGCGATCACCCTCGGCATTCCTCCGGCCGCGGGCACGATCGATGCGGCCATCGCTCGCGATCGCAAACGGCGCACCCGCATGGCCGTCGATGCCGCGGGCAAGCCTTCGATCACCCGTTACCGAAGGCTCGAGCGCTACGCTCGTCATGCCCGCTTGGAAGTCATGCTCGAAAGCGGAAGGACGCATCAAATTCGGGTCCATCTGGCGCATATCGGATATCCGATCCTCGGGGATCCCGTCTACGGTAAAAGGCCGCCCCCCGCTCGGGCCCCGGACATATCGAACGCGGTCCGGGAAAAGGGTGCCGAGACAAGCGCCGCCGTCGATCCCTGGCCCGGCTTCCCCCGCCAGGCCTTGCACGCCAAACGCCTGCGTTTCGTCCATCCCTCGAGCGGCGAGACGATGAGCCTCGAAAGCGAGCCGCCGGCGGATATGCAGGCGCTTTCGCTGCGCCTGGCATCCGAAAAACCGACCCTCGAGCGATAGATTCGAGGGATAAAGGGGGTGAATAAA
This sequence comes from Gammaproteobacteria bacterium, assembly GCA_965220535.1. Lineage (GTDB taxonomy): Bacteria > Pseudomonadota > Gammaproteobacteria > HK1 > HK1 > HK1. Next base: position 3,178,564 of record OZ244833.1, on the reverse strand, counting down.
GGGGATGAAATGCGTGGCGGGCAAAGGGCTTCGGTATAAGATCGAAACGAAAGGACGAACGAAAGGACGAGGGTGCGCCCGGGCCGAGGCGAGCCCTTTCGATTGCCGGCGGCGTCGCATCCTTCGTCGATGCCAAAACCGGCAAAAACGAGGCTTCGAAGGATATGCTTTCGATCCCTTGCCTCGAGCGCGAAAGGGCATCGGCTTTCGCGGCTTTCGCGAGCCTCGCGATATTGGCCTATCGATTCCGACGAAGCGCCGGCCCCCGACCCCGGCAACAAAGAGAGATCAACATGTTCTACGAACCGGCAAACCCCCACGGCCTCGCCCACGACCCCTTCAAATCGCTGATAATCCCCCGCCCCATCGGCTGGATCAGCACCCTCGATCGACAAGGCAATCCGAACCTCGCCCCCTATTCGTTTTTCAATGCGGTCTCCTTCCGTCCCCCGATCATGATGTTCTCCGCCGGCGGAAGGCATATCGAGGGCGGGGCGAAAGACACCGCAAGCAATGCCGAGGCTTGCGGGGAATTCGTATGCAACCTCAGCACTTGGGATTTGCGGGAGGCGATGAACAAGACTTCCGCCTCCCTTGCGCGCACGACGAACGAATTCGAAGAAGCGGGATTGACCCCCCTTCCTTCGCGCCTCGTTCGACCGCCGCGCGTTGCCGAAAGTCCGGTGCATCTTGAATGCCGCCATCATCTGAGCCTCAATCTGCCGACTTGGGACGAGGGCGAACCGAACCGCGTGATCTTCGGCGAGGTCGTCGGCATCCATATCGACGATTCCGTCATCCAAGACGGCATGATCGATGTTTCCTCCTTGCGTCCGATCGCCCGTTTGGGTTATTTCGATTACACCGTGGTCGATGAGATTTTCACCATGCCGCGCCCGGACTGAAAGCGCGAGATCGATCGCGAGCCTTTCGACGAGCCCGGCTTTTTATGCACAAGCGGCAAGAATTCTTCCTTGGCCTTCGTTCCTTGGCCTTGGCCCTTCGCTTTCGCTATCGCTTTCGAAGCCGCTTCGAGGGCATCGGATCCTCGTTCGCGGAAGCGAAGATCGCTCGATCATCGACGAGAAAAGCATCATGGACTCCAAGGCCTGCGGGATCCTTTTAGAAGCCTTGCCGGCGATCGCCTTCGCCATCGGCTTGCCCGAGGAGGCGGCGCGAAACAAAATGGCGCTCCGTCGCGGCGAGCGAAGCGGCGCAACGCGGATTCGCCGCCTTCGCGATCGCCGAGGATTCGCGGCGGAGCGCGAAATCGCGAAGATCGGCGGCGCTTCGAACGCCGGATCGAAGCGACGAAGACAATCCGCTTGCCTTCCGATTTCCCTTATCATCGATCCAATCCCTACCGCTTTCGATCGCATCTGAGACTTGTCGCTTCGTCATGACCAAACCCTCGAACGACCCCGACGATCTTTCGTCGACACCCGATCCGAAGCATCCGCAAGGCTCGTCGGAGGAGTCTTCCAACGAGAAGCCTTCGAACGAAGAGTCTTCGCACGAGGAGTCTTCGAACGAAGAGTCAGGCGATCGATCCGGCCCCCGAATCGATCTGGATTCCTTGCGCGCGAGTCTCGTCGGCATCCGCACCGAGATCCCCGCCGACGCGCTGACCGCCGAGGTCTTGGGCACCGCCCGCACCGGAAGCGGCGTGGTGATCGACGACGAGGGAACGGTCCTGACCATCGGTTATCTGATCACCGAAGCGGAAAAAGTGTGGATCATCGACCAAGAGAACAAAGCCGTTCCCGGCTGCGTTTTGGGGCATGACCAAGAAACGGGCTTCGGGCTGATTCAAGCCCTGCAACCGCTCTCGGCGAGGAAGATGACTTTGGGCGAAAGCGCCGCCTGCAAGGTGGGGGATCGGGTGATCGTCGCCGGACACGGCAGCAACGGAAACAACGAGATCATCGCCGCGCGGCTCGTTGCCAAGCGCGAATTCGCCGGCTACTGGGAATACCTGCTCGACGAGGCCTTTTTTACCGCACCGCCGCATTCGAATTGGGGCGGAGCGGCGATGGTCGATCTCGATGGCGCGCTGCTCGGGATCGGCTCGTTGATGGTGCATACCGTCTCCTCCGAAGGGGAGGAATCGGGAGCGAATATGATCGTGCCCATCGATCTGGCCAAAGCGAGCATCGGCGATATCAAAAGACTCGGCGTACCCGATCGGATCGCTCGGCCTTGGCTCGGCTTCATCGTGCATAAAACGGAAAGGGAAGAACTGACGGTGGCCGGTCTTTACGATGACTGTCCGGCGGCTTTGGGGGGACTCGAAATCGGGGACGCCATCGTCGAGGTGGCCGGGGAAGCGGTCGAGAGCTTGGCCGAACTCTTTCGCGCCATTTGGAATGTGGGACCGGCGGGGTGCGAAATTCCTTTGGGCATCGTCCGCAACGGCGACCTGCATCGAATCAGGCTGAGCTCGATCGATCGCAACAGCCGCCTCAAAAAAGCCGCGGTGCACTGAACAAGGGGCACTGAATAAAACGAACGCTCGGGGGCCTTGCCCTCCCCTATCGATCCCTATCGAAATCCCCTATCGAACGAGCCGTTGTTTACGAGCGCCGGCGACAAAACGCCGCTCGAACGCTCGCGAAAGACGCTGCCTCGCCGAATCGTCATATCGAGGCGCGGGTCGGGTCGAAGCACCCCGCGGGAGCGAGGAAAAAGCGCGCAAGACCCCAAAAAGGCTCTCGCCCGAGCGAGCGGATCCGACCCTCAATATCGCGGCAGGCTGCTATCCACCTCGCGCGACCACGCATCGATTCCGCCGCTCAAGTTGTGCACATCGACAAAACCCTCGCCCCGGAAATGCTCGGCCACCGACTGGCTGCGCACGCCGGTATGGCAATAAAAAACCATATAGCTATCCTTGGGCAGCGCCAACAGGCTTTGCATCGCCTCTTGGTCGAGGAGGAGCGAGGGTTCGATCTTCGCTTTCGCGCGTTCCTCGACGGTCCGCGTATCGACGAGGGTGAGCTCGCTGCCTCGGGCTTCGAGGGCCGCCGCGAGTTCGGCGGGGGATATCTGCCCGACGGGCGGTGGGGCATTGGGATTGTCGATTTTGAAGGCGGTGCCTTGCATCGTTTCCTCGATATCGATCGAGAGCTTCTTGGCCCTCGGGGCCGAGGCGATATCGAAAAGAATCTCCACGCCCTTGTCCTCGGCCCGGATCTCATGGCCTTGAGCCGGGGCGAGATCGAAGGCGTGTTGCCAACGGCCGTCGATCGAAAGATGCACCGCCTGCCCGGGATTTCCCTCGCGCGCCCGGCGAATGAGATCCGCCGCCGCATCGCTGATCGATATGTCGGGCGGGCTTCGATCCGGTGCTTTCAGCCCCAACGCTTCGTGCAACTCGCCGCTGTTGAACATCTGCTTGATGATATCGCAGCCGCCGACGAATTCCCGGTCGATATAGAGCTGGGGGATCGTCGGCCACTCGGAAAACTGCTTGAGCCCCTCGCGAATCCCCTGATCGTCGAGAACGTTGAAAGTCGTATAGTCCGACATCAGCGAATCGAGCATCGACACCGTGGTGGCGGAGAAACCGCACCTCGGCTGCCGGCGATCGCCCTTCATGAACAACACCACCCGATCGGCTTCGATCAGCGACTCGATACGGGCCTGCAAAGACGGATCCAATGACATCGGACTCTCCTTGTCTACACATAAGGATTCCCTCGCGCCGACCCCGACCGCGGCCGTCTCGAGGGCTTGCACGGATTTATGCGGCGGATCATACTCCCTTGCCCGATAAAATCTTGCGCCCCTTGCTTAGGGGCATCGAAAAACGGGGCATCGAAAAATCGCGCCGATAAAAACGCCGCCGCTTTTTTGGAAAACGAGGATGCGAAAGGAAACAATCGCATGAGCGACGCTTCGATCGATATCGACCGGGCCGCCGACCTGATCGTCGCCGGCTATCGTCGCGGCGAGTTCTTTCCGCCGGCGCTGCGAGGGCGATTATCCTTCGACGAGGCCTTGCGATTGCAAATCGCGGTGCTCGACAAAAGGATCGACTCCGGCGAGACGCTCGCGGGCTGGAAAATCGGATTGACCTCGGCCCGGGTGCGCGCCCGCTTCGGCAGCGACCGACAACCCTTCGGTTATTTGCTGCAATCGGGCTTCATGCCCTCGGGGAGCGAGATCGACCTCGACGATATCGCAATCGACGCCGGGATCGAGCCCGAGCTCTGCTTCACCATGGGGGCGGATCTGCAAGGCCCTCGAATCACCGCCGAGCAAGCCCGGACCGCGGTGGCCGGTGTCGCCCCGGGGATGGAGATCAACCAACGACGCGACGGCGGCATCCTGGATTTCCCCCTCTCCATCGCCGATAACCTGACCCAGTGGGCGGTCGTCCACGGCCGCACCCTCCCGTTGCCCGAGGACTTCGCCGGCGACGATCTCGCGGTGCGCATGGAGCGCAACGACACGCTCGAAGCGAGCATGGTCGGCCGCGATGTCATCGACGATCATTTCCTCTCGATCGCGACCCTCGCCAATATCCTCGGCGAATACGGGCTTCGCCTGCAAGCGGGACAACGGCTGATCACCGGCTCTTTCAGCAAGCACGATATTTCTCGAGGCGAGCGCTGGCGCGCCTCCTTCGACGGGATCGGCAGTTGCGAGATCTTCGTCCGCCAAGACGAGACCGAAGCCTCGGGGCCCTGAAAAACCGACGGGAAACAGGGCCGCCGAGCGCTTCGGGTTCTCGTCGACAACTTCCAAGCGCAAGCGATATGAAAATAGCCGTGGTGGGAACGGGAGCGATGGGGTCGGTTTATGCCGCCCTCCTCGCCGCTGCCGGAAACGATGTTTGGGCCATCGATACTTGGTCCGAGCATATCGAGGCGATTCGTCGCCGGGGGCTGCGAGTCGAAGGAGCCAGCGGCGACCGCACCGTTTCGCTCGAAGCCACCGACGATCCCGAAGAGGTCGGGGCTTGCGATTTGGTGATCCTCGCCACCAAAGCCTCGGGGGTGGCAGCGGCCGCCGCTTCCCTTTCCCCCTTGCTGCACGACGACACCATGGTATTGACGATCCAAAACGGCCTCGGAGCGGCGGAGAGAATCTGCCGCCATATCGGCGCCGATCGGGTTTTGCTCGGGGTCGCCGGGGGCTTCGGCGCCGCGATGCGCGGCCCCGGCCATGCCTGGCATAACGGCATGGAGTTGATCCGGCTCGGGGAGCTCGAAGGGGGTATCAGCGAGCGCTTGGAGGGCGTTGCCACGCTATGGCGAGAAGCCGGTTTCAATATCCGATGCTTCGACGATATCGAGCAGCTGGTATGGGAAAAATTCGTCTGCAACGTCGCCTTCAGCGGACCCTGCACGGTCTTTCGCTGCACCGTCGGCGAGCTGCTGGACAATGCGCTTAGTTGGCAGGTTTCCCGCAGTTGCGCCGCCGAGGCCTACGCTGCGGGGATGGCCCTCGGGGTGAATTTTTCCTTTGCCGATCCGGTGGAATATGTGCGCGAATTCGGCGGGCGGATCCCGAACAGTCGACCCTCGATGCTACAAGACCATATCGCCGAACGCCGCTCGGAAATCGATGCCATCAACGGCATGGTGCCGATCATGGCCGCAAAGGCGGGCACCGAAGCGCCCCATAACGAAACGATCAGCGCGATCGTCCGCTACCGAGAAGAAGGCTTCGATCACGAATGAGAGTGGATATTCCCCGCGAGATATTTCCTGCGAGATATTCCCGCGAAATATCGCCCTTTCGGTCGCTGCCCTCGATCCTGTAGCGCCCTAGGGTTATCGAGGCCCTTTCGAAGCGTATGCGGCCCTCGGGATATCGTCCACCGCCCCTCGCCTGAACTGGCTCGGTGAGCGTTGTCCGTGGCCTTCGATCCGCCGGATTCGGTTATAACAATCCTTGAACTTGGGCAGTGCCTGCGGCGACGCTTCGATGGTCTGAAAAGGGTTTTAGCCAGCGCGGATTCTCTTTCAAGCGAGGGATGAAGCGCTCGGCACGACCATTGCCTTCTTCGGGAAGGGATAAAGGGCGGCGACCCGGAGATCTCGCCCCGGAGAGCTCACCCCGGAGATAACACCCCGGAGATAACACCCAAGCGATCTCGCCAAAAGAAGCCGCGACCGATCGACTGCGAGCCCTTGTCATGGCGGATGCTCAACCCCGTCGCCACCCCCTCGCCGATGGCTCCGAAGCATTCGAAAAGCACCCCCTTGGCGGACCGGTTGTGGCCGCGTGCTTGACCCTCGCGACTCGCCGAGCGATGGTCGACGGCCACGAAGAGGCAGAGCTGCTGCCCGTTGCCAAGAACGATCCTTGTCATGCCCGTGCCCCGCATCTCATCGACCCTCGAAGGCCCGATGATTCCATCATGAGCCCGAGGGCCACGCCCCGACCCTCGGCATGGCATGGCTTGGCGAGCAAAGCCTTCTCGCGCATCAGTCGCTAAAGCCGCGCTTTCGATAGATGAATCCTCTCTTGTTGCAAGCGCACCCGCACTTTGCGATAGCCCTCGCCATGGACCGGACCGGACGGGATCGCTTGCCTGATCTGCTCGACCGGTTCCGGATCGGGCATCGGCCCCCATGAGTCGGGGTCGGGTCGGCGGCGCCGGACCTGATTATCCGACCCCGCATTCAGACCGCGGTACCCGCCGGAGCGACTCGTCTTCCAAAGCCGACAGACCCCTAAGACACCGTAGGTCTTTCCCGTGAAGGAAAGAGATGAGGGGGCTCATCGCTTTGACCTGCGCCTGTCGAAAGGGCGGCCGGCTTCCATCCTCTCGATCTTCTCGTCGAGACGCTCGTTGGCCATGGTGAGTCGCCCGCTTTGGCGTGCGGTCGGTCGATCGCTGTGTCTTAGGTATCGCTCGCCCGGGACTTCAAGCAACCGATGCCCCCGGCTATAAAGCTCTCATGCCGGCGGCTGACATCGCTTGCCGACACCTAAAACTCCGGGCGATGCGTTCCATATCATCACCCTTCATCGCCCGCAGCGCGGCCTCTTCGCTTAGGCGAGGCGGTCATTCTTCGCTTCCCGGTCGAAAACCGACCCTCTCCAAGCGAAGTCTTCGCGGCTTTGGTTCCGGCGGGCTCGGTATGCTCTTTTTTCATCGTGAAGCCGCTCCCTTATCCCATCGGATCAGGTTTTGAAGAGTGTTTCGAATCACTCTAGAGCGGGGGAATGCCGAAGGAAGAGAACGAAGCGCGTCATCGAAGCGTGATACGGCATCGCCCGCAAAACCCGGCGGGGATTCGGCGGGGATTCGCCAGTGTCCCCGCGAGAGACGCGTCTTCGAAGTCGAGCATGAAGAGAGGGCGAAACGCGGGATCGGTCGAATCCTCGCAGCGGATCTTCGCTTGCCGGGCTCGGCTCTTCGAAGATCGAAGGGATATATCGACAAGGGCTTATCCATCGCCCCAAAAGGCTCGGATGGCGGCGATTCCCTGGGCCCCGTATTCGTAGGCGAGACGGGCATCCCCCTCTTCGAGCCCTCCGAGAGCGAAGATCGGAATTCCTGCCCGGTGCACGAGGGCGGCGAATCGCTTCCAGCCCATCGCGGCGGCGTCGGGGTGGGTCGTGGTCGGGCGCACCGGCCCCAATACCGCGAAATCGCAGCGCAGCCGCGCTAAAAATTCGATTTCTCGTTCGTCGTGGCAAGAAGCGGCGATCAAAGCGCCGCGGCGGCGCAACGCCTCCAATGCCTCGATATCGGCGGCGCAAGAACCCGCCGCCCCCTCGCCGAGGAGGGTCAATCGCCGGGAGTCGAGGTGCACGCCGTCGGCCCCGGAACGAAGGGCAAGGCAAGGAGCGGCGTTGACGAGGAGCTTCGCCTCGGCACGATGACACAGGGCTGCCGCTTCGCGAGCGAGCGAGAGCATTTCTTGCTCGTTCTCGATCCCTTTCCCGCGCAGCTGCACCAGATCGAAGCCGCGGGCGAGACGATCCGCAAGACGCTGCAAAAAAGCCCTCGGATCGCCCTGCGGCTCCGGTGTGATGAGATAGCGCGAAGGCAGCTGCAATGCGGTGATCACCGGCATATTCGCGGGCAGGAAAGTCGAAGGCTCCAGGCTTTCGATAGGCAGCCATTCGATCGGCTGTCCCTCGCGACCCCAGGCTTGGCCGCCGAAAGACTCCACCCGCCAGATATCGAGATCGATTTCTCTTTCGAGGTCGCGATGGCGCAGGCGGATCAGGGGACGGGCGCTCTCGATGCGAATGCCGACTTCCTCGGCAAGCTCGCGGGCGAGACATTCGATACGGGATTCGCCGGGCTCGATCTTGCCCCCGGGAAATTCCCTAAGACCGGGGAAGCGCCCATGCAAGCGACGGGCCACCAGGACATTGCGTTCGTCGGGATCGAGGACCGCCCCGGCGACCACATGGATAGCGAGGGGCGAGGGGTCGCCGCTCATCCCTCGCTCTCGAGGAGATCTCCTCGCCCGATCGTCATGCCCGATCGTCAGGCGACGGGCGAGCGAATGACGAGCCCGAGACATCGATTCCTCCCGACTTCTACCCGAGCTCTACCCGACTTCTACCCGAGATCTTAGGCATCAAGAGCGATAGTCGGCGTTGATGCTGACATATTCATGGGAGAAATCGCAGGTCCACATCCGATCCACCGCCTCCCCCCGGCCCAAGGCGATACGAATGCGAATCTCCTCGCGGGCGAGAACCGCGGCCCCCGCCTCTTCGCGATAGCCCGAGTCGCGGGCCCCGGCGCTGACGATGCATACCTCCCCCAACCAGATGCGGATACGGGTGATATCGAGATCCGGCAGTCCCGCCCGCCCCACCGCCGCCAAGATCCGCCCCCAGTTCGCATCGCCGGCGTACAAGGCGGTCTTGACCAAAGGCGAATGGGCCACGGTTTGCGCAACTTGCAGGCATTCGTCCTCGCTGCCGCCCTCGATCACCTCGACCTCGACGAATTTCGTCGCTCCCTCGCCGTCGCGCACGATCGCTTGGGCAAGGAAAGCGGTGGCCTCGCCGACGAGGGCGGCGAATTCGGCGCACTGATGGCTGTCGAGCGCGATCGGCTCGTTGCCCGCGGCACCGGTGGCGGCGAGAACGCAGGCATCGTTGGTGGAGGTATCGCCGTCGACGCTGATGCGATTGAAACTCCCTTGCACCGCCTTGCGCAAAACCGCCTCCAAGACCCCGGCCTCGACCCTCGCATCGGTGGCGATGAAGGCCAGCATCGTGGCCATATTCGGGCGGATCATCCCCGAGCCCTTGGCAATTCCGGTCACACGCACCGACTGCGTGCCGATCCGCCGCGACAAGGAGATCCCCTTGGGGAGGATATCGGTGGTGAGGATGGCGGCGGCGGCGTCGTGCCAGCCATCGGCGCGCAAGGATTCGAAGGCCTCGGGAATGGCACGGGCGATCCGCTCCATCGGCAGGGGCTCGCCGATCACCCCGGTGGAAAAGGGCAGCACCGATTCGGCGGCCGCGCCGGCATCGCGGGCCGAGACGGCCTCGGCAACCAACGCGCAACAACGACGGGCATCGGCGATGCCGCGCTCCCCGGTACCGGCGTTGGCGCTGCCGACATTGACCAGCAGATAGCGCGGTCGAGCCTGGGCCATATTGGCGCGGGCGACGACCACCGGGGCCGCGCAAAAGGCGTTGTCGGTGAAGGTCGCCGCCACTTGCGTTTCGCGGGAAAAAGCGAAGAGGGTCAAGTCATCGCGGGGCTTGCTACGGCCGCCCATCGCCGCCGCTCCCACCGCTACCCCGTCGATGGGGGTCAACGATTCGGGGGCACTCAATCCGACCGGCATTTTTTCGCCTCCTCGAAAGCCACCGGGCAACTCAAGACCGGGCGAGGGTTTTCCCCGACCGGAAACGCTGCGTCTTCTAAGCGGCGGGGCGTCCGCAACAATGCTTGTATTTCTTGCCCGAACCGCAAGGGCAGGGTTCGTTGCGACCGATCTTGCGGCTTTCCCTGACGAAGGTCGTACCCCCCCGCGCCCCTTCCGCCGCCGCGTCGTTATCGCTCGGCGGCCCTCCTAAGGGTCTGCCGGCAGCCACCGCGGATCCCGGACTTGGCCGCAAGCCGGACGGGTCAGCGGCATTTTGCCCGGGAGCGTCGGCGCCCGACAACGAGGGGCGCAGATATTCGACCGCCGCCTGCCGCCGGCGCTGGGCCTCGACCGCTTTGACATCCTCCTCCGCCCGCACCTGCACCTTCGAAAGCAAAGAGACGATCTCGGTCTTGAGTCGCTCGGTCAACGCGTGGAACATCTCGAAGGCTTCGCGCTTGTACTCCTGCTTCGGATTCTTCTGGGCATAGCCGCGCAGGCCGATCCCTTGGCGCAGGTAGTCCATCGACGCCAGATGTTCCTTCCAGCATCGATCGAGGATCTGCAAGGTAACCGCTTTTTCGAAATGGCGCATCACCTGGGCCCCGGCCAGCGTTTCCTTTTCCCCGTAGCGGTCGACGATCGTCTCCAATATCCGCCGGCGCAGCGGCTCCTCGTAAAGATTCTCGTCCTCGTCGAGCCAGCGACGCACCGGGAGCGGCAACGCGAATTCGCGCTCCAAAGCCTCCTCGAGACCGTCGATATCCCATTGCTCGTCGAGGCTTTCGCGGGGGATGAAGGTGTCGATGACCTTATGCACCACATCCTCGCGCATGGTCTTTATCTGATCCGAGACATCCTCCACCGCCATCAATTCGTTGCGTAGCGTGTAGATCTCCTTGCGTTGATCGTTGGCAACATCGTCGTATTCCAGCAGCTGTTTGCGGATATCGAAGTTATGGGCCTCGACCTTGCGCTGGGCGTTCTCGATCGCCCGACTGACCCATTTATGCTCGATCGCCTCGCCTTGCTGCATCCCGAGCCTTTGCATCAGCGAGCCGACCCGCTCCGAGGCGAAACGCCGCATCAAATCGTCCTTGAGCGAAAGATAGAAGCGACTGGATCCGGGATCCCCCTGGCGCCCGGAGCGCCCTCTAAGCTGGTTGTCGATACGGCGCGAGTCGTGGCGTTCGGTACCGATGATATGCAAGCCGCCGGCGGCGATCACCGCATCGTGACGTTCGCGCCATTCACGGCGCACCGCATCGCCGCTCGCTTCGTCGGCCGCGTCCGGAAGATCGGCGAGCTCCGTGGCGAGGTTTCCGCCGAGGACGATATCGGTTCCCCGACCCGCCATATTGGTGGCGATGGTGATCGCCCCCGGGCGACCCGCCTGGGCCACGATCACCGCCTCGCGCGCATGCTGCTTGGCGTTGAGCACCTCGTGGGGGATCCCCGCGTCGTTCATCATCCCCGCCAAGAGTTCCGAGGTCTCGATCGATGTGGTGCCGACCAGAACCGGCTGACGGCGGGCGACGCAATCGCGGATATCTTCGAGGACCGCCTCGAATTTTTCCTCCTGGGTCAAGAAAACGAGATCCGCCATATCGTCCCGGATCATCGGCTTGTGGGTCGGGATGATCACGACTTCGAGCTTGTAGATCTGCTGGAATTCCGCCGCCTCGGTATCGGCGGTGCCGGTCATGCCCGCGAGTTTTTCGTATTGGCGAAAGTAGTTTTGGAAGGTGATCGAGGCCAGGGTCTGATTCTCGTTTTGGATCGGCACCCCCTCTTTGGCCTCGATCGCTTGGTGCAGCCCCTCGGACCACCGCCTTCCCGGCATCGTCCGTCCGGTGAATTCGTCGACGATGACGATCTGCCGGTCGCGGACGATATATTCGACATTGCGGGCATAAAGGGCGTGCGCTCGCAAACCGGCATTGAGATGGTGGACCAACGCGATATTGGCGGAATCGTAGAGGCTCTCCCCCGCCGACAAAATACCGGCATCGCTCAAAAGGGATTCGACCCTCTCGTGCCCCTCCTCGGTGATATGCACCTGCTTGGCTTTTTCATCGACCGAATAATCCCCCGGACCATCCTCTTCTTGCTGACGCTTCAACTGCGGAATCACCCGATCGACACGCTGGTAGAGATCGGAGTTCTCGTCGGTGGGGCCGGAGATGATCAAGGGCGTGCGCGCTTCGTCGATCAAAATCGAATCCACCTCGTCGACGATCGCGAAGTGGAGCTCGCGCTGCATCTTGTCGGCGTCGCTGAAAGCCATGTTGTCGCGCAAATAGTCGAAGCCGAGCTCGTTGTTGGTCGCATAGACGATATCCGCGGCATAGGCATCGTGCTTGTCGCGCGCTTCCATCCCCGGCACCACCACGCCGGTGCGCAAACCCAAGAATCGATAAATGGCTCCCATCCACTCCCCGTCCCGCCGCGCGAGGTAATCGTTGACGGTAACGACATGCACCCCGCGCCCGCCCAAGGCATTGAGGTAGGCGGGCAGAGTCGCGGCGAGGGTCTTGCCCTCGCCGGTGCGCATTTCCGCGATATGTCCTTCGTGCAAGGCGATGCCGCCGATCAACTGAACATCGAAATGACGCATCTCGAGAACCCGCCGACTCGCCTCGCGAACCACCGCGAAGGCCTCGGGCAGGATCGATTCCAAGCTCTCGCCGCGCTCTGTCCGAGCGCGAAAAGCGTCGGTGCATGCCTGCAATTCGGCATCGCCGAGAGCGGAAAATTGCGCTTCGAGGGCATTCGTCCGCACCACGGCACGGCGCATCTTGCGCAACTGACGATCATTGCGACTGCCGACGATTTTCTTGAATAGATCCTTGATCATCTGGCTGCTCGGTGAGGGGGTGAACGATGGCTTGCGAGGGGCTTGCGACGATCGTCAGCGATACGATCCCCCTCGATGCCAAGGGCATCGAGATCGGGGATATCGACATCGGGGGCATCGATATCGATGGCATGGGGTCCTTTCTCGAAAATGAATTGGGCGAGCGAGATGTCTTTGCATGGCTTGCGTTTATCGATCGAGGGGTCTATAGCCTTGTTTGCGCAGATGGTTTTCCACGATGCCGGGGGCAAGAAAGGCATAGACGATCCAAGAGATACCGAGAGTCAAAAGAGCGAGCGCCTTTCCCCACAATCACATGCGTCCAAAACATGCGTCCAAATACCCTTAACGGCAAAATAGAAAACGCCGAAAAGAAGAGCCCGAAGCCATGCGAGATCGCTCGATTCGATATGGTCGGTCTCGCCGATGCTCAAACCGATGCTCAAACCGATGCTTAAATTGCATCATTCACATCCTCCAAAAGAAAAGGATCGAAAAAACGACGGTTTCGGATCGCAAGAGGATTGTACGCATCAGATGGTTGCACGGCCGGCTTTTGCAAGCGGCGGCGCTGCGGGCACGAATCCGAGGGCACGAATCGAGGCCTCGTTCCGATATCGTCGCCGCCCCGAGTCGAGGACCGGCGACGACCGGCATCGAAGATCGAGCCCGCGACCTTCGGATTTGCGCCTTCGTCTCGCCTGCACCTACAATCAAGCCGAAGCGATCGATCTCGACGGTCCGATAAAAGGCGCGCGAAGTATGCATGAGGATCGGCAAAAACCCCGGGACTCTTCTTGGAAGAGCGTTCGTTCGATGATCGCCGACAGGAGATCGGAGCCCGGGAAGTTGGTGCGAAAAGCGATGGAATTCGAGCGCTTGGACGCCCTGCTGGCGCAATGCATCGCATCGGAAACAAAAGCCGATTTCGATTCGGCAGGGACGATCCGCTTTCGTGAAATCAAAGGCGATACGCTGCTTTTGAGCGTGGACTCCGCCGCCGCTGCCCTGCGCTTGCGTTTTTTGAATCCGCAGGCCATCGCTCGCATCGCCCATGCCTTGGGCGAAAGCGATATTCGACGCATCGATATCCGAGTGCGGCCCGATATCCTCCCCCGCAAAGCGTCGATGCGGGAGAAAGAAAAAAGATCGTCTTGAAAAAAGCGCGGGGACAAAGGGCGAATCGCCTCGCCGGGCCGTCATCGAAAGGATTGTCGTCCATCCGCCGGGGCCGCCGCCGGGGCCGAGGCTTTCAAAGGCATCGGCCGAGCGGCGCGCCTTGTAAAAACCGGGCGCCGGCCCTTGTGCGCATGCTTGTCCACATGCTTGTCCACATGCTTGTCCACACGGCGGCGGGCGAGCGCGCTAAAAAGAGCGCATCGGCTCATTCGGCAAAAGTCGGCTGCATATAAATGATAGGAACTTCGGAGGCATCGTCGAACTCCACCATCTCCCATGCGCTCTCGGTCGAAATCAGGGTTCTAAGGAGTTTGTTATTGAGCTCGTGCCCCGATTTATGACCGCTATAGGATCCGATGAGTCCATGACCTAGAAGATAAAGATCGCCGATCGCATCGAGCATCTTGTGTTTGACGAATTCGTCCCGGTAGCGAAGTCCCTCGGCGTTGAGAACCCGATAGTCGTCGATGAGGATGGCGTTGTCGGAGGTACCGCCCAATGCGAGGTTGTTTTCGCGCAAGCGTTCGATATCGCTCATGAAGCCGAAGGTGCGCGCCCGACTGACTTCCTTGACGAAGGAAGTGGTGGAAAAATCCACGGTCGCCTGATTGATCCCCTCACGAAAAACGGGATGGTCGAATTCGATCGAAAACGAGACTTTGAAGCCGTCGAAGGGGCGAAAACAAACCCATTTATCATCCTGCTGCTCGCGGACCGGTTCGACGATACGGATAAATCGTTTGGGGGTGTTCTGTTCGTTGACCCCCGCCGACTGAAGAAGGAAGACGAAAGGCCCGGCGCTTCCATCCATGATCGGCACTTCGGGGGCATCCAAATCGACGTAAGCGTTGTCGATCCCCATGCCCGCCATCGCCGAGAGCAAATGCTCGACCGTCGAAACCCGTACATCGCCTTTGCACAAAGTGGTCGAAAGCCGCGTATCCCCGACATTTTCCGGGCAGGCACGAATTTCGACCGCGGGATCGATATCGACTCGACGAAAGACAATTCCGGTATCGACCGGGGCCGGGCGCAGCGAAAGATAGACTTTCCGCCCGGTATGCAGGCCGACTCCTGTCGCCTTGATAATATTTTTCAGTGTCCGCTGCCTGATCATGGCCGCTCGCTTCTCCTTCGAAAATGTCGATGGCGACTTCAATTCGGGAAGGACCGGCAGATAAAGCGCATACCGAGTTTCACGGATCGCGGCACCCGAATTCCGATATGCGCTCTATAATCGATTACCCATCTAAAAGTACCGCAAAAAGGTAACATCGGCCGCTTCGAAAAAGCGACAAAAGGGATTGCGAAATCGGGCCATCGTTTTTTCGAAGATCGAAAGAGCCTCGAAAACGACCGCCCGAACAGTGCGCATATTAGCATATTTCGCGCACGAAATTATCATCCGCGGGTCAAAATATCATCCATTCACCTCCGGCCCGGCGAGCCTCCGGGAGCATCGGGATTTTGAAAAAACTCTCTTTTTTGTCGAAAAGCGCCTCATAACGCCCTCGGCAACCGTCGATTCATCGAGGCCTTCGGATCGCCCGGCGAGCCAAGGACTCTTTTTTTCGCCGGCGCAACAGCGAACGACGGCGAAGGACGGCGAATCCTCGTCGCCGGCCTCTTCGGCAGCCTTCCAAGGCCGCCGTCTTGGCTCTTCGACCGCTTCTCGAAGAGCCAAGGGCGCGAAATCGCCTGTCAGTCCGCCTGACGCCGCAGGAAGTCGGGAATATTGATCATATCCCGCGCATCCCCCCGACTCTTGGAGTCGTATCCCGAGGAGGCATCCTGGCGAATATACGTCGGCTCGTCGTAATCCTTGTAGGAGGAGCGTCGGTAAGCCTCGGGCGCGGCGACGTTTTGCCGCTCGTCTTCGAATGCCTCCCCGGCGTTCGACTCGCCATCGGCGGGCGGGGCGTCGTCGTGATTCGTCGGGACCGACGAAGAGCCGACCAAGCGCATCCCCTGCCGAAATTTTTGCCCGGGTTCGCTCAGACCGGTCGCGACCACGGTCACGGCGATATCGTCGCCCATCGAATCGTCCAAGGTGGTGCCGATGATCACCATCGCATCGTCCGAGGAGAACTCCCCGATCGTCTCCCCGACGAGGCTCAGCTCCTGGATCGAAAGATCGTTGCGGGCACTGATATTGACCAGTATCCCCCGCGCCCCGCTGAGGTCGATATCTTCGAGCAGGGGACAGCGCACCGCCGCATCCGTCGCTTCGGAGGCCCGATCCGGACCGCTGGCCCGACCCGAGCCCATCATCGCCGGTCCCTTCTCCGACATCACCGTCCGGACATCGGCGAAATCGACGTTGACCATCCCGGTATGGGTGATGAGGTCGGCAATCCCCTGCACCGCTCCGCACAGAACATCGTTGGCGGCGGCGAAGGCATCGACCAAGCTCACTTTCTCCCCGAGCACCTTGAGCAGCCTTTCGTTGGGGATGGTGATCATCGAATCGACGTTTTGCGCCAGTTCACGGATACCGTCGTCCGCAATCCTGATGCGACGATTGCGCTCGAAGGGAAAAGGACGAGTGACGACGGCCACTGTCAGAATCCCCATTTCGCGGGCGAGGCCGGCGATCACCGGCGAAGCGCCGGTGCCGGTCCCTCCGCCCATACCGGCGGTGATGAACAGCATGTCGGAGCCCTCCAAAAGCTCCTTGATGCGTTCGCGATCCTCCAAGGCGGCATCGCGACCGACTTCGGGATTGGCCCCGGCCCCGAGCCCCTTGGTGACATCGGCGCCCAATTGGATCAGGGTCCGGGCCGTCGATTTTTTCAATGCCTGGGAATCGGTATTCGCGCAGACGAATTCGACCCCCTCGACATTTTTCGCGATCATGTGCTCGACCGCATTGCCACCGCCGCCGCCGACCCCGATCACCCGGATCACCGCGTTGTTGGTACTCGTATCAGCGAGTTCGAACATGGTAGAACCCTCCTTGGGGTTTGTGTTTCGCCATCGAGAATCGTTCCGAAAGCCACAGGTCCTCCTTCGCAAAAAGCGTCGCCTTTTCGGAAACGACACCGACCCGTAGCCGTTTTTGGTTATCGCACATCAAAAATTTCCTTCTAGCCATCCCTTCGCCTTGGAAAAAAACGCCCGCAAGCCCTTGGGTGTTTCCACCTGCGGGTAAAAAGAGGAGTGCACCCCTTGGCGCGCCCCGAACTGCAACAATCCCAAGCCGGTGGCATGAGCGGGATCGCCGATCAGCTCCACCGGACCGCCGACTCCTTGGGGGACCCCGACCCTGACCGGCACATGCAGGATTTCCTCGACGAGCTCGGCCAAGCCCTCGATATTCGCGCTGCCCCCGGCAAGCACGATCCCGCCGGCAGCGATCGCGTTCTCGAAGCCGCTGCGCCGCAACTCCGCCTTCACCAACTCGAAAAGCTCTTCGAATCGGGGTTCGATGACCTCGGCCAGATTTTGGCGGGCGAGCTGACGGGGCGGGCGCTCGCCGACGCTGGGGACATCGATGATTTCGTCGGGATCGGTCAACCGGGCGAGGGCGCTGCCGTGGTTGATCTTGATCTGCTCGGCGTGGGGGGGAGGGGTGCGCAAGACGATCGCGATATCGTTGGTGATCTGAGTGCCGGCGATCGGGATCACCGTGGTATGGCGAATCGCCCCCTCGACGAAAACCGCGATATCGGTGGTACCACCCCCGATATCGACCAGACAGACCCCGAGATCCTTTTCGTCGGCCAACAGCGTCGATTCGCTCGAAGCCAACTGCTGGAGGATGAGGTCCTCGACCTCGAGCCCGCATTGGCGCACGCATTTGACGATATTCTGCGCGGCGCTGATCGCGCCGGTAACGATATGCACCCGGGTCTCGAGGCGAACCCCGGACATCCCCAGAGGATCGCGAATCCCCTCTTGGCGATCGATGATGTATTCCTGCGGCAGAACGTGGAGAATTCTCCGATCGGCGGGGATCGACACCGCCCGCGCGACGTCCAGCACCCGCAGCACGTCCTCGGGACCGACCTCTTTGTCGCGGATCGCGACACTGCCGTCCGAATCCATGCTGCGGATATGGTCCCCCGCGATGCCGGTATAGACCGAGTGAATCTCGCACTGGGCGCTTTGTTCCGCGGCCTCCACGGCCCGCTGGATCGACTGCACCGCGGATTCGATATTGACCACCGCTCCCTTCTTCAGCCCCCGGGATGCGTGGCTCCCGTAACCGACCACTTCGATATCCCCCTCGTCGCCGACGGCGCCGACGATGGCCATCACCTTCGAGGTGCCGATATCGAGGCCCACGACATATTTCGCATCGGTGCGTCTCATGCGCTCTCTCCGGTATCGCTTTCCTTCGAGAAGCGCGGCTTTCCTCGACCCTCGCCCGGCGGCGGAGCCTTTCGCTCCTTGGGGAGCAAGGCGAAGCCGTCGGGATAACGAAAATCGATGCGTTCGATTTCGTGCAATCGCCCGGCGAATTTTTTCTGGATCAATACCAGCGAGGAACGAGCGCGCGATACCGGATCCTTGTCCGGAGGGAAAACGAGATGCGGTCCGTCTCGCAAGCCGAGGTGGAATACCCCGCGCGGGGTCAACCCGACCCTCGACAGTTGCAGTGAGAAAGGAGCGATCTCCTGCGAAAGTCGCCGATGGATCGCGGCCACCATGGTGTGCGTTCCCGGCGGACCGAAAAGGGCAGGCAAGCGTCGACCCTCTTCTCGCCCGACCCTCGGCGCCAAGAAGAGCCGGCCTCGCTCATCGACGTACCCGCCGGCTTCCCAGCGGGCAAAGGGCCTTTCCTCGACCACGAAGATATCGAGACCGTCCGGCCATACCCGCCGAATGCGCACATCGCGCACCCAAGGAATGCCCAGGGCATGCATACGCAGCGCCGCCATATCGATGCGCAGCAGACCCGGCGCGAGTCCGGGCGAGATGGCGTGCACGAATTCCTCTTTCGATACGCGAAGGAGATCCCCTTTGATACGGACCACCTGGACCGGTTGGAGCAAAACCCCGCTGCTGACCAAGAGCACGAGGGCAAAAGCCGCTAAAACGGAAACCAAGGCCAGGGTCCGCTGCGTCTTGCGCGGCGCGGGCGCCGGTGCCGCCGCCGCGGCCGTCGCATCGTTCCGGGCGCCGGAATCGAGATCGAGTTCGAGGCTCGAGGGGTTCATTCGGAGCTGGTTTCCAGTATTCGCCAAACGAGATCGTCATACCCCACCCCGAGGGCTCGGGCGGAGCGAGGGACCAGGGAATGAGCGGTCATCCCGGGAACGGTGTTGACATCCAAAAAGAAGGGCGAGCCGGACTCGTCGCAGACGAAATCGACCCTCCCCCAGCCACTGGCTCCGAGGACCTCGAAGGCGGCCAATGCCAGCCGGCCGAATTCGGCCTCGGTCTTTTCCTCCAAGCCGCAGGGGCAGAGATAGCGCGTTCCGGCGTCGGCGGCGTATTTGGCCTCGTAGTCATAGAAACCGCGCGGGGTCTGCAAACGGATCAGCGGCAGAACGCCGCCCGCCAAAATCGCCGCGGTGTACTCCGCCGCGCCGATCCAGGGCTCGGCGATGACCCGATCGTCCAAGGCCTTCGCGGCCGCGAAGGCCCGGCCCAATCCGGCGGCATCGCCGACCCTCGACACTCCGAGACTCGAGCCCTCGCTGACCGGCTTGATCGCCATCGGAAAGCCGATACGCTCGGCGATCGCCGCCAGACTCCGCTCGGATTCGACGATCTCGAACGATGGGGTGGGAACCCCGGTGGCCGACCACACCCTTTTCGCCAGGGATTTATCCATCGCGAGCGCGGAGCCGAGCACGCCGCTGCCGGTATAAGGAATCCTCATGCCCTCGAGCGCGCCTTGCACGCTGCCATCCTCGCCGCCGCGCCCGTGCAAGGCGACGAAGGCGCGATCGAAATCACCGCGCAACATCTGTCCGATGCCTTGCGCATCGCAATCGATGCCATGGGCATCGACCCCTTTGCGGCGCAAAGCCGCCAGCACCCCGAGCCCGCTCAGCAAGGAAATCTCGCGTTCCGACGAGTCGCCTCCGTAGAGCACGGCCACGCGCCCGAAATCACGCGGATCGCGGGTATTCGAAGGAGGAAAAGGGGCGCTAACGACCATCGACGCTCCCCCCTAAGCTCGCCTTCGAGGCTCGCCTGCGCCCGCTTTCGCCTTCCTCGCCGACGATACGCACCTCGGGCACGAGCCGAACGCCCTGGCGCTTGCCGACTTCGTCGACGACGCGCCGGATCAGCGACTCCAGATCCGCCGCGCTCGCACCCGCCTCGTTGAGGATGAAATTGGCGTGTTTATCCGATACCACGGCGCCGCCGACCCGCAGCCCTTTGAGTCCGCTGGCCTCGATCAGACGACCGGCGTAATCCCCGGGGGGGTTGCGGAAGACGGATCCGCAGCTGCGCACCCCGATGGGCTGGGTCTGCGAACGCCGATCCAGCAGGCGACGCATGCGGGCGGCGGCTTCGCCCTTGGCATCGCCGACGAGATCGAGGCGGCAGGCGGTGAACCACTCCCCCGGCGGTCCCTCGAGGCGACGATATCCATAGCGGTAGTCGGTATGGGGGCGAGTGCGGCGGCGGCCGCGACGATCGACGGTTTCGACGCTTTTGACATAGGGCCAGATCTCGCCGCCGAAGGCCCCGGCGTTCATGGCCAGCGCACCGCCGATCGAACCGGGGATCCCGACCAGGAATTCACAGCCCGCCAGCCCCTCGCGGGCGGCGAAGCGGGCGACTTTGGGGCATGCCGCCCCGGCCTCGGCTCGTAGCCCGGCGACCCCCTCGCATCCGAGGGATCGCAGGCGCAAGGTAGAGATGACGGTGCCCCGCACCCCGCCGTCGCGCACCAAGAGATTGCTGCCCAAGCCCAGCCAGAGCAGGGGCTCGTCCTGCGGAAGACGCGCGAGAAAATCCCCGAGTTCCTCGATCGAACTCGGCTCGAAATAGCGGTCGGCATCCCCCCCGACCCCCCAAACCGTATGGCGCGCCAGGGATTCACGGTGGCGGATCGCGGGCCTCGAGCGCAGATCGGGCTTCGCCGCCGGGGATTGCATGCTCGTCGCCGCCATCATGATTCGAGGCTCTCGCGGCTCGACGATGCCGAGGCCGGGCTCGAATTCGAATGCGTATTCGAATGCGTATGCGTATTCGTATTCGAAGCCGCAAGGGCGCCGGCGATTTGCGCCGGGGCCGCGCTTATATCCCCGGCACCCAAGGTCAAGACGATATCTCCGGGATGCACCAGATCCGGGGCCAGCGCACATGCGTCGGCGACCTGCGGCGCGAATACCGGATCGACTTTTCCTCGCGCCCGGATCGCCCGACACAAGGCCCGCCCGTCGGCGGCGTGTATCGCGCTTTCTCCCGCGGCGTAGACCTCGAGGACGATCAGCATCTCGAGGGTCGAGAGCACGGCGGCGAAATCGTCGAAAAGATCGCGGGTGCGGGTATAACGATGGGGCTGAAAGAAGACCACCAAGCGCCGCCCCGGCCAACCGGCTCGCACCGCATCGACGGTCGCCTCGATCTCGCGGGGATGGTGAGCGTAATCGTCGATCACGCTCACCTCCCCGCCCTCGATCGGGATCGTGCCCAATACCTGCAAGCGTCTCCCGATCCCTTGGAAGGAGCGAAGAGCGCCGGCGATATCCGCGTCGCCGACGCCCAAATCCTGAGCCACGGCGATCGCTGCCAGGGCATTGAGCACGTTATGGCGACCGGGGAGGTTGAGCGTCAAGGGCAAGGGGGCGCCGGCGGAGCGCCGCAGAAGAAAACGAGTGCGGCTGCCCTCGGCCTCGATCTCGTCGGCCACGAAATCCGCGCCCGGATCGTCGATGGCGTAGCTCGAAACCGGACGGGCGACCCCCGGCAAGATCTCGCGGACGTGGGCATCGTCGGTGCACAGCACCGCAAGGCCGTAAAAAGGAAGACGGTGGAGGAACTCCAAAAAAGCCGAGCGCAAGCGCCCGAAATCGTCCTGCCAAGCGGACATATGATCGGCATCGATATTGGTGACCACCGCCATCACCGGCTGCAGCAGCAAAAAGGATCCGTCGCTCTCATCGGCCTCGGCCACGAGATATTCGCCGGCGCCCAAGCGACCGTTGGCGTCGGCGGCGATCAAACGCCCCCCGATGACGAATGTCGGATCGAGACGACCCTGGGTGAGCAGGCTGGCGATCAGGCTGGTGGTGGTGGTCTTGCCGTGGGTACCGGCGACCGCGATGCCATGGCGAAAGCGCATCAGCTCCGCGAGCATTTGGGCTCGGGGGACCACCGGCAGATGCCTTCTTCGGGCTTCGACCACCTCGGGGTTGTCAGGAGCGATCGCCGCCGATACCACGACCGCTTCCGCGCGCACCACATGCCGGCGATCGTGGCCGATATCGATGCGAATGCCCAAACCGCGCAAACGAGTCACCATCGCTCCGGCGCTGCAATCGGAGCCGCTGACCTCGAAACCCAAGGTATGCAGGACCTCGGCGATCCCCCCCATCCCCACGCCCCCGATACCCACGAAATGGACGCGACGCACCCGCCCGAGTCCTAAGTAGCGGGTATTGAAATGTCCCCGATCAGGCATCGACCCGCCCGCCCTTCGCCCGCCTCGAAGCCGCCTCCAAACAACACGCGACGACCCGCGCCGTGGCGTCGGGGACCGCGGCTTCGTAAGCCGCTCGTGCCATGTCCCGAAGCCGCGAGCGGTCGGCGACGAGCGCCTCCAACGCATCGACCAAGGCCGCGGCCAGCCTCTCGCTGCGCTCGTCCTCGCGCTCGGATCCGGAAGCGGCGCTCGCGGGCCGCTCAGCGAGGCAAAGCGCCGCCCCGCGGCGCACGAGATGGTTCGCGTTATGGCGCTGGTGGTCATCGACGGCGAAGGGAAAGGGCACCAGGATCGACGCCACCCCGGCCACCGCGAGTTCCGCCAAGGTCATCGCCCCCGCCCGGCAGATCACGAGATCCGCCCACGAATACGCCGCCGACATATCCTCGACATAGCCGCTCACTTGCGCTTCCAAGCCCTGCGCGAGATAGCCCTTGTCGGTGGCGGCGATATGCGCCGGTCCGCATTGATGTCGGATTTCGAAGGCCGGCGGCGACGGCGGCGACGGCGACGACGCCGCGGCGGCCGCGGAAGGGTCCGCAGGATCCGGGCGACTACCGGCGCTCTTTTTCAAAAGCCGCGCGATGGCCTTCGGCACCGCTTCGTTGAGACTGCGCGCCCCTTGACTGCCGCCTAGCACCAACAGTCGCAAGGTGGATCCTTCGAATGCCGTCGGCGCTTTCGACGATCGCATCCGCAGCAGCTCCTCGCGCACCGGATTGCCGGTATGGATCGCCTGCCTTCGAGGATCGAAAGTCCCGGGAAAGGCCTCCAAAATGCGATTGGCGAGAGGCGCCAGCAGGCGATTGGTCAGGCCCGGCACCGCGTTCTGCTCGTGGATGACCAAGGGGATGCGGAGCAACTTGGAGGCGATGCCTCCGGGTCCGGCGCCGTAGCCGCCCATCCCGAGCACCGCGTGGGGGCGCAGCCTCGAGAGCAAGGAAAAGACTTGCATGCCGGAGCGCAGCAAGGAGAAAGGAGCCGCGGCCCGGCGCCGCAGCCTCTTGCCCCGCAAGCCCGCGACTTGCGAGACATGGAAAGAGAAACCGGCCGCCGGCACGAGCCGGGCCTCGATCCCGGTTCTCGTGCCGAGCCACATCACCTCCACCCCGCGCGTGCGCAAACGCTCGGCCACCGCCAAGGCGGGATAGACATGCCCGCCGGTGCCCGCGGCCATGATCAGCAGACGAATCACGAAGCCCCCCTCATGCAAAGCATCCGACGTTCGCGCTCGACCCGAATGACAATCCCCACCGAAGCGGCACAAGCCAAGAAACTGGAGCCGCCGTAGCTCATCAAGGGCAGGGTCAGCCCCTTGGTCGGCAACAGCCCCATATTCACTCCGATATTGATGCCCGCCTGGATGCCGATCAGCAGCCCGATCCCCCAAGCGGCATGGGCTCCGAAAACGAGTCCCGACTCCTGCGCCCGCCGGCCGATGGCCAGCGACCGCAGCACGAGGAGGGTATAAAGCACGACCACGACGACCATCGAAACCAAGCCGAGCTCCTCGGCCATCATCGAAAAGAGAAAGTCGGAATGGGCTTCGGGAAGGTAGAAGAGTTTTTGCACGCTTTCGCCTAGGCCGACACCGAAAAAGCCCCCGCGCCCGATCGCGATCAGCGCTTGGACCAGCTGAAACCCGCTCCCGAAGGGGTCGGCGAAGGGGTCGGTAAACGACATGATGCGCTGCAATCGATAGGGAGCCAGCAAGGCCAGCATCCCCATCGCGGCGATCAAAAAACCGGTGCCGAGGGCGAAACGCATCAGCGGCGCCCCGGCGAGAAAAAGCATCCCCAGCGAGGTGGCGATCAATACTGCCGCCCCGCCGTAATCGGGCTCCGCCAGCAGCAAGCCGCAAACGAGCGCGAGCACGACAAAAATCTTGAAAAATCCGAAAAACGATGTGCGGACCTCCTCGGCGCGGCGCACGAGATAGCTCGCGAAATAGAGCAAGACCCCGACTTTGGCGAATTCCGAGGGTTGGATACCGAGGGCGCCGAACCTGATCCAGCGAGAACTGCCTTTGACTTCGTGCCCGATACCCGGGATCAGCACGAGGATGAGCGCGATCAGGGAAAGGAAGAGCAAAATCGGACTGATCCGGGAAAGAAAGGCAAGGGGGGTCGAGGCCGCGAGGATCATCAACGCCAGCCCGATCAGCACGTGGATCGACTGTCGCCAAAAAAGAGCCAAGGGATCGCCGAAGCTGCTTTCGGCGATCGCGGTCGAGGCCGAGGCGACCATCACGAGCCCGAGCGCCGTCAGAATCGCCACCACCCCTAATAGAAGAGGATCGTAATGGCGCCAAAAAGCCTCGGAGCGGGGTTTGAAGCCGTTGCCGATCTCCGCCGGGGTCGAAGCGAGGGGATCGATCCGCAGCGCGGGCTTCGGAAAAAGATCGGGGTGCGCAACGACCGCTCCTCGCGCGGCATCGCGATGCGAAAGGATGCGCCTCGAAGCGGCGAGGATCGCTCGGATCATGATCCGATCCTCGCGCGCACCAGAGCTCGGAAACGATCGCCGCGGTCCGCGTAGTTCTCGAACATATCGAAACTGGCGCAGGCCGGGGAAAAAAGCACCGTATCCCCGGGGCGGGCGATCTCCGAGGCTTGCTCCACCGCGGCCTCGAGATCCGCGACCCGGCGCCGATCGACCCCTTCGCCCAAGACCCCGGCGATGGCTTTCGCATCATGTCCGAAAAGAAGCGCGCAGCGTACCCGCCCGCGAGCGGCGATGCCCAAAGGCGAGAAATCCGCTCCCTTGCCGATGCCGCCGGCGATCAAAACCAGGCAAGCGCGTTCCGAGCGGCCGCCGGCCAAACCCTCGATCGCCGCGACCGTCGCGCCGACATTGGTCCCCTTCGAGTCGTTGATCCAGCGAATGCCGCCGCGCTCGCCGATCGTTTCGCAGCGATGCGGCAAACCCTCGTAACGCTTCAAAGCCCGGGCCATGGCCGGCGGCGGAAAACCGACCGCATCCCCCAAGGCAAAGGCGGCAAGGGCGTTGGCGAGGTTATGCCGACCCGCAAGGGGTAGGGAGGCGACGGGAAAGATCGCTTCGTCGCCGCGCGCGATGAAGTCTCGTCCCCGCTCCTCGACGAGCCGCCACCGCGCTGGCGAAGGCGAATGCAAACTGAAAGCAACAAGTTCGGGTTTCGCTCCTTTCGCCGCTCTCGCGAGCGCGTCGAAGGCGAGCCGGGAGGCACAAGGATCGTCGAGATTGGCCACCACCGCCTCGGCCCCCGGCAAAATCCGGCGTTTGGCCTCGATATATTCATCGAGATCGGCATAACGATCTTGGTGATCGGGGCTGATATTCAGCACCGTCGCCGCCGCCGGGCGCAAGGAGGAAGTCGTCTCCAGCTGAAAGCTCGACAGTTCGAGCACATAGATATCCGCGCCCGGCCCCAGCAGATCCAAAGCCGCCGGTCCAAGATTGCCTCCCGCCGACGCTCGAAAACCCGCTTCCCGGCCCATCGCCGCCACCAGCGAGGTAACGCTGCTCTTGCCGTTGCTGCCGGTGATCGCCACCACCGGGGCATCCGCCTTGCGGGCGAAAAGCTCGATATCCCCGATCAAGGGGATCCCCTTGGCCCGGGCCTCGCGCAGGAAGGGCTCGCGCATCGAAACCCCGGGGCTGAGCACGATTTCCTCGGCCTCGAGGAATATCCGTCCATCGAGAGGGCCGCAATGAAGCTCGAGATCGGGAAATTCCGCTTCCACGCGAGCCCGCTGCGGCGGACGAGGACGCGAATCGACGGCGATGATCCTTGGCCGCCCCTCTCGACGGAAATGGCGGCGGAAATGGCGAAGGCAGGACAGACCGGTTTCGCCGAGACCGACCACGACCACCGGGCCCGAAGCGCCCGCCGCCTTGGCCGGGATCGAGGGAGCGGCCAGCGCGGAAAAGGAGTCGGTATCGGCGGCGGCGAGCATGGGAATCATCTGATTTTGAGCGACGCCAGACCGATCAGCACCAAGACCACGGTGATCACCCAAAAGCGAACGATCACCCGCGGCTCGGGCCAACCCTTGAGCTCGAAGTGGTGGTGCAAAGGGGCCATCCGGAAAATTCGCCGACCGGTCAAACGGAACGATATGACTTGCAGCATCACCGAGACCGTCTCCATCACGAAGACCCCGCCCATGATCAAAAGCACCAATTCCTGGCGCACGATCACCGCGATCACCCCCAGCGCCGCCCCTAGCGCCAGCGCCCCGATATCCCCCATGAAAACCTGTGCCGGATAGGTGTTGAACCACAAAAAACCCAAGCCCGCACCGACGATCGCCCCGCAAAGAACCACGATCTCCCCGGCACCGGCGATATAGGGAATCCCGAGATAACCGGCGAAGGTCGAATGCCCCCCGGCATAAGCGAAAATCCCCAACGCGCCCGCGACCATCACCGTGGGCAAGATGGCAAGCCCGTCGAGACCGTCGGTGAGGTTGACGGCGTTGCTCGATCCGACGATCACGAAATACGCCAGCACCACGTAGCTCCAACCGAGATCGATCGCCACTTCCTTGAAGAAGGGGATGATGAGTTCGGTTTCCGCCGGCAGCTGGGCGCTGTGGTAAAGAAAGAGTGCGCTCCCGGCTCCGACCAGCGACTGCCAGAGATATTTCCGGCGCGCGGGCAGGCCTTTGGCGTCGCCGCGGCTCAGCTTCGAGTAGTCGTCGATCCAACCGATCGCCCCGAAGAGCAGGGTAACGAGCAAGGCCACCCAAACGAAGCGGTTGTGCGGATTCGCCCATAAAAGGGTGCTGACGGCGATGGCCACGAGGATCAGGGAACCGCCCATGGTCGGGGTTCCGGCCTTCGAAAGATGGGATTGCGGACCGTCATCGCGCACCGGCTGGCCGATATGCAGTCGACTCAGCCTTCGAATCATGAAGGGTCCGATCAACAGGCAGATGGCAAGGGCGGTCAGCACTCCGAGGATCGCGCGCAGGGTCAGGTAATGGAAAACATCGAAACCGCTGTAGCGATTCGCCAGCCATTCGGTCAACAGGAGAAGCATCGGCCCCTCCCTTCCTCGACCAGCGCATGCACCACCCGCTCCATCCCCATCGAGCGCGAGCCCTTGATCAAGACCGTGGCGTGGGGGGGCAGGGTCCGGCGCAGGCTTTCGATCAGGCTTTGCCGATCCGAAAAATGCTCGCCCCCCTCGCCGAAGGCCCGCACCGTCTCGCGAGAGAAATCGCCGATGGCCAACAGGCGATCGATGCGGCGCTCGCGGGCGAGGAAGCCGGCCTGCGAATGCATCTCGGCGGCATCGGGGCCGAGTTCGGCCATATCCCCGAGCACCAGCCAACGGCTACCGGGACGGGCCGCGAGCACCTCGATCCCCGCTTTGAGGGATATCGGGTTGGCGTTGTAGCTATCGTCGATCACCCACCCCCCGAAGGCCCCGGCTTTCGTTTCCAAGCGCCCCGCCACCGGGCGCACCGCTGCCAATCCCCGGCGGATTTCGCCAGGGGCGATGCCGCAGGCGATGGCGGCGGTCGCGGCGGCGGCGGCGTTGACGGCGTTGTGCACCCCTTCCAAGGCGAGGGTGAGCTCGATGCGGCCGTTGGGGGTATCGAGCGAGAGGCCCCCGGGGGCCGCCGGCTGCACCCGAACGTCGGCGTCGCGGCCCATGCCGAAGGAAAGGCAGCGGCGTTTCGCCGCCCGCTCCCGCCACCTCGGCGCGTAGGCGTCGTCGGCGTTGATCACCGCGACGGCATCCGCGGCCAAGCCCTCGATCAGCTCGCCCTTGGCCTGCGCGACGGCATCGAGACTGCCGAATCCCTCCAGATGCGCCGGGGCGCATTGGGTGATCAAACCGACCGTGGGCCGCACCAAACGGGTGAGATCGGCGATTTCGCCCGGATGATTCGCCCCGAGTTCCAACACCGCCATCCGTTGCCCCTCGCTCATAGAACACAAGGTGAGAGGGACCCCGATCTCGTTGTTGAAATTGCCGCGGGTGGAGCATACCGGCCCCACTTCGCGAAAAATCGCCGCGAGCATCTCCTTGACGGTGGTCTTGCCGTTGCTACCGGTGATCGCCACCATCTTGATATCGAAGAAGCGTTCGCGCCACGCCGAGGCCAAAGCCCGAAGCGCCTTTCGGGTATCGTCCACCCGTAGCCAAGGCAAGCCGGCGGCGGGAAGATCGCGCTCGACCAAAGCCGCCGCCGCTTGGCGACCCGCCGCCTGATCGATGAAATCATGGGCATCGAAATGCGGGCCGCGCAGGGCGACGAAGAGGGCTTGGGGCGAAATGGTGCGCGAATCGATGCCGATGCCGATGAATTCCTTGTCGGCGGCGATATCCCCGCCAGGGCGAAGGCCGCGAGCGCCAAGGATCTCGGCCGCTTGCGAAAGAGACATCCGGATCATCTTGCGGCGTCCAGCGCCGAACGCGCCTGATCGACATCGGAAAAGGGCCTTCGACGACCGCCGACCTCCTGCCACGCCTCATGGCCTTTGCCGGCGATCAGCACCGCATCCCCGGGGCGCGCCCGGGCGATGGCCCGGTGAATGGCAAGGGCGCGATCCCGTTCGACAATCGCCGCCTCGGGCCTTTCGAAACCGCCGAGAATGTCGGCGACGATGGCGTCCCCGTCCTCGTTGCGAGGGTTGTCGTCGCTGACGATCACGCGATCCGCCATCGTTTCCGCAACCCGCGCCATCTGCGCTCGCTTGCCTCGATCGCGCTCGCCCCCGCAACCGAAAACGCACCACAGCGCCCCGGGGACGAGCGATCGCAGGGCCTCGAGGGCAAAATGCAGGGCTTCGGGGCTATGGGCGTAATCGATCACCGCCAGAGGCTTCGAGCCGCCGCCCAAGGCCTGCATCCTTCCGCTCACCGGACCTGCGCCCGTCAAACGGCGAATCACGTCCTCGAAATCGTGGCCGTGGAGGCAAGCGATGGCGACGGCGATCAACACGTTGTAGGCGTTGAAGCCCCCGATCAGGCGGGTATCGAGCCTTCCCCTTCCGAAAGGAGAGTCGATCTCGAGCGATAGGCCGGGCAGTGTCGAATCGGGCAGCGTGGAATCGGGCTCGCCGCGTCCGGGAGCGGCCCGAGTCTCGCTCCTTATCCGACCTCGTACGAGCCTGCTTTTGCCGTCGCCGGGTCGGGAATCGTCCAGCGTGATCGCCACGCAATCCAGGCGCGGGGATATCGTTTCCAATAATCGGCAGCCGTGGACGTCATCTCGATTGATCACCGCGTGCTCGAGCTTGGCGGCGTCGAAGAGCGAGGACTTGGCGCGGGCGTAATCCTCCATCGTATGGTGATAGTCGAGGTGATCCCGGCTCAAGTTGGTGAAGGCCGCGGTGCGGATCGACACCCCCTCGAGGCGGCGCTGATCCAGAGCATGGGAGGAGGCCTCGAGGGCCACGCCGGTAAAGCCCTGATCCCGAAAGCGCGCCAGGCGTCTTTGGAGTTCGATGGCCCCCGAAGTGGTCAACGCGGTATCCTCGATGCGATGCCGGGTTCCGGCCCCCAAGGTGCCGAGAAAGGCCCAGCGCTCCCCGCCGCCGAGCGCCGTCAAACAAGAAACGCTGGTCTTGCCGTTGGTGCCGGTGATCGCCGCCACGTCCAAGCGGCGGGTGGGATCGTCGTAAAAACGGGCGGCGGCATGGCCGATGGCTCCGACGATATCGGCCACCCCGACCACGACCACTCCCCGATCCCAGCAAGGCTCGGCCTCTTCGTCTTCGATGACCACCGCCTTGGCTCCGGCCTCGATGGCCTGCACGACAAAGCGCCGGGCATCGATCCTTTCGCCGCGACGGGCGAAGAACAGGGCCCCGGGAATCACCTCGCGGCTATCGTCGCAAACCGCGCTGATCTTGCGATCGAAGGGCGGCGGGATCGAGGCGTGACCTTCGAGCAAATGCGAAAGGCGCCGAGCCCCGGAGGAGTCGGCAGGCGGCTTGGCCGCCGAGCCGCCGCGGGCCGGCTCGCCGGTCCCGGAAAGCCCGGCTCCGATCGACGCCAAAGAAGCCGGCGCCCCGGACCTCGCGGCAAAGCGATCGGAGGGGACTCGAGGCGCGAGTGCCGGGCGGGATTGGGGCCAAAGGGCATTCATCGCGCTTCCCCGGCGACATTCACATAATCCCCCGGCCCCGCGAGCGGATCGAAGACGGCGGTTTCGACCCCGGCGATCGCTCCGGGATTCGTCGGCGGCGGCCGGGAAAAATCCGGATCGTCGGGCGGAACCCCGAGAAAACGCAGGCTTTCCCCGACGATCTCGGAAAAAACCGGAGCCGCGACCTGGCCTCCGTAATACACCCCGCCGCCGGGTTCGTCGATGATCACCGCAACCGACAGCAGCGGTTCGCTCATCGGGGCCAAACCCGCGAACAAGGCGGCATGGCGATCGCCGTAGCCACCGCCGGCCTCCAGTTTGCGAATCGTTCCGGTTTTGCCCCCGGTGCGATAGCCTTCGACCTGCGCCAGCACCGCCGTTCCTCCGGGACGCACGACCTCTTCGAGCATGCGGCGGATAGCGGCGGCGACAGCGGCGTCCATGACCCGCGGGGCCGGGGGCACCCCTTGGGTTTTGAGGAGGCGCAGATCCGGCAGCAAGCCCCCGTTAGCGAAGATGGCGTAGGCCCGCGCCAGCTGCAAAAGGGTGACGGAAATACCGTAGCCGTAAGACAAAGTGACCTGCCGCGCCTCGCCCCAGGTGGAGAAATTCGGCAGGGTTCCGTAGGCCTCGCCGGGGAAACCGCTGCCGGTGGAGGTCGCCAAACCCACCTGATCGAGCCCGCGCCAAAGATCGCGCGGGGCCAAGGAAAGACCCAATTTCGCCGCCCCGACATTGCTCGACTTGCGAACGATCCCGGTAACGTCAAGGACCCCGAAATCGCGGATATCGCGGATGACATAACCCCCGACCCGCAAGAAGCCGGGGCTCGTATCCACTTCGGTATCCGGCTGCACCGAACCGGCGGCCAAGGCGGCGGCGACCGTGAAGGGCTTGACGGTGGAGCCGGGCTCGAAAAGATCGGTGATCGCCCGGTTTCTTAGCTTGTGATTGGCGCGATCCGCGCGATTGTTGGGGTTGTACGAGGGTTGATTGGCGACCGCGAGCAACTCGCCGCTGTGCACGTTCATGACCAACGCGGAGCCCGCTTTCGCGCCGTGTCGACGCACCGCTTCGAGCAACGAGCGATGAACCACCGCTTGGATACGGCGGTCGATGCTCAGCGCCAGATCCCTCCCCGGCCAAGCGGGATGGATGCTCTCCAAATCCTCGACATTGCGCCCGAGGCGATCCCGAATCACGCGTTTTTTTCCGCTCTCGCCGCTCAATACCTTGTCGAATGCGAGCTCGATTCCCTCCCGCCCCCGGTTGTCGATATCGGTAAAACCGACGACATGAGCCGCGGCTTCGCCCATCGGGTAATAGCGCCGATACTCGCGCTGCTGATAAACCCCGGGAACGCCCATGGCTTCGATCTCCTGGGCCAAGGAGGGATCGACATGACGACGCAGGTAAACGAATCGGCGCTCGCTGCGTTCTCGAGCGATGCCGTGGATCGTCCGCTCCTCGAGGGCGAGCATTTTTTCGATCCGGAGCCATCGATCACCCCCGTCGCCGGTCGCGTCGAGCTCCTTGGGGTTGACCCATACCGATTGCACCGGGGCGGTGGCGGCAAGGGGCTCGCCGTTGCGATCCAAAAGCATGCCGCGACGAACGGGAATCGTCGCCACTCGCAGATGGCGCGCATTCCCCTCCCCTTTGAGGAATTCATGACGATTGACCTGCAAATCCACGGCGCGCCAAACAAGCCCGGCGGCACAGGCGATCGTCACCGAAACCAAAAACCAACGTCGGGCACCGAAGCCACCGAGCGGAAGCCGATTCACCGCCTCGACTCCAAGGCCGCCGGTTCGGGGTCGAACTCCAAGGCATGGCCCGTACGCTTGAAGGAGGCGGAGCGAGAGCTCTCGAGCGCCGGCGAAATCCCGGGGGCGAAATCCCGCTCCTCGATCGTCACCTGCCTCGTCGCCGCCGCCGAGGGGCGATGAAGATCGAGCGTATCGGTGGCGATCTTCTCGATTCGTTCTCCGGCGGCCCAAGTGCTGTGCTCCAAATGGAGCATGGCCCACTCGATCCGGAGACGGTCGCGGCGCTCCTCCATTTTTTCCAACGCCACCACCAAAGTCCGTCGTTGATGGTGGGTATGCACCACCGCCACCGCGCTGGCGACCGCCGCTAAGAGCGAGATGACAATCGCCAGCGTTCGCGCCATCATCGGCAGCGCTCCGCAACCCGCAACTTCGCGCTGCGGGAACGATGGTTGGTCATGATTTCCGCAGGCTGCGGGCGCATAAACGAAGCGGTCGCCGCCAGCGACGCGCGCTGTCGATCCATTTCGATCGCCTCGTTGCGCAGCGGCAAACGCCGGGGAAAATCTTGCTTCGACGAGCCTCGCATGGCCCGCTTGACGATGCGATCCTCCAAGGAATGAAAAGTGATCACCGCCAGCCGGCCGCCGCGGACCAGAAGCTCCGGTATCGCGGCGAGGGCTCGCTCGAGCTCCCCGATCTCGTCGTTGACATGCATCCGGATGGCTTGGAATGTGCGGGTCGCGGGATGCTTGCGCACCGCCGGGGACTTTTTCTTCGCCGAGGGTGCGGGCGGCAAAACCCGAGCCACCAACGATGCGAGCCGGGAGGTGGTTCGCAAAGGCCCTTTCGTTGCGCGTTCGGCGACGATGGCCCGAGCGATACGCCTTGCCCCTCGCTCCTCGCCGAGCTCGTAAAGCACCTGCGCGATCTCCTTTTCCTCGGCGGCGGCGAGCCAGGCGGCGGCGGAAAAACCGGCGGCGGGATCCATGCGCATATCCAGCGGCCCTTCGTGCGAGAAGCCAAAACCTCTTTGCGGATCGTCCAGCTGGGGAGAGGAAACGCCGAGATCCATCACGATGCCGTCCACCCCGGAGGAAAATCCCGCGGCGGCCACGATCGATCCGAGGGCGCCGAAGGGGGCGTGGATCGCGTGCACGCGCGGGTCGCGGCGAGCGAGATGCCGAGCGCACGCCACCGCTTCCGGGTCTCGATCGATGGCCAACACAATGCCCTCGGAGCCGATACGATCGAGGATCGCCCTCGTATGGCCGCCGCGACCGAAGGTGCAATCCACATAAACCCCGCCGACGCGAGGCGCAAGGGCTTCGACCAACTCCGCGGACATGACCGATCGATGGGCGAAGGATGCGGCATCGTCGCTCATCCAAGCCTCGCTCGACACGAAGCGAAACGATCGGCATCGCTTCCGCCCTCGACGGCGAGGGTCGATTCCGCCGACGAGAAAGAAGGAAGGACCGCACCGACAAGAGCCGACACGCCGACGAGATGAACGCAAAACACCCGAATCTGCAAGTTCGCCGAAATCATGGTCGCGATCCCTTTCCTTGCACCCGGGAATCCCGGTGAGACTTTCAGTGCTTCGATGCGGCGCCGGCGAAGATCCCGCCGACTTCAAAGCGGCAGCGCGTTCAACAGCGAATGGGCCCTCAAATCCTCTTGGCGCAGGTTGCCCGCCTGCTCGGGATCCTCTTGCTCGTCGCGACGATAGAGATGGAGGCTTTCTTCATCCCATAGCTCGAATTTCTTTCCCAAACCGACCATCTGCACCCGCTTTTCCAAACCTGCGTATTGGCGCAACTCCGCCGCGAGCAAAATGCGCCCTTGGGCATCCAACTCGCAATCGACGGCGCGTCCGACCAGCCGCCGCCGGAGTTTCTGGCCGACGAGATCGGCAACGGGAACATCGTTCAAATTCCCTTCGATGGGCTCCCAAACCGTGAAGGGATAGACCGCGATACACCTTTGGTATAAATCCACGGTCGTTACGACCTGCCCGCCCTCGGCCTCGAGCTGGGCACGATAACGAGCGGGGATCGCAATCCTCCCCTTGGCATCCATCGTCAGTGGATACTGGCCGCGAAACATTGGAATTCACTCCACTTTTCCCCACTTCCCCCCATAATACTCCACTTTTCAATCAATGCAACCCTTAAATGGTCAAAAAATGAGATCGTCTTCGATCAAATGCCCGGCGAAGCCAAGGGATGGCAATCGAATAAAGAAAACAACAAAAAGTAGGGATGATTCCGACGCTTGGGCTTTCGCCGACGTCCTAAAAACCGCCGATAGCAGGGATCGAAAGCCTTGGGGGCAATATCTTGCATCGACGATGCGAGGCTTATGCGCCGGTCGGCCGTCGACCCCCGGCGCGCCGGGGGCGAAAGCGACCGCCGCCGAGTCGCCGCGAAACGACGCCTCGCCCGACTCGATATGCAAGGCGATACGAGGCCCGAAGAAGGTCTTGCGGCGACAACGACTATGATCCACCGCCGACGGCGAGCGCCGCCGCATCCCTTGGCCGATCGAGGCCCTTGCCGCCGCTCGCCCGACCCGCTTCGAAACCGCCGAACGAGGATCAATCCGAGATGAAATGCCACGAACTCGACTACGAGATCTTCGGCGACGATATGCAGATCGTCGAAGTCGAATTGGACCCCCAAGAGCGGGTCGTCGCCGAAGCCGGAGCGATGTGCTATATGGAAGAGGGCATCGGCTTCGAGGCCAAAATGGGCGATGGCTCGAAGCCCGCCGGCGGCATCATGGATTCTTTGCTCAACGTCGGCAAACGCGTATTGACCGGCGAGTCCGTCTTCTTGACCCATTTCCTCAACGAAGGCCGCGGCAAAAGGCGCGTGGCCTTCGCCGCTCCCTATCCCGGCAAAATCATCGCGCTGGATATGGCGACGATCGGCGAGGAGCTGACCTGCCAAAAAGACGCGTTTTTATGCGCCGCCTTCGGCACATCGATCGATATCGCCTTCCAACGCAAACTCGGCGCCGGTTTTTTCGGCGGCGAGGGATTCATCCTGCAGCGCCTGCGCGGGGATGGCAAAGCCTTCGTTCATGTCGGCGGCACCGTGATCCGACGCGAGTTGAAAGGTGAAAGCCTGCGCGTGGATACCGGCTGTTTGGCGGCCTTCACCGGTGGCATCGACTACGACATCGAGCCCGTCGGCAACTTGAAATCGATGGTTTTCGGCGGCGAGGGTTTGTTCTTGGCAACGCTCAAGGGGCACGGCACGGTTTTTCTGCAGAGCCTGCCCTTTTCCAAACTCGCCGATCGCGTGATGCAAGCGGCGCCGGCGCGATGAGGGCAAGGCCTTCGTTCCCGCAACCGGCGCCTTGGAGCCGACGCGAGTCGAAGAACGAAAGCGCGCATGGATAATGGATAGCGACTCTCGGGCGGCGTTCCTCGCCGACCGTCCTCGCCGACTTGGATGTCGAGTTTTCGGAAGGCCGATTCGCTCCGCGGCGACGATCGAAGACCGCAGCGCGGTTTTTTCGCAAAAAACCCGCATCCTCGCGAAACCGAGCTTCGGGCGATAGCGGCAATATCGTCGCTTCGCGAAGGTCTTGGACACCTTGGCGCATAAACTTGGCGCATATAAAGAGGCGGGAGCCGGCCGATAAGCCGGGTTCTGTCGAGGGCAGCCATTCATCTGCGGCGTACGTCGCCGCACGCCTCAAGCGACCTACCCGGGAGCGATGCGGGCCACATCTTGCCCTTGCGGACAGCTCCCCTATTTGGTCTTGCTCCAGGTGGGGTTTACCCTGCCACCGACGTTACCGTCGGCGCGGTGCGCTCTTACCGCACCTTTTCACCCTTGCCGCGAAATCGGTCGCCCGATACGAGGCGGTCTATTTTCTGTGGCACTTTCCGTAGGCTCGCGCCCCCCAGGCGTTACCTGGCACCTTGGCCCTTGGGAGCCCGGACTTTCCTCTGCCTCGATGGCCTCGATGCAGCGACTGCCTAGCCGACTCCCGCCACGCCCAAGTGTGGCATATCCGAATATTCTTGCAAGCCCCTCCGAAGGCGTCGAGCGATCCCGCAGCAAAAAGCAAGGAGCAAAGAGGATGCGCTTTCAGACTCGATCCGCCTCGGTATCGTCCTTCCCCTCTTTCTCCGCTTTCCCCGCTTTCTCCGCTTTCGCCAATTCCAATGCCTGGCGATAAAGAGCGTTGCGCCCGCCCTCGCCGAGCCGGGCGGCGACCGCCGCCGCTTGCTTCACCGACACCCCTTCGGCAAGCATCGCCGACAGCAAAGCGGTGGGAGCGTCCTTGGCCTCCTCGCTCGATTCGACACCGCCGCGCACCACCAACACGATCTCTCCTCGGCTTGCGATCGCCCCCGCTTGCACTTGGGCGAGGAGCTCGCCCAAGCTCGCGCAATCGACCGACTCGAAGCGTTTGGTCAGCTCCTTGACGATCGCCGCTTGCCGGGATTCACCGATGATCGCGCACATATCGGACAAAGCGCTCGCCAGGCGATGAGGGGCTTCGTAAAAAACCATGGTCTTCGTCTCATGCACGAACCGGCGCAAATCACGCCGGCGCGCGGACGGGCGGGCCGGGAGAAATCCGACGAAAACGAAACGATCCACCGGCAGGCCGGATACGCTCAAAGCGGCGACGAGGGCGCAAGGCCCGGGAACGCAATGGACGCGAAGGCCGCGCCGCCTAGCCTCTTTCAACAAGGGATAGCCGGGATCGCTGATCAACGGAGTGCCGGCATCGCTGACCAGGGCGAATTTCTCCCCGGCGGCGATACGAGAAAGGATGCGAGGGATCTCCCGATCCTCGTTATGATCATGGAAAGGGCGCAAAGGAGTCGCGATCTCGTAATGCGCGAGCAAGACTTTGGTGTGACGGGTATCCTCGGCAAGGATCGTGTCCACCTCGGCCAGGGTGGATCGAGCCCGCTTCGATAAATCGGAAAGATTTCCGATCGGGGTGGCGACCACGAAAAGGGCGCCGGCGTTCGAATCTCGCTCGTCGTTCATGCGTCAACCCGTCCGCCGGTCGAAAAAAGCGCGCGGAAAATATTCGGATGTCGAATTCCACCGACGATCATCGAAGGAATCGATACGAGGAGGGCCACGGCGACGACGCCGGCCTTCGTCCCCGGCACCCGAAAGGGGGGATCGTTCTTTTGCCTCGAGGCGAATCATGACGCACAATTGCTTTCCGTCTTCTTTTTGGCCGTCTTCTTTTTGGCCGTCTTCTTTTTGGCCGTCCTCTTTTCCGCCGCCCTCTTTTCGGTCGCTCTCGTTCCCCACCCTCGGCATTGTCCACCGGATCGCCTCGATGAGAAATCTCCTGACCGCCGCCCTCGCCCTCCTCCTTCTCTCCGGTTGCGGTTCGTCGCCGCCGGAGCCGGTGCCCGATACCGCGCTGATCTCGGCGCCCGATGAGCCGCTCGACAATTTACCGGCCGCCGAGGAAAGCCCGATCGCCGGAGATCCGGCCGCCGAGGCGCCGGTCGACGAAGGCTCGAAGAGCGAAAACCTGACCGCGAGATATCCCGGATTCGGATATCCCTCGGCGGAAAAGCCGAGCGTCGAAAGCCCGCTCGCCGAAGGAGCCGACTTCGAAAACGCGCCGTCGCTCGATTCCTTTTCCTTCCCCTTTCCATCGCCGCCGCGGCCAAGCGACGAGGATCTCGAGGCCGAAGACCCCTTCTCCGCTCCCGCCTACCCTTTCGCCTCCCACCCGCCTTTCCCCTTCCCGACGCCGACCGTGCCGCAACCGCAACTCGAAGCGGAAAAGATCGAAGCGGGGATCGGCATCGCCGAAAGCGAAAGAAGCGAAACGACCGCAAGAAGCCGCTCGCCGCATCCTCCTCTGATCACTTTCAAGACCCCCGATCCCGCTTTCGAACCCGCCGATCCCGTCGACCTCATCGACCCGAGATTGGTACCGAGCGAGTATCCGATCGATTCCGAACTCGAACGCGAAGTGAGGCGCAAAGCGGACGAGTACCTCGAACGGGCTCGGGCCGCGGAAGAGAGCCTGGCCAAAAGATGGCAGCTCGAAGCGATCACGCTCCTGTTCGAAAACGGCCAACCGGATCGCGCCGCCGAACTCATCGACCGATTCCCGCTCGACGAAGGGGATGCGTCGCCGCCGGGCTATACCCTGTTGGCGGCCCGGGTCGCTTTGTGGCGCAACGATCCCGAGCGGGTCCTCGACCTGCTCGACGAACCCCCGGTGATCCCCGACGACGAGGGCCGCGAGCACGCCATCAGAAGCTACCGCTTGCTCCGAGCCCGCGCATTCGAGGATAGCGGGCAATGGCTGGCGGCGGCCCGCGAGCGCGATGTATTGGATTTCCTGATCGACGGCGCGGCGCGGCGGGCGGCGAATCGCTCCGCGCTTTGGGATCTGCTCTTCAAACTCCCGCCTGCCGATCGCCGAAAAGCACGCGCCGGGGCCAGCCCCTCCTTGGATGGCTGGATCCGCTTGGCCGATGCCTGGGCGTCGCACCGCTACGCTCCGGCGGCCCTGCGCGGGCAGCTCTCGCTGTGGCTCCGCGATTTCCCCACCCACCCCGCGAAAGACGAAATCGTGGGGATGATGCTCGGCTCGACCCTCACCCCGGTGAATCGACCGACGCAAATCGCCTTGTTGCTGCCGCTGCACGGGGACTTCGCCGAGGCCGGAGCCGCCGTCCGAGACGGCTTTCTCGCCGCTTGGTATGCCGATGATCCGAATCGAGAGCGGGCGAGCATCGATATCCACGACTCCTCCTTCGAAGCGATCGAGACGGTTTACCATCGAGCCGTGGAGAAAGGAGCGGATTTCGTGGTCGGTCCTTTGGAAAGGACGAAAGTCGCCTCCTTGCTCTGCGAAGCCCCTCTGCCGGTCACCACCCTCGCCCTCAACGAAAGCGGGGAAAAAAGCGTCGACAGCGAGATCGAGGAAGAGAACGCCGAGGATCCCTCGTCGAGATGCCCGCGGTACGGGGAGGCGTACCGGCTCTACCACTTCGATCTCGCCCCGGGAACCGAGGCCCGCCAAGTGGCCGAGAGGGCCTATCGGGACGGGTTTCGCAAGGCGGCGATACTCGTCCGCGACGGGGAATGGGGAGAGCGCGTCGCGCATGGATTCATCAGCGCCTGGGAAGGAGTCGGCGGCATCGTCGTCGACCGGCGCACCCTGCCCGCGGATGCCACCCTCGTCGGGGAAACCGTCGCCGAAAGTCTGCAAATCCCTCGCAGCGAAAAGCGGGCCCTTGATTTGCGCAAAATACTGGCAACGAAAAAAGTCAGCCATGAACCGCGCCGGCGAAAGGATATCGACTTCATTTTCATGGCCGATTTCCCCGTCGGAGCGCGCCAGACAAGGCCCCTGATCTCCTTCCACCATGCGCGGGATCTACCGGTGTATTCCACTTCGCATATCTACGGCGGAGCCCACGACCCCCGCAAGGATATCGATCTGGAAGGCATCGTCTTCGCCGATATGCCTTGGTTGATCGCCCCGCGGCGAAAAGATCGGGAGTTGCAGGAAACCCTCGATCTTTCGCTCGAAAATCGCAAGACCCAACTGAACCGTCTCTACGCCTTCGGAGCCGATGCCTATCGATTGGCGGTTCGTTTGCGCCGCATCGCCGGGAGCGAGGGCGCATCCTTTCGCGGTCATACCGGGGAGCTGTCGCTCGGCCCCGACCGTCGCATCCGGCGACGACTCTCATGGGCCCGCTTTCAAGACGGGGTGCCGATAGTCTGGCGGGAAATCGGTAGCGACTCCGAGCGCGGATCCCTCGAAATGACCGACTTGCGTTCGAATACGGATTCCGCCTCGGCCGACGAAGAGGAAAGAACCACGACGCTCTCGCCTTCCGAATCGTGAAGAGCTTCCTTCCCAATCGGATCGGCCGGGCCACGGAGGCGTTCGCCGAACGCTGGCTGACAAAAAAAGGACTCGTTCCCGTCGCTCGCAATTATCGATGCCGCCAAGGGGAGATCGATCTGGTGATGCGCGACGACGAGGGCTTGGTCTTCGTCGAGGTCAGGAGGCGAAGCAATGCATTCTTCGGCGGCGGGGTGGAAAGCGTCGACCGCCACAAACAACGAAGACTGGCGGCGACCGCCGAGCGCTATCTTACGGACCATGAAGTAGGAACGGAAATCTCCTGTCGTTTCGATATCGTCGCCATCGATGGCCCCGACCGCGAAGCGCGAGTCGAATGGGTCAAAAATGCATTCGAAATCTGAAAAGATCATCGACCTCGGTCATGCCACCCCCTCGATAACAAGGAAAAGATCGGATGATCGACAACCGACCAAAGGAGCGCCCCATGAAGTATCCCCGAGCAACGAGATTCGTAGCCCCGATATTCGCTCTTTCGATTCCTTTTCTATTGCAAGGCTGCGCCGCTCCGGTGATTGCCGTCGGAGCCGGGGCCATGATTTCCCAAGATCGTCGTACCGCCGGCACCATCATCGACGATCAATTGATCACCCACAAAATTCATACCTTCATCAACGACGACCAAAGACTGCGCGAGCGCACCCATGTCACCGCGTCGAGTTTCAACAGTATCGTTCTGCTCACCGGCGAGGTCTTGGATCCCGAA
The DNA here is from genome assembly GCA_965220535.1 of Gammaproteobacteria bacterium. GTDB lineage: Bacteria > Pseudomonadota > Gammaproteobacteria > HK1 > HK1 > HK1. The sequence goes on along the minus strand of OZ244833.1, from coordinate 3,137,647 downwards.
TCACGAGATCAAATCGAAGAGATGGCTCGCGGGGTCAGCCGCGTACGGGGGGTACATAACGAGATCGTCGTCGACGACCTGAGCGGTTTGGGCTCTCGATCGAAAGACGCTTGGCTGACAACCAAAGTCAAAGCGGCGTTGTTCGGGAAAAATATCGGCGGCGACGAAACCCTCAACGCCGGTCGGGTCAAAGTCGTCAGCGAACGCGGGGTGATCTATCTGATGGGCCTGCTGACCCGCGAAGAGGCGGAAAAAGCGAAGGAGGTGGCGCGACAGCAAAGCGGGGTTCGCCGCGTGGTCGAGATCGTCGAATATATAAAACCGAAGGGATGAAGCGCGGATGAGGCGCCGGGGCGTATCGAGCGGTGTATCGAGGGCTTTCGTTTTCGACGCGCTCGCTTTGCCGACGAGAAGGCCTCGAGGCTTTGCCGACCCTTCCGATCGCCCCCTTGCCCTCCCCTACTTGATTATCTTCAGATCGGGGACGGGGCGGCGATCTCTCGCGGGGGATCGGGGCAATTCTTCGGATCTCGACGGCGAATCGTCGCTCGCTTCTTTTCCCTCGAAGTGGCTGCGATTCGAATCCCTCGGGATGCCGGATTCGCCGCCATCCCTCAAGCCCTCGTTGTCCACCAAGACCAGGTCCCGGGGGCTTTCGACCCGGTTTTTTTCGAGCCGGGTTTTTTCGACTTCGGAGTCGATGACGATGGCCTCGTCCGCCGGCGAAAAGCTCATACCGACGCCGTTCTCCCGGGCCACGATCGCCAGCAGGGCATGGTGGGGGATCGAAATATCCGATGATCGACTGCCGAAGCGGGCGCTGAACTCCACCCTTTTATTGTCGATCACCAACCGGCGTACCGCGCTATCGGAAATATTGAAAACGATCTTGCCCTCATGCCCGGCAACGCCGGCGGCGACGACCCCCTTTTTGTTCGCATCGACGACGATCAAGGGAGTCAAATCGTTGTCGACGATCCATTGACGAACGGCGCGCACGAGATAGGGGCGACTCGAGCTCATCGTAGAGGTCGGAATTTCTTTCATGCTCTTGCCCCCGGTAGCGAAACGAGTCGGGATGGAAGGCCAGCGCCATCGCCGGAAAAGCCGATGCTTCGAATCACGAACCAACGATAGTAGATGATATGGAACAGGCCAAAGGAAAAGGGGATATTCAGGGATATTCAGGCTTTTAGCAAGCGCTTCGATCCCCGGTCAACCACCACAGAAAGTCTCGTGCTCCAAATCGGTCATGCTTTGGGGGAAAGCCTCGCGCCCCAAAATCCCGCGGGCGTATTTCCACATGGCTCTTTGTTCGCCGGGGATGGATATACCGCAACTTTCAAGGCGTAGGAGGATCGGGGCCAAAAAACAATCGGCCAAAGAGAACTCCTCGGAGATCACGAAGTCGTTCGTTTGCTCTTCCAACAACCTCGAAATGACCAAGACGTGATCTTCCAGCTCCCGACGGGCGGCATTCTTCGCCGCGCTTTTGGGTCTCCCCTCTCCCAATAACCGCCTGACCAAGGGATAGACCTCGCGTTCCAACCGATAGCGGAAGAGTCGATTCTTGGCCCGCGATACCGGATCGTTGATCACCAAGGAGGGATGCGGATAACGATCATCCAAATATTCCATGATGATTTGCGGCTCGTGAACCACCAGATCCTGATCCACCAAAGTGAGGATATCCCCATAAGGATTGAGGTGCAGCAGATCCTCGGATCGGCTGTCTTCGGTGATCAAAAGAATATTCGCACCGATGGCCTTCTCGGCAATGACCAAGCGCACCGCATGACTCGCCGGATCCGTCGGGTGCGAATATAAAGACATCACTGAACGACGGCTGGAAAGCAATCCTGGATCGATATCCTTCATCGACTCCCTCTCATATCATTTCTGCAATGCAAAGATAGGCTGCGGCCAAAAGATCATCGGCAACAAGGCACTCCTAATCTCCGGGGAAGGGGGTATTGAAACACAACGGAGGATCAGTGTACATCACGCCAATATTCCTTATAGAGCGACCTCAACAACACGCTGAAAAAGATCATGAAGATAACGACCCAAAAACCGATCGCATGGCGCTCCGAGCGAGTGGGCTCACCGACATAAACCAAGAAATTCACCAAATCCCGCATCGCATGACGATAGATCGAGGGTTCCATCTCTCCGGCCTTCGAAACCCTCAGGGTATCGAAGACTTCGACATGGCTTCCGTCGGGCATCGTCGCGTTTTTGCGCACCAAGATATCGTCGGCCCTGATTTCGAGGCCGAGCGCATGAATATTCGTGGCCTCGGCCGGAATATCCCCGGGGATATATTCCTGCAGACCCTGCAAGCCTTGGAGGGCATGGGGCATCCCGACATCGCTGAACATCACGTTATTGACCCCGAAAGGCCTCGAGGGATCGGGGTCGGCATAGAAAGTCACCAAATAGGAATAAAGCCAATCCGCTCCCCGGGAGCGGGCGATCAAAGAAAGATCCGGCGGCACGACTCCGAACCATTTGGCCGCCTTCTCCGGCGGCATCGAAATGCTCATCGGGTCGGTGATGCGATCCGATGCGAAAAGAAGATTCTCCCTCGTCTGCTCGGGATCGATCCCCAGATCCCTTCCGACTCGCTCGTAGCGCATATAGGAAAGAGAATGACAGCCGAGGCAGTAATTCACGTAAAGCTGCGCCCCCCGTTGCAGCGATGCGCTATCCTCGATATCGATCCTTGCCTTGAGCGGAGCGACTCCGCCGACGGCTCCGAAGGCGATGGAAGTCCAACCAAGGCATATCAAGACGGCAACGAGGCGCTTCATGAAGTCACCCTCTCCGGTTCGGCACGGGATTCGTTGAAGCGCGTATGCACCGGCAAGAGGAGAAAAATCACCGTATAGACAACCGGGATCAGCGCACTCCCCAACATCAACATCTGTTTGCCGGCTTCGAAACGGATCGCATCGGCGATCACCATCAAGAGCATCATAATGCCGAAAGTCGCATAGCTATAACGGGTACTGCGTTCTTTCGAATAAAACCAAAGCACGAAAAAGAACAGGAAATAGAGCTCGCCCAAACGCAATCCCAGTTCGGATTTGAAAGGGGTCGGCGGCTCCGTGCCGAGCCAGCCGAGAAGGACGAAGGTCACGGCGAAGGTCATCAACAGCCCTTTGAAAAGAAGCGAACGATAACGAATCGATTTGACCGGGTGACGATCCAGCCACGGCAGAACGAAGAAGATCAGGGTCGCGGCGAACATCGCGATCACCCCGGTGAGTTTGTCGGGGATGGCGCGCAAAATCGCGTAATAGGGGGTGAAATACCATACCGGCAGGATATGTTCCGGGGTTTGCAAGGGGTTGGCGGGCACGAAATTCGCGCTTTCGAGAAACCATCCGCCGAATTCCGGGGCATAAAACACCACCAGCGCGAAAAGAGTCAGAAATACCCCCACGCCCCATAGATCCTTGACCGTATAGTAGGGATGGAAAGGCACCCCGTCCGCGGGAACGCCCTTGGCATCCTTGTTGTTCTTGATTTCCACCCCGTCGGGATTATTCGAGCCGACTTCGTGCAAAGCGATCACATGCGCCGCCACCAAGCCGAGAAGGAGCAGCGGAATGCCGACGACATGGAGAGAATAAAAGCGGCTCAACGTGGCATCGGAAACGACATAATCGCCTCGAATCCACAACGCCAAGGCCTCGCCGATGCCGAAGGGCAAGGCCCCGAAGAGCGAGATGATCACTTGGGCGCCCCAATAGGACATCTGCCCCCAAGGCAACAAATAACCGAAAAAGGCCTCGGCCATCAGGCAAAGATAGATGAGCATGCCGAATATCCACAGCAACTCTCTCGGAGCCTTGTAAGATCCGTACATCAACGCCCGAAACATATGCAAATAAATGATGATGAAGAAGGCGGAAGCCCCGGTGGAATGCATATAGCGGATCAACCAACCCCACTCTACATCGCGCATGATATATTCGACGGAGCCGAAGGCGAGCGCGGCATCCGGTTTGTAGAACATCGCAAGCCAAAGCCCGGTCGCGATCTGCAAAACGAGGACCAGCAAGGCCAAGCCGCCGAAAAGGTACCAGAAATTGAAATTCTTCGGCGCGTAATAGCGGGCCAGATGCTCGTTCCACAGTTTGCTGACCGGAAAACGGGCGTCGGTCCAAGCAAGAAAACCGCTCAACATGGCTTTCATCACGCCGTCTCCTCCTGACCCTGGCCGATGACGATCCGGGTATCGCCGACATAGCGATGCGGAGGAACTTCGAGGTTCGTGGGGGCCGGCACCCCTCGATAAACCCGCCCGGCGTAATCGAATCTCGAACCGTGGCAGGGACAGAAAAAGCCGCCTTTCCAATCCGCGCCCAAAGCGCCCTCTCCTTGCTTTATATGCGAAGGGGCACAACCGAGATGGGTGCAAAGGCCGACCAGCACGAGAATTTCCGGCTTGATCGAGCGATAGCGATTGCGGGCGTAATCCGGTTGTTGGGGCACGATGGAATCCGGATCCCGCATTTGCCCGTCCAAGGTGACCAATGCATCGATCGTCTCCTGCGTGCGCCGGACGATCCACACCGGTTTGCCGCGCCATTTGACGGTGATGCGAGCCCCCGGCTCGAGTTTCGCGATATCGACATCCACCGGTGCGCCGATCGCTTTCGCTCGCTCGCTCGGCTGCCAAGCCGACGCGAAGGGCCAGATGGCGAAGGCGGCACCGACCCCCCCGACCACGGTCGCCGCTCCGGTCAGGAAGCGCCGCCTCGGATTATCCCTTGCATTGCTCATTTTGAATGATCGCTTGTGTCGTTTGCGAACGCCGATCATCCGCAATCATCGGCAAATCTCGTCCGCAAATCATAAGAGTCGAATGACATCCCATCGAAAGGGTGGATTATACATCGTGCTGTCAATATCTCGAAGGAAAGGAAGCGGCGCCGCTGCCGGGATCGGGGGGCGAACGAAGCGATGGAAAGCGGAAAAAACCGCCGATCCGAGGCAAACGAGGAGGTCTCGCCGTGAAACGCCCCGGTATCGACCGAAAACCGAGGGCTATTGATCAACCGAATGCCCGCGGGCTTGCGGCGAAAGCGTCCCCCTTCGACTTGCCTTGTCCCGAGAGATTTTTTTCGCCCCGAGGGAGGAAAAGCCCGGATCTCGGCACCCTTTTTCGATGCTCGCAAGCCCTCGGGCGAAAACGCAAGGGCCGCCTTTTCTCGCCCTTCGATCTCCCCTGATTTTCCGAAGCCGCCGCCCCTCCAAGATGCGCAAGGCCAACCGAGTCGATCCCGGATCGCCGGAGGATAAAACCATCGTGCAACAATACGAGATATTCATCCCGCTCGGGACCCTCGCTCGGGTGATATCGGATATTCGGACGAGGAGCGAAACCCCGTCGATAACGATCCCTCGGGGGAATACCGAGTGTCCCGATCGACAAAGCCCTGTCGAGAACGAGCGATGACCGACGACATTCGAAGCGCAAGACATGGACGTACCCGAAGCGACGCTCCGCCCGAGCCCGATTCGGATCGATTTCACCGCCTGCCCTTTCGCTTGATCCCGGGGCGAGGCGCCGCTTCGGGAAAGCGGGAATACCAGGAGTTCGGGGGATCGATAGCGCGCCAAAAACCGCTTTTTTCCGCCCGCGGACTCGATCTCGAAGGCTATTTCAACGGCACGCTGAATGCGGATATTTCCCCGCGACGATTCTCGATCGAACGCCCTTTTCTGACCCTGCGCGATATCAAATGGCATCCCTCGATGCCGGCGGAGGATTTTTCCTTTGCCAAAGCCCTGATTGCATTCGGCGAGCGGCGAGTGCAAGGGCTCGTGTACTACCCGCACCCGGAAACCAAGCTCGCTTATGTCGATCCGACGCCGAATACCCTGATCGAACTCCTCGCCCCGCCGATCGATCTCGCGCTCGAGGGAAATGGCTATGGTCTAAGCGGCACGCTTTGGCTGGACCGAGAAGAGATCTCCTTGGCGGGATGAAGGGGGCGGACCAAAGCGGACTTCGAAAACCCTTTTTCTCCCGAACGCTCCGCCTGCTTTTTCGCTTCGCGCCGGGCAGCGAGATCCGAAGTCGATCGAATAATCCCGCGGTCGGATAGGGGGGATCGCAAAGCGCGCCGACGAGCGCTCTTTTTATGGACAAGCCCTCGGGGACAAGGCGCTTTCGTTTTCGCCGAGGGCATCGAGGCCCCTGATGCTCGCTGGATCATTCGATCGTCGAAGCGAGATCGTCGTCCTTGCCGGGATATTCGGTCATTCGCTTTTCCCTCGGGCTCGATATCGGCTTTTTCCAAGGCGAAAGATCCGGTCCATGATTCCCGTTTCGCAGCTCGGCGGATAGAGCGTGAGCCGTCAAGCCCTCGCCTTTCGCCAATATCGAAGCGATCTTCGCTAGCCCCCGGGCCCCGGCGGGGGTGCATCGGATAATGCTGCTGCATTTTTGAAAATCCCGGGTGCCCAACGGCGAAGAAAAGCGGGCGGTGCGAGCCGTCGGGAGAACATGATTGGGGCCGGCGCAATAATCGCCGAAAGCCTCGGGGGTATAGGAACCGAGGAAAATCGCCCCCGCATGACGCACCGACTCCAGCCGATCTTCGGCATCCGCTATGGCCAATTCCAAATGCTCGGGAGCCAAACGATTGACGAGGCTCATCGCCTGCTCGATATCTCGCACCTCGATCAGCGCGCCGTTTTGCGCCAATGCGCAACGAGCGACCTCCGCGCGTTCGAGGGTGGGCAGGATATCCTCGATCGCCTCTTGCACCCGATCGAGATAAACGCGATCCGGGGAGATCGAAATCGCCCTCGCCTCCTCGTCATGCTCCGCTTGGGATAGAAGATCCATCGCGATCCACTCCGCCGGTACGCTGCCGTCGCCGACGATGACGATCTCCGAAGGACCGGCGATCATATCGATCCCCGTGGTGCCGAAAACCAAACGCTTGGCCGTGGCCACGAATCGGTTGCCGGGGCCGGTGATCTTGTCCACCGCCGCCAAGCTCTTCGTGCCGAAAGCGAGGGCCGCGATCGCCTGCGCCCCGCCGATGGTCAAAATCTCGTCCACCCCGGCAACGCGAGCGGCGGCGAGGACCAAGGGATTGACTTCCCCGGCATGAGCGGGGACCGTCATCACGATCTCCTTGACCCCGGCCACCCGCGCCGGTATCGCATTCATCAATACCGAGGAGGGGTAGCTCGCTTTTCCGCCGGGGACGTAGATCCCCACCCGGTCCACGGGCGTGACCCTCTGGCCGAGGATCGTTCCGTCTTCGTCCTCGTACTGCCAGGACTCTTGGCTCTGACGTCGGTGGTAGGCCTCGATACGCTTCGCCGCCGCCGACAGCGCCATCCGCCGCTCGCTGCCGATCCCCGCCCACGCCGCTTCGATCGCTTGCGGGGCGATGCGAAGATCGGACAGGCTTTCGGCGTCGATAGCGTCGAAACGCCGGGTGTAATCGAGCACGGCGGCGTCGCCCCGACGGCGAACGGCTTCGATGATCTCGCGTACCGTGCGCTCGGTTTCGGGATCGACGACCGCCTCCGCCGCCAACAAAGACTCGAAACGAGACGAGAAATCGGCCTCCGACGAGCGCAGACGCAAAAGCGCGGGCTTCACGGCGAGGCTCGCTCGAAGGAGGGTGCGGGGTCCGAGCGATCGGCGGCCGCCATCGGGCGGGCGGCGCGGGCGATCCTGTCGACGATATCCTCCACTTGGCGCCGACGAAATTTCATCGCCGCCTTGTTGACGATCAAGCGCGAGGTGATCGATGCGATCTCCTCGCGCACTTCGAGGCCGTTGGCGGCCAGGGTCTTGCCGGTTTCGACGAGATCGACGATGCAATCGGCAAGGCCCGCCGCCGGAGCGATTTCCATCGAGCCGTAAAGGCGAATGATCTCCGCTTGCATCCCGCGCTCGGCGAAGAAGCGGCGGGTGGTGCGGATATATTTCGTCGCCACTCGCGGCATCGCCAACCGGGATCGGGAAGCGGACGAGGCGGCCCCGATACGCTCGGCGAGCACCAATCGGCAACGGGCGATCCCGAGATCGACGGGCTCGTAATAACCGCTGCCGTCGCGCTCCAAAAGGACATCCTTTCCCGTAATGCCGAGATCCGCGGCCCCGTGCTCGACGAAGGTCGGCACGTCTTGGGCGCGCAATACCAGTATTTGCACCCCCTCGCAGGAGGTGGAGATCGAAAGGCGGCGGCTGCGCTTCGGATCCTCCGACAGGTGGATATCGGCGCGAGCGAGCAAAGAGATCGCCTCTTCGCAAATTCGACCTTTGGATAAGGCGATGGTCAGCATCTTCGATAAAGGAGCCGGTTGCCGGCTTCGCCGCTACGGCCTTCCCTAGCCGGGGAAACGCCGGATACAAGCCCCGAGCTTGGCGAGTTTTTCCTCGATGCTCTCGTAGCCCCGATCGATATGGTAGATCCGATCGACCACCGTCTCCCCTTCGGCGACGAGACCGGCCAAAACCAAACTGGCCGAGGCCCGCAAATCGGTCGCCATCACCGGGGCGGCAGCGAGCCGATGCACTCCCTTGGTCACCACCGTATTGCCCTCGAGCTGAATATCCGCACCCAACCTTTGGAGTTCTTGCACATGCATGAAGCGGTTTTCGAATACCGTTTCCGAGATCGTCGCCGTACCCTCGGCCACCGCGTTGAGCACCGTGAACTGGGCTTGCATATCGGTGGGAAAAGCGGGATAGGGAGAGGTGCGGATATTGATGGCGCGGGGGCGATGGCCGTGCATATCGAGATCGATCCAGTTATCCCCGATCTCGATCTCCGCTCCGGCTTCGCGTAGCTTTTCGATGACCGCATCGAGGGTCCGGGGGCGCGTGGAGCGGATGCACACCCGCCCTCCGGTGATCGCCGCCGCCACCAGATATGTCCCGCTCTCGATACGATCCGGCAAAACGTCATAATAGGTTCCCTTCAAGCCATCGACCCCTTCGATGGTGATCGTATCGCTGCCGGCGCCCTCGATCTTCGCCCCCATCGAATTGAGACAATTCGCCAGATCCACGACCTCCGGCTCGCGGGCGGCATTCTCGATACGGGTCTCGCCGGCGGCCAAGGTCGCGGCCATCATCAGATTCTCGGTGCCGGTAACCGTCACCATATCCATGACCAAGCGCGCTCCTTTGAGCCGCTTCGCTTTCGCTCGGATATAGCCGCCTTCGATACGGATATCCGCTCCCATCTTGCTCAATCCCTCGATATGCAGATTGACCGGACGAGAGCCGATGGCACAGCCGCCGGGAAGGGAAACCACCGCCTCGCCGTATCGAGCCAGCATCGGGCCGAGCACCAAGATCGACGCTCGCATCGATTTGACGAGTTCGTAGGGAGCGAAAAGATGACGGATATTCGAGCAGTCCACCTCGATATTCATATGCTCGTCGACCGTCAGATCCACGCCCATTCGCCCGAGCAATTCCATGGTCGTGGTGATATCGTTCAGATGGGGAATATTCCCGACCCTCGCCGGGCTATCCGCAAGCAAGGTGGCGGCAAGTATCGGCAAGGCGGCGTTTTTCGCCCCGGAGATACGCACATCCCCCTCGAGCGGAATGCCGCCGGTGATGCTCAGCTTTTCCATGCGCCGATATCTTCTTGGGACAAGGTCGATATGCGCTTAAGCGTCGTCGCCGGAGCCGAGGCTGCGCCACTTCTCCGGGGTCAGGGTACGCAGCGCAAGGGCGTGCAGCCGCTCGTCGTCGAAGCGGCTTCCCAAGCTCCGATAGACCATCCGATGGCGGCGAACCATCGGCTTGCCCTCGAAGGCGGCGCTGACGACCACCGCATCGAAATGGCGGCCGTCCCCGCTGACCTCGACATGGGTGCAGTCAAGCCCCTGCCGAATCAATCGTTCGATCTCGCTCGAATCCATATTCCGTCGATCACCCGTCAAACCCGAAACCAAGCGCCTCGCCGGTCGATAGATTGGGGCCAAGGCGGCACCGGGATACGCTTTCCAAGGAAACGAAAAGGCTCATACGCCACAGGATCTGGCCATGATTTCCTTTTCGATACGTTTGTTGAGCCCGTCGATGCCGGAGCTTCGGATCTCCGAGCGGAAGGAGGATCGATAGGTCAGCACGATGCTCACCCCGGAAATCAGAACATCCTCGACCAGCCACTCGTCTTTCGTCTTGCGCATGCTGTATTGGACATCGACGGGCGCGGCGTCCGCAAGCGCCTCGATCGTCGTCGACACCCGCACCCGGTTTTCGTCCCCGCCGGACTCGACGCTGCGGACGATCATCGTCTGATCGCGAAAACGCTCGATGACCGAGGCGTAGGCACAAACCAGCAGGCTTTGGAAGTTGGCGAGAAAGCGCTCCTTGCGATCTTCGGGGAAAGCCCGCCATTTTTTTCCGATCAGCCTCGACGCCATCTGCTCGGTATCGAATATCGGGGCGATATGCTCGCTGACGACCGCGCGATGGCAGGCGGATCGCCCTTCGTCGCCGCAAGAAATCAGCGCCTTTCGAACATCGCCGGTGGTCTTGTCGACCAAGCGCGCCGCCGGATGTTCGAGGGCGTCGTCGGCTGCGCTTGCGCTCGCAAGCCCGATGCTCGCAAGCCCGATCGTCCCGGCAAGCAGCGCCGCTATCGACAGCAAGTCGAGCCGCTTGCGCCCGCGGCGCCGACGCCGGCCGGACGGAGGCTTTTCGATTGATCGCATCGTCGTTCTTCGTTCGCTTCGAATCGATGAATCGCCCTTTTCGGCACGCGCTCGGCGCCGAGCTCAAAGGCCGCCGTCTCGCAGGGTATCGATATCGGCATTCGCCCCTTCTTTGGCGACCGGCATCAGATCCGCTTTTTGCACGCCGAGACTCAAGGCGAGCATGCTCGCTACGTAAATCGAGGAATAGGTGCCGATCAACACCCCGACGATCAGGGCGGTGGCAAAACCGTGGATCAACTCGCCCCCGAGAAAAAACAAGGCCATCAATACCAACAACGTGGTGAGCGATGTCATCAGGGTGCGCGAAAGGGTCTGGTTCAAAGAAGTATTGATGATCGTCTGCGATGTGCCGCGGCGCATGCGGCGGAAATTCTCGCGGATGCGGTCGAAAACCACGATGGTGTCGTTGAGCGAATATCCGATCACCGCAAGGACCGCAGCGAGCACCGTGAGGTCGAATTCCAAGCCGAGAAGGGAGAAAAACCCCAAGGTGATGATCACGTCGTGAAAGAGCGCCGCCACCGCCCCCGCCGAAAATTTCCATTCGAAGCGGAACATCACATAGACGAAGATCGCGGCTAGGGCGATCAACATCGCCAATCCGCCTTGTTCGGTCAGTTCCTCGCCGATTTGCGGTCCCACGAACTCGACCCGACGCATCTCGACTTCGAGATCGCCGGCGCGAAGCGCATCGAGCATGCGGTCGCTGAGCTGGGATTGCTCCACATCGTCTCGCGGGGCGATACGCACCAAGACATCCTTGGTGGTTCCGAAATGCTGCACCACCGCGCCTTCGAAGCCCGCTTCGCTCAGCGAGGCCCTCACCGGTTCGAGATCGACCGCCTGCGAATAGCCGACTTCGACGAGGGTGCCGCCGGTGAAATCGATGCCGAAAACAAGACCCCGGACCGCCAGCGACAGGATCGAGACCACCAAGAGCGCGGCCGATACGAAAACGGTGATGCGACGCCACTTGAGGAAGTCGATATCACCTTTCAATCTGAGTTGCAGCATCGTTGACCTCGTCCGCGAAATATGAGACTCGAGCGTTTTTCGAAATGCCTAGGCGAAATGTCCAGACGAAATGCCTAGGCGAAGCGTCTAGGCGGTGCGACCGGCAGGCGGGCGTCCGGCAAGGCCGGCCTGCCCCCCGATCGAAAGAGTTTTCAAGCGACGTCCGCCATATACCAAGTTGATCACCGCGCGCGTGAACATGATCGCGGTGAACATCGATGTGATGATTCCCAAAGACAGGGTGATGGCAAAGCCTTTGATCGGACCGGTTCCGAAACCGAAGAGAAGCACCGCCGCGATCAGGGTCGTGATATTGGCATCGGCGATCGTCGAAAAGGCTTTTTCGTAGCCGGAGTGGATACTCGCTTGCGGGGTGTTTCCGTTACGGATCTCCTCGCGAATGCGTTCGAAGATCAGCACGTTGGCATCCACGGCCATACCCACCGTCAACACGATACCCGCAATCCCCGGCAGGGTGAGGGTCGCTTGCAGGATCGAAAGCAATGCCACCACCATAACAAGATTGAAGGTCAAGGCGAGGTTGGCGACCATCCCGAAAACCCGGTAGCGGATGGCCATCAGCACCAGCACGAGGAGGAAACCGATCAGCACCGAACGAAAGCCCTGATCGATATTCGCTTGGCCCAAGCTCGGTCCGACGGTGCGCTCCTCGATGATATCGATCGGAGCGGCCAAGGCCCCGGCCCGCAAGAGCAAAGCGAGATCCCGCGCTTCCTCGGTATTATCAAGGCCGGTGATCTGGAAGCGTTTGCCGAGCTGATCGCGAATCACCGCGGTGTTGATCACCTCCTCGATGATTTCTTTTTGCCGCACCCGCTCCCCGTCGACAAGCTCGGTGAAGGATTTATGCTCGATATAGACGACGGCCATGACTTGACCGATCTTGTCGCGGGTCCGCTCCGAGAAAAGACGCGCGCCCTTGCCGTCGAGGGTGATGAAAACCGCGGGATAGCCGGTTTGCTGATCGATGCCGGAAGCGGCATCGGTGATGTATTCGCCGGTCAGCATCAGATTGCGCTGCAAGATGATCGGGATGCCCGTGCGATCCTCATAACGCTTGCCGGTTCCGGGGACATTCCCGCCCGCCAGCGCCGCATCGGATTGGTCATGCACCATGCGAAACTCGAGGGTCGCCGTGGCTCCGAGGATTTCCTTGGCCCGTACCGTATCTTGCACCCCCGGTAGCTGCACCACGATGCGGTCGCTGCCCTGACGCTGGATGACGGGCTCCGCCACGCCGAGTTCGTTCACCCGATTGCGCAAGGTGGTGATATTCTGCTGCACCGCGAAACGCTCGATCTCGCGTCTCGCATCCTCGCCGAGCAGGACTTCGAGCACCGGCTCGCCGGCGTTCTCGGTCGAGGTGATATCGAGTTCCGGATTCCGAAGCCGCACGAGATCGTAGGCCCGGTCTCGGTTTTCGGCATCCTTGAAGCGAATCAGGAAACCGCCGCTCGAACGGTTGACGATCGCCCGCTGACGGATTTTCTCCTCGCGCAAAAGGGTGCGCAGATCCCCGGCATAGCGCTGCTCCGCCTGCCGAATGGCTCCGGCCAAATCCACTTCCATCAAAAAGTGCACGCCCCCCCGCAGATCGAGCCCCAAGTACATCGGGAGCGCTTGGATGAACGTCAGCCATTCGGGGGTCGCAGGGGCGAGATTGAGGGCGGTGACGTATTGCCGATCCAAGGCGTCCTCGATCACTTCGCGGGCGCGGAGCTGATCCTCTTCCGAATGCAGCCGGATCAACAATCGCTCGGAGATCTCGGTATCCTTGATCTCGATCTCCGCGTTCGAAAGCTCGCCGATCAGCCGGTCGCGCAGGATCTCGTCGACGCTTCCGCGGGCCGCCGACACCTGAACGGCGGGATCTTCGCCGAAGAGATTGGGCAAAGCGTAAAGGCTTCCCGCAGCCAACACGACGAGGATGAGGGCGTATTTCCATAGGGGATAGTGGTTGATCATGGACAGACCTTGCTAAAAAAGGGGAATTGTCGACAGAATTGTCGACAGGGGAATCGTCGGCGAGTGCAGCCAATCCCTCGATCTTTCGAAAACGACGAGGACGGCGGCGATCCTATCCTTCGAGGGATATCCTTCGAAAAGATCGATATCGAAATCGCGAACGCAAGATGCCCGCCCCTTCGACCGGCGGCGGGGCACTCTCGTTTTTCCTCGAGCTTGGAAAGCGTTCTCGATCAACACCCGGCGCCCGAAGTCGCCTCGCTTCGAAAAACACACTCACCGAAAGATTTCAGGTCGATTTTTCCTCGCTCGGCTATTCCTCGGAATCATTATCCTTGGCGCTCGACTTGCCCTCATGGCCTCCCACGGCCGATTTGATCGTTCCTTTGGGCATCACGATCGCCACCGCCGGGCGCTGCACCAAAACCCTCGTCCCCTTGCCATCGACCTCCAAAGTAACGAAAGCCTCGTCGAGTCGGGTGATGCGGCCGAGCAGACCGCCGTTGGTGACGACCTCGTCCCCCTTGCCGAGGGCGGAGATCATCGCCCGATGCTCCTTTTGGCGCTTGGCTTGCGGACGAATCAGGACGAAGTAGAAAATGGCGAAGATCGCGACCAACATGATGATGGTGGCCATGCCTCCTTGCTGCCCTCCGCCTTGGGCAAAAGCGTCTGCGATGAAAAATTCCATGATGGGTTCCGCTTGCAATGAATGTTTTCGCGATCATCCGAAGCGTCGAAAGACGGCTCGGCGATGAACGAGGGCCGCCTTCGATTCGGCATCGCCGATCTCCGGCGAAGGGCGGTTTTTACATCCTCCGGCCGGGGATATCGACGCTTCTTCGGATTCGACGGCCATCGAGCGGCCATCGAGCGACGATCAGGGCGATCGAAGAGACGATCGAAGAGACGATCGAAAATACACTGGAAAAGGGCGAACGACGATGCCCTTCGCCCTGATCGATCCCTCTTGGCGCCGCTTGTCGGCGCCGCTCGGGAGGGATATTTCTGCGCGTTTCGAACGACTCCCTCGCTCGGGTCTTCGCACCCCTTTTCGCACACCTTGTCTTCGCACCCCTTGTCATTGACCGGGCCATCGACCGGGTCCTCGACCGGGCTATTATCGCACGATATCCGCCCTCGCACGGTCTTTTTACGCGCCCCCGCCCGCTCTTGGACGAGGCCTTTCATCGAAAAGCGATCCAAGGACTGCGAAAGAGCGCTTCTTGCTGCCTTGCGCACCTCATTCATCCTTTTCCGGCGATGATCTGCGGCGGATGAAATCATCGCGCCAAGCGGCGAAACGCCCCTCTTCGATGGCCTTTCGCATCCCCCCCATCAAGCGCTGGTAATAATGCAGATTATGCAGGGAAGCAAGCCTCGCTCCGAGCATCTCGTTACAGCGATCGAGATGATGCAAATAGGCCCGGGAATAATGACGGCAGGCGGGGCAATCGCATTCGGGATCGATCGGCCGCTCGTCGCGACGGTAGCGTCGATTGCGAATCCTCAAAGTCCCCCGAGGAACGAAAAGATGACCGTTGCGCGCATTGCGGGTGGGCAATACGCAATCGAAGAGGTCGACGCCGCGCATCACCGCCTCGACCAAATCCTCCGGGGTCCCCACCCCCATCAGGTAGCGGACCCGATCCGAGGGCATGAAGGGCAAAAGCCCGTCGAGCACCCGCAAGCGCTCCGCGAAAGGCTCGCCGACCGCCAAGCCCCCGATCGCATAGCCGTCGAAGCCGATTTCTTGCAGCCCGGCGATCGAGCGTCGACGCAAGCCCTCGTCCATCCCGCCTTGGACGATTCCGAACAAGGCGTTCGGATTGCCGCGGTGCGCCAGGCGAGAGCGCGCCGCCCACCGTAGCGAGAGTTCCATCGATTCGCGCACCCGTCGCTCGCTCGCCGGATATTCGGTGCAGTCGTCGAAGGCCATGACCACGTCCGAAGCCAAGGCGCGCTGGACCGCCATCGAGCGCTCGGCATCCAAAAAGACCCGGGAACCGTCGATGGGAGAACGAAATTCGACGCCGGCTTCGGATATCCGGCGAAGCCTGCCCAAACTGAAGACTTGAAAACCGCCCGAATCCGTCAGGATCGGGCGCTCCCAGTGCATGAAGCGATGCAAACCGCCCAAGCCCTCGACGATCTCCGCCCCGGGTCGCAGCATCAGATGGAAGGTATTGGCGACGAGGATCTGCGTACCCGAGGATTCCAGCTCCTCGGGGCTCACGGATTTGACCGTGGCCCGGGTACCCACGGGCATGAACGCCGGGGTCTCGACGAAAGCGCGGGCGAAATGCATCCGCCCGCGCCGCGCCGCGCCGTCGCTACCGACGAGGGCGAAGGAAAAAGAGCCCTCTTCGGGGGGACGATCAAGGAGAAGGGATTCGTTCATCGCTTGTCGGATCGTCGACTCGCTCGAAGTCGAGGTCGAAGTCGAAGTCGAGGTCGACCGTCGCGAATCCCGGCATCCTTCGACATCTATCCTTCGACATCCACGGAAGAGGCGCTTGGTCGACGATCGCCCGCCCTGTCGCGAAAAAGCAGCATCGCATCGCCGTAGCTATAAAAACGATAGCCCGAGGAAACCGCTTCTCGGTAGGCGGCGAGGATCCTCCGACTACCGGAAAAAGCGCATACCAGCAACAGCAACGAAGAGCGCGGGAGATGGAAATTGGTCAGCAGAATATCGACGCAGCGAAAACGATAGCCGGGAAGGATGAACAAATCGCTCTCTCCTTGCAGCGGCTGCGGCTCCCCGCCGGCCGCGGCGCTTTCCAAAGCCCGCAAGGTGGTGGTGCCGACAGCGACCACCCGCCCGCCCCGCTCCCGGGTGCGCGCAAGCGCGGCGCAGAGCTCCGGCGAAACCTCCATCCACTCGCTATGCAGGGTCCGCTTTTCGATATCCTCTCCTCGCAAAGGAGCGAAAGTCCCGGCGCCGACGTGCAGCGTCAGGAATCGGGTTTCGATTCCTTTTTCCGCGATGCGCTCGAGCATCTCCTCGTCGAAATGCAGCCCGGCGGTGGGGGCGGCCACCGCTCCCGCATGCCGGGCATAGACGGTTTGGTAGCGGTCGCTGTCGAGAGGGTCGGCTTGACGGCGGATATAGGGCGGCAAAGGAAGGCTGCCTCGGACTTCCAAAAAATCCTTCACCGTCCCCGGGCCCTCGAACTCCAAATCGAAGAGCTCGCCTTGCCGACCCTTCACCGTGAAACGATACGCTTGTGCCCGCTTTTCGTCGGCGCCGAGGGGATGGGCCTCGACGCTCGGATCGTCGATCCCCTCGCGCACCGCAAGTACCGTGCCCGGCGCCGGAGCGCGCCGCGATCGCAACCACGCTCGCAAGCGCTTCGGACCGAGGATGCGCTCGGCCATGATTTCGACTCGCCCCCCGCTCGGCTTGGTGGCGAAACAACGCCCTTGAATCACCCGGGTATCGTTGAGGACCATCAGATCGCCGGGCAAAAGGTAATCGAGCAGGTCCGGGAAACGGCGGTGCACCGGCGTAGCCGAGCGCGCCGGATCGTCGAGCACCATCAACCGGCTGTCGCGCCGCCGCGAGAGCGGCTGCTGCGCGATCGACGCGGCGGGGAGATCGAAACTGAATTCGGATAGGTGCACGGCCCGATCGGGGGCGAATGGCTATCGCCGCGGCGAAAAAAGCGAAGGGCAAAGCGCTATGGTAGCAAATCTCGCCCGAGCGCCGACGACGAAGCGCCCGAGGAAGCACCCGACGTCGCGACAAGATATCGCGCCGAGCCCGAAACGGGCGGCGCCTTCGTCCTCGCTTGGGCGATGCGCGAAATTCATCGGGGCATCGCTGCGATGATGCCTTATAATTTCCATTCGATCTCGTCTTCGGCGATGGTTCGAAGCCCTCGATGCCGGGCGGAAAAGCGCGGCGTTTTTCACGATATCGAGGTGTCGTCGAAGGATTGAGCGAGACAGGGCCGGGATGGCGGAATCGGTAGACGCGCCGGACTCAAAATCCGGTACTGGTAACAGTGTGCGAGTTCGAGTCTCGCTCCCGGCACCATCTTCGCAGGGCTTGGTATCCATCCATCGCTTCGTCCTCTTCGAAATAAAAAACCCGGAATCATCGGCGAGCCCCCCTTGGGGTCGAGGGTCAAGGATCGAGAGTCGAGGATCGAGGAGCGGCGATGCGGATCGATGAAGCGGATCGATAAACAAACGATATCGTCCCCGCCGAAAGCAAGGCTCGCCCTGCCTCGGAGGGTTTCGAAGCCTCTTCGTATCCTCGTCTTCATATCCTCGTCTTCATATCCTCGTCTTCATATCCTCGTCTTCATATCCTTTTGTTGCCTTCATCGCTTCGTCCGCTTCGTCGACCGCCCTCAAGTTCTCTTCCCCCGGGGGCAAGGGCAGCGAACGCAAAAGACCGTGGCCGGGGATACGAACATCCGGAGAAATCTCGAGCAGCGGTCGCACCACGAAGATCCGCTGCGTCAACCCGGGATGAGGCACCGATAAAATCTCGCTGCTGATCCTTTCCTCGCCGTAAAGAAGCAAGTCGAGATCCAGCGAGCGCGGCCCCCAGCGCACCCTCTCGCTCTCCCGCCGGCGTCCTCCCAAGGCCTCGATACGCCATAGATCGGCCAGCAGATCCTCGGGGGCGAGCGATGTCTCGACGGCAACGACGGCGTTGAAATAATCGGGCTGCCCGATCGGCCCCAGCGGCGGGTTGCGGTAGATGCGCGAACGCGCCCGCAGCGAAATCCCCGGCGTTCGATCGATATGCCCGAAGGCGATTCGGATCCGCGTCAACGACTCGCCGAGATTCGATCCGACACCGATATAAGCATCGAAGGAGCGCATGGTCAGCGACGAGGAGCGCCGCCAAGGCCAAGGGCTCCTCGTCTCTTTTCGCCCTCGGCGCGGCGGTGCGCCCGGTATCGCGAGGAGCGTCGAGAAGAGGCTTTTTGCCCCCGGCTGCGATTTCTCGGTCCCATCGCTCGATCCCGACGTTCGATCCCGACGTTCGATCTCGACATTCGATCCTGCCCGCCCTCGGCCTCAAAGGGCGAGGGGCTCCGCCGAGGGGTCTTTTCGTCCGACACGGGAAGAGCGCCGCCCGCGACCGCGATGGCGTTTACGCACAGGCGGGGATGCGCCTTCGAATTCTTCCCTCCCCTCTCGGGGCTTGGCGATCCCTTCGCTCGATTGGTAGTGACGAAACCATCGCTCTACGAGCTCCGCAAGATCGCTTTCTTTCGCGTCGTTGCGCAAAAAGAGGAAATCGCAAGCGGCTCGGAAACGCGGATGGATGATCAACTTGCGCACCGAACGCTTCCGGTGATGAGTCAACCTCGCCTGCAATCCCCAAATCTCGTTCACCATCAAGGCAACGCGTTTGGGAATCAAAATCGACTGACTGGCGATGACCGCGGCCCCCGCCGCCTCGCAAGCCGAAATCGGTGACACCCCCTGCGCGATGCGAGCATCGCTGTCTTGTCGTACCTGCTCCCATAACAAAGCGGCGAAGAGAAAGGCCGGGGTGGCGGGCTTGCCCTCGCGCAGGCGCTCGTCCGTATTGGCCAAGGCCTTGCGGGCAAGCCTGTCGGTCACGCCGCCGGGCTTGTTCTCGATACAAGATGCGGTCTCGGGAAAGAGAAAGTGCAAAAGGCCGTGGCGCTGCAAGCGCTCGTAAATCGCCAATGCCGCACCGCTCATCAGGAATTTGACCACCTCCTCGTATAAGCGGGCTTGGGGAATGTCTTCGAGCGAAGAGGCCATTTCGCCGATGGCTTTTGCGGTGCCGCTTTCGATCTCGAGGCCCAGCTTGCCCGCGAAACGTACCGCTCTTAGCATCCGCACCGGATCCTCCCGGTAGCGATCGAGGGGCTCGCCGATCAGCCGCAAAAGACCCTTGCGAAGATCCTCGTAGCCTCCCGTGAAATCGACGACGCTCCGATCGCGGGGGTCGTAATAAAGAGAGTTGAGGGTGAAATCCCGCCGCCAGGCATCCTCTTCGAGGCTGCCGTAGACGTTGTCGCGTACGATGCGCCCGTCGACGCGACGATAGGCCGGATCGTCGTCGCCAAGGTCGGGGGCGGCGCGGAAGGTCGCGACCTCCACGATCTCTCGCCCCATGCGTACGTGGGCCAACCGGAAACGACGGCCGATCAGGTGGCAACGCCGAAAGAGTTTGCGCACGGACTCCGGCGTGGCATCCGTCGCCACATCGAAATCCTTGGGCTTGGCTCCCAAGAGCAAATCACGCACGCTGCCGCCGACGAGATAGGCCTCATGGCCGGCATCGATCAATACACGCAGGACTTCGAGGGAGGCTTTGCTGATATCCCCTTCGCAAATGCCATGTTCCGCACGGGGAACGATATTCGGTTTCGAGATTCTCTCAATCTCCGATGATGCAGGCCGAGCCCGACCCGAAAAAATCCTCCCGCGGGCTTGGAAAAACGACCTTCGGGCGGTGCGCCGGAAATCGGCAAAAAATCGCTTTCCCCCCGCTTTCGATCCATCGTGCTTTTTTCGATGATCGAGCGGGGAGGATCTCGCGGCGATGACGCTCGATTGCGACGCCGGCGATCACGGATCGACGATCGTCGATCCCAAGTATGATACTCTAAGCAACGAGATATATCGGAAGCGGCGAGATTTATCGGCAAGACATTTCGATGTCGAAATTCCGAACCGAAGCGGCGTTTCTTGCTCGTCGCCCCTTGCAAAAAGATATATTCGACCCGTGTTTTCGCTTCCGCTTCGCCGCCGGGATTTTCGAAAACGCTCCCTTCGTCTAGCGGTTCAGGATACCACCCTCTCACGGTGGGGACAGGGGTTCGATTCCCCTAGGGAGCGCCAAGCCCTCGATCGTCGAATCACCGCGGGAAAGCGCACGAGCCGCCGAGCCCTTCGATAATGCGCGTCGTCCTCCTCAATTTCTACGAACTCGGGCGCCAGCCCTTCGGTTTGGCCGAGCCCGCAAGGTGGCTCGCCGATGCCGGCTTCGATGTCCGGTGCTTCGACTTGGCGATCGATCCGCTACCCGAAGACGGGCTTGGGGATGCCGCGATGGTCGCCCTCCACCTGCCGATGCATACCGCGACCCGGATGGCTTTCGAACTGCTCCTCGATCTTCGCCGGCGCGCCCCCGAAGCCGCCTTTTGCGCCTACGGCCTCTACGCCCCGGCCAACGCTCGTCGTTTGCAATCCTCGGGAGTGGAGACGATCATCGGCGGCGAGTACGAGCCGCATCTGCTCGAGCTGGCAAAGCGCATACGAAGCGGGTCGGCGACGCCCGCTCTGGGAATCGTCAACGACACCGCTCGGATCGATTTTCGCCCCCCCTTGCGCAGCTCGCTGCCCGCCCTCGATCGCTATGCCGGTTTGAATATGCCCGATGGCAGTTCGCGCATGCTCGGCTTCGGCGAGGGCTCGCGCGGATGCAAGCACTTATGCCGCCACTGCCCGGTGAGCCCCGTCTACCGAGGACGTTTTCGGATCGTCCCCGTCGATACAGTGATCGACGATATCGCGGTGCAAGTCGAGGCCGGGGCCGAACATATCTCCTTCGGGGATCCCGATTTCTTCAACGGGCCGACGCATGCCCGGCGTATCGTGCGCGCCCTCCACGAGCGTTTTCCACAGATCACCTACGATGCGACCGTCAAGATCGAGCATATCGTTCGCCACCGGGAAATCCTGCCGGTCCTCGCCGACACCGGTTGCCTGTTTCTGATATCGGCGGTCGAATCGATCGACGATGCGGTTCTCGAGCGGCTCGCCAAAGGGCATCGGGCGAGCGATTTCGAGCAAGCGGTCGAACTGGTACGGGATGCGGGCATCGCCCTTAGCCCGACCTTTGTCCCTTTCACCCCTTGGACCACCCTTTCCGGGTATATGCAGCTGCTGCGGCGATTGATCGATCTGCGCTTGGTCGAGAGCGTGCCTGCGGTCCAGCTCTCGATCCGGCTATTGGTTCCCGGGGGATCGCTGCTCTTCGAGATCGAGGGTTTCGAGGATATGGTCGGGGATTTCGACGAGGGCCTCCTCGGCCACCCTTGGCAGCATGAAAATCCGGCCGTCGATGCCCTGCAGCGAAGGGTCGAGGCCATCGCCCAAGAGGCCGCGGATCGAGAGGAATCCCGCCGCACCGCCTTCGAACGCATCCTTTTGGCCACCGCCGACGCCCTCGGCGAGCCGCCGCCCTCCTTGGCCGCGGATCTCGGCGAGCCCATCCCCGCCCATTCCGAGCCCTGGTATTGCTGCGCCGAGCCGACCGGACGCCAACTAGCCTCTCTTCGGGCCCCGACATGAGCCGCCGGGCGGCATCCCCGGCAACATCGACGCCGAATTCGACCCCCGCCCGACAAGGGGATCGCGAGCAGACGGCGGACGACGCCTCCCTCGATACGCTGCGGATCGATAAATGGCTCTGGTCCGCACGCTTTTTCAAGACCCGCTCATCGGCGGCGCAAGCCGTTTCCGGCGGGCATGTACGCATCGACGATCAACGGATCAAACCCTCGCGCAGACTGCGGCGCGGGGAGTCTTTGCGGGTGCGACGCGGGATGCAGGAATGGGAAGTCGAGGTGATCGGCTTGTGCGCTAGGCGCTGCGGCGCCCCGCTGGCCCAAGGCCTTTACCGGGAGACCGAAGGCAGTATCGAGCGGCGAACGAACGAGAACGCAAGGCAGGAGCAGGCCGCCGCCCGACGCGCGGTACGAAACGATCGTCATTTTCGACGCGAACGCCGCGAGCGACGCGCTTTCGCCCGCCGAGAGCTCCCCGAGGACGAGGCATCGACGGCGCCGAATCCCGCTTCGCCGGTCGCATCGCCGACATCGCAAGCGCCCTTGGAAAGCGCGACGAGCCCGCGGGGAAAAGGGTCGAGCGAATCCCCTGGCGGGCGATAAAAGCGAATCCCTTTTGCCCGTATTGCCCGTGCCCTCGCCCCGTGCCCTCGCCCATGCATATCCACTTCCTCGGCATCTGCGGCACTTTCATGGCGGGGCTGGCCCTGCTGGCGAAAGAGATGGGACACCGTGTCAGCGGCTCCGACCGGAATATCTATCCTCCGATGAGCGATCTGCTCGATCGAGCGGGTATCGTTCCCGCCGACGGCTACGATCCGGCCCGGCTCGCGCCCGCTCCGGATCTGGTGATCGTCGGCAATGCCTTGGGTCGCGGCAATCCTTGCGTCGAATATATCTTGGAGCGAGGGCTTCGCTACACCTCGGGTCCCGCATGGCTGCACGATCACGTACTGCCCGGCCGTCATGTCATCGCGGTCGCCGGAACCCACGGCAAAACCACCACCAGCGCGATGATCGCCCATATCCTCGCCGAGCTCGGGCTCGATCCCGGTTTTTTGATCGGCGGCATCCCGGCCGGGCGAGACGCCGGAGCCGGATCGGGGAGCGGCGGGCCATATCGAGTTTTCGTTGTCGAAGCCGACGAATACGACACCGCGTTTTTCGACAAACGTTCGAAATTTCTCCACTACCGTCCCCGCACCCTGGTCTTGAACAATCTGGAATTCGACCATGCCGATATCTTCGACGACCTCCCGGCGATCCAGCGTCAGTTCCATCATCTGATCCGTATCGTCCCTGGCCCGCGATCCACAAAGACCATGCCGACGAGCGCGGGAACGAACGAGCCGATGAACGAGCCGACGAACGAGCCGACAAGCGAGGGGAGGCCCCTGCCCGGCAGGATCATCGTCAAGGCCGACAACGCCGCCTTGGAAGAAACGCTGGCGATGGGATGCTGGACGAAGGTGGAGCGATTCGACGGCGGCGGCGACGGATACGCCGCCGACAGGAAGGGGATGGAGAAGATCGAGTGGAGCGCCGGTTCAATCGCCCCCGACGGCCGTCGTTTCGCGCTCCAAAGGCACGGGCGTAGCGTCGCCGAAATCGCATGGGATCTGCGCGGCGAGCATAACGTCTCCAACGCGGTCGCGGCCATCGCGGCAACTTGCCATGTCGGGGTCGATCCTGCGCTTGCGGCCCGCGCCATCGCCGGATTCCCCGGGGTGAAACGACGCTTGGAGCATCGGGCCACGATCGCCGGCGTTGCCCTCTACGACGATTTCGCCCACCACCCGACGGCGATCCAAGCCTCGATCCGCACGCTGCGGTCGATGGGTTTTACGAGGGTGATCGCGGCGCTCGAACTCGCATCCAACAGCATGCGGGCGGGGAGCCACGACGATCGACTCCCCGGGGCTTTGGCGCAAGCGGATATCGTGCGGATCCTCGCACCGGCCCCCGGCGACTCGTCGGCGAAGGAAAAGGACCGGGTATCCCGCTTGAGCGAGGGCGCGCGCAACGATTGGCGGATATGCGATGATATCGAGAGCGTCATCGGCGACTGCAGCGCCATGGCGCGAAAAGGCGACGCGATCCTCGTCATGAGCAATGCCGGATTCGCCGGCATCCAAGAGCGTCTCGTCGATCGTTTGCAACGACGCGAATGATGCGGCGCACCCTCGGCGAGCGGCGAGCGAGACCCGCGGCGATCGCCGAAGCGACTTAGGGGAAAGACCATGCACCGGGCTTCGAAAAACAGCGGCGCAACCTCGCTCGATTCGCTTGCTTGCGACTCGCCGACATCGGATCGCCGTCGAATATCGGAGGAAGTGCCGATCTTCGCCCTCGATACCGTGCTCTACCCCGAGGGCTCCTTGCCCCTTAGGATATTCGAGCCTCGCTATTTGAATATGGTCAGCGAGCGGCTACGAAAAGACGCCCCTTTCATCGTCGCCCTGATTCGCCGAGGCCACGAGCCGAGCCCGGCCACCGTCCACAGTGTCGGTACCTTGGCGCGCATCGTCGATTGGGATCAGCTGGAAGACGGCCTGCTCGGCATCAGCACCGTCGGCGAGCGGCGAGTGCTTATCCGCGATTCGACCCACCGTGCGGACGGTCTTCGGGTGGCGACCGAGGCGCATGTTTTGGACGAAGAGCCGGCTTGCACCGTCCCCGACGAATATCGCCCCTTGGCCGAACTCCTGCGTCAAATCCACGCGCATCTGCCGACGCCGGCATATTCGGCGGATGCCCGTTTCGACGATGCGAGCTGGCTCGGTTATCGGATGAGCGAACTGCTGCCGATCCCCTTGAGCCGAAAGCAGCATTTTCTCGAGATCGAGGAATCCTTGCATCGTTTGGGCGAGATCCGCAAGATCATCGACATGATCTCCGACGGCGGCGAAGCCACCGGTCCCTTGCACTGAAAAAAGACTGAAAAGGCGCACCATCCGAAACCGAGGCTTCGATGCCCGCTCCGATGCCCGCTTCGGCTCCCGCTCCCTTGAAAGCGGGACTTGAAAGCGGGATCCAACGCCGTCGATGCCTTATGGATTGAGCAAGCGCATACGCCATCCGTCGGCTCCGGTCGTATCCCCTTCGTAGAGCACCCGCTCGTGCAAGCGATTCGGGAGGGATCGCCAAAACTCGATCCGATCCGGAACCAAGCGATAACCCGACCAATGCGGCGGCCGCGGGATATCCCCGCCGGCGAAGCGCGCGGCAAAGGCCTCGACCCTCTTTTCCAAGGCTTTACGACTCTCGAGGGGCTCGGATTGCCGCGAGGCCCACGCCCCGATTCGACTCTCGGGGTGGCGGCTTTGCCAATAGCCGTCGGCCATCGCATCGGATACCGTGCCGACGACACCCTCGATACGCACCTGCTCCATCAAGGGATCCCAGAAAAAACACAATGCCGCCCGCGGATCGCCGGCCAAGGCTCGTCCCTTGCGACTCAAGGTATTGGTATAGAACACGAAACCGGCTTCGTCGAAGCCCTTGAGCAGCACCACCCGGGCCGAGGGACGCCCATCGGCATCGACCGTGCACAGCGTCATCGCCGTCGGTTCGTTGAGATCGCAATCCGCGGCGCGGCGAAAGAGTTCCCCGAAGCGTTCGAGGGCATCGGCGAGGGTCGGCATTTGAAAAACTCTCGGTTCGATGAAAAGACCGGATCGAAGAGCCCGAAGAAAGGGCCCGAAAAAAGGGCTCGAAGAAAGGGCTCGATGAAAGGGAGAAAGAGATCGAGCGTCTTCGCGCCCGCAGCACGGCATCGACCGCCGCTAAGCGGGACGATAGCGTACCCCTTTTCCCGCAAGCACCGCTCGATAGCCCTCCCGATAGCTGGGATGGCAAAAAACATAGCCCTCGGAAAGAAGGCGGGCGTTGCGGCATCGCTTCCCGAGGGCATCGGCGCCGCCCTTCGAAGCGAGGGGATCGAGGCGGCGAACGCGCGCGGGCAAGGGAGCGCCGATCTGCCTTGCGAGCCATTCCATCACCTCGCATTCAAGGGCCGGTTCGTGATCCACCGCGATATATCTATCCGCGATCGGCCGCCTCGACGCAAGATCGGCAAGGTGAGCGATGGCCGCCGCCAGATCGTCGCGGTGGATGCGATTGGTGAACTTCGGCGGGTCGTCTTGGCATCGCCCGCCCCGCCGAACGCGGTCGATCAACCAACCGCGACCGGGGCCGTAGATCCCCCCGGATCGCACGACCGTCGCCGGAATCGGGCTGCAAAGCATCCGCTCCTCGCCGGCTAGCACCGACTCCCCGGCAAAGCCCTGCGGTCGCGGCCGAGTCTCCTCGTCCACCTCGCGGCCGGCGCATTCCCCGTAGACCGAGGTGCTGGAAACGAAAAAAATCCGTTGCGGGGCGGTATCGCGGCTCTCCAGCACGTTCAACAAGCCATCGACGCCTTCGATATACGCCCGGCGATAGGCCGCCTCCTCCCGTCGACCGGCGGCCACCGCATAGATCACGATATCGGCCGTCATCAGCGGCGAAGACGCGGGTATTAGCCGCTTGGCCGACGAGCGAAGCTCCGCGAGATCCAACGAAAGCGTGCGCAAGGGAGCGGGCAAAGGAGAGCTCGAGCGCCGAATGCCGGTGACCTCGACTCCGCGGGCCGCCAATATCAGCCCGAGCGCGATGCCGAAATCGCCGCATCCGGCGATCACCGCCTCGCACGTCGCCGAGCGCGAGGGAGCGGGTTGCGCGGAATCGGAAGCGTTCGCTTGCGAGCCTGCGAAAGACTCCTTGCGAGCGTTCGGATCGGCGAAAACGATGCCTCGCTCTTCTCGGGATCGAGGCTCTTCTCGGGATCGCCCCTGGGCTACGCCGATATTGCGCTCATCCATCACCGTCTCGCCTTGCGAATCGACCTTGAGGCTTTCGCGACCGGCCCTTGCCGGATCGCGCGTCGCGACCGGCACAAAACTCGCATGATCGATCGCGGGCACGAATCCTTTGATCGCTTAGAGCCATTGCCCTTCGTCGGCTTCGAAACGCCACCTTCGAGGCGTCTAAAATACCCGCAGGCTTGGCCGGGGATCTCGAAGGCGGCCATTCGTCGATATCCGCGTCGTCGATACTCTCGGCCGCCGCGGCCGCCGCATCCGATCGAGATCCACCTTCTTTCTTTTTTATCCGGGCTATGGAGGCGAAAGGCATGACGCGCAAGCGATCCACCAAACCCCTCGTTTGCATTTCGACCAGCACGATGCTCTCCGCTCGGGGAAACTACCCGATTCACGCCACCGGCTCGCTCAATATCGAATCCGTGGAACGCTTCACCGGATGCTTGGCGCTTCTGCTGCCCGCTTCGGGAACACGCTTGGATGCGGATACGCTTGACGATCTCGTCGAGCGCATCGACGGCCTCGTCCTCACCGGCGGACGCGCGAACGTCGAGCCCCACCATTACGACGGACCGCCTTTTCCCGAAGAAGAAATCATCGACCCCGAGCGGGATGCGACCGCCTTGGCGATGGCCCAAGCCTGTATCGCCGCCGAGGTGCCGGTTTTCGGGATCTGTCGCGGGATCCAAGAGATGAACGTCGCCTTGGGCGGCTCGCTGCACTATCGATTGCATCTATTGGAGAACACCGACGACCACCGGATGCCGCAACGCGAGGATGTCAGCCGCGAGGAGATCTTCCGGCTTCGCCATCCGATCCGCTTGGCTCCCGGCGGCCTCTTCGAGCGCCTCGCGGGGGAAAACGAGGTGATGGTGAACTCCCTGCACGGTCAGGGAATCGACCGTTTGGCCGCCGACTTCGAGGTCGAGGCCACCAGCCACGACGGGGTGATCGAAGGGGTGCGCTTGCGCAACGACCGCAGTTTCACCGTCGGCGTGCAATGGCATGCCGAGTGGAAACCGGAAGAGCATACCCTCTCGCGTCGGCTTTTCGAGGAGTTCGGACGCGCCGCGCACGCTCGCGCCCGGCTGCGGGAAGAATGATCCGGCGATCGCAAAAGGCGCGATGCCCGCTCACATATTCTCGACCATGATGCGGCCGAACTCGGAACACGATACCTTTTCCGCATCGTCCATCAGCCGATGGAAATCGTAGGTGACCCGCCGCGAGGCGATCGCGGCGTCCATGGAGCCGATGATCCGATCCGCGGCTTCCTTCCAGCCCATATAACGCAGCATCATCTCCGCCGACAGGACCAGCGATCCGGGATTGACCATATCCCGCCCGGCATAAGACGGCGCCGTCCCGTGGGTCGCCTCGAAGACCGCATGGCCGGTCTCGTAGTTGATATTGCCCCCCGGAGCGATGCCGATACCGCCGACTTGCGCCGCCAATGCATCGGAAAGGTAGTCGCCGTTGAGGTTGGTGGTGGCGATTACGTCAAACGTGCCGGGGCGGGACAATACCTGCTGCAAAGTGATATCCGCGATCGCGTCCTTGCACAGGATCTTGCCCGCGGCGAGAGCCTCTTCCTGCTCTTGATTCGCAGCCTCGACCCCCTTTCGATCCACGCTGCGCTGCCACTGCGCCCACGTATAGCACCGATCGGCGAATTCCCGCTCCGCCACTTCGTAGCCCCAGTTGCGAAAGGCACCTTCGGTGAACTTCATGATATTGCCCTTGTGAACGAAGGTGACGCTCTTGCGACCGTTATCGACGGCATAGCGAATCGCGGCCCGCGCCAGCCGCGCCGAACCCTCCCGGGAAACAGGTTTGATACCGATGCCGCTGCTGGCGGGAAAGCGAATTTTCTCGAATAAAGCGGGGAAATCCCGCTCGAAAAGGCGCAGGAACCGCTCGCTTTCCTCGCTGCCGGCTTCGAATTCGATACCGGCATAAATATCTTCGGTATTTTCCCGAAAGATCACCATATCCACCTTCTCGGGGCGGCGCACCGGCGAGGGCACTCCTTCGAACCAACGCACCGGTCGCAAACAAACATAGAGATCCATGATCTGACGCACCGCGACATTGAGGGAGCGGATGCCGCCGCCGACCGGGGTGGTCAGCGGACCCTTGATCGAGACCAGATATTTCTTCATCAGCTCGATGGTCTCGTCCGGAAGCCAAGATCCCGTCAACGAATCGGCTTTTTCGCCGGCGAAGACCTCCACCCACTGGATCGCGCGCGAACCCTGATAGGCGCGCTCCACCGCCGCATCGACCACCCTTTGCATCACCGGCGTGATATCGACTCCGATGCCGTCGCCGCTGATATAGGGGATGATCGGGCGATCGGGAACGACGAGCGTGCCGTCGCCGGCGACGGTGATCGCGCTGCCTTCCAAGGGGATACGAATATCGCGAGTCATGATTTTGGCTCTTTATGTCGAGGAGCGGGAAAAAGGGCGGATGCCGCCGAATGCAGCGATGAAATCGTCGACAAGCGCGGCCCAAGGATGACCGGCTTCGATGCCTCGCCCAAGGATTCCAAAGGGAGCAATGATAACCCTTGACCCGACAACGAATCGAGCGGCGAGCCGATGCCGCCGAAAAAACCGCCGAAAAGCCGCCAAAACAACCGCTCGCCGAAGGACTTCGAAGCCTCGAAAACCCCGCAGCCTGGCCTTGGCGGCTCAGGGCAAGGGCGGCGGTACGAAAGACAGCGCATCGTCGAAAGCAAGGGCTCCGGCTTCGCCGAGAATGTCGATATTGGGGTTCGCTCGCGCCTCGTCGAGCAAGGATTTCGAAGCCCACATCTCGTCCAAGGCGGAGGTATTTCGAATCCACAGCAATCGCAGCGAATCGTGCGCCTCTTCCGCGCGAAAGTTGAGCAACACTTGCAATGCCTGCAATTCGTTTTCGACCAGCATCGGGATGCGAGCGATCATCAATCGCTTGGCGGTGAAGGCGTTCATATAGGTCGACGACAGATCGATCTCCGGCAAAAGGGAACGCGGCATCAAATCGGCATTCCCGATACCGATCGCATTGCCGTGGGTGGCCTCGCTCAGCCCTCTGATATAGATCGCCCCGATACGCGGGCTATCCATCCCTTGCTTCTTGCCGATGATATTGGTATCCATCCCCGAGCCGCTGATATTCTTCCCGATCTCGTCGACGATCAACGCGTCGAGGGCGTCGAAAGGCAAGCGCGGGAGGAGCGATTTGGCGGTCTCGAGCAACTCGCTCTCGGCATCCACCAGGGCATCGAAATCATGCACCGGGATGCCGCGCACGACGGCGATTTCCTTGAATGCGTTTTCCAAAAGAGCGATCGCCCCGATCAGACGCGGGCGCGGCGATTCGACGATGATGCGGGTGGCTTCGAGCACGATCCGACCCATATCCTCGCGCAGAGCCTGCTGGTGGATCTTCGAGGCCCCCGCCTGCTTGCCCATCCCGATGACCAGCATTTTGCAAATACCGCTTTCCACCCGTCCGCCGAAACCGGTATGCGGCTTGACGCGATTGACGACGAGGACGCCGTCGGCATCGTGCGAAATCCGTTCTTGAAAAACGGGAAAGCCGGTGGATGTCGTGCCGATCCGCACCACCTCCATATCCGATTCGATCGGACAACCCAAGGCCTCCTCGTCGATGCCGTGGGTTTCCATCAGCACTCGAATTTGACCGGCGGCCGTCGCGCCGCCGTGACTGCCCATCGCCGGGACCACGAAAGGCTCGGCGCCGACCCCGCGCAGGGCATCGACGCATTCGCGCAATATCAGGCGCAGATCGGCGATCCCCCGGCTCGATGCGGTGATCGCTATCCGATGTCCTTTTCTCGCTTCTTGGAGAAAAGGCGCGATCTCACGCGCCACCGCCGCCTTGATATCCTCGGTCGGTCGCGGGAAGCGTTGTCGCAAACGAAAAAGCGCCGGGGCGTCCTCGGCTCCGGCTCCGGCTTGCGCGGCATCGAGGGAAAAGCGGGTATCGTTGTGCATGATCCGATATCTCCTTAGACTGTCGAATATCCGACTGGCGAATATCCGAACGGCGGTTTCGATAGTCGCATGGTCGGGTGGGATTTCGCTTTTGAAATCGTCGTATCGTCGTATCGTCGTCGAAAGGGCACGCTCGATGATCGACGATATCGAACGCCGCCCTCGGTCTTCGGAAAATCGCCCCCCATCCGGCGGATCGTCGATTCGTTCGCCCGATCAACGAAGCCGCTTCGAGCGCTGCGCGAACGAAAAAGCCCAAGGTCCGTCCAGCCGAGCGCTTCGGATTGTCTCGACAGCGAGATTCGAAGGCGCGCGTCTTTCTTCCTCGTCGCCGAAAAAAGGGTTCGCGTCGTCCTTGCCGGATCGAGCCGAGGATACGAGCCGACGAT
The DNA here is from genome assembly GCA_965220535.1 of Gammaproteobacteria bacterium. Taxonomy (GTDB): domain Bacteria; phylum Pseudomonadota; class Gammaproteobacteria; order HK1; family HK1; genus HK1. Next base: position 3,106,367 of record OZ244833.1, on the reverse strand, counting down.
GCGAGCCGACGAGGGGAGGAATCCGCCTGCCGCCATCCCCCTCTCCCTTCGGATATCCGGCCGCCCGAAAAGCCGATGCGCTCGAAAAATCAAGGAGGCCTTCGATGATCCCCTCAGCTGCGCTGCGCGTATTCGAAAGGCTGCTGACCAAAGACGGGAAACGAGATCCGGTCAACGATAGCGCATGGCAAGAACTGCGAAGCGATTTTCCGATCATCCGGGCCTTGACCGACGGACAAAGCGAAGAGCTACGCAACCTGACCCGATCCTTCCTGCGCCGGAAATCCATCGAAGGCGCCGGCGGCTTCGAGCTCGACGACCAAGCCCGGATAACGGTGGCGGCGATGGCCTGCCTGCCGGTGCTGAACCTCGGCATCGAGGCCTGCGACGGATGGCGCTCGGTGATCGTCTATCCCGGCGAGTTCGTCTCTCGGGGGGTCGAGGTGGACGAAGCCGGCGTCGAAATCCACTGGGAGCGGGAATGCAGCGGAGAATCCTGGGAGCTCGGACCCATCGTGCTCTCGTGGGAGGATGTCGTCGCTTCCGGACAACTCGACTGCGGCTACAACGTCGTGATCCACGAGATCGCCCACAAACTGGATATGAGAAGCGGGGATGTCAACGGTTTCCCCCTGCTGCACGCCGGGATGGACGGGGGCTCCTGGTATCGGGATTTCAGCGCCGCTTTCGATGATTTCAGCGCCCGCGTCGATGCCGGTGGCGATCTCTCGATCGACCCTTATGCCGCCGAGAGTCCGGACGAGTTCTTCGCCGTCGTCAGCGAATATTTCTTCGAAAGCCCGGCCATCCTCAAAGAATGCTATCCCGCGGTCCACGACCAGCTGATGGCCTTTTACCGCCAGGACCCTCTTGCTCGCATGGCGGCGAAGACCGAGCCGAAGAACTGAGCCGAAGTCCTAAGCCCGATGCTCGAAAAACCTGTCCCCGGCGAAGAGGGGAGCGCCGCTCATTCATTGCGCAAATAGGAGGAGGGCGATTCGCCCAATGCCCGCCACGTTCCCCATAATCCGAGAGCGAGGGTCAGCGCCATACAAAAAGCGAGGGTCGAGGCGACCGTACCGGGGAGAAAGTTCCAATCCTGATCCAGCACCCGGGTGACCATGGCCCAGGCTCCCACCGTCCCCGCAAGGGCCGCCGATATACCGGTGATCGCGCCGAGCAGGGCGAATTCCAAGCCATGGATCAAGGCCACGTCGCGCCGCTTCGTCCCGAGCACCTTGAGCACGACGCTTTCGAAGGTGCGCCGGCGATGACCGGCGGCCACCGCCCCCGCCAATACCAACGCCCCGACGAACAAAGTCAGTCCCCCCACCGCCCGCGCCGCGGTCGCGATGCCGCCCATCAGCTCCCCGATCCGGGTCATCGCCTCACGGGTACGCACCGCCGTCACCTCGGGGAATTCCCGCGCCAGCAAGCGCTCGATTCGGGCCTCGGCCTCCTCGTCGGCGCGTATCGTGGCCACCGCGCTATGAGGGGCGTGGCGCATCGGCTCCGGAGAGAGAAGAAGCGCGAAATCAAGACGCATCCCCTCCCATTCGACCCGCCGCACATGCCGCACTTCGGCGGTGATCTCGCGTCCCAAAACGCTCAAGGTGATCGTATCGCCCAGCTCGAGCGCGAAGGCGTCGATGACATCGACGTCCACCGAAAGCAGGGGCGGCCCAGCATAGTCCTCGGGCCACGACTGCCCGGCGACGACATCGGCATCCGGAGCCCTCTCGGCATAGCTGAGCCCGCGATCGCCCCGGATCAGCCAGCCATGCTCTTCGTCGACGAGGGCGGCCTTAGGGTCAAGTCCGTTGACGCGCACGATGCGTCCGCGCAAAAAGGGCAAGGCGAGGAAATCTTGCGCCCCGTCCACCGACTCGAGCGCGGACTTCAAGGCCTCGACCCGGCTCGATTCCACGCCGACGAAGAAAAAGGCCGGGGCATCCTCCGGCAGGGAATCGACGATCCCGCGCCGTAAATTGCCCTCCACCAGCGCCACCGCCACCAATACGCTGAGCCCCAAGCCGATCGACAAGACGGTATCGGAGGTCGCGTTCGCCGGTCGATGGAGATTGGCCACGGCCATGCGCAAACGCGGACCGAAGAGGCCTTTTCCGGGGATTCGCGAACGACTCCAAGCCGCCGCGAGAAGCACCGTCGCCCATCCCATCGAGCGCAGAAGGATCAAAAGCGCCACCGCCCCGGCGATGAACCACAGCGCGAATTCCTGGTTGCGGGCGCTCGAAGCCGCCAACAGGGCCAAACCTGCGCCCATCGTCAGCGCCATCAGCAAATGCGCCGGGCGACCGCGGCGGGTGGCTCCGAGCCCGCCGCCGCGAAAGAGGGTCGTCGCCGGGGTTTGTTGGGCGCGCGAAAGAGGCCAGATCGTGAAGGCGATCGCGGTCAACAGACCGAAGGCCGCGCTGAGCGCAAGGGCCTGCGGATAAAGACCGACCTGAAGCGGCACCGGCAGCATTCCCTCGACCGCCTTTCCCGCCATGACCGAAACGAGAACCCCGAGCGCGAGCCCCGCGAGAATGCCGACCGCCGCAATCACCATCAGCTGAAAAAAGAAGGCGAGGAAAATGACCGAGCGCGAGGCGCCGACGCATTTGAGAACCGCGACGGTCTCGATGCGGTTATCCAACCAAGCCCGCACCGCGTTGCCGACCCCCACTCCCCCGACCAACAAAGCCGTCAGTCCCACCAGGCTCAAAAACGTCCCCAAGCGCGTCGTCGCCCGCTCGATGCCGGGAGCGGCGTTCTCGTAGCTGCGCACCCCCCAGCCCTTGTCGCGCAGGCGCTCGTTGATCCTTTGGCGAATATCGTCGAGCCGAGCCGATGCATCCCCTCGCCCTCCGGCGCCTTGCGAGTCCAGCCGCAGCGCGTATTGGTGGTAGACGAGGCTGCCTTCGCGCACCAACTCCGAATCCTCGATGGCTTTCGCGCTCGTCAGCACCCGCGGCCAAAATCCGAAGGGACCCCCGGAGCCGGCGCGGTCGGGCTCGCGCTCGATCGTGCCGCGGACTTCGAAAACCAGATCCCCCAAGGTCAACGAATCACCGGCAGCCAGCGCCAGACGATCGGCCAATGCCGGATCGACCAAAGCCCCCCAGCCGCGGGCGGAAGGCGCAAGGGCGTCATCGAGGTCCAAGGCATTGCCTTGGCCGTCGATGGCATCGAGGGTGCCGAACAAGGGATAGTGATCGTCGACCGCTTTGAGTTCGACGAGAACCGCCGGGGAGGGATCGGGGTCGGCAGCCGCCGCCGGGTCGAGCGCATCGTCAAGTGCCTCGTCGCCGGAATCCGCAACCCGATCCGGACGACGCGCCATCGTGCGCAGTTCGACGAAATGGGTGAGCCGCGCGGTCTCGGCCTCGATGAACGCCCGATCCTCGATGGCGAGATCCCGGTAGACCGAGCGCAGCACGATATCCCCGCCGAGGATCGTGCGGCCGTCGTCGCGCAATCCGCCCAAAATCGCGCTCATTGTCGATTGCACCCCGGTGATGGACGCCACCCCGAGGGCGAGACAACCCACGAAAACCCGAAATCCTCGCAATCCGCGCAGACCCTGTCGCAAATCGCGCCGGGCGATCCGCCAAGCCGCGGCCGCTATCGCTGTTTTATTCCCATCCACCTTCGATACCCGGTTCAAGGAAAATCCCGCTGCGGCGAGGAGTCATGCGGACGATCGATTGTTCAAGATCGCGGATTCGAGGCATCGAGAGTCGGGGCATCGAGAGTCGATCCATCGATGCTCTCAAGAGCCGAGATCGCGGCTGTCGACCACGCGACCGTCGACCATACGCAGCGTGCGGGAGCAAAGCGCCGCCAGCCTCGGCTCGTGGGTGATCAAAATCAGGGTCGCCCCCCGCTCGAGGCTGCGGGTGAAAAGATGGTGCACGATCTGACGACCGGTATCGACATCGAGATTCCCCGTCGGCTCGTCCGCGAGCACCAACGACGGACGGTTGATCAAAGCGCGAGCGATGGCCACCCGTTGCTGCTCGCCGCCGGAAAGCTCGCCGGGGTAATGCCCAAGACGATGAGCCAAACCGACGGCTTCGAGCTCCAAACGCGCCCGCTCCAAAGCATCCGCCTTTCCCGCCAACTCGCGAGGGGTGGCAACGTTTTCGAGCGCGGTCATCGTCGGGATCAGATGAAAGGACTGAAACACGATACCGACATGCTGCGCCCGAAAACGAGCGAGTCCGTCCTCGTCGAGACCCGCAAGGTCGATACCCGCGACCGTGACCCGACCGCTCGATGGTCGCTCCAACCCCCCGATGACCATCAACAGCGTGGTCTTGCCGGCTCCGGAGGGACCGACGATGCTGACCGTCTCCCCGGCGGAGAATTCGAGATCGATCCCCCGCAGAACGTCCACCGGACCCGACGCCGCGGTCAACTTCACCCCGAGATCGCAGATCGACAGAATCGTCTTCCCGCCGGAGGTCGGCTCGAAAGTCGGCGCCCCGGACGCCGGTGACGAATCCCCCGGAGCCGGGGCGATGGATGGCACTTCGGATAAGGTTTCGGGCATGGAATATGTCGATGAGATCGTTAAGACGGGGGCTTTGAAATCGAAGCGGGCTCGGCAGCGGCAATCGGGCATCGGCGAGTCATGAAAAGCACCGAGCGACCCTTTGCGATCGCCCGCTGCCCTTCCGATCCCATTTTAATGGAAATCATCGACGCTCCCGATCGAAAATCCCTCATCCCCCGCCCCGGAGTTTTTCGAAACGCTTCTTAAAACCTCATCTTATTGGATGAGCGAGGGATTTCATGTCATCACGGGCAGTTACCCGCCAAACCGCGCCAAGAACCATCCCGTGGTTCTCGGTCTCATGATGAAGCCGTTATTCCTTCGATGGGTAAGAGACGGGGTGCAGACAGGACAGCGACCCTCATCGGCGCTTAGGCAGCAGCTCTGCATCTTCATGGTGCGACCGTCGTTCGGCGAACTGCGTAGGGTCTGTATACGATGACTCGATGAGCGCGCTTCGAAGCGTTGCAACCGGTCCGCCAAGGCCCTCTCCGATTATGCCGAGCGCTTCATCCGCACCTCGAAGAGAAATCCGCTTCAGGCTCGAAACCATCCGCTTTCGACCTTGCCTTGATATGATCGACTTCAAGCTTGCGGATAAGGCCTACGAAACCTGCTTGCATCAATCCCTGCGACCTCGTCCGACCCGGTCTAGGAGCCGAGAACCCACGATTTGCAACATAAAATGCCCGCAGCACCGGCAGCCCGGCCGCGGCAAAGCGCATCCCCCGGGCTCGCCGCCTCGAGCCTGCGCCGGCGCACCCACGCTCCCGCACCCACGATCAGGAGAAAGAGAAAAGACCATGACTTCCTTCGACGAGGTACTGAAAAGAATGCGAGCCGAGGCGCGCAATCGATCCGAACAAGGGCGCTTTTTCGAACTGTTGATGCGGCGCGTCCTGCCGCTGCTTCGGGAATACGATTTCGCCGATTCGAGAGTCTGGCTTTGGGAGGACTGGCCCGAGCGCGAGCGTCATAGCGGGCACGCGAGCCACGATCTCGGGATCGATTTGGTGGCCAAAGACCTAAGCGGAGCCTACTGGGCGATCCAATGCAAGTTTTTCGATGAAGACACCACGATTCAAAAGAGCCATCTCGACAGTTTCTTCAACGAAGTCGGCAAGGAGCCCTTCGACAAAGGCTTGATCGTCAGCGCCAACGACACTTGGAGCGCCAACGCGGAAAAGGCCTTGGAGGGCCGCACCAAACCCGTCATGCGCCTGCGCTTTCGCGACCTGGCCAAACGCTTCGACTGGGATGCCCTCTACCCCGACAACACCCGCCTTCCGAGCCCCAAGGAACTTCGTCCCCGGCAACAAGAAGCGCACGATCGAGTCATCGAGGCTTTCGAAAGCCGCGATCGCGGGCGGCTGATCATGGCTTGCGGCACCGGCAAAACCCTGACCTCCTTGCATATCGCGCAGTCGATGGTGCCCGAAGGCGGCAATATCCTGTTCCTCGTGCCCTCGATCGCCTTGATCTCCCAAAGCCTGCGCGAATGGGCGGACCAACAGGATCGACAAGCGACAAAGATGCGCTATCTCGCAGTCTGCTCCGACGATCGGGTCGATGCGCAATCCGAAGATATCAAGTCCGGCGATCTGGCCGTCCCCGCCACCACGAACGCCGAGAGCATCGCCGCCGCTTCGGGCGCCGGTGTCGAGCGAACCACCGTCGTCTTTTGCACCTATCAATCCCTGGACCGCATCCACGAGGCGCAAGCCTTGGGCGCCCCGACCTTCGACCTCGTCATCTGCGACGAAGCCCACCGCACCACCGGCGTCGAAAACAACAAGGGCGAGCGCAGCCATTTCAGCCGCATCCTCGACGGCGACTACATCCGCGCCGCCAAACGCCTGTTCATGACCGCCACCCCGAGGCTCTATTCCGAATCCGCCAAGGCCAAGGCGAAGGAAAGAGAAGCCAAGACCTTCTCGATGGACGACGAAAGCCACTATGGCCCGGAGTTCTACCGCCTGAGTTTTTCCGACGCCGTCAAGGAGAAGATGCTCTGCGACTATCGCGTGTTGATACTGAGCGTCAGCGAGAACGCCAACGACATTCCCGAACTTGCCGATATCGATATCGACCTCGACGAAAAGACCGACGACCGCGGCAAAATCGTCGGCTGCCACCGAGCGCTGCGCGACCGTGGGCGTCCTGAGAGCCTTTCTGGGGCTTTCTACTCGCCCTCCTTTACCACCTCTACCACTGCCCCCCCCCCCCCCCCCCGCCGATTTTTTGGATCGAGCATCTGCGCCTGAGAGCGCCCCGATGCGCCGTGCCGTCGCCTTCGCCAACCGCATAAGCCATTCGCAAAAACTCGCCGAGACCTTCCAAGAAGTCGTTGCCAAAGTCGGCGACAAACCCCGCCCCTTCGAAAGCGATTTCCTGGCCTGCGAAACCAAACACGTCGACGGCAAGATGTCGGCGCCGAAGCGCAACAAAGCCCTCGACTGGCTGCGCGAAGAACCCTCGAACAACGAACGCGGCGAGCCTGTCTGCAAACTCCTCTTCAACGCCAAATGCTTGGGCGAGGGCGTGGATGTCCCCAGCCTCGACGCCGTGCTCTTCATGCAGCCGCGCCAATCGGAAATCGATATCGTCCAAGCCGTCGGCCGCGTGATGCGCACCGCCCCGGGCAAGGAATACGGCTACGTCATCGTGCCCGTGGTCGTCGACCCCAACGAAGATCCCGCCAAGGCCCTGTCCGGCTCGAACTACAAAGCGGTGTGGCAGGTGCTCAACGCCCTTCGAGCCCACGACGACCGCTTCCAATCGATCATCAACAAGATCGAACTCAACCACGCCAAACCCGAAAATATCCGACATATCGGCGTCGGCTTCGGCAAGGAGTACCAAGACTTCGCCGACGCCGTCGCGGAAGCGACCGTCATAGAGACGAAAAAAGCCGCCCAACTCGATCTCTGGGAAAAGGTGATCTACGCCAAGATCGTCGACAAATGCGGGGAGCGGGAATATTGGGAGACCTGGGCCAAAGATATCGCCGATATCCACGGCGACCTCGTGCAGCGAATGGAGCGAGCCCGCGCCAAACCCGATATCGAACACACCTACCAAGGCTTCCTCGCCAGCGTCCGCGGCAATATCAACGAAGACCTGAGCGAAGATGAAGCCACCTCGATGCTCGCGCAACACCTGCTGACCCGCGAAGTCTTCGACTCCCTCTTCCAAGACTACGCCTTCGCCAAAGCCAACCCCGTCTCGCAGGCGATGAACCAAGTCGTCGACCGCCTACGCGACGACCTCGATCAAAACCGACTCGACAACCTCCAAGGCTTTTACGATTCGGTCAAAAGCCGAGCCGCCGACATCGACAACGCCAAAGGAAGACAAAAAGTCATCACCGAGCTCTACGAGAAATTCTTCAAAACCGCCTTCCCCCGAGTCGCCAGCAGTTTGGGCATCGCCTATACCCCGATCGAAATCGTGGATTTCGTGCTCGCAAGCGCCGACTACGCCCTACGCGCCGAGTTCGGACGCGGCCTTTCGGACGAAAACGTCCATATCATCGATCCCTTCACCGGCACCGGCTCCTTCATCAACCGCCTGATCCAAAACCGAGACCTGATCAAAGACAAAGACTTGGAACGCAAGTTCGATCACGAACTGCACGCCAACGAAATCCTGCTCCTGGCCTATTACATCGCCTCGGTGAATATCGAAGAAGCCTTCCACGGCCGCACGGGCGGGAATTACCGCCCCTTCCCCGGCATCGTCCTCACCGACACCTTCAACCTCTTCGAACGCGACGCCACCGGCACCGGCGAAATGTTTCCCGAAAACGACCAACGCTTGGCGCGCCAACGCAAGGCACCGATCCGGGTGATCGTGGGCAACCCGCCTTGGTCGAGGGGGCAGAAGTCGGAAAACGACAGCGCCAAAAATCTCGCCTACCCGAAACTCGATGCCAGTATCCGCAGCAGCTATGCGGCACGCTCCAAAGCGACCCTCAAAAACCAGCTATACGACAGCTATATCCGTGCTTTTCGCTGGGCGAGCGATCGTCTGGGAAGCGAAGGAGTGATCGCTTTCGTCTCCCCTTCGGCGTGGATCGACAGAAGTTTCGCCGACGGGATGCGGCAAACACTGGCGGAGGAATTCGATCGCCTCTATCTTTTCGATCTACGCGGCGATATCCGCAAAAATATGCTCTCCAAAGGTACGGCGCGTGAGGGCGACAATACCTTCGGGAGCGACAGCATGAACGGGGTGGCAATCTCGGTACTAATCCGCCATAAGGATCGAGCGCAGGGCCAGATCCACTATCATGATATAGGAGATGACTTGAAGCTCAAGGATAAAATCGAGCGCATCATCAAAGCCAAGCATCTCGGCGGATTGGGCTGGCGGCATATCACGCCCGATGCCGAACACGACTGGATCAATCAACGCGATCCGCGGTTTCAACGCTTCAAAGCCTTGGGCGACAAACAAGTCAAAGCCGGAAAAGTAGCACAACCCGCTACGATCTTTCACAGTTATAGCCTCGGGGTCAATACTAGCCGCGATGCATGGGCCTACAACTTCAGCCGCACCAGCTTGGCAACCAATATGGAACGGATGATCGCTTTCTATAACGAACAGGTCGAAGCTTTCGCCTTAGCTCTGCAAGAACAACCAGAGCTTACCCCCGATATATTCGTCGATAACGATCCTATGAAAATCAGCTGGGATGGAACCCTCAAAACCGAACTTGCGAAAGGTAAGTACGGGGTTTTCGATCTCGGTGCAATACGTCTTTCTAACCGTCATCCCTATAGCCCGATCTATTTATATTTCGACCGTCTTTTCAATAACAGCGTGTATCGCCAACCCAGCTATTTCCCGCAAGCCGACACCGAAAATCGCGCCATCATGGTACCCGGTGTCGGTTCGCGAGAAGTCTGGTCAACACTCATCGTCAACCGCGTACCAAATCTCGACTTCATCGAAAAAGGCCAATGCTTCCCCCGCTACATATACAGCAAAGACGGCCAGCGCCAAGACAATATCACCGACACCGCCATCCGCGAATTCCGCACCCTTTGCAAAGACGACTCCCTGACCGGCGACGACATCTTCGATTACGTCTACGGCATCCTCCACGCACCGGATTACCAACGCGAATTCGCCACCGATCTGAAAAAATCCCTCCCCCGCATCCCGATACCCCAAGACGCCGCCCACTTCGAAGCCTTCCGCGACGCCGGCCACAAACTCGCCGAACTCCACCTGAACTTCGAAACCGGCCCCGAATACCCCCTGAACCTACTGATCGACGGCGCCCCCGCCCTCCCCGGCCTCCCCGAAGAGGCAAGCCGCCAAGTCTCCAAAATGGCATGGCACAAACAACAGGGCAAAGAAGACCGCACCCGCATCGTCTACAACGACCGCATCACCCTGGCCGGAATCCCCCAAGCCGCCTTGGACTACCAAGTCGCCGGCCGCCCCGCCCTACAATGGCTGATCGAACGCTACCAAGTCAAAACCGACAAAGCCAGCGGCATCGAAAACAACCCCAACGACTGGATCACCGAACAAGGCGACCCCGAATGGCTGATCCACCACATCCAACGCATCGTGCACTTGAGCGTCGAAAGCACCGGGATCATCGAGAGGCTGCCCCCGGCGCTTCGATGAGCGGCTTTAGGCACACCTTGGCATGATATGACGACAAAAGACTCCGGTAATCGACCATGTTCGACAATCCTGCGATGAAAGCGATGATTCTTGCTGCCGGGCGTGGGGAGCGCATGGGTGATTTGACCTTGGAAACGCCCAAGCCCTTGTTGGAGGTGGCGGGGGTTTCGTTGATCGAATATCAGATTCGGCGTTTGGAGCGGGCGGGGTTTCGCGAGATCGTCGTCAATCTCGCTTGGCTCGGGGAGCGAATCGCCGAACGCTTGGGCGATGGCTCTCGTTTGGGGGTGAGGATCGTCTATTCCCGCGAACCCGAGGGGGCGCTCGACACCGGCGGCGGAATCAAGCGAGCGTTGCCTCTGCTGGGGAACGAGGACTTCGTGGTGATCAACGCCGATCTATGGACCGACTATCCCTTCGAGCGTTTGCGCCGAGGTGCAGGCAAAGGCGATGCTTTCATCGTTTTGGTCGATAACCCGCCTCATCATCCGCAGGGGGATTTCGGCTTCTTGCCCGAGGTGATATCGAAAGAGAAGGATAATCAACGAGCCGAACGAGAGGGAGTGCAAGCGGCAGCCGAGATCGTGCGGGGGATGGCAACCGAAGCCGACGATGCCAAGCGTTTGACCTTCAGCGGAATCGGCCGCTATTCGCCCCGTCTCTTCGCTGCCAACCCGGAAGAAAGATTTCCCTTGTCGGCGATCCTCCGCGATGCGATTCGAGAGGGAAGCGTCCATGCCGAGCGCTATCGAGGCGAATGGTTCGATATCGGAACCCCCGACCGTCTGGCGGTGATCGATCGAAGGGTACGACGCGAAATCGCATCGGGGACGAGGGGCGATACTTAAAAAAAGAGGGGGGCGAAAATCACCCGTCTTCGACCTGCAAACCGGCCCCGGCATAAGGAGCGCTCACCATGCGAAAGGGATATTTCCCCCGATTCTTTTCGACCCTCGTTCTCGGCCTCGCCCTCGTCTCGGGGATATCGGAACCCCCGACCGTCTGGCGGCGATCGATCAAAGGATACGACGCGAAATCGCATCGGGGACGAGGGGCGATACTTAAAAAAAGAGGGGGACGAAAATCACCCGTCTTCGACCTGCAAACCGGCCCCGGCATAAGGAGCGCTCGCCATGCGAAAGGGATATTTCCCTCGATTCTTTTCGACCCTCGTTCTCGGCCTCGCCCTCGCCTCGGGGATATCGGAACCCCCGACCGTCTGGCGGCGATCGATCAAAGGATACGACGCGAAATCGCATCGGGGACGAGGGGCGATACTTAAAAAAAGAGGGGGACGAAAATCACCCGTCTTCGACCTGCAAACCGGCCCCGGCATAAGGAGCGCTCGCCATGCGAAAGGGATATTTCCCTCGATTCTTTTCGACCCTCGTTCTCGGCCTCGCCCTCGTCTCGGGGACAAAGATGCCCGGTGGATCGATGGCATCGAACGATGCGCTTGCCGCGAACTCCGCCAGGAATTCCCCGGTCATCACGATGCTCGGGGACAGCCTCACCGCCGGCTACGGACTTCCCGCCGCCGATGCCCTGCCCGCTCGGCTCGAGGAGGCTCTGAACAAGCATTATCCGGGCATTCGAGTGCTCAACGCCGGGGTATCGGGCAATACCATCGCCCAAGGGCTCGCCCGACTCGATTGGGTATTGGCGGATCGACCCGATGCGGTGATCGTGGCCTTGGGCGCCAACGACGCCCTGCGGGCGATAAACCCCGAGACTTCTCGCTCGTATCTGGATCGAATTCTGGCCGAACTGTCGAAACGCGAATTGCCGGTGCTCGTCGCGGGGATGAAAGCGCCTCGCAATCTCGGGCGGGGATATACGAAACGCTTCGATGCCATCTATCCGGATCTGGCCGCACGATACGACGCCCTGCTCTATCCCTTCTTGCTCGAGGGAGTCGCCGCCGTCCCCGAACTCAATTTGATGGTGGACGGCAACCCCGACCTCCACCCCAACCGCCAAGGAGTGAAGGTCATCGTCGACAGGATGCTGCCGATGGCGATCTGCCTCGTCGAGCGCATCGAGGGGCATCGAGGCTCGAAGGCGCAGGAGAGTCCTGACTGCCAATAAGCCTCGATCGCTCGCAAGGCGACCGGCCGATCTTCGAAAATATCGCAAGCCTCGTCGGACAAAGGCCGATCCGGGCATCTCGAATCGGCGGTTACTCTTTCGATTTCGGGTACAATTCTCGCTCGGGCCGGACGTGGTCACGATATCATCGTCGTCGTCGAACCATCGTCAAGATTCGAAACCACGGCACAGCTCATGCCAAGGGCTATTTCCCCGAGATGCGAGGCGGCGAGACAAAGAAACGATGACCCTGCTATCACTCATTGGAAAGAAACGGCGCGGAGCGACACCGCGCACTTCATCCGCCCCCTCTTCGCTCCCCGGACAAGCACCGGCTCGAGGCAACTCGAGGCGTACCGCCTTGGCCATGCTGACGATACCGCTTTTTGCGGTGGCCGCCGTCTTGCTGCAAGAATATCCATCGGCTCTGCCCTCCCCCGTCGTCGAATCCGTCGCTATCGAAGTGCCGATCGTGCGGCTCAAGCACGGCGATCCGGAAATCGCAGGCTTGATGGATATGCACTGGATAACGCCCTTCGGCCGCTCGCCTTTGCCGGCTTTGCCGCCGAAAGCCGAGCCGAGTCCCGCAAAAAAACCGCTGTCGGCGACGGCAGCTGCCGCGGCGCAAGAAGCGCCGATTGTCGAAGCGGACAAGCCCATAAAGCCCGTCGGCTCTTTGCAAAACGCCGAATCGCTCGCGCTCGCATCGCCTTCCTATCGGGAAAGCGGAAGATCGGGAGCCGCCGTCGATAAAAAAATCCCCGCCGAGATCGATCTCTCGGATAGCCTGGATCCTCGCTTGCAAACCCGCTTGCAGACCCGCCTGAAAACTCGCTTGAAGACTCTTGAGGCGACCATCCGCGAAGGCGATAGCCTCTCCTTGATATTCAACCGTTTCGGCATCTCCGACAAAGAACTGGCCTTGATCACCGAGCACGATACGCTCAGGAAAAGATTCAAACGCATCCAACCGAATCAAAGCATCACCTTGCATGTCGACGACGAAAGCCGTGTCCAACGGATGATGTATCGCACCGGTCCCATCCATTTCTTGGATATCAAGCGCAAGGGCGAGAGCTTCGTCTTCGAAGAGGTCGAAGAGGTTCCGGATATCGTGCGGGCCTCGGCCAGCGGCCTTATCAAATCCTCCTTCGATGCCGCAAGGCTCGAAGCCGGACTACCGGCGGGAGCGACGGATCAGGTGGAAGATATTCTCAAATGGGATATGGACTTTTCTCGCGACCTTCATCCGAAAGACACTTTTTCGTTGATCTACGAGAAGAAGATGAAAGACGGGAAAATAATCCGAGGCGGCTTCGGCCCCATCCTTGCGGTGGAATTCATCAATAAAGGGAAGTCGATTCGAGCGGTGCGTTATGAGGATCCTCAAGGCCATATCGGGTATTTCACCCCCGATGGCAACGGCATGCAAAAAGCGTTTTTACGTTCTCCCGTCGCCACCGCTCGTATCAGCTCCCGCTTCAGCCATGCGCGCCGACACCCCATACTGCATAAAATACGACCGCATAAGGGAGTGGATTACGCCGCCCCCATAGGCACGAGGGTCATGGCCGTCGGCGACGGCAAAGTTCAATTCGTCGGCCCCAAGGGGAACTACGGAAGAACCATCATCCTCAAGCACCATTCGGGATATTCCACCCTCTACGCCCATCTATCGAGATATGCCAAGGGGATTCGGGCCGGAGCGAGGGTGAGCCAGGGGCAACTGATCGGATTCATCGGCAATTCCGGTCTTTCCACCGGTCCGCACCTGCATTATGAATTTCGTATCAACGGAGTGCATAAAGATCCCCTCACCATTCGACTCCCCTCGGACGCCCCGGTCCCGAAAAAATATCGCAAGCATTTTCGCGAAAATACCCGGGCCATCTTGACCCAACTCGATATCGTCAGCCGTCCCTCCGTCGCTTCGTCCAACTAAGCGTCCCTCTTCGCTCTTGCCTCTCGTAGCGCGACTCGTATCGAGATCTCAAGTCGCGGCCCTCGGGTCGGGGGGATGACGGGGCGAGCCCTTCGGACACTTCCGACAACGATCTTTGCCGACGCGGGTATCGGATGCTATTCATCGGCCTGATCTCGGGAACGAGCATGGATGCGGTCGACGCCGCCCTCGTGCGCTTCGACGAGAAAAAAACCCGTCTTCTTTCGAGCTCATCGACCGCCATCCCCGAGGATCTGAAGCGCGAGTTGCACGCTTTGGCGCAAAATCCCGAACTTCCCGCCCACCGTTTTTGGAGGGCGGATGTGCAACTCGGGGCGCTTTTCGCCGACGCCGTCGACGAACTGCTCGCCGGAGCCGATGTCGAAGCGCACGAGATCTCGGCCATCGGCAGCCACGGACAAACCGTCTGGCATGCCCCCCGTGCCCCCGATCCCTTCACCGTGCAAATCGGCGATCCGAATATCATCGCCGAGCGCACCGGCATCACCACCGTCTCCGATTTTCGTCGCCGGGATATTGCCGCCGGCGGCGAGGGCGCGCCTTTGGCACCCGCCTTTCATCGCGCGGCTTTCTTCGACGAGGGCGTGGAGCGCGGGATTCTCAATCTCGGCGGCATCGCCAATCTCTCGGTGGTGGGGTCGAAATCCCCGCCGCTCGGCTTCGATACCGGCCCCGGCAATACCCTGCTCGATGCCTTCGTTCGCGAGCGTTTCGACGAGCCCATGGATCGGGATGCGGAGCGGGCACGCGAAGGCGATATCATCGAATCGTTGCTGGAAACGCTGCTGGACGATGCCTATTTCGATCGACCGCCGCCGAAAAGCACCGGGCGGGAATATTTCAATTCGAAGTGGCTATCGCCGCGGCTGGCAGGTCTCGGCGACGGGCGAAAAGAGGGCTTTGATATCCTGCGTACCCTTTGCGAGCTGACGGTGGAAAGTGCGGCTAAGGCTATCGAGCGATTCGCCCCGCAAATCGAAGAGATCTATCTTTGCGGGGGAGGGGCGCAAAATCCCTTGATCGTCGAGCGCTTGACGCAGCGATTGGCCGATCTTCGCATCGAAACCACCGAGCGGCTCGGAATCCATCCGGAATGGGTGGAAGCGGTTGCCTTCGCTTGGCTTGCGATGCGCACCCTCGGCGGAAAGAGCGCGAACGACCCCCGCATGACCGGGGCCCGGGGGGAGAGAATTTTGGGCGGGATCTATCGCGCCTGAAAAGGCTGGAAAGGGAACTCCATGCTTTTCATGACGACGAAGGGAAAAAGCCGGGGTGGGAGAAAAAGCCCTTCATAAAAGCCTAAGGACGAGCCTCGGGCGGTACTCGGGTAAAAAACGATCTCTTCGCGCGATCGCTTCGTGCGATCTCTTCGCGAAGACTCAAATGGAAAAGGACATCCCGCAGCCACAGGTGGTGGTCGCATTCGGGTTGTTGATCACGAAACGCGATCCCTGCAGGTCTTCTTTGTAGTCGATCTCCGAGCCCATCAGATACTGGAAACTCATCGGATCGATCAACAACTTCGCCCCCTCCCGTTCGATGACGACATCGTCCTCGGCCACCGCATCTTCGAAGTTGAAGCCGTATTGAAAGCCGGAGCAGCCCCCTCCTTCGATATAAACCCGCAGCAGCGGATCGACCCGACCTTGCCTTAAGATCAACTCCCCCGCCTTGCGCGCCGCTTTTTCGGAAAAAGTCAACGATGCGCTGAAATCCGATGCCGACATGGATCGATCCTCGCTGTCTTCGCCGCTCTTGTCCACCGACAAAAGCCTCGTCATGAAAACGCCCTCGGCGGGACCCTCGGATGGGTACACAAAAAGCAAAGGGCGGGTCGGTATGCAATCTATATGCCGAGCCTTGCGGGCGAGTCTATCATATCGACACTATCGACCGTATTGACGCTATTGATCATATTGACACTATCGACCGTATTGACGCTATTGATCATATTGACACTATCGACCATATCGACGCTATCGACAAAGATGTCGCCGAAAGCATCAGGAAGGGGCGTTCGGCCTGTCGATGCGACGGGCACCGGTCTATCGAGCCTTGCGAATGCCGCATCGAAATATTCATATCGAATTCCGACAGGCTTCGTTCGACGCATCGGTAGATAGACGGGACCGGCGAAAACGAGAAGGGTCCGAGCCGGTCATCGTTCAAGATGAAAATCGGGCTTCGGCGGAGCGTTGCGCAACCGGCCCTGACCGGCGGAGCGAGTCATCGGGGATTTTTCGTCGAAAAGCGAAGGGAGAACTTGATATGAGAGCGATGGTTTCGATGAAAACCGACGATGCCTCCGAAGCGGGGGCGATGCCCGATGAAAAGACCCTGACGGAGATGGAGCGGTTCGACGAGGAAATGACGAAGGCGGGGTTTCTGCCGGTCGGGGAGGGGCTGCACCCTAGTCGCGCAGAGGCATTCGAATACACCTTTCAGGCTTGGTACGCAGCTTGATGGATGGCCCCTTTACCGGATCCGAGGAGTTGATCGCCGGCTTTCGGCTTTGGCAGGTGAAGTCGATGGAAGAGGCGATCGAAGGGGGCAGACGCTGCCCGATACACAAGCGTCATACCGAGCTTCGCCCGGTCCTCGAGGCCGATGATTTCGGTGTCGCGTTCAGCCCGGAATTACGCGAGCAGGAGGAGCGGATTCGCGAGCGCATCGAGGCGAAAAGCGATGCCTGAACCGGTGGGATCGCGATATCGGCCGGTCAAAAAAAGCGCCCTTCGATTGCCGAATCGCGGCCCGGCAGTCTGCCGAAAAGACAAAGCCTGAACGCCGACGAAAGCGCATAATCCCTTCGTATCGAACTGAAATCGGCGTGGCTCGCTTGTTTTTCGGAGGGTTCTTTCGATTCGGGCCCGCTCGATTCCTTGTCGACGAGAAGGGGCTCGCAACCGGCACTGTATGATCCGGGGATCGTCTTTTCGACAAGCCCTCTTCGACATCCTCTTTTTCTTCTTTTTCGAGGGCAAAGCCACGACGATGCCCTCGAGGATAGGGGCCGGATACGGGCCTTGGGCATCTTGCATCGAGCGAAGACGAGAAGCGATGACCAATCCCTTATCGCCGACAAGAGCGAGTATCTTTGCCCCATGAATCCTCCGGCCAACCCTCCCGACGACGACAAAGCGAAAGGAGGTCGCATCGTCTTGGTGGCGGTCGTGGCCGGCTGCCTGCTGCTCGGCGCCGGGCTGGTCGATCTCGCCATCGGAATGCTCTCCCCCTCGGGTCCGAAGGAAATGCCCGAACTCTCTTTCAAGACCATCGACGGACGGACCCTCGATCCCGATTCCCTTGCCGGGCGCCCGCTTTTGATCAACTTTTGGGCCACCGGCTGCCGCGTCTGCTTGCATGAAATCCCCGCGCTCGAAGCCCTCTACCGGGAATTCGCCCCCGCCGGTTTCGAAATGATCGCGGTCGCCGCGAGTTGGGATCTCCCCGATGCCGTCGTGATCCTCTCCCAAAGACGCGCTTTGCCTTGGCCGGTGGTCTTGGATCCGGACGCGTCGATCGAAAAGCGCTTCGGCGGCATCGACGCGACGCCGACCCATTTTTTCGTCCTCCCCGACGGGGAGATCGCTTTTCGTCGTACGGGAGCCCTCGATACCCGAGACCTCGCCGCCCGCCTGCGCACGCTGCTGCCCGATACGAGCTGAGACCCGATCATGCTTTGGGTCAAAGCCTTCCACATCATCTTCATGGTGGCCTGGTTCGCAGGACTTCTCTATCTGCCCCGCCTTTTCGTCTACCACGCTTCGACCGAGGATCGACCCGGGTACTCGAGGTTCACGACGATGGAACGCCGGCTCTTCGCGATCATGAGCATCGGGGCGGTCGGAGCCATCGCTTTCGGGTTCTGGCTGACCATCGATCACGCTTGGGCCGCGTGGGGGACGAGCGGCTGGTTCAAACTGAAACTGGGGCTGGTTGCCGGGCTCGTGCTCTATCACCTGTGGTGCGCTAAAATCATCGCCGACTTCGCCGCCGGTCGCAATCGACACCGACCTCGTTTTTATCGCTTGATCAACGAGCTCCCCGCCCTGATCTTGATCGCGGTGGTCATCCTCGTCACCGTCAAGCCACCAATGGATTTTCTCGATGGCCAGAACCGTCCAATGCAAAGTGCTCGGCCGTGAAGCGACGGGGCTCGACGAAGTGCCCTGGCCGGGGGAGTTGGGCCTGCGGATCTACGAAAATATCTCGGCCGAGGGTTGGAACGAGTGGTTGCAACGCTTGCAGATGATCGTCAATGAAAACCAGCTCAGCACTGCGGATCCGGAAAGCGTCGCCCTGATCGAGCGCCACATGCTCGGCTTCCTTTTCAAAGAAGGCGATCTCGGCGGACTCCCGGCCGGATTTCGCACCGGACGCAGCAAGAAATAGCGATCGCGCTCTCGTCTTTCGATAAAAGTCGCCGATCGAAAAAGCGCTTCGTTTCAATCGGCGATCGACAGCGCGATGGAAGGGGCGATGACGACCCGCAGCGTATCGTTCGCCTGCCGCAGCGCCGCCTCCACCGCTTCGGGGTCGCGGCCTTGGGCAAAGACGAACCCCAAATATTCACCTCCCTCGGGCAGCGGAACCAAGGGATAACCCTCGCGCACGGCGATCGACACCTCTTCGATACCGGGGATCCGACTCGCCCCCAACACCCCCTCCACCCGACGCAGCACCCCCGCCGCCGGGGTCGGGATCATCGATACCCCGGCGGCACGATCCTCGAGCAAGGAAAGCCCCGGGGCCTCGCCGAGCGCATGCTGCAAAATGATCGTTTCCAGGCTTTTGTCGCTCGCCCCGAAGCGAAAGAGACGGGCGCAATCCCCGCCGATGGTTCGAGCCGCGATCTCGATGATCCACGCATCCTCGGCATGGATACGCAGCTCGGCGTGCACCGGGCCTTCGCGTAGGCCGCAGGCGGCACAGCCCTCTTGCACCCGCCGCCGGGCCATCCCTTGAAGCCCCGGCGACAAGCGCGACGGGGTGATATAGAGGGTCTCTTCGAAAAAAGGGCCGTCGAGAGGGTCCGGCTTGTCGAAGATGGCGATGGTCTGCAGCGCGCCCTCTTTGAGCAGCCCTTCCAAAGCGATCTCAGGTCCAGGCACGAAGGATTCGATCAGCAGCCAACGCCCCTCTTCTTCCTCGGCCGAAAGCCCCTCGGCCTCGACGATCGCCGCCGTACGCCGACAAGCCTCTAGCAGCTGCCGCCGATTGTCGGCCCGGATGACCCCGCGACTGGCGGACATCGCCAAGGGTTTGACCACGCAGGGAAAGGTGAGCCTCGAGGCATCGAAACCCGCAGGCGGCGTATCCGAAAAGGCATCGTCGATCTGCCCTTCGAAGGCATCGGTCGAATCGAAGCGACAAAAGGGGGGTATCGGCAGGCCGGCTCTTGCCATTGCGGTTCGAGCCATATCCTTGCGGCGAGAAATACGCAGGGCTTTCGGATCGTTATAGGCAAGCCCGAGGGCAGCGGCCGCAAGCCCGGCGAGTTCGAGGGCCATATCGTCGGTGCCGATGACGGCGGCGATCGCCTGCTTGCGATGCTCCGCCGATATCCGATCCACCGCCCCTTGCGGGTCTTCGAAATCGATGCGCAGACCGCTCGCTCGCGGACCGAATCCGAGCCGGTTCGCTTCGGCCGAGATAAATAAAGAGTGTTCGCCCTCGCTAGCGACGAGGATATCGAGATCGAGCGCCGCCGCCGCTTGCATCCAAGCCGAGAGGCGATAGCTGCCGGAAGGCGCGATCAGCAGCGCTCGCAAGGGCTTCGGCAGCGAAGGCATGCATTCCGACCCGCTCGACTCTCGCGATGTTATGGCGCGATTCGACGGCGCCGGGGGGTTATCCTCGATTCGCCCTCGAAGGAGCGTCAATGCCCGCCGGCCATCCCACATCCGCCGCAAGCGCCGGAGCCGCCGGTAGTCTGAAAAACATTGCCGAAGACGAATCTCGAGCCGGTTTCTCCGCTCGTGAAGTCGATTTCGACCCCTTTGAGATAACCGATAGCCACGGCATCGATATAGATACGATAGCCCTCGCCGTCGAAAACCCTGTCGTATTCGCCGCGACGATCGGTGAAGGTCATGCCGTAGGTCATACCGGAGCAACCTCCCCCGGCGACATAAATACGGATCGCCTCGACATCGTGGTCGTCCACTTGCGCGAGCAGGGTACGAAACTGCTCGCCGGCGGCGGCACTGACGCCGATATCCTTTTCACTCAAAGCGGGACGATATTCCATGACAATCTCCTCGACGATGGTCGTTTGATTCGATAACGAGCGATCCGATCGGGTATCGATCCGAGCGGATATTCAGATCTCGGTCATCTCGAAATCCTCCTTTCGCGCTCCGCAATCGGGACATACCCAATTCATCGGCACATCGTCCCATTTCGTCCCGGGCGCGATCCCTTCCTCCGGCAATCCCTCGGCCTCGTCGTAAACGAAACCGCAGATGACGCACATATAGGATTTCATCCGCTTTTCTTCTCTTTATAAAGGGCGAAAAAGAATCTGCCGGCGAGCGATAGACCGAAAAATGCCGAAATTGCCGCGCGATTATCGCACGATTTCCCCGTCGGCGAATCGAGGCCCGAACTCGTCGAACGATCCCGCCGAAGACACTCCTCGCAAAATCGCTTCGGGCGCGGCGGCGATCTTCGAGACTTCGGCGGCATAATTCACGGGCATCGCACCGATGTGTCGATCACTTGGTCGATCACCTATGTCGATCACCGGTCGATCACCGGTGTCGATCACCTGAAAAGCGCGACGAAGCCCATGAAAAACGACTGCCCCGCTCCCCCCGTCATTTTATGTTTCGCCGGCCTCGATCCGACCGGCGGCGCCGGTCTGCAAGCGGATATCGAAACCGTCCGCGCTTTGGGCGGGCATGCCCTGCCGGTGGCGACCGCCTTGACCGCCCAAGACACCGTCGACGT
The DNA here is from genome assembly GCA_965220535.1 of Gammaproteobacteria bacterium. Taxonomy (GTDB): domain Bacteria; phylum Pseudomonadota; class Gammaproteobacteria; order HK1; family HK1; genus HK1. The sequence goes on along the minus strand of OZ244833.1, from coordinate 3,085,161 downwards.
CAAGGCGGTGATGGCCACGCCGCCCGATGATGTGCGCGCCCAAGTGCAAGCCTTGTCCGCGGATATCGCCATCGACGCCATCAAGATCGGCATGCTCGGCCGCATCGAAACGATCGACGTCGTCCGCGAATTCCTCATCGAGCATCGAGGAATACCGGTGGTGCTCGATCCGATTTGCCGAGCCGGGGGAGGAAAGGAACTCGCCGATGAAGCGCTGACGAAGGCATTGGTCGAAAGCCTCGTACCCGGTACGAAAGTCCTGACCCCCAACCGCTGCGAGCTGCATCGCTTGGCCCCGAATCATGCGCACGATGCCGATGCCGCAAAAGCGCTTCTCGATCGCGGTTGCGAATCCATTTTGATCACCGGCGCCGACGACAACACCCCCGAGGTGATCAACCGCCTCCACACCGACGATATCGATCCGATATCTTTTGTTTGGAAGCGCATCGAGGGCGTCTTTCACGGCAGCGGATGTACCCTCTCGGCGGCGGTGGCGACCCATCTGGCCAGCGGATATACACCCTTGCGGGCCATCGAGGCCGCTCAAGGATTCGCCCACGAGGCGATCGTCAACGGATATCGTATCGGCTCCGGCCAATCCATCCCCGACCGCCGATGGTCGGGAAAAACGCGCATCGACCATCGTACCGGCACCGGCGCGATATCCGATCGATGCGCATCGCGACCATGACCCCCCTTCCCGCTTGCGGCCTCTATGCGATCACCCCCCCTTCGGGTCGGATGGAAGCCGATCCCGAGATCCTCGCGCAAAAAGTGGAAGCGGCCATCGACGGCGGCGCGGCGATGATCCAATACCGCGCCAAAGAATCGGCCCAAGAAGGGGCCCAAGGGCGGGCCCAAGAACAGGCCCAAAAACAGGCGAAAAACTCGCGGCGCACTTTCGATATTCGAAACGAGCGACACCTCGCCGCCCGGTGCCTGGCAAGCCTTTGTCGAAAACGGAAAATTCCCCTGATCATCAACGACGATCCCCTACTGGCATCGGAAGTCGATGCCGATGGCGTCCATATCGGTCGCGATGACGGCAGCCTCTTCGAGGCCCGCAGGCATCTGGGGGATGACCGGATCATCGGAGTGTCGTGCTACAACCGCCTCGATCTTGCGCTCCGGGCGGCGGATGAAGGGGCGAGCTATGTCGCCTTCGGAAGTTTCTTCCCCTCTTCCACGAAAACAGGCACCCTATCGGCTCCGATTTCGCTCCTTTCCCTCGCCCGCGAGAGGCTCGATCTGCCGATCGTCGCCATCGGCGGCATCACCTGCGAGCGCGGGGCTCGGCTGATCGACGCCGGGGCCTCTTTCATCGCGGCCATCGCCGGGGTATTCGCAAAAGAGGCGGGCGAAAACGATATCGACGAAGAAAGGGGTATCCTTGCGAGTTCTCGTCTCGATGCGATCGAGCAGGCCGCGCGCGGCTACGCCCGACTTTTCCCCTCGCCGGGGGGACCTCCATCCAAGGACTAGAAGTCGCCCGCCCCTTCGCATCCCCTTAGGTCGATCGCTTTCGCGATCGGGCCGGGCCATCTCGCCAACCGCCACCGAACCGAGAGAATTCGATCGATGACTCGTTCCGAACAGGAATTCGAACGCGCCCGAGGCACCATCCCCGGGGGGGTCAACTCGCCGGTACGGGCTTTTCGAGCCGTCGGGGGAAACCCGATCTTTTTCGAACGCGCCGCCGGGGCCCGACTGACCGATATCGACGGCCGCTCGTATATCGACTATGTCGGCTCTTGGGGGCCGGCGATCTTGGGACATGCCCATCCCGATATCATCGAAGCGGTACGAAAAGCCGCCGGGCAAGGCCTCGGTTTCGGGGCCCCGACCCTGCTGGAATCGGAAATGGCCGCTCGCATCTGCGCCCTCGTTCCTTCGATCGACAAGGTGCGGATGGTCAATTCCGGAACCGAGGCGACGATGAGTGCGATCCGCTTGGCGCGCGGCTTTACCGGTCGCGACGCCATCGTCAAATTCGAGGGCTGCTACCACGGACACGGGGATTGCCTGCTGGTCAAAGCGGGCTCGGGAGCCCTGACCTTCGGAACCCCGACCTCCCCCGGGGTCCCGGCAGCCTTCGTCGAACAAACCCTGGTCCTCGATTTCAACGACAGCGCGGGGCTGCGCCGAGCCTTCGAGGAATTCGGCGAACGCTTGGCCGCGGTCATCGTCGAACCGGTCGCGGGCAATATGAACTGCATCCCTCCGGCGCCGGGATTTCTCGAGGCCCTTCGCCGCTGCTGCGACGAATACGGAAGCCTGCTGATCTTCGACGAGGTGATGACCGGCTTTCGCGTGGCCTCCGGCGGGGCGCAGGCGTTATACGACATCCGTCCGGATCTGACCGCTTTGGGCAAGATCATCGGCGGCGGGTTGCCGGTCGGAGCCTTCGGCGGGCGGGCCGATATCATGGATCACCTCGCCCCGGAGGGCCCGGTTTACCAAGCGGGCACCCTATCGGGCAATCCGATCGCGCTGACCGCCGGAATAGCGACCCTCGATCTCCTCGGCGAGGAGGGTTTTTACGAGCGCTTGCAGGCGATGACCGAACGCTTGGTTCACGGCCTGCGCGAGCGCGCCGCCGCCGCCGGAATTCCGATGACGACCAACGCCCTGTGCGGGATGTTCGGCCTCTTTTTCACCGAATCGAAGAGCGTAGAAAGCTTTGCCGAGGTCATGGCTTGCGATAGCGCGCGCTTCGCTCGCTTCTTTCACGCCATGCTCGATAAGGGAGTCTATCTTGCACCCTCCGCATTCGAGGCCGGATTCGTTTCCGCAGCGCACCATGAGGAGGAGTTGCAAGCCACCTTGGACGCGGCGGAGAGCGCCTTCTCCGCGTTGACTTGAAAAAGCCTTGCCGGCAGCGGATCAGATCGGGATGAAAGTGCATCCGAGTGCATCCGAATGCTCCCGAATGCTTCGAATCCACCGATAAAAGCCGTCGCCGGCGAAGGGGATCTGTATACAATCACCGAATTGCGCTTTTTTTGGAATATAGCGAGCGAATCCGAACGACGATATCCTCCTCATGAGATCCCCGCCCGCAGGTCATTCGAAAAGGGGTTGTTGCACTGCAACGAGGCCCTTCCCGAATCGATTTCAAGCGTCGCCCGTGGGGTCCAAGGTCGGGTATGAACCCTCGACAAAGCTTCTTCTCCCTTTTTCGACAAGACTCCAAAGAGCCTGACGATCATGAAAACACGATACGAAACCGACGATCTCCGGATTTCGGCGATCGAAGACGTTGCCGCCCCCAAGACGATCCTCGAGGAGTTCCCCCTGACCGGGTCGACCTCGATGCATATCTCCTCGACCCGCGACGCCATCCACCGGATCATTCACGGCGAGGACGATCGTCTCCTCGTCATCGTCGGACCCTGCTCGATCCACGATCCGGATGCCGCCCGCGAATATGCGAACCGGCTGCTCGAATATCGCCGTTCGCTCGCCGGACAACTGCTGATCGTGATGCGGGTCTATTTCGAAAAACCCCGCACGACCATCGGCTGGAAGGGGTTGATCAACGATCCCGATCTCGACGGCAACTTCAATATCGACAAGGGGCTGCGCATCGCGCGGCGATTATTGCGCGATCTCAACGATGCCGGTATGCCCGCGGGGGTGGAATTCCTCGATTTGATCACTCCCCAATATGTAGCTGACCTCATCAGTTGGGGGGCGATCGGAGCGCGCACCACCGAAAGCCAAGTGCACCGGGAAATGGCTTCGGGGCTCTCGTGCCCCGTGGGCTTCAAGAACGGCACCGACGGCAATATCAAAATCGCGGTGGATGCGGTGAGCTCCACGCGACATCCCCATGCATTCCTCTCCTTCACCAAGGAGGGACGCGCGGCCATCTTCAAGACCGCGGGCAACAAGGATGCCCATATCATCCTGCGCGGCGGGAAATCACCCAACTACGATGCCGGGCATGTCGGCGAAGCCATCGATATGCTGAAAAAAATCGGGCATCCTCCCCGCCTGATGATCGATTTCAGCCATGCCAACAGCGCCAAACAATATCAACGCCAAGCCTTGGTTTGCCAGGATGTGGCGGGGCAAATCGCCGCCGGTCAGGATGCGGTGATGGGGGTGATGATCGAGAGCAATCTGGTGGCCGGTCGCCAAGATATCGTCGAAGGGGAATCGCTGCGCTACGGCCAAAGCATCACCGACGCCTGTTTGGGTTGGGAGGAGACGACGACGATACTCGAAGAGCTCTCGGAGGCGGTCCTGCGAAAACGCGCGGGATCGTCGGCCTAAGGCTCGTCGAGCGAAAGGATCCCTCCTCGAAAGCCTTGCGATCTCCTCGCCCCGTCTTTTTTTCCGCCGCGCCGATCGAGACGCCCGAGAGTCTCGCGCGAAGCGATATCGCGATTTTCAGCCCCGGCCGCTTCGCTCTTCCCTAGCTAAGCGACGAACGCATCACCAGCCATCGAGATGCTCGGTGGGGATCGCCCGCTCGATCAGCATCACCGGAATCCCGTCGTCGACCCGATAGACGATACGCCCGTCGAGGGTCGTCAACGCCTCCTCGAGGGCAAGCCCCACCGTCGAGCCGTCGTGGTAGCGAATCTCCTCGCGAGCGATCGCTCGGTTGAGACGCTCGAGTCTCGCTTCGTCCAAAACCCGTACCGAGGCTCTCGTCAGCGGGCAGACCAAAATCTCGAGCAACTTGGAATCAATGCCGATCGAAGGCACAACGTGCACCCCTTTGTTCGTCTATTCGTCGATTCATTCGTCGATTCGCCTGCGAGCGCCTTCATCGCCCTTCGATAGCCGCGCTTGCGCGCAGCCGCACCGCGAAAGGGACGATGCCGAGGGCGAAGCGCCGGACGAGGAAGGCGGCTCCGGCACCGGATCGAAACCGCCGGCGGCGAAAGGATGGCAACGCAGCAGGCGAGCCAGACAAAGCGCCGAACCCCTCGCCGCGCCGTGCCGCCGCAAGGCCTCGATCGCATACTCCGAGCAAGTCGGGTCATAGCGGCAGCAGGGAGGGAACAAAGGCGATATCAGGAGTCGGTAGGCCTTCACCCCGGCGATCAGCGCTCGCACCGGGAGGCGCGCCGACGCCGTCAGCAGCGCGCGCCGGGAGCCTCGACGAGGAAAAAAGGCCAAGAGGCTTTTTCGATATTCCACGCTCTCAATCCGCTCGTTGCGCGCGAGGCGCTTTTGTCGGCGAGGCCACAAGACCCCTCTCGGCTCGCCCTTATCCGACCCTCATCCCCCGCCGCCGGCGGCGGGCGCGGGAGCGAGGAGTTCGGCAACCCTGCGCTTCGCATTCTCGGCCCCGATCGTTTCATCGATCTCCCCGAGAACCCGGGCGTAGTGCTTCCACGACCAGAGATTGCGGGGTTTTTCGCTGACGCGCCGGCTCAGCAGATCACGAGCGCTCTCGTATCGACCGGCGTGGATGGAAGCCCGAATCAGCAGTTGCCAGAAAAGATCCCGTTGCGCATGGGATCCGCCGATCTCCGATATTCGCTCGCGCACCGGAAAAAGAAGGTCGACCGTCTTCTCGTACTCGCCGCGATACCAATGCGGCAACGCGCGACAAAGCGCAAGACCTGCAACCTTGGCCACCTCGCTTTCGGTCGCCGCGCCCTCGGCGAAGCGCTCCATGCTCTTTATCATCCGCGCACCGGCGTCGAAGCGCCCGCGGGCCGCCAGCGCCAGCATATAGTGCGTATCGGGAAAGATCAGCAAATGCTCCCCGATCCGGCTCTCGCAGCGATCCGCCAGTTCATCCCAGCGATCGCCGACCTCCACCCCACCCTCTTCGAGTCGCCATAGCAGCGAGGCGGCGTTGCAGATATCGAGGTATTCATCGCTCAAGTCCGCGCGAACCCTTCGATCGTAAAGCGAAATCGCCGCTTCGTAATCCTCGATGCCGAGATGAAAAAGCGCCAGATGCCACCAAAGATGGTAGGAGAAATTATTGGCCCGATCGATCTGCGATTCATGGCGGGCAATCCAGTCGATCCCCTCGCGCCGCCGATCCTCGCTTTCCATGACATGAGCCACCGCGTGCACCGCCCACAGATCGGCCGGATCCAGTTCCGCCGCCCGTCTTCCGGCACGCTCGGCATCGGTGTAATTCCCGCATTCCTCCAAAGCGAAGGCGTGCATCCCGAGCACGCCAGGATAACCCGCCACGCCCTCGTCCCACGCGGGCAAGACCCGCTCGATCGAGCGGCGCATCTCATCCGCTTTGCCGCTGTAAAAATGCATGTAATGCGAAAGTTTGAGGGCCAAAAGATCATGGGGATGATCGACAAGGATCGCCTCCCAATGCCGGATGGCCAGCCCGAGATCGCCTTGAATCCAAGCCTCAAGCGCGTCGATATGGTGCCTCTCGCGCTCGGTGGCTCCTCGATCCTCGATGCTGCGCCGAGCCTTGTCCAAGCTCGAAGCGGCCTTGGTCACCAAAGCGGGCACACAAAACAGCATCAGGAAAAAACCCTTGATGCCATGGGCGAGGGCCATCTCGGGGTCGGCGGCGAATACCCGCTTCAAACACTCCCCGGTATCGGGAGCGAAGTGAGTGTAGCGTTCCATCACCTCGTCGAAATGCCGCACCGCCTCGTCGCCGGCGGCGGTGATTTCAAGTCCTCGGATGTCTTGCATGCTCGCTTGTCCCTTTTGAATCCCTCGCTCCGCCCTTGTTTCAATCGACCGTCTGTGATCGACCGTCCGCGATCGAGCGGCGCGCGCACCTTATTCAGGCATTCTCGCCGATATGCTTCGGCGCCCCCATTCATCCGCCGCCGATGGTCGCCGGGATCCGCAGGGATCGGAGGCGAACGACAAGGCGAGGGATGCGGCTCGACGAAGGGCATCCCTTTCGGCCTTCGACGATCAAGGGCAAGGAAGGATACCCGGATTCTCCCGATCTCCTCGATGCCCTCCCGGCAACGATAAGCGAGGGCCTCTCGCCCGATTGCCCTTATCCCCGCCGTATCCCCGCCGTATCCCCGCCGTATCCCCGCCATATCCCCGCCGAAATTCGATTCGAAGCGCCGACGTCGATCTTAATCCTCGATGACAGGAAAAACCCCCGCTTTCATCGACGACTCGCCCTCATCGACCAAGGCCGGCGGATCGGATCTCGGCCGCATAGTCGAGCGTGATTTGCGCCAAGGATTCCCGATCCGCGAGGCTGCGCATCTTGGTGGGAGCGACGCGCACCGGACGGCGAAAGCCTGGCCTATCCCCTTCGTCGGCGGAATCGATGATCCAGGCATCGACCCGATCCCCGTAATGCTCCTCGATGCTGCGATTGGAAATACGAAGGCCGAGTTCGCGCATCATTTTCGCGGTCGGGCCCTTGACCGAATCCCCCCCGACGATCGGCGACACCCCGATCACCGGAGCGTTGGCCGCGCGAATCGCGTCGCCGAGACCGGGAACGGAAAAAATCGGATCGATGCTGACGAAGGGATTGGAGGGGCAGATCACGATGCAATGAAGGTCCGGCGCCGCAAGCGCGGCAAGCGCCGCCGGGGCCGGGGTCGCATCCTTCGCGCCCTCGAAATCGAAGCCGTGCACCGCGGGAGCGCATTTTTCGCGCACGAAATAGCGCTGGAACTCGAGAAGGCCCTCGGCGCTGCGCACGAGAGTGCGAACCGGGCTGTCGCTGGCGGGCACTATCTGCGCTTCGAGCCCGAAACGACGCGCGAAGGCGAGGGTGATCCGCGAAAGACTCTCCCCCGCCTGCAGTCGCCGAGTCCGCTCGACATGCAATGCCAAATCGCGATCGCCCAAGGCGAACCAGTCCTCCCCTCCGAGTTCCGATATCGCCTGCATGAAAGCCCAACTTTCCCCGGCCCGCCCCCAGCCCCTATCGGCATCGGCAATCCCCGCCAGGGTATATAAAAGGGTATCGCTGTCGGGGCAGATGCGCAGCCCCATCAGATCGAAATCGTCCCCGGGGTTCGCGATCAGGGTCAGGCTGTCGGGGGGCAGGATCCGATAAAGACCGAGGGCGAGTTTCGCCCCGCCGACCCCGCCGGAAAGGGCGACCACGCTCGAATACGAGGGCTTCGCTTCGGCTTTCGATCCCCGTTTCGCTCCCTGTTTCGGGATCGACGGGGTCGATAGGCCGGCCCTCGTTTCGCGGCTCGTCGCCCGGGTGCGAGCGCCGGCGGCGAGGGTCTTGTCATCCGCCTCCCGATCGGCGGCGGGCCTTGCGCTCGAGCCTCCCTTCGGATGTTCGTTCCCCGGGTCGGCCCGGCCCCGAAAGGGAAGATCGATCGCCTGGCCGCGGAAGAGATCGCGCTCGGGCTCGCGCAAGATGGCGCGGGCCGGGGTCGCATCGGCGGACCATTTCAACCCCCTGATGAATACGGCGGGGATCCCTTGAGCCCCTTCCCCCATCACCAGCGTCGCGGCGGCGGCGATCTGATCCGCAAAAGCGCTGATGCTGACCCGCAAGGGACGGCCGAAAAGATCCGGCTCGCCCCGCAGATCGACCAGCGCCGGCAACCCCGCGGCCCCGATCGCGATCCCCGACACCCCCTGTCGGAAGGGGCGGCCGACGCTATCGACGATCACCACCGCCGGCGGATAACGAAAACGCATCGTCAGATCGCGCTGCAGCGCGGCCGCGCTCGCGTCCGCATCCTCGGGGAGCAACAGCGCCTCGTCGAGCGAGGCGCCCGTATTCGACCGATCCACCCCGGCGTTGGCCATGACATGACCGCTGCGATGTTCGGTGATCAGCACCCCGTGACCGTGGGCGACGATGGCCCGGGACTCCAAGAGCACGACTTCGACCATCCGCGCATCGGCTTCGAGTTCGCTTGCCAGCGAGCGCGCCGACGCCGAGGGTCGAATATCCGCCAAACGCACCTGCCTCCCCTCGGCCTTGGAGACGATCTTCTGGCTAAGCGCGATCACGTCTCCGGCGGCGGGGAGGATCTCCGCCGCGTCGATGGCGCGGGCGATCAAAAGCCCGAGATCGTCCCCCGCGCGCACGAGCGGAATCCCCTCCAAGGGGGTCAAAACGAGTTCGGGGAGCGTTTTGCTCAATGCCGGAAGAAAAAGGTCGAATATCCGGGCGATCGTATCGCTCGATCCTCGGCGACAGCGCACGAAGGGACGACGCTATCGACCGCCGCGGCCGAAAGGCGCCCCGAAAAACGCCCCGAAAGACGCTGACGATATCTCGATACGAAACGAGGATCCGAAGTCATCCGCAGCCATGCCTCGCTTCGCTCGAAGGACAAGACCCCGCCTGTGAGGACGAACGCAAAAGCGAAGACGGCGTGAAGATCGGCTCGACCAAGGCGGGGGCCGCGAAAGAGCGCTTTCGCTGCGCCGCGGGAGCGCGCCCATAGCGGGTCGTGCGTTGGAAGGGAATGCGACCGGCGGCGCGGATGATCGACTCCATACGCTCCGGCGGCATTTCCTGGCCGAAGTCGGCCCCGGCGGCGCGGGTGATCGACTCGTTCATCAGCGTCCCCCCGGCATCGTTGGCCCCCGCGGCCAAGGCCTGCGCCATCCCCTCGGGGCCGAGTTTCACCCAAGAGGCTTGGATATTGACGATATGGGGATCGAGGACCAAACGGGCCACCGCATGCATCAATATCGCCTCGCGCCAAGTCGGGCCGCGTCGCGCTTCGCCGCGCAGGAAGAGCGGGGACTGCGCGTGGACAAAAGGAAGGGGAACGAATTCCGTGAAGCCGCGGCTGCGAGCCGCCAGAGCCCGCAAGCGGAGCAGATGCCGCGCCCAATGGCGATAACGCTCCAGATGACCGAACATGACCGTCGCCGTGGTGCGCAAACCGATACGATGGGCGACGCTCATCACTTCGAGCCACTGCGCGGTGCGGATCTTGTCGGGGCAGATCCGCTCGCGCACCTCGTCGTCGAGCACCTCGGCCGCGGTGCCGGGCAGGGATCCCAAACCCGCCGCTCGCAGCCCTTCGAGGTATTCCGGCAAATCCAGACCCGAACTATGCGCCCCCTGCCAAACCTCCAAGGGGGAAAAAGCGTGGATATGCACCCCGGGCGCGGCCTCGGCGACGGTACGGCAGATCGCGAGGTAAGTCTCGCCGGTATAACCGGGATGGATGCCGCCTTGCAGGCAGATCTCGCTCGCCCCTCGCGCCCAAGCCTCGCGGGTGCGGCGGGCGATCTCCGGCAGATCGAGATCGTAAGGAGCGCCGCGGGAGCTCGTCTTCGACGATCCCTTGGAAAAAGCGCAGAAGCGACATTTGAACGTGCAGATATTGGTGTAGTTGATATTGCGATTGACCACATAGCCCACTTCGTCGCCGCATCGTTCGCGGCGCCGCCGATCCGCGGCCTCGCAAACCGCCTTGACCTGCCCCCCGCGGACGGCGAAAAGGGCGACGATATCCTCTTCCCCCAAGGCTTCCCCGGCATCCGCGCGGGACAACACCCCGTCGAGTTGCGGCGAGCGGCGAGCGGCGATGCCCGCAGCGGGAAATGTCGGCGGGGGGTATTCGGCGGAGCCCGCATACCATGGCGCTTCGCGCCCGAAGCCCTCGCCGTCGCTCGACGCCAGCACCGCCGGACGCATCGCGCTGTGGATCCAACGCTCGGGCTCGCGCACGTACTCGGGGTGCAGGGCAAGGCGGGGGACCAAGGAACGACCCGCCTGCTCGGTGATGCGCTCGAGGGTCGAAAGCTGCGGCCAAGGCCGCTCGGGGTTGACATGATCCGGGGTCAGCGGAGAAACGCCCCCCCAATCGTCGAGTCCGGCGGCCAGCAAACGGGACAAAAGCCCGGGGCGAAGATTCGGCGGCGCCTGCACGCTGATCCGCGGCCCGAAGACGAGGCGGGCCATCGCGATGGTCCATAAATGATCCGCCAACGAGGGCTCGGCGGCGGCGGCCATCGGCGTGCCCGCTTTGGCGCGAAAGTTCTGCACGATCACTTCTTGTATATGACCGTAGCGATCGTCGATCTCGCGAATCGCCAGCAGGGATTCGATACGCTCCCGGCGAGTCTCGCCGATGCCGATAAGGATGCCGGTGGTGAAGGGCAGCGCCATCCTCCCCGCCCTTTCCAAGACATCGAGACGCCGCGCGGGATGCTTGTCCGGCGAGCCGTAATGCGGCCCGCCCTTTTCGCAAAGACGCGTCGACGACGATTCCAGCATCAATCCCGCGGAAACGCAGACCTCGCGCAAGCGCGCAAGCGCTTCGTCGTCCATCAAGCCGGGATTGACATGGGGGAGAAGGCCGCTTTCCTCGTGCACTCGCCTTGCCGCATGCACGAGATAGTCGATCGTGGAATCGAAACCCATCTTCTCGAGCGCCTCGCGCGCCGCTCGATAACGAAGTTCCGGCCGATCCCCCAAGGTGAAAAGGGCCTCGGTACAGCCGACCCGAGCCCCTTGGCGAGCGATATCGATCGCCTCTTCCAAAGGCAGATAGGGGGCATGGAGTTTGGAAGGGGTCGCGGCGAAGGTGCAGTAGTGACAAACGTCGCGACACAAACGGGTCAAGGGAAGGAAGACTTTGGGGGAATAGCGGATCCGGTCGCCGCTGCGTCGCGTCCGCAGTTCGCAAGCGGCCTCCATCAACAGGCTCAGCGCCTCCGGGAGTTCGCCATCGGCCATCGAGCCTTGAGAGCGCGGGGCGCACCGAAGCCCGCTCCCGTCGGCAAAGAAATCGGCAAGCGCCAAGGCTTGCGACGCACCCAGGCGGCCTTTGATCAGACTCCTGTCGATCATTCGGCGAATCAACGCTACCCTCCCCCCTTTCGTATCGATCATGGTTTCGAGCGCCTTCGACCGCCGACCCTCCGACTGTCGATCCTCGTATCGGCAACGAGGGGATTTTGCAAAAGCGACCGACCTTGCGGGCGAAAAAATCCGCCGGCCTTCGCGACGAGGACATAATTTACCGATATGCAAATCGAGATTCACCCATCCGCCGAAAAGACCGCGGCCGCCGCCGCCGCCGAGATCGCCGAAGGGGCCATACGCATCGTAAACAAACATCGACGCTTCTGCCTCGCGCTAAGCGGAGGAAACACCCCTTGGGCGATGCTGGAATATCTGCTCGCGAAGGATATTCCATGGTCCGCGCTACGGATCTTTCAGGTGGACGAACGCTTGGCGCCGAAAGGAGATCCCGCCCGCAACGCCACCCGACTCGAAGAGATTTTGCGGCGCAGCCCCTTGCCCGCGTCGCGGCTGCATCCGATGCCGGTCGACGACGAGGATCCCGAAAGGGCGTGCGAAGATTACGCGCGCCTTATCGGGCGCCACTGCCGCGAGGGAAGGCTCGACCTCGTGCAGCTCGGCTTGGGCGAGGACGGCCATACCGCCTCTTTGCTGCCGGGAGAGGAGCCGCCGAAACAAGCGGTTTCGCTCACCGGAATCTATCGCGGATATCGCCGCATGACTTTGAGCGCCGGGCTCATCGACCGCGCCCGACAAAGGCTATGGCTCGTTGGCGGAGAACGAAAAAGCGCGATGCTGAGCCGGCTGCGGGCCGGCGATCCGACCATTCCCGCCGGACGCATCGAGCGCCGCCGTTCGATACTCTTCGCGGATGCGGCGGCCGCGGCATCGAGCGCAGCGAAGGCCGATGAACGATAGCGACGGGGAACGCTCCATGTTGAGATTGGCATCATGTTGAGATTGGGATACAAGGCATCGGCGGAGCAGTTCGGGCCGCGCGAACTGCTGGAATTCTCGGTGCACGCCGAACGCGCGGGCTTCGACTCGGTTTTGGTCAGCGATCATTTCCAGCCTTGGCGACACAGCGACGGTCATGCCCCCTATTCCTTCGCTTGGCTCGGGGCCCTCGGAGAGCGCACCTCCCGGGTCGTTATCGGCACCAGCGTGGTCACTCCGACTTTCCGTTATCACCCGGCCATCGTCGCCCAGGCCATGGGCACCTTGGGGGCGATGTACCCCAAACGAGTGATGCTCGGGATCGGCAGCGGCGAATCCATCAACGAGGTCCCCGCCATCGGCTGCCGCTGGCCGGAATTCCGCGAGCGATTCCACCGCCTCAAAGAAGCCGCCTTGCTGATGCGAAGGCTGTGGAGCGAAGAGCGAGTCAGCCACGAAGGGGAGTATTACCGAACCGAGAAGGCAACCGTCTACGACCGCCCGGAAGAGCCGATCCCCTTGTATATCGCCGCCGCCGGGGCGATCGTGGCCAGGCTCGCGGGCCGCGTGGCGGATGGCTTCATCTGCACCAGCGGCAAGGATCCCTCGCTTTATTCCGATACCTTGTTGCCCGCGGTTCGCGAGGGCATCGCAAAAGCCGGCCGGGCCCCGGAAAGCCTCGATATGACGATCGAGATGAAGGTCTCCTTCGATAGCGATCGAGCGCGGGCGATCGAGGACACTCGGCATTGGGCGGCGTTGGCTCTTTCGGCGGCGGAGAAAATCCATATCGACGATCCGATCGAGATGGAGCGTCTTGCCGATACGCTGCCGGCGGAACGCGCCGCGAGCCGATGGATCGTCTCCGACGATCCCCACGAACAGGTCGAGCGCATCGCCCCGATGATCGAGCAGGGTTTCCGCCACTTGGTCTTTCACGCCCCGGGAGCGGACCAGCATCGCTTCATCGATCTCTATGCCGAGCGGGTATTGCCGCTGTTGCGGGCGCGTTTCGGCTAGGCCCGCTCGCCGGGGTTCGAAAAGCCGGATTTCGAAAAGCCGGATTTCGAAAAACTTTGACTGGAGAGAAAGTGATAGGTGCGGGTATCGGAGGGGGTCGCAAGAAAAGCGCGGATATCCTCAAGGGTATCGATATCGCGGGCGATCCCCGGCGCTTCGACCACCATCGGCTCGATACCCGACGCTCGGGCTCGGTCCAGATGGGCGCGAAAACTGTCATCCCCGAAGCGCAGCGAGAGCAGATCGGGGGGAGAACATAAAATCGCATTCGACCCCCGCCAGTCGTGCGAGGGAGCGATGGTGAACGAAGGCGCCGAGAGGTGGGAGAAGATCAACCGCTCGATCTCCTCGACCTGCACCCCCGGAATATCGCCGGGGAGTTGCAGCATGCATCCCGCTCCCCGCTCCGCCAAGGTCCGCGCCGCGAAGGCGACCGCGGCATCGTGGCCTTGATTATCCGGCTCCACCAAATAATCCACCACGTAGCGACCGGCGAGTTCGACGGCCTCGTCTTCGCAAGCGACGAGCGAAATGCTCGTAAGCCCCCTCGCCTTCGTCAATTGAACCAGCAAATCATCGAGCATCGCCCGACACAGGGCGATGCGAGCGTGGGGATCCAAAACCCCCGCCAAACGCCTCTTCGCCTGTGCGCTCCGCTTGATCGGCACCACGGCATGGATATCGACAGGCATCTCGATGGGCTCGAAAGGGTTCGACGATCGGGATTCGACGATCGGGATTCGACAATCGGGATTCGACGATCGGGATTCGACGATCGGCTCGGGCGATTCGGGCGAAAGGGGGATCGTCCCTTCACCCTTCGGGCTCGGGCATGGGCTCGGACAAGGGCTCGGGCATGGGCTCGGACAAGGGCTCGGGCATGGGCTCGGACAAGGGCTCGGGCATGGGCTCGGGCAAGGGCTCGGGCATGGGCTCGATATTCTCGATCGCCCCCCAAGAATTCACGCGCTCGATGCGCAGGACGATGACCGGCAGATCGTCGATCGACATCAGGCGATAGCGAGGATAGCGTCGACGCAACAAGGCTTGGGCGAGATCGTGCTCCTCCCCCTCGTTCAGGATCTCCGCTCGCCCGCGCAGCATCACCCAAGCGAGTTGCGACCAATCGTCGTCATAACGATCGACGAGGATCGCCGCTTGCGGATTGGCGGCGATATTGCGCAGGCGTTCGAGGGCGAGCGGTCTTCGTTTTTCCGCCGCGCGCTCGTCCACGGGCAAGAAGCGCTTCGGCTTGCGATCGACGGTGGTATAGAGATTGCCGCCCGCCAATGCATGGCAGATCGGAACCAGATGGGGAGCCCCGTCCGCCCCCGTGGTGGCCAACCGAGCGACCGGCATCGATTCCACGAAACGCAGCTCGGCATCGCTCAGCATGAGAAAAAGGCGTGCAGGTCGGATAAAGAGTCCACCGCGATCACCCCTTGCGGAAGGCTCGTCGCTTTCGCGGCATCGACCAAGGCGAAGACCTGCATCCCGGCATTCACCCCGGCTTCGATTCCGTAATCGCTGTCTTCGACCACCGCGCACCGCTCGGGCTCCACGCCGATATGCCTCGCGGCATGCAAAAAGAGGGCGGGGTCCGGCTTCCAAACCCCGACCTCGTAGGCGCTGACGATGCGGTCCTCCATATAGTCGATCAAGCCGGTCACCCTCAAGGTCAGCTCCATCTTCGCCCGCGGGCCGTTGGAGGCCACGCAAAAAGGCAGGGTCATCGAAGCGAGCAAAGCGCCGGCCCCGGGCATCGCTTCCAAACCCCCTTCGAATTTGCGCGCCATCTGCGAGCGCAAATCATCCTCGAAACCGACGGGCACGGCCCGCCCCGCCCGCCTTTCGATATCGCGCACGCTATCGGCCATTCGAGCCCCGGTGAATATCCGCCGCGCCTCCTCGAAGTCGTAAATCGCGCCCAATCCGGCCGCGCTTTCGACGAGGCATTCGATCGCGACGCTCTCGCTATCCACCAACACCCCGTCGCAATCGAAGAGCACTCCCTCGATCCGACCCTTCGGTCCCTCGTTGTCCATCGGCAGGATCCTCGCTTGCCTATCTGAATCGGCCTGTCTGAATCGGCCTATCTGAATCGAATCGCGATCTTCGCACTTTCCTCGACAAAGAGTGCGCGATAGGATGGGGGGATTGACATGGCGGCGAACCGAGACTTGCGAAAACGCAATACCATCTCGTCTCCGGCGATGACCTTGACCGAAACTATCTGACCGAAACCACTTGACCGAAACCACTTGACCGAAACCATCGCCCGCCAAGACTCGATCGAGACGCGATCGGGGATCGACGAACCGAGCGACGAGTCGAGCGACGAGTCGATTCGCGATCCGAATCGACCGCCACCTCCGGCCTTTTTCAAAAGGAGCGCTGCCATGGAATACGGACTCGGCATTCCGACTCGGGGCCCGCTGGCCGAACGATCGTCTATCGAGGCCATCGCTCGCAAGGCCGAGGATCTGGGATTTTCTTGGCTTTCGGTCTCCGATCACCTGATCGTCCCGCGATCCATCGATTCCCGCTACCCCTATTCCGCCTCCGGGACCTTCCCGGGAGCGGCGGGCGGGGATTGTCTCGAACAATTCACCCTGCTCTCCTTCCTCGCGGCGATCACAAGCCGCGCCCGGCTGCTGAGTTCGGTAACCGTCGCCCCCCATCGCGGAGCCATCGAAACCGCCAAGATGATCGCCACCATCGATCGACTCTGCGGCGGACGCTTCACCTTCGGGGTCGGCGCCGGATGGATGGAGGAGGAGTTCGAGGCGATACAGGCCCCGCCCTTCGCCGCTCGGGGCCGGGTCAGCGACGAAATCATCCAAGCCTGCAAGATCCTGTGGCGGGAGGATGCCCCGGCATTCGAAGGCGAGCATTTTCGTTTTTCGAATATCACCTTCTCGCCGAAACCGGTGCAGCGCCCCGGCGTGCCGATCTGGATCGGCGGAGAAAGCAAAGCCGCCAAGCTGCGCACCGTGCGTTTCGGAGACGCTTGGTTCCCGATCCACACCAATCCGCGCCACCCCCTCGATACCGTGGATCGCTTTCGCGACGGCGTATCCGAACTGCATGCTCTGGCGGAAAAACACGGCCGCGATCCGGCGTCGATCGGCATCGCCGTCTGGGCCAATCTCTACGACGACACCCGGCCGGAAGCCAAGGTGGAGGGCAAGCACCATCTGCTGACCGGGGGCTCGGAGGCGATCATCGACGATATCGGACATTTGGGGGAAATCGGCGTGGGGCAAACGCTGCTGAACTTCCAACGCGCCGATCTCGAACGATCCTTGGACAGCATGCAGCGTTTCGCCGAGGAGGTGATGCCCAAAATTCGAAGCCCGCGGAAGGAATGAGCGAGGAGCGCCGATAACCGCCGAAAAGCGGCCCTCGCCTTCCCCCTTTGCCCGGCGAAGGCCGATGCCGGTCGGTCGAAGACAAAACGAAGGGGCGATGGAAACGAGACGATATCGCAACAGCGTCAACGCCTTCGAATGCGCACGAAAAGAAGCAGCGGCAGGGTCGAAAAACAAACTATTGCATAGAGCAGGAAGGCGTTTTCGTAGCCGATCATCGACGACTGACGCTCGATCTCGCCGCTCAATCCGAACAGCCCCGGGGCGTTGTCGATCGTCCACGCCCCGCTGATGGAAGAAAGGCGCAGCGCCTCGTTGAAAGGACCGACCCTTTCGCTCAACCCCGAGTAGTTGATCTGAGCGCTGCGCACGACGGTCATCACGCTGAGCGATATAAAAAGACTGGTGCCGAAATTACGCAGAAGGTGGAATATCGCCGAGCCGTCGGAAAGCAATCGAGAGGGCAGCGTCGCGAAACACACCACGGTCAGCGGCACCCACATCAACCCGCCGCCGATGCCTTGGATCACCCCGGCGACCGCGATCTGCGAAGGCGGCACGTTGAACTCGAAAGTCGCCATCATCAACCCGCTGATGCCGGTCAGAAGGGTCCCGATCGACAAACTGATCCGGGGGTCCACCGCGCCTAGTCTTCCGGCAAGAAAAAAGCCGATCACCATCCCGAAGCCCCGCATCCCGACCAAAATGCCGATCAGCGAATCCGGATAGCCCTTCAGGCCTTGCAGCATCGGGGGCAAGAGCATGATCGGGGTGAAGTTCAGCATCCCGTAGATGAATACCAGGATCAAACCGACGACGTAATTGCGGTCGGTGAACAGTGTCGGATTGACGAAGGGATCGCGAGCGGTCGCGGTATGCACCGCAAAGAGATAGAAGAAGAGCAGCATCGAGCCCGTATAAAGCAAGATGCGCTCGGATTCGAACCAGTCGTATCTCTGGCCTTGATCGATCAGCAGCTGCAAACAGACGATGGCGACGGACAGGGTGAGAAAACCCGTCCAGTCCAGTTTCGGATCGGTATCCCTTCCTCCCTCGCGTATGAAAGCGAAGGAGAGCGAAAAAGCGGCGACGCAAAAAGGGACGATCAGGAAAAAGATCCAACGCCAATCGTAGGCCTCGGCGAGCCAACCGCCGATGGCGGGAGCGACGGCGGGCCCGAAGATCACCGCCATGCCGAAGAAGCCCTGGGCCATCGCTCGATCGCGGCCGGGGTATGTCGCCAGCAAAATGGCCTGCGAAAGAGGCACGATCGGGGCGCCGAAAATCCCTTGCCCCACTCGCCACAGGATAAGGATTTCGAGGGTCTCGGCCAGCGCGCAAAAAAAGGAAGTCAAGGCAAAACCCGCGACCGCGATCAGCATCAGCCGCCGCTGGCCGAGTTTGGCGACCAGCCAACCGGTCAGGGGGGTCGCGACCGCGGTCGCCACCACATTCAAGGTAACCACCCAAGAAATCTGATCCGGGGTCGCGGACAACGCCCCTTGCAGCTGGGGCAACGCGATATTGACGATGGTGACGGTGACCGCGTAGAGGGTCGTGCACAGCGAAACGGTGACCAAGACCAACGCTTTGCGCGAGCGGCTCTGTCGGGAAAGAGCGGCCAACGAGTCGGCGGGGGTCGGTCGGTCGCTCATCGAGGGATGCCGGTCGATGCACCCCGAAGGGTCGAGATCACGAGAATCGGCTCCGTCGATCGGGACCGCGAAAGCCGAGTGCCGGCGCTCGGCGGCCGATCCGCTTCGAGGAGGCGATTGTCGAAAGACGATTCTCGCAAGACGATCGGAGAATCAGGATCGGCGACTTCACCGCCGGGACGACTATCGCCGAGACCGCGGCGCCTCGAGCGAGGGATGGATCCCGAAAGGGATGGCCGGCATCGACAATCGCGCTCATCGGCTTCTCGTATCCCATCCTTTGCAAAACCGGCCGGCATCCGCAAGACAAGATGCTTTTATCCCCCGAAGGCGCGCGGGCTCGTCGGTCTTTTCGATGGCGCCGGCCGACGCCGAGTCGATGGTGCCCGCCGCATTCGAAGGGAAGGGGAATTCCTCGCCTTCCCTTCAAGAGTAATACTTCGCCAACAGCGCGGCGGTGAACGAAGGCCGCAAATAAAACCCCCGCGGCAAAATCATCTCGCGTTCACCCTCGACCCCGATGGCCGAGCGGCGAGCGCCGGCGCTGGCCGCCTTGGGTCGGATTTGCAGGAATTCGCCCTCGCGCCCACTGATCCCTTCGACTTGCCCGGAGATCACCCGATCCATCAACATCCCCCAATCCCGCTCCAAAAGCGCCTCCTCGCGCTCCGAAGGGCTCCATAGCAAAGGGGAACCGATGCGACGCTCGGTCAACGGGATCGAGCGCTCCCCTTCGAAGGGCATCCACAGCACCCGCGCGAGCTTGCGATAGATATTGGACCGCCGCCAGTCGGGAGCGATATCCCCGGCCAAGGGGACGGTGCAAACGAAGGTGGATTCCAAGGGCCGACCGGCGCTTCCGACGGGGATGGTTTTGAGCTCCACCGCGATCAGGGGAAAATCCGGCTCGGGCTTCGAGGCCGCGCCGGCGCCCAAGACATGCTCGAAGAGGACCCCGATCCAGCCCTTGTTCAAACGAATATCCGTCGGGGGCATCAGCGAATATTCTTGCGCCACCTCGCCCAATAAGCGACCGGCCAACGCGTCGGCCCGCGCCATCAACTCCTCTTCGCTGCGCGGTGGCGGCGAGGGTCGAGGAACGAGCGAAAGTATCATCGCAAATCGACCGCCTGCGGATGTCGTGCGGCATAGGAACGCAGCGCCTTCGAACCCTCGCCGTCGCTTCGAATGTCGATCGACGCGACAAAGTCTCCCTCGCCCCCGGCGGCTTTCGGATCGTCGATCGGATCGTCGATCGAACGCAAGACGCCGGGGCCGAAACGAGCGGCGACGGGCGAACGAAGCAGGGCGATCAAATCCGACACCGCCGCCGAAGAAAAACGGGCGAAGCGCAGACGAAGCAGATCGCCCGAGGGTCGCAAGGCGAGGCCCTCGCACTCCTTGCCCGCAGCCCGCGAGGCCTTCTCTTGTGCCACTGGCGTCTCCGGCAGTGTCGATGCCCCCGCCGAGGGCTTCGACGAGGGCTTCGACGAAGGCTTCGACGAAGGCGAGGGCTGCGAGGAAAGACCGAGCGCGAAAACCACGATCCGATTCGCCCCCCGAGTGGTATCCCCTCCGATCAACTCCACTTCGCAGGAGCGGCAAATCTCCTCGACGCCGCGGGCGAAGGACGAAAGCCAACGAAGGGTCGGATCCCCGTCGATGCGTTCGAGACTCAACGCCAAGGTCACCCACCGCGGGGGGATACGACGAAGCGCAAGATCGAGCAAAGCTCGAGCGAGGATCGCGCGAGCGCTCTCCGCACCCTCGTCTTCGAATCCCTCCAAGCGGGGATCGCTTTTGATCGCAAACGTCGGTCGCTGCACCGCCACGGCGGAGACCAAACGCCGTCCGCCGGTGGCGAGGATCGCCGCATCGTCCCCGATCCCGAGCCCGGTATCGGATCGGGAGGGGGTGCGTCCTTTGAAAAAACGGGCGATGATGTCGAATTCGTCCATTCGTCGAAAGCCCCGCCCCGAATCGCTTCGCCCCTTCTCGCCTCGAAGACCCGATCGAAAAAACGACCGCCGCCACGAGGATTCGAAAGAGGGCTCAGACCTCGAAGAAAAGAAGACGCAGCGCATGGAGCGCAGCACATGCCATCGCCCCCGCCAGCAAATCGTCGAGCATCACCCCCGTTCCCCCCTTGACGCGGCGATCCGCCGACGAGATCGGCCAGGGTTTGAAGATATCGAGGAGGCGAAAGACCACGAAGGCGGCGGCGATCCAACCGACGCTCGCAGGCAAGGCGCTCATCGCCAAGAGAAAGCCCGCGATCTCGTCGAGGACGATCCCCGGATGATCCGGAACCCCGAGATCGCGCGCGGTACGCCCGCAGACGACGATCCCGACGAGCGCCAGCGCCGCCACGAATCCGAGATAGAAAGGGAGCGGCCAAGCGGCGATCGCCAAATAGATCGGAATCGCGACGAGGGTCCCTGCGGTGCCCGGGGCAAAAGGCGAAAGCCCCGCCCCGCCGCCGAAAGCGAGCCAGTGCAAGGCGGTACGGGGACGGGGGCGGTCGAGCGCGGCCATCGGGTACCTTTGAAAAAACGCATCTGAAAAAACGCATCGAGGCTGATCGCCGGCGCCGCCGGGAAAGCGAGGATTCAAGTGCGGCGCTCTGCGAAATGCCGATAACCGGCGAAGGGCGCAAGGATCCGCCCCTCGTCGCCGATGATACGCAAACCGGAAGCGGCCTCGATGCTCCCTATTTCGCTGACCGGCACCCCGGCGATAGAGGGTTTCGGCATCGAAAGCCCCGGCAAGAGCGTCGGATCGAAGGCCTGCGGAAGGGTAAAGAGCAGTTCGTAATCGTCTCCCGCCTCGAGGGCCAGACGCCGCGCGGCATCGAGCCCGACCGCTGCTTCCAACGCGGATGAAAGGGGTAGCCTTCGTTCATCGATCCGAGCTCCGACCCCGCCGGCCGCGAGGATATGACCCAAGTCTTGGCATAGTCCGTCGGATATATCGATGGCGGCGGTGGCCGAACCCCGCAGCGCCCGCCCGAGTGCAAGACGCGGGGAGGGTCGGTGAAGACGCGCAAGGAGCGGGCCGGAGGCGGGATCGAAGCCGCTTCCCCCCAAGGCGATCTGCAGCCCCCCGCCGGCATCGCCCAAGGTACCGGAGACGAAAATTCGATCGCCGGGACGCGCCCCCCGACGGGTCAGCGCCGCCCCTTGGGGACAGTGTCCGTGCACATTGACGGTGATCGAAATGCCCTCGGCGAGCGATCCTTCGGGCGTCGACGCCGCGCGGGCGAAGGGCCGGAATTCGATATCTTTCTCCCCCAAACCGCAAGCCTCGGCGAGGGCGTCGAAGCCCTCGCGAAAAGCCTCGGTCCATGCCTTCGGATCGAGCCCCCCCGGATCCGAGACACCGGCCGAGACACCGGCCGAGACACCGGCCGAGGCACCGACCAAGGCCGACCCCGCCGACGAGGGAAAGAACACCACGGCCCGAGCCCCTACCGGCTCCGCCCCCATCGCCGCGAGATCGCTCAAGTTGACGGCGAGGGATTTATATCCCAGATCTTGCGCCGAGGGCACTCCCGCCGGCGGCCGCGATGCATCTCGTTCGGGGAAATGGATTCCTTCGTTGAGGGTGTCGACAGCGACCACGCAATCGACGCCGGAAGCGTTTCCTCCATCCCCGAGACCCTCCCCAAGATCGCGACAAGCCATTGGGGTTTCCTTTTCCGGATTTCCTTTTCCGGATCTCCTTTTCGATGCGACGATCGGCTTCGACGAGCGAGCCTCGGCCTATCGAGATCGATCGCTCGATCCCGTCGGCGACGACGAGCATCGATCCCGAGCCTTGGCTTCAATCCATCGGTCGAAGCCGGCGCGCGAGTTTGTCGAGAACCCCGTTGACGAAGAGATGGCTCTGCTCGCCCCCGAAGACGAGGGCGAGATTCACCGCCTCGTCGATCACCGTTCGCCAAGGGGTGCCCGGATGCGAGCGCAGTTCGAAAGCCGCAAGGCGCAAGATCGCGCGTTCCACCGGATCCAGCTCGGCGAGCGGCCAATCGGTCACGGGGGCGAGCAGCGCGTCGATCTGCTCGATTTCCCGGCTGACCCCGAGCAGGAGTTCGCGAAAAAAATCGGGATCGATCTTCCTCGCATGCCTTCTTTTCATTCTTTGCTGAAATTGACCGCGGATATCGCCGATGGGCTGTTCCGTCATCTGCCATTGGTAAAGCGCCTGCAAGGCCACTTGACGGGTGCGACGGCGAATATTGAGAGCGGCCATGAGGATGCGCTTGTGAAGAAAAGGGAGCAGGTGGGCGCTCGTCGCGTTTTTTCGAGAACGCGACGAGCGAAGCCGAAAAGGCTTTCCAAGTCCCTCTTTCCAAACCCCCGCTTTCCAAAGCCCTAGAGCGAAGGCGAATCGACGCCAAGTGCGCGCCAAAGGGAGACCATCTCGAGCGCGACGAGGGCCGCTTCCCTTCCCTTGTCGCCGCCCGTCCCTTTCGCCCGCGCCCTGGCTTGCTCGAGGGTATCGCAGGTCAGCACCCCGAAAGCGACGGGGATATCGAGCTCCAAGGAAATGGCTTGAATTCCATGCGCCGCTTGGGTGCAAACATAATCGAAATGGGGGGTATCGCCTCGGATCACCACCCCCAAAGCGATCACCGCTTGCAGAGCGTGCGATAGCGCGAGCCGGCGAGCGGCCAATGGCAACTCGAAGGCCCCGGGCACCCGCACGACGGGGATATCGACATCGGATATCGATAAATGTCGAACGAGGGTCTGTCTTGCGGATTCGAGCAGAAGAGAAACGATCTGATCGTTATACCTCGCAGCGACGATCCCGATCCTCGCCCCTTCGATATCGAGCGCATCTTCGATACGCGACTCGGACTCATCGAGATCGTTGCGGGCCATGACGGCGTCTCCGATTCAAGGCGATGCGAAAAAAGACGAGGATCTTCGGGCTTCGAGGCCCTTCTTTCCCCTCGGAGTCGAGCCTTGGAATCGAGCCTCGGATCAGCTGATATATTCGACGACTTCAAGGCCGAAGCCCGATAGACCATGAATACGCTTGGGTGCGCTCAACACCCGCATCCGGCGCACCCCCAAATCCGCGAGGATCTGCGCCCCGAGCCCGAAGGTCCGAAGATTCGGACCGGAGTCGTGGGCGGGCCCCGTCTCTCCCGCATCCTCTCGCCGCCAAGCATCGATCCTCGCGGCCATATTCTCTTCGGATTCGAAGGGGCGCAATACCACCACCACCCCGGCGCCCTCTTCGCTCACCCGACGCAAGGCATCGCGGATCGGCCAACCGGCATCGCGAAGACCGGCGGTCAAATCGCTCAAAGGATCATGCACATGCACCCGAGTCAGGGTCGGATTCTCGGAGTCGATCTCCCCGCAAACGAGGGCGAAATGGACGCGGTCATCGATATCGCTGCGATAGGAAACGAGGCGGAAATCGCCGAATTCGGTGGGCAAGGCGCATTCCCCCGCTCGTTTGACGGTCTTTTCATTGAGCATCCGATATTCGATGAGATCGGCGATGGCCCCGATTTTGAGACCGTGGTCTTGAGCGAATTTTTCCAGATCCGGGCGGCGCGCCATCGTCCCGTCCTCGTTGAGGATTTCGACGATGACCGCCGCGGGCTCCAAACCGGCCAAGCGGGCGAGATCGCAGCCGGCTTCGGTATGTCCGGCACGGGTCAGCACGCCGCCGGGCATCGCGATCAGCGGGAAGACATGACCTGGCTGGACAAAATCGGAGGCCGAGGCATCGGGGCGAATCGCCGCCAAGACGGTGGTGGCGCGGTCGGCGGCCGAAAT
Source organism: Gammaproteobacteria bacterium (assembly GCA_965220535.1). Lineage (GTDB taxonomy): Bacteria > Pseudomonadota > Gammaproteobacteria > HK1 > HK1 > HK1. The sequence goes on along the minus strand of OZ244833.1, from coordinate 3,060,704 downwards.
ACCGGTGGAGATGCCGGCGGCGGCATCGATCGACACGGTGAACTGCGTATGCTGGGCTTCCCGATTGTCGCCGACCATCGGCCGCAGACCGATTTGATCGCAACGCTTGCGGGTCATCGGCAAGCAAATCAGGCCGCGCCCGTAGCGGCTCATGAAATTGATCGCCTCGGCAGTGACATGGACCGCGGGCATGACCAAATCGCCTTCGTTCTCGCGATCCTCGTCGTCGACGAGGACCACCATCTTGCCTTTTTCGAATTCGGCGATGAGGTCGGCGGCACAATCGAAGGGCATCGAAAAAAGGCTCTGTCAACTGTCAAAAAGGCGGGCGTCGGCGAAAAAGCGAAAGAGGGCTCGTCCTTCGATCCGGGGCGCCCGAGGGTTCTCGTTCGTCGCAAGGCCGATCCTCAAGGCCGATGCGCAAGGCCGATGCGAAATGCGCGGGAAAACAGCGCACTCTGGGCCGCTCATTCTTGGCCGCTCGCTCTTGGCCGCTCGCTCTTGGAAAGACGAAGCGATCGTCGATGATATCGGCTTTCGATTCGATATCGCGTCCGGCCGTTTCAAAAGCCGAGGAAGCGGCATCGAGATCGCCCACTCGCTACCGACCGCTACCGACCGCCGCCCGCTTTTCGATCTCTCGGGCTCGGATCGATCCGGCGATCATACTTGGTTATGAGTCGAGACGCCGAAATCCGGCCATGCTCGAAGCGCCCGAAGACGATATTCGATCGCCTTTCGAGGGCCGATCGACGAGCGTCTTTGGGAAAATACCGACCCTTTTTCGAAGCCCGAGCGCGACTCATCGATGCCTGTCGAAAAAAAGCAGCCGCTCGACATAGCGAGCGATCGTATCCACCTCCACATTGATTGCATCCCCCGTCCGCAGCGCCCCCAAAGTCGTCGTATTGCTGGTATGGGGAATGAGATTCACCGAGACGAGGGTCTGTTTTTCCTTCGATCCTTCCGCTTCGATATCCCCAAGGGTATTGATGGTCAGGCTGACCCCGTCGACGCAGATCGATCCCTTGACCGCCGCATAGCGGCCGAGGGCGCCGGGAAGGGCGATATCGAGGCGCAGCGAACGGGCGTCTTCTTGCCGGGCGCGCACCTCGCCGATGCCGTCGACATGCCCCGACACCAAATGCCCCCCGAGCGCACTCGAAGCCGTCAGCGCCGCTTCCAAGTTGACGCTTCGCCCCGCCTTCCAATCGGCGAGGGTCGTCAACCGAAGCGTCTCGCCCGAAACATCGACACGAAAGGAATCCGCCTGCACTTCGGTGGCCGTCAGGCATACCCCGCCGACGCAAACGGAATCCCCGATCGCCAAAGTGCCCGGGCGGAAACGATCCCCGGCCGATGAATCGCCTGAGGAATCACCCGATGAATCGCCGAAACCATCGGCATCCAGGCTCACGGCGATCACGAAAGAGGCATCGGCATCCTCGGCCCGACGCACCTCGATACGCTCGACGATACGACCCTTCGCTTGCACGATTCCGGTGAACATTCGCTCCTCCCTTCGTCTTTCGAATCGATCAAAGACCGCAAGGCCGCGGCGCTTTCATTCGCGACCATCAAGCGCGGCGCCGGCGGCCGCCGGAATGCTCGCATCGATACGAATATCCCCCCCGACGATGCGCACGCCGTCGATCGCAAGGGGAATGCGCTCGTCCATGCCGCGAATCGCCGGCAGGCCGAACATCCCTTTGGCAGCGTCCCCGAGCAGACTCGGGGCGAGATAGATCACGAGTTCGTCGACCAAACCCTCGGCGATCAGGGAACCGGCGAGGGTCGGTCCGCACTCGCTGTGGATCTCGTTGACGCCGCGGCGGGCGAGCGCTCGCATCAGCCACGGGAGCGAAAGACCCTCGGCGCGGCCTTGCGCGGCGGGCACGAAGGTCATTTCCGCTCCCGCCTCCGCCAAGGCCTCGTATCTCGCTCGGTGCGTCGGATCCCCCTCGATCGCCTCGGCGGCGGCGATCAACACCGCGCCGGGGGTCTTCAGCAGATTGGCCGCCGGCGGGGTGCGAAGGCTCGAATCGACCACGACCTTCATCGGGGGGGCGAGCGGGGTCTCGTCTTGGCCGGGATCGCCGGGATCGTTTTCCCCTGCCGACGACCTTCGGGCATCGCCGGCGGCGGGTGGCGGAGCGTCGTCGGCGAGGCTTCGAATACGCACATCGAGACGCGGATTATCCGCAAGCACGGTGCCGATCCCGCTAAGGATCGCGCCGGAGCGGGCGCGCAGACGGTGGACATCGAGGCGAGCGATCTTGGAGGTGATCCACCGACTCTCGCCCGCAGCGGTGGCGGTGCGTCCATCCAAGGTGGCGGCGATCTTGCACCGCAGCCAAGGGCGCCCCCGCCGGTGGCGGCTGAAAAACCCCCGGTTCAACGCCAAGGCCTCCTCCTCGAGAAGACCCCGCTCGACCTCGACCCCGGCGGATTCGAGATCGGCGAAGCCGGAGCCGGCGACCTGCGGATCGGGATCCCCGATCGCCGCGACCACCCGCACCACCCCGGCCTCGATCAACGCCTTCGTGCACGGACCGGTACGCCCGACATGGCAACAAGGTTCGAGGGTGATATAGGCGCACGCGCCCTTGGCCTCGTCCTTCGCATCCCGAAGAGCATGGATTTCGGCATGGGGCTCGCCCGCGAAACGATGCCAACCCCGACCGACGATCCGATCCCCTTTGGCGATCACGCATCCGACCCGCGGATTCGGATCGGTGGTCCAAAGCCCTCGCCGGGCGAGATCGAGGGCCAAACGCATCATGCGCAGATCCCGCTCGTGATCCTTCATCCGAAAAGGCTCTCCTTAGTTGCCCGATTTGCTGTCCGGCTCGTTATCGGGCCCGTTATCGGCTTCGTTATCCGGCGCTTGCGAATGCCGCTTCGGCAACGCCTGCGACGAATCCTGGATATGAACGACCCGCTGGGGAAAGGGAATTTCGATCCCTTGCTCGCGAAAACGCCGCAGGATGTCGAAACGAAGGTCGGTCGCCACGAAAAAGATATTGCGGGCATCGGGGATGAAGCAGCGCAGTTCGAAGTCGAGCGAACTCGCCGCGAAATCGCAAAAGAGTACGAAGGGGGCGGGGCGGCGCATCACTTGGGCATGGGAAGCGGCCGCCTCGAGCAATATCTTTCGCACCGACTCCGCATCGCTGTCGTAGGCGACCCCGACGGGGATATCGACCCGAGCCGTCGCATCCCGATAAGTCAGGTTGATCACCGACGAGGACAGCAGCTCGGCATTGGGGATGATGACCGAATAGCGCTGGAAGGTCTCGATTTCGGTGGCCCGCACCTTGATACGCTGCACGAAACCCTGATGCTCCCCGACTCGAATCCAATCCCCGGCCTTGACCGGACGCTCGATCAGCAAGATCAACCCGGAGACGAAATTGTTGACGATATTTTGCAAGCCGAAGCCGATGCCGACCGACAGCGCCCCGGCGATGATGGCGATATTCGAAAGATCGATGCCGATCACCGAAATCGCCGCGAGCGTGGCGATGAAAAGGCCGGCATAACCCACCGAAACCTTGAGGGAATGCCGTATCGAGGGCGCCAAGCGGGTTTGGGGGAAAAAACGACGTTCGAGCGTACTTTGCAACCAGCGCGTCGAGACCAGCAAGACCACGAATACCAGCGCTCCGACCGATAAATCGAGCACCGAAAGGCGCAGCGAACCGAATTCGAAGCCGCTCGATGCGATCTGTATCCACTCCTTGAGATCCCCTCGGGAAACACCCCATTGCAGCAGCAAAACGATGGCCAAAGCGGTCAAAAGCAGGAATTTGGCGGCCACCATCAACCAAAAACGAAGCCTGGTATCGGTATCGTCGAGCAACGAAGCCGGCGAAACGCTCCTCCCTCCTTTTGCCTGCAGGCCCGGATCCGGGAGGTGACGGGCGATCAACGCCACTGTCACCGCTTCGCGCACCAAGCCGTAGACGATGACCGCGATGCCTGAAATCGCCACGGTGGCGACGAGGTTGATCGCAAGATAGCTCGCCAGGGAATCGAAGCCCGCGAGCGCAAGCGGCGGCACCGGGATCGCGAGGGCCCCGACGACGACGCGCAGGCGAAGGAAATGCGAAGGCGCCGCATCGGCTTCGGCGCTCGCCGCCGGCCTAGCGACGCCCAGAGCATCCTCGGCGGCAGGCAGCGGGTGGGGTTCGACTCGCCAAAGGCGGCTCGGGAGGAGGGATAAAAGTCCGGCGACCAACACGCAATCGGCCAGCAGGGATGCCAGCGCGCCGAGTTCCGGCGCCACTTGGATATTGCGGGAAAAGGGGTATTCGATCGCGTAGAGGATCGCCGCCGACCATACGAGGATCATGATGCGACGACGAAGCGAACGAGCCCCGGCATCGCCGAGGGAGGCGATACGCCATGCGCCCGCTTCGGGGGCCAACGCGGCATGCCCGATGCCGTTGGCCAAAGCGCCGATCACCGCCGCCGCCGACAAGGCGACGAGGAAATCGCCGATAAAAGCCCGCTCGATGCTGCCGAGGAGGAGCGCCGCCGGCGCGATCGAAGCGGCGAAAGCGAAAGAGCCGCCATGGGCAACCATCGCATAAAGCGCGAAACGAATGCGAAAAGCGGGTCGATAGAGACGAGTTTTTTGCAGATCGGCAAGGCGGCGGAGAAAGCGGGATCGAAGCGCGAGGAAGAAAAGGACGATCAAGACGAGAAAAGGGACGGTCCACTCGGCGAAGCGCCGCTCTTGCGACAGCGGCGGCCATTCCTCGCGTAAGGCGCGTTCCATTTTGCGCATCGTTTGCGCCAGCTGCGCCGGGATTCGATGCAACGCTCCCCAAGACAAGGGAGAGGGGGTGCGTTCGAGCACTTGGCGAGCGCTTTGAGCGCGCAAGCGATAGGCGATCCGCGCCCGTATTTGCTCGGCGCGCACGAGGATCAAATCCAACTGCTTGATGCGACCCTCGCCGACAGCCCGACGCTCTTCGAGCGCGAGGCGTTGACGGGAGATCGCCTTCGATTCCGGCGCCGACCCCGCTTCGGGTCGGGCGCCCAAGGCCTCGAGTTGCTGCAAAACGGCGGCGAGATCTTTCGCTTCGCGGGCGGCGGCGCGGGTCGCTTCTTGGCGCACGACATCGACCTGGGTGCGCAGGATTTTCAAAGCGTCGAGCGTCGTATCGGCGCTTGCCAGGGCGCGACTCGCCCGATCCAGCAGCTCGTGCCGGCGAATCAGATGGCTTTCGACGCTCGCTTCTTCCGCCAGATGATCCGCCGCTTGCACATCAGCGGGCGCCGCCCATCCGAAAAAGAGCGACGCCCCCCAACCCGACAGCATCAAGAGCAGGATCAGGACTCTCTTGCGTTTGCTGAAAAGCGCGGGCATCGTTGCCGAATCACGTTCGAGAAGCAAAGTTCCCATCCGAGAGGATCGAGGCGAGGGGCGCGAAAAGCGCAAATCGCATCGCCTTCGATGTCGATGACGCGCAGCGTCGACCCGCCGGTCATAGAAAAGTACGATACCGGATCGGCGCTTGGGCAGTGCGCCGATCCCGTCTTTTTTTTCGCTGCCCCCGACTCGATGGAGAGATCATGGCCGTGGACAAACCCTTCGCCCCCGCCTGCGAGAGAAACAAAGAGCCGATCTTGAAGGAGCTGCGCCGCATCTTCGCCGACGCCGCGAATATCCTCGAGATCGGCAGCGGCACCGGTCAACACGCGGTCCGTTTCGCCGCGGGCCTGCCGCAAGCGATCTGGATGACGAGCGATCTGCCGGAGCGGCACGAAGGAATCCGCGCCTGGATCGACGATGCCGACCTGCCCAATCTGAAAGCCCCGCTGATATTGGATGTCGCCGATTCCCCGTGGCCGATCTCGCACTGCGATGGGGTTTTCAGCGCCAACACCGCGCATATCATGCATTGGCCGCAGGTGGAGGCGATGTTCGAAGGGGTCGGGGGCATCCTGTCCGGCGATGGACACTTCGTTCTCTACGGGCCTTTTTCCCGCGGCGGGCGCCATAACAGCGACAGCAATGCCGCCTTCGATCGCGATCTGAAGATGCGCGATCCGATGATGGGGATTCGCGATCTCGACGCCCTTGAATCCTTGGCGCATGATACGGGTCTTCGGCTTGCCGAGGATATCGCATTGCCCGCCAACAATCGCATTTTGACGTGGCGAGCGATCTCGTCCCAAAGCCGAGCCCAAAACCGACCCTAGAGCCGAGCCCGAAGCCATTCCCAAAGCCGACCCGCCTTCTTCGTCGGATCCCTCGTCGATCCCTCGAGCCTGTCGGAATCGAGCGTATCGATATTCGCGCCCCGAAGCGATCGACCCTCGATCGACCCTTGATCAACCCTCGATCGAAGCGCGATCGGGGCATCGCCGAGCGGGTCGCTTAGGCAAACGAAAAGCCTCGATCCGATCTCCTTCGGCGGTCCGCATCCCGATCGGCATTGCAGTCGATAGCGCAGTCGATAGCGCAGATGGCCGCACGCAACCCCGGCTTGGGCCTCGAGCGGGCAATACCCTCGCTCGGCACCGACGATAAGGATCGCGGCGACGAGCCCGAGATCGATGGCCGTCGGCGATGCCGACCGTCAAAACGATGAGCGTGTGAACGATCTTGGCCCACCGACTTGGCCATCGACTTGGCCCATCGACACCGGCCAAGCCCTCGAAACGACCGCCTTGTCGCAGACGAGCCCCAAGAATCCGCCCGCACCCCGCCTCGTCTCGGCGGGGATTCATATCGCTTCGGCGGCGCGCAGGGCTTCGATATCGTCGGCGTCGAAGCCGAACTCCTCGAGCAGCTCCTCGGTATGCTCGCCGGCGATCGCCGCCGGGGTCGATGCCTCGCAGCGGGTGCGCGAAAACTTCGGTGCCGGGGCCGGCTGCACCGTCCCCGCCAGTTCGACGAAGGAGCGGCGCGCGACATTATGCGGATGCTGCGGGGCCTCGGCCATATCGAGCACCGGAGCGAAGCAAATATCGCTGCCCTCCATCGCCGCGCACCATTCGTCGCGGGTTTTTTGCGCGATGATCTCGGCAAGTCGGCCTTTGAGTTCGGGCCAGGCGTCGCGATCCATGCGGGCGTCGAAAGCGGCATCCCCCAAGCCCGCCTTTTCCCGCAGCTCGGCATAAAACTGCGGCTCGATCGAACCCAAGGCGATGTACTTGCCATCGCGGCAGCGATAGCTATCGTAAAAATGCGCCCCGCTATCCAGCAGATTGGTTCCGGGTTCGAGCGACCACATCCCGTCGGCGTAGAGGGAATAGATCATCGTCATCAAAACCGCCGAGGCCTCGGTCATGGCGACATCGACGACCTGCCCCTTGCCCGAAGCGCGCGCTTCGAGCACTCCGGCCACCACCCCGAGCGCCAAAAACATCCCGCCGCCGCCGAAATCGCCGACCAAGTTCAGCGGCGGCAGCGGCGCCTGCCCCCGGCGCGCGATCGACGCCAAAGCCCCGGAGAGCGCGATATAGTTGATATCGTGCCCCGCCGCCTGCGCCAGCGGACCGGTCTGCCCCCAGCCGGTCACCCGAGCGTAGACCAGTTGCGGATTGCGTTCGGCAAGGACCTCGGGGCCCAAGCCGAGCCGCTCGGTCACCCCGGGCCGAAAGCCCTCGATCAACGCATCACAACGCTCGGCCAAACGCAGCAGGGCCGCAACGGCCGCGGGCTTTTTCAGATCGAGGGCGATCGAGCGCCGTCCCCGTTTCAACGCATCCTCGCGACGACCGCTACCGGCGAGGCTACGCCGATCGACTCGGATCACCTCGGCGCCCATATCGGCCAATACCATGGCGGCGAAAGGACCAGGGCCGATCCCCGCCAGTTCGACGATTCGCACGCCTTCGAGCGGTCCCATCGATCCCCCTCCCTTCTTGTCGAGTCCATCCTTCGGCGAAAAGCGCCGCGGCCACGCCTTTGGCCGCTTGCCGGCGGCGAAAAACGCCGATTCACGCCCTCGGTCCCAAAATCCGTAGGATCTTACGATCCGATCCGGCGATTTTCACGATCGACAACGCAAGGATTCGATCCGATTGTCCTTTGTGATTTCGAGCCTTGGCCGATACCCTCGAAACCGTTTTTCGCAACCGCTCGAGTTGCGACAATCAGCTGCGACAAGCAGGAGCGACAAGCAAATGAAACAGGCTCTGCTGGTCATCGATATACAAAACGATTTCTGCCCCGGCGGCGCTTTGGCGGTCAAAGGCGCCGACGAAATCGTCAAAGCCGTCAACGCGATCATGGGCGATTTCGATGCCGTCATCCTCACCCAGGATTGGCATCCGGCGAATCATTCCTCCTTCGCCTCGAACCATGCGGGAGCGGCGCCCTTTTCCGAGATCGACATGCCCTACGGTGCCCAAACCCTGTGGCCGGATCATTGCGTCCAAGGAAGCGAAGGGGCCAAGTTTCATCCCGATCTCGATACGAAAGCGGCGGATATGATCCTGCGCAAGGGCTTCGATCCCTCGATCGACAGCTACTCGGCCTTCTTCGAAAACGATCACCGAACGCCGACCGGTCTCGATGGATATCTGAAAACGCGGGCCATCGCCGATTTGACGCTGGTCGGTCTCGCCACGGATTTTTGCGTCAACTATTCGGCGCTCGATGCCCACGCTCTGGGCTACCGGGTGCGGGTGCGAAGCGATCTGTGTCGGGCAATCGACCTCGACGGCTCGCTTGCGCGGGCGATAAAAGGGATGAAAGCGGCGGGGGTGACGATCGACGAGCACCGGCGATAGGGGCGCAGCCGGCCAATCCTTGGCCGCGCTTTTTAGGGCCGCGAAAAGCCCGGCAAAGCGCGCCGAATATCGCGGGCCGCGCGATCCTCGATGCTCGTGATTTCTCGATCGTCTCGAAGCGCGGCCTTCGCTGCGCTCCTTCCCGCCCGCACTCGTTTTTGCATTTCCGCGACATCGACATCCGATCCGATCGAGGATCGCTTTTGATAGTATTCGCTTAGGGCATCGATAACGAACGAGCTTGTAGGCGATCCATCGACACTCCCTTTCGCATCGACTTTTCGCATCGATTTTTCGCATCGATGCGGCTTCGTCCCTTTCGACTCATCGCCAATCGACCTTTTCGACTGCATAAGCGCCATGGCCGGCCATTCCAAGTGGGCAAATATCCAGCATCGCAAAAAGGCGCAAGACGCCCGGCGAGGCAAGCTCTTCACGAAACTCATCCGCGAGGTGAGCATCGCCGCCCGCGACGGCGGCGGGGATCCGACGGGCAATTCCCGGCTCCGGCTCGCCATCGAAAAGGCCTACGCCGGCAATGTGCCCAAAGACACGGTGGAGCGAGCGATCCGACGCGCCACCGGAGAGGCGGGGGACGCGGCCTTGGAGGAGGTTCGCTACGAGGGCTACGGTCCCGGGGGAGCGGCGGTGATGGTGGATTGCGTCACCGACAACCGCAATCGCACCGTGGCCGAAGTGCGGCACGCCTTCGGTCGCTGCGGCGGCAACTTGGGGGCGGGAGGGTCGGTATCCTATCTTTTCACCCGTACCGGGGTGATTTCCTTAGGCACCGGAGCCGACGAAGAACGCTTGATGGAAGCGGCGATCGAGGCCGGCGCCGATGATATCGTCGCCAACGAGGACGGTTCTTTCGATATCGTCACCGACCCCGAGTCCTTCGACGAAATACGCACCGATCTGATCGCCGCCGGCTTCGAACCCGAGCAATCGCAAATAACGATGCGGGCCTCGAATCATGTTTGCCTCGACGCCGCCGACGCCGAAAAGATCCTGCGCTTGTTGGATCTGCTCGACGATCTCGACGATGTGCAGCAGGTCCATTCCAATGCGGATATTCCCGACGATATCCTGGCCTCGATCGACTGAATGAGCGCGGGGTCTGCGACAATGCGAATCATCGGCATCGATCCGGGTTCGCGATCCACCGGCTACGGCATTCTCGACAGCGACGGCCCTCGTCTTCATCATGTTGCCAGCGGTTTCGTGCAAAGCGCCGGCGGGGAGTGGCCCGATCGCCTGCACACGATTTTCGAGGCCTTGGGGGATCTCATCGAAACCCATCGCCCGCAAGAGTTCGCGATCGAAAAGGTCTTCGTCCATCGCAATGTCGCCGCCGCTTTGAAACTCGGGCAGGCGCGCGGCGTGGCGATCCTCGCCGGGGCGACGCATTCTCTCGCCGTCCACGAATATTCACCGAACGAGATCAAACAGGCGGTGAGCGGTCGCGGACATGCCTCCAAGCAGCAAATCCAGCATATGATCCGAATGCTCCTTTCGCTGCCCGAGACCCTGCAAAGCGATCAGGCGGATGCCCTGGCCACAGCGATCTGCCATGCGCATCTGCGAAACTCCTTCGCGCAGCGCGCCCGCCGCGCCGCCGCCCGCGAAACCGAAACGAACAAGGCGAAGGAGCGGGCGACGGGGGGCGATTCGGAAGCCCCGCCCGAAGCCCCGCCCGAGCCTGCGCCCTTGACGCCCAAAGCCGCCTTGCACTCCCGGCGTCGCCGGCCAAGAACCCGCTCCTTGCCAAGGTGAACGAATGATCGCTTGGATGCACGGGGTGCTGCGCGAAAAATCCCCCCCCTCCTTGATTGTGGATGCCGGCGGCATCGGCTACGAGATGCAAGCGCCGATGACCACCTTCGGCGCCCTGCCCGAAATCGGCAAAGAGGTCTCGCTGCATTTGCACCACGTCGTGCGCGAGGACGCTTCGCTGCTCTTCGCTTTTCAGCACCGCCAAGACCGGGATATCTTTCGCCGCTTGCTGCGCGTCAGCGGCATCGGAGCGAAACTCGCTTTGGCGATCCTCTCGGGGATGGACGCCGCCGAACTGGTGCGCTGCGTGCTGCATGAGGACAGCGTTCGCCTGGCGAGCCTGCCGGGGATCGGCCGCAAGACCGCCGAGCGCTTGGTGGTCGAACTGCGAGATCGCTTCGGGGAGGAGTTCGCCGATATCGCCCCCGGCGAGCCGGCGGCGCATCGCTTGTCGAGCGCTGCGAACGATCCGGCGACGGAGGCGATCAAGGCCCTGATCGCCTTGGGTCTCAAATCCCCCGAAGCCGGCCGACGGGTGAACGCCGTTGCCAACAAAGAAAGCCTTCCGAGCGAGGAGATCGTGCGCCTCGCCCTGCGGGGGATGGCTCGATGAGCGCCGCCGCAAAAGACGGCACGAACGACGCGAAGGACAAGGAAAACGAGCGGATCGTCACCGCGCGACCCCGGCCCGAGGATCAAACGCTGGATCGCAGCGTTCGTCCTCGCCTCCTGGCCGATTATCGAGGCCAACCCAAGGTCGCGGAGCAGATGGGGATCTTCATCGAGGCCGCCCGCCGCCGCAAGGAGGCGATGGATCATCTGCTGATCTTCGGCCCCCCGGGACTGGGCAAGACGACGCTGGCGCATATCGTCGCCAACGAGATGGGAGTCAACCTGCGCCAAACCGCGGGACCGGTGATCGAGCGCTCCGGCGATCTCGCGGCCTTGCTGACCAACTTGGAAGCGCGGGACGTACTCTTCATCGACGAGATCCACCGTCTCAATCCCGCGATCGAGGAGATCCTCTACCCGGCGATGGAGGACTATCAACTCGATATCGTCATCGGCGAAGGCCCGGGGGCGCGCTCGATCAAACTCGATCTCCCGCCCTTCACCCTCGTCGGAGCCACCACTCGCGCCGGAATGCTGACCTCGCCGCTACGGGATCGCTTCGGCATCCTGCAGCGGCTCGAGTTTTATTCCGTTGCCGATCTCGCATCCATCGTCACTCGCTCGGCGGAGATCTTGGGGGTCGATATCACCGGCGACGGAGCGCAGGAAATCGCCTTTCGTTCCCGCGGCACCCCTCGTATCGCCAACCGCCTGTTGCGTCGTATCCGCGACTATGCCGATGTCCGGGCGCAGGGAAGGGTCGATCGCGAAACCGCGCGCTGCGCCCTCGATCTATTGGATGTGGATGCGATCGGATTGGATCCGATGGATCGCAAATTGCTGGATGCCATCATCAAGAGATTCGACGGCGGACCGGTCGGAGTCGACAATCTCGCCGCCGCCATCGCCGAGGAGCGCGATACGATCGAGGACGTCATCGAGCCCTATCTCATCCAACAAGGTTTCCTGATGCGCACCCCGCGCGGGCGGATGGCGACCCGCGCCGCCTGGAAGCATCTCGGGCTCGAAATGCCGAAGCGAGAAACCGCCGAACCCGAGCCCGAACCCGATCTCTTCGAAGAGGCTCCTCGCGAAAGCGAAAACGCTTCCGAATGAAGATGCCCCCGAAATATTCAATCGAGACATTCCATCGGGGATCTATTCCGGTCAAGGAGCCCCAAAGCCCTCGAGCCTCGCCTTGCAATCCCTCGGCCGAGCCGAGACCCTCCATAGGCTTTCTACAATCGTCGAACTCCCTTATCGAGGGATCATCCGCCGCTGTCGTCTATACCGGATTAGAATGCTCCTTTTCGATGCCCGCGTATTCGGGAAAACCATCCCCGGGCGATACCCGTATCAACCTTCGAGGAAGTTCGAGTCTTGAACACGGATCTTTCCATCATCAATTTGATGCTCGAAGCGAGCATCGTGGTTCAGCTCGTGATGATCGGGCTGATCGTGACCTCCATCGCATCATGGGCCGTCATCTTTCACAAGCGCTTCACCATCCGCCAGACCATCAAAGTGGCGGATCGATTCGACGAGCAGTTCTGGTCGGGGGTGGAACTCATCGAGCTTTACAATCGATTGGATCGACGCCAGGAATTGCTCAAAGGGATGGAGATGATTTTCTACTCCGGCTTCAAGGAATACGGCCGGAGGAAGAATATGGAGGGCTCCGAACCGCGCGACATGATCGAAGGAGCGGAGCGCTCGATGCGCACCGCCCTCGTACGCGAAATCGACGATCTGGAAAGCCACCTCTCCTTTCTCGCCACGGTCGGATCGACCAGCCCCTATATCGGCCTTTTCGGCACGGTATGGGGAATCATGAATTCCTTTCGCGCCTTGGGAACGGTGCAGCAAGCCACGATCTCGATGGTCGCCCCGGGAATCTCCGAGGCCTTGATCGCAACCGCCATGGGGCTGTTCGCGGCGATCCCCGCGGTCATCGCCTACAACCGCTTGGTGCACGATGTCGAAAGGCTGCACAACCGCTACGATAACTTCGTGGAGGAATTTTCGGCCATCTTGCAGCGTCAGGGTCGCAGTTGATCCCGAAGCGAAAACACGCAAAGCGAGGCATTTTATCCGGTGCGCAAGCGGTCGACGGCGATGGCTATCGCTCATCGATTTGAAATTTCGCGTTTTCGCCACGATATCGACCCTACCACCGAAAGGAAGGCTTATCCATGTACAAAAGGCCGCGCACCCGACGACGCCCGATGAGCGAGATCAACGTTGTTCCTTATATTGACGTGATGTTGGTGCTATTGGTGATTTTCATGGTCACCGCCCCTCTGCTTTCCCAAGGAGTCAAGGTCGATCTCCCCAAGGCGGCGGCCGAACCGCTCGATACCCGGCAACAAGAGCCGCTGGTCGTCAGCGTCGATTCCGCCGGGCTTTATTACCTCGACTTCGGCGAGAATCGCACCGACCCCATCGATGCGACAACCCTCGCCACCCGAGTCGCGGCGCTCCTTCGCCATCGCCCCGAGACATCGGTGGTCGTGCGCGGAGATCGGAACGTCCCTTACGGATCCGTCGTCGGCCTGATGACCATACTGCAGCGCTCCGGAGCCCCGAGCGTGGGGCTGATGACCGACGCCGCCGGGAAGGGGAACGACGAACAATGAAAGGGCCTTTCCGCCTGCTACCCATCACCCTCGCGATCTTGCTGCATGCAGCGATCGCCGGGATCATTTTGCTCAGGCTGGAATTCATCCCCTTCTCCTCGCCGAGCCGCGTCCTTTCATCGGCGGATCCGGTCGAAGCGGTGATCATCGACGAAAGTCTGATCGTCGAGGAAATCGAGGAGTTGCGCCGGCAAGAGGAAGCCGAACGCGCCGCCGAGCTGGCGGCGCTGGAAAAAGAGCGCGACGCGCGGGAAAAAGAAATCGAAGAACTCGAGAAGAAAAAGAAAAAGGAAAGTCAACGGCTCGCGGCGTTGGAGAAAAAGCGCAAGGAAGAAAAAGAACGGGCCGACGCCGAGAAAAAGCGCTTGGAGAGCGAGAAAAAGAAAGCGGAGCAGGAAAGCAAAAAAGCGGCGGCCGAGAAAAAACGCCTGGAGGCGGAAAAGAAAAAGGCCGAGGAAGAAAGCAAAAAAGCGGCGGCGGAAAAAAAGCGCTTGGAGGCCGAGAAAAGAAAGGCCGAGGAGGAACGACAGCGCGCCGCCGACGAACGAGAAAAAGCCGAAAGCGAGCGCAAACTGGCCGAACTCGAAAAACAGCGCGCCGAAGCCGAAAAACAGCGTGTCGAACGGCAAAAACAACTGGCCGAAGCCGCCGCAAGAAGAGCCGAGGAAGACCGCCGGCGCTCCGAAGCGTTGGCCAAACGACAAGCGGAAGAAGAACGAAAGCAGGCCGAAATCGCCAAACGCGAACGAGAAAAGGCCGAGGCCGAACGCTTGCGCATCGAAACCGAAAAACGACGCGCCGAAGCGGAAAAAGAGCGTCTCGAACAAGAGCGGCAACGCATCGACGCCGAAAGAAGACGGGTCGAACTCGAGCGACAAAAAGCCGAGATCGAAAAACAACGCGTCGAAGCGGAAAAGCGGCGCGCCGAAGCCGAGCGGCAACAAGCCGAACTCGATCGGCAAAATATCGAAGCGGAAAAACAGCGCGCCGAGGCCGATCGACAAGCCGCCGAACTCGCCCGAGCCCAAGCGGAGATCGATCGGCAAAATATCGAAGAGGAAAAGCGGCGCGCCGAGGCCGAGCGGGAACAGGCCGAAGTCGAAAGGGAAAATATCGAGGCGGAAAAACGACGCGCCGAAGCCGATCGACAAGCGGCCGAACTCGCCCGCGAACAAGCCGAAATCGATCGGCGAAGCATCGAAGCGGAAAAACAAGTCGCCGAAGCCGCCAAAGAACGAGTCGAGGCCGCCCGGCAAAAAGCCGAGGAAGAGCGACAGGCGGCCGAAGCCGCCCGCGAACAAGCCGAAAGCGAGCGACAAAGCATCGAAGCGGAAAAACAAGTCGCCGAAGCCGCCAAAGAAGAAGTCGAGGCCGCACGACGAAAAGCCGAAGAACAACGCCAAGCCGCCGAAGACGCCCGACAACAGGCCGAAATCGATCGGCAAAATATCGAGGTCGAAAAGCGACGCGCCGAGGCCGACAAAGAGCGCATCGAGGCCGAGCGACGAAAAGCCGAAGCCGAACGCGAAGCGGCGGAGGTCGCCCGCGCCAAAGCCGAAGCCGAACGCAAAGCGGCGGAGGCCTTGGCCCGGCAAAGAGCCGAAGAGGAACGGCGTCGGTCAGAGGAGCAGCTCGCCCTCGCCGATGCGATTCGAAGCGACGAAGCCAGACTCGAAAGAGAACGCGCCGCCTTGATCGAGGCCGCGCGCAAAAAATATATCGACGCCATCCGGCGCAAGATCGAGGGCGAGTGGATCAAACCCCCGGGGACTCCGGAGGGCCTTCGCTGCGTGGTCAAAGTGGAGCAGTTGCCCGGAGGCGATATCGTGAGCGTGGAAGTGTTGAAAAGCAGCGGCAACCCGCTCTTCGATCGCTCGGTGGAAGCGGCGGTGCGGGCGACCGGAACCCTGCCCCCGCCCTCGGATCCGTCGATTTTCGATCGGGAGATAGAGATCACCTTCGCCCCCGAGGTCGGAGGCTAGGATGTCGATCGGATCCGGCAGGGCCATCGCGCTGTCGCTGGCATTCGCGGCCTTCCTGTTGGCCGGCGATGCGCAAGCGGTCATCACCTTCAAGATCACCCGCGGCAGCGATGCCAGCCAACCGATCGCGGTGATTCCTTTCGCTTGGAAGGGCGAGGAGCGAGACAAACCGCCGGTGGATATGGCCTCGATCATCTCCTCCGATCTCGCCGGAACCGGGCTTTTCGATCCCCTGCCCTTTTCCGACCTGCCAAGCCGCCCCACCAAACACGATGATATCGAATTCGGGGATTGGCGCTTGCTCGCGGCCCGTTATCTGGTCATCGGCAATATCACTTTGGGGGCCGAGGGTCTTTATATCGTCGAATTTCGTCTTTACGACGTGCCCTTGGAAGACCAGCTGACCGCCCTTCGCATCACCTATCCCGCCGGCGAAACCCGGCGGGTGGCACACCAGATCGCGGACGAGATCTACCATGAGATCACCGGGGTGCGCGGCGCTTTCGATACCCGCATCGCCTATATCACCGAACAAAAAGGCGCCGACGGAAACCCGCTTTATATCCTCAATATCGCGGATATCGACGGCCACGCCCCGCGCGCGGTTTTGGAATCCGACGCCCCGATCATGTCCCCTTCTTGGTCCCCCGACGGTAACTTTTTGACCTATGTATCCTTCGAATCCAAGCGCCCGGCGATTTATGTCCAAGAAGTATCCACCGGCGAGCGGGAACCCTATGTTTCCTTTGCCGGCATCAACAGCGCTCCGGCCTTTTCTCCCGACGGGAATTCCCTGGCCATCGTGCTCTCGAAGGACGGCAATCCCGAGATCTACGTCATGGATTTGAAAACCAGAGAGCTTCGGCGCCTGACTCGCAACAACGCGATCGACACCGAGCCCTCATGGTCTCCGGACGGGCGTTTCTTGGTTTTCACATCGGATCGGGGCGGCCGACCGCAGATCTACCGGATCCCCTCCCAAGGCGGGCGGGCGCAACGTATCACCTTCGAAGGCAGTTACAATGCCCGTGCGATCTATTCGCCCGACGGGAGGAAACTGGCCATCGTCCATCGGGATCGCTCTTCGAAATTTCGGATCGCTTTGCTCGATCTCGAAACACGATATCTGCAGATCCTGACCGATTCAAGCCTTGACGAATCCCCCTCTTTTGCCCCGAACGGCAGCATGATCCTGTATGCTACCACTACCGGCAAGGGGCAACCGGCGCTTGCGGCGGTCTCCGCTGACGGAAGCGTTCGCCGGCAACTGGCCGACCAATCCGACGGGGTGCGCGAGCCGGCATGGTCGCCCTATCGTGACTGACGAATATCTTAGATCGGCTCGAGCCCGCTTGCGGCTGATTCCGCTTGGTGCATCGGCTTGTGAAAGTCATCACAAATGGCCCGACGGCTGAATGCGCAAACCGAGGAGAATTCAACTATGTCCCTATCTCTGTTCAGGCTCGCTCCGGCTATCGCCTGCGCCGCCATCCTCGCCGCTTGTGGAGGACAACAAGCGACGAGCCCGGAGGATATGTCCTCTTCCGCCCCGACCATGGTGGGCAGCGACAGCGGCTCCGCCACATCGAGCGGTATCGGCGGCGATACGGGCAGCTCCGCCGGATCCTCGGGCACCGGGAGCGCGGGCACGGGTACCGGCTCCGGCTCGGATTCCGGTTCCGGTTCGGGCAGCATGTCGGATTCCGGTTCCGGCTCGGGCTCGGGAACGGATAGCGGCTCCGGCTCCGGCAGCATGTCGGATTCGGGCTCCGGCTCGTCCTCGGGAAGCGGCTCCGGATCGGGATCGGGATCGGGCACGAGTTCCGGCGGTTATTCAGGTTCGGGCAGCGGCGGCTCCGATTCCCGCAGCATGGGACATCCCTTGGACGACCCCGACAGCATATTGGCGGATCGCATCATCTACTTCGCCTTCGATTCCAGCGACATCCCCGGTCAGGCCCGCGCCATCGTCGAAGCCCATGCGATTTATCTTGCGGAAAACCCCGGGGCCCGGGTCAGGCTCGAGGGTCACGCCGACGAGCGCGGAACCCGCGAATACAATATCGCGCTCGGTGAAAAACGAGCGCGGGCGGTACGCCAACTGACGGCATTCCTCGGCGCTGCCGGAGCGCAGCTCGAGACCGTCAGCTACGGCGAAGAGCGCCCGGCCATCGAGGGTCAGGATGAGGAATCGTGGCAGCTCAATCGCCGGGTCGAAATCGTCTACACCTCTCGCGAATGACGAGACCCGAAAGACTCATGAGATCGGCACGAATATTCATCTGGCTGGGGGTATTCGGCGCGGCGGCAAGCATCGCTTCGATAAGGCCCTCGTTGGCCCAAACCGCGATCATCACGCCGACCGCGACCGATTCGCCGGTCCCCGATACCCGCGATATCGACGAGCGTCTCAAACGTCTCGAGCGTCTTTTCGATTCCGGTAGCCTGCTGAACCTCTTCGACGAGACGCAAAATCTCAGCGCCGAAGTGCGCGATCTCGAGGGTCGCGTCGAAGAGCAAGAGCATAAGATCGAACGCTTGGAAGAGGCCCTCGATACGCAGATCAAAGCCTATCTGGAACTCGACAAAAAACTGAAAGAGCTCGAATCGAGGCTGTCATCGAATGCCGGGGACTCATCGGCCGGCGATCCGAAACCCGCCACCGGGGAATCGAACGACAGTGCCGGCACCGAAGCGGCTAGCGATACATCCTCGTCGGCACCGGCATCGAGCCCGAACCTTTCGGCCAGCATCGCCGAACAACAGGCCTATCAAAGCGCCTTCGCCCTGTTGAAGGCGAGGCGCTACGAAGACGCCTCGATCACCTTCCGACAATTCATCGACGACTATCCGAACGGCAACTACGAGGGAAGCGCACGCTATTGGCTAGGAGAGACTCACTATATCAAGCGCGAATACGATACCGCCCTGCAAATTTTCAGACAACTGATCGACCGCCATCCAGGCAATTCGAACGCTTTGAGGGCCACGCTGAAGATCGGCTATATCCAAGACGCCCTCGGCAACTCGGAAGAGGCGATAAAAGTGCTCGATAGCCTGATCGATAGCCACCCCGGTTCGACCCAAGCCGAACTTGCGAAAAAACGTCTGCAGCGCATTCAGCAAAGCCAGTGAGCGATAGCCTTATCGTCGACGACACGAGAGATCTGTGCTTGCTTTCCGCTCTTCCAATCGGAGAAGTCCCATGAATCCGACCCGACTCATCCTTTCTGCTATCTTTATCTGCTCGACGTTGATAGTTCCGCTTTCCGGGGCTTTTGCGCAAAGGCTTACTAACCCTAATCCCACAAGTTTAACTCTCGACGAGGGGGGGGGGGGGGGGTAGTTTTACGATAAGGATGCAAACATCGCTTGAGACAACTCTCGCAACCCGACCTACTACAACGGCAACTTTTAGCATTACGAGTTTAGATCCAGGAGCTGTCACGGTCAGTCCGCAAAGCGTTACCATCTCTTCGTCTGATTGGGAAACATTCGAGCCTGGTGTAGGTTTTTATCGGTGGCGAACGCCGTTATATACAATCACCGTCTCCGCTGTGGATGACGACGATACCGAAGATGAAAATGTCGTAGTTAGACTTCAGCATCAGCGGGGTAATGCTTCTGACTCTCAAGATATAACAGTCACCGTCACCGATACGACTCCCCCGTCGGGCACGATTCAGGTCACCCCTTCGGACACGCTGAGCATCGACGAAGGCGGCTCGGGGACTTTCGACGTCAGCCTCAGCACCGCACCGAACGCGAACGTGACGGTCTCTCTTTCGAAGACGAACGACGATATCACTCTTTCCCCGTCTTCGCTGACCTTCACCACGACGGACTACGGCGCGAAGTCGGTCACCGTCAACGCCGCCGAAGACGCCGATACGACGGACGATTCCGACACCATCACCCTTTCTGCCACGGGCGGCATCGATGCCGACGATGTGACGAAATCGGTCTCCGTTACCGACAACGACGCCCCTTCGGGAACCATCGTTCTTTCCGATTCCAATAGAGCGCTGACCATCGACGAAGGCGGCTCGGGGACTTTCGACGTCAGCCTCAGCACCGCTCCGAACGCGAACGTGACGGTCTCTCTTGCGAAGACCAACTCGGATATCACCCTTTCCCAGACATCGCTGACTTTCACCACGACGGAGTTTGGCGCGAAATCGGTCACCGTCAACGCCGCCGAGGACGACGACGCCGTCGACGACTCCGACACGATTACCCTTTCCGCTACGGGATATACCCCTGTGACGAAATCGGTCGACGTCGACGATAAGGATACCGCGGCCATCGACGTGGACACCACCTCCTTGACCGTGACCGAAGGCGGACAAGCCACCTTCCAAGTGCGTCTGCGGTATCGGCCCTCGGACGGCGTCTTTATCACCCTTACCCCGAGCAACTCACTTGCCACCGTCGATGCCAACCCGAATGTCAATGGTAATCAGGGTTCTCTGAACTTTGTACCCAACAACCCAGTAAATAACAACAGCTTCGTCTGGAATCAATATCAGACAGTGACCGTTTCTGCGGCCCATGACGATGATACGGATGATGAATCTGTCAATATCCGAGTTAGAGCCAGCGGCGATTCGGCGGCCGAAGAGTATCGATCAAAGACTGCATCGGTTGCTGTCACCATCACCGACGACGACAAACCATCGGGAACCATCGTTCTCTCCGATGCCAATACAGCGCTGAGCATCGACGAAGGCGGCTCGGAGACTTTCGACGTCAGCCTCAGCACCGCACCGAACGCGAACGTGACGGTCTCTCTTTCGAAGACGAACGACGATATCACTCTTTCCCCGTCTTCGCTGACCTTCACCACGACGGACTACGGCGCGAAGTCGGTCACCGTCAACGCCGCCGAAGACGCCGATACTTCGGACGATTCCGACACCATCACCCTTTCTGCCTCGGGCGGCATCGATGCCGACGATGTGACGAAATCGGTCTCCGTTACCGACAACGACGCCCCTTCGGGAACCATCGTTCTTTCCGATGCCAATAGAGCGCTGAGCATCGACGAAGGCGGCTCGGGGACTTTCGAAGTCAGCCTCAGCACCGCACCGAACGCGAACGTGACGGTCTCTCTTTCGAAGACGAACGACGATATCACTCTTTCCCCGTCTTCGCTGACCTTCACCACGACGGACTACGGCGCGAAGTCGGTCACCGTCAACGCCGACGAAGACGCCGATACTACGGACGATTCCGACACCATCACCCTCACCGCTTCGGGCGGGATTGACGCTCCGAACGTGACGAAGTCGGTCTCCGTCACCGATAACGATGACGCTCCCGCTCCTTCGGGAACCATCGTTCTCTCCGATACAACGACGCTGAATATCGACGAGGGCGGCTCGGAGTCTTTCGAAGTCAGCCTCAGCGCCGCACCGAACGCGAACGTAAGGGTTTCTCTGACGAAGACGAACTCGGATATCACCCTTTCCCCGTCTTCGCTGACCTTCGACACCTCGAACTATGGGACTGGACAAAGGGTCACCGTCAACGCCGCCGAGGATGCCGATACCACGAACGATTCCGACATCATCACCCTGTCCGCTTCGGGCGGGATAACCGCTCCGCAGGTGAGAAAGTCGGTCTCCGTTACCGATAACGATGGTTCTTCCACCCCGTCGGGAACGATTCAGGTCACCCCTTCGAGAACGCTGACGATAGCCGAGGGCAGCTCGGGGAGCTTCGACGTCAGCCTCAGCGCCGCACCGAACGCGAACGTAAGGGTTTCTCTGACGAAGACGAACTCGGATATCACCCTTTCCCCGTCTTCGCTGACCTTCGACACCTCGAACTATGGAACCGGGCAGCGGGTCACCGTCAACGCCGCCGAAGACGCCGATACCACGAACGATTCCGACACCATCACCCTCACCGCTTCGGGCGGAATCACTGCACCTCGGGTGACGAAGTCGGTTTCCGTCCGTGATAACGATTCTCCGACGACGCCTCCCACGACGAACCCCTACGACGGCACCCTTGTCTTCTTGCCCGCAGGCAATATCACCATCGACGAGGAGGACAGGCAGACCGTCTCCGTCAAACTCAGCAAACGACCGACGGATACCGTGTCGGTGCTGATTTCGAAGACCTCGAACACTTTCGGAATCGGTTTTTCCCGCGAAGGGATGGTCTTCACCCCGACGAATTGGGACCGCTATCAATCCATCGATATCATCGCCCACAAGGATTCCGACAAGAGCGACGACAGCCACTTCGTCTCCTTCGAGTTCGCCGGCAAAAGAATCCTTCGAAGCGTCGTCGTCAGGGATAACGACAAAGAGTCGCTTCGAAGCCAAGCCCTCGCCCTCCCGCCCCCGACCTCGGGCGACAGCGCGACCCTTCGGATTCGATGCCTGCAGGATTCTCCTTGCTCCGTCGCTTTGGATTGCTCCGCCCAAGCGGACGGGGAAGTCTTCCAAGGAAGGCTCCCGCAGCCCATCCCCGCTTGGGGAACGGCCTCTCTTTCGGTCCAGGATATCCAAGCCTATACCGGAGGAAAGTCTTGGTCGGGCAAAGGTCGTTTGGGATGCGCCCTTCGGAGCAGCGCAAATATCGGCTCGCAGGTGTGGACGCGCTCGGGCAACGGGGTGTTGGTCAACAACAGCGCGATGATTCGAAGCGTTGCCGAAGGCGGAGTCCATCGGGCGGATATCGAATCGATTCCCTCGCCGGATTCGTCGGATGAATCGAATATCCGGATTCGCTGCAACTCGCAAGAAGGGGATTGCTTCGAGACCTCCTTCGTGTGCTACACGGACGACGGGAGCAGGTACGAGTGGAGTTTGGGGCGCATCGAGCGCCTGAACACGAGGCATTTGCAATCGGAAGAACTGGCAAGAGGCATCGGCTATCGGTGGGAGGGCTTGGGCCTGACTTGCGAAGTTCGTTCGAGCAGGCATTTCACGGCGCAGGTGCTGACCCGCACCGGTGGCGGCGGGGCTTTGGTCAACAACAGCGCGACGGGGGTGCGATAGGAGGCGGCAAAAGCCCGCTTCTTTCGTCTCCTCTTTCGTCTCCTTTCGCGCGAGCCTGCGAAAAAGCGCCTTCTTCGAGATTGAAAGCTCGTCGACGGCGCTCATCGCCCCGACGATCGGAAGAACCCGCAAGCGGTATCGGTTATCTCTTGCAAGGCTTGGGCTTTGCCCACGATATTCGTTTAGAAACCCGATTCACCACCGCGCCGGTGTCGACTCGAACCGGAGGCGACAGAGCCCTCGTCAA
Organism: Gammaproteobacteria bacterium; assembly: GCA_965220535.1. Lineage (GTDB taxonomy): Bacteria > Pseudomonadota > Gammaproteobacteria > HK1 > HK1 > HK1. Next base: position 3,037,684 of record OZ244833.1, on the reverse strand, counting down.
AAACAGCGCACGACAGGTGCTCCAAAGTAGAAAGACTTTGGGCTTGTCCCCTCGAAAAGCGGTCAGCGATGCCTTCGAAGGGATGCCGGTCCTCGTTCGGCCACTCGCCGGCCGGCGAAAAAAAGACCTTGCCGTCGACCGGGCGCTCGCTCTCGTCGACGAAATATTCGCAAAGGGCCGCGAGATCGCGAACGTTCACCGCTTTGGGAGCAAACCGGGTTCGGGCTCGGTTACCGATCGGCAATATCCGGGGCGTCGACGGTGCCGGGGCCGATAACGAAAAGGAGGGCATGCGATAGCGCTATACAAAGGCTCGAATGCCCGGCAATCGAGTCGTCGCTTTTATGGTCGAGGCTTCGCATCGAAACCGAAATGGCTCGCGATCCGGCCGGTGTGGATGCGAGCGACATCGACCCTCGTCCCCTCGATCGCCAGCCGAAGCCGAGACGGCGGTTCATCGAGCGAGAATTCATCGGGCGAGGGCTGCGTCCTCGCCATCCAACGAAGAAAGTCCTCGTCATCGACCGGACGGTCGTTCTCGTCGACGAGATATTCGCAAAGGGCCGCGAGATCGCGATCATCCACCACCCCAGGACCGGGTTCGGCCCCGAGGAGAAGCGCACCGGTTTCGTCCATCCACGCGCCGTGAATATCGCGCACCGGCCGACCGGTATGGCTGATCAGCCGTCCATATCCGTCCAAGGAGTGGACGAAGGGGGTGTGGGCGAGGTCGACATATACCCGCTGCGGGCCATTTTGGAAGAACCATCGCCCTTGCGAATCCGAAAGATAATGGCGAGAGATATAATCCGCAAGGCTGCGATTTCGCACCGGCGAGCCCTGCAAAAGCCATCGACCGCGGCGATCGAGGGCGAGCCATCCGTAAACCGCCGGTACGTTGGGCCATTTCGCCAAGGCCCTCGATACGTATAGTCCAGCTTCCCGCTCCTTGGTGTGCATGCTTGCCTAGTCCCCTCGCGAAGCGGGGCGGTCCCTCGCCCGCCCTTTTATGGACTCATCCATCGGCGTTTCGTTATGGCTCACTTGATCGGTACCTTTGCCATGCTTGTCAGGATGGCTATTGGCTTTTTCGGTCGTTGTGTGTGCGGTGTTCTTTTCAAATCCGCCACTCGTCGATTTGTGTTTGTCCCTGTTCCGCTTGCTGCTGTTTTGGGCGGTTCTCTCGGTGCGTGTCGGTCGTATTTCTCTTTCGTTTCTGAGCATCCGGAGTTCCTACCATGAATAACAAGCGATTTTTGCCACTTCCTACAGCGTTTGGTCTTGCCTTCGGCGTGGCGTTCTTCGGTGTCCTCGGCTACGAGTTCGGCGGCTTCGTTTCCGAGTTAGCCGGTGGTATCTTCATCGCTTGGAGTCTTGCGCCATGATCGCTTTTGCCTTTTCGTCCATTGTTTGGGCTCTCGAATTTCGCGTTTGATTTTTTTCACCGCCGGAAAAATTCCGCTCGATAAAGCAGGCTCTTTCGATACTTCGAGGGACGCTTTCGATTCTCTCGTCGATGTTCTCTCGTCGATGATCACAACCGCGGAGACCATGGCTTTGCGAAAAAGCGATATCGATGCCCGCGAGGTATTGTCGTTCTGGTTCGAAGATAGCCTCGACGATCTCGAGGGGCTGGAAAAACGCGCTGCCGTCTGGTTCGGCAGCAACCCCGATTTCGACCGGCTTTGCGCCGAGCGACTCGGGCCGGCGCTCGAGGATGCGGTCCACCGAAGACTCGATGATTGGGGGGAAAATCCCCACGGGCGGCTCGCGCTGGTGATCCTCTTCGATCAGATACCGCGCAATATCCATCGCGGATCGAAAGCGGCGTTCATGCACGATGCCCGAGCCCTTGCGCATTGCCAAGCCGCGATCGCAAACGCCCAAGATCGCGCACTGCATCCGATCGAGCGCGTTTTCCTTTATATGCCCTTGCAGCATGCCGAGGATATCGACATGCAACGGTTATCCGTCGAACGCTACTCGCGGCTCGAAAGCGAAGCCGACGAATCGTTGCGAGGCCTGTTGGAAAAAAGCACGGAATCCGCTCGCACCCACCTCGATATCATCGAGCAATTCGGACGCTTCCCCCACCGCAATCGGGCGCTGGATCGTCCATCCACGCCGCCGGAGATTCACTTTTTGACCGGTGGCGGACCCTCTTTCGGTCAGTAGTCGGTCGGTCGGTCGATCCGAAAAAAAGAGCCTTTCGATCGAAAAGCGGCTTGCAAGGCAGGTCTTCGAGACGGCTCTTCGGATCGAAAGGCTCGGCGCATTCGCCGATATCTTTTCCCTTGTCTTTTCATTTCGCTCGCAAGACTTGTCGGCTTGATTTCGAGCGCCTGACAAGCCTTGCGGGTGCGGGCTTGCCCTCGCGCAACTCGACCTCGTGAACCGGAGCCCCGCAGCCGGTATCGTGTTCGATCGCCGCCTCGACGGCCCGCCGGGCGATCTCTTGGGCATCGGCTTGCGACTCATAGAGGATATGCGCCGCCCCCAACGCCAAATGCTCGCCGGATCCGATGGCGCAATAGCGCTCGTAGCGAAGCACCGTGAGATCCGGCGCCACCCGGAAAATCCCTCGCGGCGAAGCCACCAAAAAATCGTTGTAGAGGTTCGCAAAAGGAGAGTTGTGGCCATCGGGCTGGGGTTTTATATAGTGATATTTTTGCAACTCCTTCCAAAAGCCGCTGAAAAATTTGAATATATTCGCTTCGCTGTCGAGCGACGGGATCTTGCGATACCGAGCGATGACCTCGGGCAAGATATTCGAATAAAGGGCGAGACCGGCATCGGCCATATACGCCTTGCCGATCGAGATGAACTTCGGCGAGGAATTATCCGCCGCCGGCACCCGCATATCCCCCATGCTGGTCTGGCTGTCCGATGCCAATGCGATTTGCAAGTTTTTGCGCACCGCAATCGCGATGGTCATGATCTTCTCCTGGTTCGATGAAAAAAGGTCGATGAAAAGGGTCGATGAAAAAGCGATGGCTATTCGAAGACGCTATCCGGCAGCGGACAGGAGGCGGATCGGCGCAAAGCCCCGATCCCGTCGTCTTTGCGCCGGCGAGCCTTGCGCCGGCTAGCAACCGTGGCTGCGATCGTAGCCGTTGACCGGCGGCGGGATCCAACCCGCCAACGCATCCTTCGCCGGAGCGAAAACATCGACCCGCAAGGGATAGCAGGTCGCGGCATCGGAGGAATGCCCCAAGGAGCAATCGCCTCCCGGACAAGCGGAAAGGGCTCCGAGCAGATCGATCTCGGCAAAGAATTCCAAATGATCGCCCGGGCGAACCGGGCTCGCCTTCATGAAATATCGCCCGGTATCGAGGGTAAATCCCGTGCACATGAAAACGTTGAGCACATCGTGGATATGCGGCTCCGCTTCGGCAAGCGAAAACCCCATCCGACGGGCCAACGCCCGGGTGAGATTCGAATGACAGCAATGATGATAGTTCGTACCTTGCAGCAGGTTTCCGGTATAGGGGTCGCAGCGCGAACCGATCACATCATGCACCGAAGCCCCGTATTCATCCTTGCCGTACCATGCCAACGTGTCTTCGACGACGGTCGCCATCGGCCGCAAATAAGGCAGATTCGACCACATCCGATCTCCGAGGGTGATATGGGTACCGTGCAAAGCGCGAGTCTTGGCGGAATAGAAACGCTCGTCGATATCGTGCGCATTCCAAAGATTCAGATCCCCGACCTGCGGACCCTCGACGGAGACGATGCGAAAAAACCGCCCGGCGTCGACGCGAAAGCATTCCGCCTGCCGCGGGCGGATCAGAATCTCATCCGTCTTGCGCGCACCTTGTCTTGCCTTGCGGTATATCGCCAAGTCCGGCGGCGACAAACGCTCGGTCGGGTAGACGATGACCGGCGCAACCGCCCTTCTTGCGGCGGCATCGGCCGGTTCGAGCGCTGATGATCCGATATCCATGATCCGAACTCCACTGTCGACGTTTGCGGATTCGCTTTGTCGATCGACAAAACCCCGCTCCCTTTCTTCCCTAAGCCCATCGCCGATCGATGTTATTTCGAGAAAAGCGTATATCCTATCTATCGGCGTTCGGTTTATCATCGTTTTTTGTGTTTTTTGTTTTTGTCTTTTCGCTCCGAAATTTCGTTCCGAATTCCGCGGGTTCTTCGCTTTGTCGTTCGATCGGGGATTATCGGCCGATGACGAAGTTCTCGAAAGATACATACCCTATTTCAACCATGAACGGATAACCATGTCTCTCCCGCCAAGCAAAAGCCTCTACCCGAGCGCGGCCCTTCTCTTTTTCTCGCTCGTAACGATCGCGACGCCGGCTTTGTACGCGCTGCTGCCGCGAGCGGCCGAAGCCCAATTCGGTCCCGCACCGGTAATCTTGGCAACCGCCGAGCGACGGGTGCTCGCTCCGGTCGCTTGGTATCCGGGAACGGTGATCCCTCGCAACCAAGCGCGGATTTCGACCGAGGTGGCCGGAAGGGTCGAGCATATCGTCGATGTCGGCACCATGGTGGACAAAGGAGACGAGGTAGCGCGTATCGACGATACCTTGTTGCGCCAATCGCTGATCGAGGACGAAGCCGCGGTCGCCCGCGAGCGAGCGCGGCTGAACTATCAAGACGCCGAGGTTCGGCGTTTGGAAAGGCTCTTGGCGGGCAATAGCGAAAGTCGCAGCCGACTCGATGCGGCGATCTCCGAAAGAGAGGTCGGTCGCAGCGAACTGCGGGCGGCCAAGGCCCGTCTCGATACGACGCTCGAACGCCTCGAGCGCCACCGCATCCGGGCCCCCTTTGCCGGCACGATCACCGAGCGCATGCGGCATATCGGGGAGTGGGCGCAAAGCGGGCAAGCGGTGATGCATATCGTCGACACCGCCTCGTTGGAAGTGCAGGCTTGGGCTCCGCTTTCCGCCCTCGCCTTCGTGGGCGAGGACAGCGAACTTCAGGTCAAAAGCCCGGCCGTGGAATTTCTCTCGAGGGTCCGCGCGATCGTGCCGGTCACGGAAGAGGAACGCTCCGGCATCTACGACCTTCGCCTGGCCCTTGAAACCCCCGGATTGGAGACCGGACAAAGCGTGCGCGTAGCCATCCCCACCTCCCTTGCGCGCGAGGTGGTCGCCGTGCCCCGCGATGCCTTGGTCGTACGCCGCGACGGCACCGCGGTCTTTCGTATCGGCGAGGACAATCTGGCGGAGCGGGTGGCGGTGGTTACCGGCATCGCCGACGGCGATCTGATCGAGGTCGACGAGGTCGCGGCCGGCGATCGGGTCGTCATCCGCGGCGGGGAGCGGCTAAAGCCCGGTCAAGCCGTGGACGTGATCGATAGCGGCGATGAGGAAGAACGAAGGGACGATTCGGAAAAACCCCCGTCATGAATCTGACTCGGCCGGCGCTTTCCAATCGCACCGCGACCCTGGTCGCGGTGCTGATGGTCGTTCTGTTCGGGACTTTGAGCCTGACGCGCCTGCCGATACAACTCGCGCCCATCGTCGAAAAACCCGTCATCAGCGTCTCGACCACCTGGCAGTCGGCAGCCGCGACCGAGGTCGAGTCGAAGATCGTCGAGAGTCAAGAAAGAGCCCTGCGGGGGCTGCCGGGGATGACCAAGCTCGTCGCCAACGCCTCTCGCGGCCGCGCCGGCCTGACCTTGGAATTCAACCAGGATCATGATCTGCGCCGAGCAATACTCGATGTGGTCAGCCGCCTCAACGGCGTCTCTTTGCCGGACGATGCCGGCAATCCGAGGATCTCGACGAGAAAAACCGGGGATCGAGCATCCGCGTGGTTCATGGCCAAAACCGACCCGGAAAACGATCGAACGATCGATGACTACCGGAACTATGTCGAGGATATCGTCGTCTCCCGCCTCGAGCGCGTTTCGGGGGTGGCCGATGTCAGCGCCACCGGCGGTTCTTATCGCGAGGTACAAATCACCTTCGACCCCTACAAAACCGCCACTTCGGGGATCGGCCTTTTGCAGGCGGTCGATGAGGTAGGAATCGATACCGGGGCCTCGGGCGGGAAAGTCGATATCGGCAAACGCAGCTATCTGTTGCGTTTCAGCGACTCCTTCGATGTCGAGGAACTCGGCGATACGGTGCTGGAATGGCGGGAGGGTCAAGCGGTGCGACTGCGCGACATCGCCGATATCGAAATCGCCACGGCCGCGCGCAGCAGTTTCACGATCAGCAACGGAGCGCCGGCGATCGCGATCAGCGTCTACCGCGAAACCGGGGCCAACGTACTCGACATGATGGAGGGCATCAAAAAGGTCGTCAGCGATCTCGGGCATTCCTTCGCGCAACAAGGAGTCCGCTTCATACAAACTTATGACGAGACGACCTATATCTATCGCTCGATCGACATGCTGCGCAACAATCTCGGCTTAGGAGTATTGCTTTCCATCGGGGTTTTGTGGTGGTTCTTGCGCCGATTCCCGGCGACGATGATGGTGGCGACCGCCATCCCCGTCTCCCTCTTCGCCGCCTTCTCCGGCTTGGATTTGGCGGGACACTCCCTCAATATCATTTCACTGGCGGGAATGGCATTCGCCGTGGGCATGACGCTCGATGCCTCGATCGTGGTCCTGGAAAATATCGTGCGCTTGCGAGAACGGGGCATGAGCCTCGCCGAGGCGGCGCTCGAGGGGCCGCTGGAGGTTCAAGGAGCGCTCATCGCCTCGACCGCGACCACCGTCGCCATCTTTCTCCCCATCGTCTTTCTCCCCGACGAAGCGGGGCAGCTCTTTGCCGAATTGGCATTGACCATCTCGGTGGCGGTGGCCGCTTCGACGCTGGCGGCCCTGACCATGGTCCCCGCCGCCGCCTCGCGCTGGCTGGGCGGGAAAAGCCTCCATGACGCCCATCGGCACTGGTGGCTGTGGATAACGAAAGCGATCATGCGCCTGACCGACACCCCCGCTCGACGCTATGGCTGGATCATCTCCTTGATCGCCGTCCCCGTCGTCATCGGGGCGCTGCTGATCCCGCGGCCTTTCCTCGAAATCCTTCCGGCGGCGAAGCGCTTGGCGGCGATCGTGCCCGACTCCCCCTTCGCGCTGCGGGCGGGCTACCTCCCCTCGGGCAAGCGCAACTACATCTTCGCCTTCATCACCCCTCCCCCGGGCATCAATACCGAGCACTTGGACAAGGAAGTGGCCTCGATCGTCGCCGAGCGTTTGGAACCCTACGTCAGCGGCGAAAAGGAACCGGGGATCGAAAACTATTTCTTCATGGCGTCCACCACCGGGATCTTGATGGGGGTGACGCCGATGGACGATTCGCACCTGAGCGAGCTAAGAACGTCCATCAACCAAACGCTGCGGGGATTCCCCGATACCACCGCCCATGCCTTTAGAGCCTCCTTGCTGGGGGGCTCCACCGGCAGCAAGTCCATCAGCGTCGATATCCAAAGCCGGGATATCGACAGCGCGATCGCCGCCGCCCGACTGGGCAAGGAATTGATCGAAGAGATCCTGCCCGAGGCGCGGGTGCGAATCTCTTCGGGGCTGAACACCTTCGAGCCGGAATTGCGCATGACCCCCGATAAACAACGCCTGACCGAGGTGGGCTTGAACAGCCAAGCCATGGCCCGGCTGACCGGATTCTTGGGGGAGGGTCATCGTATCGGGGATTATTTCGACGGCGAAGACAGCATCCCGATCATGGCCCGGGTCGAGGCTTGGGAAACGCCCGAGGACTTGGCGGCGATTCCCCTTTCGACGCCCGCAGGCGAGGTGATTCCGATCGGCGATCTGATGCGGATCGAGCGCACGACCGGCCCCAGCCAGATCAAGCGCATCGATCGCCGACGCACGGTCTCTTTGCGCGTGCGCCCGCCGGATAATATGGGTATCGAAGAGGCCATCGAGATCATCCGCACTCGGGCCGCTCCCTATATCAAGCTCGAGCTGCCCGCCGACGGGGATCTGCTCTACGGCGACACCGCCGCCAAGTTCGAGACCGCGCTCGCCAATTTGGGCGGTGGCTTCTTGCTGGCGATCACCATCCTTTTCCTGTTGATGGCCGGCCTCTTCCGTTCCTTCTTGGACAGCCTATGGGTCCTTCTGGCTCTGCCTTTGGCCACGGTCGGGGGGTTGATCATGATTTGGGGAGTCAATACCTTCCTCGGCCTGAGGCAGTCGGTCGATCTGCTGACGATGATCGGCTTCATCATCCTGTTGGGGCTGGTGGTCAACAATGCCATCTTGCTGGTGCTTAGAACCCGCACCGGCGAGCGCGAGGGAATCGCTCGGCGCGATGCGGTCGCCAATGCCATCTCGGTGCGCGCGCGCCCGATCTTCATGAGCACGCTGACCAGCGTTTTCGGAATGCTGCCGCTGCTGCTCTTGCCCGGTCCGGGAACCGAGCTCTACCAAGGTCTTGCGATGGCGATCGTCGGGGGGATATGCTTCAGTACCGTATTCACCTTGCTCTTGATACCGAGCCTGCTACGCCTCGGCGAGGGGAAAAATCCGCCGGCGGCGAGCCTCGAGGTCGCGAGCGCGACCTGAAACGATCCACGCCTCCTCGAACCACGCCTTCTCGATCATCGATCCTCGATCCTCGATCACCCGAAACCTGAGCCGAAAGAATATGAAAGAACACTACTACTTCGACAATGCCTCGACCAGCTGGCCGAAGCCCGAGCCGGTGTATCGCTTCATGGACGGGTTTTTTCGCAGCCACGGGGTCAACCCCGGGCGCTCCGGGCATTCCCTGGCCGTCGAATCCGAAAGGATGATCTTCGAAACCCGTCGCTTGCTGGCGCAATTTTTCGGATTTTCGGGTCCCCCGGAGCGGGTGGTCTTCACCCAGAACGTCACCGATTCGCTGAACCTCGCTCTTTTCGGTCTGCTCGATGCCGGCGATCATGTCATCACCACCTGCATGGAGCACAACTCCGTATTGCGGCCGCTGCGTCATTTGGAGCGGGATCGCGGCGTTCGGGTGAGCCGGGTCGGCGCCGACGACGAGGGTTTCGTGGATCCGAAAGTCATTCGCGCCGCTTTGCAACCGGCCACCCGAGCGGTGGTGATCAACCACGGCTCGAATGTCCTAGGCTCGGTACAAAACTTGGAAGCCATCTCGGCCATCGCCCGAGAAGCGCAAGCGATCCTGATCGTCGACAGCGCCCAAAGCGCCGGGGTCTTGCCGATCGACATGGACGATCTCGGGATCGGCGTCCTTTGCTTCACCGGCCACAAGGGGCTCTTCGGGCCGATGGGGGTCGGGGGCATGATCGTCGCCGAGGGAGTCGATATCCGCCACGGGCGGGTCGGCGGCACCGGCATGGATTCGATCTCCGCCTTCCAACCCGATAGCTGGCCCCATCGCCTCGAAGCGGGAACCGGGCCCTTGCCGGGGATCGCCGGGCTCAATGCCGCGCAGAAATGGTTCGCCGATCTCGGTCGCTCGCCCGAGGGCACCGCGCCGCCCGAGGGCGCGGGCAAGGAGCCCGAAGAGCCCGCAGCGGAAACGCTCGACCATGCCGCTGCCTGTCGCCGGGCCTTGGCGCGGATCGAAGCGGTGGAGGTCGGACATATCCGTCGCCTGCGCGAGGGTTTGGAAGGGATCGACGGCGTCGTCGTCTACGGCCCGCGGGGCAATCGTCCGCAGATCGCGACGCTGGCTTTCAATATCGGATCGATCCCCGCCGACCAAGCGGGGGAAATGCTCGATGCCGATTACCATCTCTGCGTTCGCGCCGGCTTGCATTGTGCGCCGCTGGTGCACGAGAATCTCGGCACGGTCGAAAGGCGCGGGGCGGTGCGTATCTCCCCCGGCTACTTCACGCAAGAGGATGAAATCGAGCACGCCTTGGCGGCCATCGCCGAACTCGCCCGATAGCCCTCGTCGCGCTCATCCCTCGCCGATCGACCCTCGCCGATCGACGCTTCTTGGTTTCGATCGGCTCGCTCTTTCGATCCGCTCATCTTCCCGCCCATCTTCTCGCCCATCTTCGAATCCCGCGCCCATGACCCCCCATTCCTCCTTTCGCATCGCCCCTCGACGTTCGAGCGTCGCCGTTCGTATCGGCGATATCGAATTGGGCGGCGATCGCCCGGTGGTCGTGCAATCGATGACCGACAGCGATACCGCCGATATCAAAACCACCGTCGACCAAGTCGAAGCCCTCGCCCGAGCGGGCTCCGAACTCGTTCGTATCACCGTCAATACCCTCGAGGCGGCGCGCGCGGTGCCCGCCATCCGCGACCGGCTCGACGCCCGCGGATGCACCGTCCCCTTGATCGGGGATTTCCACTACAACGGCCATCGGCTGCTCGCCGATGTCGGGGAATGCGCCGCGGCCCTCGCCAAATACCGCATCAATCCCGGCAATGTCGGTTTCGGCGCCAAGCGCGACAAGCAGTTCGCGGAGATGATCGACAAAGCGCTGGAATACGATCGTCCGATCCGCATCGGGGTCAATTGGGGCAGCCTCGATCAAAGCCTGCTGGCGCGATTGATGGACGAAAACGCGGCCCGGCCGCGGCCGCTCGACGATCGCTCGGTGATGCGCGAGGCCCTGATCCGATCCGCGCTGGACAGCGCCTTCGAAGCCGAGCGGATGGGGCTGGGCCGAGATCGCATCGTCCTGTCGTGCAAGGTGAGCGCGGTGCCGGATCTGATCGCGGTCTACGGCGATCTCGCCTCCCGCAGCGATCACGCCTTGCATCTGGGGCTGACCGAGGCCGGGATGGGCTCGAAGGGGGTGGTCGCTTCCACCGCCGGGATCGGAAGCCTGCTCTGGCAGGGGATCGGGGATACCATCCGCGTTTCGTTGACCCCGGAACCCGGCGGGGATCGCTGCCAAGAGGCGCTCGTGGCCCAGGAGATCCTGCAGACCATGGGGATCCGTTCCTTCGCTCCCTCGGTCGCCGCCTGTCCCGGTTGCGGTCGCACCACCAGCGTCTTTTTCCGCGAACTCGCCGGTCAAATCCAAAGCCATCTACGAGAGCGGATGCCCTGGTGGAGCGAGCGTTTTACCGGGGTCGAGGAGATGCGCGTGGCGGTGATGGGCTGCGTGGTCAACGGACCGGGCGAGAGTCGCCATGCGAATATCGGCATCAGCCTGCCCGGCTCCGGCGAGGCTCCGGCGGCGCCGGTTTTCGTCGACGGCAAAAAAACGGTGACCCTTCGGGGCCGAACCATCGCCGACGATTTTCGCCGGATCGTCGACGAATACGTGGAAAATACCTATCCGCCGCGAGAAGGGATCTCGAAGCTTGATGAGTCGAGCCTCGGCGAGAGCGAGCGGATAGCGCCTGGCCGCAAGGGATCATCCGGGACCGAAGGCCCGATCTTTTCGAATATCGAGGTGAAGCCGAGGAGCCCGAGCTCTTCGCGAATCCCCTGATATCAGATCTTGCCATCCGATCTTGACATCCGATCTTGACATCCGGCCTTAACATCCGCGATCGCCGTCGAACCCGCTTTGGATATCGAAAGAGAGTCACCATGCAAATCGCCGTCGTCCGAGAATCGCATCCGCAGGAAAGTCGGGTCGCGATTTCCCCCGATACCGTCGCCCGCTTTCGCGCCTTGAAACTCGAGGTCGCGGTGCAAAGCGCCGCGGGCGAAGGGGCGGGCTTTTCCGATCGGGAGTTGGAGGAAGCCGGGGCCCGCATCGAAGCCGAGGGCGACGCCCTCCTTCGCGGAGCGGATATCGTCTTGGCGGTCCGGGCCCCCGATGCCGAGCAGTGCAAATCCATCCCACGAGGAGCGGCTTTGATCGGGATGCTCTCCCCCCACGACCATCGAGAGGCGATGCCGGCTTGGGCGGCGGCGGGGATCGATGCCTTCGCGATGGAGTTGATGCCCCGGATCAGTCGCGCGCAATCGATGGATGCCCTTTCCTCGCAATCGAACTTGGCGGGCTACAAAGCGGTGATCGATGCCGTCGCCCTTTCCCGCCGCGCCATCCCGATGATGATGACCGCCGCCGGAACCGTCCCCGCGGCGCGGGTCTTCGTTCTCGGGGCCGGGGTGGCCGGGCTCCAAGCCATCGCCACCGCCCGCCGCTTGGGGGCGATCGTCAGCGCCACCGACGTGCGTCCGGCGGTCAAAGAACAAGTCGAGAGCTTAGGCGCCTCTTTCGTCATGGTGAAGGACGAGGACTCGAAGAGCGCCGAAACCGCCGGCGGCTACGCCAAGGAAATGAGCGAGGACTACCGCCGCCGGCAAGCGGAGTTGGTGACGGAGCACCTGAAAAAACAAGATATCGTGATCACCACCGCGCTGATCCCCGGCCGCCGGGCGCCGACCCTGATCAGCCAAGAGATGGTCGAGGGCATGAGCCGGGGAAGCATCGTCGTCGATCTGGCGGTCGAGCAAGGCGGCAATTGCCCGCTTTCGCGCCCGGGGGAGATCGTCGATCATCGAGGGGTGCAAATCGTAGGTCACGTCAACCTGCCCGGCCGCTTGCCCGTCGACGCCTCCGCCCTTTACGCTCGCAATCTCTTCAACTTCCTTTCCCCCTTCGTCGACGGGGAAAAGGGCAGCGTGCAATTCGACTGGGAGGACGAGCTCGTCATCGGCACCGGATTGACCCGAGACGGCAAGATCGTTCACCCGCTCTTTCAAGCGCCCGCCGGAGAGGGGCCTTGATATCGATCTTGCAAAAGCGTCGATCTTCGAAGCGCATCCGCCACCGCGCGTGATTGCCGAAGGTGATTGCCGAAGGCGATCGCCGCCGGCTTCGAGCCGGCCAAGGCTTTTCGAAAATCGACGACGCCTTTTGTCTTCTCTTGCGGCCATCGAGCCGACCGCCCTTTCGACAACCCCCCACCGAGCGAGGATCCCCGTCATGGCCGAAGCCGCGCAAATCGATCCTGCGATCTTCCGCATCGCAATTTTCGTGCTCGCGATCTTCGTGGGCTACTACGTGGTCTGGAGCGTCACTCCCGCCCTGCACACGCCGCTGATGTCGGTCACCAACGCCATCTCCTCGGTCATCGTCGTCGGCGCGCTGCTGGCGCTGGCGATCGAAGCCGGCGAGGCGACTTTGCTTTCCCGCGCCTTCGGTTTCGTCGCGGTGATTTTGGCCTCGATCAATATCTTCGGCGGCTTCTTGGTAACCCAGCGGATGCTCGCCATGTACCGCAAAAAACCCGCTCGGGACTGAAATCGGGAGAGCCCTCGCATGTCCGCCAATATCGCCGCGCTCGCCTATCTCGTCGCCGGGGTTCTGTTCATTCTCGCGCTGCGAGGCCTTTCCTCGCCGGAAACGGCGCGGCGGGGAAATCTCTTCGGCATGGTCGGGATGGCCCTTGCCGCGCTCACCACCTTGGCCGTCGCCGGGATCGGCGATGCGCTGACTTGGGGGTTAATCGTTCTCGGGGTGGGGATCGGAGCCGCCATCGGAGCGGTGATCGCCCGGCGCATCCCGATGACCGCGATGCCCCAGTTGGTCGCCGCCTTTCATAGCCTCGTGGGACTGGCGGCGGTGCTGGTCGCCGCCGCCGCTTTGACCACTCCCCAAGCCTACGGTATCGGCAGCCCCGGGCTCATCGGGGTCGTCAGTTTGGTGGAAATGTCGATCGGCGCGGCCATCGGCGCCATCACCTTCACCGGCTCGGTGGTGGCCTTCACCAAGCTGCACGGCTTGGTCTCCGGTCGACCCTTGACCTTCTCCGGGCAGCATCCTCTCAATGCCCTGCTGGCCTTGGCGCTGATCGGGTTGATCGTGTGGTTCTGCCGCAGCGAATCCCACCTCGCCTTCTGGCTGATCGTTGCGCTCTCCTTCGCCTTGGGGATACTGATCATCGTCCCCATCGGCGGGGCGGATATGCCGGTGGTGGTATCGATGCTCAATTCCTATTCGGGGTGGGCGGCGGCGGGGATCGGCTTCACCTTGGAAAATACCGCGCTGATCATCACCGGGGCCTTGGTCGGATCATCGGGAGCGATCCTGTCCTACATCATGTGCAAGGGGATGAACCGCTCCTTCTTCAGCGTGATCTTGGGGGGCTTCGGCGGCGAGACGAGCAGCGCGGACGCCGCCCATATCGAACAGCGCCCGATCAAACAAGGCAGCGCCGGGGATGCCGCGTTCATCATGAAAAACGCGGGCTCGGTGATCATCGTGCCCGGCTACGGCATGGCGGTGGCCCAAGCGCAACACGCCCTGCGCGAGATGGTCGATCGGCTCAAAGCCGAGGGGGTGAAGGTGAGCTATGCCATCCACCCCGTCGCCGGAAGGATGCCCGGCCACATGAATGTCCTGCTGGCCGAGGCCAACGTACCCTACGACGAGGTCTTCGAACTCGACGATATCAACAGCCAGTTCGCGCAGAGCGATGTCGCCTTCGTGATCGGAGCCAACGATGTCACCAATCCCGCGGCCCACAGCAATCCGCAAAGCCCGATCTACGGGATGCCGGTGCTCGATGTGGAGCGCGCGAAAACCGTTCTCTTCGTCAAGCGCGGCATGGGATCGGGTTATGCGGGGATCGAAAACGAACTCTTCTTCCGCGACAATACGATGATGCTTTTCGCGGACGCCAGGAAAATGGTGGAGGAAATCATCAAAGGGATGTGAAGGGACGATCGCCGGAAAAGCGAGGAGCGAGCGACGATCCAAAGCCCGAGGCGCGGGAAAAACGAGGGCGAAGCGCTTAGCGGAGCTTTCCCGCGACGATCCGAACGCCGACGTTTTTCGCGGGGATTTCATCGGGAATTTCATCGAGGGACTTCGTCGATCGACCATCCTCGGCAAGGGGATCCAAGCCACCCCCTTATCATCGAGATCGCTCGAGTTTTTTCGCCCTCGCTCCCTCTTGATAGGACTTTTTCCCCAATTTGTTGTATGAATACAACAAAAAATGAGTTTTGTGGCATTTCGGACAAAAATATTTTGCCCCTGACCTTCGATTTTGATAGTGTTCCCCCACTTCCGACATCGGATCGCTTGATATCCGACCGGAAGTTTCATCGAAATGCCCTTGAAGAGCGAATGGCTCGGGGGATCATTCTCAACCGCACATCCTGTCATAAGAGGATTCAAGCAATCATGGACAAGAAGCTCATTGCCACTGCGGTGGCAAGCGCTCTGGCAATACCGATGAGCGCACAGGCAGTCGAGATTTCCGCCTCCGGTCACGTCAACCGGGTCATCCGTCATATCGACGGTCCCTCCATGAACGAAGGCTGGAACCATGACGACAGCGGCGTCTCCGGTTCCCGCTTCCGCTTTTCGGGCACGGAAGACATCGCCGGTGATATGACCGTCGGCGTCAACTTGGAGTTCGGCGGCAGCGGCGACACCAGCAATCGTCATGCGGCGGTTTCGCTGGGCGGCAATTTCGGCAAACTGACCATGGGGCATACGGGGCCCGCGACCAACGGCACCACCCATGACGTCAGCAACTCCGGCCTTGCGGTTTCCTTCGGCTGCGGTCATGCCGAGAACAAGGGCATGGCTTGTGCGACCATGACCGAGGGCCGTACCGGCGTGTTGCGTTACGACTCCCCCTCCATCGGCGGCGTCGGCTCGTTCAGCTTGGGACTGGCCAAAGACCTGTGGGATGCCAACGTCAAGGCTTCGGGCACTTTGGGCAATGGTACGTACTCGGCGGGCATCTACTATGCCGACAACAGCACCATGAAAGATGACGACGATATGATGATGTATCACGACACCACGCGCATGGTCCTCGGTGCGGGCTACAAGATGAGTTCCGGCACCAGCGTCAGCGTCCTTTGGGGCGATGTCGACATGGCGGGAGAGGCCGACGATTTCTCGAACTTCGGCATCAAGGTCGGTCATGACTGGGGTGATAACGGCGTTGCCGTGATGTACCGTCGCACCGACATGAACGACGATATGAGCGGCGATCCGAACGCACTCGTCTTCGGCTTCCAGCATAAGCTGGCCGGCGGAGCGGCCGAGTTGCATGCCGGCTATCACATCGTCGATCCCGACGCACAGATGAACAACCAGAAGACGAGGACTTTCGCCGTCGGTATGCGGGTGAAGTTCAAGTAATCGCCTTCGACTTTTCGGCCCGTTTTTTCGGCCCGGTTTTTTCGGGCAAGGCCGATATTGATGGCTTCGACCCTCCTCCCGGCATGGGAGGAGGGTTTTTTATTGCCCGGCCTTTCGCTGGAAGATTCACTGCAAGATCCACGGCCCGGAGCGCGCAGCGAAAATCCTTTTTCGCGCCGCGCCCGAAAAGCGAAGTCGATGATTCCCCCAAGACCTCGAGCGAGCCCGCAACCGCCGAGCGCGCAAATCGATCGAAATTCCCAAGGAGCATCCGCCGATGGCGAAATCCGCAACCGACAGCGCCGAGCCCGAAGGAGCGACGGACTTAGGCCCCCGCTCGAACGACGACGCCCCGGCTCCCGAGCCCTCCGACGCCGCGGCGGCACGGGATGAAGGCCCTCCCGCTCCGTATTTCGCGATCGAGAGAATTTTCCTGCGCGATCTCTCTTTCGAATCCCCCCGCGCACCGGAGGTCTTCGATCTTCGCCGCCCCCCCGAATTCAAACTCGAGGTACAAACCCGCGCCCGGGCGACGGGGAAGGCCGGAGCAAGCGCCGCGGATCGCTTCGAGGTCGTATTGACCTTGACCCTCGCAGCGACCACCGACGACGACGGGGATCTGATGATCATCGAGGTCCAGCAAGCCGGTCTTTTCCATATCCGAGGAATGGACGCCCCGACCCGGGAGCGAGTGCTGGCGGTGGTTTGCCCCGCGACCCTCTTTCCTTATGCCCGCGAAGCGATCGACTCCGTGGCCGTCAAGGGATCGCTTCCGCCACCCGCTTTGGGTCCGGTCAACTTCGAAGCGCTCTACGCTCGCTCCTTGGAAGAGGAGCAAGGCTAAGCGGGATTCGATCCTCCGCTCCCGCCGGCAAAGGGCGATAGGGATCTATCGCAAATCCCGGCCCCTTCGGGTCGATCTCGAAGCACGGTCTTCGGCTTGATAAAATCCTCGGTCTGCGAGAAAAATCTGCGAGAAAAAGGGCAAAGGCAAAAATCCTCGCTCGTCTTGCGAAACGCCCTCCTTGTCGGCTTTTTCGATCGCGCTCGCCAAGATCTCGCCAAGAGCCTCGGCTTGTCGATAACAGCCGGCTATCGCTCGTCGCCCCGGCGACCAAAACCCCTCGGCGCGGCCCCGGCGGGGATACCGAGGAAGATCGGCCTGCCCTTTTCGCAGCCTTCGAAGGAAAAGCGTTCATCGCTTGCCGGATGAAAGGCCCGTCGTCGATCGGATCGAACTATCCGATTTCGACCCGAAAAAAAACCGAGCGGCTTTCGAGGCTCGGCCAAGGGCCATCGAAGAAACAAAAGCGAGCGAGGGGATGGAGCGAAGGGGACGAGAAGCGCCGTCGCCAAGATCGAAAAAGCCTCGGCTTTCAAAGCCTCGACTTTCAAGGAAAAAACGGCCTTCCGCCACGACACCGCTTGCGGTGCAAAATCCACCCGTGCCGTCGGCGGATCATCGGATTTATCGGAAAAAGGGATCTGACCGAATAGAATGCGCCCGAAAGCGTCGACGATCCTCCGATACGCGTTTTTCGGCGGAGCGAAGTGTTCCTTGTCGGAAGTGTTCCTTGTCGGATGGGTTTTGCCTTCGGCGAGGGGCCCGAAAAGCCTCGGGCTCCTCCCCGACGATCCAAGGCGAGATCGACGAATCGATACGCAAGATCGTCCCTCGAAGGGGAGTCGTTCAAGAAAAAGCGGGGGCGATGCAAACGCAAGAGCGCCAAACTCGAGGAAGCGAGAATCCGAGCGAAAAATCGGATAGCGATCCCCGATACGATATAGGATGCAATATAGAGTGTAAAATCGATTGGTTATGGTTTAGAATAAGCCGATTGAAAGGAGGCGTCGGGGAATATCCTCCGAGCGGATACCCCCTAGGAAAGGAGCGATCGCGGCTTTGGCAGAGCTGTGCTGATCCCTTGCAAGCCTCCCGACCGATTCGCATCGTCTCGAACCCGCCGGGCCCTCGGGCCGCTAGTACCATCTGACAAGGAAGTGACCATGGCCAGCCTGATCTCGCTCCCTCTTTCGTTCTTGCGCCGGATCTCCCGCAAGAGAATCCGCGGGTTCGCACGAGGCATCGTTGCGCGGAGCCTGCTTGCAACCCGGCAAGCGCAATCTGCGCAAGACAACGAGAAAAATGTCCGCACCGTCTGCACTTCGAGGCAATCTCTTTCGCCGACGAGAAGACTCGGGATCTTGGGACATCTGGCGATATTGGCGACAGGCTGCTTGGCCATGCAGGGAGTCTTCGCCCACTCGAGCTCTTCCTTGACCGATCATCATGATAGCGGCGAGGCCACCAAGTCTCAGCCTTACGGCTTCGACGACGCTGCGCCCTCGATGGACGACAACGCCGGTTACGGTTATATCGCCCGAGCGAAGGGCACCGTCATCAAAGATTATTGGAACGACAGCGATCGGGAAAGTATCTACGCCAAAGACGCCAAAATTACGCAATCTGCATCTACAGGGCGATTCGGTCTCCGTCTTCTCGGATGGAATACAGCCAAGATTGTTACCCGTTGCGAATGGGATAGCGCAACGACCTCCGGGGACAAAAAGAAGAGTGCCATCACTCGCTTTTATGTCTCGAGCCCCTACAGTAACGGTAACAAGTCCGTCGGTGCGCAGTTCGATTGGGATGCCGACAGCGGGGACGACGGGGAATTCAAAGGGATATTCGCACTCAACAGCATCGATGAAATGGATTTGGTGTTCCGCTTGGATCCGGGCCATGATTGGGAAGAAGACGACAAAATCGTTCTTCGTTGCTACCGTAAGGATGTCCCGGGCCTTGATGATCTGCCGCAATGGACGGCGGCCCTCATGGTCCAGGTCGGCGAGCGGCTCTCGGTGACCGCCGCGCCTTCTGTCACTCACAGGACCGAATACGCCCAGAATGCCGACAGCGACAAAGATTTCGGCAGCGAATTCGTAATCCAATACCCGGGGAACGATTCAAGAGGTATCGGCATCGGCGACGGCGGTTGGAAAGAAGTAACCAACTCCCAACATCAAAGTACCCTTCATACCAAAGGATTGAGCGGCTTTTCAGTGGTGGATACCCAAGAAGGGTCCAATGCCACGATCGAATACCATAAGAACAGCCCTCCCGGACTTTATTCGATCCACACCGCTTTTTTCGATCATAACCGAGGGGCGGTCAGCGGAGCGACCGTTCACACCGTCTCCAACCCCCAACAACACGGGGGTGTCACCGTCAGAGATACGAATTCGAAGGTGGGTGGCGAGGATCATCCGGCTATCGAGAGTTCGACCGTCTACTCTTCTTTCGTCACCATCGATTTGCATCCCTCCAATCATAGCCCGGTATTCCGCACGGCACCGGCTGATCGATCCGATTCGGACTTCGATGATGAAGACACATGGCCGCAACTGACCCTTCAACCGGTCAAGGTCGCCAATGTCGAAGGGGCTTTGGTCAACTCCACCAAAAAGGGCATCTACGTCGAGGGTATCCAATACGAGCAAGGGGATTACGGAAACGGCTCATATAGGAAGCGATCGAATACGGTCGATGTCGCCAATAACCACGTGAATATCGCAAGATGTACGGTGCGGGGGTCGAAATTAAAGCACCGGGATATCAAAGGCTTCTTCATCTCCGACGATCGTGCAACCGGGGCGGTGCAGCGCGGTTCGTATTTCACCAAAGGAAGCACGACCGGCATGGAGTTGGGAGGGGAATTCAAGATCGCCACGACGACAGGGGTGGCAAAGCATGCATCGGGGAATAATACCGATCTGATCTTCCGCCTAGAGGACGATCATACTTTCCGCAACGGCGATAAAATCAAGGTCTGGTGCTTCGATGGCGATGGATACCAAGCTCGGATCGCGGTGGAATTCAATATCACCGTGCGTGAATTCATGGTAAAGGCTATCGGCGACCTGTCGCTCGAAGGGGTCATCCATCACGATTTCTCTCAATACGTCGAAACCAACGGACTTGGAAGCGACGTAGTCATCGCTACAAGCCCCCCCCTACCGAGTTGCGGGGAGCATGACAATCTGCAAGTCATGATCGACGAAACCAACAAAGGCCTTCTGACCGGTCGATGCCCCGACGGTTTCGATGATCACAACCTTAGCGTCACATTCTCCCCCCAAGTGAAAAGCGCCGTCGTCGGTGCGACCACCAGTAGCAATAACACCAATGACAACTATGGGCATAATAGCGACACGGACTCCGGCACTGCCGTTTCCAATTCGACGGATACCCCGGCCGTCGCCGATACCGCTTTCAGTAGAACCATCAGCCTTAGCATCGATGAGACCCGGGTCGGCACCGGCGACGGTACTTTGATAGACAACAACATCTACCTGAAAACGGTCACTTACGATCCTGCCAATACCGCTGCCACGACATTTCCTACGCATCAATTCTGCGATATCGTCAACGAGCGCGCCGCTTGGGTCAGGCATTTTTACTTGGCCAACAAGCGGCACACTGCCACCGACCCGAAGCGCGGCGTCCTCTATGTTCGGGATGATTCTTTGACCGGCAATAACGCCAACCGTTTCATCCCGGTATCGAGCCAAGACGGGAATACGGAAGATCCCGTATGGGGGATGAATACGACGGCAACCGAAATGGTCATCCGTTTGCGAGAGGGACACCGGTACGATATAACCGAGCCCACTATCATTCAATGCGCCAGCGGGGATCTGACCGACGAAAGCCCCTCCGATGTCTCGGAATATTTCAGCATCGAGCTCAAATCCCTCGCTCTTGCAAACCCCATCTCCGCCGAAGATCGGAGGCAGAACGCTTACGAAAGGAGATCCTACAACTACACGATCGGGGCGTTAGCGACGGACAAATCCGGGCAAAACGGAGCGTTTTTCAGCTTCTCGAACGTGAACAGCAATGCTAACGGTACATCTCTGACAAATCTCGAACACGAGCTTAGAAATGGAACGGTCTCTTTGGCGACAACCGAGCCCTTCACCGCCGCCGATATAGGGGAATACGAAATCACCCTCGTCTACAAGGACGATCAAACAATTTGCGTCGACAGTAACGACGAGGTCGTCAACTGCATGACCAGTGGCGAATGGACCTCGGGTGCCATCGCCCAATCACCGGTCCACGGGGCCACCGTTTCGGCCAACGGGAAACAACAAAACGCATCCTTCACCTATGCGACGGATACCAACCCCACGACCCAAAGGGTGGGCGCCGGCGATCACCCGGCGCAAAACGAGGGTGTCCTCAAAGCGGAGTTCGTTCTCGTCGTCAACGATTTCGCGACCGGTGAACAAGCCACCCTTTGCACCGACGACAGCGGAACTCGGATCTTCGATCAGCGGGTGGTCAACCGCCCCATCTACGCTCGCGAGGTATTCCGAAACGGAAGAAGCGGCGGTAGCGTCATCGTTCCGCCGACGCACAGCCCGCCGAAATTCATCCTCACCAGCCGCAGCAAGATCATCGGGTTGAGCCGCGGGGAGATCAGCCTGAATCTCAACGGGGCGACTTTCCACGAGGCCATGAACTTGGATCATGTCGAGGCCAAGAACATCGCCGGGGAGTCTCAAAAGAGCGTCGATATCGCATTGAAGAGCGGTGGCTCCGTCGGAAGCGATTTCGTGGTCTATAGCCTGGAAATCGAGTCCGCCGAAGCCGACGGCGAAGGGTATATGGACAAAGGGGACTTTTTGGAGTTCACCCTGCCACCTCTTGCCAATGTCAGCCTCCTGAGGGACAGCGATACCGTCACCATCGACGCTTCGGCTACCGCCATCACCGGCAATTTCCCCGGCGGTATCGGCACCGTATCGAAATGCTTGACCGATCGACACTCCGGCGGCAAAGCCTGCGTCTATGCTCGCTCGATTTCGATCGCCGACCTGAGCTTGGGACCCGTCAAAAGCGACGGTAGCCAAAACAATCTGATCGGCGCCATCGATCCCGACGATCCCACCAGGTTCGTCGGCGGCGGACCGGTGGTGAATATCACGGCCCCCGCAGGCTTGGTGGGGAACGCGACGAGCCAAATCATCACCGCCCTTCGGATCGGGGAAGTCATGTACGAGTACAAATTCGCCGACCCGATAGCGAATCCCGTCACTCGCACCAATCCCCATGCCTGTCTTCCGAGCGCACGGGTCGATCATCGGGTGGAACCGATCGGTATCCGAGGCGAGATCATGGGCTTCCGCAGAGGCGATGCGCTCAATATCGCGATTTCGCCCGAACCGCAGGAAAGCAAGGGATTCTTGGCCATGCGCCACCTATCCCGCGGCACCTCGATCGTGAGAATGCCCAGCGGTGGAGTCTTTTCGAGAGAGCTCTCGCAAACCGTGCTGGCCGACGGCAGATGGGAGTTCTTCTTCATCCCGAGAAGCGGCGTCAATCTGCAATATTCCGACGCTTGGACCTTGAGCGCCGGGCTTGATTTCCTGCATCCCGACTTCACCGATATCGTGTCCACCCCGCTTTCTCGCACCGTCATCATCGGGCATCAACGAAGCGGAAGGGCCCAGGCCTTGGCCTATGCCATCCCGCCTCTCGACTCCGCCGACGGTTCTTTCATCCGCGTTCGTTGCGAGTCTCCGGATACCACCAACACCTGCCGGATCTCCTTGGAGTGCTCCAACCAAAGCGGCGACGAGAGCTGGTTCGGACATTCGAGCGAGCCCATCCCCTATCACGGTACGGTGGTGCTCAGCGGTCAGGATATCGCCGATATTCTCGAGCCTGCCGGCTTCGACCCCGAATCCCATTGGGGCGGATCCTATAACGGGCGCCTTGCCTGCCAGGTTTTCGTCCGCGAGAACTCCACCATCTCCTTGCAAATGCTGGTGCGATCGAGTGGAATCTTGACCAACAACACGGATATCAACCATCGGATGCAGTAAGCCGATATCGTTTTCCCTCGGATCGCTGTTTGCGAATATCCGAAACACCGAGATCTTCGGGGTTCGACCCTCGGACCCCGAAGATCCCTTCTTGAAAAGCTCGACTTGTAGAAAAACGCTTTTTTCGAACCTTCAGAGAACCGCCGTCGTTCTCGAGGAGTGCTTGATGCATCTTGTTACTGCAATCCTTAAGCCCTTCAATCTTGACGATGTGCGGGCCTCGTTGGCGGATATCGGCATCCAGGGCATGACGGTGACCGAGGTCAAAGGCTTCGGTCGCCAGAAAGGTCATACCGAGCTCTATCGAGGTGCGGAGTACGTCGTTGATTTCCTGCCCAAAGTCAAGATCGAAATCGCGGTGGAAACCCAGCGTCTCGACGAGGTTGTCGAGGCCATCACCAGCGTCGCCCGTACCGGCAAGATCGGGGATGGAAAAATCTTCGTAACTCCCTTGGATAACGTGATCCGCGTGCGTACCGGTGAGATGGGAGACGATGCGCTTTGAAAAATGCGCTTTGAAAAAGCCTTCTCCCCTCGGAGCCTTCGGCAGGGTTTTCGATGAAGACGAGCCAAGGCCGATCATTCGGTCGCACGCATCTGACGAATCGGACCGATCGAATCGGCTATGAGCAAACCACGCACTCTTTTCGAGAAGATCCGGGATTCCCATATCGTCTCGGTGGAGGATGACGGTACCTGCCTCCTCTATATCGACCGTCATCTGACCCACGAGGTAACGACCCCTCAGCCCTACGAGGGTTTAAGACAGGCAAATCGTCGGGTACGCCGTCCCGACGCCACTATCGCGGTCATCGATCACAATATCGCCACCGACCGAAAAACGGGGCAGACCGGGATCGAAGAGGATTCGCGACTCCAGATCGACACCCTGATTCGCAATTGCGAGGAGTTCGGGATCGAACTCTTCCACTTCGACGATCCGCGCAACGGGATCGTTCATATCATCGGCCCCGAACAAGGCTTCACCCTCCCCGGCACCACGATCGTTTGCGGCGATAGCCATACCGCCACCCACGGCGCCTTCGGGGCCCTGGCCTTCGGCATCGGCACCTCCGAGGTCGAACACGTTCTCGCCACCCAGACCCTGATCCAAGCGCCGGCGCAAGCGATGCGCATCGATGTCAACGGCGACCTTCCCTTCGGTTGCACCCCCAAAGATCTGATCATGGCCATCATCGCTCGTATCGGCACCGGTGGCGGCACCGGGCACGTCATCGAGTATTCCGGTCTCGCGATCGAGTCCTTGTCGATGGAGGGTCGGATGACGGTCAGCAATATGTCCATCGAAGCGGGGGCGAGAGCGGGGTTGATCGCTCCCGACGAAAAAACCTTCGCTTACCTGAAAGATCGTCCGATGTCTCCGAAGGGCGATGAATGGGAGCGGGCCCTCGCCTACTGGCGCACCCTGCCGTCGGATCCGGAAGCGCGCTATGCCAAGGAAATCACCCTCGATATCTCCGGGATCGTGCCGCTGACCACTTGGGGCACCAGCCCCGAAGACGTGGCGCCGATCACCGGCACGGTCCCCGATCCCGCCGCCGCCGACGGCGATGAAAAACGACTGAGCATGCAGCGCGCCCTCGACTATATGGGGCTCGTCCCCGGCACGAGGATGAGCGATATCGCCGTCGATCGGATCTTCATCGGATCGTGCACCAACGGACGCATCGAGGATCTGCGGGAGGTGGCCACCGTCGCCCGCGGGCGCAAGGTCGCCCACGGAGTGCGGGCGATGGTCGTTCCCGGCTCGGGGCTCGTCAAAGAGCAGGCGGAGCGAGAGGGCATCGCCGATATTCTGATCGACGCGGGCTTCGAGTGGCGTGAGCCCGGATGCTCGATGTGTCTTGCGATGAACAACGATCGGCTCGAGCCCGGGGAGCGCTGCGCCTCGACCACCAATCGCAACTTCGTCGGCCGTCAAGGCCGCGGCGGGCGTACGCATTTGGTCAGCCCGGCAATGGCCGCCGCCGCCGCCATCAACGGTCGGCTGAGCGACGTCCGGGAAATGATGCCCGCTCCCTAAGATCAAGGTAAGCGATCAAAGACTGCGGTCAAGATATGCGGTCAGGGGATGCCTCGGCTCTCGACGGACCGCCGCTTGCGATCGATATCGATCCTGCGAGCGTTTCCCCTCGCTGCGGCTTCGAAAACAAGTCTCAAGATTTTTTGCCCCCCGATACGCAGGTGGATTCCTTGACGGGACGGAGCCTTGACGGAGCCTTGAACGATCCCGATCCCCTCTTGTCGAATCGTCGAAAAAGCCTTTTCCCCCACCGACTCCCCGAGAAAATCCGACCATGGAAAGCTTCATCCGCCTGCGCGGCATCGCCGCCGCCATCGACGCGATCAATGTCGATACCGACCAGATCATCCCCAAACTGCATCTGCGCACCATCAAGCGCACCGGCCTTGGCAAGGTGCTTTTCGATGAACTGCGCTTCAATCCCGACGGCAGCGAGATCGACGAGTTCGTCCTCAACCGAAAGCCCTGGCGTGATGCGGAAATTTTGGTGACAGGGGATAATTTCGGCTGCGGCTCGTCGCGCGAGCACGCCCCTTGGGCCCTGCTCGATTTCGGAATCCGATGCATCATCTCGACGAGTTTCGCGGATATTTTCTACAACAACTGCTTCAAGAACGGCATCTTGCCGATCACCGTTTCGAAGGAAGAACTCGACGCTTTGATGATGGATGCGAAGGATGCGGAGAATCCGATCATCGGAGTCGACTTGGAGGCCCAGGAAATCCGACGCCCGAACGGAGCGACGCTTGCCTTCGTCATCGACGAGTTCCGGCGAGACTGCCTCTTGAAGGGGCTCGACGATATCGGTCTCACGATGCAGAAGATGGATCTCATCGAGGCCTTCGAGGCCGCCCAGCGCAAAGAGCAACCCTGGCTTTATCGCTGAAGAACGAGCCTTCGATACCGATATCCGGCCCTTTCGCCATCCGAAGGGCTCGCTTTTTCGAGGATGCAACATCATGGCCGCCACCTTGCGCACCCTGTTCGACAAAATCTGGGATCGCCATATCGTCGATAAGCAAGATGACGGTATCCATCTCCTTTATATCGACCGCCACCTCCTGCACGAAGTCCTTTCCCCTCAGGCTTTCGAGGGTCTGCGGCTGGCCGACCGCCGAGTGCGACGACCGGATGCCGCTTTGGCGGTGGCGGATCATAATGTTCCCACCACCGACCGCAGCGTCGGGATCGCGGATCTGGAATCCCGCCTCCAAGTCGAAACCCTGATCCGCAACTGCCGGGAATTCGGGATCGAGGTCTTCGACATGCTCGACCCCCGCCAGGGGATCGTGCATGTCATCGGACCGGAGCAGGGATTCACCCTGCCGGGAACGACCGTGGTCTGCTGCGACAGCCATACCGCGACCCATGGGGCCTTCGGGGCGCTGGCTTTCGGCATCGGCACCTCGGAGGGCGAGCATGTTTTGGCAACCCAAACGCTGCGCTGCGCGCGCCCGAAGAATATGCGCGTGGACGTCGAAGGTTCCTTGCCCTTCGGCTGCACCGCGAAGGATCTGATCCTTGCGATCATCGGTCGTATCGGCACCGCCGGAGGCACCGGGCACGTTATCGAATATACCGGCAGCGCGATCCGCGATCTCTCGATCGAAGGCCGGATGACGGTCAGCAATATGACCATCGAGGCCGGAGCGCGGGCGGGGCTGATCGCCCCCGACGAAAAAACCCTCGCCTACCTCGAGGGCCGCCCCATGGCCCCCGAAGGCGAGCGATGGGCGCAGGCTCTTCTCGACTGGCAAGGGCTCGTCTCCGACGAGGGGGCTCGGTACGATCGGGAAGTGCGCATCGATGCCCGCGATATCGCCCCGCAGGTCACTTGGGGCACCAGCCCCGAGGATGTGGTGCCGATCACCGGCACGGTTCCGGATCCGGCGAGCGCTCCCGACGAGGCCCGGCGCACGGCGATGAAACGAGCCCTCGAGTATATGGGTCTCTCTCCGGGAACGAAGATGTGCGATATCCCCGTCGACCATGTCTTCATCGGCTCGTGCACCAACAGCCGCATCGAGGATCTGCGGGCCGCCGCCGCCGTCGTCAAGGGTCGACGGGTGGCGGATCGGGTCGAGGCGATGGTCTCCCCCGGATCGAGCCTCATCAAAGGGCAGGCGGAGCGCGAGGGTCTGGATCGGATATTCGTCGAGGCCGGGTTTTCCTGGCGCGAATCCGGCTGCTCGATGTGTTTGGGGATGAATCCGGATCGGATACCCTCGGGAAAACGTTGCGCCTCCACCTCGAATCGCAATTTCGAAGGGCGGCAGGGCCGCGGCGCTCGCACCCATCTGCTCAGTCCGGAGATGGCCGCCGCCGCCGCCGTCAACGGCCGTTTGAGCGACGTGCGCACGATGCTCGGCTAAGGCGAGAATCGGTCCTTGCCGGCGAGCCCGGCAACTTGGAGCCCGACAACATAGAGTCCAACAGATTAGAGCCCGACAGATTAGAGTCCGACAATCCGGGCGACGGCTTTTCCAGGCGATGTTTCGGCTCGAAGGATCACGAAAAGCCGACGAGCCCATCGGCCTTATCTGGCCTGACTCCATCCGCAAAACCCTCTTGGCTTTCGGGATCATCGATAACCCGTGAACGCGACATCCAAACGATCTTCGTCGAAGGAAGATCGACGCTCGAAAGCCCCGCCGCCGACCGATGAGACGAGCGAGGCGAGCTCGATACGCGTCTGGGATCGCCCGACCCGAGTATTCCACTGGCTTTTGGCCCTCCTTTTCGTCGTGTGCTATATCAGTGGCAACCAAGGTTATTTCGAGATTCACCTGATCGCCGGACAGACATTGGCGGTCCTCGTTCTGACCCGTATTCTGTGGGGGTTCTTCGGCAGCGATTCCGCCCTCTTTCGCAATTTCCTGCGCCCGCCTCGAGAGGTGATCGCCTATTTATCGAAGAGCTTCCTCAGATCGCAGCCGGACGGGGCTATCGGCCACAACCCCTTGGGAGGGCTTGCGGTCGCGGTGATGCTGGCCGCTTTCATCGTCCATTGCGCTCTCGGGATCTTTGCCGAGAACGTCGACGGCTACGCCTCCGGACCGCTTTCTTTTCTCGTGGATTACGAAATGGCGCGAGAGGCCGCCGATTGGCACCATGAATCGGCGCATGCGCTGCTCGTGCTGATCGGCTTGCACCTCGCCGCGATCCTCTTTCACCTTTTCTATAAACGAGAGAATCTCATCGTCCCGATGCTGACCGGACGCGCCGATATCAAACGCTCGGCAGCGGTCGGCGAAGGCGAAAAAATCGATGGCCCGCCGCCGCCATCGCCCCGATTGCGCTTCGCCTCCGATCTTCGCGCTTTGTTATTGCTCGCCCTCGTTGCCGGAGCGTTCTTCGGCGGGCTCGCCTTGGCGCAACGCTTCCTTTGAAGGGGATCGAAAATCTGAAGGGATCGAAAAGTGCCGGACAAGGGCGAGCGCCCTGTTCGATATTGCCGAAGAAGGATTGGCAAGACTCGGGACAAGATAAAAATATCGCTATCGAAACCTGATATGCCGCTTTTGCGTCCCGTCCCCGCTCGGGATCGCTTTCACAAGATTATGCGAAGGGATTCACCGCTTTTCGCGATTTTGCCTGTCGAATACGCGCGGCTTGTCATCCGGCTTGTCATCCAAGAAGCGCCCCGCTCGACGACATCCCCCGCTTGAAGACCTCGTGCCGTCTCGACAAGAGTGCGGGCGATCTTCGAAGCCTCGATCCTCTTCGAATCACCTTCTTTTCGAAATCCCCCGCACTCCTTTCCGATTTCTCGGGTCTTCGCCGATCTTCGGCCAAGCCTGCCTCGCATTCCCCTTCGGCTTTCGCGGCTCGCGGTTTTATATAGCGCGGTTTTTACGGATGGTTTTTACGAACCGTTTTTACGGTCCGTTTTTACGAATCGTGGGGCGACAAAAGCCGATTCGTTCGATCCGAAAAGCGGATATTTTCGCGAGTTTTTCCCGGATATTTCCGCGAGTATTTTCAATCGCTCTCCTCGCGGAATCGATTATGACAACCACCGCAACCCTTTTTCCCGAGATTGCCGAAAGCGGATTTGATACGACCTTGATCCGCAGATTCGATCGCCGCCACCATCGCCGCCGCCGTCTGCGTCAACCGCTCCGACGCCGCCGTGAACTCCTCCCATTCCTCCCAGATCACTTCCTTCGCCTCGGAATTCGGAAACTCGTCGAGACCGGTTCCGATGGGAAAAAGACCGGGGATATCCGCCGATTTTTTCTCGATATCAGATGCCGCCATCGCCGCTTCCGACGCCTCCTTTCGACCGCGGGCAAAATCCCGCAGCGTACGCATCGACCTTCCCAAGGATTTCATCGTCTTGCTGCGCATCTCCATCACTTCCTCGGCCTCGTCATCCCCGGAGACCCGCTCTTGCGCCTCGACCCCGAAAGCCCCGAAAACGAGAGCGAGGAGCAAAGCGATGCTCGCTGTCCATAATGTGTTTTCATGCGCCATTGTCGCAATCCCCCTCCCAAGTAAACGAACAAGTGAACGAACAAAAAAACGAATGAAAAACGAATGCAATCGGATCCGAATGGTGCCGGCTGTCAGACTCGAACTGACGACCTGATGCTTACAAGGCAACTGCTCTACCAACTGAGCTAAGCCGGCGGTCGAGCATCGGCGATGGAAGGCGATCCCGAAGGCTCCGCCCTCGATGTCGCCCGCCCCATGATCGAGCGCTTGTCGATCAAGCGGCTATTGTAAGAGCCTGCCAGGGTAGGGGCAAATTCGACCCTTTCTCCAAGGGCTTTTCGATCTCTGGCCCTTTAGCCCTTGCGAGGCCCCAAATCCTCCCCCCAACGCCGCACGATGCCGGGATCGATATCGAAAAGATCGAGGGCCCGACCCACGCTCTGATCCACGATCTCCTCGACGCTTTGCGGACGGGTATAAAACGCGGGCACCGGGGGCATCACGATCCCGCCGGCGTCCGACAGGGCCGACATCGTACGCAGGTGTCCGCCGTGGAGCGGGGTTTCGCGCAGCAGCAATACCAAGCGCCGACGCTCTTTCAATACGACATCCGCCGCCCGCGTGAGGAGATTCGAAGTCGTTCCCGCAGCGATTTCCGACATCGTGCGCACCGAACACGGGGCGATGATCATCCCGAGGGTGCGAAACGATCCCCCGCTCAACGCCGCTCCGATATCGGCGATGGGATAGGAAACCGACGCCAACGATCGAACTTGCGCGGGTTTGTAGTCGCTTTCGAAGGCGATGGTCGTCTCCGCCGCCTTCGTCATCACCAGATGGGTTTCGATCGGCTGCTCGCGCAGCGCTTCGAGCAGCCGAATCCCGTAGATCACCCCCGAGGCTCCGCAGATGCCGACAACCAGTCGTCGCGGTCGATTGTTCAAAGCCTTCCTTCCTTGATCGACGTCTTTTCAAATGTACCCGAAAAGCCCGGCAAGATAGCATAATGTGCGCTCGCAGATCTCGCGCAAGGCCTCGGGAGCAGGCAAGGCTCGTCGAGGGCTTGGAGTCGATCGGCCTTGCAAAGACAGGCTTTTACCAACCCCGATCTTTCGGATCGAGGGATCGAATCATGGAACGCTCGACGATCGATGTGCGCACCTCTCCCGATCGCTATCGCCACTGGCGCCTCGATCTACAGGGAAAGATCGCCGTTTTGACCCTCGATGTCGACGAGGGCGGCGGCATCGTCCCCGATTATGTCCTCAAGCGCAATTCCTACGATCTCGGAGTCGATATCGAACTTGCCGATGCCGTGCAGCGATTGCGTTTCGAGCACCCGGGGGTGGCAACGGTGATCATCGTCTCGGGGAAGGAGCGGATCTTCTCGGCGGGGGCGAATATTCGCATGCTCGCGGCGGTCTCCCACGCCGACAAAGTCAATTTCTGCAAATTCACCAATGAAACCCGCTGCGCCATCGAGGATGCGAGCGCGATTTCAGGTCAGCGTTATCTCGCCGCTCTCAACGGAGCGGCGGCCGGGGGCGGCTACGAACTGGCCTTGGCGACGGATTGGATCATGCTGATCGACGACGGCTCGAGCGCGGTCTCGCTGCCGGAGGTGCCTTTGCTCGGGGTGCTGCCGGCGACCGGCGGACTGATCCGGCTGCTCGACAAAAGAAAAGTGCGGCGGGATCGAGCGGATGTTTTTTGTACGATGGAAGAGGGGGTGCGCGGACAGCGCGCGCTCGATTGGAAGCTGGTCGATGAAATCGCCCCCGCTTCGCGCTTTTCCGCGAGCGTCGAGGCGCGAGCCGAGACCCTGGCCGAAGCCGCACCCCGAGAAAGCGCCTCTGCCTGCGGGATCCGCCTGCACCCGATCGAACGCGAATTCGAAGGGGAGGATATCTTGCGCTACCGCTCCGTGGACCTGCGGATCGAGCGCGATCGCCGTATCGCGCACCTGACGATACACGGACCCGATCGAGATCCCCCGGCTTGCGCCGAGGAAGCGATCCGCCAAGGCGATGCTTTTTGGCCGCTGTCGATCGCCCGCGAACTCGACGACCTGATTTTGCATCTGCGCCATAACGAAGAGGAAATCGGCACCCTCGCCCTACGCTCTTGCGGCGGCGGCGAACGCGTCTTGGCTTATGACGCCCTGCTTGCCCGACAACCCCGGAACTGGTTCATACGGGAAGTGCGAGCCCTTTGGAAGCGGGTGCTGAAACGGCTGGAGTCGAGCTCTCGCAGTACGATCGCTCTCATCACGCCCGGGAGTTGCTTCGCCGGATTCCTCTTGGAGCTCGTGCTCGCGGCGGATCGAAGTTATATGCTCAAAGGTGGATTCGAAGACGATGCCCTCGACGAGTCGCCGCCGGGAAAGGGCGAGGGCAAGGAATCCGCTCGCGCTCTTTTATGCCTGGGGGAGACGAATTTCGGTGCCTTTCCGATGGCAAACGGACTCTTTCGCATCAAGGCCCGCTATCTGGACGCCCCGGAAGCCATCGCCGATCTGCGTTCGATGATCGCCGTTGCGATGGATGCCGATGAATCCGAAGCCCATCGTTTGGTCAGTTTCATCCCCGACGATATCGACTGGGAGGATGAGATTCGACTGGCGCTCGAAGAAAGAGCCGGCTTCTCCCCCGATGCCCTGACCGGGATGGAATCGGCCTTGCGCTGTCCCGGGCAAGAAAGCATGGAATCGCGCATCTTCGGGCGTCTGAGCGCTTGGCAAAACTGGATTTTTCAACGCCCCAACGCGAGCGGAAAAGAAGGGGCTTTGTCGCTCTACGGAAGCGGCGCGCGCCCGAAATTCCATCGCGGCCGGGTGTAGGAAGCGGTAGGAAGCGGTAGGAAGCGGCCACCGGCTTTCGCCGCCGCTTGGCAAGCATCGAGCCGACGGGGGTAGAAAACCCTTGACAAATTCTTCGACAAGCCCCTCGACAAATCCCTTTCGATGTCGATGATGCCGTGATTGATCGCTCGCATTCGGAGCAATTCGAGGCAACAATTCGAGACAAGGTCGAGGCCCTGCCTTGGATATCGGCCCGCGCCTTCTGTCGCCGCGTCCTATCGAGCGTTCCCTTGACATCATCGGCAATCGAATTTTTTCTCCGATAGAACTTTCATCTTCTTTTCGGGTAAGATAGGCCATCGAGAGCCTCTGAGAGCCTCTGAGAGTCTCTTCTTATGACCCTTGGCGATCGCCGTCGAAGGGGTCGGGAGGAAAAAAGAAGCCTTTTTTATCTTTCATTCCATCGCTTCGCCGCTTTGCGAACCGACCTAGGTCGATAAATGGAAAACGGAGCCGGCCGATGAAAAAATTTCTCTTTTCGATCGTCTTCCTATGCTCGTTACCGATGAGCGCGATCTCGCAAGATATCGACCCGAGTATTCTAAAAGACGCTTTTTGGAAGTATCGGGATCTATTTCCCGTCAACGATCACGGCCTCATCATCAACCCGCGAGTATTGGGGTTATACGATGGTAAAACGGGACACGTCGATATCTCTTTGTCATACGAACCGAGCAAAGCGATCGTCGTCGAGTTCCCGGAAAAAGACTGGTCGGCATATTTTCTCGTTCCGGGCTTCCCTTTCCGGATCCCGGAGCAGCCGGTCGTCTCTCCGAGATCGATGACCTTCACCTCCGAGAACTGGAAGACTCCCCAGCGCCTTTCGATCACCGCGCCCTCTGCCGATAGCTATAGCCATCGATACAACACCGTCGATGTCACCATCGACGGCGTGGAGAATGCGGATTATCTAGGCGTCTTCGCCCAACCTCTCCCCGTCGAGGCCGAAATCCTGCTCTCCGAGTCCTCCCTTCGAATCAACGAGGGTGGCTCGGCGAGCTTCAAAGTGAAACTCTCGAGACCATTGAGGATCAAGACACAGTTCGTTCCTCTCAATATACACAGCGATCACGGATCGATGACCATCTCTCCGGCTTGGGTGCATTTCATCCACGACGAGTGGGATACGTGGAAAACCGTTCGGGTCACCGTCGGCCAAGACAGCAACTTGACGAATGAACAAGCCTCGATCTTCGTCGACGTCTGGCCGAACCCGCCCTTCGACGCGATCATCGCCTCGAACAAGACGATATCGGTTCAGGTGATCGATGACGACTCTCCTCCGCAAGGAAATCTCGTCCTCTCCCAAAGCGGAACCATCACGATCGAGGAGGGGGATTCGCAAAGCTTTTCCGTCCATCTCGGGGCAAGACCGGGGGCGTCGGTAAGGGTCAGTCTTTCGAGCGACAATCAGGATGTGTCTCTCTCCCAAAGGTCGTTGATCTTTCACCCCTCGGCTTGGAATACGCCGCAAACGGTCTCGGTTTCGGCGCAAGTGGATGCCGATACGGACGACGATCACTCATCTATCTTTCTCAGCGCCTCCGGGGGCGCTTTCATCCCGCGAGAGAGACTGTCGGTGCACGTAAAGGACAACCATCCCGTCCCTAGCGCTCAAGTTTGGGGGGATATCGTCCTTTCCACGGACGAGGCCTTGCCGATCGAAGAGGGAACATCGAAAGAGGTTTCCGTCATTCTCAGCACTCGACCGAACGCGGATGTGAGGATCGATCTCTCGAGCGATAACCCGCTCGTGACCGTCTCCCCGGAATCGTTGACCTTCGGCACCTCGAACTGGAACAAGCCTCAATCCTTCTTCGTCGAGGCGCTGGAGAATTCCAATCCGAGAACCGATCACGCCTCTATCTTCCTCACCGCCTCCGGAGGGCTTACCGCACCGAGGAAAAGACTGCCGATCGTCATGATCGACAACGATCCTCCCCCCCATTCCAAGGTCAGGTCTCAATCCCTTGCCCTTCCCTCCTCCACCTCCGGGGATTCGGCGACTTTGCGCGTGCAATGCAAGCAGGATTCCCCCTGCGCCGTCGAATTCGACTGCTCCACGCAAGACGGGACAATCTACCGAGGCAACCTCCCCGAACCGATCCCCGCATGGGGGACGCAATCCATCAAGATGGTGGATATCGAGCGTTATACCGGAGGATTCTCGTGGGCGGGAAAGGGTCGGCTAGGTTGCTCCTTGCACAGCACCGGGAATATCAGTTCCCAAAGCTGGACTCGATCGGGAAGCGGAGTTTTGGTCAACAACAGCGCCGTCGTGCGCAGCGTCTTCAACGATCTGACGGGATACCGAGCGGATATCGAATCGATTCCTTCCCCCGACTCTTCCGAAGAATCGAATATCCGCCTGCGATGCAATTCCCCCATCCGAGTGTGCAGCACCCGCATCGACTGCTATGACGATTCCGGCAACAAATACAGCGCCTCGGTCGGAGATATCGAGCCGCTGGCCACCCGGCACATGCAATCCGAAGAACTCAGCCATCTGATCGGATATCGCTGGGAGGGCTTGGGCCTTAGTTGCGAGATCCACTCCACGGGGCAATTCACCGCGCAGGTGCTGACGCGAACCGGAGGCGGCGGAGGGTTGGTCAACAACAGCGTCAGTTCGAGCCTGACGAGATAAAGCGGGGAGCCGATTTCGCCGAAGATCTCGCCGAGAAGCGATCCTCGCCCGACAAAGCGAAACTCGACAGCGGCCAACGAGCCGAAGCGACGAGGCTTGCGAAGGGATGTATTTTCGAACGATGTCCCTTCGAAAAAAGAGCGCATGTCTCGGCGCGGGATCCTCGTCGCCGCTCTTCGATATCGTAGCGCCGAGCGTTATCGCCTTCTTGCCCTCTTGCCCTCTTGCCCTCTTGCAGATAGGCAATCGACAATCGGCAATCGGCGATCGATCCTTCGACCCTTTCCTTTGCCATCCCCCCGACCCCTTAGGGGGGGATTCATCCGCCGTTCGAAGATGCCGTGCACGGCTTCGATGATCCTTCGATAAGTCTTCTATGAGCCTTCGATGATCCTTTGACCGACCCTCGGGCATCTTCGATTTCGTCTCGCCGACGAAACCCTTCCCCTTTTATCCGCTCCATCGGCTTTGCGCGGCTTTGCGCGGCCGGCCGCTCGGCCATCCCTCTTTCGCTCGCAAACAAAATCGAAAAAGGAATCGTCGAGCGAGGGCGAAGTCCGAGGTCTTGAAAAAGCGCTCCGCCCTTTGAAAATCATCGTCCGCGATTTTCGCCGCCTCCCCCTCACTGCACGCAACCCACCCTTGTCTCGAGGCCCTCGACATCGAGGCGTTGAGGATCCCCTCGAAGATCGCCTCGAAGATATCGACCGCTTCCCCGAGGGAACGATCGGGGATTGTCATATTTATGTCATGAATATGACCGATCATTATCATCGACCGCGAATAGAGTGCGCCCTCGCGAAAAGGATTCGGGCATGATCCCTCGATCTTCCAAGGCTTCGAAGGATCGATGGATTCGGCCTCGAAGCCTTGCACGATATCGGTTTTTTCACCTGTTTCCATGGAGAGATCACATCATGAAACGCATCATCGCACTCGCTGCGGTCTCGGTCGCCCTTTTCTCCGGCGGGGCTTTCGCGCGCGATCAAATCAGCATCGTCGGCTCCTCGACGGTCTACCCTTTCGCCACCGTCGTCGCCGAACAGTTCGGGAAGACCTCCCGTTTCAAAACCCCGACCATCGAATCCACCGGCTCCGGTGGCGGCTTGAAGCTCTTTTGCGCCGGCATAGGAATCGAGCATCCCGATATCACCAACGCATCGAGACGCATCAAATCGAGCGAAGTCGCAAAATGCGCCGTAAACGGGATCAAGGAAATCGTCGAGGTCAAGATCGGCTACGACGGCATCGTGATCGCCAACTCCCGCAAATCGCCCCAAACGAATTTTTCCCTCAAGCAAATCTTCCTTTCCTTGGCCAAACAAGTGCCGGATCCGAAGAGCGGCGACAAACTCGTACCCAACCCCTACAAAAAATGGAGCGATGTGGATCCCTCCTTGCCGGATATCGCCATCGAGGTGATGGGCCCGCCCCCGACTTCGGGAACGCGCGACGCCTTCGCCGAGCTGGCCATGGAGGGTGGCTGCAAAAAGTTCGAACTCCTCCGAAAGATAAAGAAATCGGACAAAAAGCTCTACAAGGCGGTCTGCCACGGGATACGGGAGGACGGGGCCTATATCGAGGCCGGCGAAAACGACAATCTGATCGTGCAAAAACTAAGCGCCAACCCCGATGCTTTCGGCATCTTCGGCTACAGCTTCTTGGAGCAAAACGCCAATCTCGTTCAAGGCTCTTTGGTCAACGGCATCACTCCCGAATTCGAGAAGATCTCCGAACAATCCTACCCCGTCTCCCGGGCGCTTTATTTCTACGTCAAAAAAGCGCATGTCGGAACGATCCCCGGATTGAAGGAGTACCTCGCCGAATTCACCCGCAACAAGGCCTGGGGTCCGGATGGCTATCTCGCCGACAAAGGGCTGATCCCGCTGCCCGATGACGAGCGCATGAAGTTCGCCGACAACGTCAAGAATCTTTCCGACTTGATGCTTTGACCGCCGGCCGAGCGAGCGATTCCTCTTAAGGCGCGCGCCGCTCCCCGAGGAATCGCCCGTCTCGCTGCGAAAAGCGGGTATCTACGCCGAGGAGATATGGCGGCGCGAGCGGCGCGAATCAAGGATATGCATCACCCCCCGAAATGCGGACCTATATCGGCCCGCCGGCTTTTTCGAGGACGGCTTTCGAAGACGGTTTTCGACGACGGTTTTTTGCACGGGATCTCGTTGCCCCGCTGCCGGTTTCTCTCGGAGGAAGGCGAATCATGAGCGTCGGTCTGATGACTCTCATTTTGCTTGCGCTCACGACTTGCGCCTTCTATTTGGGACGCAAGCGCGCCCTTGGCCTTTCCCGACGCGGGAGCGACAAAGGCGCGGGCGGCACCGCCTTGCACTCCCTGCCGGTTCATTACGGGGGCCTCGCAGCGCTGTGGTGCGCGCTCCCGGCCTTGATCGTCATGGCGATCTGGCTCCCTTTCGAAGGGAAGATCGTCGATGGCTTGGTGATCGAAACCTTGCCGCAAGAGATCCGGGACCTGCCTCCGGAACGTTTGAATCTCGTTTTCAACAACATAAGGAATCTCGCCCAAGGCAATATCGTTTCCGGCGAAGTCGACCTCACGATGCGCCAAGCCGCCCGCCGCTACCGAGAACTGCGGCAGATCGGAAGCATCGCCTTGGGCATCACGGTATCGATATTGGCCATCGGCGGGATCTGGCTGGCTTGGAGTCGAATGCGACCGCAGATGCGAGCGCGCAACCATATCGAGCGCATCGCCAAAATCGCCCTGATCGCTTGCTCGACCATCGCCGTTTTCACCACCATCGGCATCATCCTGTCGGTGCTTTTCGAAACCATCCGCTTTTTCGGATATATCCCGGCGACGGATTTCCTCTTCGGTCTCGAGTGGAGCCCGCAAACCGCGATCCGAGAAGACCAAGTCGGCTCTTCCGGGGCCTTCGGGGCCATCCCCCTTTTTGCCGGCACCTTGCTGATCTCTTTGATCGCGATGACGGTGGCCGCGCCGATCGGTCTTTTCTCCGCCATCTATCTCGCCGAATACGCCAATCCTCTTTTCCGAGCGGTGGCCAAACCCGTACTGGAAATCCTCGCGGGGATACCGACGGTCGTCTACGGCTTCTTCGCCGCCTTGGTGATCGCCCCGCTCTTGCGCGATTCGGGGGGGATCTTGGGATTGGATGTCGCCAGCGAAAGCGCATTGGCGGCGGGGCTGGTGATGGGGCTGATGATCATCCCTTTCGTCTCCTCCCTTTCCGACGATGTCATCAACGCCGTGCCGCAATCGCTGCGGGACGGGTCCTACGCGATGGGCGCCACCCCTTCGGAGACGATCCGGCAGGTCATTTTGCCGGCGGCCCTGCCGGGGATCGTCGGCGGCCTTCTCCTTGCCGTCTCGCGCGCCATCGGGGAGACGATGATCGTGGTGATGGCCGCAGGACTGGCCGCCAACCTCACCGCCAACCCCTTGCAAGCGGTCACCACGGTAACGGTGCAAATCGTCACCTTGTTGGTGGGCGACCAGGAATTCGATAGCCCCAAGACTCTCGCGGCCTTCGCCTTGGGGCTCACCTTGTTCACGATCACCCTATGCCTCAACGTGATTGCGCTCCGTATCGTGCGCAAATACCGCGAGCAATACGAATAGGCGATCTTTGCGCAACCGAAAAGCGCGGAAAATCGGCTCCGAGCCCTCGCCGACATTCGCGCTGTGTGAAAAACCATGCGATGAACAATCCCTCGAATCCGAATTCCCCTCCCGCCCCCGGTGGCTCGCCCCCCGAGCGAGGCATCCATATCAGCGAGGCGATGAAACGCCGCTTGGCTCGACGCCACGCGGCGGACCGGCGCTTTCGCGCCTTCGGCATCACGGCGATCCTGATCGCGTTGATCGCCCTGCTATCGCTTTTCATCAGCATCACGAGCCGCGGCTATACCGCCTTCGTGCAAACCGAAATCGCGCTCGATATCACCTTCGACGCCACGCTTCTCGATATCGGCGAAAAACGCGACGAGCCGAGCCTTGCCAATGCCGATTACCGCGCTTTGATCCGCAAAGCCATGCACGATCTATTCCCGGAAGTGAGCGAGCGCCGCGAACGACGCCGGCTCAATCGAATCGTCAGCTCCGGAGCGGATTTCGAGTTGCGCGCTCTGCTATTGGACGATCCGAGCCTGATCGGCCAAACCCGACGAGTCTGGTTGACCGCCGACGACGATATCGACATGCTGATCAAGGGATATATCGATCGCGACGCTCCGAGTTCGGAACGACGGCTCGGGGATCGGCAAATCGCCTGGGTCGAACGCTTGGAGAGGCTCGAACGGATCGATACCTTCTTCAATACCACCTTCTTCACCGCCGGGGATTCGCGCGAACCGGAGCTGGCGGGTATCAGGAGCGCGGCCACCGGATCCTTCTTGATCTTGCTCATCACCTTGCTGCTCTCGTTTCCCATCGGCGTCGCCACCGCCATCTATTTGGAGGAATTCGCCCCCACCAACAGGCTCACCGACCTGATCGAGGTCAATATCAACAATCTCGCCGCGGTTCCGTCGATCATCTTCGGATTGCTCGGCCTTGCGGTATTCATCAATTTCTTCACCCTGCCGCGCTCGGCCCCTTTGGTCGGCGGGCTGGTCCTGACCCTGATGACCCTGCCCACGATCATCATCGCCTCTCGCGCGGCCTTGAAGTCGGTTCCCCCCTCGATCCGGGAAGCGGCGCTGGGGATGGGCGCTTCGAAGATGCAAACCGTCACCCACCATGTATTGCCCTTGGCGATGCCCGGGATGCTGACGGGAGCGGTCATCGGGATGGCCCAAGCCTTGGGCGAATCCGCGCCGCTGCTGATGATCGGCATGGTCGCGTTCATCGTCGATATCCCCGGGGGCTTTTTCGATCCGTCCACCGCCTTGCCGGTACAGATCTTTCTCTGGGCCGACAGTCCGGAGCGCGCTTTCGTGGAGCGCACTTCGGCGGCGATCATGGTCCTTCTCGCCTTCTTGATCACGATGAACGCCTTGGCGATCGTGTTGCGACAACGCTTCGGGCGCCGCTGGTAAAAAGCGGATCGAATCCTCTTCGAAAGGGAAGCCCCGCGCTTTCGCGATACGAACTTCGATTCCCGATTCCCGATTCCCGATTCCCGATTCCCGATTCCCTTTTTTCCGCCGAGATTTTCGATCCTTCGCCCCCTATAAGAAAGAGATCGCGACGATGAACATCGCATCCTCCGAAAAACCTGCAACGAAGGAAAAACCGTCGATGCCTCCTGCACCGCCACCCTCGACCGATGCCGCCGCCCCCCTGCCGGCCGATAGCGAGACCATCGGGGAAATCACCGTGGACAAGCCGCGCATGACCACTCGCGATGTCAGCGTTTTCTACGGGGATAAAACGGGAATCTCGAAAGTCAGTCTCGATATCGGAGCCGACGAAGTGCTGGCGATGATCGGCCCTTCCGGTTGCGGCAAATCCACATTTTTGCGCTGCCTCAATCGCATGAACGACACCGTGGATACTTGTCGGGTCGAAGGAAGGATCGAACTCGACGGACAGGATATCCACGACGAGAGCCTCGATGTCGTGCAGCTGCGGGCCCGGGTGGGGATGGTGTTCCAAAAGCCCAACCCCTTCCCCAAATCGATCTACGATAACGTCGCCTACGGACCTAGGATTCACGGCTTGGTCGGCAACCGTCACGAAACCGACGAAATCGTGCGGCAAAGCCTGGAAAAAGCGGGTTTGTGGAACGAAGTGCGGGACCGCCTGAACCAACCCGGCACCGGTCTTTCCGGGGGGCAGCAGCAACGCCTGTGCATCGCCCGCGCGATATCGATCAGCCCCGAGGTGATCTTGATGGACGAGCCCTGCTCGGCCCTCGATCCCATCGCCACCACCCGCATCGAGGAGTTGATCGACGAGTTGCGGGAGAACTACACCATCATCATCGTCACCCATTCGATGCAGCAAGCGGCGCGGGTTTCCCAGCGCACCGCCTATTTTCATCTCGGCAAACTCATCGAGGTCGGGGAAACCAATCAGATATTCACCAACCCCCGTCATAAACTCACCGAGGACTACATCACCGGACGCTTCGGCTAAAGTCCCTTGGAGGAGCCTTCGCAAAGCCTTTCGAATGCCGCTCCTTTTTTCAAGGCCGGTCTCATCACGTCTCATCACCATGGCCATGACATGAACAAAGAAGCACATACCTTCAAACGCTTCGATCAGGAGCTGACGGATCTCAACAGCACCGTGATGAGGATGGGGGGGATGGTCGAAGATCAGATCGCCAAGGCGATGGCGGCATTGCGGGATGCGGATATCGAAGGCGCTCGCAGCATCGTCGCCCGCGACCACGTGGTGAATTTTCTCGATGTCCAAGCCGACGAGCAGATCATGAATCTTCTCGCCCTGCGCCAGCCGATGGGAAAAGATCTGCGCATGATCCTTTCTCTGGGCAAAACCGTGACGGATCTGGAGCGAATCGGGGACGAGGCGGAACGAATCGCGCGGATGGCCATCGATATCTATAGCTCCTCCTCGGCGCCGCCGAGCCCGCGTTTGCTGAAAGACGCTTATCGGATGTCCAATCTCGCCACGCGGATGCTGCACGATGTGCTCGACGCCTTGGCCCGGCTGGACGTGGACAAAGCGATCGAGGTCGCTTGCTGCGACGCCGAACTCGACAGCGAATTCCAGTCCGCCTTGCGTCGTCTTTCCACCTATATCATGGAGGATTCTCGCAATGTCGGCCACGCCATCAATGCCACCTTCATCATCAAATCCCTCGAGAGGATCGGGGATCATTCCAAGAATATCGCCGAATACGTGATCTTCCTCGCCAAGGGGAAGGATGTCCGCCATGTCAGCCCCGAATCGATCGATAGCGAGGAGCTGGATTTATAGGGGGTTATCGCCGAGGGATCGGCTTCGCCTTGCTTGGCCCGCGATGGCGGCAAGACCCTCGAGTTCGAAGGATGCGAGTTCGAAGGATGCGAGTTCGAGGGATGCGAGGAGATGCGAAGAAGCGCTTCGCTCGGTCTTCGAAGGGCACCGGAAACGATGAAGAATCGATCGGGATCGGCGAGCGGGTCGCCGACCGAGCGGCCGACGAAGCGGCCGGCGAAAGTGCCGGGGAACCGGCAAGAGCGGATATTCGGCGAGCCGCCTCGTCGATACAAAATCGATGAGAGCCCTTTGATAAAAGCAGCCCTTCGATGAGAGCCCTTTGATAAAAGCAGCCCTTCGATAAAAGCCGGCACGAGAGCCGAAGCGATCTGCGGACTTTTGCCCTTTTACCCTTCTGCCCTTTTACCTACCGCTGCGCTTTTTTATCGGCCGCTTGATCGGCCGCGCTCATGAGGCACCGCCGGCGCGTTTTCTAGCCCCGTTTTCTACCCCCGTTTTTTGCCCCAGGTATCGCGCAGACTCACCGTGCGGTTGAAAACCGGGGTATCGGGGGCATGGTCCTCGCTATCGGCGACGAAATAACCCGAACGTTCGAATTGGAACAAAGCCCCGGGCGCAACGCCCGCGAGCGAGGGCTCCAAGATGCAATCTTGGAGTTCGACCGACGAAGCGGGGTTGATCTGCCGCGCCAGTTCTTTCGGATCGTGATTCGGTGCCGCCTCTCGAAAGAGTCGGTCGTATAGCCGCACCTTCGCCCGCACCCCGAAAGAGGCCGAGACCCAGTGGACGGTTCCGCGCACCTTGCGTCCGTCGGGGGAATTGCCGCCGCGGGAAGCCGGATCGTAACGACCGCGGATCTCGACGACCTCCCCCGTCTTCGGATCTCGCACCACATCGGTGCAGGTCACCAGCCAAGCGTAGCGAAGCCGAACCTCGCGCCCCGGCGCGAAGCGGTGGAATTTGGCCGGCGGATCTTCCATGAAATCATCGCGCTCGATAAATACCTCGCGCGTAAAGGGCAGTTCGCGAGTCCCGAAAGCGGGGTCGTTGGGGTGATTCGGAGCCTCCAGATCGTCCCTCGTATCCCGCGGGAAGTTTTCGATGACGAGCCTCAAAGGCCGCAACACGGCCATCGCTCTAGGGGCGATGGCCTCGCAAGCCTCACGCACGCAGTTCTCGAGGAGTTCGAGTTCGACGATATTGTCTTTTTTGGTCAATCCGATCCGAGCGCAAAAATCGCGCAACGCCGCCGGCGGGTACCCCCGTCGGCGCATCCCGGCGATCGTCGGCATCCGCGGATCCGTCCAGCCGAGGACATGCCCCTCCTCGACCAAGCGCGTCAGGAGCCGTTTGCTCATGACGCTATAAGTCAGGTTCAAACGACTGAACTCGATCTGGCGCGGCGGCGAGGGGATGTCGAGGGTGCGCAAAAACCAATCGTACAAGGGGCGATGATCCTCGAATTCCAAGGTGCAAAGGGAATGCGTCACCCCCTCGATGGCATCCGAAAGCGCCTGCGCGAAGTCATACATCGGGTAGACGCTCCACGCCCGACCGGTCAGCGGATGGGGGGCGTGCACGATGCGATAGATAACCGGATCCCGCAGGTTGATATTCGGCGAGGCCATATCGATCTTCGCCCGCAGAACGTGTGTCCCTTCTTCGAATTCCCCGGCGCACATCCGACGAAAGAGATCGAGGCTTTGATCGGCGGGTCGCTCGCGCCACGGGCTATCGCGCCCGGCCTCGGTCAACGTACCGCGCAAAGAGCGGATTTCCTCCGGGGGAAGGCTGCAAACATAAGCGTGGCCGGATTCGATCAAGCGCTGCGCGTAGCCGTAAAGGGCCTCGAAATAATCCGATGCATGACGCAAACGATCCCCCCAGTCGAAGCCCAGCCAGCGCACATCCTCCTTGATCCGCTCCATGAAGTCGGCCCGCTCCCGGCTCGGATTCGTATCGTCGAAACGCAAATAGCAACGGGCTCTAAGGTAATCGCGGGCGATCCCGAAATTGAGGCATATCGACTTTGCATGGCCGATATGCAGATAACCGTTGGGCTCCGGCGGAAATCGGGTGACCACCCCTTCGGGCAGCCTTCCCGCCGCGATATCGGCATCGATCTCCTGGCGAATGAAATTGGAAGGCGCGGGGGCGGGCACGCCCTTGGAACTCGAATCCACCGCGGACATCATCGAAGGCTCCGATCGAAAAAACACCGGGGAAGGAAAGGAGGAGCGAAAAGCCTCGGCGATCCGAGGGCGGATCCGATGACGCGCTCGCGCACCGCCCCTTTGTTTTCGGATACGAGCCCGGATACGAGCGCTGCTGACATGAGGCTTTCAGACATGACCCAAAGTCGAGGGATCGGGAGCGTCCATCCCCTCGAGATGGGCGGCGCAGGCAAGGCGCGTCACCTGCCATCGACCGTCGACGTCGCGCTCGATCTCGGTCACGCAAGTGTTGAGCCACTGTATATCGGCGAGATCGACCGCCGGCGGCAGCGGCAGATGGTTCCGCGAAAGAGCCTCGCAGACCAGTCCGTGCGAGACCACCGCCAGCGCGGGACTCCGCCTCGATTCGTTCTCCGGATCGCTGCGCTCGGCTTCGGCTTCGGCTTCGACCGCGGCCGCCGCCGCAAGTATCCTCTCCCACACATCGACGATGCGGGCTTCGAAGGCGATCACGCTCTCGCCCTCGGGAGGGATATGGTCGGGGGCGAAAACCTCCTCGTCCAGATCGTCGTAGGAACGCCCGCGATAGCCCCCGAAATTGCGTTCGCGAAGGACGGGATCGATCTCCAAGGGAATCTCTTGCGGGCTTCGGGCGCGGTCGGACGATATCCGCTCGCGGGTTTCGACAACCGCCTTGCGGATCGCCTGCGCCGTGGCCACCGCCCGCAAGTGATCGCTGCTTAGAATACGCACGATCCCGGCATCGGCCAAACGCTCGGCAAGGCGCTCG
The DNA here is from genome assembly GCA_965220535.1 of Gammaproteobacteria bacterium. Classification (GTDB taxonomy): domain Bacteria; phylum Pseudomonadota; class Gammaproteobacteria; order HK1; family HK1; genus HK1. The sequence goes on along the minus strand of OZ244833.1, from coordinate 2,992,965 downwards.
GCCTGCTCGATTCCGCGCTCGCTCAACGGGGTGTCGGGGAACTGGAGAACCCGGCGGGCATTGAAAATCGTCTCGCCGTGGCGCACAAGATAGATGGTCATGGGATCAAGAGTATCCAAAAATCGCTACCCAAAAATCGGTATCCAAAAATCGCAACGCGACCGCATCGGGATATCATGCGGGCGTCCACCGCGGCTTTCAAGAAAGAACGAGCGATCCGACAAACGAGGCTCGGCGGGCGCGGGCGAAAGCGTTGGCCTCGCTCGCAAGAGGGCTCGGGGGATGCCGGGCGATATGCCATCCTCGCTCGAAATGCATATCCTTCGCATATTCCTTACCCTTCGAAAAGGCGAGCGGCGGCCGGGTGCGCGAAAAATGCGCGAAAAAAAACCGGCGGATGCTTTATGTCGGCGACGGCGACGGCGACGTGCGAAAATCCCCTACCGATCGCGAAATCCGCCGATCGCCATCCCTTCGATCTTCGATCCTCGCTCGCCGAAAAGCCGAAGAATAACACCGCACCATGAACCACCCGAAGCCGTCGAAACCCGCCTTGCCCGAGGCCGCAGCGCTCGCGGGACAAAAAGAAAGGATGCCGCTTTCGCCCGAGACTTCGAGGGGCGAGGTCCTGCTGACCGATCTTTACCAGCTGACCATGAGCGAGGTCTACTACGCTCGCGGGCATGAGGAAAGCGCGGTCTTCGAGCTCTTCGTACGACGCCTGCCGGAAAAGCGCAATTATCTGATCTGCGCCGGCCTCGATCCGATCCTCGACTATCTCGAGGGCTTTGCGTTTTCCGCCGAGGAGATCGACTGGATCCGGCAAAGCGGGCATTTCGGCGACGACTTCGTCCGCCGGCTCGAGGATTTGCGATTCACCGGCGATGTGCAGGCGATGCCCGAGGGGACACCCTTTTTCGAAAACGAGCCGGTGATCCGCATCACCGCCCCTTTGCCCGAAGCGCAGATGGTCGAAAGCCGCCTGATCAACCTCTTTCATTTCCAAACGCTGATCGCCTCGAAAGCGGCCCGCATCGTCAATCGGGCCTCGGGAAAAACCTTGGTCGATTTCGGCTTCCGGCGGGCCCACGGGGCCGAGGCCGGAGTGCTCGCGGCTCGCGCCGCCTATATCGCCGGCTTCGAAGGCAGCGCGACGGTCGAAGCGGGCAAGCGCTTAGGCATCCCCCTTTACGGCACCATGGCCCATTCCCTCATCCAAATCTACCCCCGCGAGATGGATGCCTTTCTCGATTTCGCCCGCGTGCGGCCGGATCGGATCACCCTCTTGGTCGATACCTACGATCTCGAGACCGGGGTCGTCGAGGCCGCCGCGGCCGCCCGGCAACTGCACGATCGAGGCATAGCGGTCGCCGCCGTCCGTATCGACAGCGGCGACCTCGCATCCGCCGCCCGCACCGCCCGCGGCATCCTCGATGCCCGGGGATGCGAAAAGGTGGGGATCTTTCTCAGCGGCTCGCTCGACGAATACGCGATCGACTCGCTGGTAGGGTCGAATTCCCCGGTCGACGGCTTCGGCGTCGGCACCCGGTTGACCGTCTCCCAAGACGCCCCCTCCATCGACTGCGTCTACAAATTGCAAGAATATGCCGGTCGGCCGAGCCGTAAACGCTCGCCGAACAAGATGACGCTGCCGGGACGCAAACAGGTCTGGCGGCGCTTCGATGGTCGCGGGAAGATCCTCGGGGATACCGTCGGCCTCGAAGGCGATCGCATCGAGGGCGAGGCCTTGCTCGTGCCCGCGATGCGCCGAGGGCGACGGCTGGCGCCGCCGGCGAGCCTCGACGGGATCCGTCGCCGCAGTCTCGATGGCTACCGCAGCCTCCCCGAAGCCCTTCTCTCCTTGGACGAAAGCGAGGGTGTCCCGGTCGGGATCGCCCCTTCGATCCGGGAAGTCGCGCGACTGTTCGACGACGAGCGGCAACCGACGGCGATCCGAGGCGAACGAGACGCACCCGCCGTCGGAGTCGACAGCGACAATACGAGCGACGATACGAACGCCGCGCCGCGAAGGGCGATCGGATGAGGCGCCGGGCCGAAGTCGTCATCGTCGGAGCGGGGATCGCCGGTATCTCGACCGCCTTTCATCTGGCGGTGCGAAAAGGCGTAAAAGATATCGTCCTCGTCGAAGCCGGGGATCCGCTTTCGTTGACCAGCGACAAATCGACCGAGTGCTATCGCAACTGGTGGCCCGGGCCCGACGATGCGATGCTCGCCCTGATGAACCGCAGTATCGACCTGCTCGAAAGCATCGAGCACGAAAGCGGCGGGCGGCTTCGGCTCAACCGCCGCGGCTATCTCTACGCCACCGCCGATGCCGATCGCGTCGATCGCTTTCTTGCCGACGGGCGCCTAGGCGAAGCCCAAGGCGCCGGCCCCTTGCGGGTGCACGAAAGCGGGGCTTCGGACTCCGATTGGATTGCCTCGCCGACCCGAGGCTTCGCCGGAGTCCCGGCGGGGGCGGACTTGGTCCTCGATCCCGACCTGATCCGCAGCCGCTTTCCTTGGCTCGCCCCGGATATCCTCGCCCTCCTCCATATCCGCCGCTGCGGCTGGCTAAGCGCCCAGCAGCTCGGCATGTACTTGCTCGAAGAAGCGCGCCGACACGGTGTCGAGCTGATCCGGGGGCGGGTGCATCGGGTCGAGCTCGCTTCCGGGAGCGTGCGCTCGGTGCATATCGCCGGCAAAGGCGGCGAGGATATCTCTATCGACAGCGAGCGCTTGCTCCTTAGCCCCGGGCCGCATCTCGCGGCATGCGCTCGCGATCTGCTGGGCATCGATCTGCCGGTGGTTTGCGAGCGACATCTAAAGGTGGCTTTTCCAGACCGTCGCCAAGCGGTGCCGGGGGATGCGCCCTTGATGGTCTGGGCCGATCCCGTCACCTTGCCCTGGTCGAAAGATGAACGCGAGGCGCTCGCAGCGGAAGAGGAAAACCGATGGCTTTTGGATCCTCTTCCCGCCGGAGTCCATGGCCGTCCCGAGGGTCGGCCGGGCGAACACTGGCTGCTCATCCTATGGACTTTCGATACCCGACCCGTCCCCCCGACCTTCCCCGTTCCGCTATGCGACTCGCTGCCGGAGATCGCGCTGCGGGGATGGTCGCGGATGATCCCGGCGCTCGGCGGATATTTCGCATCGCTGCCGAGGACGATCGTGGACGGCGGCTATTACGCGAGGACGCCGGAGAACCGCCCGCTGATCGGCCCGCTGCCGGTCGCGGGGGCATGGGTGAATGCCGCCTGGTCCGGTTTCGGAATCATGGGATCTTGCGCCGGCGGGGAACTCGCCGCCGACTGGATCTGCGGAGATCCGATAGCGCCTTGGGCCGAAGCCTTTCATCCCGCCCGCTTCGACGATCCCGCTTATCTCGAAGGATTCACGCAAGGGAGCGACGACGGACAGCTCTAGTCCTGAGCCCCGACAACGATGCGTCGAAAACGAGGGCGTCGATCAAGATACCCCCCGAGCTTTCGAATCAGGCTTTCGAGAACGAAGACTTGGGATAGGGGCTTCGAAGATCGGGATCCCGAAGAAGAGGGATCTCGAAGCACCGCCGGATCACGATCCGAATCGCGATCAAAATTGCGAAGAGAAAAAATCGAGTCGCCGATATGGTGGCTACGGGTGGGATCGAACCACCGACCTCACGATTATGAGTCGTGCGCTCTCACCGGCTGAGCTACGTAGCCATCGGCGGTATAGAGTACCCAAAAACGCCCCGGAAATGCAATGGCAAGGCGCACGATGGAGTGAATCGAACATCGTCGAAGCGCAAAGAGCGGCCGAAGTATACGCTCGGATGCGGCGGGAAATTCACCCTTTTCTTTCTTTCGCCAAGGATACCAAACGAGCGATGCCTTCGTTCTCCGCCGAACTCCCCCACGATCATGCCCGACCGGAACGTATCGGCGTGCTGATCACCAATTTAGGCACCCCGAAAGCCCCGACCACGGCCGCCACCCGGCGTTATCTGGCCGAATTCCTCGCCGACCCCCGAGTGATCGAACTCCCGCGCTGGCTATGGCGGATCATCCTGCACGGCGTCATTCTGCGGATCCGCCCCAAACGCTCCGCCCGCGCTTATGCCGAGATCTGGACCCCCGAGGGTTCTCCTTTGCTGATCCACTCGAGGGCCATCGCCCGAGCGCTCGACGCTCGCTGGCAGGAGCGCCATCCGCATCGGGTGGCGGTGGCTTTGGGGATGCGCTACGGCCAACCCTCGATCGAACAAGCGCTGAACGAGCTGCGCTCGGCCGGCGCCGACGAGCGCATCATCACCCTGCCGCTCTATCCCCACTACAGCGGCGCCACCGTCGCTTCGACTTTCGATCGCATCACCGAAGTCCTGCGCCGCCGGCGGCGGGTGCCCGCCTTTCGCTTCATCGACCATTACCACGATCACCCGCCATGGATCGACGCCCTCGCCGATTCGATCCGCAACCGATGGCGCGAAGGAAAACCGGATCGCCTGCTTTTCTCCTTCCACGGGCTCCCGAGGCGCTATCTCGACGCCGGCGATCCTTACCACTGCGAATGCCAAAAAACGGCGCGCTTGGTCGCCGAACGACTCGGCCTCGACGCCGATACCTGGCAAGTCGCCTTCCAATCCCGCGTCGGACGGGGGGAATGGCTGCGCCCGTGGACCGACGAAGTCTTGCAGCGATGGGGACAAGAGGGTATCGATCGAGTCGATGTGATCTGCCCCGGTTTCGCCGCCGACTGCCTCGAGACCTTGGAGGAAATCGCATTGCGCGAGCGCGATTCCTTCTTGGCCCACGGCGGCGGCGAACTGCGCTATATCCCCGCCCTCAACGCCGACAAGGCCCATATCGAGGCTTTGGGGGGTCTGGTCGAGGCGGCGATCTCCGACTGGCTCGCAATCGACAAAAACCGCCCCGAAGAACTCGCCTTGCGCGCCGAGCGCGCCCGCGCTCTGGGGGCGAAAAGCTGACCCCGTCCGTCCTTTGTCGAAAAGCCTTCGGGGCCGATATCTCGGATCGAAAAGTCTTGTATTTCGTAAAATACCCTCTTTATCGTCCGAAAAATCCGCAGATCACGCCATTTGCACCCTCATAGCGCTTTTTCCGGCGTTATCGCCCGTTTTTTCTGTCAAAATGCGCACTTGATACGCACTATGGCATAGCGACCGTTTTCGAGAATCCCCGGTAATGTCCGATCTTCTTCTTATCGTGGTTCGAAACCTTTTTAGCATCATCGGATCCCGTATTTCGAAAGCGCAAATCCCGGCGGGCTTGATCGCGGCGATCGGGCTCGGAGCGCTTCATGCCTCGAATCCGGCGCTCGCGCAAAACGCCGTCGGATTCGCCGGTCTTTGCGGCGGGGGGTTGAAAAACCCGCCGCCTCCTTTCGAATCGCTATCGACCTCCGACGACGTCCTTGACCTGAATACTTTGTATCTCGAAGCCGACAACGCGGAAAATACCGACGGCGTTTCGACCTTGAGCGGTCGAGCCTTGGCGATCAAGGGCGATCGTCGCTTGCAAGCCGACCGATTGCGCTATGTCGAATCGGAGCGGACGCTCGATGCCACGGGCAATGTCAAATTTCTCGACGAGGGTCTTTTCGTCTCCGGCGACAAGGCGAAATCCCGCTTCGATATCGACCGCGCCGACTTCGAGAACGCCGACTTCGCGTTGTCATCGATACAAGGTCAAGGCCATGCCGCCAAGGTCGAGATCGAAAGCGAGGGGCGGCTCGAAGCGCAACAGGTGGATTACACCACCTGCGATCCCGCCAATCCCGAATGGCGCATGAGAGCGAATAGGGTCGAACTCGATCGAAACGACGAAACCGGCACCGCCCGCGGGGTTCGGCTTGAACTGTTCGACATCCCCGTCCTCTATCTGCCCTACCTGCAATTCCCCTTGGGCGATCGACGTCGCTCGGGGTTTTTGACCCCCGATATCGGCAGCAGCAGCGGCCGCGGACTCGATATCCGCATTCCCTACTACCTCGACCTCGCTCCGAATTACGATGCCACCGTCGCGATGCGCGCGATGAGCCGCCGAGGAATACAAGCCCAAGGGGAATTCCGCTTCCTCGGCGAGAACTTCGGCAGCGGGCGGATCACCGCCCACTACCTGCCGCAGGATCGCGAATACGAAGAGGATCGCAGCCTTTTCGATCTCGAGCACCGCCACCGATGGCAAGAGCGCTGGTCGAGCGAGCTTCGCTTCGCCTACGTCTCCGACAACGACTATTTCGAGGATTTGGGAAGCGTGCTCTCGCATAGCCATCGCGGGGCCATCGAGCGTTATTTCGATCTTCGCTATCGGGGGGATTTTTGGTCCGCCCGCACCCGGGTGCACGACTACCGTACATTGGAGAGCCTCGCCCCCGAGGATCGCCCCTACGCGCGTCTACCGCAAGTTCTGTTGCAAACCGAAAGCTTCGAGCGCAATCGGAGATTGAATATCGAAGCGCAAGCCGAATTCGTCCGTTTCGAGCGATCGACGGGGATCACCGGCAGTCGTACGGACTTGCAACCGGCGCTTTCCTGGCCCTTCCGCAATGCCTGGGGCTTCGTGGTCCCCAAAGCCACGCTGCATGTCACCCGCTATTCGCTCGATCGCGATGCCGCCGATCGAGAAAAAAGCGATCCCACGAGGACGATCCCCGCTTTCAGCCTCGATAGCGGGCTTTTTTTCGAGCGCCCGATGGCCATCGGCGGGGGCGGGATGACCCATACCATCGAGCCGAGATTCCATTATCTGCACGTGCCTTACCGCAACCAAGACGATCTGCCGATTTTCGATACCGCCCTCGCGGATTTTCGTTTCTCGCGGCTTTTCCGGGGAAATCGATTCTCGGGAAGGGATCGGATCGGGGATGCCGACCAGCTGACCCTTGCGCTCACCTCGCGCCTTCTCGACTCCGAGGGACGCGAAAACCTACGGCTGAGCGCCGGTCAAATCCGTTATTTCCGGGATCGGCGGGTGCACCTGCCGCAGACATCGCAAGCCTCGGAAGCCTTAGAGGAACACGCTTCCGACCTGATCGCGGAGGTGATCGCGCAAAGCCCGTCGAGTTGGCAACTAAGAGCCGGGGTTCGCTACGATCCGCATCGGGATCGAGCCCTTCGCAGTTCCTTGGCGGCGCACTATCGCCCGGATCCGCGCCGGATCGCCAATGCCGCCTGGCATTTCGCGCGCGGCGAACACGAACAAATCGACCTTTCCTTCGCCTGGCCCCTCGACGAAAAATGGCGGGCGATGGGGCGTTGGAACTATTCGCTCGATCACCGCACCGAGATCGAGAGCTTCGGCGGCTTGGAATACGCAAGTTGTTGTCTGGCTTTTCGCACTCTCGCGCGCCGCTTCTTGATCGGCGATCACGACGATCACTCCACCGGAATCTTTTTCCAACTCGAACTCAAAGGCCTCGGCGGCGCCGGTCACGGCGCCGACGACTTCTTCGAACGCAATATCCCCGGTTACGAGGACCCCCGTTGATGCGTTTTTCCTGTTTTTCCCGTTTTTTCCCTCGGCAAGGGCACGGGCACGAGCCATCGACAAAGAGGGCAGAGTGGCTTCGGCCGCGAGCACGATGTCGGATGCCGGGCTCCCCAAGGGGTCTTGAGCGCCGGGCATCGGCAAGCGCGATCGCCGCCCTTTCCTCCCTGCTCCTATCGGTCGCCCTCGGCGGCGCTCCGGCCTTGCTCGAAGCCCAGCAGACTTCGAACGACGAAAGAACAAGCCAAGGAGGAGCGATCACCAAGGAGCCTTTGGGGGATCCGAAAAAAGAAGCGGGCGAGAAGCCCTTGCAAAAACTCGATCGGATCGTCGCCGTCGTCAACGACGAGGTCATTTTGCGCAGCGAACTCGAGCGGCGACTCGATACGGCTCGCCGAGAAATACTGCTCGGAGGGAAAACTCCTCCGCCCGAGGCCGATCTGATCCGGCAGGTTCTCGATCGCATGATCCTCACCCGATTGCAGCTGCAACTGGCTAAGCGTACCGAGATCGATATCGACGACGAAAAACTCAATCGCGCGGTGTTGCGGGTCGCCGAGCAAAATCGGATGAGTTTGCGTCAACTGCGCGACAACCTTCGTCGCGAGGGCATGGACTTCTCGGAATTCCGCGAAAATCTACGCGATGAGATCTTGATCTCGGAGATCCGGCGGCAGCAGGTGGAACCGCAAGTCAAGATCTCCGGTCGGGATATCGACCTTTACCTTGCGAGCATGCTGCGCAATCGGAAGCCGGAAAACGAACTCTACCGGGTTCGCCATCTGCTGATCGCGATCTCCGAGAGCGCACCCGCCGGCGAGGTCGAAAAGGCCAGACGGCGCATCATGGATATCATCGAAAGGATTCGAGCGGGGGCGGATTTTGCGGAGATGGCCGCTAGCCACTCCGACGGACAACAAGCCTCGCAAGGCGGGGATCTGGGCTGGCGCAAAGCCGTCGATCTACCGGCGCTGATCAGCGATATCGTGCCCTCGCTGGAGGTAGGAGGGGTCTCCGAGATCATCCGCAGCGCCAGCGGTTTCCATATCGTCACCTTGGTCGACAAGCGCAGCGATCGCCTTTATATCGTCGAGCAAACGAAAGCCCGTCATATCCTGATCATCCCCGACGAACTCACCGACGATGCAAGCGCGAAACAGCGGCTTTCGGTGCTGCGCCAACAGATCCTCGCCGGCGATGATTTCGCGAATATCGCCCGCGCGCGCTCGGACGATATCAGTTCCTCTTCGAAGGGCGGGGATCTCGGCTGGCTCAACCCGGGGGAAACCGAAGCGGAGTTCGAGCAGGCGATGCAGTCTTTGAAAAAAGGCGAGATCAGCGAGCCCTTCCGAACGCGCTTCGGCTGGCATATCGTCGAAGTCCTCGAGCGGCGCGAACATGACGATACCGAAGCGGCGCAGCGGGCCGAAGCGCAGCGCAACCTCCGGCGGCGGAAATTCGAAGAAGCGCTGGATCTTTGGCTGCGTCGGCTTCGCGACGAAGCCTACGTCGATTATCGGCTCGATCGCTGATGCGCCCGCTGGTTCTGACCCCGGGGGAGCCCGCCGGCATCGGCCCCGATATCGCGCTCGCGGCGGCGATGGATATCCCCTTCGTCGCCTTCGCCGACCTCGACATGCTCGCCGAGCGGGCGAGGGTCTTAGGAATCGATATCGCCTTTCGTCGCGTAAGACCGGACGCGCTGCCTTGCCCCGCCGATATCGCCTCGAGGGAATTGCCGGTCGTGCCGATACCCCTCGCTCGTCCGGCGCGACCGGGCACACCGGATGCCGCCAACAGCCCTTATGTGCTCGAATGCCTGCAGGCGGCGGTCCAAGCCTGTCGCTGCGGCCAAGCCGGTGCGCTCATCACCGCCCCGGTCCACAAAGGAATCATCAACGACGCCGGAATCGCCTTTAGCGGGCATACCGAATGGATCGCCCGGATCGACGGCGTCGCCCGACCGGTGATGATGCTGTGCAACGACCGGCTACGGGTCGCCTTGGCCACGACCCACCTGCCGCTGCGGGCGGTGCCCGATGCCATCGACCGAGAATCGCTGATCGAAACCCTGCGGGTATTGGAGCGCGACCTACGAAGGCGTTTTGCGATCGATCGCCCCCATATCCTCGTTTGCGGGTTGAATCCGCATGCGGGCGAAGGCGGGCATTTAGGGAGGGAGGAAATCGAGACGATCACCCCGGCGATCGAGCGGCTACGGGCCGAGGGCTATTCGCTCGCCGGACCGATCCCCGCCGACACCGCCTTCACCCCCGCAAGGCTCGAGGGTGTCGATGCGGTATTGGCGATGTTCCACGATCAGGGTCTTCCGGTACTCAAATACGGCGGCTTCGGCGAAGCCGTCAATATCACCTTGGGGCTCGGCTTCGTCCGCACCTCGGTCGATCATGGCACCGCCCTCGATCTCGCGGGCAGCGGGAAGGCGGATCCCTCGAGTCTGATCAAGGCCTTGGAGATGGCTCGGCGGCTGATCTCGCACTGACTTTCGGCGGTGGCTTTCGGCGGATGCTCGGCATCGACCGGAACCGGGACCGGAACCGGCCCTCGACTCCTTCGATCCCTTCTTGGCAGCGAAGTCGAATGGCAAGCGTATCAATGGATCGCCCAGAGCAGCCGCCGCGAGCGCGCAAAGGGCTCGGACAGCATTTCCTGCACGACCTGTCGGTGATCGAGCGCATCGTCGACGAAATCGATCCGCAAGTCGGCGAGCGCATCGTCGAAATCGGCCCCGGGCACGGCGCCCTGACCCGCCCTCTGCTCGCATCCGGCTGCACTTTGCACGCGATCGAGATCGACAAGGGGCTCGCCGCTTCTTTGAAAACGAGTCTCGACGGGGCGAGCGAATCAGCCGCTTCGAGCAATGATCGATTTTTCCTCCACCAAGCCGATGCCCTCGATTTCGATTTCAGCGCCATCGCCGCCCCACCGCTGCGCATCGTCGGCAACCTTCCCTATAACATCTCCACCCCGCTCATCTTCGAACTGCTGGCGCAGCTGCCGCTGATCGAGGATATGCATCTGATGCTGCAAAAGGAGGTGGTCGATCGCCTCACCGCCCTTCCCGGGAGCAAAGCCTGGGGGCGACTCGGTCTGATGCTGCAAATCGATTGCGAGCCGGAGTTTTTGTTCTCGGTCGAACCCGAGGCCTTCACCCCGGTGCCCAAGGTCGATTCCGCGCTCGTCAGGCTAAGCCCCCGCGCGACGCCGGTCCTTAGGCCCGAGGCGAAGGAATGCCTTGCGGAGATCGCCAGAGCATGCTTTTCGAAGCGGCGCAAGATGCTGCGCAACGCCCTTGGCGATATCTGCGACGAAAAAACGATTCGCACCGCCGGAATCGACCCGACGACGAGGCCGGAAATGCTGAGCGTGGACGATTTCGCGGCCCTTGCGAAAACGGTTCTCGCAAAGAAGCCCTGATCTTCTCGAAAATCGCCTCCCAAAAATCGCTTCTCGAAAACCGCCTCTCGAAAACCGCCTTCCGAAAATCGCCCCCCGACAGTCGTCCCCGACAGTCGATCGATCGCCCGTCACGGATTCGCGCCGATCCCGCCGCTATCGAAGCCGCTATCGAAGGGCTCCTCGACAAGGCTCTCGGCACCCGAGAGCCCTTGCCCGAGATCTCTTGGGCCACCCTTCCCCGCCGCCGGATCAGATATCGAGCGTCCCCATCTGGATCAACTCGACCTTGTAGCCATCGGGATCTTCGACGAAAGCGATGATCGTATCGCCGCCCTTGACCGGTCCCGCCTCGCGGGTGATATTGCCGCCCGCCGCCCGAATGCGCTCGCAGGTACCGCTCACATCGTCCACCCCGAGCGCGATATGCCCGTAGGCATCCCCGAGATCGTAGCGGTCGACGCCATGGTTATAAGTCAGTTCGATTTCCGCTTCGCCGTTGCGATTGCCGCCCCCGAAACCGACGAAAGCGAGCGAATAGCCCTGCTCCGGACGCTCGGTCCGACGCAGGAGTTCCATCCCGATGACCCCGGTATAAAAATCGATCGAACGCTGCATATCGCCGACCCGCAACATCGTATGCATCAGCTTCATGATTGTGCTCCTGTCGATGGAATCAGTATTGATCGAACTCGCATTCGATCAAGAGATCGACGACCGACAAGACAAGGGACAATCAACCCTTGCCCGCGATCTTCTCGAGTTTTTTCGCTCGGATCACATGCCCGTCGAGGCCCGCCTGCTTCGGGGTCTTGCCGTAGGCCACCGCCATCAACGTGCTGTAATAGGCAACGGGCATATCGAAGCGGGTGCCGTATTGAGCGTTGATCTCTTCTTGGTAGATCTCGACGTTCATCTGGCAAACCGGACAGGGGGTGACGATCATATCGGCCCCGCCGTCGTAGGCGGCCTCGATGATCTCCTTGATCAGCGCCTGGCTCTTTTCGGGCTCGGAAAAGGCCAACGCCCCGCCGCAACAGGAAACCTTGCGGTCATAGTCCTTGACCGATTCCGCCCCCAAGGTCTCGGTGAGTTTGTCGAGGTACATCGGATTTTCGAAGGATTCGCCTTCGATGCCGAAGGGTCGATTGGTCTGGCAACCCACATACCCCGCGATCTTCATCCCCTCGAGCGGTTTTTTGACGTGGCGACCCATCTCCTCGTAGCCGATATCCTCTATCAACACTTCGACCATATGCCGGATACGAGTGGTGTTTTCGAGAACCAGACCGGCTTCGGCAAGGGCTTGGTTGGTCTCGCGCATCAAATCATCGTCCTCTTCGAGCCGCTCTTTCGTCTCGCGGGTGGCGAGCCAGCACGCCGCGCAAGTGGCGACGATATCCTGACCGCGGTTGTGCTCTTCGGACAAAGCGATATTGCGAGCCGAGAGCGCAAGCCGGGGCAGCTCCCCGCCGCCGCAGTAGCCGATGGACGCCGAGCAGCAATTCCAGTCGGGGATCTCGTTGAGGGTGACATCGAGTTCTTCGCACATCGCTTCGACCGATGTCAGGTAGTTCGAAGCCGACGCCCCTTTTTGGGACGAGCAGCCCGGATAAAACGAGTATTGACGCTTGGCCATGATGGGATTCCCTCCGCGTGGGGGTGTTTCGAGCGTTCGAATTCGAAGTCAAGGCTTCGGTGCGCGTCGAGGACGCCGCCGCAGATCTCCGCCGCAGCTTTTGCATCGACAGGCGAGACAGACGACACCTTGGGCGCACTCAAGGCACCCGGTGCTCGTCAGAGATAAAGGCCTCGTCCTCCGGTCCCGTCGGCCGAGCGCATTCGAGACCTTCGGATTTCATTTGCCGCACGAAGGATCACCTCGGGCGAGGGGCGCAAAGCCGATCCTCTTTTTTTCAATCGGCTTGACGGTGGCGACCACCCTTTTCGATCCGTGCGGTCTCGATTTCCTCGGCTTTTTCGAGCATCCGATGAAAACCCTTGAGATCCCGCACCCGATGGCCGCCGATGGCCTCCATCGGATTCATCCGTTTGGTGCGCACCATGCCAAGACCGATCGGCACTTTTTTCAGCGCGGTCTTGATGCCCTCTACGAAACCGTGCATGAAATAAAGGCCGACCCCCAAGCGCAGCTCGTTGACTCGGCCGCCGGCCTTCAGGTTCTTCCAAAAGAGATCGGAAAATTTGCGGGTGGGCTGGTTTTTCGGCGCCAGACCCATGCGCACCGCGTAATGCGCAAGGCCGTGCATGATATGGGTGATCGGCAACTCTCGCGGACAGCGCACGATGCAGTTATAGCAGGAGGTGCACATCCACGGGCCCTCGGCGCCCAAGACTTCCTCTCGTTTGCCGGCGCGGATCATCATGAACAGGGTTTGGGGGCCGAAATCCCAATGCGGACCCAAAGGGCACGATCCCGAACAAACCCCGCATTGCATGCACATCTTGATCCACTCGCCCTCTTCGACATTGTCCTCGACCTCGCGCAGGAAATTGCCGCGATAGCGCTCGATCATCTCGTTGTCGTTCTCGCTCATCGAGAGCCTTCCTCTTTGCAAAACGCAAGGCTCGAGTCCACCGCCGAGCCACGCCAAAACCCTCGAACGACGAGCGGAGCCGGGGCGATCGCTCGCCGGTCGCTCGGTTCGCCTCATCCTTCGCCCCGCCCTTCGCCGCCCGACGGGTCTTCGATCGGCATCGAATATCCCCTTTGCGACTTCGGGCCACCGTCCATCGACTTGGCTTCGTTCGCTTCGTTCGCCTCGCTCGCTTCGTTCGCCGAAAAACCGCTCGTCGGCCTTCAAAACTTCAAAGGACTCGGGCCGATACGAGCGATCGTCTCCTCCATCTCGTTGATCAGGCGCGGCGCCCGTTCGATATCGCTAATCGCCACTTCATGGGTAATCACCCGCTCCTTCTCGAGCCCGAGCTGCTCCAAGGTATCGTCGATCTTCGTCATCCGATACTGCGCCATTTCCGAGCCCCGAACGAAGTGGCATTGGTAGTTTTCGCCCGATTTGCAGCCCATCAACATCACCCCATCGTAACCCGCATTGAGGGCGTCCGTCACCCAGATGGTGTTGACGCTGCCCAAACAGCGCACGGGGATGACGCGGGCGAAGGCGCTCCACGACCGACGCAGGCGAGCCGCCATATCCAAAGCGGGCCAAGCATCGTTCTCGCAAGCAAGGACGAGGATGCGCGGTTTGTTTTCGCTTTCGTCCGGGATCGAAACGCTTTTGATCTGCTGGCCGACGGTATCGATCGAATAGTTGTCGAACGATATCACCCGCACCGGACACGCTCCCATGCAAGTCCCGCAGCGTCGGCAGCGGCTCTCGTTGAATAGGGGATAGCGTTTTTCGTCCTCGTCGATCGCCCCGAAGGGGCATTCCACCGTACAGCGCTTGCACTGGGTGCAGCCGTCATAACGAACCTTGGGAAAACTGAGATCGCCCGAGCGGGGATGAGCCGCCCGCCCGCGCCCGGCATTTTCTATCGCCTGGATCGCTTTCATCGCCGCGCCGGTGGCGTCCTCGCGAGCCTGGGCCAAATCCATCGGCCGCCGCACGGGACCCGCAGCGTAAATACCGGTCCGACGGGTCTCGTAAGGAAAGCAGATGAAATGCGAGTCGGCGAATCCGTGGGCGAGATGCGGCAGATCCCGCCCTTGGCGATAGGTCAGATTGAGGATCGACTCCACCGGGATTTCGATCGCCGCGGGGGTGGCCGGGACTCGGTCGGGGGTATCGGAATCGGAATCGGGATTCGTCGGCGTCGCTTCTTGCGCTTCCGGATCGATCCCCGCGTTGGCCACCATCCCGGTGGCGAGAACCACGAGATCGAAATCCCGCTCGACTTCTTCGTCGAGGATCAGATCTCGATAACGCACCTTGGCGCCCCCGCCCTCGTCGGCGGCGGAGATCGCGTTCGCAACGCCCTTGGTGAAGGTGATCCCTCGACTTTGACCGCTGCGGTAGAAATCCTCGCCCCCCGAACCCGGGGTGCGAAGATCGGTATAAAGCACCACGGCTTCGATTCCGGGATCGGCATCTTGAAAATACATCGCTTGTTTGATGCTCGCGCCGCAGCAAAAACCGGAACAATAGGGAAGATGACCCGGTTTTTGGCTGCGCTGCCCCGCGCACTGCACGAAAAGAACGCTCCGGATCGGCTTGGCATCGGAGGGACGCAGCAAGGGCTCGCCCGCCGCGGCAAGGGCCAAGGATTCGAGATCGCTCGACGTGATCACATCGCGAGAGGCGACATAGCCGAGCTCGGGGATATGGGAAGGGTCGAAGGGGGAAAAACCGCTCGCTTGGATGATCGCCCCGAATGTCTCGGTGCGGCTATCGGGGCGGGCATCGTCTTTGGAAGCGGGATCGGGATCGGAAGCCTCGATCGTGACCTTGAACTTCCCCGGAGATCCGGATGTCTTCGATACCTTGGAGCCCAACTCCACCGTGATGCGTTCGTGAACGCTCACTTCGCTGGCAAGCGCCAAGACCCCGGGATCGACCGGGTATTCGCAAGGCGATCGATCCGGGATGCGCTTCCACAAACGAGCGGCGAAACCTCCGAGGGCCGCGCTTTTCTCGACGATGGTGACCGAATACCCGGCGCGAGCGGATTCCAAGGCGGCGGTCATGCCGCTGACCCCGCCCCCCACGACGAGAAGGGTGCGATTGAGCGTTTGCTCGAGGCTTTGCGAGGGCGGGGTCATGAAGCGGACCTCGGCGCAGGCCATCCGAATATGATCGTCGGCCATTTCCTGCATCGTCTCGCGCTCGGGCGCCGCCGCCACCTCGACCGCTGTCTCGCCTTCGACAGGGGTAGTATCGGCCGCGCTTGGGGCCGCACCCGGGGCCGCACTCGGAGCCGCACCCGCAGCATCGCCCTTCGGACGGCCACGCGACCAAACCACTCCCTCACGCAGATTCCCCCGCGCCACCGCCGCGCCCTCGAACAGGAAGGTCGATGTTTGAGCGCGCCCGGAGCAAGCCCCGACCACGACATCCGTCACCTCCCCCGATGCGAGATCGGCGCGAATGGTCTCGACGCCTTCGGGGGCGCATAAAAAATCGTGCTGCCGAACCAAATCCGCGCGCCCCTCGCGAGTGGCCACCTCCTCCAAACGATCCGTATCGAGAGCCTGCCCGATCCCGCATCCGCGACAGATATACGCGCCGATCTTTCTATCCTTGGCCACCTATCGATCCCCCTTGACGCGTAAATCCTTTCGCGATTCGAAGCCGGGCATCGCCGACGCATTGACCACCTGCACCGCCCGCAAAGCGGCCGCGGTCGCGCTTTGCACCGAGCGATTGACATCGAGCGCATCCGCAGTGCAGCCGGCGGCGAAGATCGCGCCGTTGCCCGCATCCGCCTCGATAAAGCCGTCGCGATTGACCCTCACCTCGAAGGGAAGATCGTCACGACCGACGCTCGGCTGCATCCCGATGGCGAGCACCGCCAAATCATGCGGGTTGGCATAACGCCGATAACCCTCGGTATCCACTCCGTGCAATACCGGATCGCCGCTTTCGGGGTCGGCGGTGATCTTCGCGACCTTGGATTTGACGAAACGCACCTTCGGATCGCTCGTGATCTTGCGGTAGAAATCCTCGAGGCGATCGATGGCCCTTATATCGATGTAATAGATCGTGGCCTCGCCCTCCTCCCCGTAGCGCTCACGGGTATAAGTGCTTTGCTTGAGCGAGACCATGCAGCAAATACGCGAGCAGTGCCGCAAATGATTGCGATCCCTTGAACCTGCGCACTGGACGAAAGCGATATTGCGCGCCGGAAGGCCGTCCGAGGGGCGCACCAACTGCCCGCCGGTCGGCCCTTGCGGATCCATCATGCGCTCGAGTTCCAAACTGGTGATGACATTCGGGATCCGCCCGTAGCCGTAAGGCTGGATCTTCGCGGCGTCGTAGGGCTTCCAGCCGGTGGCCCAAATCACCGCCGAGACTTCGAGATCGACATGCTCTTGCTGCATATCGAGATCGATCGCACCGTAGCGACAGGCATCGAGAGCCCGTTTAGCGTCTTCGGTTCCGATGATCCGCGGATCGAGCACGAAGCGCTCCGGCCAAGCCATCGGATAGGGCAAATAGGCTCCCTTGCGCCGGGCGCGGGAGATCGGAGCCTTCGCTGCATCGTCCGCCGACGGCAAAGGCGGCTCGCTCGTCGAACGACCGAGCCCGTCGTGGAATTCATCGTCGAATTCGGCCTGCACCGCCTCGGCACAGGCCCCGCAAGCGGTGCAGCGATCATTGACATAACGAGGAGCGATGCGAACCCTCGCGGTGTAATTCCCCGGCGTGCCCTGCAGCGATTCGAGTTCGGCCATGGTCAGCACCGAAAGACGCGGGCTCGCCTTGATACGACGCTGGTTGATCTCGAGCCCGCAAACGGGATGGCAAAGTTTCGGGAAATATTTATAAAGCCGGGTGATCTGCCCGCCGATGAAGGGGCGTTTTTCGATCAGGATCACATCCTTGCCGGCTTCGGCGGCTTCCAAAGCCGCGGTGATCCCGCTGATCCCGCCACCGACCACGAGGATGACACCCTGGCCCGCGCCGGCATTGTCGAGCTCAGGCACCGGAATGCCCCTTGAGTTCCACTTTGATATTCTCCTCATCGGAAAGACCCGCATAGTACTCGCGCAGAATATCGAGCACCTCGGGACGACTGAAAGTCGAGGGCACCGGCTCGCCCTCCGAAAGCATCTTGCGCAATTTGGTTCCCGAGAGCAACAGACGATCCGAGGCCTCGTGGGGACAAGTGCGCATCGATGCCATCTGATGACAACGATCGCACCAGAAGGTCCAGTCGATGCGAATCGGCTGCGTCGACAGCGCATCGGAATCGATCTCGTCGAAGATCCGGTGGGAATCGAAGGGGCCGTAATAATCCCCCACCCCGGCATGATCCCGACCGACAAGAAGATGCGAACAACCGTAGTTCTGACGAAAAAGGGCGTGCAACAAGGCCTCGCGCGGACCGGCATAGCGCATATCGAGCGGATAACCGGCGTGCATGACGGTATTCTCGACGAAATAGCCTCGGATCAGGGCATCGATGGACCGGGCCCGCACCGCCGCCGGAACATCGCCCGGCTTGAGATTGCCCAACAGGGAATGGACCAACACCCCGTCGCAGATCTCGATGGCGATTTTCGCCAGGTATTCGTGCGAACGATGCATCGGATTACGGGTCTGAAAGGCGGCGACGCTGCTCCACCCCAAGGCTTCGAAACGGGCTCGGGTCTCGGCCGGAGTGAGAAAAAGCGCACCGAACTCCTCGCGAAAACCGCCGTCTGTCAGCACCTTCACCGGGCCTGCGAGATTGACCTCGCCTTGCTTCATCACCATCTCGACACCCGGATGCGCCGGATCTTCGGTACGAAAAACGCAGCGGCATTCGAAGGCTTTGTCGATGGTGTATTTTTCCTCGACCTCCAAAATCGCCATCGGCGGCGAAGAACCGGGACCGACAAGCGCGACTTCGGCTCCCAAGGCCAACGATTGCGCCCTCTCCTTGTCCACCGAGAGGGTGATCGGGATCGGCCAGAAAAGCCCGTCGGCGGTGCGCATCTCTCGGCAAACCCCGCGCCAATCGGCTTCCCCCATAAAACCGGCCAAGGGGGTGAATCCGCCGATCCCGAGCATCACGACATCCCCGGCCTCGCGCGAGGATATCTCGATACGAGGCAAACTCGAGGCCTCTTTTCGCGCCCGGACAAGCGCCTCGCCCTCGAGCATCGAAGGTCGCAAGGAGCCGCCACCGTGGGGTCGAACCAAATTCGCCATCTACCCTCCCGCTACCTGAATCTTTTTCGAAGGCCGATCGCCGAAAAGCGCGGGATCGTCGAAAACCGGCGGTCGAACGACTGCGATCGCCCGAAGCGCACTACAAATATCGGCAACAATAAAATGGAGCCGGTGAATCACCAAGCAATTTTCTTTTAATCCGTCATAAGCGATTTTTATCCGAAGACGGATTCGAAAGCGGTATATCAAGAAAGACCGATGCCTCGATCGGAACGATCGGTACTCGGATCGAGGAGCCCGCGCCGCGAAAACCCGGTCGGAATCGACCGGATCAAGAGGAAAGCGAAAGATGATCGATCGGCGTTTGCAAGTTTTTCATGCCGTTGCCGAACTGCGGAGTTTCACCCGCGCCGGCCAACGACTGCATATGACCCAACCGGCGGTGACTTTCCAGATCCGCCAACTCGAGGAGCACTTCAACACTCGACTGTTCAATCGTGAGCATAACCGAATCGAGCTCACCGAGGCCGGTCGACAAATGGACGAATACGCCAAGAGGATCATCGCCCTCTATGCGGAGATGGACGGCTCGCTGCGCAAGTTCTCCACCGGCATCGCCGGCACCATCCTCTTGGGGGCCAGCATGACCATCGCGGAATACGATCTCCCGCGCCTGCTCGTGCGCTTCAAACAACGCTACGATGCCGTCGATATCAAGCTCTCGGTATCCAATACCGACGGAGTGGTGCAAATGGTGGTCGAGAACCGTATCGACTTGGGGCTCGTCGAGGGCCCGGTGCATAACCGAAGCCTTGCGGTCAAACGCTACGATATCGACCGACTCGTGGTTGTCCTGCCCCCCGGCCATGCGCTGGCCAAGCAGAAAAAGATCTCTTTCGAATCCCTGCAAGGAGTGCCGCTGATTTTACGCGAGGAGGGCTCGGGGACCCGCGAGGTCTTTCTCGATCACGCGAAACAATCCGGATTCGATCTGGACAACTTCAATATCGCGATGGAACTCGGCAGCCCCGAAGCCATCAAAAGCGCGGTCGGGGCGGGCCTCGGAGTCAGCGTGATCTCGATGGCCGCGTTGCGCAACGAAATCAAACTGCAAAGCCTGCTGGCCATCCCCTTGGACCCGACCATCGAGCGCCCCTTCTCCTTCGTCCATCGCAAACAGGTATTCAGAGTCCCGGCGGTCGAAGAACTGCTCTCCTTCGCCACCGAAAAGAACGAGGCTTGAAAACCGTCGCGAAAAACTCGGAAACTCCTCGATCGATTTCCCTCGATATCCTGTTCTTGTGTGGATATTTCGACAGCGGCTATCTCGGTTACGAAGCCGCGGAAGGTATCGACTGGGTTTGGGAGCATCGCATCGATGATCTTGGCGAGTTCGGGTTATAGACGATGAAGAAAGTCCTTGCCGAGCTCGAGGCGCAGCGATTGGCCCTACAGGAAATGCTTGACGGTCAACTGGAGACCGCGGCACGAAATCGAATGGGGCAATTTTCAACGCCGCCCGGACTGGCCATCGACATTCAGCGCTACGCAAAAAGCCGTCTCGGAAAAGGCGAGCCGGTACGTTTTATCGATCCGGCCATATGAACCGGTTCGTTCTATTCGGCATTGCTCGATGTTTTCCCGCAAAACCGTATCGATGCTGCTGCGGGATATGAAATCGACCCGCACTACGGCAGCCCGGCAACGAAGCTGTGGGGCGAAACGGGATTGGATATCCACCTGAAGGACTTCACGCGGGCCGAGGCTCCGCTGCCTGCCGAAAGATTCAATCTGCTGATTTGCAATCCCCCGTATGTGAGGCACCACCATATTGTCGGTGGCGAGAAACGAAGATTGAAGATGCGCACCCGGAACGTCTGCGGGATGGAAGTCAGCGGATTGGCCGGTCTTTATTGCTATTTTCTCGGTCTGAGCCATGCGTGGATGGCTGATGGCGGCTTGGCGGGGTGGTTGATCCCGAGCGAGTTCATGGACGTGAACTACGGTGTCTCGGTAAAGCGTTATTTGCTCGATAAAGTGACGCTCTTGCATATCCACCGTTTCGACCCGAAGGATGTGCAATTCGGGGACGCACTCGTATCATCCGCCGTTGTCTGGTTTCGAAACAAACCGCCTCCGAAGGGAGGGAGCGTTCGATTCACCTTCGAGGGAACGCTCCGGCGACCGAAGCGAGAACGATTGATTTCAGCGGAGGCTTTGCGCCACGATCATAAGTGGACACGCTATCCGATGAAGGAAACCCACGAAGCGGCGGCGGGGCCGGTATTGGGTGATTTCTTCCAAATCAAGCGTGGCTTGGTTACGGGCAATAATCGATACTTCATATTGTCGGAAGATGAGATCGAGGGCCGCGGCTTGCCCGTCACCGCCTTCAAGCCGATACTGCCGAGCCCACGTTATATTCCGGATGACGAGATCATGTCCGATCGCGTCGGCAATCCGCTTTTGGAGCAGCGATTATTTCTACTCGATCCGCCGTGGACGGAAAAGGAGATCCGGGAGCGGTATCCGAGGCTATGGTCGTATTTGGAAAAAGGCAAGGCGGACGGAATCGCCGCCCGCTATATCTGCAAGCATCGCGCGATGTGGTACTCACAAGAACGCCGCCCTCCGGCGCCTTTCGTCTGTACTTATCTCGGCCGGAGCGACAAGAAGAATGGCAAGCCCTTTCGATTCATTTTGAACAATTCGAAGGCGACAGCGGCAAACGTGTATTTGATGCTGTACCCGAAGGAGGCCTTCGAGCGCCGCTTGTCGTATAGGCCGGAACTGAAACGGCGGGTGTGGGAGTACCTGAACCGAATTTGCCCGCAGGTTCTGCTTGGCGAAGGTCGTGTCTACGGGGGAGGGCTGCACAAACTAGAACCCAAGGAACTCGGAAAGGTTTCGGCGAACACTTTGGTCGATCTCTTTCCCGCATCGGGACGGCAACATCCTAAGACGCAAGGCGAACTGTTCGAAGGATCGATCGTCTAGGTTGTGATGGGCACGGCTATCGTTTACAGATCGGGCGAGGCGGAATGCCGCCGGCTACGTTGGCAAGAGGAAGTCGGCACGCGTTTTCCTGCGACGGCGCTTGCCGTAGGAACCGAGGGTTTTTTCGCAAAGGATATCGAATATGCGCTTTCCAAGATCGAGCGTCGATCGACACCTCAAGATGCATTGACCTGAACCTGTCTGGCATCGAGATAATCGCTATACCAAAGCCCTCCCAAAGGCAGGCCCTCTTCCACCATCGCCTTGACGATTTCGTTGTCGCCCGCGCGGCTGATGGAGGAAAAACCGCTTTCGTCTTTTTCCAATATCCACACTTCCTCGGGTTTCAATGCGTCCACGAAATAAGGCTGATGGGTGGTCGCGAAAATCTGCGTTCCCTTTTTATCACCCGTAGCATGTTCTCGAAATTCATCGGCCAGAATTTCAAGGAGTTTGTGATAAAGACCGTTTTCCGGCTCCTCGATGCAAATAAAAGGCGGGGGCGATGGATCCGCCAACAATAAAAGGTAGGCGAAAACCTTCAGGGTTCCATCCGAGACTTGCCGGGCATAAAAAGGATCGGAAAAGCCGCTGTCGTTGAAGCACAGCAATAATCGACCGTCCTCGCTACGCTTGGTCTCGATGCTGTCGATGCCGGGAATCCGCCCGGCGATTTTTTTCAGCACATCGTCGAATCGATCTTTATGTTCGCGCTCCATGAATTCGACGACATTCGACAGGTTGTCTCCGTGTACGTTCAGGTGTTTTTGGGGGCCGGCCATCGGCAAGTCGCGAGCCGCCGAGGGCGTGAAATAACTCAGATACCACCCTTCGATGAATCGGCAAAAAGAAGCGAATCTCGGATGCTCCGCAAGCGAAGCGATGACGGCGATTCCCAATTTGCGCTTGTCGCTGAGATCGATCAGTTGAATATCCGGATTTTCTTTATGTGATCGTTGTCGATTGATGAAATCCAGGATCACATCCCTGATATTCATCGTTTTTTCGTTCCTATCCGGTTCTTCCGATTCCGATGCCAAGCTCTCGCCTTTCCAAGCGACCCCCCGACCGTTTTCCAACATCAAAAAAGAAAAAGGCCAGCCTCTGCCTACTCCCTGTCGGCGCTGACGAAGTCGTTCGCGCAATACAAAAGGACGCTGATCTTCGTCTTTGTCGATCTCGAGTTCGTAGGTAATCGGCCGAGATTTCCTGCTTTCCCGGTAGTAGATCTCGAAGGCGATCGGATCATCCTCTCCTTGGGAGCGAATCCGATCGAAACCGCCTCTTCCGCGGGCGTCGCAAGCCTCCTCGACTCCGGATTTCAGGCAATCCGCCAAGAATCCGAAGGCATCGAAAAGCGTGCTCTTGCCCGCGCCGTTCTTGCCGATGACCACGGTCAAAGGCGTCAAGGGATCGACGTGCTGCGTCGACCATAGCTTGCCGACGGTGATGTCCTTGAGGCTGCGGAAATTCTTGATCCTGATGCCCTCGATCGTCGCCATTTCAAAGGCCCTCGTTTTCAGGATTCGGGATTTTTCGTTCGCGCCAAGGCGATGCGCCACCAATCATCGCCGAGTCGATGATCGAAGCGATGTTCGAGGCTTCGATCTTCTTCGGCCCAATCAGTGGTGAGGGTTTCTTCGCGCACATACTCCCGATGGGTATCGAGCGCGGCGACGACCGCATCCGAACCCTCGATCCGCAAGACGATGCGATCCGATACCTCGTATCCCGCTTGCTTGCGCGCTTCTTGCACGGTGCGCACCAATTCGCGAGCGAGGCCCTCTTGCAGCAAGTCTTCGTTCAAGGTCAGATCCAGACCCACGAGGTATCCATCCTCCTCTTCGCTGGCATAGCCCTCGGCGGAAACCGATTCCACCAAAATATCCTGGGCTTCGAAGATACGCATCTCGCCTTCAATATCGATATCGAAAGCCTGCCCGGCGGCGACCTTGGCCGCGATGGCCGACGCATCCGCGGCGGCGAGGGCCTCGCGGATAGCCGGCACCTGCTTGCCGAAACGCTTGCCGATCCGCGGCAGGTTCGGCTTGATGCGATAGCGCACCAGCTCGGTTCCGGGAGCGAGGATCTCCACCGCCTTGACGTTCAACTCCTCCAATATCTGGCCCTCGTGGCGCCCCACCACCGCGACCGCATCCTCGATCCCGTCCGGCAATCGCACCAACAAGCGCGGCAGGGGCTGGCGCACTCGCACCTCGCTGTGGCTGCGCGCCGCCCTTCCCAACCCGACCAGCCGTTGCACGATATCGATTTCTTCGATCAAGCCATCGTCGGCCGCTGCCGGATCCGGCAACGGCCAATCGTCGGCATGAACGCTGAACGAGGCCTTCGCATCGACATTGCGAACGAGATTGCGATGCACCGCCTCGGTGATGAAGGGCATGATCGGAGCCATCAACCGATTGGCGGTATGCAGGCATTCGTAGAGGGTGAGATAGGCGGCCTGTTTGTCCTGGCCCGGGGCCGCTTTCCAGAACCGGCGCCGATTCCGCCGCACATACCAGTTGCTCAGCTGATCGACGAAGGACTCGATGGCCCGTCCGGCGCGCAGGGCGTCGTAGGATTCCAAGGCCTCGGTGACTTGCACGACCGTACGATGCAACAGCGCGAGGGCCCAGCGATCGATCTCCGGACGCTCGTCGAGCGGCACGTCATTTTGCGGATCGAAACCGTCGAGCTTGGCATACATCACGAAGAATGCATAAGTGTTCCACCACGTGTTGATAAAGCCCGAAGCCACTTCGCGAACGAAATCCACGGATATCCGCTTTTGCCCTTCGGGAGCGATCCGACAGGCCAGATACCAGCGCAGGGGGTCGGCTCCGACATGATCGAAAACATCGTAGGGATCGATGATATTGCCCTGCGACTTCGACATCTTGCGCCCGTCTTTGTCGACGATATGGGCCAGGCAAACGCAATTGCGGTAGGCGACGCTATCGGAAACCAAAGTGGCGATCGCATGCAAGGAATAGAACCATCCGCGGGTTTGATCGATCGCCTCGCAAATATAGTCGGCAGGGAATCTTTGCTCGAAGAGTTCCTTGTTCTCGAAAGGATAGTGAAACTGCGCATAAGACATCGCCCCCGAATCGAACCAGCAATCGATCACTTCCGGTACGCGGCGATAGGTGCGTTTGTTCTGCGGATGCTCGAAGACGATCTCGTCGACCGCCGGACGATGGAGATCGAGATCGCTCAACGAACGCCCGCAGAGTTCTTCGAGTTCGGCGATCGATCCGATGCAAAGATAGTCACCTTCGCCATCGGTCCATATCGGCAGCGGGGTCCCCCAAAAACGCTCGCGCGACAGCGCCCAGTCGACATTTCCCGCCAACCAATTCCCGAAACGACCCTCCTTGATCGTTTCCGGTACCCAGTTGATGGTGCGATTCAGCTCCACCATCCGATCCCGAAAACGAGCGGTTTCGATATACCAAGCATGCTTGGCGTAGTAGATAAGAGGATCGCCGGTGCGCCACCCGTGGGGATAGTTATGGGTGAATTTCTCGGAGCGATACATCAAGCCGCGCTCTTGCAACAACCGGATCAAAATCGGATCGGCCTGTTTGAAAAATATCCCGGCGACCGGTTCCACCTCGGGCAGGAAACATCCATCCAAACCCACCGCATGCACCACCGGCAAAGCCTTTTCCCGACAAAGACGGATATCGTCCTCGCCATAAGCGGGGGCGCAATGCACGATACCGGTACCGTCCTCGATGGTCACGAAATCCGCCGTCCAGACCTGACAGATCGGCCCTTGCGCTTCCAAGTAGTCGAAGAGCCTTTCATAGCGCATCCCTTCCAAATCCCGGCCTTTGAAGCGCTTTTCGACTTCGAAGGGGGCATCGCGCAAAGCGGATTCGATCAGGGCCTCGGCGAGGATCAGGGATTCGTCGCCGCTTCGCACCTGAACATAGTCCACCTCGGGGTGCACCGCGAGCGCGAGGTTTGCGGGCAAGGTCCAAGGAGTGGTCGTCCACACCAGAAACGAAAGGCCCTTCTCGGATTCGACGGGAAAGCGAACGTAAATCGAAGGATCCTCGACCTCGCGGTAGCCGAGCGAAACCTCGTGCGAAGAAAGGGTCGCGCCGATCCTCGGATCGTAGGGAACCACCTTATGACCCTGATAGATAAGACCCTTGTCCCATATCTGCCGCAATAGCCACCACACCGATTCGATGAAATCATTGTCGAGGGTGTAATAAGCGTCGTTCATATTGACCCAAAAACCCATGCGCTCGGTCATCTTTTCCCAATCACCGATATAGCGCATCACCGATTCGCGACAGCGACGGGTGAACTCCGCAACCCCCACTTGCCGCTCGATCTCGCTTTTGTCGAAGATGCCGAGTTCCTTTTCGATCTCGTGCTCGACCGGCAATCCATGGGTATCCCAACCGGCTTTGCGCGGGCAGTGATAGCCCTGCATACTCTTGAAGCGGGGAAAAATATCCTTGAAGGTCCGCGCCAAGACGTGGTGAATCCCGGGGCGCCCGTTCGCCGTCGGCGGACCCTCGTTCCAGCAATAGAGCGGACGCCCTTCGCCGGCGCGCTGCACTTTTTCGAATACATCGTGTTCACGCCATATCGAGAGGACTTCCTCCTCCAAGCGAACGCCATCGTAACGAACCGGTACGTCTTCGAATTCCTTCACTTTTCACTCCTTTGGTGACGCTGTTTTTCCGCTATCGGATATCGCCTTCGGATCCGACAGGGTGTGCTTGGCCTTACGAAAAACACGGAACAATCCTAAAAGCAAACCGACTCCGGCGAGGATCAGCGCCGGGGCATCCCCGATCTTGACATAAGGCGTCGCCCCGCGCATCGGCACGATCTCGAATTCCCCCGCGGCCACTTCGAATCGGTCGAGGGTGCCGACCGCCTCCCCCGCGGGCGAGACCACCGCGCTGATACCGGTATTGGCGGATCGCACCAGCCAACGCCCGCTCTCGATGGCCCGCGCCCGGGCGATCTCGAAATGCTGGTGCGGTCCGATCGAATCGCCGAACCAGGCATCGTTGCTGATCGTTACCAAAAAGGCGGCTTCCGGCAGGCTTCGACGCACCTCGTCGGCGAAAGCGATCTCGTAGCAGATCGACACCGAGAAGGGATGATCGCCCAAACGCAAAAGCGCTTGCTCCTTCGCCCCGGGCTCGAAATCCGCAAGCCTGATCCCCAAAGCGTCCATCACCGGTCGGACCACCCACGCCACGGGCACGTATTCTCCGAAAGGAACGAGGTGACGCTTGTGGTAGATCCCCTCGTCGGCCCCGATGGTCATCGCCGAGTTGAAATAGCGAAGGTCCGAAGGGTCCGGGCTTCGGTTCCGAGTATCCGCATCAGAAGCGGGCGCGGATCGTTCGCGAACCAACATTCCGGTCAGGATCGTTTTCTCGGCCAGCACCGGGTCGGCGCGCGCCCGCTCGACGGCATCCGCAAGATTATCGAGAAAACCGGGCAGGGCCGTCTCCGGCCACACCACCAGATCCGCCGAAGGATAGCGACGGGTGAGATCGAAATAGCGATCGATGGTCGGCCGGCGCATCTGCGGAAGCCATTTCCGATCTTGCGGGATATTGCCCTGAGCGATCGCCACTCGAATCGGCGCTCCCGCCGAGCGGGTCCACTCCATCGAGCCGAGCGCCACCCCCGCCCCCCAAAGCAGGATCGCCATCCCGAGCGGCAGGCGCAACGCTTGCAGGCTCCGACGAAGGAAGAGCAGAGCGAGGCTTCCGGCAAGCAGCGCGACCAAAATGCCGACGCCATGGATACCGACCAAGGGCAGCCATTGTGCCGCCGGGGTGTCGATTTGCGAATACCCCACCTGCAGCCAAGGCAAGCCGGTGAAAAGCGAGCCGCGCAGCCATTCCCAAAGCGTCCACGCCGCCGGGCAGATCACGAGCAAAAAAGCGGCGCTTCCGGCTCGCCCCTCCATCCTTCCCATCGCCCGGGTCGCCGGCGAAATCAAAGCGCCGAGCAGGGCCGGGAAGAGCGCGACCACAGCGACGAAGCCTGCGGCGAGCACCGGAGATAAAAAGCCCGGAACATCGGAGAAAGCGAAACTCTCGCGCACCCAAGAAAGGCCGATTCCGAACATGCCGAGCCCGAAAAGCCAGCCGCGCAGAAAAGACCGGCGTGCCCCGCAAGCGTCGTGCCAAGCAAGGAAAAGCGCCGCCAACGCCAACGGGGCGATCGGAAAAAGATGGAAGGGGGCAAAGGCAAAGGGCATGGCCGCCCCCGCCAAGACGCATCCGATCTCGATCCGAAATCGAAACGACGAACCGAGGGACCGCAGCCGATCGGCACCGGATGAACGAGGCGAGTCTCCGGCGACATCGGCAGCGCCTTCGGGGGGCTTGGAACCCCGATCCGAACGCGAGCCGCGAACCGCCGGCGCACCGAATAGCCGATCGGATAGCCAAGGCCCGCGCGAATTCATATCGCTTTCAAAACTCATCGTCGGACGACTCGAAATGGCTCGTCTGATCCGGATCCGGATCCGGATCCGGATCCGATAGTGCCGAGACGGAAAAGCCTCCCGGATGAAGAGCCATAGGCGATAGAGCGATCGACAGCGAAGGGGAATACACGGATTCGGTGCCTAAGGGAATCGTCAAAAAGTCTCATCGGGAAGATTCATTCAGGAAGACTCATAAAGTGTGATCCGTCTCGCCGCTCGGGCGGGTTTTTATCGCTTCCGAAACTCGTCTTCGGACGACTCGAATGGCTTCGCCGGGTTCCGATAGCGCCGCCAAGGCTTGAAGACCCTCGGTGCAAAGCCATAGCCGATAGAACGATCGATAGCGAAGGGAGAATCCATTATGTCGATGCCGAAACGGGTCGTCAGATGATCTCGCCGACCGCTCGAATTTTCGCCGATTTGAAAGCCCCGATCGACTCGGGCATCGAAAAACCCCGTTTTTATTTTCGAGTCGAGAAGGATCTAAGGTTCGCATCCTTCGGGATTCGATCTCGGCGCTCGAAACCCTCGATGGCTCTCGGGGGCGTCGAAACGAGGGGCGACCCACGGCAAGAGATCAAGGCAAGACGAAAGCGATCATCCCGGCGAGCGTCAATCGCCGTCGAAGTGCCACCCCACCACCCGACTTAGGAGGACTCAACCGGCGAAAGCCGGCTCGGGCAGGCCGACGACGGGCGCCTTCGCCGACAACAGCCGACCGGCATGCATTGGGTGTCGGGCGAGTTCGGCTTCGGGATCATCACCCAAGGCGGAGGTGATGACCAAACGGTCCAAGTCGGGACCGGCGAAACAGGGCATCGTGGGAAAGCGAAGAGGCAGATCTTGCTCGAAGACGATTTCACCGTCGGCGTCGAAACGCGCGATGCTCGCTCCCTCGTATAGAGCGGTCCAATAGCAATTCTCGCGATCGAAGGCGGCCCCGTCGGGTTTCCCCCTTTGTTCGCGCGACCATTCATAGAGCGGCTTGCGAGGGCCGATGGTCCCTCGCTCCAAATCGAAATCGGAACGGTACACGCTCCATTCCTCCGAGTCGCTATACCAGACCTCATGGGCGTTCGGATGGAATGCCAAGCCGTTGAAAATGGAAAATCCCTCCTGCACGGTCTCGAGCCGCATGGTTTGCGGATCGAGCACATAGAGCGCGGCCTTGCCTCGAACTTTGAGATCCATGGTGCCGACCCACAAACGCCCGCGGGCATCGCAACGCCCGTCGTTGAAGCGACCGCCTCCGGCGACGAACGCAGGATCGGGATGCGCACAAAGCCGTTCGAGCCCTTTGCCTGCGAAGGGATCGCCGGCATAAATGCCGTCCTCCATCGCAAGCACCAAACCGCCCTGCTCCCGCAGAACGAGACAACCGGCTTTTTGCTCGAGATCGCAACTCTGCGCACCGCTCCCGTCAAGATGGATACGCCACAAAGCGCGAGAGTCGATATCGGTCCAATAGATCCGTTCCTCGCCCGCATGCCAACGAGGGCTCTCGCCGAGCCGACAAACCGGCCCCCCAAGAACAGTCCATTCGAGTTCTTTCATGGATCGAACACCCCTTGAATCTCGGAATATTTTCGGGCGCTTGCCGGTTCCGGCACGGCGACACCGGCTCGCCTGCCCGCCGAAAAAAACCTTGGTTGCAAGCGAAAACCGAACGATCGCGCGAATAAGATCGCGTAGGAAAAAGCGCACGATAGACGACAGGGGCAAAGAATACACGCAACTTCGAAGGAAAAACGGATGCGATCGAAAAAGCACCTCGGAACGAAAGAAGCGGGGATTGGATTTCAAGGTAAAAAACGAGGCCGGATCTCCCAAAACGAACGACACTCGATGGGCAACCAGATACTCACCGATGACGAGCACCGAGCCACGAAACACTCCGTCATCGGCGCAGTAATCTTTCGATGCTTCGGCGATCCGAAGACGAAGATACCGGGGATATGAGTGAATGAAGTGCCTTGGAGAAGGATCGATTCGCTATTTTAGGGTCAGGATTTTCCATCGCATAGATCTCGTAAAGCATTCAGAAAAAGCTCAGCCCTCTTTTCGATGAATTTCTCGTATTTACGCCCCTTACCCGTTTCAACATTCAACTCGTCATAGGGAATTTCAAGGGATTCGACTCTCTTTCGAATATCCCCTTCTTTGGTACTCCCCACCTGCCTTTGAAATAGATAATCTCTAGGTTTTTTCGCGGCGATTATTTTATTCGAATCCTCCCGAATCAAGACGAAATTCAGTGGGTGATCTATCTCATCGGTTCTCCTGCCTTCTTTCTCTAGCATCTTTTTCGGAAAGAGGTGATGGTATTGACGGGATTGTATATTGGAGAAATCCACCTCCTCGTCGGATGCAAGATCCTTGGCTCCTTTTTTCAGGCTCAAAATCAACAATGCTCTTGGAAGTTTGTTCTTCGATTTGGGACTTTTGAGGGGGTTTTTCAGATCGGAAAGCATCGCTAGATTCGGTATCTTGCCATTGAAAACAGGGGCAGAACATCGAACGTAAGAATCACCTTGCAGTATCCTTTCAATCGACTCGTGTAGTTTCATATAGTCTTGATGCAGGCGAGATTCGGCCGCGCTATCGTATCTCTCGGTGACGAAACTACGCCATAAATAGGAGCGAATCAGACGATCGATCTGACCTTTTTTATCAGGAGAGATTTTCTCCGGAACACCGGCAAATAATGCCGGCAGAACCCGCAACGGGACCTCGGAAGGCAAACGCTTTTCGTCATAGATGGATTCGCGCTCCAAAAAACCCAGTGTTTTGTCGATGGACCGGACGATTTTTTCCCATCGGCCAAGAACTGTGCTGAGAACTTCCCTTCTGACATAGTTTCTTTGCGTCGGAACCAATGGCTTGCCATCACCTTTGACTTTGGTGAGAAGGCAAGCGATTTTCAAAATCAACTCACCGATCTCCGATGTATTTTCATCCGAAGGAAAAAATCTCTCGATCCTTCCCGGCTCGATATTCATTTCCTCTATTTTGTTTCGAAATCGTTTCTCTTCGCCGCCTTTGATATTCAAATCCTCGATATACGCCACCGCAATATCGAATGCCTTCATTTTGGAGGATGAGGTGTTGATTCTGACAAAAGTTTCGATCATTTCCCCCGCTTCCATTTCATCCGAAAGCGTATAAAATGAGATGTCTCGTTGGTTGAAGTCAATATTGCAGTCAAGGATACGCTGAGAGACTTTTTCGGATAAATCCTGATCATCGCATGCTGCTTTGATCCATTCTCTTATATTATGCTTTTGGTCTTTGTGTAGCAATTTCACTGGAATTTTTTTCTTTTCGAATAAATATTCATTCTGATTTTCTTTGTTTTTATCGTTATCGTCTATTTTCTCACATACTACATTACTAATAAATTCCTGTTCCTTCGAATCGATTTTATCTAAATCGATCTCCATAAAAAATTCCCTTCTTTTATTCTTATCGTTTTCTCCTGTCGAAAACACATTATTCAAAGCACTCCAGATCGCGGTGAGTCTTTGCTGCCCATCAAGAATCATCATACCACCATCATCTTCATATTTCTTCTCATTGAAAAGATGCTTCGCTCCTCTAATCGCCAAGGGTCGAAAAGTTCTGCAGTTTTTGTGATAATTGATTGCCAATAATGCACCGACCGGCTTTTCCTTGATGATGGCAAGGATCAGATCGGAGATCGTCTTGTCATCCCAAACGAAGCCTCGTTGAAATCTAGGCAATGCGATTCGTCCTCTCTCGATATCCTCCATCCATTCCTTGATCGCTCGATTCGACGGTTGGCCATTGCTCATGTCGCTATCCCCAGTTTGCGAATACCTGCTTGAATGATGGAAATCGCCCGTCGGATTTCCTCTTCGGTGGTGAAACGGCCGATGCCGATTCGAAGGGAGGAGTCGGCTTGGGCATTGGACAGGCCGTAGGCTTTGAGAATGCTCGAGGCCTTGGTGCTCGCCGAGGTGCAAGCGGAGCCCGTCGATATTTGCAATCCCTCGAAGGCTTGCAGATATTGTTCTCCCGAGGCGCCTTCGAGGCATACGCTGAAACTGCCGGGGGCGCGTTGCTCCTCGCTGCCGTTGAGTTTCGCTTTCGGATGCGCTTGTCGAATCCCCTCTATCAGCATCCTCGACAACTTGCCGATCCGCCGCATATCCTTTTCGATATCGGCTTTGGCAATTCGACAGGCTTCGCCGAAGCCCACGCATAAAGGAACCGGCAGGGTCCCCGAGCGCAATCCGCGTTCTTGCCCTCCGCCTAGCAGGAGCGGGCGGATCGGCACCTTCGGACGAGGGCGCAGATATAACGCCCCGACCCCCTTCGGACCGTAGGCCTTATGGCTCGAAAGGGTCATCAAATCGACGCCGATCTTGCGCACATCGAGCGGAATTTTTCCCAGACTCTGGGCACAATCGGAATGAAAAAGGGCCCCCGCTTTACGACAAAGAGCCGCGATCTCCGCCAAGGGTTGCACCACTCCGGTTTCGTTGTTGACATGCATCACCGATACCAACAGCGTATCCCGGTCGATCGCCGCTGCGAGTTTGTCGACATTCACCAAGCCCGATCGACCCACCGGAACCACTGTCGCTTCGAAACCCTCTTTTTTGAGCGCGCGCACCGGCTCCAAAATCGATTTGTGTTCGCTGGCCAAGGTGATGACCTTCTTTCTATCTCTCGAAGCGGCGCGAGCCACCCCGAAGATAGCGAGATTATTCGCTTCGGTCGCTCCCGAACCGAAAACGATCGACCCCGGAACGGCTCCGATCGCCTTCGCTATCTCGCGTCGGGCTCGGTTGACGGCATTGCCGGCATCGATCCCCGCCATATAGTCGTTGACATGGGGATTGGCGAAAGAACGCTCCTGCCAATCGCTCATCGCCTTGCCGACGCGAATATCCACCGGGGTGGTGGCCTGATAATCGAGATAGATCTTTTCCCCGGTAGCCATCTTCGCTATTCCGTGCAATCGCAAGGCAAAGCGTCGATCCCCTCTGCCACTTCATAAGATGCGTTTTGATCGCGAAGCGAGCGATAGTCGGTAGGCGGGGTTTTTCCGGTGGGATTGTCTTGAACGATATCGACACCCCAAAATCCGATAGCCACTTTTTTAGTACTAGGACGACCGCGACCGGAATAACGCTTGTTGACCACCCGCTTGTATTTTTCTTCTATATCGACCCACCAATCGATATCCGAGGGGGTCGAATCGAGGCTGCGAATATCCTCCGGCAAGGATTCATCGAGATCGACGCGATTGCCGATGATTTTTCTCAGGGTATTCGTTCCCTTCATGAAGCAATAAACACAGTTGGAAAGGTTCGCATCGTCCGGCAAGCGCAGATCGAAATCGCGCTTGCCCCAAAACGCCTTGACCTCCCCCTTGCCGATACCGTTATCGGCCAGCGGAGTGCATATCATCTCACCATCGCATAAACCGGCGCTCCGACGCTCCAAACCGCCTCTATCGAGTTCGTTTCGCTCCTTGACACGGGCGACCCGGCGAGGCTCGTCGGCACGAAGCCCCATAAGACTGACGAACTCGACCGCCCCTTCGCCGCGCATCGGCTTGTAGTCCAAACGCACTCGATCAGATTCTCGCGCTCTCATCATCGGGGCCGAGCCGATATGCGAGTAGTCCGAATAACGCTGAGCCGGTCGGAAAAGCGAGCAAGAGCGCACATACTCTTTGCGCTTGAGAAATCGTTCCCGATCGAATTTGCCACCGGCGGCGATATGCGCCCGATGGAGCTCCTCGTCGTCGAGTTTCGACTCCGGATAATGATGCCCCAAGCGCAAGGTTTCCCCTTTGGCGGCGAACCACTCGGAGAGAAAATCGACAGTCACCCCGAGTTTCAACAAACTCGTGCAGCTGCGACTATGACGGCTAGGCAAGAACCCTTGCTGGCTGATCATCTCCTCGAAGATTTCGCCGGAAAAGCGATAGCCGAAAGGATTCTTTCCTTCATCGAAAGGAGTCGGCTTGACCAAACGATAAGCGACCTGCCGGCGCCAAATTCCGTTGGTGCAATCCTCGTAAGTGGCATATTCCGTCCACAAAAAGGGAATGCCGTATTTCACCTCGCTTTCTTCGGTACACCGGCGTACGAATTCGTAGGTCGCCGGATGCTCGGCGGATGTGTTATTGAAAACCACCACATCCCCTCGCTCGGCATCGAGTTTTCCCTGCTCCAACAACGCCATCAACATCATGCCGCTCGAACGCCCGCCGGAAAACTTGACGACATGAGGCAATCGTCGATGCTGCGGCGATTCGTATTCCAGTTTGATCTTCGTCGAGGTCTTCATCGCACGGAGTTTTCCTGTTGGAGCAGAGGAAAAATATCACTGCGAATGATTTCGAATACCTGCTGGGGCGACAAAGAACCCAGAGCCTGTATTTCCGCCCGACGGCCGATCCGTAAAATCAAATCCTTGATGTCGATCTCCTTGTTGTCGAAACTCCCCGAGGTCTTATCCTCGAGAAATGAAATCAGACTCGGGCGGATATTGGAATCGCCGATCAGCGTCAAATAGCTGGTCATCGCCGGAATCAACTCGTTCCATAGCGATTTTTTCCTCAAGAGATCGGATAAATCATCGATGCTATGCTCGAATATCTCGTTGGTTTCGCAAGCGTATCGATGACGCCACCATGCCCTCGCCGGCGGACAATCCAAATACACGGTTCTACTTCCTCGCTCCAAAACGCCACCGAGACGACGCAGGATACGCCGGACACACCGATCGACTTTGTCGGGATCGTTTCCCCCTAAAGCATCGGAAATGAAATCACGCCCTGTCGTTCCTCGACCCGATTCGCCTGCCAAATAAGAACTCTCGATGATATTTTTTTCAATCATCGTCAAATTGATAGAGAACCAAGTCTCCGAGCGAGAGGCTTCGGCCGGGGTGAGGTCTCTCCACGTCTCGACGATGATCCTCTCGGTAGTCGATGGAGGATCGATAAACTCTTTCTCGCTCCATTTTTTATTCGGAATCGGAGGCTCCTCTCCTTCTTGAAGACCCCATCTTCGAATCTCCTTGCAAAAATCCCAAGGATAATCTCGAGCCGCTTTCAAAAAATTGCGCTGGATATCCCCTCCTCGCTCCGATGAACCCTTACGAGGAAGAAGATTCTTCTGCGCTTCATTAACCCTCGAGTATTCAATCGTTCTCATCATCGCGCAGGGCTCCATTGATCGGCTTTAGCGTCGTGACGATTTTTTCAGGCTTGAAATTATCACTATCCCAAGCATCCAAACCCTCTTCGTGAATCCTCTCGTAAAGACTGCGAAGAGCGAGATGCTTTGTCCAAGCATCCTCTTCTCGATAATCTCGATAAATGATATTCAACCCTTCGGAAAAGGCGAAGGTCAAGATCGCTTCTTTGAAATCGTACTGATCGCCCCGTGCGTTCTTGACAAACCGATAGAGATCAGGGGCGAGCTCGACTCTGAAATAGAAACCCTTGTCAGGGACTTCCTTGACCTCAAAACTTCCCTTTTTCAAATTTTTATTCTCGTCTATTTCAAACAGGTTAAGTCGATAGTCTTCCGAATTCCAAAATACATCTCTGGCAAGAATCGTGCCCGGGCGGATCAGCATCTCCTGCCCGTAAAACAATTCATGCACCCCGTGTTCCGCCTGCAGTCGAATTCTTTCTTCTTTTATCGATTCTTTCACCGCCACCAAGGGTCGATAAAAAACAGGACCGTCCATCTTTTCCCTATCGACGGAAAACGATTGCTTGACTTCCAAAGACGGCTCGGTCTCTTCCCACTCGTGTTTGAATGTCTTTCTATAGGTTGAATGAGGAGACGATACTTCGGTTGCAAAAACCGCTTTTCCTTCGAGCACATATTGACTGACAAGAGAATCTCCCTTCAACGAATGATGCACGCTGATGGAGTCCACCATTGAATCGAGATCGATGACCTTGTACTCGCCATCGACATAATCCATCAACCCCGGTTGCATCATGGGAAATTGATCGGAAACTCCTTTAGTTTTCTTGGGCACGGTTTCTCTCCCCTCGCCTGACGACTTGCACCTCGATCCTCGAATCAGCCGGGGGGGTGCATGGAATCCAAAGATCGATATCCTCGCCATCGGGATCGATCCTTCCAAGAGCGATCGCGCGAGTTTTATTGCCTTCGCCTTCGATATAGCTATCTTCGGAGATCGGCTCGCCCGCCATCTTCGCGGACGATCCAATTTCTATGAACTCATCGGGGATGGGCTGATCGCAGGAATCGTCCGTGCCTGATACCAATGCCAAACGAAGCTCGGCATTGCGCACCTTTTCCTTCACTCGCAATCTGATTCGAACCCCGTCTTCTTGAGCCACCAGAATGGATTGGGTATCCAAAAGATTCCCCTGTCTTTTGAATTTCCACGGTTTGTCCGAGCGCACCGCCTTCTTTTTATCGGCGCCTTTCTCGGAGGTAGTGCCCGGGCCGGGGCTCGGTTGTTGACGGGCTCGGCTCGGCTTCGGATGTTTTCTCGGATTCTGCTCGCTCCCGGAAAGAACGAAAAACTCGGACAGAAAAGCGGTATCGGATTCTTCTCGAGGCGGGGCGATCTGCAACAACCCCGCTTTGATTTCTTCGAACAACTTCCCCAACTTTTGTTGATCCCCCTTCCCCAAGCGAGACGGCTTGATATCGGTATGCTTCGGACCTTCGGCCTTGCGCACGATTTCGCAAGCATCCGAGCAATCCTTCATATCCAAAAGTAAAAGGGCATTGAAGGGATCGCTGCGATTGAATTCACTGCGAGAATTCCGAGGCAGGTTGTCCTCTATCCACATGCCGTTTCGATAGAGTTGGATTCTCGTACCCGATCTTTCATCGGGTCCTTTCAAGAACCGAAAGCGCAAAGGCACCTGCCCCATGGAGGTCGGAATCGATAGATATTCCAAGCGAGGGTCTTCCAATGTTCGATAGGCATCCCATATATTTCCGCCGGAAGGACCGACGGAATTCTTTCTGCTACGCGTTTTTTTACTATAGCGTCCAAGTATCTTTTGCAAATTAGATTTATCGATATCGGAACGATGTGAACCATCCTGATAAACTCCGACTCTTAGTTTTTCTTCGAAAACCAGAGGCAAGAAATGACTTGCAATCGCTCTTTCGATATCCTCTATGACATTCTTATTATCGTCGAAGCGCCGGAAGCGATTGAAAGCGAGAATTCCGACCGCCGAACCGGTGCCGAAATTCTTCCCTACAATATCGAGTTTGTCGGCGATGATTTTCGGACATCTATTTCCTTCATGGAATTCGAATCGCTTGAAGAAGTCTACCTTGGATATTTCTTTGACCAAATATCCGTCTTTGCTGCAAAGTTCCGCATTACTATCGCGCCCCCCCCCCCCCCCCCCAGATTTTTTGATAGCGCCATAAGATTTATTTATCAAAGGGTCATGGGCGGCGAGAATTGTATGGCCGGAAAAGATACGATTTTTCTTGGAAGTCTTATTTCCTGCGCTATCGGATATCCCGCCATAAAGTACATAGCGAATATTCGAGGCGGGGAAAGACGTCAAATGACCGACGCCGAAAGAACCCGCCGCCCCCTTGGCCTTTCCTCCGACACCGTCCCCGAAAAGGCGCTCCATACGTTCGTCATCGATGCCGACGCCGTTATCCAAAAACCACATCACCTGCAGTTCGTCACCCTTTTCGATGCTAGAGCGAATCTCCTCCACAATCGTTTGGGCCTGCTCCAAACTGCCGTTCTTCTTATGAGTCTCGCAAGCGCTCTTGAAATGCTCTCGGTAACTTTCAAGAGCGGGTATATCTTCGAGCGACAAGGATTCGATTTCGATACGAATCTGCGTAATATCCCGATTCGCCTCCACGGAGGCGTCCAAAGCGTTTTGGGTCAGCTCTCTTAAGATGATATCCGGGTCGGCCTCGGCATTATCGGCCGATGCGGAACTACGAAAGCCTTCCGGGGGACCGCCCAGGATAAATTCCAAATCAAGACTCATCCATCCACCCTCCTTGTCAAGGGTCAATTCTCGCAAAGCCATCAAGGGGATGGCCTGCGGTTTCGGATCGCTCGAGCCATTCCTGCAAGCCCGTCCGTCTCCGATCGCAAGGCCAATCAACGAGACCGATATCCGCAGCCCCACCCACCGAGGCAGTCGCGAGCGTACAACAAATTTCCGCCGGATACAATGGCTCTTGGAGCCCCTAGGTAGCCTGTCGTGCTCGATAAAAAGGGCTTTGCTTTTTGCAAAAGCCGTCTTCCAATGCGAAAAAAGGCCGTCGATTCAAGAGAATCATCTACCTGGCAAGCCCCTTCTTCGCTGCCCTCGCCCTCGCAACCAATCCTCGGCTTCGGGCTTCGCCTCGCTATCGGCCGAGAGCCCCGCTTCGATTTCAGTCCGATCCATCGGAAGACTCGGTGGCACCCGATTCATCATCCGGTGCCGACGGCCTTTGCACCCGCAGCAGGTAAATACGACGCTTGTCGGCCCGAAGGACGGTGAAGTGAAAACCGCCGATTTGCGTGCGCTCGCCTTTGGCGGGCAAGCGCTCGAAGGCCCGCACCACCAAGCCGCCGATGGTGTCGAACTCGTCATCGTCGAGGTCGCAATCGAAATGCTCGTTGAAATCATCGATCGGGATGCGGGCTTCGATGGTGAACGTGCCATCGGGATGCTCGTTGATCAAAGTGCCATCGGTGCTATCGTGCTCATCGTCGATCTCGCCGACGATTTGCTCTAGCACATCCTCGATGGTTACGAGCCCGGCGACGTCCTCGTGCTCGTTGACGACGATCGCCATGTGATTGCGACTTCTGCGGAAATCGCGCAGAAGATGATAAAGACGCTTGCTCTCGGGAATGAAGGCCGCCGGACGCATCATGTCGGCGATGGAAAAACGAGCGTCCTTGCCCGGATCACCGACGAAATGGGCCAACAAATCCTTGGCCAACAAGATCCCCCGCACGTTATGACGGTCCTCCTTGATCACGGGAAAACGCGAATGGCCGGACAAGATCACTTCCTGAATGAATTCCTCCGGCTCCCGATCTTCCTCGATGACCACCATCTGCACTCGCGGCACCATGATATCGCGCACTTTGATATCTTGGACATTGATCGCGTTTTCCAAAATGGTCAGCGTATCGGTGTCGATCAGATTGCGCTCCCGCCCCGATGCGCGCAGGATCTCGATCAGGCCTTCTCGATCCCGCGGCAAAAACTTCGGCTTATCCGATCGCACCTTCGCCAGTCGCTCCAACAACGCGCGAGGGGTGATCTGAAGGCGGGCAAGGGGACCACCGGAAGCCCCGTTGCCCGAGGGTCTACTAGGGGGTTCTTCGGGGGATTCGTTCACGGCTTCACCTCAAACGATTGCGACGATGTTTGCGGAGCGGCGCCTTGCCGCATCCGCTTCACCCCTGCTGTTTCATCCCTGTAGGGATCGGGATAACCGAGCGCGGCCATCAAATCGCGCTCGACTCCCTCCATGACGGCGGCGGCATCGGGTTCGTCGTGATCGTAGCCCAGCAGATGCAAAGTGCCGTGTACGACCAAATGCGCCCAATGCGCCTCCAAGGATTTGGATTGCTTTTTCGCCTCGCGGGCGACCACCGGAGCGCAGACCACGACATCGCCGATCTCCCTGTCCTTCGAAGGAGCGATACCGGGCGCTTCGAAAGGAAACGCCAAGACATTGGTGGCGCGTTCGATGGATGAATCGCGCAGGCGATAGCGCGCATTGAGCATCGACCCTTCCGCTTCGTCCACCACCCGCACCGTCATGCGGGCGGCGGGCATACGCTCGGCAAGCGCCGCTTGCGCGAAACGCACAAGCCGCGAAGAGGAGGGTATACCGGGCATCTTGCACGCCCGTTGCACGGTGATAGCGCCGCCGCTCATCGCCTCGTCCGGCTCCTTGCTTCCCGGCTCCTTGTTTCCGCCACCGCCCGATGGTTCCCCGGCGTTTCCTCGCGCGTTTCGATCGCCTCGTAGGCATCGAGGATACGGGTCACAATCGGATGGCGCACCACATCCGGGCTACCGAATCGCGTCCAAGCAATGCCTTCGACCTCCCGCAGAACATCCATCGCATGGCGCAGACCCGAGCGCTGCGACGATGGGAGATCGATTTGGGTGATGTCGCCGTTGATCACCGCCGTGGAGCCAAAACCGATGCGGGTGAGGAACATCTTCATCTGCTCGATGGAGGTGTTTTGGGCTTCGTCGAGGATGATGAAGGATTCGTTGAGGGTGCGGCCGCGCATATAGGCGAGCGGCGCGACCTCGATGACATTGCGCTCGATCAGCTTCGCCACCCGCTCGTAGCCGAGGGTCTCGTGGAGCGCATCGAAAAGAGGGCGAAGGTAGGGGTCGACCTTTTGCTGCAGATCGCCCGGGAGAAATCCGAGCCTCTCGCCGGCCTCCACCGCGGGGCGCACCAACACGATCCGACTGACCCGATCGCTTTCCAAAGCCTCGACCGCGCACGCCACCGCAAGATAGGTCTTGCCGGTCCCCGCAGGACCGATACCGAAGTTGACATCGTGGGTGCGGATCGCATGCAGATATTTCTGCTGATTGCGACCGCGGCCGCGGACCACCTTCCCGCGCCGGACGCGAATCTCGTTCCGAGCGCCATCGTCCTCCTCGTCCTCGTCCTCGTCTTCGAGATCGCCCCCGGCGGCCTCGTCCGCGATCCGCAATCGCCATTCCTGCAAGAACAGATGCACTCGCTCGTCATCCAAGGGAGTCTGGCCGGTTGCGGCATAAAGATCGAGCAAGAGCCTGCGAGCCCCTTGTACCGCCGGCGGCTCCCCGGTCAAGTCGAAGGCATTGCCGCGAGTGACGATCTCGACACCCAATCGATCCTCCACCTGCCGCAGATGCCGATCCAAAGGACCGCAAAGATTCGAAAGCCGCTCATTATCCGCCGGCTCCAAGACGATACGAACCTTTCGCATCGAAGCCGAGCCATCTCCCGACAAAGGAGGCGCGACGGGAGCGATCCGGGAACGAGGATCGTTCAAAAGGGGATCAGAAGAAGCCACGAGCGCTCGATATATGCATGAAGATGCAAATCATGACCAAGGAATGCCGGCGATGCAAGATGGCTTCTGCGAAAAGTCGATGGTTCAGAAAAATCACCTCCGTATATGGTTCATTCGAATATGGTTCATTCGAAAACCGTCATTCGATGATCCGTAGATCCGACCCGCGCAGGGAATTCGGG
Organism: Gammaproteobacteria bacterium; assembly: GCA_965220535.1. GTDB lineage: Bacteria > Pseudomonadota > Gammaproteobacteria > HK1 > HK1 > HK1. The sequence goes on along the minus strand of OZ244833.1, from coordinate 2,951,528 downwards.
AGCGCATCGACAATCTCGATATCGACGAAGCGCCCGACAATCCGCGAAGGCTCGAAATCCTTGGGAAGGGGGAAATTGACCACCCGATTATTACCGGTACGCCCGCGAAGTTCCCGCTCGTCCTTCTTCGACGGGCCTTCCACCAAAATCCGATAACGAGAGCCGACCATCGAGCGGGAAATCGCCGAGGCCAGTTCCGTAAGCCTACTTTGGAGGCGTGCGAGGCGCTCGCGCTTGGTCGCAAGGGGCACCGCATCGGGCAACTCCGCCGCCGGGGTTCCGGGGCGAGCGCTGTAGATGAACGAGAAGGAATTATCGAAGGCGACCTCCTCCACCAAATCCATGGTCGCTTGGAAGTCGGCCTCGCTCTCGCCCGGAAAGCCCACGATGAAATCCGATGAGAGCGAAAGATCGGGGCGGTTTTCACGCAGTCGTCGCACCTTGTCGAGATAGTCATCGATCTTATAGTTCCGCTTCATCCTCCGCAGGATTTCATCGCTGCCGCTTTGCACCGGCAAATGCAGATGCTCGGCGAGCGCATCGATCGTTCCATGGGCCTCGATCAAACTCTCGCTCATCTCGACGGGATGGGAAGTCGTATAACGAATCCGCCCGATCCCGGGAACGGCCGCCGCATAAGCGATCAACTCCGCGAGATCGCATTCGCCGCCATCATACATGGCCCCGCGCCAAGCGTTCACATTCTGACCCAACAAAGTGATCTCGCGCACCCCCTGCTCCGCGAGGGAAACGATCTCGGCGATCACCGCATCGAAGGGGCGACTGAACTCCTCGCCGCGGGTATAGGGCACCACGCAAAACGTACAGTATTTGCTGCATCCTTCCATGATCGAAACGAAAGCGGTGGGACCATCGGCCCTCGGCTCGGGGAGGCGATCGAATTTCTCGATCTCCGGAAAGGAGATATCGACCGCCGGACGACGCTTGAGATCGGTATCGGCACCCCCTTGCGCCCCGGCCCCAGGCAAGGGCAACAACTCCGGCAAGCGATGCAGCGTTTGAGGGCCGTAAACGACATCCACCCACGGTGCCCGCTCCCGAATCGCCGCCCCTTCTTGGCTCGCCACGCAACCGCCGACCCCGATGACGAGCTCCGGCCGCTCTTTTTTCCAGCGCCGCCAGCGACCGATCTCGGAAAAGAGTTTCTCCGCCGCCTTTTCCCTGACGGAGCAGGTATTGACCAAAAGCACGTCCGCATCCTCGGGGCGGTCGACGCGTTCGAGCCCTTGGCTCTCCTCGAGCAGATCCGCGGTACGCGCGGAGTCGTACTCGTTCATCTGGCAGCCGAAAGTGCGGATATAAAGTTTGCGAGACATGATCCGAAAAAGACCGAAGGGGCAAGATGGGAATCGGAAAGCTCGAAAGGATTGAAATCCGAAAGGCTTCTTCGAAAACAAAGACGAGTATGCGCGATCAACTGCAATCATGCCACACGACGGCACCGAGCCGCCCGCCGCCGAACCCGAGACGACGAAAACGACTTCCAAGAATGACGGGGATTTTATCCATGACGCGAATCATAAATGGAATCCGATGGCGAGCGTATCCGAAACAAGACTCTCGATAACCCTTTTTTCGCACCGGTCGCCGCACGATTCGACCATCCCGAACGAGCCAGGCTTCCCAATATGCGATCACCGGCGGATCGATCAAGCAACAAACACTCGGCTCCAAGCAGGACGGCAAAAAACAACCCCCTTGGGATATCCGAGCAAAGGGAAGGAAAACCTCGCCCTCTTTTCAAGGCCGAGAGGGTGGTATGGCAACTCCGGTCGGAAAAGAAAAATGGCGGTCCGCATCCGCCCCCGAAAAGATGATCGGATCGGCAAAGCGTGATCGACCTCTTCGAACGCCCCTCTCATCGGGGGCAACCGGCCAAGTCGAACGAAACTCCCCCTCATAACGATGGGGCAAAGCGGAGTGTCAGAGCGGAAGGGCGATCGAAGATACAAGCGATCTTTCGCGACTGCCGAACTCTCCACTCGGGCTTCGACCCTCTTCGAGCGGGCTTCGTCCACCCCTTTCGAGTCTCGCGCCTCATCGTCCGATGGCTTGGCACTGCCCCCGATGCAGGCCTGATCGCTACCCGACCAAGAGCGGATCCGAACGATCGCCTCGGCGACAAAGGCCAGAACCTCAAGGATCGGACGAAGCGTCGTCGGAGAAAATCTCCGAGTAATCGCTGCGCACACGCTCCGACGATGAACGCAAAACGATCCCGTCAGGGCCGATATCACCCACGATGAACTGAAAAATCAGCGTATCGCCCGCCCCCATCCTCAAGTCGCTGACCAAAACCGATTCGCCTTGCACACGCACACGATAAAAGCCGCGCGAAAACCACCGCAACTGCCGGAAACCCTTCGACGCCTCCAACTCGGCAATCAAATCGCTGCGGCTGGATCGATAGCGCCATTGCATCCCATCTCCTGCGAACACCCAAGTATAGCCCTCGTAATAACCATCGGGCGTCATGACCACCGCGCGCCAAAACAGCGTATTGAAAAAAATCGGAGTGGTGATATAGCGCGTATAGGAAAGTCCCTGACGCGCAAGACTCCCCTGAACATGACTATCGACAACCGCCTTGGCCGCCACCGACCAAAGCAAATAAGCACTGGAAATCGCCAACGCCCAAAGCGGTGCGCGCGAATGGATTCCCGTTGCCCCGAACCCGTGCCGACGCAACGCAATCACCAAGGAGATCAGCAAAGGCAGCGTATAAAGCGGATCGATAATGAACATCGTCGCCCACAGCACCGGCTCGCTCGAAAAGGGCAACCACAGCCGCGTGCCGTAAATCGTGAAGGCATCGAGAATCGGATGAGTCGCCAGTACCAGCCACATCCCCAGCATCCATCGCAAATCGACGGGCGTGCGAAGAATCCGAGCCAAAATCGGCGCCACGACCGGCGCCGCCAGCGTCAGCCAAAACAACGAATGACTAAAGCCCCGATGCTCCGCATAGTCGGCAATCGGATCGCCATAAGAGATCAGAACATCCAGATCGGGCAAAGAACCGCAAACCGCCCCCGCCGCCACGGCTTTCCAACCATGGCGACGACCGGCAACGGCATAACCGATGGCAGAACCCAACGCCAACTGCGTCACCGAATCCATAAACATCGCTCCTCGCCCGCCCCGAGCCCGAGGCGGGCATTTTTCGAAAAATAGACATTGATCACCCGCGGACAAAGCACGGGGACATCAAAAAGAGATCACAAAAACTCCTCGCCCGCATGATGCGCGAAAGCGTCGGCATCCCTGATGTATTTGAGCACCGAGGCTGCGCTGCGATGGCGCGTAATCTCCATGATCTTGTCCATACGAGCGTGATGAGCCGCAGCGCTGGTTGCAAAACCTGACCGCAGCGAGTGCCCGGAAACCGCCCGCGGATCCAAGCCGATCGACTCGGCATAGTATTTCACCAAGCGCGGAATATCCGAATGGTGAAGCGGGTTACCGCACAATCCCCCACCCCGGTTCATCGTCTGGAATAGATATCCCGACCGAATGCCCGATACCTGTAACCACTCGTACAACCGCTTGATCGGCTTAATGCGCTTGCCTTGAAGGATCGCGATTTTCTGCCCTTTACCCTCCTGATCGGTCTTCGACTTGCGAATGTGGAGAAATATCCTAGTGGGTATCTTCGGATACGCCGGTTCCACGATTCCGATATCCTCGACGCGAAGGCCGCAGATTTCCGACCGACGCAAGGCAGCCGCAAACCCGATCGCCAAGATAGCGGCATCGCGCTTACCGATGGGCGTCTTGGCACAGGCTTTGAGCATTTTCTCGATTTGATGCTCTCGTAGGGCTTTGACCTGCCTGCCGGCAGTACCATGCACCCTCATCAAGCCACGCAATGCTTGGATCACCTCAGGGTCGGAAGTCGGTGAGGCAAAACCCGAGTCAACGTGCTTGTAGTTGATCGCACTGCGGTAGAGAACGATAGTCCCCATCGACAGCGGACGACCATTACACCCTACCGGCTGGGTGGCATGAGTAATCAGGAAATCGATGACAGTCTCGGGACTCGCCGGCAAAGCCTGAAGACGCTCATCATCGCAAAACTTCTCGAATTTCTCCCAGCCTTTCTGGTACGCCAAGCGCGTATTCTCCGATAACGCCGACAGCATGATCCGACTGTACTGTGTGTTCATTGAATGGGTTTCCTTGTGGAATTGAATGGATTACCTCGTGGTTAAGGGAAAAAGGGCATGGATTTTATTAGAATATTTTCCCATTGCTGCCCTGTAAATCCATTTATCGCGGGGTATTGAGTGGCTACAACAAGGCATTTATCATCGATAAAGAGACTAAAAACGCACTGATTGAGGAAGATCCGAGATCGGCGGAGATCATCAAGCCAATACTACGAGGTCGGGATGTTGGAAGGTATAAAACTGATAAAATAAGAGAGTACTTAATCGGAACCCATAATGGATATGGAAATATCCCGAGGGTGAACATAGGAGACTATCCCGCGATCAAAAAGCATTTAGACCGGCATTATCACAAGATCGAAATTAGACAAGATCAAGGGGAAACTCCTTATAATCTTCGTAATTGTGCTTACTACGGAGAGTTTGAAAAGGAAAAGATCGCTTTTCCAGGAATAAATCGAAAATGGCAATTTATTCTAGTAGAAAAAAATATCTATATATCTGCTCCCATGAGATTCATTACCGCTAAAAACGGACTGAGATATATAAAGGCAATTCTAGGAAGTGATGTAGTTAAAAGTTACTGGAAAATGGTTGCAAATATGCAAGATAATAATGGATATCAAATGGACAACTACATGGTAGAAAAAGTTCCGGTACCAAAGATTCCAGAATATGAAATGAAAAAATACATAGAACTAAGTAACCAAATACCATCAGCAGACATCGATTTGAATCGCGCACTCCATTCAAAATTAAATCAATTAATTCATAAACTATATGATTTGAACTTAGATGAAATAAAATTGATTAAATATATTTTAGAAAAATAATATTTGATATTTTTCGCTGATTATTAATACAGAAAAATCCGTTGTGCTATTCAATGACTACATCTATTTCTCTAGGCGTTAAGTCGTAATATCGATAAATCAATTGATTTAGTTGATCATCTAAAATTTCATTTTTTTGATTCTCATTCACTGTATTTATCATAAGTTCTACAAGATTTTCGATTTGATTTTTTATTGTTAGATTTTCTCTAGAAAAAGTGGGAATAGGGACGCTTTCCAGAAAAATTTTGAAGTAACGATAGCCATGATCTCCCAAACCACCACCGGCATAAAATTTTCTAAATATGTATGTAAAGAAATTGGAATTCAATACGCCAATTAAGAATTTCAAATGATTACCCGTTAGAATATAAGCAGTATTTGTAAAATATATGCCATTGCGATCAAGGTGAAATTGAGGAGATATAGATATGTCTGAATAAGCGATCTTTTCTTTTTCAAATTCTTCGTAGTAAGCACAAGTATCCTGTAGTTCATACCAGCGATGAGGAGTATATTTTCTAGCCCGAGTACCATCAGATAGTATGCGCCCTGATTGTTCTAGGCGATTCTGTCCGAATGAAAATAAGTGCGATTTGATCGCAGGATATTCGTCGATGGAAATTTTCTTGGATGGAAGAGTCGCGATTAGATATTTCTCGGCAGAACCCAGATAATACCTTCCGATATCCCTTCCCTGTAAAACCGGCTTGATGATCTCCGCGGACCTCGGATCCTCCTCGATCAATGCGTTTTTAGTCTCTTTATCGATGATAAATGCCTTGTTGTAGCCACTCAATACCCCGCGATAAATGGATATATCCCATTCTTTTAAGGGAGTCCCTATTCGTTCGACTTTTTCCTTTAAAGCCATCTCTTTCTCATCTAGCAGAACCCAGATATCACCATCCTTTGGTTTCGGCATCTGCTTATATTCGATATCTGATAACTCAAGAGACTTTTTATTTTCCGATACTAAGACTTCGTAATCCATCGATGATCCTCCCTGAGCCTTGCTAAATAGCAAAATATTCGTATCGACAGTTGCATCGAACATACCGGCACCCAAGTCTAAAATCTTGATATCGCCGACCATCCTTCCCAAAAAATCTCGCATGCTCTTTCCATACTCGGTTCTCATCCACTTATTCGAGGTAATAAAGCAAAGGCAGCCTTGAGGATCCAATAGCTCATACCCCCGTTCGTAAAAAAGCTGGAATATATCTCCGGTTCTATTAAAAACGGAATAACCCGATTTCTCATAACGATCGCCATATTTCTCGCTGGGTTCAGTATCGGGAATTCCTGCTTGAAGTTGAATATAGGGAGGGTTTCCTATAATCAAATCAAAACCTTCGACATTGAACATCCACTTGGGATCGAACCATTTTGCATCATGGTCTTTATCATACGGCGACCAAGAGCAGATTTTATGGAATGCTCTTTTATCATGCTCCGACATATCGGGGTTTTCTCTAATATGACTCTCCATACTCTGCCTCAAGGTTCTATCTTTATCCCTACATTCCAATTTCTTAATGTCGGTATCGGCATAAAAGTATTCCTCTCTTAATCTCAAAATATCATTCTGATATTGATCCAGTTTTTCCCCTCCAAACATTCCTATCTGACCCGACATTCTATCAAGTCTAAGTAAAGCATCGGCGGTGATGAAATTAGTTTCTAAGTTCGGGAGCGTTGTTATTCCATAGTTATTTGATCGATTTTCCTCACATTTCTGCTCGATCGCTAAAGAGATAAAAAATCTCAGTTTCGTAATCTCAATGGCAATTGATTGTATATCAACTCCATAAATATTATTTTTGATCAAATATAGCTTTCTAACGTAATCGCCATACCTATTATATTTTGAAAATGTGTCTTTAATTTCTTTAACCGCTCGCTTTCTAACTTCAACACCAGGTAGTTGATTTGCAATTTCAATATGGTTCTTCTTCCATTTCTCATTCTTTGGATCCGCAATTTTTAAAATATTTGTCAGCTTATGTAAAACCCCCATAGGAAATGCTCCTGATCCTACTGCAGGATCGATAATTTTTATATTATTGATCGCAGAAATCAGTTTTTCCGATTCGGTATCGTCAAAACGGGAATCAACAACACCTCCACCCGAAATTTCTTCTAGATTATCGATTAAATCGACAATCTTCTCCTTCCATTTAGGACAGTTACATAATTTTGAAAATCTTAGCTTTAGAGATTCATCGATGATATAGTTGACGATCCGGCGACTCGTATAAAAGCTACCTGTCTTTTTTCTCGCCGACTCGCTGGTCTCCGGATTATGGCACGCCAATAGGTTTTCGAATACCTTTCCCAAAAGTTCAGGATCAAGTGCCACATCTACATCAAAAGGCGTGGATTCCTCCGCCGTGAATCGATATTGGCCAAGGATCTGAATCAATCCATTTTCTTCATTATTGAAAAAAAGCCAATTCGGAATGTCGATCTGTTTCGAGCCCTCAACGGAAAATCCATCTTCCGAATGGCATTCAAATAAACCACCATTGAGAAAAGGAGAAACCAGAAATAGATCTTTGACCTGCTCATCTGGAAGTTTGAATAGAGGCATAGAGCTGCTTTGGCAATAATGGTAGGATCTCGAATCATCCTCACATATCCTTCTATCGCCAATCTTTTGATTCAGCGTAGCGAAGAACAAATTCTGCAAAATAGCTTTGTAATAGCTGCTCGGCTTCTCATAATCAATATATTCTCTTATCTTTTCCTCATCGAATAGGCGATGATTGATCAATCCTTTCTCTTTGATAAACCAGACAAACAACAGCCGCGTGATCATACGGATCACGCTATTTGATTTTTGAATCGAAATTTCTCCGATCTCTGAGTATGGCAACGAAATCGTCTTGATAGCTTTGTCGTACCATTTTTCGAGTTTTTTATAGAATTCCTTATTCAACTCCTCCACGGAAAATATTTGTTCGAGGCCTTCAAGTGATTTTTCCTTGGCGGGGATTCCAGAAAAGGCGGGGATTCCAGAAAACCTCTCGGTTGCAGTTCGCACATTCTGATTTTCACCGAGCAAATATGTGAATCGCTTGCTTCTTAATTTCTTTTTGGGATCATCACTCATCCTCACAAAGCTCAGCCGCCAGTGCTTCTTGGCACCGTCTGCATCGTGATATACCGCCAAAGCACCGTCCAATCCATAATCTTCGCAAGCCCTCGCCACTACGTTTCTCAACTGCACTCGATTTCTGTCAATATTGGTTTCGCGCTTCGTCTTGACTTCGAATAGGCCAATGCTCTCTTCGTCGTCTTCCCCCAATACCATACGACCTAACTGAACACAGGACATCACGTTTTTGTTCTCTATCTTCCGACGGGAAGAAAATATCTCCAATTTTTCGCCGAAAGCATCGCTTAGAATCCCGATCCATTGGTCGCGATGATAAGGTCCTTTGAACAACCCACCGATTTTACGAGACATCATCAATCTCCTTATCAGCGATATGACTGGGTGATAATCACACCCGGATCTGCAAAATTGGAGAGAGTCGGCTCATTCTCCGTATCTTCATCGTGCTCAGTTGCTACGTCAAGAGGATATTGATCCAAGAGATTCAAGACCGAACGAAGTCGGGATTCATTCGAATCCGACTGTTTATTCGGGCTGGCTTTCAATTTATTTATTTCCTTCTTTAGGCTTTGAACGCGATCCAGTCTCACCGATTCGATCGCTTGGTTCAGTCTCTTCTTTTCACTCCGATTCAAATTCTTTATATCCCTCAGGCTTTTCAGATATTTGATCGCTTGCTTCTGCTGCTGATTCAATTTCGGGGGTTGATTTGCATCGGCAATGGATTCCTCCATTTCCCGTCTAAAACGCTTCAGGGCCTCTTGAACTTGCCGATAGTGTTCGTCATGTAATGGCATCGCTGCGGTTTCAGGGTCGCACTGCAATATCTCGGCACTCTCGATGAAGGTCAATTTGGATGATTTCAGCCTTCCCTTTTCCGGCATCACCATGAGGAACGATTCACGACCATCTTCATTGCGTAGAAATGCAAAGGTTCCATCTCGATATTGAGCATTAGCCACACCCCCACGGATTTTCGCCGGCATCCTCTTCACGCGCCTGAAATCCTCGGGGCATCTCTCTCTGAAATTTCTGATTATCTGAAGATAGCGCAACTCCTCAGAATATTCATTATCCATCGCGATATTTTTTTCAAACAGACCGAAGCTACCCACTTCCTCATCGGGGAGGTAGATTTGCGAATCCTCACCCAAAGCCAAATGAAAGGCATTGAGTTTGATGCTGGCTCTATGCTTGAGATTGATATCCTCTTCTACCTTTTCGGTGGGTAAAAAATTGTAGATAAAAATCTCATCGGCCTTGCTTCCGATACGATTGATTCTGCCGATACGTTGCATCAATTTGGTAGAGTTCCAAGGCGTATCGTAATTCACGATGAGATTGGCGCGGTGCAAATTGATACCCTCGGATAAAACCTCGGTCGTAATGATGATACCGTAATCCGAGCGCCGTTCGCTTCGGGAGGCATTGGCATCGAAATTCCCCTTGATTTTGTCTTTCAACTTCTCTCTGGTCGAGGAGTTGACATTCAGTATCCCGTCAAAGCCTTTTTCCTTTAGCCGGAATTCAAGATCATTGGCTGTATCCATGGATTCGGAAAAGATCACCAACTTTTGTTCTGGATTCTTGACTTCATCGAATAATTCCCCTCTCATGATTTCAATCAACCGATCCGACTTTGGATCGATCCCGCTTTCAACCACCCTCCCCCATCTTTCAACCAAGTCGATGAGAATCCCGTGATCTCGCTCGACCATGTTCCAGTATTCAGGTTGGAAGTCACTGCGTTTGAAAACTTTCCCTTCCTTATCAGTGAATATCTCATCAGGTTCATATTCTCGTTCGTTTTCGATATAGCGATCGATTTCCCTGGATGAAGCCAAATAAATCCTATCGTTATCTCGCATCGTCAACAAGTTTTCAGATGATTTCAAGAAACGTCTCAGCGTCTGATTGATTGCATTGATGCTGCTATCCAATCGCTTGACCATCAATGTTTTCATGATCCCCGTCAGCATCTGAGAGATGAATTCCGGGCGATTGTAGGCTTGTCTATGCTCATCGCGCAAAAATTCAATCATTCGATGTCGCGCATAATGGAGTCTCTTGTTTTCATTTTCTCCGGTTCCGGCAATACAAAGAAGAGTGTCATCATAGAGTTTATTCAGTTCATCCGGCAACTGATAAAGTAGGTTTATTGGTGCATTCGACTTCGGGAAAATAATACCCTGTTCCTTCAGATCTTCCGAATAGAAACTATTATCCAGAAGATCCCGTCGAGTGCGACGAACGGTAATCGGCTCGATAACGCTTTTTCGAATCCTTTCGTAAATCGAGGCGATTTCATTCTGATCGGACGAAGAAGATTTTTTCAACAAATTCCTATATTCTTTATTGATGGGAACGAAAAAATCATTCAGATTTCCACACTCCAAGGTGCTTTTATTTCCATCTTGGAATAGTAACACCTGATTGAGAATGTCTTCGGGTCGATTATTCAGCGGCGTCGCCGAGAGCAAAATCACTTTCTTTTGACGACCTGATTTCGTCGGGGTTTTACATATACTCTGCATGCAATCGTAAGAATCGGAGGTCTTATTGCGGAATTTATGCGCTTCGTCGATGATAACGAGATCGTATTTTTCGATATCTTTGATCTTATGAAGACTTCCGCTGGAGAAGAAATCGCAAGAGGGTAAGGAAAAATCCTTCGCGGTTTCCTCCCAATCCTGTTTTATCGCCGGCGGCGAAACGATCAATATCCTGAACGCCTTGCTCGAAGCCTCCATAAAAGAGATTCGTTTTGCCAGCATGATGGCGATAATGGTTTTTCCCAATCCTACAACGTCGGCAAGAAACACTCCGTTATGTTTTTTGACGATGCCGAGTCCTTGCTCGATCGCATCCAGCTGATAATTGAGCTTCTTGTATCCTTCCGGCAGTTCCATGGCATTTTTGGGATCGAGTTCGATCATTCCACCGAAATATTCGATCAGGAATTTGATGTAGAGTTCGTAGGGGGTAAAGTCGTCTCGCAGGAAAGTCCGGTCCTTTGCTTGTTCGATATCCTCCGGCGAAAGCTCGATCCCTTGCTCCCAAAGATACTCGAATTCTTCGGTGGCAAATTTGATATCGTCGTAATCCCTCAAAGAGACATTGAACTCGTAGTTGGAGCCTACAGATCTGACGCCTAGTCCGGCTTCGGTCAAATTGGACGAACCGGTAATGACCTCGCCACCACTGTGTTCGTTGAAATTTTTCGGACGGAAGATATATATCTTGGCGTGTAATTTTCGGCTGGGATGCACTCTGATTTGCACTTTTCCGGAATTGATATCATCGATGAATCGAAGGATGCTTTGCTCCAGATCTTCGCTGTAGTCCGCGCGATTGATCTCGTTTTCGAGTTCGGCCGTGTACATCCCTTTTGCTTCGTCTTCCTTGGCACCATTGATAAGCATCAAGCCTTGTCTTTGGTAACTCCTGACTATTCGATCCATATCGATCCCGACCAGGATACGGATCTGCTTGACCCTCTCCAAAGAAGGGCGCAATCTGAAATAGCCCGTCGATCGGAAATATCCGACCAGTACATCGAATTCGTCGATGCCTGCGTGTTCAAAAACGCCCTTGAACTTGTCAAGAACTGTGCCGGCTTCGTTATTGGTAAAAAATTTGCTGCTCATCGACGACTTCCCTTGTATCGAATCGACGACGCTATCAGCGTAGGGCCGCTATTCGGGCATCGTCGATGGTCATATATTCTCCGGACCATTCGTGTTTTGCGAAAAGTGCAAGGGCGGCGAGTCTTGAACCGACTTCGTTGGCGTCGCGTAGTCCGCCGTCGGCGTAGGTGCGTTGGAAAAATGCCAACTCGTCCGGGGACATGCCTTGTTCTCCTTGGTTGCGGATCTGCGCTTGCATATCCGTATCGGTCATTCCCGGGGAAAAGGCGATGGCGGTAACTTCAAGGGCATCGGCGGCGATCACTCGGGTCAGGTGGTTCAGTGCGGCTTTGGAGGCGCAGTAGGTCGCCCAGCCTTGAATCACTCCGTTGCCCGCTCCGCTCGATACGTTGATCAGGCGTCCTTTCGAGGCTCGCAGCGCCGGCAGGGTCTCTCTTGCCAACAATGTCGGGCCGACGATATTGACGGTCAGGGAATATTCGATCTCTTGCGCATCGCAAGATTCGAGGGAGCCGAAAGGGGTGAGGATGCCGGCGTTGGCGATTACCGCATCGATTCGGCCGAAGGTCTTTTGCGCCCGGTCGGCGAGGGCGCAAGCGGTTTCGTTGAGAGCGACGTCTCCGACCACGACTTCGACCTGCGCTCCTTGTGCCGAGCACTCCTTCGCGGTTTCATGGAGGGCGGAATCCGTCCGCGCTGCGAGCGCCAGATTCGCTCTCGATGCAAGGGCTCGGGCGCACGCGGCGCCGATTCCGCGCGAGGCGCCGGTTATCACCACGACGGGGCGATCGGATGTCATGGAGGTTTTGCTCCTAAAGGGGTCGACGAGCGCCGGGGGTATCGGCAATCAGGGAAAGTATGAGGGGTAGGGATGGCTCGGCCATCTTCGGATCGTATCTTAGCGAAATCTTTTTTTTCGCGATTTTCGGGAGGGATTTCGGGAACGATCCCGGGAACGATTTCGGGAACGATTGTTGCATCGGAAAATGCGCCGGTAGCGGTAGATACTAAAAGCCCTCCGCTAGCCCTGCCGGGCGGTGCAAGACATCTTCTCTTAGCACCTGTCTTGGCAACTGTCTTGGCACCTATTGCCCTATCGATGACACCTAGGGATACCCGGACACTACCGGGGATCAGGTCAAGGCGTTTCCCAGCGTTCGTTCGCCACCCTCGCCGGGCGCATCGTTCCGTTTGCAAGGCGTACCTGCAATTTTTTGTCTCGATGCTCCTTGGCGACCATCGCCAGCGCGATATTGCGAGCGAGGCGGGGCGAATGGACCGCGCTCGTTACTTCGCCTGCGGGGGCGAGGTCGGGGTCGAAAAGGGGCCGGCGGGTGGCGTTCGGCTCGATCCGCTCTCCGTCGATGACGAGGCGTTCCAACCGCCTTGCCGGGGGGTGATTGCGGCGAGAGTCGAGGGCTTTGCGGGCAAGATACGCCGCCGGTTTGTCGAGATCGCAATAGTTTTCCAGGTCGGCTTGGAAGGGATCGTCCCGACGCGTTATGTCGCTGCCGTAGGAGAGCAGGCGTGTCTCGATTCGATCGATCAGGTTCGGAGCCCCGGCGCGAATCCCGTGGGCTTCCCCTGCGGCCCAGATTCGATCCCAAAGCGCCTCGCCCTTGGCGCTGTCTTGAAGGTAGATCTCGAAGCCCCCTTGTCCGCTCCAGCCCGAGCGGGCCACGACCAAGGAGATGCCATCGATCTCGGCGGTGCGAAAGCGAAAGAAAGGCAAGGAGGGGGCCCAAGATCCGAAAAGGGATTCGGCCACCGCGTCGGCCAGCGGGCCTTGCAGGGCCAAGGGGGATACATCCGGTTCGTCCACTTCGACATCCATCTTGCCCCCGACCGCCAAACCCCGCGCCCATAACAAGACGTCGGAATCGGCCACCGAGATCCAAAAACGGTCCTCGGCGAGGCGCAGGATCAGGGGATCGTTGATGATTCCGCCGTCGCTATCGACCAGCGGCGCGTATTTGCATTGCCCGATCGCGCAGCGGGAGATATCGCGCGGGGTCATCATCTCGACCAAGGACAAGGCGTCGGGACCGCGAATCTCCACTTGGCGTTGAGCCGAGACATCCCACAGCTGCACGCTTTGCCGCAAGTGGCGGTAATCCTCTTCCAGCGAATGACAAAATGCCGGCAGCAGCATGTGGTTGTAGACGGTGAAATGCCTGATCCCCGCCGCTTGCACCCGCGAGGAAAAGGGAGTCGGGCGCAATCTGGGGGTCAAGGAAAGAGCGAGGGCTTCGGACATGGTTTTCTTATCGGTGAGATGTGATGAAGGGCGGCGGACCCGAGGCGGCGACAAGAGGTCGGATGGGGTCGTTGCGGGTAAATGGGAAGGGGCGTTCAGAGGCGTTGCTTCGATACGCCTTGCCGAAGGGCACCTTGCCAAGGGTATTTCGATCCGGCGCACGAAGATCGATATCGACTATCTCAGGTCCATGGCTCTTGAGGGCTTGTTTCGTCTTGGCACGATCGAAGCAGTTCGAGCCTTGGCCATTATCGGCGAGGATTCTCTTTGCCGCCGGAGCGTATCGGCATCGTGCACGGCGAATCTCGCAAAAGCCCCTGCCCCTTTTCAGACGATGACCGCGCAGACGATGACCGTGCGGACAAAAAGGATAGGCGATTTTACCTAGGCGACGACGAGGACGGTGCCAAAGGGTGCCTGATCCTAAGCGGTCTTTTCATCCGTGTCATCATCGATATGCGGATGCGACGATGCAAAAGCGCAGGCCAAGGGACTTGCGGCTCGGGTCCGAAAGGCCATGACGAAAACACGAGAAAGCCGCTTGCGAGGCAACCTGCTTGCATGAGAGATCGATGGAGCATCGGTCGATGGGTTGCAGGGTTTCGCGCGAGGAATCTCTCGTTCAGGCTTCTGAAATTACGAGGGATCTTGAAAAAAGCGAGCGTTCACTCTCTCATATCTCCCACGATATCGGCATCGATACGATCCCGGCGCATCGGGCGCATCGGACCTCGGGTCTTCTGTGTCTGCGCTTTTTGTCTGCGCTTCGTCATGATCGCTCGGGAAGCGTTTCGGGCAGGCGATGCCGGCGCGGTGCAAGCGGCGGTGATCGCAAGAGACATCCGGTCGCGTTTTTCGATCCGCCTCGGAGCGTGGCCGCGAATTCCATCGTGATCGACCGGACTCGACCGGACTTGACCGAACAACGAACCCCCGAAGCGACGGGATCCAAGCAAGCGGATTTCGTCGGTTTAGGCAAGGAATCGGCAAGGAACCGGCAAGGAAAAAGAGGCGATCGGGACGCCCCCCGATTAGGGACAAAACGCTGAGCTATCGAAAAATTCACCGATCGGCAGGCTTTGCGGGCGCAAAGGAGCGGTCAAGGCTTGGAAATCACCGATCCCGATAGCATCTAAGGGGTTTACAATCGCATGACGAACGAGACTCCCCCGCCTCGCTTGAAAACGCAAGCAAAAAGCCTTGCCAAGACGGAAAAACGCACCATGCCCCAAATCACCCTACCCGACGACTCGGTCCGTCGATACGACGCTCCGGTGAGCGGTGCCGAGATCGCTGCCGATATCGGCGCCGGGCTCGCAAAAGCCGCCCTTGCCATCGAAGTGGACGGTGCCTTGCGCGATCTCTCGACGGTGATCGAGCAAGATGCGAAGGTCGCCATCATCACCCGCGACAGCGAAAAGGCGCCGGAGCTCCTGCGCCACGATGCCGCCCATGTTCTCGCGGAGGCGGTCAAGGAGCTCTACCCCGAAACCCAAGTGACCATCGGTCCGGCAATCGAGAACGGCTTTTATTACGACTTCGCGCGGGAAGAGCCTTTCACCCCGGAGGACCTCGAGGGCATCGAGGCGCGCATGCGCGAGATCGTCGAGCGCGACGAGCCCATCCTCCGCGAGGAATGGGATCGAGACGAGGCGATACGCTTCTTTCGCGACTGGGGCGAGGAGTACAAAGCGCAAATCATCGACAGCATCCCCCAAGGGGAGATCGTCTCTCTTTATCGCCAAGGGGATTGGATCGATCTTTGCCGCGGCCCCCACCTTCCGTCCACCGGCAAACTCGGCAAGGCCTTTAAATTGCTGCGGATTTCGGGAGCCTATTGGCGCGGGGATTCCAAGAACGAGATGCTGCAGCGTATCTACGGCACCGCTTGGCCCAGCGAAAAAGAACTCGAAAACTACCTTCGCATGCTCGAAGAGGCGCAGCGACGCGACCACCGCCGGCTCGGGGTGGAGATGGATCTCTACCACTTCCAAGAGGAGTCCCCGGGGGCGGTGTTCTGGCATCCCGGCGGGCAGCGCGTCTTCCAACGGCTGATCCGTCATATCCAAGAGCGCCAGGAAGAAGCGGGCTACGTCGAGGTGGACACCCCGCAGATCATGGACCGCAGTCTTTGGGAGGCATCCGGTCATTGGGAGACCTTTCGCGAAAATATGTTCACCTCGCAAACCGAGGACGGACGCGTTTTCGCATTGAAGCCGATGAACTGCCCCGGGCATGTGCAGATTTTCAAGAACGGCCCGGTCAAGAGCCATCGCAACCTCCCCCTTCGCATCGCCGAATTCGGCAAGGTGCACCGCTACGAGCCCTCGGGGGCGTTGCACGGGTTGATGCGGGTACGCGCCTTCACCCAAGACGATGCCCATGTTTTTTGCACCGAGGAGCAGATCACGGAAGAAGCGAGCGCGATGTGCGATCTCATCCTGCTGATCTACCGCGATTGCGGTTTCGAGGATGTACGCATCAAATTCGCGGATCGACCCCCGGTGCGAGTCGGGACGGACGATATCTGGGACAAATCCGAAGAGGCTCTGCGCGTCGCCATCGACTCCACCGGCCTTCCCTATACCCACAACCCCGGGGAGGGCGCCTTCTACGGGCCGAAACTCGAATTCGTGCTGCGCGATGCCATCGGGCGCGACTGGCAATGCGGAACGGTGCAGGTGGATTTCAATCTGCCGCAACGCTTGGGAGCCTCGTACGTCGGCGAGGACGGCGCCCGCCGTTTTCCGGTGATGCTGCACCGGGCGATGTTGGGCTCGATCGAACGCTTCACCGGCATCCTCGTCGAGCACTATGCCGGGCATCTTCCGCTTTGGCTTTCCCCGCGCCATGCGGTGATCTGCACCATCACCTCCGCCGCCGACGATTGGGCGAAGGAGGTTGCGGAATCGTTTCGCGCCCGCAACCTGCTCGCCGAGACCGACCTTCGCAACGAGAAGATCTCCTACAAGATTCGCGAGCATTCGAAGGCCAAGGCTCCGGTGATCCTCGCGCTCGGCAAAAAAGAGGCCGAGATGCGCACGGTCTCGATGCGGCGATTGGGTAGCCAAGAGCAGCGCGTTCTTCCCCTCGACGAGGCGATCGATCTCCTCGCCGCCGAGGTCGGCGAGCGCGTGAACTCTTCGGTTCCCGCTTCTTCGGCCCCTGCTTCTTCGTAAGGAGGCCCTCGGCGGATCGACAAGAAAACGAACGGGCGGGCATCCAAGGCTTTTCGGCGGATGTCATCGGTCGCCTGAACTTGCAAACCCCGCCGCTTCGCGACCCTCTCGGGGGTTCGGTAAAAACGGATGACGAATATCGAAGAGCGATCGGGCTCGCTCCCGGCAACGCACGATCCGGTTTGCGGCATGGAGGCGGACCCTGCCGGCGCCCCCTTCGTTCACGTTCACGAGGGTCGGGCGGTGGGATTTTGCGCTGCCCGCTGCAAGGAGCGATTCGTCGCCGACCCCTCCGGCTATATCAGCGATACCTGCCCGGTTTGCGGCACCGAGGTGGATCGGATGCGGCCGGGAGCGACCGTCGTCCACGCCGGAAGTCGATATCGATTCTACGAAGAGCGATGCCTGCAGGCCTTCGAGGAGGAACCCGAGCGATTCGGCGCCCCCGCTCGCGAAGCGACCGAGGGCGATGCGCCGGCGGACTCGGATCCCGTCGCGGACTCGACGCCGGAAAACATCGTCTACGTCTGCCCCTGCCATCCCGAGGTGCGCAGCCAAGAGCCCTCGATCTGTCCCGAATGCGGCATGGCGTTGGAACCGCAGATTTCCCTTTCGAGCCACCGTGTCCACCCCGAGTACATCGATCTCAGGCGCCGCCTGATCGTCGCTTGCGCCCTGACCCTGCCGGTCTTTTTCATCGCCATGAGCGAGATGATTCCCGCCGCCGACGCCCGCCCTCTCCTCGGTCCTTTCTGGTTCGGCTGGCTCCAAGCCATTCCGGCGAGCGTGGTGGTGTTGGGATGCGGCGGGCCTTTTTTGCTCCGCGGGGCGAGGTCGATCGTCCATCGGCGTTTGAATATGTTCACCCTGATCGCCGTGGGGACCGTCAGTGCCTGGCTTGCGAGCATGATCGCCTTGCTCTTCCCGCATCTCGTGCCCGAGGCCTTCAAAAGCCACGGCTCCCCCGCCCTTTATTTCGAGGCTGCGGCGGTGATCATCACCCTGACCATCTTGGGTCAGATGCTCGAACTCAGGGCGCGGGAGCGAACCGGCGATGCCTTGCGCGGTCTGCTCGATCTTTCCCCGCCGACGGCGCGACGGATCGACGAAAAAGGCGAGGAGCACGAGGTGGCCCTGGATCGGGTCGAGGTCGGGGATCGATTGCGGGTGCGTCCCGGGGAGCGGGTGCCGGTGGACGGCATCGTGCTCGAAGGCGAAAGCCGGATCGACGAATCGATGATCACCGGCGAGTCGATCCCGGTGGAGCGCGGACCGGGCGACAAAATCACCGGAGGCACCGTCAACCAAGCCGGGGGGTTCACGATGCGAGCGCTGAATGTCGGCTCGCAAACTCTGGTGGCGCGGATCGCGACCCTCGTCGCCATCGCCGGTCGTTCGCGCGCCCCGATTCAGGCGACGGCGGATCGGGTGGCCGGAATCTTCGTGCCCGTCGTGGGGGCGGTGGCATTGGCGGCGGCGATCTTTTGGGGGCTGTTCGGCCCGCCCCCGACCCTCGCCAACGCCTTGGTGGCGATGGTCTCGGTGCTGATCATCGCCTGTCCTTGCGCCTTGGGGCTGGCCACGCCGGTTTGCGTGATGGCCGGGATCGGGCGCGGCGCGCGCGACGGGGTGCTGGTGCGCAACGCCGAAGCCCTGCAGCGCATGGAAGGGGTCGATACCTTGATCGTCGACAAAACCGGCACCTTGACCGAGGGTCGACCGGAACTATGCACCGTCGTCTCTTTGGGCGAGATGCCGAAAGAGCGATGGCTTGCGCTTGCGGCTCGGGTCGAGGGGGCGAGCGAGCACCCGCTGGCCGGTGCCATCGAGCGCGGCGTGGGCTTGCGGCCGGGAAAAGCGCATGAAAACGAGCGTGAAAAAGAGGGTGGTCAGGAGACCGCCGCCGCGATCGAAGCGTCGCCGCCACCGAGCGAGGGCCTCGGAGAGGTGAGCGGCTTCGAGAGCGTCACCGGTCGCGGCGTCAAAGGCGAGGTCGACGGGCATCGCATCGAGGTGGGGAACGAGGCGATGATGCGCGAGGCGGGAGTCGAGATATCGAGCACGGCTCGCAAGCGCGCCGACGCCTTGCGCGAAGGCGGCGAAACCGCCCTTTGGGTCGCCGTCGACGGGGAATTGACGGGGCTGACGACGGTCGCGGATCCGATCAAGCCGGGGGCGGCGGAAAACCTGCGCGCCCTGCAAGCCGCCGGGCTTCGCATCTCGATGCTCAGCGGCGACCATGAAACCACCGCCTTGGCGGTTGCGGCACAGCTCGGCTTGCACCCTCAGGATGTGCGCGCCGGGCTCGATCCGCAGCAAAAACACGATGCGATCCGCGCCTTGCAAGAAGAAGGGCATTGCGTGGTCATGGCCGGAGACGGCATCAACGACGCTCCCGCCTTGGCCCGAGCCGATGTCGGCATCGCGATGGGGACCGGGGCGGATATCGCCATCGAGAGCGCGGATATCACTTTGATTCGGGGCGATCTTCACGGCATCGCCAAAGCCCGGACGCTCTCGAGACTCACCATGCGTCATATCCGACAAAACCTTTTCTTCGCCTTTGCCTACAATGCCATCGGCATCCCGATCGCCGCCGGGGCGCTTTATCCCTTCTTCGGATTGCTGCTGTCGCCGATGATCGCAAGCCTCGCCATGAGCGCAAGTTCGCTCTCGGTGATCGCCAACGCGCTGCGCTTGCGCCGGGTGGGGCTGTAAAAAGACCGGGATAAGGGGGACGGACCCTCTTCGGTGTACGTAAACGAGACGGGGAGACGGAGCGACGAAGGGAGGATTCGAATCGATGACGAGACGGACCCGATAAAACCCCGTTTTTTCCTTGAAAGTCGCCGATTGCAGGCCGACGCCGGCGCAGTAGAGGGCAAAGAAGAATGAAGAAGGGCATCGCACGAAAACTTTCCTTGCTGACCATCATCCTGATCGGGCCTTTGCTGAGCGCTTCTTGCAGCTCGGTGCGGCTCGGACAGGATTGGCGCACTGCGGATCGCTCGAGCGCCGGTATCGTCCCCGAGCCGAGCGAAACGGACGAAGCGATCGTGCAGGTATGGGCGGCGCGGGTATTCAACTGGCGCGGATTGCTGGCGGTGCACACTTGGATCGCCACCAAGCCGGAAGGGGCTTTGCGCTACCGCGTCCATCAGGTGATCGGCTGGCGAGGGCGATACGGCCGAAGCGTTCTGGTTTCCGGTCCCGATTTGCCGGATAGAAGATGGTTCGGGCAGCCGCCGATTTTGCTCAAGGAGTTGCGCGGAGCGAAAGCCGCGGCCGCCATCCCGCAGATTATCGAGGCGGTCGACGACTACCCTTGGACCCACGACTATCGAACCTGGCCCGGGCCCAACAGCAACACCTTCACCGCCTTCGTCATCCGCCGAGCGCAAGGGCTCGAAGCCGAACTGCCCTCGACCGCCATCGGCAAGGACTATTTGGAGGACGGGAAATTCCTCGCCCGACCCCCGGGCGGAAAGGGCTGGCAATTCTCTGTTTTCGGCCTCTTGGGCGGGATCGCGGGAAGCGAAGAGGGCTTGGAGATCAACCTCTTGGGCTTGGTCTTCGGCATCGATCCGCTAAGGCCCGCCATCAAGTTGCCAGGGGTCGGCAGGATCGGATCGGGGGCGAGCGGGGTTTGAGTTCGGGGGCAAAGCGCACCTGCCTCCTCGCTCGAAGCCGAGCGATCCCCAAACGCGCAAGCCTACGCAAAGCGCAAACTAGCCCGCGCCGAGACCGCGCGAACCGCAGCCGAAAGCGAGCCAGTCATCGCCGCAAGTATGCGAGTCATCGCCGAGTACGAGCAAGCCCGCGTCGCTTTCATAACCGCGAGCCATCGCTTGCATTCGAGCGATCCGGCGGGCGAATAGGGAGCCAGCCGTGCGCAAGTCCTTAGCCCTAGTCGGCGTCGGCATCATCGCCATCATCATCATCGCCATAATCCCCGCCCGCCCGATCTGGCGCAAGCCCGCGCCGACCACGCCGAAGCCGTCGCCGCTCTCGAAAGAGCCCGCGCGATAGCCGAACTAGCCGAGATCGACTTTGACCGAGTCACCGCCGAGTCCGTGATCATCCGGATGGCTATCGTACGAGACGCTGCGGGGGACGAGCGAGCCGACGAGTCGCCCGCGCTGCGGCTGAAAGTCAAGACGGCGAGTTGAACTTGCGCGAATCGCCGGCGTGCTCTATCGCGCGGACGGGAGATCAGTACGTACCCGCGCCGCGCATGACCGAAACCGCGACGAATTCATGCGAGTACTGACTGCCTTATCCACGACGCGCTACGCCGTAAGCGATGCCGAAGCCGAAGAAGAGCGAGCCCGCGAAGCGATAAAGGCTATCTTGCAAGCGAGCCACTGACGCTGCTCGCTGAATCGCCGCCCGCTTTCTTATCGCTCGCTTCGAATCCCGCCCGCGCTTTCAGCCGCCCAGCACTTCGAGGATGCGCTAGACTATACCGCTATCAGTCATTGACCCGCGCGGGGCACTCGTCCGGCGCGGCTTTCAATAGAAGCATCGAACGATCATGATCGGGTATCTCACGGACTTCGCTGCGGCACTCCCCGGGGCTTTCGCTGCGGCACTCCCCAGCTATCTTGTCGGCTGGCTCAGCGCGGGTCGCTGCGGCTCGGGGGCAATCTACGGCTGCTGCATGGGGGCTGCCTGCGCCAGCGGCTCGTTCGGCATCGTCGGCGGGATCATCTTCGGAGTGATCGCCGGGGGCGTCATCGGCAGTTACGAGCGTTGGCGTGACGAGCACGGGGCGGCATCTTCGAGCGAGAGTCGATAACGCCCAGCCCCCTTATAGTCGAGCCCCGCCAGCTTGCAGCAATAGCCGAGCCTATCACGCCGATAGGCTCGGCTTTCGTTTGGGCGGGGCTCGCTGATTCGCTCGCTGGGTCTGGCGCAGTCATAGCGGCAAATAATATCTTGTCCTTCATGCGGCTTTTTCGATGATCGTCGAATCGGGGATCGTCGAATCGGGGATCGTCGAATCGCTCTCCCCGCTCTTGATCTCCGCCGCGACCCGCGACTGCCAAAACCCGCCTCGTCGTCTTGACGATGCCGAGCGATCCGAGCGAGGAGAAACGCCGGTATCGCCGGTATCGCCGGTATCGCTCCGAGATCTCCTAAAACCGTACCGACCGTCCGCGATCATTCGCTGATCTTGGAAGCGATCCGATATCTCCGCCGAGGAAATCGCCGCCGCTCGTCGAGCGTCATCGGGTTCGAGTGATCGCACAAAGGTGATCGCACAAATCCGATAGCACAAAGCACTCGAAAAGAATTCTCTGACAGCCGGCAGCCCCCTTGGATGACAGGCGCCCTTTCTCAGGCGCCTCGTAGACGATATGCCACCGAAGTGAGCCTTTCGCACACACCCTCCGATCGAAGCGAGCCGAGTGCGACCCAAGTGCGATCCAAGCCCCGATACGCATCCGCCATCGCTTGGAAGTCGACTCGCACGAAAAGCCGATACCCGAACCCCGCCGACCCTCCGCAACCCTACGCAACCCTACGCCGGCTCTCGAAACGATCCGATATCTAAGCGCGAGGAAAGCGCCGCTGCTCGTCGAGCATATTGAGATCGAGGTGATTGCGCATGAAACGCTCGGAGGCGTTCTCCGGCGGCTGATAGTCCCAAGGATGGTGGGCGCCCTTCCTCAACGCCTCGTAGACGATATGCCGCCGACGCTGACTTTCGCGCACTTCCCGATCGAAGCGATCCAAATCCCAATACGCATCCGCCATCGATTTCATATCTTCCAGCACGGGGGGCGGGGAATCGCCCGTCGCCAAGTTGTTTCGCTCGCAAGGATCCGACTCCAGATCGAAGAGTTGGTCCGGATCGAGGGCGCATCGGTTGTATTTCCAACGATCCCCTCGGATGCTGACCATCGGGGAATAAGAAGCCTCGGCGGCGTATTCCATCAACACCGGCTTCGTGCGCTTGGCACCTTCGATCAGGGGCAGCAGGCTTTCGCCGACCGTCCCCGGGATCGACTCCTCTTTCGGCAGCCCTGCGAGATCGCTCAAGGTCGAGGGGATATCGACCAACGAAGCCGGGGTGGAAATGCACTTCGGGGAAATATCCGCAGCGGCGATCATCATCGGCACCCGGGCCGATCCTTCGTAAAACGACATCTTGAACCACAACCCTCGCTCGCCGAGCATATCGCCGTGGTCCGCAAGGAAAATCGTGATCGCCTCCTGTCCGGTCTCTTCGAGCGTTTGCCGGATCTTCCCGATGCTCCGATCCAAATAGGAGATATTGGCGAAATAGCCGCGGCGCGCCCGGGCGATCATCTCCTCGTCGATGGCATGAGATCGCCAATCGTTGGCATCGAAGATCCTCTTCGAATGCGCATCTTGATCCTGATAGGCAATCGCCTCGACTTCGGGGCTCGGATAGGCGCCGTCGGCATAGAGATCCCAGAATTCCCGGCGCGCGACATAAGGGTCGTGGGGGTGGGTGAAACTGACCGTCAAGCACCATGGCTTCGAGTCCTCGTCCCGGGCGAGGTCGTAGATTTTGCGCTGCGTTTTCCATAGAACTTCGTCGTCGTATTCGAGTTGATTGGTGATCTCCGCCACGCCCGCTTGGGCCACCGCTCCCAAGTTGTGATACCACCAATGGACCCGTTCGCCCGGCTTTCGATAATCCGGCGTCCAACCGTAATCCACCGGATAGATATCGGTGGTCAAGCGCTCTTCGAATCCGTGCAGTTGATCCGGGCCGACGAAATGCATCTTGCCCGCCAAGCAAGTGCGATATCCGGCTCGCCGCAGATAATGCGCAAAGGTCGGAATATCGCCGGCGAATTCCGCGGCGTTGTCATAAACCCTCGTCGTCGAAGGCAGCATTCCGGTCATGAACGAGGCGCGCGCCGGTGCACAAAGCGGGCTCGGGGTATAGGCGTTGGCAAAGCGCGCAGAGCGCTCGGCCAAATCCCGCAAATGCGGGCAATGCAGCCATTCGGCGGGACCGTCGGGGAAAAATCTTCCGCTGAGCTGATCCACCATCAAAATCAGGATATTCGGCCTTCCCATCGTGGCTCTCCTTTGGCTTCGCTTTTGTGGGACACCCACCCGATCTCGAGAAGACTCGCAAGGAGACGGGGGCGGCCTAAGGAACGTAAACTCGTAGGCTACTTCCTTCGGGCGGAAGATCAAGACGCGAACGCTCGCAGGATGAAATATCAAAACGGGGCTCCTCGCCCGCGCCGAGCGGGGATGCGGAGATCGTCTTTTCTTCGATGACCGGATGACACCCTATCGCAATACGCGGGAAGCGCTGGATCGATATGATGGAAGATGGAAGAATGTCTTCCCGAACGAGCCTGTCGCTACGTCTTCGAAACGCCACCAAGACGGCTCGATGCAGTATATCGATCGCTGGATTCGCTCCTGCGCCGAACGCACCGGGGGAAATATTGAAACGACGAGAAAGAATGCGGATGTCTGCCGTTCCTTCCTCATCCGATGATTAGCGATAGGAAATAATCATCGATCACATCATCGATATAAAGAAAGTTCCTTCGATTGTTTTTTATCGCGTACAATAAAACGCGCATCGCTAATCTATCCGTCCAAGTATAATCTTCGATTAAAGCCTGATAACCCAAATTACGGTTAAACATACTCATCTCGTAGAATCGTAGATTTCGATCTGGGAGTGATCCGAAGAAAAAAGCATGTGCTATTTCTTCCCGAATGCAAGAATCGAAGTGATAATCCAGTAGTCTTTCTTCTGTATCTATCTCAATCATTACGTGCTTAGGCATCAATATTCCGATATCTGTTCTAGGATCATCCTTATAATCAATATCAGAGAGCTCCCAAATTGCGCATGGGTGCAGTTCTCTCGGTTGATAGGTAAATGCGTTAGTTTCATCAAGAAGTTCAAATGCGGTTTTAGTTTTTCGTTCTCCATAAACACGCTGATAGATTTCCTTCACTATTTTCCTACGCATTACCCCCTTGTTTTTATATACGCTCGAAACGAAAACCGTTATCTCGGAATCCTCGCGCGAAGCGGCTAAGCGTACCACTGGGGTGGGAAAAATACTATTGAACTCTTCCATGATATTAGAAGTTCTTTCAGCGAACCATTCAGGAGTGACATAAACGGGTACCGGCAAAACCGGACGGTTTATTACGAACTGACTTTTGTTTTCATTTTTGGACCCTGCTATCGTATTCTTTATTTGGCTCTTAATAAAAAGAGCGCTTCCCACCGATAAAAATACCAATCCCAGCCCCAAAACGGAAAGTGCCCAGACCGATCTGGGCACTCTCCTTAACCGATCTAGAAGTCTCAAAGAAGTCATTGCTGATGATCAACTCTATCGGACGGAGCATCCACAAGAAATTGAGCATCGCTCTTTTTGCCATGCTCGTATAACAAGAAATCCGGTGTTTTGACTTCACGGCACGCGCCCTCGCACTCATCCTTGCTGCCGTATCCGTTGACGATGCCTCGATACGAGAAAAAGCATAACACGCCTTATTCGCTCGCAAAGGGTTAAAGGCCAAGGGTCGATGCTTTGATCGAGGATGGCGCGGCGAGGCATCGTCATGATCCACCGCGCTCTATCCGCCCGCGATTTTGGAGGAACGACCGGGGTGCGATATTCGGGCTTTCTCGGTAAGTCGCGTTTTTCGAGCCGATGCGCGGTGCCTCGCGACTTTGACGCCCCCCCACCGGCGTCAGAACAGACTGAGTTGATCGTCGAGCGGGCGCGGGGGCACGAAACCGCTGCGGTCGAGGACGGGAAAGCCGGGGAAGCCCAAGCGCTTGACCGCCAACTTGAAGCGCCGCGAGAGCAACTCCGCCACCGGTCCGCTTCCCCGCATCCGATCGAAGAATGTCGAGTCGTAATCCTTCCCGCCTCGGGTGTCGCGCACGCGCTCCATGACCCGACGAGCGCGATCCGGATAGTGCTCGTCGAGCCATTCGCGAAAGAGATCGGCGATCTCCATCGGCAGGCGCAACATCGTATAGCTCGCTCCGATCGCCCCCGCTTCGCGGCCCCGCTCGAGGATCTCCTCGAGTTCGGCATCGTTGATGAAGGGGATCATCGGGGCGGCGAATACCGCGACCGGGATTCCCGCAGCGCTGAGCCTGCGCACCGCCTCCAAACGACGGTGGGGCGAGGACGCCCGCGGCTCCATGCGGCGGGCGAGCGAACGATCCAAGGTGGTGATGCTCAATGCGACCATGCAGCGCCCGGCCTTGGCCATCTCGGCGAGCAGATCGATATCGCGCTCCACTCCCGATGATTTGGTGACGAGGGTCATCGGATGGCCGCATTCGGCGAGGACTTCGAGGATCGAGCGGGTAATGCCGAGATCGCGCTCGACCGGCTGGTAGGGGTCGGTATTGGTGCCGAGCGCGATCGGGGCGCAGCGATAGCCGGGCTTGGCGAGTTCGTCGAGCAACTTCGCCGCCGCGTCCGGTTTGTAGACGAGGCGGCTTTCGAAATCGACGCCCGGGGAAAGACCGAGCCACGCATGACTCGGGCGGGCGTAGCAGTAGATACAACCGTGCTCGCATCCGCGATAAGGGTTGATCGAGCGATCGAAGGGAAGGTCGGGGGAGCGATTCCACGAAATGACGGTGCGACTCGTATCCGGCGTCAGGGTCGTGCGCAAGCGCGCGGGCTCGTCTTGATCGTCGTTCGACGAGGGCTCGTTCCACCCGTCGTCGATATCCTCTCGCGTGAAATGCTCGAAACGCCCGGCGCTGTTGCTGAGCGCTCCTCGGCCCTTGCGGGCGACCGGTCCATGGCGCGTTTGCATGATCGAAAGGGCTCGCTATCGAAGGAGGCCTGCGGGCGGTTTCGGATTCGCGCCCTTTCGCGTCGGCAATATCGTCTTGCGCATCGGTCTTCCTTGGTTGCACCTGCGCCTTTCGTTCTCCCTTTGTCGCGGGCGACGCTCGCGAATCTTCGGGGATACCGACCCTGCGAACAAAGCGACGCTCAGGCGAGGGGAAGCAGCGCGCCGCCGAGGGCGAAGAGCCCGACCACCGACCACGGCGGCCAGCGCCCCCAATATAACAGGGCAAGAGCCAAAAGCGCCCCGAGGCCATCGGCCGGATCGCGAACGCTCTCGATGACGATCGGATTGCAAAGGACGGCGAGGAGCAACCCGACCACCGCCGCATTGACCCCGGCCAAGGCCGCGCGAAGGCTGCGCTTTCCCCGCAGTCGCTCCCAAGACGGCAGCACCCCGAAGACCAAGAAAAAGGAAGGCGCGAAGATCGCGACCAGGGCGATCAACGCCCCGACGGGACGGGCTTCGAAGCCCTCGACGCTCGCTCCCAAGAAGGCGGCGAAGGAGAAAAGCGGGCCGGGGATCGCCTGCACGATCCCGTAACCCGCCAAAAAGGTATCGTGATCCACCTTGGCGGTGGCGACCGTCTCGGATTGCAGCAAGGGCAAAACCACGTGGCCGCCGCCGAAAACGAGCGAGCCGGTGCGATAGAAAGAATCCGCAAGTTCGATCGCCGGGCTCGGAAAGCGAGCCGCCGCGATCGGCAACGCCACGAGAAAAAGGGCGAAAAGGGCGATCCAAAACGCCGGGGTTCGTATCGAGCGCCAAGGGCCAAGAACGCCGGGGGTGCCGAGGGAAGTGCCGAGGGAAGCGCCGAGGGGAGCGCCGGAGACGAGCGGCGACGAGGGCGGGCGAGACGCATCCGATCCCGGTATCGGCTTAGGTTCTCGCAGCCATAAAAGACCGGCGACGGCCCCGGCGGCGATCACCGGCAGTTGCAGCGCGGGAAAAAGAAGCAGGAGCGAAGCCGAGGCGATGCCGATCGAGAGCCGCCGCCGGCCGAGCCATGAATGCCGCCCCATCGCCCAGACCGCCTGCGCGACGACGGCCACCACCACGAGATCGAGTGCCGACGACCACGCCGGAGCCCCGCCCGCCTCGCCCCCGCCGAGACCCGAGGCGATGGCCAGCGCCGTGAGGGTCATCGAAATCGCCGCCGGGGCGGTGAAGGCGATCCAGGCGATCAACGCGCCGGCATAGCCGCCGCGCATCCAGCCGATGGCCATTCCCGCCTGACTGCTCGCCGGTCCCGGCAAGAACTGGCAAAGCGCGATCAGATCGGCGTAGCGCTCCTCGTCGAGCCATCGCCGCCGCCGAACGAACTCCTCGTGGAAGAGCGAAAGATGGGCGACCGGCCCGCCGAAGGCGATGCAGCCCAAGCGAAGGAAAATAGCGAAGAGGCGAAGCATCGAGAAGACGAAAAAGCGAAGAGCCGGTCAACCCGAACCGTCGCTCTCGCGCAAGGCCCGAGGCGGCAAGGCTCGGAGCAAGAAAACGAAGGCTTTGTTCACGTACCACCCCCGACGCTTGCGCGGATCATCCACAAGCGGGTTCGAAACGACGGGCTTTTTCAGCCCAAGGCCCGCTCCAAGTCCGCGATCAAATCCTCCGCTCGCTCGATGCCGACCGACAAGCGCAGCAGGTTGGCGGGAACGAGGCTTTGCGGACCCTCGATCGACGCCCGATGCTCGATCAGACTCTCGACTCCGCCCAAGGAGGTCGCGGGCACGAAAAGACGCGTGCTCGTCGCCACCCGCCGGGCGGCATCTGCATCCCCGCGTACCAGCAGCGAGAGCATCCCCCCGAAAACCCCTTTCATCTGCTCGGCGGCGATCGCGTGCCCGGGGTGCTCGGCAAGACCGGGATAGAGCACCCTTTCCAATCGCGGATGACGCTGAAAATGCTGCGCGATGGCCATCGCATTCGCGCTTTGACGCTCGTAGCGCAGATGCAGCGTGCGCATCCCGCGCAGCAGCAACCAAGCCTCGAAGGGGCCGATCACCCCGCCCATCAGCGTACGGGCAAGGCAGATATCCTGCCACCGTTCGCCGGTATCGCGAGCGGCGAGGACTCCGGCGGTAACGTCGCTATGACCCGCAAGGTATTTGGTCGCGGAGTGAAAGACGAAATCCGCCCCCGCATCGATCGCTCGCAGACCCACCGGCGGGGTGACGGTGGCATCGACCGCGAGGATCGCCCCGGCGCTTTCGGCTTCGGCGGCGGCGGCGCGGATATCAATCACATCCCAAGTCGGGTTGACCAAGGGCTCGATCCAGACCACCGTTTCTCGTTTCGGATCCTCGCTCGCGGGGGATGCCAAAGCGGCGGTGAGCGCACCGGAGTTTGTGGCATCGAAAAAGTGCAGTTCGATCCCGCGACGCTCGGCAAGCCGTCGCAGCCATTTCGCGGCCCCGTAGTACATGATGCGCGGGGCGATCACCCGGTCGCCTGCGCGAAGGGTCTCGAAAAAACTGCTGACTCCGGCGAGTCCCGAAGCGAAAAGCAAGGCCGCTCGGGCACCCTCGATCGAAGCCAGAACCCCCTCCACCTGCTCCGCGGTGGGGTGGGAATTGCGGGCGTAGAGATAGCCGATCTGTTCGTAATCGCTATCGCGGGCGTAGGTGGTCGAGGGATGGATCGGCGGCACGATGGCCCCGGTCTGCGGGTCGATGAAATCCCCGCCGCGGGCGAGCAGGGTATCGAGAGAAAGATCGGCGTCGGGGTTCATAGATTCGGGGCTTCTCGGATTCGTTCGTGGAAAAAAGGCCTTGGGGATCCCTTGTAGATTCACCCGAATGCCAAAGGGGGGGGGCAAAAAATCATCCGCCTATCCTACGCTTTGCGCACATCTTCGGGCCGACGATTTTCAAGCGGCGGGGATGGGATTCCCGTCTTCGGTTTTCCGGGGAAGCACCCCGCCCTTGCCGGGGTCGATGCGAAAACGACGAGGGGCTTTATCCAACGGCGATAGCGACGGGATCGACCGCCCGACAGAAGATGAAGGTGCCCTTCGAACGCGATGGAAGGAGAAAATCCGATGGGATCGTGGACGCTCCGCCTTGCTTGCCGGCGATGATGCCCGTCCTCGAAGGGATGAAGGGCAAGCGAGCCTTCTGACGCCTTCTTGGGAAATTCCATATCAGTACATCCATCGATGGATGAGGATGTACCAATGGTTGTCGTTCATCCCCTCGTCAAAGATACGTAGGTTAGCCGCTTTCCCGATGCGCCTCTGCACCGGGCACGGATGCGGGCGATGGTCGAATCCATCGACCTGATCGAGGAAGCCGAAGGAACGGGTGCCATCTATTCCGCTTGGCTATGCTATCGAATTGCAATAAAACTGCAATCGCCTTACCGATAGAATTGCAATCACCCTGCCGATGTTATCGGGATGGTAAAAGCCGGTGGATGAATCACCGAGATTGCCGATACTCGGAAAGGGCAATAACTGCCGCTAGTGCGCTTCGCTTCGTCGGCGATGCCCGCATCGGCATCCTCCGAGGCGCATCGAGAAGATGCGCCTCGGTTTTTTCGTTCCCGACGGTAACGCCGTCAGGGCTCTCCGGTGGCTTGCCACCTTGTTCTCAAGAGGACTTTCAGAATGAAACCTATTCGTATCTTGGTTTTGACTTTGCTCGCCGTTGTCCCCTTTGCCGGTAGCAACGCACAGACTTGCGACCTGCACAAAAAGGTGGAGGAGGGCGACATCACAGCCGTGCGCAATATGCTCGAAGCGGGCTGCGATGTCGATGTGAAGGATTCGAGGGGGAGGGCACCCCTGCATACAGCGGTAATTAAAGATAAAGCCAAAATTGCCCGGCTGCTGCTTGATGCCGGTGCGAATGTCGATTCACAGGGCAACCACGGATGGGCCCCCTTGCATCTAGCGGCACAACTTTATCGGGCCGAAATTGCCCAGATGCTGATTGATGCTGATGCGAGTGTCGACTTACAGACAAGCAGCGTATATACGCCCTTGTATTTGGCAGCTTCTGCCTCCTATGCACCCATATCCTTTTGGCAACGGCGTGAAGATACTGTCCGTGTGCTGCTGGATGCAGGTGCAAACGTTAAAATTACAGCGGATGGAGAGACTCCCTTGCACGCAGCGGCCGGGGCTAGTGTATCGAATAATAGCAATCTAGTGTGGCACGAGCCTTGGGATGAGACCTCTGAGACGTGGCACGATGGGTTTGGCGTAGTTATCCGTATGCTTGCCGATGCCGGGGCAGATGTGCATGCGAAAGACCATCTTGGGCAGACCCCTTTGCACCACGCGATGTATTCCAGCAGAAAAGCTGATGCTATACGCGCAATGGTCGAGGTCGGAGCGGATATCAACGCGCAAAACAACGACGGAAATACGCCCTTGCATATCGCTTCAATGGCAAAGTTAACCCATATCAATATCAGTATGGAACACTACATCTACGTCGAAGCCATCCCCGTACTTCTCGAGCTCGGAGCCGACGATCAGATCAAGAACAACGCCAAGTTCAAACCCAAAGCCATCGGCAAGACCAAAGAGATTCGCAAGTTGCTCAAAACTCCGGGGCTCTATTGGCCGATCAAGGCTTATGCGATGGGGAACGCTTCGTCCAATCTCATTGAGACGAGCGCTCGTATCGGGTGTGCCGACAAGAAAAAGTGCCGGGTGTTTCTTGAATGCACCGACAAGGACGGCGACGAGTTCAAAGGCTCGCTCGATAGCGCTTCGAAAGAGGCGACCGCCGAGGATTCCATTGACGAAGGGGCGACGGTCTCGTTGTCGGCGAGCGAGATAAAGACGATTACCGGGGCGACGGGCGACGAGGCGCTCGATTGTGCGTTGCGTAGCCAACAGCGGGTCACGGCGCAGGTTTGGTCCTCGACGGATTCTGTGAACGCCAATACCACCGCCTACCGGTTGAGCGAAGACAACGAGGCTCGTATTCAGTTCAAGGTCGGGGAAAGCAACACCCCCTTCGTCAATATCAGGTGCCTCGCCGCAAAGGGCGAGCAATGCACC
The DNA here is from genome assembly GCA_965220535.1 of Gammaproteobacteria bacterium. Lineage (GTDB taxonomy): Bacteria > Pseudomonadota > Gammaproteobacteria > HK1 > HK1 > HK1. The sequence continues at coordinate 2,919,444 of OZ244833.1, read as the reverse complement.
AAGACCAAACTCGTATGCACCGACGACAGGGGTCGGGATTGGCCGAAGATCAAGGCGGGGACGATCGATCGCCTGAATGTCTACACCGTCTCCACCGCCAAAGGTGCCGACCATCGGATCGACGATGACAACACGGGTTGGTATTCCTGCGATATCAAGTCGGAGAATCCCTTCATGGTCTATGCGACCCACCTCTCGACCAAGGGGGATTCGCGGTCGTTGGTCAGCGCCACCGCGGTCAGCATGGAGTAAAAGTAGGCACTGAGAATGAAGTCGGGGCACGGGCGGTTGCCCGTGTCCCGATTCTCTTGATCCTTGCCCAGATAACGGACTCCTTCGACAGCGAAGCGAAGGATCGGGAACTGCGGTGTTTGCGGGCCGGTATATATCTTCGTCGGGCAAGTCGGTTTGGGGAGACAAGCCCACCTGCCCGAGATGCGGGAGCCAAGGGGACCGGCCAGCGGAGATGCTCTTTGCCGAAGCCCGAAGAACGACAAGGAGTCGAACCGGTGGGTTCCGGAGGCGATCTCGCCGAAGTCTTGTCCAAAACCGACGACCTTGCCCGAGCGCATATATCTCAAGCGCGAAGGGGATGCGCTTGGTATCGATGAAAACCCTCGCGCCGAGCGTTGCTTATCCTTAAAAAAGCGAGCGGCGGTGATCGAGGGTTGTCTTTCTCTCGTTCGTCCTTTCGCACTCGCCGTGCACCGCCGCTTCGAAAGGCGATGCTGCCCATATCCGGCAATCGATCCGAAAGTCGCTTTCGGCGGAAGCGATCGGCCAACGATGGAGTGCCCGCCCGAGCCTTGGCCCGCGCGGCGGGGATCGGACTCGTTTTCGCTATAAGGCAGTGGGCCTCGATAGCCTGAGCCTCGATACCCTCATTGCCCGCTCACGGCGCTGTTGTTGACCAGCGCCCCGCCGCCTCCGGTGCGGGTCAGGATCTGCACGGTGAAAGGCTGATCGGAAAATACCGTGCACGACAGGCCCAAACCCTCCCATTCGTGATTCAGCAAATCCATCAGCTCGTCGGTCTGCAGATGCCTCACGATGCCTCGCAAGATCGCTCCGACATGGCCGACATGAACCGTGCCGTCATCCTCGGCGCATTCCAGCCTCGTGCCGGTGCAATCCTCGACACCCCCTTCCTTGCTGCAGCGAATCCGGATATTCGAGATATCGCCGGTGCTCGGCGAGGGGATCGAGCCGATATCCGCCTCGTTCGACCGACTACGAATCAACTGACTGTTGTTGACGAGAACACCCTCGCCGGAGCGGGTCCATACCTGAGCGACCACCTTCTGCTCCGAGCGGATGATGCACGCCAAACGCCCTTTCTTTTCCAGCCGCTCGTCGACGATTTCGGCGATATCGCCCAATGTCGCGGTGTCGGCACCGCGAGGGCGGATCATCCGCGGCCATTGACCGCGATAGGTCCGACTGTCATTTTGCGCCGTGCAATCGAAAAACGCTTCGCAAGGCTCGCTTTCCTCCTTGCACTGCAGGCGCACCGTCGCTTGATCGCCGTTGCTGACCGGAGGGATCGCGAAGGCGTAGGTACTCGCTCCCCAAGTCAAGGGATCGCCCGGGCGCGCAAGACCAGGACCGGGATCCTTCCTTTCATCGTCCACGATATTCAGATAACGAACGACAGTGGATTTCTCGTAGTTTCCGCCCGAGGCGGTCATGACTATCCTCGCCGTTTCCAAGAACGGATCGTCGTCGTGCTCGATGGTCATTGTGACCGGCACCGGTTTGTCCCAAGCCGAAGTCGCCATCGTCGGAGAGGGAGTCTCTCCCGGAGTCGTATTCGATCTCGATACCGAGGTCGAAGTCGAATCCGAAGAGCGCGTGAACATAATCTCTCTCGGATTGAATGTGATATCGGGGTTAGGGCTCGTCAGCGTCACCCGAATATCGGTTGTCGGCTGGGAATGCAAGGCGACATCGAATTGCTTTTTGTCGCCTTCGTTCAACGTGATCGCTCCAGAGGGTTCGGAAGAGAGCTGCCCGAAAGAGGAAACCAATGCCCCCGGCTCGTCTCTGTCTTTCACCATCACCGGCAGACTGGCTTGCACCGGTACCATCACGCCGTCGATCTCGACCGTATCGTAGCCCCCGCCCGAAGCCACAAGGGAGATGGTTTCGCTTTCGTCGCTCGCATCCGTATCCACGGCGGCAGAAACGCTCACCGGCTGAGGCGTATCCCAATCATCGGCGGTGAAGGTCAGCGTATTCTGACTAAGCGGTATGGTGGCATCGGTATCGATGGTCAAGGCGGAATCGGGCGCTTGACTCACCGTCACCTTCACATCCGCGCTCGGCTCGGTGATCAGCCTCACCCTGAAGACGGCATCCAAGCCCTCTTGAACTTCCAACGACTTCCGGGGCGAAAGCAGCAAGCCGGGTTTGTCGTCATCGACCACCGTCAGCGATATCGTTTCCATGATGGCCGCATAACTGTTATCGCCTCCGCCGCCACCGGAAGCCTTCAAGGTGATCGTCGCGGTATCGTCTACGGAATCGTCGTCATGCGCCGTGATGACGATCACCTCCATCGGCTCGTTCCAGTTCGAGGACCTAAAGTCAAAGGGCGAGACTCGATTGAAGGGGCCGGAGTAGACCTTCACATCGGTATTCGACGGCTGCTCCAAACTCACCTGCGCATTGGCGGTCGGGTCGGTCTTCAACCTCACCGTGAAGCGCGTTCCGAATCCCTCCAATACCGTCAGACTCTGCTCGGAAAGGATCAAACCGGTGGTATCGGGATCAGGGATATTGATATTCACGGTTCGGGTGACGGTTTCGTAGCCGGAGCCGCCGCCCGATACCTCCATGACGACCGACGCCGTATCATCGCTCGCATCGTTATCCTTTTCGGCGTAGACGATGACGGTTTGGGGGGTTTCCCAGTTCGAGGGAGTGAACCCCAAGCGCGTCGGAGAAAATCTCACGTCGGGATTGGACGGATCGCTTTGCTCCAAACTCACCGCCACATTCTCATCCGGCCGGACCGACAAAGCGACGCTCAAATTCGAGGACGAATCCTCGTTGACGGTCAGCCTGTTATTCCTCGGATCGATGATGAGATCGATGGTGTTATCCGTTACGTTGACTGTCACTTCCTCGGTGAGACCGGCGTAGTCCCCGCCCGTCGCGGCGACGGTGATGGTTGCCGTATCGGGATAGGGGTCGGTATCGCCGGCGGCGGAGACTCTCACCCTCTGATTCTCGCTCCAGTTCGAGGAGGTGAAGATCAAACTGGTCTGGTTGCCGCTCTGATTCGGGTCGGTATCGAGGCTTACATCGGAGCTCCCCGATCGCCTCAGGTTCAACGTCACAGTCGCGCTCGGATCGGTGATCAACCTCACATCGAAATGACCGCCGGTGGTGGACTCTTCGAGCAGGGAGACGGTCGACGGGAAAATCCGAATGCCGGGGGTATCGTTATCCCTCACTTCGACATCGATTTCTCCGGTGACAGCGGCGTAGCTATTGACCCCCGAACCCCCGCCCGATGCCGTCAAAGCGATCTTCGCCGCATCGGTGGACGCATCGTGGTCCTCGGCGGCGGTGACGGTGATCTCTTGCCCGGTACTCCAGTTCGCGCTGGTGAAGGTCAAACTGGCGGGGGTGAAACTCACGTCGGAGTTGTTCGTTCCGCTTTGCGCCAATGCCACCGTCACATCCGCGGTCGGGTCGGAGGTCAAACTCACCTCGAAGGTCTCGCTCTCGCCTTCGACCACGCTGACAGACGAGGAAACCATCAAGCCCACGCTTTCGTCGTCATCCACCGTCACCGAAACGCTGTCGGTTTGATTGTCGTACTCGTGGCCGGCGGCCGACACGCTGATCGTCGCCGTCTCGTCGCGGGCTTCGTCGTCGTGGGCGGCGGCGATAGAGACCTGTCGAGCGCTGCTCCAGTCATTCTCCGTGAAGGTCAAGGTGCTTTGATTGCCTGTTTGGCTCTGATCGGTATCGAGGGTCACATCGCTATAGGACGAGGTCAAAGTCACCGTCACAGTCCCGCTCGGCTGGGTAGCGAGTTGCACTGTGAAGTTGCGGCTGCTGCCTTCGGGCACCGTCAAAGAGCGCCCGGTCAAGGAGGTCCCGGAAAGCGTCAGATCGGGGGTATCGTCATCGGTAACGGTTACTGTCACCTGCTCTTCGGCAGCGTTGTTGTAAACGTTGCTTGCACCACCTCTGGCACTTATGGTGAGCGTCACGTCCTCATCGACCGTGTTAGCGTCATGGATGGCCTTGACGGTCACCGTCTGATTCGTCTCCCAGTTCGAGGGCGTGAAGGTCAAAGTGCTCTGATTGTCATCCAAAGAGCCATCGGTATCGACCGTCACCCCGCTATCGGACGAGACCACCCTCACGATCACATTGGCTGTCAGAGTCGGCGCGACCGCCTTCAACTTCACATTGAAGGTCTTGCTGCTACCCTGCTCGCTCAAGGACAGGCTGCTCTCGGAGACCACCACCTTGGGGGTTTCATCGTCCACGGTGACTTGGACGGTGAATGTGTTTTCGGAATCCCCGGACACGGCTTTTAGGGTGATGGTCGCCGTATCGTCGTCGGAATCGGTATCCTCGGCCGCGGAGACGGTCACCGTCTGGGCCGTACTCCAGTTCGCGGTCGTGAAGGTCAACGTGTTCTGATCGCCGTCCGTGGTGGAATCGGTATCCACCGTCACGTCGGTGCTGCTCGGCAGGGTCAGGGTTACCGTTGCGGTTTCGGACGGCTGCCTTCCCAACTTCACGGTGAAGGTTGTACTGGAACTCTCATCCACTTCCACTTTCAACGATTCAGGGTTGATGTCCAAAGTGATGGTGGTATCTGTCACGTTCACGGTGACCGTCTTCGCAGACAAGTTCCCGTAATCCCCGCCGGAGGCGGTCAAGGAGATCGTCGCTGACTCGTCGACCGCATCAGTATCCTTGGCGGCGTTGACGGTCACCGTTTGAGAGTCCCTCCAGTTCGAGGTCGTGAAGGTCAACGGGTCGGGGGTAAACGTTACGTCGGAGTTGCTCGTTCCGGTTTGCGCCAAGTCCACCGTCACGGTCGCGCTCGGCTGCGTATCCAATACCACCATGAAGGTCCCATCATCCCCCTCATCTATAGCCAATGTGGTTGCGGAAACCGTGAAATCGGCGGTTTCATCATCTTCCACCGTGACCGAAACGTCTTTGGTCGGGGCGTTGCCGTAGCCTCCGCCGGAGGCCGTCAGTCTGATCGTGGCGCTGTCATCGAGCGCGTCTTCATCCTCGCGGGCGGTGACGGTCACCGTCTTATTCATATTCCAGTTCGAGGTCGTGAAGGTCACCGGGTCGGGGGCAAACGTTATGTCGGAGTTATTCGTTCCGGTTTGCGCCAAGTCCACCGACACGTCCCCGGTCGGCAGAGAGTCCAGTCTCACGGTGAAGGGCTTGTTGTCGCCTTCCGGCACGGTTTCGAGCGAGGAAACGATCATCGCGATGGTATCGTCATCGTCCACCGTCACCGCGACTGTGCCCGTTTGACCTGCATAGTCTCCACCCGACGCAGTGATGGTGATATTCCCCGAAACATCTGCTGCGTCATCGTCTTCCTCGGGATTGACGGTTACCGTTTGAGGAGCATCCGCTTCCCAGTCATCGGGCTCGAAGGTCAGGCTCGCCTTATCAATGGTCACTTTCCCGTTCAACACGTTGGCCAAGGTCAAGCTCACCATCACGGTCGCACTCGGCTCGGTATCCAAGTTCACATCGAAGGTCTTGTTAGAGCCGTCTTCGTCCAAACTCAAACTCGATTCGGAAATATCGAGTCCGACGCTGTCGTTTTCGGTCACGGTCACCGTGACGTTGTCTTCAACATCGCCGTAATTTCCGCCGCTGGCATCCAGCTTGATCGTCACCGTCCCTTCCGCAACCGCGTCATCGTCCTCGGCGGCGCTGACGGTTACCGTCTGATTCGTCTTCCAGTTATCGTTATCGGTCGTGAAGGTCAATCGGTTGGGGGTAAATGTTATGTCGGGGTTGTTCGTTCCGGTTTGCGCCAAGTCCACCGTTACAGTCGCAGTGGGCACCGAATCCAAATTCACCTTGAAAGTGCCACTGCCTCCTTCGGTCAGCGTCAGCGATTTATTTGTCAGATCGGTGATGTTGAGAGCTACTTCGTCGTTGTCAGTCACCGTTCCATAGATATAGCCATGGTCCAGCGCTCTCGGTATTTGCAAGATGAAGGTATCGTCTACCGCGTCGTCGTCCTCTTTCGCCGTTATGACGACATCTACCGGGATATCCCATTTCTCCCCACCACTGTTTGTAAATTGTATCGCCGAATTATGGGCTCTTTCACCAAAAGAGTTGAAGTTCTTATATCTTTCCCTAGCACCGGCATCGATCAAGATGTCCGTGTTTTCACGCAGTACCGGAATACTGTGGTCAGATTGAGAACGCTGACGGATAAAAACCCTCCGTTGTGCATTATCGCCGCTTTCTGCAAGCCGTGCTGTCAGCGTTAGAGTTCCGCCTTCGGTGAGAGTGACTTGGGGACACGCCGTTGCACCTTGTGTTTTGACGGTACTGTTTTTACAACCTGCCGCAAACGTATGACCTTGGGAGATGAGCGTGTCTCCGTTTTTTTCCTTTATGATGGGATCTTGCGCGACCGCCACCAAGGGCAACACGGCAAGGGCAAAGAGCGCTATCGATATGATGCGTTTCATCGCTGAATCCTTTTTGATCTACAGCCCGATTCGATAAAGGCTTATCCCGATAGTATAACGAAAGCGGGCGGCATCATCATCGACGAGCCCCGCATTGGCGGACAAGCGATATCGATTCCTCGTTCTGCCGGCGAGGCGCCGAGGCGTCGTTTCTTCGTCTTGCGAACATCGCCGACATCGCTCGGCGATACGACCCGAAGAGCGGATGGCGGTTCCGATCGACGAGAATGGCACTTTGGGCATGATCGCCGAAACCAAGGAGTGTACGCAAAACGCTTGGATGAACGGCGATCGCGAAACGATGAAGGGCCTCGCTTCGACAGGGGCCGGTAATGGTACCACCGGCGGGGAGCCCGGCATCGATCTCGGCGAGCCCGACGCCGATGGAGGGCTTCTCGCCCCTTTCGCTTGTCGGCATCGCCGTCGGTATTATCGGGGATCTCGGCGCAAAGCGTTCAAAGACAAAGCGAATGCCTTCATCGATGCGAATCCCTCTTTCCCCGCCGGCTGCGGGGAGGGCTCTTGCGCTGCAAGAGGATACGATGGCTCGGGCTTGGGATGCGCTTTCAAGGGGGGATTTGGATGCCATCGGTCTCGGAGCCGCACAGGCGGCCGACGATATCCCTTCGGGATCGACCCTTCGATCCTCGATCAATCGAGCCTCGATAAATCCGCTCGCCGACGACGATCATCGACCCGAACGTCGAAGCGCCGCCGCGGAAGCGCTCCCACCGCCTGCCCTGCTGCTGCCGGGATCGTTCAATCCGCTGCACGAGGGCCACCGGCGGATGCTGCGTCTCGCCCCGACGCTGACGAGCCGAAAAGGCTCCCTCGAGATCGGCAGCGAAGGGGCGAAAACCCCGAGCGCCGCCTACGAACTCTCGATCTTGAATGTCGACAAACCCCCTCTCGATGCGCAAGAAGCCGCCGGGCGTTTGGCGCATTTCGCCCCCGATGATGTCCTTTGGCTCACCCGCAGCGCGACCTTCTCGGACAAGGCCCGCCTCTTCCCGGGGGCGACCTTCGCGGTGGGCGCGGATACCGTCGTGCGTATCGGGGATTTGCGCTATTACGAGAACGCCGCCGCCCGCGACGAGGCGATCCACGCATTGCGCACCTGCCGCTTTTTGGTCTTCGGGCGAACAACGGGGAATCGATTCCGCACCCTCTCTTCGTTGGATCTCCCGACGGGGCTGCACCGTCTTTGCGAGGAGGTCGGCGCCGAGGTCTTTCGAATCGACCTCTCGTCGACCTCGTTGCGCACGAGGCGATGATCGATCCTCGATCGATCCTCGTTCGATCTTCTATCGATCTTCGATCGATCACATACGATTTCATCGCCTTATCGCGCTCTATTTACCCGAATACGGGCAAAAATAGCCTGTTTTTCGTCGGGTATCCGTTTATTTCATATCCATTTTGGTATGCTTCGACACGCCATGAGCCTTGATCCCGTACTCGACGCTCCCGTCCCCGACAGCCTGATCGAACGACTCGTGCGGGTGCGCGGTCTTTCACCCTCGAGCGCCAAGCAGATCGCCGAAGAGGTGGCGGGGTTTTACAGCGAGACCCTGGACGAGTTCGTGATTCGTCGCCATCTGGAACTGCGAGCGGAAGGAAAGCGCAACGCCGAGATCTACCCGCGGATCCGAGAAGAAATCCGGCAATGGCGTTTTCGCAGCCTTTTGCCGAGCGAACGCCGGATCCGCCGCATCGTCTATGGCTGAATTCACGACTGAACTCACGGCTGAATCCACGGCGGCGAAGACGCCGAAGGGGTGCGGGATTTCATCGCTCGGCGGCAGCGCGATTTTTTCGGAGCCCGTCTTTTCGCACCTGTCTTTTCGCGTCGGTCCGTGTTCGTGCGTGAAGGACAAGGCCGACCATCGAACCATCGCGAGAACGCTCTCATGTGCGGAATCATCGGCTATATCGGCAATCGCAGCGCCACTCCCATCCTCGTCTCCGGCCTGATGCGCCTTGAATATCGCGGCTACGACTCCGCGGGATTGGCGTTGAGCGTTCGCGGTTCGCTGCGCGTGCACAAAGCCGCAGGAAAACTCTCCCGCCTCAAATCCATCCTCCCCAAGCGTCCCGGGGGCAAGATCGGCATCGGACATACCCGCTGGGCGACCCACGGTGCGCCCAACGACATCAACGCCCACCCGCATTTGAGCGCCGACGGAAAGACGGCGGTGGTGCATAACGGGATCGTCGAAAACGCCGCCGAGCTGCGCTCCCTTCTTGCCAAGGAGGGGGTCGAATTCGTCTCCGAGACCGATACCGAGCTCCTCGCCCACCTGATCGCCCGCGAAAGCGACGCGGCGCTGGAGCAACGGGTCGGCAAGGCTCTGGCTCGGGTGCAGGGAACTTACGGCATCGCCGTCATTCACTCCGACGAATCGGATCGGATCGTCGTCGCCCGCCACGGCTCTCCGATCATCATCGGCATCGGCGACCGCGAAATGCTGGTGGCATCGGATATCGCGGCATTGGTGCGCTATACGCAGCAGGTGGTCCATCTCGACGACGGGGAAATCGCCACGCTGGATGCCAAGGGCTTTCGCACCATGACCATGGATGCGCAGCCGATCCCGAAATCCCCCTCGACCGTCTCGTGGCAAGACGATGCCTACGAACGCGGCGAATACGCCCACTACATGCGCAAGGAGATCCTCGAGCAGCCGGCGGCGGTCGCTCGCACCTTGGGCGGACGGATCGAGGATCGCTTCCATACCGCCCATCTCGGCGGGCTCAATCTCGAGGCGAGCGATCTGCGGGATATCAAAAGGGTGAAACTCCTCGGCTGCGGCTCCGCTTTCTATGCCGGGGTAGCGGGCGCTCACTTCATCGAAAGCCTCGCCCGCATTCCCGCCTCGGCGGAACCGGCGGCCGAGTTCCGCTACCGGGACCCGGTGATCGAGCGCGACACCCTCCATGTCGCCATCAGCCAGTCGGGGGAGACCCTCGATACCCTGATGGCCATCCAAGAGGTGCGGCGGAGCGGCGGGCCGGTGATCGGTATCGTCAACGTCGTCGGCAGCAGCATCGCCCGCGAGGCCGAGGGCGGCATCTATATGCACGCCGGGCCGGAGGTGTCGGTGGCTTCGACCAAGGCCTATACCTGCAGTCTCGTCGCTCTCGTTCTGTTGGCGCTCCATCTCGGTCGGATGCGGGATATGTCGATCGAGCGAGGAAGCCGGCTGATCGAGGCCTTGAGACGACTTCCGAAGGATATCGAGGCGGCTCTGGCCACCGAGGATCAACTACGAAGCCTCGCGCAACGGCACGCTCACTCCAGCAGCGCGTTTTATATCGGACGCGGCACCGGCTTCGCCGTCGCCCTCGAGGGGGCGCAAAAACTCAAGGAAATCTCCTATATCCACGCCGAGGCCTACCCCTCGTCCGAACTCAAACACGGACCGCTCGCGCTCGTGGGACCGCAACTGCCGACCTTCATCGTCATGCCGCACGGGACGATGCTGGAAAAATCGATCGTCTCGCTCGAGGAAGTCAAAGCGCGCAAGGGACCGGTGATCGCCTTGACCCATCCCGGCGACGCGCGCATCTCCGACCGGGCGGATGCCGTGATCGAGATCCCTCATACCCACGATCTTCTCGCCCCGGTGGTGATGGCGGTCCCCTTGCAGCTCTTCGCCTATCACTGCGCGCTCGCGCTGGGCCGGGATATCGATCAGCCGCGCAACCTCGCCAAAAGCGTGACCGTGGAATGAGGCGGCATCGGCCGCCCTCGGCTCGATCGTTCGGGCTATCGAGGGCGAAGGGGAAAGGGGAAGGAGTGCGGATGCCGGGCGCGACCTATCGCCCCGGCGGGCGCAGATGCTCAAGGGCTTGCATGACCCGCTCGGCAAATACGCGGCTCGGCAAATACGCGATGCCGGCGAGCGCAGCGATGAGATCGTCTGCGACGGCGCCGAGCCGGGGCTCGATATGCCCATCTCGCACCGTTGCCGAGCGAACCCTCTCACCGATCGATCTGCAAATGCAGCAGGTAGCAAAGAGAATCGATGCCATCGCCCCCGGCGATATCGATGCTATCAACGTCATGTATGCCTACGCGAGACACCCGCAGGAGGCGGGCGATGCGAAATAACGACCTGCGCCCGCCGCGATGGCTTGCCGGCGCATTCCTCGCACTGGTCGCTCTCGGGGGGCAAGCCTTCGATAATTTGCATGATGCCGCTGTCAACGGTGATGTTGACGAAATCCGAAAATCGGTGACAGCCGGAGCCGATGTCGATGCGGCGGATGACAAGGGCTTCACACCCCTGCACTTGGCGGCAGGCAAGGGGCATATAAAGGCGATGAAGGCTTTGACTGCCCTCGGAGCCGATGTCGATGCGACAAATAAAAATGGCGTAACACCCTTGCACTTGGCAATCATCCAAGGACACGCGAAAGCCATCGAATCTTTGGCCGCCTTGGGGGTGGATGTCCATACGATAGACAAAAAGGGCAATACACCCTTGTACTGGGCCGCTTTCGGGGGGCAAGCGAAGTCCATCGATGCGTTGATATCTCTCGGGGTCGATATCCATGCGACGAATATCTCCGGCTTGACGCCTCTGCACGGGGCAGCAAGCAACGGACGCGCGAAGACAATCAAGGCTTTGGTCGCCCTTGGGGCCGATGTCCGCGCGACAACCGAAAAGGGCATCACACCCTTGCACGGAGCCGCGGCCGAAGGGCAAGTGAAGGCAATCGATGCTTTGGCGGCTCTCGGTGCCGATGTCGATGCGAGAGATATATCCGGCGAAACGTCCTTGCACTGGGCAGCGAGCGAAGGGCACGCGAAGGCTATCGATGCTTTGGCGGGCCTCGGGGCCGATGTCGATGCGACAAATAAAGATGGCAATACACCCTTGCATGAGGCAGCCGCCGAAGGGCAAGTAGAGGCGATCAGGGCTTTGGCTGTCCTCGGAGCCGATATCCATGCGAGAGATAAAGGTAGCTGGATATCCTTGCACTGGGCGGCACGCTACGGGCATGCGAAGGCCATCAAAGCTTTGGTCGCCCTCGGGGCCGATGTCGATGCGAGGAATAAAAATGGCATAACACCCTTGCACGGGGCAGCATTCAATGGGCAAGTGGAGACAATCAAGGCTTTGGTCGCCCTCGGGGCCGATGTCGATGCGAGGAATAAAGATGGCATAACACCCTTGCACGGGGCAGCAGCCGATGGGCAGGTGGAAACAGTCGAGGCTTTGGTCGCTCTCGGGGCCACTGTCGATGCGACGGACAAGGATGGCGAAACGCCCTTGCACTATGCAACGCTCTTCGGGAAAGAGGAGGCGATCGAGGCTTTGGTCAAAGCCGGTGCACAGGGGATCGAATAATGACGAATAAACACCCGCCGCTGCGCGCTACTGTTCGGGACGTGCCTCTTGCAGATCGCTATCGGGGGGCAAACCCTCGGTGAATCAGGCTACCGGCGAGGGGTGATGCTTATAGAAATTCAAAAATCGGTAGTCTCGGGGGTGATGTCGATGCGATAGATAACTTTGGCATGACTCCCATGTATACGGGAGCGGTCAAGGAATCGATGGTAATAATGGAGGCTCTGGGTGATCCGGGGGGTGGTTGAAAAAGGGCGCGTAACGCACCGGACCAAGATCAAAGATCATGCGTGAACAATTCGCAAACTGGAAATATGAGATGCTCGTAGGGCTGCTGAAGGAGTACATCCTCGCCGACGACATGCAGATCGCCGGCGTGGCAAAAGGCGCTTTCCCTGCCCCGAGGGGCTTTTTGAAAAAGAATCGGGAGGGGATTTCCCGTGCCGCCATCTCCGACCATCTCCGACCGCGACTATCCGGCCAAGCGAGGCGGCGCTCGAAGGCGCATCGCGTATGGTCCGGGCAGATGCTCTTTGGCGAGGATTTCGGGGCTTCGCAGTCTCGTAAAAATCAAAGCGTGGTTTCGGAAAGCGTGGTTCGGGATGCTTCGTTTTTCGGCCGAACGTCCTAATCCTTGACGCAAGCCCGGACATGGCGCATCAGCGAGGGCAGGTCGTTCAGCAGGCTCGTGCAATACTCCGGCCTTCGGTGGAGGTCGGCAAGACGGGCGGGGAGCGCCGGGCGGATGCCGATCGCCCGCTCGACGGCATCGGGAAACTTCGCGGGATGGGCGGTGGCCAAGGCGATCATCGGCGTCCCCGGCTCGTACTCGTCTCGCAGCGTCTTTTGCCTCGCCACCGCCAACCCCACCGCGGTATGGGGATCGATCACCTGACCGGTTTCGGCAAAGACCGATGCGATGGTCGCAAGGGTTCGGGTATCGTCGCATCGACCCGCCAGGAAGGGAGGGCGTATCGATGCCATCGTCTTGTCATCGATGCGAAAACCGCCGTGCTTGGCCAAGTCTTGCATCACCTCGCTCACCCGCCCGCCCTCGCGGCCGTGCAGCTGGAAAAGGAGCCGCTCGAAATTGCTCGATACTTGAATATCCATCGAGGGCGATATCGTCGGGCAAACATCGGCGAGGCGATGCTCGCCGGTGCAAAGAACGCGGGTGAGGATATCGTTCTCGTTGCTCGCCACCACGAGGCGGGAGATCGGCAAGCCCATTTTCAAGGCGACGAGACCGGCGAAGACGTTGCCGAAATTCCCCGAGGGGACGGAAAAGGAGACCTTGCGATCCGGGGCTCCGAGGGCGACGGCGGCAGTGAAGTAATAGACGACCTGCAAGGCGATCCGCGCCCAGTTGATCGAGTTGACGCCGGAGAGGTTCATCTCCTTGCGAAAAGCGGCGTCGTTGAACATCGCCTTGACCAGGGCTTGGCAATCGTCGAAGGTGCCGTCGATGGCGATATTATGGACATTGGCGGCGTGCACGGTGGTCATCTGACGCCGCTGCACCTGAGAAACCTTGCCCGCGGGGTGGAGGATGAAAATCGAAGCCCGGGTGCGACCGCGGATGGCTTCGATGGCGGCGGAACCGGTATCGCCGGAAGTCGCGCCGATAATCGTTACCCGGGTGTCGCGCTTTTCGAGAACGTCGTCGTAAAGGCGCCCCAACACCTGCAGCGCGAAGTCCTTGAACGCGAGAGTCGGCCCGTGAAAAAGTTCCAGCAACCATTCGTCGGCGCCGACTTGGACCAAAGGCGCCACCGCACGATGGGTGAATCCGGCGTAGGATTCGCGGGTGATTTCGAGCAGGCGATCACAGGCGATGGCGTCGCCGACGAAGCGCGAGAGGATCGCGGCGGCGACCTCGGCGTAATCGCGACCGCGAAAGGCGCGTATTCGATCGGCATCGAAGGCGACCGGGTCGGACTCCGGCACGTAAAGACCGCCGTCCTCGGCGAGGCCCGCAAGGAGCACATCTTCGAAACCCGAGGCTTTGGCGTTGCCGCGGGTGCTTATATAACGCACCTGGTCAAGACTCCTTGTTTCGAGGATTCGTCGAAGCGCCGTCGGAATTCTAACCGCCTTGCGAGGGTACGCTTCGCCTCGGGGCGATTCGATCTCGAGCATCGAAAAATCGCAAGCGTCCCGAAATCACGATCCAAGGGATATTGCATGATCGGATCCGAGTCAATCGGAGCGTGATCCACATAAAGAAGACGATTCGAAGAAGCCTTCACGGCAAAAAGCGGCGGAGAGATCGCCATCGACGCTTGGCGAAGCATCCCCCTTTCGACGACCACCCCTCGACCTTCGACAAGGTACCTACCCATGCCATCCATACCCTTCATATCGCGTCGGAAAACGCAGGTGGCCTTGGTGCGTTGCGCCGGCATGATCGGCGCCCGCTCCCGGCTGCCCGGCGGTTCGGGCTTCAACGACGCCGGCCTCGCTCCGGTGCTCGAACGCGCCTTCTCCGCCCGCCGAGTGCAAGCGGTGGCTCTGGTCATCAACTCCCCCGGGGGGTCGCCGGCCCAGTGCGCACTGATCACCGCCCGCATCCGTCACCTTGCCAGTCGCCATGATATTCCGGTATGCGCCTTCGTCGAGGATATCGCCGCCTCCGGCGGATACTGGCTCGCCTGCTCCGCCGACGAAATCTTCGCCTTGGATTCCTCGATCGTCGGCAGCATCGGGGTGATCAATGCCGGCTTCGGATTCGCCGACGCCCTCGCCCGAATCGGGGTCGAGCGCCGAGTGCACGCCACCGGAAAGCATAAAGGGATGCTCGATCCCTTCTTGCCCGAGCGCGAAGAGGATGTGGCGATCTTGGATACGATATTGCTCGACCTGCATGCGCAATTCGTCGAGCGGGTCAAACGCTCCCGCGGGGCTCGCTTGGCGGCGGTGGACGAGGAGGTTTTCAGTTCCGCGATATGGACCGGATGCCAAGCACGGGAGATGGGGCTGATCGACGGCATCGGGGACGCAGGCACGGTGCTCCGCGAGCGCTTCGGCGACGATGTACGAATCCGCGAATACAGCCCCGCGCGCGGATGGCTGAAGATGCGAGGCTCGTCGCAAGGAGCATGGACGGAAGATTTGCTCGAGCGCATCGAAGCCCGCTTGCTCTTCAACCGATACGGACTTTAGCCGAAAGGCCGAGGATTCTCTCGAACAAGACCTTCGTTGCGAAGCGGACGACGGTATCTTGCACCTTGCACAATGCATCGGCCAAGATTCCGACGATAGCCCATCGATCCGCTCGAGATGCAAGATGCCTCCCTTCGATCGCATCGACGGGCTCCGGCTTTGCATCGGGTTTCTATAACGTCTATCATACCGCCCATCGCGGACAAGCGCTCTTCGTGCCGACTTCGACGAAAACCATCATCGACTCTAAAAAGGAATGAACCGATGAAATTCATTACCCCCCCCCCCCCCCCCCAGAAAATAGGAGTTGAACGACGGAATCGTCTTTCCGATACGTCCTTTCCGATACGTCTATCAAGATACGCTCGAGCGCTTGCTCAAGCACTTGGTTATAAAATCCACTTTGTTTTTGAGAGGGCTCGATACCCGTTCGTTTTTATAAAAACTCAATCCCGCAAAGGATACGAATACCTCTCTTATCGAAAGAAGAGTTTGTTCATTCGTACAATCCTTCCTGTTATTTCGGCGCTATCGATTCTTTATACCCCTTTCGTTTTTGCGCAAACGACAGCGGCGCACGTGTGTACCACTGTAGATGCTCAAAATAATCGACAGTTAAATAACGGATGTTCCGAGAGCGTGAGAGTCGTGCCTCATATCAACGGACATGGCGGTTGTCAAGCAATTCCTAGTCAAAGTAACCCTATTATTAGCGCTAATCAAGCCTATACTTTCAGCACTACTCTTGTACCGGCCAGGGCTTGCATCGAATATGTAAATTCCGCAACGCAGGAGGCATCGAGATACCAAGGTTGTAGCTCCGTGGACATCAATTCCTGCGGTAATTCGGGAGTAACGATAAAACCTCCATTGGCGCTTCCTTCGGGCACGATTCAGGTCGCCCCTCCGGGCACGCTGACCATCGCCGAAGGCGAATCGGAGACTTTCCGCGTCAAACTCTCGACCGCGCCGAGTGCCGACGTGACGATCTCTCTTTCGAAGACGAACGACGATATAAGCCTCGACAAGACTTCGCTGACCTTCACCACCTCGAACTTCGCAACCGAGCAAGAGGTCAGCGTCTCCGCCGACGAGGACGCCGATACCGCGAACGACTCCGACACCATCACCTTATCCGCGTCGGGCGGCATTACCGCTCCGAACGTGACGAAGGCGGTCTCCGTCACCGATACGACTCCCCCATCGGGCACGATTCAGGTCAACCCTCCGGGCACGCTGTCGGTCAACGAAGGGGGCTCGGAGACTTTCCGCGTCAGACTCTCGACCGCACCGAATGCGAACGTCACGATCTCTCTTACGAAGACGAACGACGATATACGCCTCGACAAGACTTCGCTGACCTTCACCACCTCGAACTTCGCAACCGAGCAAGAGGTCAGCGTCTCCGCCGACGAGGACGCCGATACCGCGAACGACTCCGACACCATCACCTTATCCGCGTCGGGCGGCATTACCGCTCCGAACGTGACGAAGGCGGTCTCCGTCACCGATACGACTCCCCCATCGGGCACGATTCAGGTCAACCCTCCGGGCACGCTGTCGGTCAACGAAGGGGGCTCGGAGACTTTCCGCGTCAGACTCTCGACCGCACCGAATGCGAACGTCACGATCTCTCTTACGAAGACGAACGACGATATACGCCTCGACAAGACTTCGCTGACCTTCACCACCTCGAACTTCGCAACCGAGCAAGAGGTCAGCGTCTCCGCCGACGAGGACGCCGATACCGCGAACGACTCCGACACCATCACCTTATCCGCGTCGGGCGGCATTACCGCTCCGAACGTGACGAAGGCGGTCTCCGTCACCGATACGACTCCCCCATCGGGCACGATTCAGGTCAACCCTCCGGGCACGCTGTCGGTCAACGAAGGGGGCTCGGAGACTTTCCGCGTCAGACTCTCGACCGCACCGAATGCGAACGTCACGATCTCTCTTACGAAGACGAACGACGATATACGCCTCGACAAGACTTCGCTGACCTTCACCACCTCGAACTTCGCAACCGAGCAAGAGGTCAGCGTCTCCGCCGACGAGGACGCCGATACCGCGAACGACTCCGACACCATCACCTTATCCGCGTCGGGCGGCATTACCGCTCCGAACGTGACGAAGGCGGTCTCCGTCACCGATACGACTCCCCCATCGGGCACGATTCAGGTCAACCCTCCGGGCACGCTGTCGGTCAACGAAGGGGGCTCGGAGACTTTCCGCGTCAGACTCTCGACCGCGCCGAATGCGAACGTCACGATCTCTCTTTCGAAGACGAACGACGATATAAGCCTCGACAAGACTTCGCTGACCTTCACCACCTCGAACTTCGCAACCGAGCAAGAGGTCAGCGTCTCCGCCGACGAGGACGCCGATACCGCGAACGACTCCGACACCATCACCTTATCCGCGTCGGGCGGCATTACCGCTCCGAACGTGACGAAGGCGGTCTCCGTCACCGATACGACTCCCCCATCGGGCACGATTCAGGTCAACCCTCCGGGCACGCTGTCGGTCAACGAAGGCGGCTCGGAGACTTTCCGCGTCAGACTCTCGACCGCACCGAATGCGAACGTCACGATCTCTCTTTCGAAGACGAACGACGATATAAGCCTCGACAAGACTTCGCTGACCTTCACCACCTCGAACTTCGCAACCGAGCAAGAGGTCAGCGTCTCCGCCGACGAGGACGCCGATACCGCGAACGACTCCGACACCATCACCTTATCCGCGTCGGGCGGCATTACCGCTCCGAACGTGACGAAGGCGGTCTCCGTCACCGATACGACTCCCCCATCGGGCACGATTCAGGTCAACCCTCCGGGCACGCTGTCGGTCAACGAAGGGGGCTCGGAGACTTTCCGCGTCAGACTCTCGACCGCACCGAATGCGAACGTCACGATCTCTCTTTCGAAGACGAACGACGATATCACTCTCGACAAGACTTCGCTGACCTTCTCCACCTCGGATTGGGATGACGAGCAGACGGTCACCGTCAACGCCGACGAAGACGCCGATACCGCGAACGACTCCGACACCATCACCTTGTCCGCGTCGGGCGGCATCACCGCGCCGAACGTGACCAAGGCGGTCACCGTTACCGATAACGATGGTTCTTCCACCCCTTCGGGAACTATCGTTCTCTCCGATACAACGACGCTGAACATCGACGAGGGCGGCTCGGGGTCTTTCGAAGTCAGCCTCAGCGCCGCCCCGAACGCGAACGTAAGGGTTTCTCTGACGAAGACGAACTCGGATATCACCCTTTCCCCGTCCTCGCTGACCTTCGACACCTCGAACTATGGAACCGGGCAGCGGGTCACCGTCAACGCCGCCGAGGACGCCGATACCACAAACGATTCCGACACCATCACCCTCACCGCTTCGGGCGGGATAACCGCTCCGCAGGTGAGAAAGTCGGTCTCCGTTACCGATAACGATGGTTCTTCCACCCCTTCGGGAACCATCGTTCTCTCCGATACAAGGACGCTGACCATCGACGAGGGCGGATCGGGATCTTTCGAAGTCAGCCTCAGCGCCGCACCGAACGCGAACGTAAGGGTCTCTCTGACGAAGACGAACTCGGATATCACCCTTTCCCCGTCTTCGCTGACCTTCGACACCTCGAACTATGGAACCGGGCAGCGGGTCACCGTCAACGCCGCCGAGGATGCCGATACCACGAACGATTCCGACACCATCACCCTCACCGCTTCGGGCGGCATCACTGCACCTCGGGTGACGAAGTCGGTTTCCGTCCGTGATAACGATTCTCCGACGACGCCACCCACGACGAACCCCTACGACGGAACCCTTGTCTTCTTGCCCGAAGGCAATATCACCATCGACGAGGAGAGCAGGCAGACCGTCTCCGTCAAACTCAGCAAACGACCGACGGATACCGTGTCGGTGCTGGTTTCGAAGACTTCGAACACTTTCGGCATCGGTTTTTCCCGCGAAGGGATGGTCTTCACCGAGACGAATTGGGACCGCTATCAATCCATCGATATCATCGCCCACAAGGATTCCGACAAGAGCGACGACAGCCATTTCGTCGCCTTCGAGTTCGCCGGCAAAAGAATCCTTCGAAGCGTCATCGTCAGGGATAACGACAAAGAGTCGCTTCGAAGCCAAGCCCTCGCCCTCCCGCCCCCGACCTCGGGCGACAGCGCGACCCTTCGGATTCGATGCCTGCAGGATTCTCCTTGCTCCGTCGCTTTGGATTGCTCCGCCCAAGCGGACGGGGAAGTCTTCCAAGGAAGGCTCCCGCAGCCCATCCCCGCTTGGGGAACGGCCTCTCTTTCGGTGCAGGATATCCAAGCCTATACGGGAGGAAAGTCTTGGTCGGGCAAGGGTCGTTTGGGATGCGCCTTGAGGAGCAGCGCGACGATCGGCTCGCAGGTGTGGACGCGCTCGGGCAACGGGGTGCTGGTCAACAACAGCGCGATGATTCGAAGCGTTGCCGAAGGCGGAGTCCATCGGGCGGATATCGAATCGATTCCCTCGCCGGATTCGTCGGATGAATCGAATATCCGGATTCGCTGCAACTCGCAAGAAGGGGATTGCTTCGAGACCGCCTTCGTGTGCTACACGGACGACGGGAGCAGGTACGAGTGGAGTTTGGGGCGCATCGAGCGCCTGAACACGAGGCATTTGCAATCGGAGGAACTGGCAAGCGGCATCGGCTACCGATGGGAAGGCTTGGGCCTGACTTGCGAAGTTCGTTCAAGCAGGCATTTCACGGCGCAGGTGCTGACCCGCACCGGTGGCGGCGGGGCTTTGGTCAACAACAGCGCGACGGGAGTGCGATAAGGGATGGCAAAAGCCCGCCTCTTCCGTCTCCTTTAGCGCGAGCCTGCGAAAAAGCACCTTCTTCGAGATTGAAATCTCGTCGACGGCGCTCATCGCCTTTTAGAAAGAGGTAGGACGCAACCACCTGAACCGGTCGAAAACGAAAGGCTTTGAATTAGAAAAAGGCCGGCTGCGGGAATGCTTCGGGGACCGTCGGCGAGCTCGCTCGGGCCAGAACGGCTTTCGTCTCCTTTAGCGCGAGCCTGCGAAAAAGCGTCTTCTTCGAACCTGAAATCTCGACGACGGCGCGGCGATCATCGCCCCGGCGATCGGAAGAACTCGAGAAGAGCGTCGGGTATCGCGTCGGGTATCGCGTCGGGTATCGCGGGCAAGCACGCTTCACCGCGCAGGCACCGACTCGCACCGGTAGCGGCGAAGCCTTGGTCAACAACAGTGCGACGGGAGTGCGATAAGGGAGGGCAAAGGCCCCGCCTCTTTCGTCTCCTTTCGCGTGAGCCTGCGAAAAAGCGTCTTCTTCGAACCTGAAATCTCGACGACGGCGCGGCGCTCATCGCCCCGGCGATCAGAAGAACCCGCGAAGAAAGTCGGGTATCGCGGGCAAGCACGTTTCACCGCTCAGGCACCGACCCGCACCGGCAGCGGCGGAGCCGTGGTCGTCAACAGTGCGAGGGAGAAGTAAAAGGACTTCGGTAGGGGGGCGATCCCTTGATCTTTGCGAGGCTTGCAACACGCTCGACGGGGCGCTCCCTTCGAGCCCGATCCTCTTCGGATCGCTTTTCGCGGCATCTGCCTACCCCCTGTCCATCCGGGATCGACAGGCGCTACATTCCGATATTCCGCAAGTTCGGATCGAGGCTCGGATATCTTTAATCTTCCTCGATCCCGATTTTGTGTAATGATCCTACGCTTACGGCAGCAAGCCTTTTGGGATCATGAATTCCAATGGCCCTCCAAGAGGGTCCGACAACAACATCTACCTGCTTGGTTTCAAGGAGAAAGAGCATGCGCAAGCTGATCGAAGGGGTGGTCGCGATGACACTCGTAACCGCCTTCGCCGCCTCTACGGCGATAGCCGAAGTCAAGATCCGGGTGCAGTCGGTGATCCCGGCCAAAGCGGACGAAGTCCACATGCTGAACGAGTTCGCCAAGGATGTCAGCGATCTGACCAACGGCGAAGTGGTGATCGAAGTGCTCCCGGCGGGAGCGGTGGTCGGGGTCAAAGAAACCCTCGACGCGGTGGACAAAGGCCTTGTCGAAGGCGGTTTCGCTTGGACGCATTATTGGTCCGGCAAGCATCCGGCGGCCATGCTCTTCGGCTCTCCGGTGGCCGGAGCGGGAGTCGGCATCGACAATATCGCCTTCATGTCATGGTTCCTCTACGGCGGCGGCAAGGCTCTCTACGACGAACTCTGGAACGAGATGGGAGTGAACGTCAAAGGCTTCATGTTGCAGCCGGTCGGCCCCGAGGCCCTCGGCTGGTTCAAAGAGCCGATCACCTCGATGGAGGATTTCCGCAAATATCGCTTCCGCACCCCGCCCGGGATCCCCGGACAAACCTACAAGGATATCGGGGTCGCATCGGTGGCGATGGGGGGTGGTGATATCCTGCCCGCGCTGGAAAAAGGCACCATCGATGCCGCCGAGTGGTGCTGCCCGAAACCCGACAGCGTCTTCGGCTTCCAAAAGGTCCTCAAACACTACTACCTACAGGGGCTGCATCAGGTGGTGGTCAACGCCGACCTCTACATCAACGGCGATGTCTATAACAGCCTGACCGACCATCAGAAAAAGGCGCTCGAGGTTGCGGCCAACGCTTCGCTGACCAAGGCCTTGGCCTATCGCATCTACGAAAACGGCAAGGCGCTCAAGGATCTGACGGAGAATCATGGCGTTCAGCTCCACGACACGCCGAGCGACTACTTCCCCGCCTATATGAATGCGGCCAAAGCCTCCTTGGAAAAGAACGCGGCGGATAACGCTTTCTTCAAGAAGGTATGGGATTCGCAAAAATCCTTTGCGGAAATCGCGGTTCCCTTCTGGGCCGGTGCGCAAACGTCGAACGCGAATCTCGGGAAGGCCTTCGCCGATTCGATGATGATGATGGCGAAATAAGAGCATCGTGAAAAGCCGGTGCGGGTCGAGTCGTCCCGCACCGGCTTTTTTTTCGCTTAGTAAGAATTCCCTTGTCTTTCCGATCGGCTTTTATCGGCCCTTCGACGATCCGAAAATACACCCGGATCTCGAGACGTCGAAACGTCCCGTGTATTTCCCGTACACCTCGTCGGCGCGTGCGATAGCATTTCGTCATGGCATTTCGTCGATGATATTCACAGCCCGAAAGGTGCAAGACCGCGCCGATTCTTCTTCGAACGAACGGCGTGCCCGACCGGATAGCGAAAGCGATCCCGACGGGACTCGACAACGAATGCTTCGAGCGGGGGAGGTTGTGTGAGCAAAGAAGCGGAGAAGGAGATCGAGCGAGGCCCGGCGATCGACTCTCTCGACACGACCGATGAGATGATCGCCGAGCGCCGAGCCGCTCCGGGCGTCCTCCCCGACGATATGGCTCCTTGGATGCGCTCTTGCATCGCGGGCATCGATATTTTCAGTCTGTGGTGCGGACGCATCTTCTGCTGGATGCTGGTGCCGCTGATGATCGCCATGGTCTGGGAGGTGGTGGCTCGCAAGCTCTTCATCGCTCCGACCATCTGGGCCTACGATACCAGCCGGATGCTAAGCGGCGCCCTGTTCATGGCGGGAGCCGGCTATGCCTTGATGCGCGGAGTGCATATCCGCGCCGATTTCATCTATCGCCAGTGGTCGCCAAGGAGTCAGGCCTTGGTCGATGCCTTTCTCTACCTCCTGTTCTTTTTCCCTGCGATGGGCTATTTCCTCTGGGTTTCCTTCGAATATGCCGGATCGGCATGGCTGTCGTGGGAACTCAGCATGGATACCGCTTGGATGGCGCCGGTGGCTCCGGTAAGAACCGCGATGCCCGCCGGTGCCGCCTTCCTGATTTTGCAAGGGATATCGGAGTTGCTGAAATGCATCTACGCGATGCGTACCAATCGATGGCCGTGAGGAGTCGTTTCGTATGAGCCCCGAGACCATCGGATTCATCATGATCGCGATCATGCTGCTGGCGATCTTCGTCGGCTTCCCGATCTCCTTCACTTTGATCTTTTTGGGCTTGGTATTCGGCGCTTGGGGTTTCGGGCCGGATCTGGTCGTTTATTTGATGACCCTCCAGTTCAACAGCGTCATGCTGGAGCAGACCCTCGCCGCCGTGCCCTTGTTCATCTTCATGGGCATTTTGATGGAGCAGGCGGGGTTGATGGAAAGACTCTTCCGCTCGGTGCAGATGATCCTCTCCAGCACCCGCGGCTCGCTCTATATCGCGGTGCTGTTCGTATCCACCATCTTCGCCGCCGCCACCGGGATCGTCGGAGCCTCGGTGACCATCTTGGGGATCATGGCGGCGAAAACCATGAACCGCTCCGGCTACGACGTGCGCATGGCCGCCGGCACCATCACCGCCGGCGGCACCTTGGGGATATTGATACCCCCTTCGATCATGCTGGTGGTCATGGGCCCGGTGCTGGAAGTGCCGGTGACGGATCTTTTCGCCGCCGCCATCGTTCCCGGCATCATGCTCGCCTGTCTTTATACCGGATATGCCTTGGTGCGCTGCTGGCTCGATCCCAGCCTCGGCCCGCCCTTGCCCGAATCCGAACGGCCGGAGAACTCCGGCAAGATGTGGCTCGAATTCGTCGCCGCCATCGTCGTGCCGATCATCGCATTTGTCGCCGCGACGATAGTGGTGCGGATCATGACCTCCGCCCTCCTCCCGGGCGACGACATCCTTTCGCGTTTTCTATCCATGCTGCTCCATCTCGCCGCTTGGGTCGGGGTCGGTCTTGCGATCCGCCGAGTCCATTTTTGGCTGAAAAGGAATCGGCCTTTCGGGTTTTATATCAGCGATGTCTGGGTGGAGTTCTATATGGGGCTCGTTCCCCCGGCGATGCTGGTTTCCTTCGCCTTGGGATCGATCCTGCTCGGCTGGGCGACCCCGACCGAGGGGGCGGCATGCGGGGCCTTCGGCGCTTTGCTGATGACCCTCGGCTATCGCCGGATGACCCCCGCCAAATTCCAAGATGCGCTGATCAAGACCCTCGAAATCACGGTGCTCATCCTCTTCCTCGTCGCCGCCTCCAACTTCTTCGGAGCGGTGTTCTCGAGGCTGGGCACCCCCACGATGCTGACCAACTTGTTGATCTCTTTCGATCTCACCCAGATCGAAGTGTTGATCATCGTGATGGTGCTGATCTTCTTGCTCGGCTGGCCGCTGGAATGGGTTCCGATCGTTCTGATCATCGTCCCGATCTTGATCCCCTTGCTCGAAAAAATGGATATCAACCTGACTTGGTTCGGAATATTGGTCGCGGTGAACCTGCAAACCGCATGGCTTTCGCCACCGGTCGCCCTCTCCGCGTACTTCCTCAAAGGAGTGGTGCCGCAATGGGATTTGAAGGATATCTATATCGGCATGATGCAGTTCATGCTCATCCAGCTCTTGGGGCTCATCCTGATCATCCTCTTTCCGCAGATCGTGCTCTGGCTACCGGAAATGGTGTACGGGAAATAAAGGATGTCATCGGACAAAGCGAATAGCCCCACGATATAAGACGAGGGAGCGGATATATTCATGCCCTCGTCTTTCACCCGACTCCCTCCCTAGACATCAGGCTTCGCACACCGCCCTTGCGATTTCTTCCGAAGACCGCATCGCTTGAAATAAACAAACCGCCATAGCCGCACCGAGCATGGCGGCTCTTTCGCTGACTCCAATAAACAAAGGAGAAAGGCGTTTGCACTAAAAGTCAGCAAGAGAAAATAGCTCAGGCTATGAGGCATTCGATGAATCAAGGATAGGAGAAAAATTCAATGCGGGCAGAAATGCAGTCATCTATAAAACCGAAGGATGCAAAATGGGTCCTTATAGAGGCTGACGGATTCAATGGTCGCGTTATTCGACTTGTCAGCTATCATCTGACGGAAGATGACGCCCATCTAGAGCGAAAGAGACTGGGATTCGGGCCGAAGGATAGTGGAGACAATTTCTATACCCCGATCACGATCGAGGAATATAGAAAGCGCACTTTTTCATACAAATAATCATCGTCAAAGGAGACAAACAATGAAATCATCTTAGTAGGTCTTCTCTTGTTTTCGATATTATTCGAGGCGAAGAAACGAGTATGCCGTCATGGATACGGAAAGCATTTACTGCGACACCCGTCCGAAAGCTAGAACCTTTATCCGAAGCGAAACCGTCAAAGAAGGGTGCTATCGAAACAAAAAGCCCATCGTTATCAGGTTTCTCGGCAACCCATGCGGAAACCATGCGGATGGATAAGCGACTGCACCTTCAAGCCTTAAGACTTGCCGGGCTTTGTATTCTATACGACAGATTCTTTATGCAATGAAGGTTGATTTCCCGCCCACCACGGGGCACCTCTTCTGGAGTGCCCCTTCACTCGCCCTTCAGGGTGTAGCGTCCTAGGGTTATCGAGACACTTTCGAATCTTATGCGGCCGTCCGGGTTTCGTCCATCGCCCTTCTTCCACCGCCCATCGCCTGAACTGGCTCGGTGAGCGTTGTCCGTGGCGTTCGATCAACCAGAGCCGGTTGTAGCGATCCTTGAACTCCTGCAGTGCCTGCTGCAACGCTTCGATGGTCCACAAGGGTTTTAGCCAGAGCAAGCTCCCCTTCAAGGTACGGATGAATCGCTCGGCATAACCATTGCTTTCTTCGGGAACGGACAAAGGACGGCGACGAGGCGATCCTTGCCCCAGAGATTTCGCCCCAGAGATATCACCCCATAGATCTCGCCAAAGGAGGTCGCGACCGATGGACTGCGAGCCGTTGTCATGACGGATAGTCAATCCTGTCGCCACCCTCTCGCCGATGACCTCGAAGCACTCCCGCACCCCTTGGCGGACCGGTTCCAACGCTTCAAAAAGCATGCCTCGCGTGGCCGTGCGCTTCACCTGCGCAACTCGCCGAACAACGGGCGACCGCCACGAAGACGCAGACCTGCTGCTAAGTCCCGAGAACGATCTTTGTCATGTCCGTGCCCTACATCTCATCGATCCTCGAAGGCACGATTATTCCATCATGAGCCCGAGGGCCATTGCGGTCCTCGGTATGGCTTGGCGAGCGAATCGTTCTCGCGCATGAGTCGCAAAAGCCGGGCCTTCGATGGGTGAATCTTCTCGCGTTGCCAGTGCGCCCGCACCTTGAGATAGCCCTCGCCATGGAACGGGACTGTCCGCGATCACCTGCCTGGTCTTTTCGACCGGTTCCGGATCGGGCATCGGCCCGCATGGACCTAAGCCAGCGGCGCGGGACTTGGCTGTCCGACCCCGCTTTGCGGTACACGCCGAAGCGACTCATCTTCCAGACCCGGCAGACCCGCGAAACACCGTAGGGCTTTCTTGTGGAGATCGACAACGCGGCGCTCATCGCTGCGACCTCTACCACACAAAAGGGCGGCCGGCCTCCAACTTCTCGTCAAGAAGATCGATCGTCATGGTCTGTTCGCCCAACTTGGTGCGCAGCCGGTTGTTCTCCACATATAGGGCGTCGCGAGCACGAGACTGCAATCTATCAAGCTATACAGACTCACTTCGATAACCCTCTCTCGCCGGCGGCTGACATCGGCTGCCGACACCTAAGAAACTCCGGGCGATGAGCTCCATGTCCTCACCCTTCATCACCCGCACCGCAGTCTCTTCGTCTACGCGAGGCTGTCATTCGTAGCTTCCCGGCCGAAGACCGACTCTCTCCAAGCGACGGCTTCGCGGCTTTGGTTCCTGCGTGCTTGGCATGCTCTTTTTTCATCGTGAAGTCACTCCTTTATCCCAATAACTCTAGGGCGGGGGAGTTCTGGCCCGAAGCATTCCCGCAGCCGGCCGTTCTCGACCGGCTCCGATGGTTGCGTCCTGCCCCTTTCGAAAGGGCGATGAGCGCCGTCGACGAAATTTCAAGTTCGAAGAATGCGCTTTCTCGGGGGCTCACGCGAGAGGAGATGAAAAAGACAGGGGTTTGCCGCCCCTTATCGCACTCCCGTCGCGCTGTTGTTGACCAAAGCCCCGCCCCCGCCGGTGCGGGTCAGCACTTGGGCGGTGAAACTGCCGTTCGAGCGAACCTCGCAAGTCAGTCCCCACTCTTGCCAACGAATCCCGAGCCTTGTCGCCAAGCTTTGCGATTGCAGGTGGATCGTCCTTTTGCGAGCCAAACCATCGAAGGTCGTTTCGTACTTCGCTCCGTCGTCGGTATAGCAGACGAAGCGAAAATCGTCGCAGTGCGCCTCGTCCGAATCGCAGCGAATCCGGATATTCGACTCGTCGAAAGAGTCGAGGGAGGGGATCGATTCGATATCCGCTCGGTATTCCCTGCCGTTGAAAACGCTGCGAATGAACGCGCTGTTGTTGACGAGCACGCCGGACCCCGAACGGGTCCAGACTTGCGAGCCGATCGTCGCGCTGCTCCTAAGGGCGCATCCCAGCCGTCCCTTGTCTGACCAGCCTGCCCAAGACTCGCCTCCGGTATAGCTTTGGATATCTCGTGATGACAAAGACACCGCCCCCCAAGCGGGGATGGGCTCGGGCAACCTTCCTTCGAAGACTTCCCCGGTCTCTTGGGCGGTGCAATCGAAGGCGACGGAGCACGCGCTCCCCTGCTTGCACCGAATCCGAAGGGTTGCGCTATCCCCCGACTCCGGCGGCGGGAGGGCGAGAGCGTGGCTTTTGATCGGCTGCCGGTCACCCTCTTCGTTATCGTCATCCGTGATGGAAACGGAGATCGAGGAGATATCCCGACTCCCGGTTTTGAAGATCACCCTTCCCGTCTCGTCCTCCGAGTCGGCATCCTCGGAGGCGTGGAGGGAGA
Source organism: Gammaproteobacteria bacterium (assembly GCA_965220535.1). Classification (GTDB taxonomy): domain Bacteria; phylum Pseudomonadota; class Gammaproteobacteria; order HK1; family HK1; genus HK1. The sequence goes on along the minus strand of OZ244833.1, from coordinate 2,891,435 downwards.
CTTCGACGAACCGAGCCCAGTGGCTCGGAGCGAAGGTGATGGCGTTCGGGAGGAGAGACAGGTCGGGGTTCGAGGTCGAAAGGTCGATCTTCGCATTCGAATCCGGCTGCTCGGTGAGCCGGAGGGAGAAAGCGAATCGCCCTCCTTCGGCGATCTCGAAGGGTCCCGCGGGAGTAACTTCGATCCCTCCCGTATAGGGAGAGGGGGGCGGGGAGGGTGGCGGGGGCGGAGTCGTCGGGGGCGGCGGGGTATCGTTATCGGCGACGGAGACCGCCTTCGTCACGTCGGGAGCGTCAATGCCGCCCGACGCTTCGAAGGTGATGGTGTCGGAGTCGTTCGCGGTATCGGCGTCTTCGGCGGCGGTGACGCGAACCGATTGCGCGGCTCGGAAGTTCGATGCGGTGAAGGTCAGCGAAGTCGGGCGAAGGGTGATGTCGGAGTTCGTCTTCGAAAGAGAGATCGTCACGTCGGCATTCGGGGCGGTGTCGAGGCTGACGGATAGGGTCGCCGAGCCGCCCTCGGCGATGTTCAGCCTGTCCGACGGGGTGACCTGAATCGTGCCCGACGGGGCATCGTTATCGGCGACGGAGACCGACCTCGTCACCTGCGGCGCGGTAATGCCGCCCGAAGCGGTGAGGGTAATCGTGGCGGAGTCGTTCGCGGTATCGGCATCATCGGCGGCGGTGACGCGAACCGATTGCGCGGCTCGGAAGTTCGATGCGGTGAAGGTCAGCGAAGTCGGGCGAAGGGTGATGTCGGAGTTCGTTTTCGAAAGAGAAATCGTCACGTCGGCGTTCGGCGCAGTGCTGAGGTTGACGGATAGGGTCGCCGAGCCGCCCTCGGCGATGTTCAACCTGCCCGAAGGGGTGACCTGAATCGTTCCAGATGGGGCGTCGTCGTCGGTGACGGAGACCGATTTCATCAAGTCGGGAGCGTCGATCCCGCCCGAGGCGGATAAAGTGATGGTGCCGGAGTCGTCCGTGGTGTCGTCGTCCTCGACCCCGGTGACGGTGACCGTCTGCGTCTCGTCGTAGTCGCTGTCGGTGAAGGTCAGCGAGGCGGGAGAGACCGTCACGGCATCGGTATCGGCACTCGTTATCGCCACGGTGACATCTTCGCTGGGCTCGGTATCGAGTTTGACGGTGAAGGTGGCGGTGCTGCCCTCGATGACGGTCAGCGTATCGGTATTGTCGAGCACGATATTGCCCGAGGGGAGCTCGTCGTCTTTGACGTTGACTTCTACCGTGACATCAGGTGTCGTGATGCTGGCGGTGCTGAGGGTGATAGTGGCGGTTTCGTTTTGGTTGTCGGCGTCGTGCGGCGCTCTGACTCTGACTGACTGCGCGGCGGCGCCGGGGAAGATTGTTATGTCGGTCGTGGAGATGATGACATCGCTATTGTCGATTATCAGATTTACTACGACTCTCTCTGTCGACGCCGGCTTTATCTCGACGGTAAAAAAGCCGCCGTATTGGAGATAAGACCTATCGCCTTCGTCGATATTCAAAGTGCCGGGACTCACGACGATGGCCGGGGGGGGCTCGTCGTCGACGACGGTGACCGTCTTGGTCGCATCGTCGGCGTCGATGCCGCCGGTCGCGCTCAAGGTGAGAATGACCGACGCCACATCGTTGTAGTCGTCGTCTTCGACCCCGGTGACGGTGACCGTCTGCGTCTTGTCGTAGTCTTCGTCGGTGAAGGTCAGCGTGGCGGGAGAGACCGTCACGGCATCGGTATCGGCGCTCGTTATCGCCACGGTGACATCGGCGTCGGGCTCGGTATCGAGTTTGACGGTGAAGGTGGCGGTGCTGCCTTCGTTGACGGTCAGCGTATCGGTATTGTCGAGCACGATATTGCCGGATGGGGGGTCGTCGTCTTTGACGTTGACTTCTACCGTGACATCAGGTGTCGTGATGCTGGCGGTGCTGAGGGTGATAGTGGCGGTTTCGTTTTGGTTGTCGGCGTCGTGCGGCGCTCTGACTCTGACTGACTGCGCGGCGGCGCCGGGGAAGATTGTTATGTCGGTCGTGGAGATGATGACATCGCTATTGTCGATTATCAGATTTACTACGACTCTCTCTGTCGACGCCGGCTTTATCTCGACGGTAAAAAAGCCGCCGTATTGGAGATAAGACCTATCGCCTTCGTCGATATTCAAAGTGCCGGGACTCACGACGATGGCCGGGGGCGGATCGCCTTGTGCGGCTACGGAATGAGGAAAGAGAGGAACGAGCGTCAATAACGATAGCAAGCATAAAGCGATCAATTCGGCTGCGATCGGCTCGGCCGAAAAAGCCAACGACGGCTTAGGGAGAGACGAATTCGTTATTTGACGTCTAATAAATTCGGGGGGGGGGGGGGGGGGGTATTCACGATAGCCGGCTCCCGGAAAAGAGCGAAGAATGAATTGTTATCCATTTCCCAGATAAAGCTATTTCCCCGATGATTATAGTGCTTTGTCTACGCTTTTTCAGTCACGCCTCACCGTCGAAGAAAGGCAATCTCGATATCTCTTTTGACTTGCCTCTCGAGATCATCCCTGGTCTTTTCCACGCCATCATCGTGAACCACCGGCATCGCAGCCTCTTGGCTTACACGATGTCGTCGTTTTTGTTGACCGGTCGAAGACCGGTCCCCTCCTCGCGAGCTCTTCGCAGCCATGGCACCGGCGTGGTCGGCATTCTTCTTTTTCATCATGAAGCCCCTACGTCATCCCATAAGATCAGGTCTTGAGAGGTGTCTCGAATAACTCTGGGGCGGGGGATCGGCTCGGCATTCGATTCGCTTGAAATGCTTCGTTTCGGCAGCGGGTTCGTCGATTGGAGCGAGGGTCTGTCGCTGAAAAACCGTCATCGACTCGGTGCGACCGTCAGGCCCTTGGCCAAAGCCCCGATATCTCTGCCGAAAAAAACTCGATAGACGGACGGCTCGCCCCCCTTTCGATAAAAGCCCGTGCCGACTCTTGGATATATGACTTGGGTACATAACACCCTCCCGGAAAAGCGATGCGATCCGCGAGTTCCAACCGCCCGAGAACGCCGAAGGCCGACCAATTTCGATGGCACGAAAAAACGGGGGCGATTGCCATATCGTTTGCCCTCGTCGATTCGTATCGGGATGGACTCGATACGATACTAGATGGAGATCGTGCGGTCGCTCTTTGCCGGGGATCATCGACAAGACCCCGACAATAAAAAAACGGCGACCTTTGGTATCACGTGGATACCGAAGATCGCCGTTTCGGGATGGGTGCGAATATCGGAATATAAAAGGCTTGGCAGTGTCCTACTTTCACATGAGGAGGCCTCACACTATCATCGGCGCTGAGCGTTTTCACTACCGAGTTCGATATGGATTCGGGTGGTTCCCACTCGCTATTGCCACCAAACCAAACCGGATATTCGCAAAAAAGAAAGAAGAGTTGTCATGAAATGCAAAGGTATATCGCAACGCTGGTATCTCACAACACCGAGAACGAATCGATCATGCCGATCGCTCGGCCTGACGAAAGAATCGCTTGGGTGTTATATGGTCAAGCCTCACGGACAATTAGTACCAATCAGCTTCACGCATTACTGCGCTTCCACACTTGGCCTATCAACCTCGTAATCTTCAAGGGTCCTTCAGGGATCTCGAGGATCCAGGGAGACATCATCTTGGGGTGGGCTTCCCGCTTAGATGCTTTCAGCGGTTATCCCTTCCGTACTTGGCTACCCGGCAATGCCACTGGCGTGACAACCGGAACACCAGAGGTACGTCCACTCCGGTCCTCTCGTACTAAGAGCAGCTCCCCTCATGTCTCCAACGCCCACGGCAGATAGGGACCGAACTGTCTCACGACGTTCTAAACCCAGCTCGCGTACCACTTTAAATGGCGAACAGCCATACCCTTGGGACCTGCTACAGCCCCAGGATGTGATGAGCCGACATCGAGGTGCCAAACACCGCCGTCGATATGAACTCTTGGGCGGTATCAGCCTGTTATCCCCGGAGTACCTTTTATCCGTTGAGCGATGGCCCTTCCATACAGAGCCACCGGATCACTAAGGCCTGCTTTCGCACCTGCTCGACTTGTATGTCTCGCAGTCAAGCGCCCTTCTGCCTTTACACTCACCGTGCGATTTCCGACCGCACTGAGGGCACCTTCGCGCTCCTCCGTTACTCTTTGGGAGGAGACCGCCCCAGTCAAACTACCCACCACACACTGTTCCCGACCCGGATGACGGGCCTAGGTTAGGCCTCCGAAGATACCAGGGTGGTATTTCAAGGATGGCTCCACGACAACTGGCGTCATCGCTTCGAAGCCTCCCACCTATCCTACACAAGCATATTCAAAGGTCAGTGTGAAGTTGTAGTAAAGGTTCACGGGGTCTTTCCGTCTTGCCGCGGGTACGCTGCATCTTCACAGCGAGTTCAATTTCACTGAGTCCCTCGTGGAGACAGCGTGGCCATCGTTACGCCATTCGTGCAGGTCGGAACTTACCCGACAAGGAATTTCGCTACCTTAGGACCGTTATAGTTACGGCCGCCGTTTACCGGGGCTTCGATCAAGAGCTTCGCCCGAGGGCTGACCCCATCAATTAACCTTCCGGCACCGGGCAGGCGTCACACCCTATACTTCCTCTTTCGAGTTTGCAGAGTGCTGTGTTTTTAGTAAACAGTCGCAGCCACCTGGTCACTGCGGCCCCCATCGGCTCCGAGAGCAAGTCTCTTCACCAACAAAGGCACACCTTCTCCCGAAGTTACGGTGCTATTTTGCCTAGTTCCTTCACGAGGGTTCTCTCAAGCGCCTTGGGATTCTCACCCTGCCCACCTGTGTCGGTTTCGAGTACGGTCTCTTGTTACCTGAAGCTTAGAGGATTTTCTTGGAAGCATGGCATCAACCACTTCGGTCAACCCGAAGGAAGACCTCGACATCACGCCTCGGGATTGCCGTTCCGGATTTTCCTGGAGCGACTCCCTTCACGCTTGAACCGGGACATCCGACACCCGGATGGCCTAGCCTTCTCCGTCTCCCCATCGCAGTAACAAGAGGTACAGGAATATTAACCTGTTTCCCATCGACTACGCCTTTCGGCCTCGCCTTAGGGGCCGACTCACCCTGCGCCGATTAGCGTTGCGCAGGAACCCTTGGGCTTTCGGCGAGCGGGTTTTTCACCCGCTTTATCGTTACTCATGTCAGCATTCGCACTTCCGATACCTCCAGCATGCCTCACGACACACCTTCGCAGGCTTACGGAACGCTCCCCTACCATGCATGCGAGCATGCATCCGCAGCTTCGGTACATGACTTGAGCCCCGTTGAATCTTCCGCGCAGGCCGACTCGACCAGTGAGCTATTACGCTTTCTTTAAAGGATGGCTGCTTCTAAGCCAACCTCCTGGCTGTCTATGCCTTCCCACATCGTTTCCCACTTAGTCATGATTTCGGGACCTTAGCTGGCGGTCTGGGTTGTTTCCCTTTCGACGACGAACGTTAGCACCCGCCGTCTGTCTCCCGTGATTGCACTTCTCGGTATTCGGAGTTTGCATCGGTTTGGTAAGCCGGGATGGCCCCCTAGCCGAAACAGTGCTCTACCCCCGAGAGTGAAACACGAGGCGCTACCTAAATAGCTTTCGGGGAGAACCAGCTATCTCCGGGCTTGATTAGCCTTTCACTCCGACCCACAGCTCATCCGAAGATTTTTCAACATCTTACGGTTCGGGCCTCCAGTGCGTGTTACCGCACCTTCACCCTGGCCATGGGTAGATCGCCCGGTTTCGGGTCTGCTCCCAGCGACTGAATCGCCCTATTAAGACTCGGTTTCCCTGCGCCTACCCTAGACGGTTAAGCTCGCCACTGAGAAGCAAGTCGCTGACCCATTATACAAAAGGTACGCGGTCACCCGCCGAAGCGGGCTCCCACTGCTTGTACGTATACGGTTTCAGGTTCTATTTCACTCCCCTAACAGGGGTTCTTTTCACCTTTCCCTCACGGTACTGGTTCACTATCGGTCGACAACGAGTATTTAGCCTTGGAGGATGGTCCCCCCGTGTTCAGACAGGATAACACGTGTCCCGCCCTACTCTTTCGCACACCTAGTTCCACATACCACCTTTCGCGTAAGGGGCTATCACCCTCTATGGCCGGACTTTCCAGACCGTTCCGCTAGTTTGGCATGCTAAATTGTGCTGGGCTATTCCCTTTTCGCTCGCCACTACTTAGGGAATCTCGGTTGATTTCTTTTCCTCCGGGTACTTGGATGTTTCAGTTCCCCGGGTTTGCTTCGATACCCTATGGATTCAGATATCGATGACTTGGTTATCCAAGTCGGGTTTCCCCATTCGGACACCCCCGGATCAAAGCTTGCTTGCCAGCTCCCCGAGGCTTTTCGCAGGCTGCCACGTCCTTCATCGCCTGTTGTCGCCAAGGCATCCACCGTATACGCTTGGTCAC